>OZ244621.1:0-1132500 GCA_965218425.1 uncultured Binatia bacterium (SeqCode)
ATTGGAGCGTACCAAACGTGGAGCCGCCGCTAAACCTCTTCAAACGCCTCCTTAACTCATAGGCAACATAGGGGATCCATGAAGAGTTCGCTTCAACGATACCGAAGCGAAGCTTTGGAAATTTGCCGGGAACGTCGTGGCGTATCAGGGTGTGAAAGGCGTGGATGGCGGAAAGCTGCGAGCGCATGAACTGCCCCAAGGACACGTCCTTCATGGAAGGACGGTCAGGGGTTCCAGTGCCGGTGTGGATGCAAATGGGCATATCGAGGCGCTGCGCCTCCTCATAGAGTGGAAAGAAGTATGGGTCGGCCGGCCACTTTCCCGCCTCCACGTCCCCTTTCTTCATTACACCGCAGGCACCGTGGTCTTTCGCAAACCGTAATTCCTTGAGGGCCTCATCCATGCTCAAAAGCGGCGGCATACACACCCAACGCAAGCGGCCCCCCGACTCAGCGCAACGGCTTGCCAGCCACCGGTTGTAAGAATGCCTTATTGCTACGGAAACCTCGGGGCGCTGGGTTACTTCCACGATAAACAGGGTGGGGTAGATGACCTGCACATGTGTCCCCATCTCATCCATGGCCCGTAAACGCGCCTGTATGTCCAGGAGCTCCCGAGTCTCAACGGTTGTGCGTGTCCTTTTGTCGTCCCTGGTGAACCGTAGATGCCGCTGTCCGTCGATCATCCAGTAACGGATGGGAGGCCGCGACGGGTCTAACTTCGCCGGATAGGCAGTGGTGGGCTTGAACTCCATCTCCTCTGTACGCATGTATTCCCAAGTAGCATCGGTTTCGTCGATATGAGTATCCGCATCTATGATCTGCACGCTTTTGACCTCCTCATGATTTACGGTCAACCCGGGGCAGCGAAAATCCGCCCCGGAATCGAATCCGTTCCAGAAACTATCCGAGAATCATACTCCAAGTCAACCTCCATAATCGTTCACCCATAAATGCCGTTCGGGAAGGCATTTACGCGGCCCCATGGCCGTGGCGGAGCCCCTAATAGGTCTATTTACCTAGCAATAAAGCTGAAGGGACAGATCTGTTGTCAAATAGCGGGTAAAAGATCTAGGCGGCGACCCTGGTTTTTTCGATTCCAATCCCGTCTCCGTATTTTCTTCCTTCAGCTACCTTCTCCACCCAGTGCGGTGCGTCCAGCTTCCTAAAACTCATTTCCGCAATCATCATTGTCTTCCAGATCAAACAGGCGGCATTGACCTGAGATTTAAACCGTCTGGAGGCAGCTGTTCTCAGCCTCACCCTCGAGAAGGGCGACTCATTGCTTGCTCTCCCGCTAGCCCACTTCCAATGCTAACAACCTCTTGCTCCCATCCCTCATCGCCCCCATCACTACCAATACTAGCGCCGCCTTCTCCTTGCCTATCCCAGCCTTTACATCAATCCCATCTGCCCAAAGATATGCTGCCTCCTCTTCCTCCATACCCTGTGCCTCCCACTGCTCGTAGTCCGCCTCCCACTTCTCCTTGAACCGTAAAAGCCAAAACGCCGATAGCGGTGCCCCTGCTCCCACTAGCCCCCTCAGCCCCAGCTCAAAATCCCCACTGCCCACACCGTGCCAATAAAGCTCCGGCAATAACTCCCTGACCTGGCGGCTCTGCCGCTTAAATAACGGCAATACCTGGAAGCTAAATCTCTCCTGCACATTCCTTACCCCAGCCCCTCTTACCTCTACGCTCCCCATGCTCAACGTGAACCGGCGCGGCTTACCGTAGCCGTTGCGATTCCCAGGCTGTCCCACTTCACTTGCTTTCCCCTCGCTCTTGTTCCTCCCCAACCGCTCCACTCCTTCCTGCTCCACCACATCCTGTACCCTTTCTCCCCAATCTTCTCCCGGGCAAATGCCTCCATGCATTCGTAAAAAACTCCCTTTGACTCTACCAGCCCGCTGTGCTTTCCTATCACCGGCGTATCCTTTCTCTGCCTGTTGCTCCAGGCAGCTTTTCGTTTGGAATTTACCAATGGGTACGCCTACCTGTCTCCTATTTCCACACTCTTTGATGATAGCTCAATAATTATGGTAATTTGTGAAGTGAGAATGAGGTGGCCTCGTTTTAAAAGGTAAAGCCACGAGCTGAGAGAAGATCATGGCTAAGAATTGGGCGAAGTGGAAGGTCATTGTATCGATGAATTAGGCCATTTTTCATTCCCATGCCATGAACACTATCATATTGATCAGCTCCTGAAATGATTTGACATTCAACCTTGAGCTTGATAGTCGCTAGCAGAGAGCCTTAATGATGAAGCCCAAGGATTTCTATTCTAATTATCTCCTGGTAACGGCGGCGACCCTGTTAATCATGGGTATTGGAAATTGGATCGTGGGAGCGGTGCAGGTAACCAAATATCAAAATATGATGCGAACTATTTCCAAAACGGGGCTCGAGGAAAACTATCGAAGCTTTCAAGAGCTGGACCATCGAAAAAACAAAGAGGTACTGAGAAGAATTAATGAGGATAGAGCAAAATACAACACGTCACGAGTCAAAATGGATTTCTATTACGTGGTGTCGGGAGGGGGGCGTCTCCTATTTTTTCTGGGTCTGTTTTCGACGTTCCTTGCTTTTATCCGTCTGAGTCGTCAGGATACGCTATCTAAGATCAAGAGGCTCAACTCGAGACTCCTAAAGAACCACTCTTGAAGTTAGAAGTCGCTAGGAAAAGGGCTATTTGGAGGGTTTTGATTTCTGGTATTTACGGTAATCGTAGCCAGTGGCCATGGCCAGTAGGAGATCTTCCATTCCACCGTCTTTTTCTCTGCGAAGAATCATGAGCCGATCAAAGAATTCTTTAAAATCTTTATAGTTTCTTTGACTTTCATCGACCTTGCGTAAATAAAAATCCTTAATTCGAGTGATCGTAAACCGGATCGCTGAAAAACGGAGTTCGTTGGGAAAAGAGTCCCACTCCGGCAATGAAAGCGGGCGTAAATTTTCGTATCCAGTTATCAAGGCTTCGAAACGATCGATGCGGTAACGCCCATCCAGGAAACAAAGCGCGTTAACCGCGGTGGCGAGGTCATAAATCAGCTTTCCCCGACATGTGGCTTCAAAGTCAACGATCCCAACCAACCGTGACCCTTTGAACTTCACGTTATCGGCAAAAAAATCTCCGTGGATAACGCCTTTCGGTAAATTATTATCTAGATAATTCTCCAGATACGAGACCTCATCGTCCATGACTCGAATAATGTTTCTTAGATGGGTGGGGAGATCCTTCCTGAACTCCCGATACATCATCACGATTTTCGGGAAAGCGAATCGATTGTCGATGCCTTTTTTGTAGCCTCTCCCAATAAGATGTAGATCCGCCAGGGCATGGCCCATTATCTCTAACTGAGCGGGAGTTAACGCATCCACCGACAACTCTGTTCCTTCCACGTACTTGCTTACGGACAATTGTTTGGATTGGATTTCGTGATAGTATTTCCCCTTCTTGCTTCGAAGGGGCTGGAGGCAAGGAAACCCCTGCCGCTTCAGAAACAGGATAAGATCGATTTCCTGTTTCGCTTCCATCTCGCTTTTAATTTCGTCGATCTTTACGAAGAAGCGGCCTTTTTTGGTTTCTAGAAGATAGTGAGTATTAACGGAGCCGTTGCGAATGCCTGTTGAGGAAATGAGATCGCCAAGTCCAAATTCTTCAGCGATCTGTAAACAATCCTTTTCGCTCAGACGGGTGTAAATGGCCATTTGCTTGGATTTCAGAGGCCTATGGTTTATATTCCTTTCTTGTTGCTCCTTGTAGAAGCATTATAATACTTATTATAAAAACCATGGCATGTCAATATAAAATTCCTTTTATCTTCATGTGACCTGCCCCCAGGAGTGGTACCACCCTTTAAGTTAGAGCCGGAATTATCTGGAGTCCAGCCCATGGGGATGAATTCCCAGCCTGCGCTCTGGGCAGAAAGGCCTCCGGTGCCGGAGAACGATAGCCCAGGGCGCTGTGAGGCCGCCGCTGGTTATACTCTCTTCTCCATCTTTCGATCAGCACCTGAGCTTCCCTCAGGGTTTCAAACACCTCCCGGTTGAGCAGCTCATCCCTGAGTTTTCCGTTAAAACTCTCCACGTAGCCATTCTCCCAAGGACTGCCAGGCTCGATGTAGAGTGTCCTGACACCAATGGCCTTGAGCCAGTCCCGGATAGCCTGAGCCGTAAACTCGGGGCCATTGTCGGACCGAAGGGACTGCGGCACGCCCCGTTCCACGAATAGCTCCGCTAACCGTTCCAGCACATCCCGGTGATTCATCCGTCTGGCCACATCAATCGCCAAGCACTCCCGGGTGTATTCATCCAGGATGCTCAACAGCCGAAAGGCCCGACCGTCTTCGGTTCGCTCGTGCACGAAGTCATAACTCCACACATGGTTTCGATGCGCCGGTCTCAGGCGAATGCAGGAGCCATCAGTCAACCGGAGCCTCCCTCGCTTAGGCTGACGGCTGAGGACTTTCAGCCCTTCCTGCCTCCAGAGCCTCTCCACTCGCTTGTGGTTGACCTTCCACCCCTCCCCACGCAGCATGGCCGTAATCCTCCGGTAGCCGTATCGCCCGTATTCGCTGGCCAGCTCCATCATCCGAGCCACTAGTCTTGCTTCCTCTTCCGGGATCTCTCGGACTCTTCGTTGCGTCGATCGCGGCTGTCCCAACACTTGGCAAGCCCGGCGTTCGGAGACTCGATCAGGTCCCAATCTTTCTCTGGCCCATATCACCGCTCGTCTCCTCTTCGCCGGGCCTAGAAGTTTCCCGAGGACACTTCCTTCAGGATCTGGTTGTCCAGCGATAGATCCGCCACCAGCTTCTTCAACCGCGCATTCTCCTTGTCCAAGGCCTTGAGCCTCTTGGCCTGATCCATCTTCAGGCCTCCATATTCCTTCCTCCACCGGTAGTAGGTCTGCACGGTTACCCCCACCTGCTTGCACACCTGGCCCACCGCCTTCCCTTGGGCCAAGCTCACCTCCGCCTCACGCAGCTTGAGGATAATCTGCTCGGCCGTAAATCGCTTTCTTGCCATCCTTGCCTCCTTCCTAAAATCAAAATCCCTAACATTTCACCTGGACTCGTTTTAGGGGGCAAGGTCACATGCCTTAGGCAAAATCACTGTTTTGTATAATTAAATTGGGGATTTAATGCAACGCCTTTTCTTGCCTAAAAGATAGGCGTCAATTCCTTTTCCAGTTCCATGATGCTATTGATGGGGTGCACCCCAGGTACATGTTCCCAGGCCTTGAAACCCAGAACTCGCCTTCCCAAGAGCAATGCATAGGTTACCTCTGAATGAGTTCCGTGGCTTCCCGGAAGAGCAACCACAATATCACCCGACGCCACCACCAACATGTTTCGCCCATGTCCCATACCCGTAGGTATAGTAATGTCCAGAAACGGATTGCCGGATTGCCTATCATAGGTAGGTAGAATCCCCACGGTGACACCTCCTGTTTCTTTTGCACCCCGGGCAGCCGCCTCCATAACGCCACCCATGCCTCCACATACCAACACTCCGCCCTTGGCTCCGACCGCCCTACCAACGGATTCAGCCAAGGCCAATGTTTCACGGTCGGCGCTGGATCCACCTACGACGGTCACCTGAACCACTCTCCTTTTTCGATCCATAGACCTCTCCTTTCCCCCAGTTTTTAGGCCCGCAGCAAACTTTCGCTGCAATGGGAAACCTGTAGACGAAGGTGAACCGAATCCTCTCGATTTAGCCCAAATGATGATTTAAAAATTTTTCACTAGGTTGACTTTTTTCCTAAAGAATCTATTCTAGGTAAACTGCCGTGGACAATAGTCAGATCACAACTACCTCCAAACACGGAGAAGAGAAGCTTCTAGCCGAAGCCGTTGTCGTAACTCGTTTGGACAAGGCCGTAGGATGGGCAAGAAAGTACTCTATCTTCCCCTATCCGTTTGCCACTGCCTGTTGTGCCATGGAATACATGTCTCTGTCCATGTCTCCTTATGACATTGATCGTTTCGGAGCCCTTTTACCGCGATTCAGTCCACGACAGGCCGACCTTCTCATGGTCATTGGCACGGTAAATCACAAACTCGCCCCAGTTCTTAAACGTATCTATGAACAGATGAGTGAACCCAAGTGGGTGATGGCTTTTGGGGCATGTGCTTCAAGCGGCGGTTTTTACGATAACTACGCCACAGTTCAGGGAATCGACCGAATTATTCCCATAGATGTTTATGTTCCGGGCTGTCCGCCAAGGCCGGAAGCCGTACTCGATGGGCTCATGGAGTTGCAGGGCAGGATCGCGAATCAAAAACATCCCTTAGTCTAGATGGACACAGAAATGGACAATTCTGATGAGGGTCAGGGGTTAGCGGAGAATTCCGATCTCTTTTATCACGGGGTCATCGTCAAGCTATTTCCCAGGAACAATATGGGGGTTGTCCGCACCGAGAGCGGGCGGGAAATCACTTTTTCCTATAATCTCGTAATCGTAATTGGTGCAAGCAAAAGCCCCAACGATTTAAAACAAGGACAAAAGATTGGCTATGACCTCGGGTGGACGGGCAACGGGCTAAAGGTGACGAAGATCAAAGTCTATCCGGATTCTCCGTCCGATGATGGCCTGAATGAACTAAAGGGGCAAGGAAGTCAAAGCTAAAAGCTGCCGTCCTAAGATTTCCCCAACCACTACCCCTAACAATGTAATGTAAAATAAACCAGTGGCCGCCATGGTATTGGGGATCTTCAAGGTCTGCCAGATCATATAGGACAGAGCGAGGGGGCCCACCTGCGATACCAAGAAACGTGCGGCTACGAGCACCAGATGATCTCTCCACAGCCGGTGGATGCCAGACACGGTATGAGCATCCCCGGAAACATAGAGCAGGAAAGGTACAATCAAAAGGAAAAGGGTCTGAATCACTAGAACCACAACGAAAAACTTGAACACCCGACGGAATGGCTCAATACTCTGCCCGGCGTCGATGAGATACCAGTGACCAATGAGCATGCCCACAGTGGCCGCCCCAAGGAGTAATGCAGAAAGCAGAAAGCTAACTGGGTAAAGAAGGGTTTCAAAGGATAAAAAGGTTGCCTGGTGGAAGCTGAATGAAACCGCCCCAAGCCCCGCCAACCCAAGTAGAAGCGATGACGAAAAGGTTTGCGCACGAAACCACTGGTGTTCGCGCCATAGGGATAGAAAATATAGGATTAGAAATAGGACAAAGAACATATAGATGAACAATTCCACCGTGGGCCCTACGCCATCAACGGGAGACGAAGCATTGGGAAGGAGGGCAAGCTTCCCCCAAAGTCCCAATAGAGCGGCCACCACGAGGACTCCCGCTGTGGATTTATAAAACCCTCTCTCGATTTCGTGAAATGGAGTGACCGCAAGTGCAAAGAGGCCTCCAATGGAAACCTGCTGCAGGAAAAGTACAAAGCTGAGGGGGTAGGCCTTCATAGATGGCAAGAAAGGATGCCAATAAACGTCACTACAATTGGCAAGATTCCATCACTCTTGGGATTTCTGTGCGACGTGAAGGCAAACCGCTCCTTTAAGAAACCTTTCGATCCTGATATTCTCAAAGCCTGCCTGTCGGATTAACTCCCCGATGGTCTCTGGAGTATTAAACCCCCGCACCGAGTCTGAAAGGTAACGGTAGGCAGTGCTATTGCGGGCCAACCCTGCACCGATGCGGGGAACCAACCGATAAAAGTAAAATGAGTAGAGGCAGGAAAAAAATCCACTTGTGGGAGGATACATATCCAGGGTTGCAAGTCGCCCCCCCGGCCTTAATAAACGAAAAGATTCCATGAAAAATTGCTTCAGGTCTGAGATGTTGCGCAGTACGAAAGCAGTCAAGACAGCCTCGAAGGATTCATTTCCAAAGGGCGCTTGAAGAACGCTACCCAAGACGAAAGCGATTCTCTCTCCCTGGGCCGCTCTGTCTTTTTTCATTTCGGCACGGCGAAGCATCTCGGCTGAAAAATCCAGCCCGAAAACCCGTCCTTGACTGCCCAACTCCTTTGCAGCAGCAAAGGTGGAGTCCCCTGTTCCGCTCCCGAGATCCAGGACAAACTTGGCGGCACCCTTGAGTTCCAGGGCCTTGATGGCTCGTCTGCGCCAGACCGTGTCCAAATGAAAACTAATAACTCGATTGAGGAAGTCGTAGCGACCGGCAATATCGTCAAAGATTTCCTGCACAAATCTTTCGCGATCATTTTTGAGCTGAGGCATGAACCTTATGTGAAATTGAAGGGAGAAGAGCGGGAGGGCTAAAAATCCCTTTCGACAATAAGCCGAACCAGATCCCTGAGCCCATTGTGATGCATTGACGATGGAAGCATTTCCACCGACTTGGATGCCTTGAGTGCATATTGTTTAGAAAACCTCTTGGCTTGCTCAATGGACTTACCCTTACTAATGCACTCAATGGCCTTTTGAATGGATTCCTCGGAGGGTTGAGAACACTCGAAGGCCTCCCTCGCCTCCTTTTCATCCTCGCTCAGGGATAGCACTATGGGAAGCGACGGATTACCATCCCGGAGGTCCATCCCGGTGGGTTTTCCCAAAAGCTCCTTATGCCCTATGATATCGAGAACATCGTCGATCATCTGGAAAGCCATCCCCAGGTTAAGACCGTATTGACTCAACAACTCAATGTGAGCCGGTGAAGCACCTGCCAGGTAAGCCCCAAGTTTAGCTCCCGTCTGAAATAAGGAGGCTGTCTTTCGCTTTATGATTTCAAAGTAATCGAGAATGGTGACTGCCCTGTTTCTGTTAAACGCATTCTGAAGCATTTCGCCTTCCGTCAACTTCGTGCACGCGTCCGCAGTCCAATGAACCACAGTCTCGTCAAACTTGCCGGCAAACTCGAAAGCTTTAATGAACAAAAAGTCTCCAGCCACTAATGTGGATTTCAAACCAAACTTCCTGTATGCAGATACTTTACCTCGACGAATCTCTGCGCCATCGATAATGTCATCATGAAGCAAGGTAGCCGTATGGATCAATTCCATGGAGGCTGCAATTTCCACCACGTCCTGAGTCTTGGTCCCTCCAAAGGTCTTGAAGGCAAGCAGAGTTATCATGGGACGGACCCTTTTGCCGCCGCTATGGATGAGATGAGAAGCGATTTCGGTCAAAGCGGATTCCCTGGATTTTATGGATCCCGCAAGGGCTTCCTCCACCCGGTCCAGTTCCTCCGCCACGCAACTAAATGGATCAACCGGATCTGGCTGGGGGGGTAACTTTGTGGTTTCTCCTCCAAAACAGGCAGGCATTTGAACGTTTTTTTTCTTGTGCGAGTGCAGACAAGACTCCATCAGACGGATAAGTCTGTAGAGGGCAAAGTTGGCATATATCCAAAGCTAGGTCAAGACGATGTATTGGGCCACCACATATTGCACTCTTGGGGTCTTTGCTCCATTAAAAACTGCACCGGCGACTTAAGGTTGAGTCCCCAGTGAGGCCGCTCGCCGTTATACCACAACAGCCACGGGATCAACTCGCGGTTAAAGGCTGCCGGCTCCACGAGCAGATCCTCATGATAATCGAGAAACTCTTCTTGAAGGGTACGGTTAAACCTCTCCACATGGACATTCATTTTTGGGCTCTTGGGATTAAGTATGCCAGTGAATCTTGTCCAGCCTCCTCAGTTCCCCATCAAAGTGCTTCATGAACTCAGAGCCATTGTCTGTGAGCACATATTGAAGCGGATAGGGAAACACCTCGCTGACTACCCTGTAGACTTCCCTGGCCGCCTCAGAGCCATGGCTGTGGCTCGCCCAGGCAAAACAGAACCGGGAGTAGACATCAGTGAAGGTGATCCCATACTTCATTAGCCCATCAAGGAACAACTCCACCCTATCGAAGGCCCCGCACTCACCAGGACCGCTCGCTCTAAAACCCTTGGGGTCTCTTGCCCGCTTCGGCTTGTTGGTTACTCTACGACCGTTAGACCTTATCTTCATGGAAACCGTTCTCATCTTGTCCACAGCCCCAGCTATGATCCGGCCAATGCTCCTGGGCTTTGGACACCTCAGATCCTGCCTCTCACACCACGGCTTGAGCGATAGATAGATCTTCTCTTTGCTTAGATTGGGGTGCTCCGTCCTTATGCGGCCAATCTGTCCAAGCACCAACTGAGGCCAACTACGACTCCTACGCCTATGGGGAGCCTTGCTCTCCTCGTTTAATGCCTCCAGCTTCCCGCCCCCTTTCATCAGCTGCCCTCTCCAGTAATACAGGGTCCGCCTTTTCACTCCAAAGGCCTCTTCAGTTGCTTCCAACCCCATGCTTGGCCCACAAACTGAGCACCCGAGCCTTGTGCTTTGCCTTATTACTAACCCTAGTCTCCCAGCGTATGGCATAGTCAGCGAGTCTGGAAAAGCCCCAGATGCGGTAAGAGAAATCCCGGATCTGCATCCCAGCTCAACCACCCAGAGTGTGCAAGATGTTTCTGGCCTTATGCACCATGAACCTGTTGCATGTTTTTTAGCCTCAGTTTATTATCATGTTTTGGCTAGATTCGTGCTGTTCGCACTCTTCCCGGTTTTTCGAACCCCCTAGGCGTAGAAAAACAGAAATGTCAGCACGCCGTGGCGGTGTAGCTCAGATGGTCAGAGCACGCGGCTCATATCCGCGGCGCCGTAGGTTCGATTCCTACCACCGCCACCATGATTTTCCCTCCGTTTCAGACCGAAACCACCTGGCTCTGGTAGCAGACGCCTGTCATGCCCTGGGGGGACGCCATCGGGAACGCCCGGTGGGCTCGCTAGCCGATTTGAGCACATTCAGCTTAGGGTTGCTTGTGTCAAGGGGATAAACGCCAAATTAAATGATCCCCAAAATCCTGGGCAGCCATAGAACCAGCATCGGAAAAATGACTAGGATGATGAGCCGGGCGATGTCGGCCACAAAAAAAGGCATGATCCCGGCAAAGATCGTCGGGAGAGATTCTTCTCTTGCCATGCCGTGTATGACGAATACGTTGATACCGATGGGGGGCGTGATGAGGCCGGTTTCGATGACCATCACATTGATGATGCCCCACCAAATCGGGTCGTAACCGAGTTCAAGGATCAAGGGGAACACGAAGGGCAAGGTGATGATCATGGCAGCGACAGTCTCAAAGACGCTGCCAAGAATCAGATACATCAACAACAAGCCAAAGATCACCAACAGCGCAGGCAAGTTGAAAGATGTGATCCATCCAACCATTGCTTCCGGCAGTCCCGAAAGAGTGATGGAAAAGGTAAAGATGGAAGCGCCCATCAGCAAAAGATAGATCATTCCTGTGTTAGCAGCTGTGTCCAGGAGCACTTCCCAGAGTGTTTTCCACGTCAGCTTGCGGCGAAAAACCGTAAACAAAAAGGCGGTTCCTGCCCCCACGGCCGCTGCCTCGGAGACTGTGAAGATGCCACCATACAGTCCACCTAGCACGAGAAAGGCGAGTAGGAGAACTCCCCATGACCGGCCTATGGCGGCCACTTGTTCCCTCCAGGAGAGCCGTGCGCCGCAGGGTCCGGCTTCTGGATGCAGTCGCACGTAAATGGCGATGGCCAGGCTGTAAAAAATCACAGTGATTATCCCTGGGACAATCGCACCGATGAATAGGGCAATAATAAATTGCTCGGTCAGAAAACCATAAAGCACCATGATGATCGATGGAGGAATTAACATGCCCAGGGTACCGCCGGCGGCGATGGAGCCAGTGGCCAGTTTCGAGGAGTACTGGCGCTCCAACATTTCGGGCAGCGCCACGCGGGTCATCGTGGCTACCGTGGCAATGGACGAGCCGCAAACGGCGCCGAACCCCGCACATCCACCGATCGTCGCCATGGCCAAGCCGCCTCGATAATGACCGACCAGGGCGAAGGCGAGGCGGTAGATGTCGGCGGATAAGCCTGCCGCGGACGAAAAAGCTCCCATGAGAAGAAAAAGGGGGATTACACCGATGTCGAGGTTAGATATCACGCTGGCTGGCTGACTCCCAAAGAGCGTGACCCCGACATTTAAGCTCTGCAAGGCTGAATAGCTGAGAAGGCCAGCCATGGCCATGGCGACACCCACCGGCACGTGGAAGGCTATCAATATGAAGATACCCAGCAATCCGAGAATACCAATTAACAGTGGATCCATGGGAGCTTCTCAGGAATGGTCGTCGCCGCCGGCCCGTATCATAACTCTGGGATGTCCGCGAAGCCCTGTTCGGCTATCCTGCCGGTCACGGCCTTAACGAAATCAGAAAGCACAATTAGACCTTGCAAGGGAACGCAGGAAGTCATCATAGCGGTGGTGACCCACCACCAAGGTGCCATAGCAAATTGAATTACCCAGGTGTGTTCCCCCGCGGCCTGCATGTCAGCGGTGTGGAGGATAAACTGCCAGGTCACGAGAATCAAAAATAGAAGAAATACCAAAGAACCGAAGCACTCTAGCCAGATCTCCCCACGGGGACCTAGCGCTTTACCCAGAAATCGGATCGTGACGTGGCGGCGCTGGAGTACGGCGATGGGAAAACAAGTGGACACGATGACCGGCAACAACAGCTGTGATATGTCCAGGACTCCTGCGTAGGGCGCGTTGAACAGCCCACGCATGATCACATCACTGAGAATGAACAGGGTAAGGATCAGGAGAAGGATCAGGCCAAAAAAGGCGACCCACCGGGTGAAGATGGTGAACCACCTTTCGAGGCTAAACCATTGCATCTAGCTTTCCTGAGGATGAAGTATTTTTAGTTACCTTTTCGGATTTCGGCGAGAATTGAGACAAGGGCGTCGTATCGTTTGGCTCCGTACTTGGCCTTCCACTGTGTGTGCAGAGGTTTGAACAAGGATTCCATTTCCCGCTGCTCCGCTGTGGTTGGGGCGAGTACGATATGTTTTGAATCCGCCTGGTACCGCTTGATGTACTTCTGTCGTGCGCCGTCGAAAGTATTGCCATGGAACCGTGATAGCAGGGGGCCACTCCTGTCCATGACGGATTTGGCCTTTGGGGAGAGTTTCTCGTATTGCCCCTTATTCATAGCGAACGCGAGGGTTGTCATCCCGAGGGGAGCGTTATAGTGGTATTTTGTCACTTGGATGATTCGGAAAGGAATTAGCGCAGTCCATGGAATAATGGCGCCGTCCACAACTCTTCGACTGATGTTTTCCGCAATCTGCGTCACTGGCTTTCCCACGGGGACTGCTCCGAGTGCCCTTGCAATGTCGTTCTGAATCCTGCCCCCGGTGCGAAGCTTCATCCCCTTCACGTCTCGATAGGAACGAATGGGCTTTGCCATGTGCAAGTTATAAACATCTAAAGTGAAAAGCCCTAAGAGTTTCACTTCCTCAAAACCCCTGATCATTCCCCTCTCGTACATCCTCCAAATGGCCTTGGACCCCTCCCTCGAGCTGGGTACTAAGCCCGGAAGCTGGACCACGGAGAGATCGGGAAACCGGGCAGGCGTGTAACTTGGGACTGCAAAGGTGATGTCTTGCACTCCATCCTTGAGCAGCTTGAGCTGCTGTACTGGGTCTGGCCCCAGGGCACCCCCGGGATACAGCTTGATGTTGATTTCGTTGCCTACTTGATCATGGACCCATTTTGTCCATGGGTCGATAACACCCTTCCCAATGATGCCTAGCGGAGAAAACAAACCAAACTTGAGCTCGACAGGCGCCCCAACTGCGGTGGTGGACCCGGAAACGATGGCAGCAGCGATTAATGCGGAAATCATGCGGATCACGGTGATACCTCCGTCTTTTTATCTAATTTGCCTTGTAAATCCGATCACATGCCTCGGATGGAACCTGTGGGACCCCCAAGATCCAAACTCGAGAACTCTCAAGAAAAGTTGGTAAACTCCGAAAGAGTCTCTTCGGTTGGCTTGATCGATTATAGGTTTTTAGTCTTGTTCAAGGAGTGGGCTAACCGAACGGCGTTGCTCGAGAAAGAGTTCCCCCTTGGAAGCCGCGCTGGAATAGCTCTGAATATTCTCTAGCCAACTCTTGGTTTTAATCCTCATGTAAGGCGAGGTGTAGCCATTCAAAAGCCGCTCGATTCTGCCTGGCTTGGAATAGTACTCCTGATGGGCCCAAGCCGTTAGTTTTCCTAGATCTTCTCTGGATAAATGTTTGGTGCGGCAAACGGGGTGATGGGCGTCCCAGTACCTTAGGTCCGGTTCCTCGATGGCTCCCAGTTTTGTATATTCGCGCCAGAAAGGGGATCCAACGTTGGGATGGAAGACTCCAACGGCAGCAAAATCCGGGTCGGCTTGATCCACAAACGCGAACCGATCTTTGATGGCTTTTTCATCGTCCTCCCAGAGGCCCACCATCCAAGTCCCAACGGTGGCGATATCGTTCTCGCGCAGACCTCGAATGGCCGACTTGACGTCGTTGATGGTGATTCCTTTATGAAGCCATTTCAACTCTTCGTCTGAAGAAACCTCGATGCCCAAGAGGACTTGGAAACAACCAGCTTTTCTCATGAGGGGGAAGATATCCGCATCCCGAACGAAATGACGCGCAAGGCCTAGGAAACACCACTCGATGGTGAGTTTCCTTTCGATAATTTCATTACAAAGCTCAATCATACGCTCGCGATCCACATTGAAATTTTCGTCAAAGAAAAAGGCCACCTTGGCGTGGTAGGTTTTCTCTAGCAGTTGCAGTTCTTCGGCCACCTTCTTCCCCGACCTCGCCCGCCAATTGGACATGTCCTTTCCGGCCTGGCGCGAGTCGAACTTTGACCATACCCAGCAAAATTTACACAGCTCTGGACAGCCCCTGCTGGTTATGGGTTCAACGTAAGGTTGGATATAGGTGAACCCAGTGTATTCATTCATGGGGAAGAGGTCGTAGGCCGGCATGGGAAGCTCATCAAGATCCTCGATTAAGGGCCGTCTTTCCGTAACCACTACCTCATTGGACCCTTGATCCCTATAGGCAAGGCCCTTGATTCCCCTTAAATTCGGCTTCTCCTTTTGGAGTTCCGTGGTTAACTCTTTGAAGGTATATTCCCCCTCCCCATTGAGAACGAAATCTACTTCGGAATGCTCTTGCAGAACCTCACGGGGAATGGCGGGAAAGTAAACTCCCCCCACCACGTTTTTCACATGAGGCAGCTTCTCTTTGACCTTCTCCATGGCCTTATAGAGGTTCGGCACGAAGGCGACACCACCGTTGGCATGAATGGGCTCTCCTAGGTAAACCAAGTCCGGCGAGGCAACTTTGACTCTGTCGGCCAAATTATCCCATTTGATATCCTGGGCCGTACAGTCCAGTACTACCACATCCACGGGATCGCCAAATTTTTTATCCCTTAAAAAGGCGGCAAGCTGAGCATGGACAGAATTCGGAACGAAATGCTTCCCAAAGGTAGACCAACTCCCCCTCGGGGGTGTCAGGAAAAGGACTTTCATCTATAACTCTCCTCTCAAATCAAGCTGAATTCTGGGACCAAGAGATTCCTTACTTACTCAAGGAAGGGGCGAAACCCAACAAAAGGAAGGTATCTTAGTTAACAGTTAACACGAGAAATATGTATATTGGAAGAAACGCATCCTGTCAAGGGAAAAAGACCACTTGAGTTTTCCATAGCTTATAGGGCTGTTGACATCCCCCCATGTGGCTCAATAGACTGCCCCCTCGCGGTGCTGCACGGAAAAGGAGGAATTCGAGATGGCCACTAATTACAGAGTTTTCGATGCGGATGGGCATGTGTATGAGCTGGACCATGAGCTGGTGAACTATTTGGAGCATCCCTATCAAGGGAGAAGGGAGCTGCTGAGGATACCCCTTTTCCCCACCGGGGACGGTTGGCATCGCATGGCCTTGAGCTTGGCCCGCGGTGGTGGCTTGGTGAGTGGTGAGATCACAGTGGAAAAATGGGTTGGAGCGCTGGACCAGGCGGGCATGGATGGCTCGGTTCTTTACGCCACTTCGGGGCTGGCCATCGGACTGGTGAGGGACCAGGATTGGGCGGTGGCTCTGGCCAGGGGATACAACAACTGGCTGTCCGAGTGTCTGCTAAAAAAGAGTCCAAGGCTCAAAGGGATGGCTGTGCTCCCCATGCAGAGCCCTTCTGAAGCGGTCAGTGAATTGCGTAGAGCGGTGACTCAACTGGGTATGGTTGGGGGTATCTTGCCCGGGGGAGGCCTCAGAAGTTTCCTTGGGGACTCTTCATACTTTCCTGTCTACGAGGCGGCTCAGGAACTGGATACCGTGCTGACCGTACACACCGCGTTTCCCCAAAAGGGTCTCGCTTTTGATCTCGACCAGTTGGACCGATTGACGGACCTTCGTTGCCTTCTCCACCCCGTGGGCCAGATGACTCAGATAACGAACATGATCTTCAGTGGGGTATTCGACCGTTTCCCGCGTTTACGAGTGGCCTTCCTGGAGGCAGGGTCGGCCTGGGTTCTCGGCATGCTGGAGAGGTTGCAACGTGAATATGAACATTGGGGCCATCTGTTGAAGGATATGAAACAGGAACCCAAGGAACATCTAAGGAGTGGGCGTATCTTCTTTGAAGCGGAATTGAGTGACGAGATGTTACCTTACATCGTGAAGGTACTAGGAGACCAAGGCCTCGTGTTTGCTTCTGACTTTCCTCACTTCACCTCACCTGAGGGGATTGCAAAGCATATATTGGATTTCCAGCAACGCACCGACCTGTCTGAACAGACCAAAAGAAAAATCCTTGGCGAGAACGCTAAGCGACTTTATAAGATCGAGCCATAGCATGCCTCCTACCTACCTTGCAGCTAAGGCCAACGCCCGCGTTGGGAGGGGAACTGCCTCCAGAAATCCTCAAAGGCCTGAGGTCCCGCCCGGTTGTATACCCTACGGTGTACTGCCTGATCCGGTTCATGTTCGATTAGTCGCTCTGAATAACTAATGTGTGAAACCCGATCTGGATTGGCTGAGAGGCGGTCCCATACGAAGAGCTCATTTAGATAGTGCCTTAGGTCCGGTGGATCCGCAATGGTGCTCCGATACGCGAGTTGGCCATCCCGATGTATGACGAACAGAGAAGTGGGCCAGGGACCATAGCTTCGATGGATGCTTCCCTCCAAACTGTCCACCAGGATCGGGAATTTCACGTTTTCCGCTTCCCGAAGGTCTCTTGCGTGTAAAAGCTTTTGATCCATGGAGGTATGGTGTAGGTAGTGCTCGCCAGGGTGAGATTCTTTGACGTAGAGCAGATAAAAATTGATTCCATGTTCGCCAAAGTCTGCAAAAATCTGATTCATCCCTGGGATAACGGCGGCACACATTGGACTCGTAATGGACCCCATCATGAGTACAACGTGGCCTTGATCACGAAGATCACGGAGTCGCACCGTCTCACCGTCCAAGACTTGTGCCTCAAACTCAGGTGCCATCTCCCCGACCCTAACCGGTATCGTCTCCCCCAGCCGCGCGGGATCGGGCAATTTGATTCTAAAATCAGGAGTGTTGTATGTCTGTGTTTGGTTTGCCATCCTTTGACCTCCTCAATGGATCAAAACCTTTGCTTATCCGACTTTGATTCGCTGGTGCAACCGGTGGAAAGTGTTGAATCTGATTCTAAGGTGCTGATTTCGGCCATGGCTAACACCGGCCATATTATCTGTCAATGGTAATAGCCAGGTGGTAGTGGCTCGTTAATCGCCTGCTTAGCCTACGCTAAACGGATACCCTCCATGAGGCCCAAAAAACGGGCACAGCGGGGTGGATAAGCAAGCTACTATATTTGACAACTCCTTGCCTCCAGGTAATCGTTTTTGTTGTTATCGCATCGATCTTGACACTCCTATATCCAAATCTTTGGGGTTATTTAGCCAGGAGCGAGGGTGTTTCGTTTGGATTTGGTGCAGGCCTTTGCCTGTTCATGGCTAGATTAGCTGTTTCGAAAGAAACCAGGGGTCAAAACCATTGGCGGAGTACTGGAGTATTTGAAGGTTCACTTAATTCCGGATGAAACATACGAATTGAAGACCATGGCGTGGCCTGATCCATCGGAGGACTAAAACCCCCTAGGGTCATTGGGATCCTGGCTCACCCTTGCATTCATTCATTGGATGAAGAGAATTAACCCTTTAGGGATCTTTCCAGAGTCTCGATGGCAGACTGCATGAAAGGATCGCCTTTCATTCTCTCCTCAATAATCTTCGAGGCATGAATCACAGTGGAGTGATCCCTGCTGCCGAATTTATCTCCAATGACGGGAAATGAGGCGGAAGTGTGCTTTCGGCAGAGGTACATGGCCATCTGACGCGGCAATGCGATGTTTTTGGTCCGTCTTTTTGACTTCAACTCTCCCATCTTGAGACTAAAGTGCTCGCAAATTGCCTTCTGGATATTTTCTACGGTGACCTCCCTGTGGAGCCCTCGCAGTACGTTGCGGAGAACTTCCTTGGCTAGGTTGATAGTAATTTCAGTTTTAGTAAGGGCGGAGAATGCACCCAAGCGCGTGAGGGAACCCTCTAACTCTCTGACATTGGAGTTGATGTGCGATGCAATGAAAACAGCAACGTCGTGGGGAAGTGGGATCTGTTCCATCTCGGCCTTTTTGTGCAGGATCGCCACCCTGGTCTCCATGTCAGGGGGTTGAATGTCGGATATGAGTCCCCACTCGAAACGGTTCCGAAGACGGTCCTCAAGTCCCTGGATTTCTTTGGGAAATCGATCAGAAGTCATGACGATCTGTTTGTGTTTTTCGTAAATGGAGTTGAAGGTATGAAAAAACTCCTCCTGAGTTCTCTCCTTGCCGGCCAGAAACTGGACGTCGTCGAGGATGAGTACATCAATATTCCGAAATCGGGCCTTGAATTTATCCATTCTATCCCTGCGCAACGAGGCGATCAGCTCGTTCATGAAAGATTCTGAAGGCAGGTAAGCCACTTTGAGATGGGGGTTCTTGGCCAGAACAGTATGTCCAATGGCGTTCACCAGATGGGTTTTGCCGAGCCCAACATCGCCATAGAGAAACAATGGGTTATAGTACTGCCCTGGTTGATTGGCGACGGCGAGACAGGAGGCATGGGCAAACTGATTCGGGGTACCCACGACAAAATTCTCAAAGGTATACCTGGGAATGAGGCCGTTGGGCTCCACGGGTTTGGTCTTCGGCGGTTCGTGAAGCTTATTGGGTTTAATGGATTGTTGTATTTGTGGGTTGATGGAGACTGTGAGGCTAACCGTTTCATGGGCTAGCGTGGATAGTTCATCCTGGATGGTGGAGAGAAAGTGCTCCTCCAACCAGTCCCGGAAAAATTTACTGGGGACTTCCATGGCAAAATGATTGTTATCCTCTTTTACAATGTGGATGGGCTTTATCCAAGTTTCAAAATTATGGGAGTCGAGTAGATTCTCAAGCCGTTTTAATGCGTCTTGCCACAAACTCATTTTAGCCTCGAATCACTACCTTTAGATTTCCAACCCACACTTTAGCAGCATGGCGGACTTATCCACAGACTTATCAACACCTGTGGATAACTTGTATTCTGATCTAAGTGCTGCCTTTGAACGCAAAGGGTGAACAAGAGAGCTTACCGTCCAAAGAGGATGTCAAAAATTGCATTTCCAGTTTTTTAGCTTGATTAACAAGCAACAGCTTTGCTAATAGAAAAATCGCACGAAAAAAATCCTTAAATCTTTTCCCATATCATTGCAAGAGAAAAATTCTATTTCTGTGAAAATAATTCATTTGAAAAAATTGCTGTAGTTTTAGCTTGATTTGGGAGCTTGGTGAAACATATTGGGAGTTTTACCAGCGGTGTACCGTCCTGGGCAAGAGTTTTTCTCTGGGAGAAAGACTCGCACTTGCTCTTTGGGTTTAATCCCATTATATAAACCCTCGCCTGCCATTATTGACGGAATCAGGATCCAGTCATCATGTTCAAGGCGGTTCTTACATCCATTGGTCCCGGTGGGTTGCACTGGATCTCCTTTGTCGGCCCGAGGAGCCTTGCTCCTGTCTTGTATTGTAACCTAGTCTCAAATAGACTTGCTCCGACAGGTTTATGATCATTCACTATAATAAGGTAGAGGTGAGTATGGTTCTTATCCCCGTTGCATTCATAGTTTTATTGCTGGTTCTCATATATTACGCGGCATGGTGGGAGGCCTATAGGAAGAAATGAGTGATTTCACCATGACGGGTTCTGGGCGCCGACTATATCTCATCGATGGAAGTTCCTATATCTTTCGGGCCTTTTTTGCGCTTCCCCCGTTAACCAACGCCGCAGGACTTCCCACCCAGGCCATCTATGGGTTTACCACCATGACGCTCAAATTTCTAAAAGACTATAAGCCGGAGCACCTGGCGGTTGTCTTCGACGCGGGACGCGAAACATTTCGTAACCAAATGTCCGAAGACTACAAAGGCAATCGACCCACGGCGCCTCCTGATCTTATTCCCCAATTTCCCTATATACGGAAAGTCCTAGAGGCCATGAACATTCCGGTTATGGAACAGGAGGGTTTTGAGGCGGACGATTTGATCGCGACCTTGGCCAAAAGGTTTGCTTGCCAAGATCTGGAAACCGTCATCGTGTCGGGGGATAAGGATTTAATGCAGATGGTTGGTGATTCGGTGTGTCTTCTCGACACCATGAAATCGAAATGGATTGGTGGCGAGCAAGTGAAGGAAAAATTTGGCGTGGAGCCCGGTGAGGTGGTGCAGGTCATGGGACTCATGGGAGATTCCGTTGATAATATTCATGGTGTGAAAGGCATAGGAGAAAAAACAGCCATCGCCTTGATCAAAAAATTTCACTCCTTGGAAAACCTTTATAAGCATTTGGATGAGTTGGACCAATCCGGCATCAAGGGGCCGGCTAGGGTTCGAAAAGCCCTCGTGGAAGGTCAGGAATCCGCCTTCTTGAGCCGTGACTTAGCCACTGTCCGAACCGATGTTCCCATGGAGGTGGAATTGGACCGATTTCGATGCCAAGGACCCAGCAATGAAAAATTGAGAGAGCTCTTTACAGAATTGGGATTTACTCAACTCATTAAATCACTTGATGTGGAAGGCCAAGCGAGGAACTGAATCATGATCCAGGAAGAGAGACTCAAAGACTTCCTCATGGAGCTTATCCGGATCGATAGTCTGTCGCGCCGCGAGCAAGCCATCGCCCTTCGGTTGAAACGAGAAATGGAAGCAATCGGAGGAATGGCATGGTTGGATGACGCGGGTGAAAAGGTGGGTGGAAACACGGGGAACCTGATCGTTCATTTTTCCGGCAATGTCCCCGGCTCCACACCCATCCTACTCTCTGCGCATATGGACACGGTGAGACCGGGAGAAGGTGTGGTCCCGGTTCTCCAAGGGACGGTGCTTCGCAGCGATGGTCGGACCGTACTTGGGGGCGACGACAAGAGCGGAGTTGCCATCATATGCGAGGTCTTACGTGTTCTTAAGGAGAACCATCTGCCCCATGGCGATATCGATTTGGTGTTTACCATCTGCGAGGAAGTGGGACTTTTAGGGGCAAAATGTCTCGACGTGTCGCGCCTGAGGGCAAAATTCGGTCTCGTGCTCGACAGCGATTCCGTCGGATTCCTGTTCACCAAGGCGCCGGCCGTGAACCATGTTGAATTCGAAGTCCACGGCTTGGAGGCCCATGCGGGCGTATGCCCGCAACGAGGTGTTAGCGCCATCCAGGTGGCCGCCTCCGGCATTGCCAGAATGAAGTTGGGTAGAGTTGATGAGGAAACAACGGCGAACCTGGGGTTCATCGAAGGTGGCATAGCGGTGAACATTATACCCAATTCGGTGAGTCTAAAAGGTGAGGCGAGAAGCCACAGTGAAGAAAAACTCGAGCGACAAATACGTGAGATGACCCGATGTTTAGAAGAAGCGGCATCCTCATACGCCTTGGAGGTTGACGGTGAATTGTTTCAACCCACCGTGGAGACAAAGGTGGAGCGCCAGTACGACCCCATGGACCTTTCCAACGAATCTCCCATAGTTAAACTGGTTCACTCCGCGGGCCGAAACCTCGGGATGCAGGTTCAGACCCTTGCCACAGGGGGCGGTTGCGATGCGAACGTCTTCAATAAGAAAGGGGTGGAAGTGGCGAACCTTTCCACTGGGATGCGCAATATTCACACGGTTAAAGAATGGCTGGATTTAAATGATCTCTTCAGGTCGGCTCGGATCGTGTTTGAAATTGTTCGATTGAATGCCGTCCCGGATTTGGCGGCCGACTTGAAGGGTTGAATGCATGCAGGGCGAGGCGCTGGGAAGCTTGCTCCGGCATGAGCGAGGACAATTTCTAGAGTTTGTCAGTGCCTTTGAGCAAGACAAAAAAGGGGCGCTGCCAAAACCCTCGGAGGAATTGGCCCGGGAGATTGCGCGTCTGCTTGGCGGTATGGCAAACGCGGATGGAGGTACGCTTCTTCTTGGGATCGAGAAGGATAAAAGCATTACCGGCATCCCTCATCCACCCGATGAGTTTCAGACGTTGCTCCAAGCCTCTCAAACGCTTCTGAGTCCCGCCCTCCATCCTTCCTATGAGAAGACCCAGATGGGGAATCTCCAACTCGTCAAATTTGAAGTCGGCCCTGCAATGGAAGTCCATCGTGTGATGGGAGGACGGACCTTTTATCGCGTGGCTGCGGAAAATCCATCCATCCCAGCCGAACAAATTCAAAGCCTGAGGGAATCAAAGAGAACCTTTCATTACGAGAGGCAAGCCATCTTGGGTGCCACCTGGGAGTCACTCGACATGGAGGCCATTAAGGCCTTCGGGGAAAAAATTGGTGATCCGAGGCAACCCAGGGACCTTTTGGCCGGTTCCTACCATCTGGTGGATGGATCATCGGACCCTCCCTCTTTGAGGATGGCGGCCTTACTTCTCTTTGCAAAGGATCCTTCACAATGGCATCCGCGCTGCGGGATCGACTTTGTCAAGTACGATGGTACCGAGCGGGAACAGGGTGAATCCTTGAATGTCGTCAAGCGAATTAGATTTGAGACTCCCCTTTGGCGCCTCCTCGATGAGGCGGTGGGAAGGATAAAGGAACACATCCGTGAGAGGATGGTGCTTCACGACCTCTTTTTCCGTGAGCGCCTTGAATATCCCACCTTCGCGTGGCAGGAAGCCTTGGTCAACGCGGTGGCCCATCGCGACTATACACTTACCGGGGCGTCCATAGAAGTTTGGATGTTTGACGATCGTATCGAAGTGCGGAGTCCTGGGCTGCTTCCCACCCCTGTCACACTGGATCAGTTGCGGCTGCAAAAGAGAGTTCACTTCTCTCGTAATCCATTGCTGGTCCGAGCCCTGGGGGATCTGGGGTATCTGCGGGAGATGGGAGAAGGGGTCCCTAGGATTTTTCAGGAAATGGAACACTACGGTTTGAGGCCTCCTGAACTTTCCACTGAAGGGTTCTTTTTCACGGTCACCCTGCGGAATACACCCGTTTATGATGAGGCAACTCTCAAATGGCTGAACCAGTTTAGTCGATTTCAAATCAGCCAGCGTCAGAGGAGGCTTTTGGTCTATGCCTACTCCCACGCCAAAGCCCTTTCCACCACGGACTATCAGAGAATTGGTGAAGTGGACCGAGATACGGCATACCGTGAAATCCGCAACCTGGTGAAGTTTGGTATTCTATCGCCCCTTAAGCCCAAGAGCCGGACCTATCGAATCATCGAGCGGATCTAACAATCCCATGGATTTTTCTTCCTTAGCAGGTCTTGTATCCGGACATGTTGAAGCCCGTATAGTGCAGGTTGCGGTGGCCCTCGGTCTCTTTGATGTCCTCGAGGAGAAAAACCGCAACGCCATGTCCGTTTCCGCTTTCTTGAATACGGAGCCCAGGGCCACTGAAATGCTCCTTAACGCCTTGGCCTCTCTCGGGTTGCTTGAAAAGGAGGCTGAACAGTACTCATTGAATGAAACCTCCTCTAGCTATCTTGTCAGAGGATCGTCAAGATACCTGGGTGATATGATTTTATTTGATTCCAGCCTCTGGAGCTGTTGGGGCGATCTTGAAAAGACAATTCGCTCTGGTACTCCCGCGAGGCCGCCGGATATGTACCAAGGGGACACAGAGGAGATCCACCGGTTTATCCATGCAATGGATTCCCTGGTAAAAGCCCGCGGTGATGCTGAAGTAGTATCGGCGACACTGGATTTGAGTAACGTAAATGAAATCTTGGATATTGGTGCCGGCCCCGCCACCTATGCGATTGAACTGTGCAGGAAATATCCTTCGCTTCGAGCTACCCTTTTCGACCTTCCCGGAACCCTTAAGGTGACAGAGGCGTGCGTGAAGGACGCTGGACTCTGGGGTCGAATTAGTCTTGAGACCGGTGACTACCGCTCAGATCCCATCCCGGGCACATACCAGATGGTTTTCCTCTCCAACATCATCCACGGGGAAGGTTCGGATGAAAATAGGCGGCTCATGAGGAAGGTCTATCATTGCCTGGAAAAGAACGGCAAAGCGGTGATAAAGGATCATATCCTCGATGACTCTCTGACGCATCCCCCCGTAGGAGCCATCTTTTCCCTTCTAATGCTGCTGACCACTGCCCGGGGAAGGTGTTATTCTTTTAACGAGGTAAAGGCATGGCTGGAAGAAGCCGGATTTAGGACAATAAAAGAAATTCCGCTCCCTCCTCCTCTAACCTCTTCCCTGGTGATCGGGGAAAAAATCTAGCCGGTCATTGCCATACTGAACTCGCACTCCTCCTCCCTTGGGAGACCAATGCGTCAAAAAAACACATAAAATATATAAAGTGAAACATTAAATAAAATATATATATAATTAAATCTAATAGTTTATTAAGGAGGTGAAGGCCCTCACCGCGGATGAGATCAATAACCTCGATGAGCTGTTGCGGTTTTATTGACCATCGGCGCGAAGGAAATTGAAATCTGGAACCGATTCAAACCCGTTGAGCGGTCGGATTCAGTCTATGGCAGGAGGATGCTTAAAATCCGCAACAATTCCTGCTCCCACATGACGCCAGCCTTGGTGATTTCCAATCGCTAACTGTTGTTTGGACAAACCCCGTCCCAGGCGAAGGCACAACAAACTTGAATCCGCCCGCGGGATGACATAGCCTTACCTTCCCATGGCCCACGGGACTGTAGATAGAACCGATGTAAGAACCTACTGGGAGGGGAAGGTTCAAAAAAACCCATCAAAACCATTTCTTTACTTCAATGAGGAAGCGATCAGCTACGGGGAGTTTGATATAAGAATCAACCAAGCAGCCAACGCCTTTCTTGATTTCGGCATCAAAAAGGGTGACCGGGTCTGTCTGATTCTCCCAAATATTCCCGACTTTCTTTATTGCTGGTTTGCTTTGAACAAGATCGGCGCTGTCTCCGTACCCATCAATATCCATTTCAAAGCAAGTGAGGCGCAGTATGTGGTCAACCATTGCGAAGCGGTGGGTCTCATTGCCTCAAGAGAACATCTTGAAGTGGCCCTTCGAATCAAAAAAGACTGCCCCCATTTAAAGTGGATTTCTTGCGTTGATGTGGAGGTGAGCCGATTACCCCAGGGGGTTACTGCATTTATGAATCTGTGCGGCACAATGCCCACGGCATTGCGGGAATTTGATGTCCACGGAGACGATCTCGCCTGCGTGCTCTACACTTCCGGAACCACAGGGTTTTCCAAAGGGGTCATGCATGTGCAAAAGACCTCGATTCTCGCGGGCGAGGTATTTGTCCTACGCGCACGGATCGATTCACGGGACCGAGTCATGGCCATCCTTCCCTTTTTTCATATGAATTCACAATTTTACAGCACCTGGGGAGCCATCGCCGCTGAGGCCAGTGTCATCCTAATTCATCGATTCAGCGCTGGTGAGTTTTGGTCGCAGGCGGTTCGGTATAGTGCCACTGAATTCAATTTCGTGGGTACTATCGGCACAATCCTGTGCGCCCGTCCACCGGAAGAGTTTCGTCCCCAACACAACATTCGCGTTGCCATTGGTGCCGGTATAAGTCCAGCGGTCTATAAGACTTTTACGGAGAGATTTAATATCCCGAACGTCATCGATGCCTATGGAATGACAGAGGTGCCGGCAGTGTCGCAAAATCCCATAGGTGGTGTTATTAAGATGAATAGCATCGGTCTCCCGGCAAAGCATCCCAACCTAGCGCCTTTCGTTGAAATGAAGGTTGGCGGTGACCATGGCGAAGAGCTCCCTGATGGTACGGTGGGAGAAATATTGGTGCGAAGTCCCGTGGTGATGAAAGGGTACTACAAGGAGCCGCAAAAGACCCGAGAGGCCATGCGCCATGGGTGGTTTTGTACCGGTGACCATGGCTTTCGAGACGATGATGGATACTTCCACTTTGTGGACCGTAAAAAAGACATCATCCGAAAAGGTGGAGAAAATATCTCCGCCACAGAGGTGGAGGCGGTCCTGAACGAGAATCCAAAGGTATTGGAATCTGCCGTTATCCCTGTCCCTGCTGAGCTCGGGGAAGATGAAGTGATGGCCTGCATCGTTCTCCTGGACGGACAATCCAGCACGGCGGAAGAAGTCATTTATTGGTGCAAGGATCGCCTGGCAGATTTCAAACTGCCGCGGTATATACAGTTTCGAAAGAGCTTTCCCAAGACGTCCACGGAGCGGGTAGCAAAAGTGATCCTCAAGGCGGAGGAGAATCTTATAAAAAATGCTATTGACGTGGGAAGCCACAAGACGCTATTGAGATAACAAAGGGATCCACCGAGGAGGGTTGAGATGGGTAAGAAATACGTTGACGCCGACGGCCATGTGATGATCAACGAGCAGGAGTTGAACGAGTTCATCGAGGCTCCTTTTACCGCCTGGGGTTATATGGCCAAGAGCCGGATGATGCCTAGCCTAGATGAATTTCACACGCCGAGCGGGACTCTTCCACGTAAGGGTACTTTCGACTGGAATGTGGGTCCAAAGGAGTGGATGGAGTTTTTGGAAAAGACCGGCATCGATTACTCGGTGCTCTATACCACAGGGGCGCTGGCCTATGGCCATATCCAGTATCCTGAGTGGGCATTGGGATTCGCCCGGGCCTACAATAACTGGCTCCACGAAAAGTATTTGAAGGCCAGTCCTCGTTTTAAGGGGATTGCCCTCATTCCCATGCAGGACCCGGATCTGGCGGTGGAAGAGTTGAGACGGGCGGTTACCGAGTTAGGGATGGTGGGAGCCATGGTTCCATCCAATGGCCTCAAGCGGCATGTAAGCGCCAAAGAGTTTTGGCCGGTATATGCGGAGGCGGAGAAGCTGGGCTGTGTCATGGCGGTCCATGGGGGGAGCTATAGTGATCTGGGGTTCAATACCTACACTAATTTCCCTGCCACTCGGGCCCTGGGAATGCCGTTCCCGCTTGCCATCGCCATGGTGGGGATGATCGTGGACGGTGTTCTGGATCGGTATCCCAAATTGAGGGTGGGATTCCTGGAAGGAGGAACAGCATGGATTCCCCTGGTCCTCGATCGATTGGAGCGGGAGACCGAATACGGTGGATTGGACTTGCCACGAAAGATTGAGGACTACTTTCGAAGCGGGCAGTTCTTTGTGGGTTGCGAGGGTAACGAAAAGGCCCTGTCCTATGCAATCCAAAGGTTAGGCCCTGAACCTTTCATGTTCGCATCTGATTTTCCCCATGAGATTACCCTCGGTAACTGCATGGAGGAAATCGACGAGATCCAGCAACGGGAAGATATACAAAACGAGCACAAGATCGCGATTTTAGGAGATAATGCCAGGACTTTTTACCGAATCTAGGAGGTTATCATGAAAGCCGCAGTACTGTACGAAGCACAGAAACCTTTGCAGATTGAAGAGATGGAGATGCCGTCTATCGATAACGGTGACGTTCTGATCCATGTGGCGGCCTGTGGAGTGTGTCATACGGACCTCAAAGCAGTAGAAGGGAGCACCCCCTTTCAATCCCCTTCGCTTCTGGGTCATGAGGTTTCCGGAACCATTGAACAAGTTGGCAAGGATCAGCGGGCGGTTTTCAAGGAAGGCGACCGGGTGATCGTGGGAATGAGGTACAAGTGCGGTAGGTGTAGATACTGCATGGCAGGAAGGGAAAACCTCTGTTCCAACCGGCCTCGGCCTGCGCCCCGTAAGAAAAAAGACGGTGGTGAAGTTTATCCCTGGAATGTGGGGGGCTTTACCCAATACCTACCCGCTCCCGGATATATGGTTTACAAGATACCGGAAGGGGTGAGCCTTGAAGAGGCGAGCCTCATAGGGTGCCGCGTAACTACGGCTTTTAATGCTGTAAAACATGGGGCCGAGCTGGCACCGGGAGACTCCGCCCTGGTGATCGGTTGTGGAGGGATCGGTCTGAATACGATTCAGTTTCTAAAGTGCTTTGGCGCCTACCCCATTGTTGCGGTGGACGTGCTGGCAGAGAAGCTGGAGGCGGCCAAGCGCTTCGGTGCCACCCATACGGTGGATGCCAGCAAAGATGACCCGATTGCGGCTACCAAGTCAATCACCAACGGGGGCGCAAACAAGTCCTTCGAGTGCATTGGCAACGTAAAAACCGCTGACCAGATTGTAAACGCCACCTGTTCCGGCGGCACGGCCGTTATCGTAGGAGGCCTTGGGCGGAGACCCATCACCTTCAGCGATGCAAGGTTCGCCTTCAATGAGATTAAGGTGACGGGTGTTCAGAGCCGCAGAGCTAATGATGTCGACGAAGTGCTTGGCATGGCTAGAGATGGCAGGATCGACGTGAAATCGCTGCTTTCAAAGAAGTACGCCTTTGCAGAGATCAATGAAGCCATGGAGGACTTGGATAAGGGCCGATTGCTGATGGGTATTACTTTGTGGAACTGATGCCGGTTCCACCTCCCTGCTCTCCATGGGCGGGCGCAGTTCATCAACACAGGGTTGGGTCGCTCGTCAAAATTGAATCCCTGACAATGCAATGGCGCGCAAATACCTAGCCTTTGACATTGAAACCGCCGCAAATATTCCGGGGCCGGAGTTTGACTGGCGGGACCATAGACCCCCTGGGATCACATGT
This sequence comes from uncultured Binatia bacterium (SeqCode), assembly GCA_965218425.1. Lineage (GTDB taxonomy): Bacteria > Desulfobacterota > Binatia > UBA9968 > CAXXLF01 > CBDCDW01. The sequence continues at coordinate 28,969 of OZ244621.1, forward strand.
GCGGCTGCCCTGGCAAGTGACGCGGGCAAGCCGGTCATTTGGCACGGTAAATCCCCGGACGGAAATCCTGCAAGGCAAATGTCCCAGGCAGAGGCCCTAGGTATGGTGGATCAACTGCGAGAAATGGCCCTCGCCGATTACACCCTCTTGACGTGGAACGGCCTGGGTTTTGATTTTGACGTACTGGCGGAAGAAGCCGATGCGTTGGAGACATGCAGGGACCTTGCGCTAGATCACGTGGATATGATGTTCCACATATTCTGCGATCGAGGTTTTCCCGTTGCCCTGGACAAAGCCGCCCATGCCTTGGGCATACCCGGCAAGCCCCCAGGCATGTCAGGTCTTTTGGCTCCTCAACTGTGGGCACAAGGGCAGTTTCAGGAAGTCATTAATTATGTTGCTCAGGATGTTCGTATTGCTCTGAACATAGCCCAACTGTGCGAAGAGAGGGGTTCATTTGCATGGACCACCCATAGCGGGAGCACCGGGTTAATGCCATTGGGGAATAATGGTTGGTTAACGGTGCGAGAAGCCTTGAAGCTTCCGGAGCCGGACACCTCGTGGATGTCGAATCCTTTGCCAAGAAGTAATTTTACACATTGGACAGAGAGGTGGCGAAACGCGAATCTTTCGGGTCGTTAAGTAAATCGCGGTTACTTCTCTGTCAAATCCAGAACCTGAAAAAACACGACCTCTACTTCAAAGTCCGCTGCCTTGCGCGAATTGAGCTCCTCGGCGCTCAATGGGTGACTTCCTAATTCTCGTTCAACGGTAAGTCGTCAACGTCAATAAAAAACGACCAGACACGTAGTACAGGATGGTCTCCAGGACAAACCCGCAGAGAAGGAATTTCTCAAAATAATCTAACGATCTTGGCCAGATACCTCTGGTCATGATACTAACGCCTAACAAGCTGTCTGGGACTGCTATAATCCGTGATTATTTAAGGTTTGTGCATTTTGTCGTACAAGCCATAGTTAAAATTCTACTCCTAATTCCAATGGGATAGGAAAGGTGAATTGAGCTGGTTGCAACCAACCGGTTTCAATCCGCTTGAGGGCTATTCACGAACTTTCCTGCCTTCAATATCTGGCTAGCATCATTGGGAGGCTGTCCTCTACCCATTTTGCAAATTGGCTGCGGGCAGGCAATCTGAGGTTCGGCCAGGGTTGTGGGCGTTGACTTTACTCTCGATTGTATTCTTCCTATTCTACCCCTACGCTTGAGAGGAGGGAGAAGACTATGGAAACTTTCGATAAAACCCTGGTGATCGATGCCGACGGACATGTGAACGAAGGCGACGTGGATATTGCCTCCTGGCTTCCAGAAAAGTTTCGCTCCCTGGCGCCAGTGAGGCTCAGGGACAACCGTGGTCATCCGCGCATGCTTCTGGAAGGCAGGATCTGGCCCAACGCCGAAGGGCGCGCTCCGGGCGTTTCAGGGCCCTTTACCGATAAGGCGCGAAAGACCCGTCCGGGTATGACCGATCCCCACCAGAGATTGAAAGACATGGATATCGAAGGTATCGATGTGGCGGTGATATTTGGTACGCAGATTGCCCTCACCGTCAACGGCCTGATGAACAGGGATCTTGCCGCGGCGCTTTGCCATGCGGTCAACCAATGGCTGATAGACTACTGCTCGGCGGACCCTGCGCGCCTGCGTGCCGTGGGACTGATCCCCTGCCAAGACCCTCCCGCTGCGGTTCGTGAACTCCAATTCCTCGCCAAACACGATGTGCCAACCGCCATGCTCCCAAATAACGTGTACGGCATAAACATGGGAGACGCCATGTTCGATCCCATCTTTGCACAGGCGCAGGAACTGGATATGCCTCTGTGCGTCCATCCCCAGACCGGCCACGACGGAACTCCTGGCGTCTCAGGAGTCATGGGGGCCGGGAGTGAGCGCTTCGTGAAGTACGTATACGTGCATATGACCGCGTTCCCCTTCGAGCTTATGATCGCAATGATGCACATGATTGGCGAAGGAGTCTTCGATCGGTATCCTCGTTTGAAGGTGGGGTTCATGGAAGGTGGCGCTGGATGGCTGCCCTTCTGGATGGAACGGTTGGACGAGCACGTGGAAAAGCTGGCGCCCCAAATGCCGGGGTTGAAGAGAAGGCCCAGCGAGATCATCCAAAGCGACCAGGTGATGCTGACGTGCGAGTCGGAGGAGAGCGGCCTGGATCGTGTGCTCAAATCCGCGGGTCCGGCAAGCGTCGCATACGCATCCGATTATTGTCATTGGGATTGCCGATTTCCCTATACCGTAAAAGACATTATCGAAGCTGAAGATCTGAGTTTTGACGAGAAGGAACAAATCCTGCATCGCAACGCCATTGAGTTCTTCTCGCTGAAAAACTTACCTGAGCCAAGAGCCGTCGGCATCGCTAAACAATCATGGGCATCGTGAATCCTCAAGCTGGCATTGGTCTCATCATACCCTCGAGTAATCGGGTCACGGAACCGCAGTTCAACAGGTACGCTAACAATGAAATTGGGATTCACGTTGCCCGAGTTCGTATGACCGGGAAGTGGCACAAGCCTCTTCTCCAGCTCGCCGAGGCCATCCTGGAGGCCGCCCGGACCCTTTCCGATGTTAACCCCCGTGTTATTGTTTTTCACTGCACCGCCAGTTCAATGGAAGAGGGATTGGCCAGTGAGACTCGCCTGTTGGAAATGATTCACGAGGCCACCGGATGTTCCGTTTTGAGCACCGGCCAGGCGGTTAGGGAAGCCCTCGGCTCCTTGGGAGTAAAGCGACTGGTCATGATTAGCCCCTATGTGAAACAGACAAACCTCCATGAGGTCAATTATCTTGAGGAGGCTGGAATTGACGTGATCCATGAACAGGGGCTCGGCTTGACCGGAGCCGATGAATACTTGAAGCTCACCCCGCAGGACTGGATGGCAATTGCAATGGAAAACAGGCGTTCTGAAGCCGAGGGTTACTTTTTGAGTTGTACGAATACCACCATGATCGATGCCATTGAAAGATGTGAAGATACTCTATCTCGACCAGTGGTGACGAGCAACCAGGCTACCCTTTGGGCCTGCCGGCAAAGGCTAGGACTTGGCGGTTACATTCCTGGGCTGGGTCGCTTATTTAAAGAGAAAAGTAAGATCCGCCAGGATTGACCCCGATTCAAAGTCTCCACTCGTATCAATGCGGTTAAAGGCACAATTTAAACCCGTCTCCAGGTCGGGAAAATTTCATTATTATTTTTAATCCATTCCACACAACGCCGTGCGTATAAGCGCGTGGCTGGAGATTCTCTGGTTCCATCCACTTCGGTCTTGAGGATTCGGATCGGGGTTGACACCTACACGAAGTGACGTATATTTTCTACCCAACCAACCAAGGGGAAATAAATTATGCGGAAAAACCTGTATCCCGTCATCGACGGTGACGGCCATGTGATGGAGCGGGGAGATGAGCTGGTAAAGTTCTTGGGCAAGACCTATAGCAGTAGCGCCGGCAAAGACGGAACTTTGGTGCAGACCTATCCCCTCTTCCCTTCCTTGGACGGATGGGCGAGGTCGTCTAATACAAGTTCACCGGGAAGACGTGATCATCCCGACTGCGAAACCTGGCTCTGTTTTTTGGACGACTGTGGGATTGAGAAGACTGTTGTCTATCCCACCGCCGGTCTCGCCTTTGGTTTGATTCAAGATGCATCGTGGGCGGCCGATCTAGCCAGTGCCTACAATTCATGGTTACACTCGCAGTATATGCAAAAGACGCCGCGTATCCTCGGGGCCGCTTTAATTCCCATTCACAATATAGCGGCCGCGATCCTAGAGCTGCGCCGTGCAAAAAATGAGCTGGGGATGCCGGCCGCTGTGCTTCCATCAGTCACCAGTCTTGGGAAAGGCTACGGTCATGAGAGCTTCTTCCCGTTATACGACGCCGCTTGTGAGTTGGGCATGGCCTTGTCGGTTCACGGTGCGCCGAGCCGTGGCCTGGGTTTTGATTATCTGAACACGTTCGTGGAAGTTCATGCCCTTGAACATCCCCTGCCCCTCATGATCCATTTGACCAACATGGTTTTTCAAGGGGTCTTTGAGCGCTTCCCCACTCTCAAGGTTGCATTTTTGGAAGCCGGGAGCGGCTGGGTACCATTCATGATGGACCGACTCGACGAGGACTACGAGCGACGGGGTAAGAAATGGGCGCCTCATCTTAAACGTTTGCCCAGCGAGTATATTTCAAGCGGTTGTGTTTACGTCTCAATCGAATCGGAGGAACGCACCCTGCCCTATGTCCTGAAGCTCCTTGGTGAAGATTACGTTTTTTTTGCGTCGGACTATCCCCACGAACGTACTCGGTTGGACTTCCTGCCGGACATCCCCGGACTTGCGGCACGTGAGGATGTATCGGACTCGGCCAAGCGCAAGTTATTCTCGGAGAACGCTAAGAGGTTCTACGGATTGGCCTAAATGCTCGAGAAAATATGAATAGTGCTTTGCTGTCATGGTCTTTTAGGTGGTTTTTGGCCTCAAAAAATGTTAAGCAAAAAGGCTCCCTAAATAAGATTGTATTTTGACTGATTATGTCAGCTATCTTGACTTGCGGGGCAATAGGGCCTATCTTAGATCTTAAGAATCTGGCTTTTGGATAAAGATTTGATAAATCAGTAGATTTTTAAGGAGGGGGTATGGCAAAGACCTTTGATCAGCTAATGAGTGATGCTCGCAAGGAGGTCAAAGAGCTTACTGTTGACGAGGTCCAGAAACTCACAGCGCACAACGGTAAATACCTGCTTTTGGACGTGCGTGAGAAGGAAGAGTACCGAGAAGGCCATTTGGAAGGATCGGTATCCATCCCTCGTGGCTTTCTCGAGATACGAGTGGAGAGCGCCATTCCTGAGAAGTCGACTCCCATTATCGCCTACTGTGCGGGCGGTGTGCGCTCGTTGCTCGCGGCCAAGGACATGAAGGAGATGGGGTATCAAGAGGTTATTTCCATGTCAGGAGGTTACTCGGCATGGAAGGCCGCTGGGTACGATACAGCTCAAGACCGTCAATTTACTCCGGAACAGATGACCCGCTACAGCCGCCATTTCCTGCTTCCAGAGGTGGGTGAAGAGGGTCAAGCGAAACTCCTCGATGCCAAAGTATTGATGGTTGGCGCCGGAGGATTGGGCTCGCCCTCAGCCTACTACCTTGCGGCGGCAGGTGTAGGTACCATGGGGATCATCGATCCTGATGTGGTGGATCTATCCAACCTGCAAAGACAGATTCTGCACACAAACGACCGCATAGGTCAGCCGAAAACCGAATCCGCGAAACAGACCCTTCAGGCCCTGAACCCTGATGTGCGCGTCATTACCTATCAGGATAAGTTGACCTCAGAGAATGTGATGGACATTATCAAGGACTACGACATCATAGTCGATGGCTGCGATAATTTTCCTACCCGTTATTTAGTCAACGATGCCTGCGTCATGGTTAACAAACCCAACGTGCATGGAAGCATATTTCAGTTTGACGGCCAGGCTTCAGTCTTCTATCCGGGCAAGGGTCCCTGCTATCGTTGCCTCTACCCTGAGCCACCTCCTCCGGGAATGGCTCCAAGCTGCGCCGAAGCCGGGGTTCTGGGTGTTCTACCAGGTCTCATTGGAACCATACAGGCCATCGAGACCATCAAGCTCATCTTGGGGAAAGGCGATAATCTTGTGGGGAAACTCCTCTGCTTCAACACCCTCTCCATGGAGGTCACCACGTTGAACCTCAAGAAGGATCCGGATTGCCCGGTTTGCGGGGAAAAGCCTTCGATCCACGAACTCATCGATTACGAGGAGTTCTGCAATCTCCGGGAATCCCATGCGGCATAAACCGTTTTAATACGCCGCACCCGAGATACACAGAAAAGGCCGATGCTTGGCGTCGGCCTTTCTTTCATTGCCCCATCCATGGAAACCGTATTTTTGATGCGCCACGGCGAGACCGCCTGGAACCAGGAAAAGCGCGTCATGGGACGTCTCGAAACCCCCCTTAGCCGAAGCGGCATCGCACAAGCAAAACGGATCGCCAGATTACTGCCTGATCTGGAGATTCGCGCCATATACACCAGCCCTTTAAAGCGCGCCGTGCAGACCGCGCGGATCCTTGCCAAGGAATGTCACAGGTCGGTAAAGATCAATCCAAACCTCACTGAAGTCGCCTTCGGTCGTTGGCAGGGGTTTCGATTCGATGACCTGCTCAAGGATAAGGCCTACCATCGTTTTTTGCGAAGTCCTCTCAAGGCTGCCGTCCCCGGGGGCGAGACCATCGTTGACGTGCAAAAGCGGGGCTTGAAGGCGATCCGGCGAGCCATCCGGGACTACCCAAAAGGCCGTATCCTCTTTGTCTCCCATGGGGACGTCATCCGGGCCATCCTCTGTCACTACTTAAAACTTCCCCTGCAAGAGTTCCGGCGACTCAGGATCGATAACGGCACCTTGAGTGCCTTTGAGGTGGACGGCGACTGGGCTGAGATCAAATACATGAACTACCTTCCAGACGTCACGAAAGTCAGTAACGAGCCATTCGCCGGTCTTAGGCCGGGCACTCTCAAACGGGAGAAAACCAGATAACTGACCGCTAAACGTAGGGTGTTCGTTGAGGCCGGACGGTGATTTCCACAGGGCAGGCAGTGGGTGGAGAGGTCAAAACAAACAGCACCGTTCGGGCGATGTCTTCAGGACGGATCATCTTCGTTCTATCCATCCTGCGCATTTGGGGAATCAACGGGGTATCCACAAAACCCGGGCAGATGGCAGCGACCCTGATGCCGTATTCCCTGACTTCATCGAAAAGGGACTGGGTGAACCCCATCAAACCAAATTTGGAGGCCGAATAAGCGGAGCCGTTTGCCTGGCCGGATTTCCCTGACACGGAAGATATGTTGATAATGGATCCTTCCCCTCTTTCCATCATCTTTGGAAGAACCAATTTGCTCAAAACCATGGGGGCGCGTAGGTTGACCCGAAACGTTTCGTCCCAGTCCGAAACCCTCGCCTTCACTACGGGCGCCACTTTTCCCGACCCCGCATTGTTGATGAGGATATCGACGCAACCCCATGTCTGGATGGTTTGTTCCACAAGCCGTTCCATCTCTTGATCCAAGGCCAGATCCGTTGGAATGACCAACGCCTCTCCGTTCTGGCGGATTATTTCTTCGCTTACGGATCGTAGCTGGGGTTCGCTGCGGGCAGCCAAGACGACCCGTGAACCCGATTGGGCGAGGAGAATTGCAGTGACCTTGCCGATGCCCTGGCTCGCCCCGGTAACAATAGAGACTTTGCCTGCCAGCGGTTGGATCATTGTACTAATGGAAAGTTGTTTTCGATTCCGATTGTTCCGGGGCCGCTGTGGGTCCGCCATGATGGTGGATGATGTACCATTGGTCCTGGCGCTTCTCGTAGATGTTGGTCGATAGGATGACCCCGGAAGATGTTTCGCGCCCTACGCGACTATTGATGTTTTCGTACAAGGTCACCCAAGCCAGTGAATCTCGAACCTGAATTTTAACGTCCGTGAGTAGGAAGCGAATCTCCACGGTATTTTCAAAGATCTGGCGCCAGCTAGCGATCACGTCATCCCAACCCGTCAGGGATCTCCACCCGGGATGAATGCACTGGACGTATTTTTCCTTCAGCCAAACCTTTTCCATCTCCTTTATATCCAGGCTTTCAAATGCGTGATAAAACGCCTCGTTGGCCTTGAAGACCCCTCCTTCGTCTTTGGTCATTACCAACTCTTCCTAGTGGGTGGGTTTGGGTGCCATAAAAACCAGGAGGACCAGCCGGTCCGGACCTGTATTTCTAACCCCATGTTTTTGACCCGAGGATGCCAGGATGATTTCGTCGCTTCCCAACTCTCTCTCCTTGTATCCGATTTGAAACAAGCCCTTACCCTGGACCACAAAGTAAATTTTATCTGAGCCCTCATGGCTATGCACCGGCTGCGATTGTCCCGGTTCCAAGCAGTAGAGGTCACAGAACATCCTGTCGGTCTCGAACAGTCCGTTTTTTTTCATCTTATCCGGTGAAAATTGGATGGCCTCTGAAACCTTTTTGAACTCTTCCATGGGTGCTCCTCCTGGGCAATCCTAGCACGACGGCAAAACGATGCAAATTGAGAAAGGCTATGGTAGTTTGAGTTTATGAACTCGGCTTTGATCCGTTATCATGAGGTGGCCCTGAAGAAAGGGAACCGTCCTTATTTCGTGGAGTTACTCAAGCGGAATTTGAAATCGTCGGTGGCAGGACTGGGGCTCAAGGAAATCAAAATCTTGCAGGGCCGTCTCTTTATGGATTTTAATGGGGAAGCAGACAGTGGTGAGATTCGCCGACGCCTGAGCTGCGTCTTCGGAGTTGCCAATTTTTCCTTCGTCGAACGAACCCCGGTTGATCTGGAGGCCTTGAAGACAGGAATCCTTGAATCCCTGAAGAGAGAGGAATTTAGCTCGTTCCGCATTCAAACCAAACGAGCCGACAAAAGCTTTCCGCTCAGTTCACCGGATGTCAACCGCGAAGTGGGGGGAGCGGTAAAAGCGTATTCAGGCGCTCGGGTAGACCTCACGAACGCGGAGCTCACCATCGGTATTGAGATTCTTTCCCGCGATGCCTTTTTTAGCTTAGACAAGACTCCCGGTCCGGGTGGACTGCCTGTGGGGGTCAGCGGCCGGGTGGTTTGCCTCATATCGGGCGGCATCGATTCTCCGGTCGCGGCCTACCGGATGATGCAACGGGGTTGTCGGCTGATTTTCGTCCATTTCCATAGCAGCCCCTACTTGGATAAGACTTCCCAGGAGAAGGTCAAGGAACTGGTGAAGATCCTCACCCAGTACCAGTTTACCTCGCGGCTCTATCTAGTACCTTTCGGTGAAATCCAGCGTCAAATTGTCAGCGCTGTGCCGCGTCCCCTGAGGATCGTTCTATACCGGAGGATGATGGTTAGAGTTGCGGAGGCAATTGCCGCAAAAGAGAAGGCCGTTGCCCTGGTCACCGGCGAAAGCCTTGCTCAGGTCGCTTCGCAAACCCTTCAGAACCTCGCAGTTGTTGAGAATGCTGCCAAACTACCGATGCTTCGGCCCCTGGTGGGCATGGACAAACAGGAGATCATCGACCAGGGAAGAAGAATCAATACCTTCGATGTATCAGCACTCCCCGACCAGGACTGCTGCCAACTGTTCGTCCCACGCCACCCCGATACCAAGGCCAGCCTGGGAGAAGTCGAAAAGTCAGAATCTCGCCTGGATCTGCCGGCCCTCACCCAGTTGGGAGCTGAAAATAGCGCAATCAATAACTTCAAGTTTCCCTAGAAATAATAGCATTTAAACTTATGTAATAAATAATTATTACGTCTTGAACTAGATCCCCCCTCGATGAGTCGACAATCTGAGACGCTTCGGTGGGAGATCCCTGCAGTTATCCCCGTTCGTCGAATATTTTGCTTTTCTCCTCCCGTAGTATGGTCGTCTATCATTATGGGGTAGCCCTTTGATGCAGTTGGATCATTTGGGAGTGAAGTGAGCATATCTGTTGCTCATAAAGGCCCGCGAGGTTGCGAATCCATGAGGAGATTTCTATGGAGCAGCGGGAGGCAGATCTCGAGTTGGAGAATCAGGCATCAAAGAAACTCGTGAAAAAGAGTTCGCAGAAATCAAAAAAAGTCAGAGCCCCTGATTTGGGTCAAACTGGCACAGAGGCGCTGTCAGGCGCGTATTTGGCCGACTGGAATGCTTAGCTTTTCTGACCTAAGTATATCTAGGACCTTCTCGGGGTTGATGGGAAGGGATTTGATCCTGACCCCCACGGCGTCTTGCAGCGCATTGGCAACCGCTGCGGCCGTTGGAATGTTGGAAGTCTCCCCGATGCTCATGCTGTTGTAGGGACCGCTTCCTTTGGGCATCTCTAAAACCACAGTTTTAAAGCTTGGTACATCCCGGATGGTGGGGATCTTGTAGTCGCCAAAATTAGCAGTCAACACCTTGCCATCCTGGACTACCAGGTTTTCCATTAACGCATAACCGATGCCCATCACGGCCCCGCCCTCAATTTGTCCCTGGTGCATTAGGGGATTTAGCACGGTGCCCGTGCTGTGAGCGGAGGTAAAATTCCTGAGCTTGATGGCACCCGTTTCCGGGTCCACTTCAACTTCCGCCACCTGGACGCACATGGACGCATCGGGAACCTTAGCCGTATCGTCGTACGAACCTTCCACCATGATGGGTAATCCTTGGGCCTTGACGATCTCGCCAAAGGTCATTCGTCGTTTGCCCTTGGATTGCTGCACGGCTCCTCTAGAGATTATAAGCTCGTCGGGGTGAACACCCATGGCAGCGGCAGCGGCCTTTCTTATTTCTTCCTTGGCCTTGATTACGGCTTCGTAAGCGGCATTGCCGTACACCCTGGTGCCCCTACTGCCTCCTATGCCGGTATCCTCAATCCCCTGCCCCGTATCGAGACTTTGGGCGCGAATCCTATCCACGGGGATACCAAGCTCCTGCCCCACCACCTCGCATAAAACCGTATAGGTTCCTCCTCCCTGGTCTACCATCGCAGAGGAAAGGGTTACTTCTCCCTTCTCGTCGAACTTGAGGGCCACCGTGCCTTTACCGCCGTTGGTTAGCCATTGTGTTAGCGCAACGCCGCGTCCAATGTTATTTCGCTTAGACTTGAAGTAGCCGGCGGCCCGGAGGGCTTTGTCCAGGGTCTCCTCCGCCTTGATGTGTGGAATGGGCTTCCCGGTGGGTGACGGGTCGCCGTCGTGCATCAGATTTTTCCTTCTAAACTCAATGGAGTCCATGTCGAGCTTCTTTGCAATCAGATCCATTTGGCTCTCATTGGCGAAGAAGCCCTGCGGGTCTCCCGGCGAGCGCATGTGGCCGCAAGGGATCTGATTCGTATAAACCATCTTTTCCTCAATCAAGACGTTCTCCATTTTGTAGGGACCCGCGGATTCCCCTGGACCGCCTAAAAAACCCACCGGCTTGAAGGCCCCATAGGCACCGCTGTCGAAGACGAACTCCATCTTGTGAGCCACAATGGCACCATCGTTTTTAACTCCGCTTTTTACCTTGATGGTTGAGGCGTGTCTTGGGTTCCCGGCCACGAACTCCTCGTCATATCCCATGACCATCTTTACGGGTTGTCCGCATTTCCTTGACAGGGCGAAGCAGACGGGAACGTCCATAAAGTCCCCTTTCCCGCCGAAGTCCCCGCCAATATAAGACGGTTGCAAAACAAATTTTTCCGCGGGGATGTCGAAGGCGTTGGCCAGTTGTTCCCGCAGGGCGTAGGGCGCTTTGCAGCAGGCCCAGATCTCGGCGCCGCCGGACGGGTCCGCCTTGACCATACAGGAGTGGGGTTCGATGTAGGCTTGATGAACCTTGTCCGTAGTGAAGGTGTTTTCAACGATGAGGTCCGACTGCTGGAAGCCGGCATCCACATCACCTTTACCCCAGGATAGCTGAATAAACGCATTGCTCGGCGCATCCAGCTTTCCCGGACGTCCCTTGTAGTCCAAAACATCGGGGTGGAGCAGCTCCGCAGAGGAATCCATGGCCTTTACGGGGTCGAGGATGGGCTCCAGGTCTTCGTATTCCACTTCGATGAGGCCTACGGCCTCTTCCGCGATCTTCTCGCTCCGTGCGGCAACGGCGGCTACCTTTTCCCCAATGAAGCGCACCACATCCTGGGCGAGAATGGGCATATCGTAGATGCGCCGGCCGATCTTGAGGCCTTTCACGTCCTCGCCGGTCACGACGGCTTTAACACCTGGGAGTTGGAGCGCCTTACTTACATCGATGCTTTTGATGCGGCCGTAAGCGATGGGGCTCCTTAGCACCTTGCCCCAGAGCATACCGGGCAAGGTTCTATCCACCGTATAGAGTGCCTTACCGGTAACCTTCAACTCACCTTCCACTCTTGGAGTGGGATTTCCTACGACTTGATTTGCCACTGGCTGCTCCTTCCGCGTAACTTGGCAAGGGAAAGATGACTGATTTTCCCCTATTTTGCAATCACTTTTTCGGGGTGGGAGCGCGAGCAGGCCTTTTTGATTCCTGCGTGAACGCAGAGTCTCTGTCGCCGGAATCATCGGCCTTCATTGCCGGGCGGTTGAGATTGAACCCGAGGCGGCCGATAAAGGGGAGCTTCAGGGCAGGTCCAAGGGGATCAATGCCGAAGTTTAACCCGAAAAGGTTAAACTCAAGGCCTTCGTCCCAGGCTATAAGGAATCCGAGCACGCCAAATAGAGATACCTGAAAACCGGTACCACTGGGGGCGCGTTCTACGATGCTACCATTGGTAAGATAGTCCTTGCCAATTGCGTTGGAAGGAAAAGCAACTCCCAGTTCCGGCACCCGTCTTGCGATATAGGCGGTGAAGGTGTTGCTGTTGGGGCTAGGCTAAATACTGTATTTCTCGGCGTAGGGGTAGGATTCAACCGCTTTCATGATCTTGTCTATGGCCCTTTCAGCCTCGAGACCCCTTAGGTCGGCGATCACTTCGGGGCGATGGCCGAACCAGTTTCTGTCGGGGATGTCCGTTGCAGAGCTCACCGCAGGCAGACCGCGTCTTGGCCGCCAGCCCACCACTTGGTGTACTGTATAGTGCAGCGCATTCTTTTCCTTGGTGGCGACCCATGTATGCATGGAAAATATGCCCCGCCAGTTGAAGGCCCTGGCGGAGTGAACCTGGACCACGGCTTCGGGGTTTTTTTCCGGGTCGGGGGCAATGCCGGCGCTTTCCCGATTGGCGGTTCGGTAATCCTGTCTCAGATTAATAAATCCCGAGGCGACCATAGGCGCGATGTCGAAAAACAACAGCAACAGGGCGATTCGATACAGAGATGTATGCAACGGATTCTTTCAATGGTTGAGGGTCCAAAAGTAAAAGTATAGGCAATTAAATATAGTGCTGGATTTCTTGCAGACTTGGCGGAAAGAAAAGTTCTTCAACCTGGGGCCTCTTTTGAATCATGCCTTGTTCGTGCTCGTAGCGAACCACGGCTTCCAAAGCGGTTCGGTTCTCCTTGAGGTTGTACGGCCAGGGGTCGGTACCAAAAAGACTTTCCTGTTCCTGCATCAACTCCTTCACCCATACCAGGGCGAAGCTCCTCGGGTCGCGCATTCGTTGGTAGCAAATTGTCTTTGACTTTTGGAAGGCCTGTAGCACGCTCACCGCCACCCAGGGAGTCTTCTCCAAAATCTCGTTCTTTATAACCACCGTATGCATGGGGGGATAAATCCCGCTTCTTTTGAAATACTCCATCTCTTCTTGTTTTGGGTCGGGGAAAACGAGTCCCACCCTGGGGGAAGCGGTTCTCACGGAAGGTAGAGTCTCAGGATATATGGCCCCCTCCAGCTCACCGTTCAGTAGCATTTGATCGATGTTCTTTCCTTGCGGCACACGATGAACCTTCATCCATTTGGCCGGCTCGAAGGCAACGTCCTCCTCTTCCTGGCACCACCATTCGATGGTTTTGAGATCCACGCCGTAATAATCCTGCAGGATGCCCCGCATCCACAATCCTGCGGAGTTTTGTAAAGTATCCAATCCTACCCTTTTGCCGTTAAAATCAGACGCTTTTTCGATGCCACAGTCCATTCGCTTGATCACATAGCCATGGCGAAAGCGGCGATGAGGAAACACGGGGATGGCGGTGAATTGTTTCCCTTTATCGCGGGCGAGTATATAGGCCACAAGGGAAAGCTCGCAAACATCAAATTCCTCATGACGGAGCATCCTGCCATGCCTCTGCGGGGAAGCCATGGTCAGCACATTAAGATCCACTCCCGCCGGTGTAACTGTTCCGTCAATCAAGGGCCTTAGGGTGTCGTAGTCCCCGCACCCCAGAGTGAGCTTTAGTTTGGCCATCCCGTTTCTCCTAACCGATTGCGGTATTCCTCGGGGGTATCCAGGTCGATGACAACCCCCTCAAGCTCCGTTGGGATTTCCAATGTTTCCTCGCCATGGGCGTGGACCACGGGTTTTGCCCCCTGATTGATGGGCGCATTGAGGAACTCTGAAAAAAGCGCTTTTGAAAATATAACCGGGTGTCCCCTTTTGCCGTGGTATGTTGGGACGACGATCAGCTTCTTTGAGAGGTAAAATTGGTCGATCATGCGGTTGGTCAATTCTGTGTTCAGGAAAGGATGATCCACAAGGTGGACCAGGACTCCATCGATCCTATGGCCGGATTCCTCCACCCGGAGGGCTTTAAGGGCTGTAATCAGAGAGGAAAGCTGACCCTTGGGGTAGTCTTTGTTAATAAGGGTCGTAACATCAAGATTTTCGATCTTTCGTTGAATCGCTTCGGGGTTATACCCTAACACCACAATGATCTTGCCGACCTTGCTCCCTTGCAGGTCCAGGATAATTTGCTCGATAAAAGTTTTGTCTTTTATGGGTAGCAGGGCTTTTGGGGAGCCCATGCGACGGGATTCACCCGCGGAGAGAACAATTGCCGCAATCATGGTTTATCGGAATCATGCCCTACCTTCGTGGGCCCTTTCCCTGCGCCGCGTCCCCGGCGCCTGTTATTTGGCCTCGAACCGTTCTGGCTAGGGAAACATATACTCAATGGGAGGCGATTCCAAATCCGCTTCAACCTGCCTGACTCCTTCCACCTCTTCGAGGATGCTTACAATCTCTTCTTGCAGGGCTGGCTGGGTGAGGATCCCCGAAACCCGAACCACCCCGTCCTTTGCTTCAACATGGACGCTTAGATTTCGCGTCTTAGGCGCGGTTACCAGGGCAGCCTCGGCCCTGGAGCCAATGGTGAGGTCCTGAAAGGCCTGCTCCGATTCAGGCGTTGGTTGATACTCCTCCCGTTTCGAAGCTTCAACGATCAGGTGGGTTACCGTGTCCAGTGTCATGTTCGCGATATTGAGCACCAAGTCGTAGCGGCTGGCATCTTGCCAGTTGGCACCGAACACATCCTCCAGCCGACGGGTCCGGGCGTTGTTGACCTGTTCGATGTAGCGTTGGGCGGCCGTTTCATCCAAGCCTTCCCGTGCCTGCACTTGGGCCACCTGATACTCCATAGTGGCGGTGAGATGGACCTTCAATACATGTCGGATGCCTCGTAGGAGCTCGTGCCCCACATGCCCGTGGTAGACCAAATCCCCTCCCTGGACCACCTCACACATGGCGGCCTGGAGGGCAACCCGATAGAGTCTCAGGCTCTCCCGCCACCTTTCCCACCAATGGGGTTCCGACTCCAGGACCTCGTTGAACTTCGTTTCAGGTATTCCGTAACGCCGGCTGGCTTCCAGTAACACCTCTCGGCTCATGCAACGGTATCCCAGTTCACGGGCAACCCGTTCGGCCAAGGCTTGACCCCCACTGAACGCGCCGCGATAAATGGTAACGATGGGCATAGGCTTACCCTCCGGGAAAAATGATACAATTCTTATTTTACCGCTGTATTAAAGGAATGTCACGTCTCCTGAGAATGGTTGTTTCCTGTGGACCCATTTGCTACGGTTATATACAATATCAAATTAAAGTAAATCCCGTACCGCGGTAACAGCCCAGTAGTTATGGACGTTTTACTTTCAGCGAGTGTGGAAGATTGAGCCCCCTGACCCATGAAGTATTCTGTGGTACGGGGTAAACCATGACCCCCCAGGAAAAACTCAGCAAGGTCCGTGAGGAGCTAACCCAAACGTTCCTGGAACGTAGTGATCTCATCGATGGTGTCCTTTCCGCTCTCCTTTGCTCCCAGCATGTATTAATTGTAGGTCCCCCGGGAACGGCCAAATCCATGCTAGCCGATGAGATGTGCCGGCGGCTCATAGACGCAAATTATTTTCAGTGGCTACTCACCAGGTTTACCACTCCTGAGGAGGTATTCGGGGCTGTGAGCCTCAAAGCGCTGGAGCAGGATGACTACCGTAGGGTGACTTCCCACAAACTGCCCGAGGCCCATATCGCCTTTCTGGATGAGATTTTCAAGGCCAATTCCTCCATTCTCAACGCCATCCTCACGCTGATCAACGAACGGACGTTTCACAATGGCAAGGACGTGGTTTCAGTTCCCCTATTGACCCTTTTCGGTGCAAGCAATGAGCTGCCCGAGGACGATGAATTAATGGCCCTCTATGACCGTTTTCTGCTGCGGTTCGTGGTGAACTACATTGCTGAAGATTTTCGTTTCATCAGGATGTTGGAAGCTTCGGAAAATCCGCAGCGGACCATTATCAGCTTGGAGGAGCTACGGGAGATACAGTCGCAGGTTCACGACGTCCATGTGCCGGATTATATCTACCGCACCATGGCGGATATTCGTAGGGAACTGGGCAAAAAGAATATCATCGCTTCGGACCGCCGTTACCGTCAGTGCCTCTCCCTGCTTCGGGCTCATTCCTACCTGTCGGGAGAAAACAATGTCTCGGAAAACAACCTCTTCTTCCTTGAGCATGCCCTGTGGCGCGACCCGGGGGAGCAGCCCGAGGTTCGTTCCACCATCCACGAACTCCTGCTAGGCTACGAATGGGAGGTAAAGGAACTACTCTACCAATCCAGGGAAATGCGCGATTACGCCATGCGCCCCTGGGAAACCAATGAAATGCGCGCCCATGCCCTGGTGGAAGTCCATACAAAACTTAAAAACATCCTGACCAAAGTGGACCAGATCAAGGAGAAGGCTGAGAAGCAGGGGCGACCGTTGGACCAGGTGGGAGCCATTCAAGAAGAAATCAAAGAGATCCAACAGCAGATGCTGGAGAAGTTCTAGAGAACGAAATCCGAATCTTGGGATACGTTTTGGAACAATGATGACTCCCGCAAAGACGCAAAGGACGCCAAGCGAAGAGAACTGGGAAATATTTTTCTTTGCGCTATTGGCGTCTTGGCGCGATAAATATTGTTGAACTCATTCTATTGAAGGATTGATGGGTAAGCATTTCATGGCTGCGAAACGCAAAAAGGCCGATGCAAAGAAGAGAACCCTTCCCCGCCTACCGGAAAACAGTTGTTGGATTGAAAGCGACTCCTACGATCGCCACGTCTTTGGGAGTATTCGGGACGGAGCCCCGTCCCTGCTAGCGCTGGAGGAGGGAGGGAGCACCTTTCTTCCCCACTTTCCCTCGTTGCTCCAGGACATTTTCTGCCTGCTTTTCAAGTACAACGTCCGGTATTGGAAGGACCAGGAGGTCATTCCCAGCGCCCTCTTCAATCGGATTTTGTTAAATGCATTGCAGCAAGGCGATCATTATAAGATCCTGCGCGAGCTCACTCTTCTCGATGAACCCAAGGCAGGACTCTGCACCCTGCTCCTTGGCGAAAAAATTCTTGGGTTGCTGAGATCGGAAAAGGCATTGAATCGTCGGGATATGATCGATTTGTGGGACGTGAACAAACAAGAGGAGATCCTTGAGGAAAAGAGGGATCAACTGGAGAATACGGAAAAACTCTCTGAAGAGGAACTTCCCAAAAAAGCCCGGCAGAATTTAAAAAAGGCCAAGGACAAAATCGAAAATGAGTTTGATGGGGCCGAGGCTCTTCTAAGGCAAAAAGCCAATCGACTCAAGGAAGAGTTTCAGCAGATGGAGAAACAGGCGGCTAGCCGCTTTCAGGCAGAAGCGATCAAGGTGGCCCAACAACTGGAAGATACGGCCGAGGAAGCAGAACAGTGGAGCCTAACCTTAGGTTCCGGCTACCGTTCGCCGCCGGGCCGGCAGTTGGAGTTGGGGAAGCGGCTCGCGGGAAATGAAAAACTAAAGAAGCTTGCGCGCATGGTGGGACGGATGAAATTCCATGCTTTGGCCCTGCGCAAAAAAGTATTCGAACGTTCCAGCGAGGAGGTCCTGGAAGTGGAGCGGGGGGATTCCCTTCATCGTCTGCTTCCCCATGAGTTGCTCATGCTTCATCATCCTGTGTTACGAAAGGACTTTTCCCGCCGGTTTCTTGATCAAGAGTTACTCCAGTATTCCCTCAGAGGGATCGAAGAGAAAGGCAAGGGACCCATGGTGGTCTGTTTGGACGGGAGCTCTTCCATGGCCGGAGATAAGGAAGTGTGGTCCAAGGCGGTAACCCTCACCTTGCTGGAAATCGCGCGGCGTCAGCGTAGGTTCTTTCGGTCCATTTGCTTCTCCTCCGGCGAGACTCCCCTCCAGATTCTGGACATGAATCCAAAGGAACGTTACGAGGTGGAAATGGAAAAGGTCATGGACCTGGCGGAATTCTTTCCGGGGGGTGGTACGGATTTCGAGAAGCCATTGGACGCGGCCCTGCAATGCCTCAAAAACTCCCGCTACAAGAAGGGAGACGTGGTCTTTATCACCGACGGGGAGTGTCAGGTGAGTGAAGATTGGGCGCAGAACTTCCGCAAGGAAAAAGACCGGCTTGGGTTCTCCCTTTTTTCCATCTTGATCGATGTGGGTCCGAGTTCTTTTGGCACCCTCAAGGAGTTCAGCGATAAGATCACTACCATCCAGCAACTCACCGGCGACGAAGCCCAGGATATTTTCGTTAAATTTTAATCGAATTTTTCCGTTATAAAATGACCTTGACTGAAGGACGGTCCTTTATCCTCTTGTGCCATTGGCTCAATTTGGGGAAGGCCGGGTCCGATAGGAGACCCCAATCCGCTAATCGGTTGAAGCGCGGGATCAATGCGGCATCCACCAGTGAAAAGTCCCCAGCCAGGTAGGGGTGATCGGCAAGGCCCTCCTCGAACGGAACCAGTAGCTCTTTGAGTTCCTTTTTGCCCTCCTCCATGGCCTGTTGGTTTCGTTCCTTTTCTTCCTTTACGAGTTCCATACGAACCTTACGATATGGAGGGTCCAGATGACTCATGCCATAGTCGATTAGGATGCGGATCTTTGCCTTTTTAGCGGGGTCCTTGGGCAAAAGTGGCGGCTCGGGATATTTTTCTTCGAGATATTCATTGATAAGGCAAGACTCGTAAAGGATCGTGTCACCGTCGCCAATCACGGGGACCTTTCCATACGGGTTTAGCTTGAGAAACTCAGGACATTTCTGCTCTCGTTTTGGCAGGTCAATGGGGATAATCTCATAGGGTAGTCTCTTTTCCTCGAGTACCACTTTTACCCGCTGGCAGTTTGGCGAGGTGGTATAGTCGTACAGTTTGATGCTCATGGTTTTCCTCCTTCGGTAGATACGATGTGGTCGATCTCTTTGAGCTCTTCGGTTGAAAGTTTCCAGTCCAGGGAGCGCTGGTTGGCCACCACCTGCTCCGGTTTAGTTGCGCCGGCAATAACGGTACTCACAGAGGGGTTAGCGAGGAGCCAGGCCAGGGCCAACTCCAGCACCGGGCGGCCGTGCTTCTCAGCGAACCGTTCCAGGCCCGCCAGAATGGAAAAGTTCCTTTTGGAGAAGCGCTTCTCCGACTCTGTCCTTCCGGCAAAGCGTGAGCCTTCAGGGGCAGGTTTTCCAGGGCGATATTTGCCAGTGAGGAGACCTCCCTCCAGGGGAAAGTAAGGAATGATGCCGAGACCATAGGCCCGGCAAAACGGCACCAATTCCCTCTCGATCTCCCGTTTCAATAGGTTGTAATAGGGCTGCACCGAGACGAAAGCATTGAGATTCAGCATTTTTGATGTCCACACGGCTTCACAGACTTGCCATGCCGTAACCCCAGAGCATCCGATGTAACGCACTTTGCCATTACGAACGGAGTCATCGAGGGCGCGAAGGGTTTCTTCGATGGGTGTGTGTGGGTCATGGATGTGAAGCTGGTGGAGGTCGATATAATCTGTATTGAGACGGGATAAACTACCTTCCAGTTGTTCTATGATATGCCTTCGTGATGCGCCTCGGTCATTGGGTCCTTCTCCCATGGCACGTCCGAACTTTGTGGCGATTAGAACCTGCTGCCTCTTAGATTTCAAAGACTTTCCTATGATCTCCTCAGACAGGCACGGCCCGTACATGTTGGCCGTATCGAGAAAATTGACCCCCAGGTCCAGAGCCTGGTCAATGACCCTCTTTGATTGCTTTTCGTCGGTTCGCCGTCCAAAGCTGTTGGTGCCCAATCCGAGGGCTGAAACCTTAAGTCCGGAAGTTCCAAGAGACCGGTATTCCATAGAAGTTTCCCTTCGCTACGCTGTATTAACCAATTGGGTTACAACAAACCATCAGGTGGAAAAGTCCGGGTAACCCAAAGGGGCCACTTTGGCGCGGTATTCCGCCATCAATTCGGCACGGTCCCCAGGCCGCAAGCGGCTCACAAAACCATTGAGCAAGAATGGATGCACGCCGGCGGCGTAAAGCGTCGGGTAGTCGATTCGGATCAAGGCGTCTCGTTCCTCAGCGCTTAAGCCTTGTTTTTCCACAAAGGCGCCGGGGTCCTCCTTGAAGGCGCGGAATGATTCCGGGTCTTGAATGATCTGCCTCATTACTTTGTTCACCTGGTACCTATTCACGGTGTCTTTCCTCCATCCATTTCCCAGTCCATATAATGCATGGCTGCCGTGACCTTTGGAAAGTCCAACCCTGTCGCCGTGGGTTTGGCTCCCCCGGCGATGCCCATCAGTAAGATATAGTTTAGAAAACCCGGTGTTACATTGCCCGCTTTGATCAGGCGTTCGTAGCTTGCCTCCTGAATAACGGTTTCGGCGTCGCCGGCGGAGATCAAGTTCATCATTCGGCGGTCGAACTCGACATCGGAGGAATAGTCCGAGGTTTTGGGCCCCCCGATCTCCACCGCGAGGTGTCCGCTGGAAAGGACCCCCACTCGGGTGCCGTTGGGCAAGGCCTCAATAGCCTCTCGAACCCGCCGCCCCACATCGAAAAAACGCTGGGAAGACGGTAGCGGCGGCGCCATGACGTTGGTCCAAATGGGAACGATGGGAAGATCCATCTCGGGACGTACGAAGTTCAGCGGAACGGTGAAGGCGTGATCCATAAGGCATTCGTCGGAAAACGCAAAGTCCACCCCCAGTCGAGAACCTTCGCGGATAATACCTTTGGCCGCGTCGGTATCGATCTTAGCGCGGTACGGAGCAAGACCGAAGGCACGTATTTCCCCCGGGGCGGGCCCTTCGGTGGTTGGGGCTTTGCCCACCAGGAATGCAGGCATGTTATCCATAAACCACTGGTTCAGGTGGTCGCTTGCGACTACGATTAAAACGTCAGGGTTGGCCTGGGCCATTTTTTGTCGCATCCAATCGTAGTCCTTGGCGGTCTGGACAATGACAGGGTCGGGATTGGGAGATTTTATGAGCGCCGGTAGAAAGGGATTGTGAGTGATGCCGATGATCTCTACGAGCTTGGCCATGAAAATCCTCCTAAATGGACCAAATAGCGGACCTGATATATCCGAGGCGGCTTAATTTTGTCAACAACACCAATTGACGAAGCTCAGTTTTGACTGCCCATTTGGTGGGACAGGGTGATCTCTCGACCTTCCCTCGATGACCTGAGTATTGCGAGCAGCACTTCTAGAGTCGCCTTGCCCCATTTCCCGTCTGTGGACACGTGGGTCCTACCGTTTACTGCGTTGAAGAGGTTCAAGAGCTCCGTCCCTCGATCCAAGTAGGGAGTGCAGTGTACTGCTTGTCGTCCCTTATCCGTATAGAGGAAAAGACCTTCGGGGGATTGTCTGATGTCTCCGCCTTCGCAGCTTACCAGAGTCAGACCAAAGAAAGGTTGAAACGCTTCTTTTCCTTTTTTTCTCAATTCCGACCTGCGTGGCATGGCGTACCGTTCGGAGGGGTCAAGCGGTCCGGTGGGGACTTTCTCGTTAGCGGCTCGCTTTGAAACTTTAGTGCCGCTCTCTCCGATACCCCATGTCATCTCCGTCATGTCGAAAAAACCATAGCCGTTAAAAATTAGGGTGGCTGGAGTTCCGTCCTCGAATTCCAATAGAGCGGTAAAGTTCCCTTCGGTATCGAAATGGCGGTTCCACTTGCCCGCGATACCGCGTACCTTTGTAACCCGACCTCCTCCAATGTGGCGAACGATATCAACCTGGTGCGATCCCTGGCGGAAGACCACTCCCCCGCCCTTCGTGGTATCCACCTCGGAGGGTAACCGGGCGCTTCGAAGCCACCCCTTGTAGTTCCATGTGTTGACTTGAATCAATCGACCCAAGCGGCCGGAGGAAATGATCTCCCCTATCTTGCCAACCGGGGGATCGTTGGCCTTCGAATGTACCAATAACGTTACCTTGTTATTTTCCGAAGCCTCAATCATGCGGTCACATTCCTGGAGGGTTACGGCCATGGGCTTTTCACAGATCATGTGTTTCCCATGATTGGCCGCCACAACGGCATGCTCAGCGTGAAACTCATTGGGTGTTGCGATCCAAACTGCGTCCACCTCTTGGCATTGGCATAATTCCGCCACTGATTCAAAAGTTCGGACTCGTTTATACTGCGGTGGAAGGGAATCCAAAGCCGCCTTTCTTGTATCGGCAATGGCCGCGAGTTCGACCCCCGCCACCTTCTGGAAATAGGGCAAAACCTGGTGCCCTGCGTTACCGAGACCGGCAATTCCGAACCTCAACGAGCCCCCCATACCTCTCGCCTGGTGTCGGTTACCGTGGAAAAACTAATCACATCGTTCTGTTTGGAATTTCGAATCACTCCTAGGGGGTCTTTCCCCTTTTTTACTTTCTCTATTTCCTTCTTGAGTAGCTTGCGAAGCACGATAATCCCTTTGTCTGCGGTGGCCAAATGCTCCTTGGTTCGGTCGAAGATTGCCCCTGCTGTCTCCCACGCCATGTAGTCCTGCATCCATACCCGACTCATGTCGTACACACCTTCGGAGTTCTTGTGATGGGCAGCGTATTCAACCGGCGGGTTTTCCAGCTGCTCGCTGCTTGCCCTGTCTTCCGATTCGAAGAAATAGACCTCATAGAATCGCGTATGGGCGTCATCCACGGGAACTCGATACTGGATATAGTGTTCACGGCCATGATGCTGCCGGAGAATGTTTGGAAAGACCAAAGGGTGGGCGTTTAACAGTTCCAACTTTCCACTATCGTTGGATGCAAATCTCTTTTTCATGATTCCGTACTCAAATACCTCGAATTCGTGTTTCGCAATGGGTTTACTGCCGTCACCATGCACAGGTCTACCACCGCCCTGGCCGTGGAGATAATGCACATGTGTGGGGTCCACAGAGTTCTCCATGGGTTGCATCCAGTTACAGTCCAATTGAGGAAGCACTAGAATCTTTCGCTGTCCGTCTGTTCTTACCAATACATCAAACCGTGGCAGCAAGGGAACAGGCTTTGGCCCCATGTAGGTATAGAGGAGGCCTGCCAGTTTAGCCACGGGATAGGCACGGTGTTTGATTCGATTTTTATAGGTGCTCTCTGGTGGCTCCGCCGGTTGTTCAACGCACCTGCCTTCTCTACTATAGAGCCAGCCATGGTAAGGGCAGCGGATGTTTGGACCTTCAACCCTTCCGTAGGCCAGGGACGTGCCCCGGTGCGGGCATTGCTCACCCACCAGACCGTAGCCATGGTCATCCCCGCCGTAGAGCACCAGGTCTTCACCCAGGAGCCGGATCCGTTTGATGGGAGTATCCTTCAACTCTGCCGCCACCCCAACCGGGTGCCAGTAACGGCGCAGAAACTGACCAGCCGGAGTCCCCGGGCCCACACGAGTCAATATCTGATTTTCTTTTTGACTCAGCATAACCGTTCTCTCTGAAAGAAGTCAGTAAGACCCACCATGGCCATTTGATAGGGACTGCAACGTGAACCGTGAGAATCCGCACAAATCAAAAATTTAGATTCTTCAAGTCATGGATAATGGGACTCGGCAGCCCAATGTAGGCAACCGCCCTGTGGACCCAAAGGTGAATAGAGGGGAGCCTTTAAAGTTTCAACCCAATGATTTCAAGGGTGGATTTGCCCTCGGCGAGTTCCTTTTTATACTGATCCTCTTTGTCTTCTCGCTGTTGCGAAGCTTCAATGGCCTGGGAGATCTCTCCCCGTGGAATCACCACCATCCCATCGCTGTCACCCACCAGGAGATCCCCCGGGTGGATCACCACGTCCCCAATTTTGAGTGGGGAATTGATGATCCCTTTTTCGTTTTTAATGGTTCCGTGAATGGCCAGCCCCCGTGAGAATACGGGGAATCCCATTTCTTCAATTAGATCTCGATCACGGACGCATCCATCGATAACCAGTCCTCCAATCCCCCGTTGCTGGGCCGCAAAGGTCATAATCTCTCCCCAATAGCCTCCCTCATAACCCCCGCCGACACTGACCACAAGAATGTCGCCGGGTTTTGCAAGATAAATGGCTCTATGAATCCCCAGATTGTCCATGGGAGGACAGCTCACGGTGAGCGCAGGACCGCACAGGGGCATGTTTGGGGCGATGGGTTTAATATCGTGGGGAAGCGCTCCCTTTCTCCCCATGGCCTCGTGAAAGGTGGCGGAAGGAAAAGAAGCCGCGCGTTTGATGAGGGCGGTGTCCGGACGGGTAAAATCTGCGTTGGTTTCAGCCATGGAAAATCCTTTTAGCCTTAAGACGAACGGCTCTGGAGTTGATGGTAACCGTATTTCTTACGGGCCTCGTCCAGGCGTGTTCCTTTTAATGTCTCGCTGAGTAGATTGTGTTCTGCTTCGGAAATGGATTGCGCTACCGCAAGGACTTCTTCCTCTCGTTCTTTCGGGACCACCACGACTCCATCGTCGCTGCCCAGGACAACATCTCCTTGGCAGACCTGTACGTCACCCAGGGAGACGGGGATGTTCATTCCATCCACCTGAACCCGGTCTTTCCCCGTACGCATAAATTTGCCGCGGCTAAAAATCGGATAGTGAAGTTCTAAACTCCTGGCGACATCGCGGCAGACGCCGTTGATGACCGTTCCCGCAACTCCCCGCTCGTGTGCGACGGAAGTCAGGATGTCCCCCCAAACCGTACAGTCAATACGGCCGGCGTTGTCAAGGACAACCACGTCACCGGGAGGCACATCATCGATGTAATCGCCCACGGTTCCTTTGACCACTCCAACGGGAATATACTTCAGGGTGAAGGCCCGTCCCGCCATGCGGCTTCCCATTGCCAGGGGCGAGATCCCGAGACATGTGCCATGCATTCCCAAACGATCCATGGCATCCGAAACCGCTGCAACCGACAGCCCCTTAAAGGCCTCAATCCGAGCATCCATGTTTGATCATCCTCCTTATTTCTTTAGCATCGATTCATACCCAAGGTCGGCCATGACTTCAACCACCGGCCGACCCGCTCGAATCCCTTCAGCCATGCGGGCTTCGGTGGCAAGCAGGGCTTCGGCTTGGGTCAGGACCTCTTCTTCTTTATCACGTGGAATAATAACAACCCCGCTGTGATCGGCTATGACGAGATCTCCCGGATGGACCTGCACCTCGCCGAAGGCGATCTCCTCGTTGAAGGACTTCTGCATCACCCGGCCCCTGGCCGTACAGGGTACCGCAGCCCGGGCAAAGACCGGAAATCCCGCGTCTCGGGAATCGTCAACGTCCCGGCAGGCCCCATCGATAACCACGCCGCTCAGACCCTTGACCTTGGAGGCCAGGGAAAGAAGGCCGCCCCAAACGGAAACATCAGGTCGCCCAGCGTTATCAATGACGATCACATCACCTGCATTGGCGGCATCTATGGCCGGTGTCCCGATATGCTGGGTGGATTTATCCAAACCGGCCGGTTTGATTTTAACGGTGACGGCACGGCCGACGATCCGCGAACAGGGCCATACAGGACGAATTCCAATGGTTGCCCCCTTTAACCCCAATCGATCCAGCGCGTCTGAAACGCCGCAGGTGTCGAGTTTCGCCAAACGTGCGACTTGAGAATCTTGAGCCATGAGTCTTTCTCCCCTTTGGTTTAGTCCTGTCACTTAAAGCATAACCAAGGATTCTTGACAAGGCGTAGGACCGGTGGTAAGCACGCGAATTATCACGACTACGAGGAGGAATTGGAATGGTCCAGGTCCCGGAGCTCCGCGCCGGAGTCAAGATGTTATCCAACGACGCCAAAGCCTATGTGGATCATCTTTATTCCACAATGTACGCGCACTGGCAGGAAAAGATACCCAACAGCCCATTCATGACCCAGCTATGTGAGGGAAAACTGCCCATGCCCGTCATTCGTCAGTTTTTCAAAAACTGGGGCCACTTCTCCCTCGATGTCAATGCATTGAATGCGCTCTCTTATCACACCCACCTTCCCTTCTTCATTCAACACTTCGATCTGTTTGGACCGTTCTGCGGAAAGATTGCCGATGAGCTCATCTCACCCAAGCCTCCAGGGCACGTGCTTGTCTTGATTCAAACCGCGGAAGCGATGGGCCTGAGTAAAAAAGAAGTGTTAGAGGAACCCTATTTACCCGAGGCCCGGGCTCTCAATGACTTTACTCACAAGGTTTTTTTTGACGGCTCCCTTGTGGAGCTGTGGGGCATGCATGTGTTTGAGGAATCCCTGGCCCACTGGTCCGGCACCTGGTTCACGGCGCTTACCACTAAATACAATTTTACCAGGGAACAGGCGGTTTATTTCTCTACTCACGAGGAAGCCGATCTAGCACCCCATGCCCTCGGCCAGGGCGGCCATGAGGCCATGGGTCATGGAACATTCAACCGTGCGGTTCTCCAGCGCGCCCTGGAGACTGGACATGTGGAGTTCAAGGCAGGTTATTCTCTGGAGTACTGTGCTCTGACCATGGTGGACCTTCATGCCCAGATGAAACGCGCAGCCATGGAGAACCCCTACCCCTAAGGCGCTTTACGCCTTGGAGCAGTGGACAGTCGAGAAGTAGAGAGGCGCTTATTCCTCATCATAGCTCTACTCAAAATTTTTATCCTGATAGGCCTCAGCAGGCATGAGGGTCTTTAGTCCCCTCTTTGCCAGTTCCCCTTCAAATGTTTCTCTGATCCATGGATCTTCATCCGGATATTCGATCTGGTCCCTCGCCCTGTCCTGCACCTTTTCGCTGTAAGCATTCAGGCCCCTTGGCGAGTGAAAGGCCAGGTATCTAGACGGAAGGCCGCTGACATTGAAGTGTTGGTGAAACCACCGGTCGGGAGGCACGAACACGCTGGCCTCATGCCACGGAATCACGACTCTTTCCTTACCCTCCGGCCACATGACAGAGAAGCCCTCCCCGTCGGGAATGACGATCACCACTCCGGGCCCATGCCTGTGGGCCTTTTTGTAGGTTCGAGACGGGAAAATCGACATATGGCTCCACAGGGGTGAGCTGGGAAATCGTATCCAGACAGCGCGCCCCCCGGCTCCCCTTCCTCTGAAAGGCACCAGTTGGTCCCAGGCTTTCATGTCCGGGAAAAAATTACCATACCAGAAGGCGCCGCCACCGCCGGGGGAAGCCGGTCTTCCGCCCGCCCGGGTGGCATCTTTTGATTGCCTGACGAGCTGTGCCTGTGAATAGAATTCACCCCCGTGACCGTACACGACATCAAGGTCTGACCTGCCCCCAGGAGTGGTACCACCCTTTAAGTTAGAGCCGGAATTATCTGGAGTCCAGCCCATGGGGATGAATTCCCAGCCTGCGCTCTGGGCAGAAAGGCCTCCGGTGCCGGAGAACGATAGCCCAGGGCGCTGTGAGGCCGCCGCTGGTTATACTCTCTTCTCCATCTTTCGATCAGCACCTGAGCTTCCCTCAGGGTTTCAAACACCTCCCGGTTGAGCAGCTCATCCCTGAGTTTTCCGTTAAAACTCTCCACGTAGCCATTCTCCCAAGGACTGCCAGGCTCGATGTAGAGTGTCCTGACACCAATGGCCTTGAGCCAGTCCCGGATAGCCTGAGCCGTAAACTCGGGGCCATTGTCGGACCGAAGGGACTGCGGCACGCCCCGTTCCACGAATAGCTCCGCTAACCGTTCCAGCACATCCCGGTGATTCATCCGTCTGGCCACATCAATCGCCAAGCACTCCCGGGTGTATTCATCCAGGATGCTCAACAGCCGAAAGGCCCGACCGTCTTCGGTTCGCTCGTGCACGAAGTCATAACTCCACACATGGTTTCGATGCGCCGGTCTCAGGCGAATGCAGGAGCCATCAGTCAACCGGAGCCTCCCTCGCTTAGGCTGACGGCTGAGGACTTTCAGCCCTTCCTGCCTCCAGAGCCTCTCCACTCGCTTGTGGTTGACCTTCCACCCCTCCCCACGCAGCATGGCCGTAATCCTCCGGTAGCCGTATCGCCCGTATTCGCTGGCCAGCTCCATCATCCGAGCCACTAGTCTTGCTTCCTCTTCCGGGATCTCTCGGACTCTTCGTTGCGTCGATCGCGGCTGTCCCAACACTTGGCAAGCCCGGCGTTCGGAGACTCGATCAGGTCCCAATCTTTCTCTGGCCCATATCACCGCTCGTCTCCTCTTCGCCGGGCCTAGAAGTTTCCCGAGGACACTTCCTTCAGGATCTGGTTGTCCAGCGATAGATCCGCCACCAGCTTCTTCAACCGCGCATTCTCCTTGTCCAAGGCCTTGAGCCTCTTGGCCTGATCCATCTTCAGGCCTCCATATTCCTTCCTCCACCGGTAGTAGGTCTGCACGGTTACCCCCACCTGCTTGCACACCTGGCCCACCGCCTTCCCTTGGGCCAAGCTCACCTCCGCCTCACGCAGCTTGAGGATAATCTGCTCGGCCGTAAATCGCTTTCTTGCCATCCTTGCCTCCTTCCTAAAATCAAAATCCCTAACATTTCACCTGGACTCGTTTTAGGGGGCAAGGTCAGGTCCACATAAGGGTTGTCGAAATAGAACCTCACGTCGGGCACGATGGACATTGAAATGGGGAGGTAATTGTAATGCAGCAACCGTACCGGCTTGTCGCCCCGCATGTTACTCAACGGGTGGCTGTAATTACGAGGAACTAAAAACCTGCTGTGTTTTTGCCACTCGAAAGTCTTTTTAGTCTTTTCTTCTCCTCCCCACAGGGTGGTTAGGCCGCGTCCCTCCACGACGTACACGATCTCGTCCAAGGTAAACTTTAGCGGAGGTAGAGTTCTTCCGGGTGCGATTTCTGACACGCGGGCCTCACTGACCCCTTCCTGGCCCGCAAGCTTTAGAAAGGCTGCACGACACTCCCTTTCGGGCCACTCTCCCAGCTCCAGGGTCCTCAAATCTTCAAGGTAATACCCTTTATGGATTGGAATTCCCGTGGACTCGATCCATTCATCGTAGGCAGAAGTGCGCCTCAAAAACTTGCCGCCGCATTATCGGTTATTACCTCTGTAACACTAGGAGCTGCGGCCATACCGTCCTTTTTCCGTGTCCCGAATAACCGTCAACTCACTTTGAGAAGCGGGAATATCCTTTTTGCCGTACCGGCAAAGATCTTCATCTTATCCTCAGCACTGAGAAAGCCAATGCTGTCAATCACTGGAATCAGGTCATCCGAGGGTTTGTCCGTTTCTGGATTCATGACTCCAGAGCCTGTGCCCGGAGCCTCGGTTCCGAAAAGCATGCGCTCTGTTCCTCTTTGTTTGATGGCGGTGGCAAGAAAGTCCTTGTCATAAGCACAGGTATCAAAGAATAGATTGTTGCTGAGGTCCATTTGGCGACGGCCTCCTCCTTGCCTCTGAATCCCCATACCCACCTGGCCCCCTGAGGATTCCCCGGAGGCTCTGGACCCGCGAGGAAGGATGCGTCTGAGCGCGCCACCGCAATGGCAGATGATGATCTTGAGGTTTGGAAACCGTTCGAAGACATCGCTGTGCTCCAGAAGGAGCGTGGCCAAAGTCTCCTCCGTAACGTTATTGTACTGGTAATTGTGGGGAATGATTTCAATGCGAGGGTCCCGACTGATGGAAGGGTGAACAATGAGAGGAGCGTTCCACTCCTGTGCCTTTTCATAGAGTGGAAACCAGT
The DNA here is from genome assembly GCA_965218425.1 of uncultured Binatia bacterium (SeqCode). Taxonomy (GTDB): domain Bacteria; phylum Desulfobacterota; class Binatia; order UBA9968; family CAXXLF01; genus CBDCDW01. The sequence goes on from OZ244621.1 coordinate 58,765, forward strand.
ATTCCTTGTCCATGCCAGGCGTTTGCCGATCCGCGCCAGGATCCGGGTTCACCATGGCACCCACGAATCCCAACTCTTTGATGCATCTTTCGAGTTCCGGGATACAGTTTTTGCTGTCCAATTTGGAATTTTGGGGGAGCTGGGCGATCCCCACAAAGCGGTTTGGATACATTTTACAGTGCTGTTGGATGATATTGTTTGTGATTCGAGTCCATTTTTCCACGAGGAAGGCCGCCTCCCAGTGCATAAACGCCACCGGTCTGGCTGAAATCATCTGGACATCGATATTTCTGTCATCCATTATCCTCAGGTGCCGCTCTAGGGCTGTCTGCATAAGTTCATCGGAGATCTCAAGGTCTCCGTCCCCCGGGCTCCTCAGGGCGATAAGATTATAGGCGTAGGCCCTGAAATGGGGTGGGGTCGACATATGACCATGCACGTCAATTACTTTTTGTCCGTTATACATCGTTTTCTCCTTTCACTGCTGGCTCTTTTAGTGCCGGGGACTGGGAGCAATAAATTATTGGTTAAAATTCACCATACTTTCTCGACGTCTACTTAGAGAAAAAATGGAGATCCTATCAAGAAAGAGAGCGGGTCCATTGACTTAGCCATAGCAATCGTGATTTAGTTAACCCTACCGAATGTAATTCCTTCGGGTAACCCATAAGTCCTTAAATGTTTGTGCGGCCATTAACTCAAGGGAGGTGCTTATGAAAACTGTCCGAATATTTTTGGTTGCCGCCTTGGCCCTGTTCTTGTTTCTCGACAGCAGTTGGGCGCAAGGGAAAAGAGGCTCCAGCGGAAAGCGGTTAAAGGAAATGACGGTGGTAATCAGCGAGGTGGGCGATGCTACCATTGGCTATCAAGTGGAGCGAAGGGGAAGGCTTCGTACGACATACATCGGAATCGCTTCAGTGACCAAGATCAAAAAAGATGGCAAGGATCTAACTATTAAGGAGCTAAAGAAAACCGATAAGGTGGTTGTCACTTTGTACCAAGATCCTGAGGATCCCTATTTCCCTGCCCTCTCTGTCAAAGTGATCGGCAAGGGAGAGCTGATGAAGCGCGCTCGAAAGGGAAAGAAAAAGAAAAGTTAGTTCCTCGAGCCCTTTTCCGATCCCGTGTGGGGTTTAATCGGGCTTACCCAGCAGTCTTGAGTAAAATCGCCAAGCGGAAGTGAGGTGTCCCGTGGTTCTACGTCCTCCTTCCGCTGTCATGTTGCCAATGCTCTCAAAGGCTTTGATGTCCTCGTCGGGAATGGGTTCCGGAGTACCCAAAAGGGACGCCTGGTAATTCATTTCCGCTAGTTGGTTGAGCTTGATGGCCGTAACCGTGGCTTCTTGAACGCTTTGGCCAACTGAAGTGATGCCGTGGCCTCGCATGAGACAGACTCTTTTATCGCCGATGGCCTGAGCAAACTCTTTGCCTCGCTCGTCATTGGAAATCAAAATACTCCGTCTGTAATTAGCGATACCATCCGTATAGATTCTGAGGCCCGATGGGTCGTAGGCGCCGTAAAGGGGAAGGAGCGGCTTGTTGCAGATGGTAAAAAGGACCACGGTGGGCGGGTGAATATGAATGACGCTTTGCACGTCCGGCCTGGTTTTATAGATCCAAGTGTGAATGAAGACCTCCTGGGGCCGGGCGAGGCCTTCGTCTCCCTCCAGCTTGTTCCCGTTGAGGTCAACCGTGATGACCTCTCGGGCCGTGGTGAACCTCACCCCTTCTTCCTCGGGACCCCTTGCCCTGATGAGGACCTTGTCGGTTCCTTCAACCCGAGCGCTCACATGGCCGGTTGCTTCTTTGGTCAAATTCAATTTTCCCAGGATGCGGCAAGACTCCGCAACGACCTCTTTGAGTTCCTGCACATTTGCCATATGTCCTCCCTACTTTCTGAAGACCTTGTCCAATAGCTTGTCGGCCGGTCTCCGATCCACAAACCTGGAGTCGTCCCCATCGAAATAAGGACGCCCTTCTACCCTGATCCGTTCCTCAGGAATCATATCTTTTGGGACGTCTATCCTGAGGGAATTGGGCCGTCTTCTTTTCAACACGTCTTTTCCCTCCTGCATGAGCAACTGGGCGTCACGGGAGAGGAGCCAATTCATGAATACCTTTGCCGCATTTGGATGAGTCGCCTTCTTGAGGAAACTCATGGTGTGACCGCCGGAAGTCAAAGTGCCACCTTCCTTGAGAGTATTGATCTGTCCCAGGGGAAGCCCCTGATCGATGGCGTCGCCTACCTCGGAGGTCGGACAGGGAAGACAGATGCTGAACCTGCCTTTGGCGAGCCAATCGATGGGCTGGCGATAGTCCCGGGCTATGGTCACCTTCTGACCGCCGTAGAGCCGTGTCATGAATTCGGGGCCCAGGGTGGGCATGTAGTACATGAACAGTAGCGGGGTGTCTGCTCCCCGCATTCTGGGATCCATGGCGGTAATTTTACCCTTCCACTTGGGATTGAGAAGATCTCTGTAAGACTTGAACTCCTTGGGATTCACCAACTTTGTATTGTAATTGATATTCACCCCGCCAGCGTTTCCCACGAAAACGAAAACATGCTTCGTTTGCGGGTCCAGATACTTGTGTCTTCCCTGCCACCATTTGGATTCATCCACCACGTCAGGAAGACTCAGATGAGGAGCGATGGGCTGCGTGAGATTATTAACGTACAAGGTGCCAAAATTCGAGCCCTTGCCGCCTATGAATATGTCTGGAATGTACTTACCCGCTCGGCGCTCCGCGATGATTTTTGGGCCCAGGAGCGATCCCCTGCCTGGCTCGAACTTCACATCAATTGCAGGGTAGGCCTTTTTGAAAGCCTTTAGCATTGAATAATACCCGCGGAACGGGTGACCTGCGTAAATGACAACCTTCCCTTCTTTTTGTGCTGCCCTAACAGTTGCCTGCCAGTCCTTCTCCTGAGCGAAAATTGCATGGTTCGGCAACCCCATCAATATCGCATAAACGGTTAAAGAAACGGTCATCCTTACCAAGGCAATCCTAAATCTCATGTAAACGTCCTGCGAGCAAACACGAATGAGGCTTCACTATTTCTGAAGCAATTTTTTATAATAGCGCCAGAAGGAGGGTTCTCCCGTGGTGCTCGGCCCCTCAAGCCTTCTTCGCGCGCCCCTGGCCCACCGCTCCTGATATTCAATGATATCCCTGTCAGGAACCGGCTTGGGGGTCCCGATGGCATAGGCCATGTAGTTTATCCTGGCCAGCTCGAATACGTTCAGGCTGATGGATGTGGACTCCTCAACGCTTTTTCCGGCGGTGGTCAAGCCGTGGCCCAGGAGAAGGCAGGCATTTTTCTCACCTATAACATTCATGAAATCCTTGCCCAATTCTTCGTTGACGATGGTTACGGTGCGGGGATAGAGGGGGATGCCTTCCACACAGAGTTTCATGCATTGAGGGTTATAAGCGGCAAAGATGGGCAGCAGGGGTTTTTCCGCTGCAGTTAACGCCACCACCCAATCCGGATGAGTATGGATGACGCTCTGCACATCTTCCCTCTCCTTGAATACGGCCAGATGCATGTCGGTCTCATGGGGCGCATCCAGCCCCTTTGCCGCCTCGATGACTTTCCCATTGATGTCAATGGTAATGATGTCGGTCTCGGTGGCAAATTGAAGGGCGGCCTCATCCGGCCCCTTGGATTTGATGAGAATCCTGTCAGTGCCCGGGATCCTTACGCTGACATGCCCGAAAGAACCCTGGGTGACACCACGAAATCCCAATATGCGACATGAAAAGGCGACTTTCTTTTTCAGCTCTTTGATGGTTTGGGCTTTTGTCATAGTTCCTCGCTCGTGAGCCGGACGTTTCTCCTAGTTGAGCTTCAGGTTAAAGAGTTTCTTGGCATTCTCTTCAAAAATCGCCTTACGATCCGCCTCACTCAACCACTCGATGCTCTCAATCACCGGCCTCAGATCATCCAGGTACCGCCCGGTGTCGGGATGAACGGCTGTCCCCGTGCCCGGCTTCTCCGTGCCGTACATACAGCGATCGACGCCCGCCACCTTGAAGAGCAGATCCAGCCCATCTTTCGAATAGAGGCAGGTATCAAAGTAGAGTTTCCGAATGGCGTCTTCAAATCTTTCACCGCCCCGCTGAAATCTCGGCGCCATGAAACGTCCCATCTGATAAGGAATGGCACCACCGCCGTGGGAGATGATGATCTTCAGCTTGGGGAAATCATGGAAGACCTTCGAGCTCAGTAGGGACATAATGGCAATGCTTTCTTCGTTGATGAAATGGAGGCTGTAGGTCAAGCGGGTGGACTGGCAGCTTGCCGTGTGTACGTGCCCGGGAACGTCCAATTCAACCAACTTTTCGTAGAGTGGATACCAAAACTCATCTCCCATCCCTGGAGTTTCATCACCACCCCGCTCCCCGGGATCCGGATTAACGAGGCAGCCCACAAAGCCTAACTCCTTAACGGCGCGTTCCAATTCTGGAATACAGTTCTTTGGACTGACACCCGGGGACTGCGGGAGACCCGCCACTCCCTGAAAGACGTCCGGGTGGAGTTTGCATTGCCGAGCGATGATATTATTGGTCTCTTCGGCAAACCAGTGCACGAGCCTTTCCGGCTGTTTCCACATCATCTGTGAAAAGGGTCTTGGGGAGATCAGTTGAAAGCCAATCTGCCCTTGCTTGAGATGCTCCATGTGGGATTTCGAACCAAAGGTCGGACTATTGAGGATCTGTTCAATACGCTCGTCACTCACATTGACTTTTCCACGACCATGGGCCCCGCGGCTGGACAGTAACCCAACGTGATAGGCCTGAAGCTCCGGTGGGGCGGTGGTGTGACCATGCATGTCAATCAACATAAGAATCTCCTTATCTAAAGGGGAGAGAATTAAAGTCGTTTATAAAAGGCGGCTTATTGACGGTGGCTCTTTTTCCAACAAGCCGGTCGCTCTTGAAGTAGTATAGAGGGCGCCACGTTGTCAAGTAGCGAGGGTCAGCGGAAAGATGGCAGGCTTGACTAAGTAAGGACACTCGATTAGGGATGACAGGGTTTAGCCATGGAGGATACAATCAAATTAGCCACCATCGAGACGGGGGGCACCTGGGGCCGGCTCGGCAATTGGCTCGCGGCCAGTCTAAAACCGGCTGGATTCGAAGTCCAAATGTTGAAGCGCGGCGGTGAGATCCCTGAGACGGCCTATCGGGTGGACAGCGGAGAGGCCGACCTGTCCGTAACCACCACCTTTGGAGCGCGTGAAGCGTACCTTGGCAGACCACCATATGAAAAACAACTTCGGATAAAAGGCATCGCCGAGATTCAGTACCCAAATCATTGGTTTGTCAATATGATCAGGGCTGAGACAGGACTGTCTTCCTTTGACGACCTGGTGAGGGAGCGTCCGGCGCTCAGCCTTTGCCTCCCCTCGCCCACCATGCTTGTCTCGTACCCGGTGAAGGCCATATTCAGGCTCTTTGGCATGGATCCCTACACGGACATTCCAAAATGGGGTGGGGAGATTATTACCAATTTCAATACCGCACCTGAACTCATTGCAACGGGGCGTGCCGATGGTCTGTTCCGGGAGAACAGCCCCACCCGCTACGATATCTCTCAGCAGGCTGAAATGAGATTCTTTCAACTGACTGAACAGCAGGTGCAACAGGTTGCGGATGAAATGGGCATGAAAACGGGCCTCATCGAGGCGAAGACCTATGAGCACCAGCACGAGAAAATCCGCACCCTCGACGCAGAAGGATTTACCATTTTCGCACGCAGCGATCTACCGCCAGAGATGGGTTACCGTATCGCCAGGGCAATCGATCACCATACCGCAACCCATTACATCAGCTCGTCTACTTTTTATTCACCGCGCTTTGCCGTTCATACCGGTGTGCCGCTGCTAGAAGGCGCGGCAAGATATTACCGCGAGTGCGGTTATCTCCCGACATCCTAGAATTTGTTTAAATACAGTCCTAATGTGTGCGACGAGAAAAGAAAACGGTCCCCATGAAAGCGCAATGTCTGTTGTTATGGGTAGACCGAAGGCGGAATTCAGCGTTACTCTGCGCTACGTCTCCCCGGCGCCTCGCCTTTTGTGGGTTGCTGTCCCTCGCTGAGCTGAGCCTTTTTCCTAGTGGCATCCCTGGAAAGCTCTAAAATCATCTTGCGAAAAATAGTGAGCTGGGAGTCCGTGGGGGCGAGGTGCTCCGGGGTCCAGAACCGGCAGGAGGCGGCTCCCCTGCCGTCTTGGCTGCTGAAATTGTATTCCAGTGGATTTCGAATTAGAGCGAAGTGCAGTTTTCTCCAAAGGCGGCTGATTCCGTTATGAGCCTGAGGGAAATAGAAATAAATGATGCGCGACAGGTTGGGTCCCACGGGAACCGCGTACCTCGTAGTACCGCCACCCGTACGGACCACGCTGGGGAGGTGATGCCCCTGCCTCCATTCCTCGTATTTTTCGAAGGGGCTGCGATTTCCCGACCTCCTGAATCGTTTAAAAAACCATTGCCAGAGTAAACGCCATCGACGAAGTGGCCACACCCCGTCCACGCCGGGGTAATACATCTGGTAGGGGACTTTACCGTCTTTAGCGTAATAGTTCGCTCCCGCGTGGGTAGTCACCAACCCCCTCCCATTAACGATTTGCCCCTGGGCGTTGACGGGGGTGCGAGTCCGGCCCGGAGATATTCCCGTCAACTGGTTGATGGAATTTCGATGAAGGTAGAGGGCATTGTGGGAGTCGCTATGGTTCTCGATGGCTAAAAGCCAATTGAGAGGCCAGTAGGTATAGGAGCTGAGCACAACTCTATTGTGTTCGAAAAACTCCGGTGGAATGTCCTCTTCCATGGGAGCCGGCTTGCCCTCCCCCATCCATATAAATACCCACCCATGCAGTGTCCGGGTTGTATAGGTCCGCGCCTTAAGGTTGCCCACCATCTTGGAATCCGGTCCCTCCGGAATGAAGGCAACACATTCTCCATGGCGGTCAAAGGTTGCCCCATGGTAGGGGCAGGAAAGAAAACCCCGATAAAAACAGGCCCCCTCGCTCAGGCTGGCGCCCCGGTGCGGGCAGATATCAGATAATGCCACCACCTCTCCCAGCTTATCCCTGAAGAGTACCAGGTCGTCTCCTAGCATCTTCCAATAAACGGGTTTCTTAGCCACTTTCTTTGCGGGTAGCGCAGGATACCAGTACTCGCGCAATCCCAGGGGGGGAATGCCGCTGCGAGGGTCTTCACCCGGCTCGGCGGATTCGGACCTGGAGAAATGGGCTCTGGGCAAAGTCGGCGGTAAGGGTATACCCCTGGGCCTGTGTTCCAGGATCTCCCTCTCCGTTCTCCTTTCATATCTCCTGATCCATGCACCCATGGTTCGTTTCCCTTTGCCACAAGAATGAGCCCGGTACTGCTAGTTCAAGAAACGCTCATCATAGGGGATCCCCGGCCTCAACAGTTCGGGCCCTCTTTGGCCAATGACGATGATCTCTTCCAGCTTCACGGCCTGAGTCGCACCCACCTCGCCCATATAACATTCCACCGCGATGAGCTGATTGGGTTCCAAAAAGGCGTCCGCCTGGGCCTTCTTCTTGGTGATGTGCGGATAACCCGAAGATCCCAATCCCATGCCATGGCCGATATTGTAATTGTATAGCTGCGCCCTGTACTTCTCCGGGACCTGCGGCGCTTTTTCCAACACCTCGGCAAAAGAGCGACCGCACTGAAAGACATCAACGGCTCCCAGTAAATAATCGTAAGCGAGTTTATAGAGATCTCGCTGTTCGCTACTTGGCCGGTCACCCACGAAGAAGGTCCGCGACCCATCACCGCGCAAACCATTAAAACCACGCCCATGGAGATCTATACCCACGAACTCTCCTTCTTTGAGCCGACGCTCGGTGGGCCAGCGGCGCCACGGATTCATGTTCTCTCCCGAGCATACATTGAGCTGCGCGATATCCTCTCCTCCGGCTTCATACCAAGCGGTCACCACCTTTGCCGCCAGTTCGTTCTCGCTAATGCCCGGACGAATCGCCTTACGAAACGCGTTCATGGTCTGGAAGTACTGTTCTCCAACGACACGATAGATGGCCAGCTCGTCCCGTGTCTTTACCGCCCCGGCGTGCTCAATCACGGGCTCTGCGTTGGCTAGACGGATTCCCGCCCCATGCAATGAGAGGATGAGGGAACTTGAAAGGCGGTCCACAGCCAGCACCTCCTTGGCCAGCCCGTACTTTTTCATAAGATCCATGATGGCCAGGCCGAAACGCTTGACCTCGTCAGGGTTGGAGCCGTCACGTGCGGCATCTCGCCGATAGAGAGGTTCCTGTACGTTAGCATGGTGCCTCTTAACGTATCCCACGTCCCGCCCCCGGATAAAGGCGAGCACCTCACCTTCCGCCGGCACAAAGAGCTCACCACCCGGCACCTTTTGATTGAGCAGATACCGTCCGGCTACGGTATTGTCGCACAGATACATGGCCCCGATGCCGCGCCGTTTCATCTGGGCCTGGGCTCGGACGAGACGGTCCCGCTTGAGTCGTTGGTCGTCCCACGTTCTAGTGACATCCATCATTGACGTTGTTTCTCCTTGTTGTGTCGAAATGGGGTGTCGGACCATGTGTGCTTTGCATGGACTTCAAGGGATGTGAAGTGAGACCTGCGGAATCAAGCCACCGGATCATTTAGACCCTCCAGGGCCTGGGCCACCCAAAATTGCAGGTCTTCCGGAGACGGTCCAGCAACTCCAACGCCGCCAATCAACTTCCCTTTGACAATCAAAGGGATGCCCCCCGGCCCCACCCAGAACTCGCCCGGATACATAGCCGACAGGCCGATGATGTTGTAGTTGCCGGGATGGCCAGCGAATTGATCGCGTACGGACTGGGTGTTCTTTTTAAATGCCACTGCAGTCTTAGCCTTGGCAACCGCGACTTTTTCACCGAACCCGACCCTTTTCTCTCCTGTACGGGCGTAGGCCACAAGACTCCCCGCATCGTCAACCACGGCAATGGAAACATCCACCCCCGCCTCTTTAGCCTTGAGCTTGATCTTGCCGATACATTCTTCCGCGAAGGTTAAGGTCATTTTTGCCATGGAAGCGCTCCATTGCCCATCAACGCAACAGTCTGCGGTGTTTCGAGGAGGTTACTCTATTAAAATGACCGGGTTATTTCAAGGCGCAGGTACGCGCCTAGATGGATTGAAATCGTTCTACACCGGCGCATATGTTGAAGCTGCTACCCCGCACGAATCCCAAGAGGATCATGTTGAAGTTGTTGGCTAGGTCCACCGCCAGGTTTGAAGGAGCGCTCACCGCTGCAACAACAGGGATACTTCCCATGAGGGCCTTTTGCATGATCTCAAAACTAGCCCTGCCGCTCACCATCAGTATAGAGTCGTGGAGGGGCAGTCTATTCTTGGTCAGTTGTTCCCCAATCACCTTGTCCACGGCATTGTGCCTTCCCACGTCCTCGTAGAGAGTGATCAGGTTCCCGAATCCATCAAAGAGACCTGCTGCATGCAGGCCACCGGTTTGCTGAAATACCTCTTATGCGGGCTGGAGTCGTTCTGCCGCCAGTTTAGCAGTGGCACCGCACCCGAACCCTATTTCGGAAACCCTGAGACCGGTTCTTCCAAGCCTCCGATACTCCACGATGGTTAACCTCCGAACATCGATGATGAATTCAGTCCTTGGGAGATGGTTATCTTAACTGTGTTATTTTCCTGGGATCAGGATCAGTGCAAAATCACTGAGCGAATACTCTTCCCTTCGTGCATTAGGTCAAAGGCCCGGTTAATGTCCTCCAGGCCCATGGTGTGGGTGATCATCTCATCAACTTTGATTTCTTTGTTAAGGTATCTTTCCACATAGCCGGGGAGCTGGGAGCGTCCTTTGACCCCACCAAAAGCAGTTCCCCTCCAAATCCTTCCCGTTACCAGTTGAAAAGGACGGGTGCTGATCTCTTCCCCCGCTCCCGCAACTCCAATAATAACGGATTCACCCCAACCCTTGTGGCAGCATTCCAGCGCGGCCCGCATGGTATAAACGTTGCCTATGCATTCGAAGGAGTAATCCACCCCACCGTCCGTCATCTCCACGATCATGTCCTGCACCTTTGCGTTGTGGTCGTTGGGATTCAGCGCATCGGTTGCTCCCAGTTGCTTGGCCATTTCAAATTTTGTGGAGTTGGTATCAACGGCAATGATGCGCGACGCCTTGGCCAAGGCCGCCCCCTGCACCGCGCTCAACCCCACGGCTCCCAGACCGAAGATGGCAACTGTGGAGCCCGGTTCCACCTTGGCCGTATTCAACACCGCACCAACTCCCGTGGTAATACCGCATGCCAACAGGCAAACCTTGTCCAGGGGCGCCGCGGGGTTGATTTTAGCCACGGCGATCTCTGGCAGGACCGTATACTGAGAAAAGGTCGACGTCCCCATGTAGTGGTAAAGGGTCCGTCCTTTGTGAGAAAACCGGCTGGTTCCGTCGGGCATCAAGCCTTTTCCCTGGGTGGTACGAATGGCCCCGCAGAGGTTTGTCTTACCGGATTTGCAAAACTTGCACTGCCCGCATTCGGGAGTGTAGAGGGGAATGACATGGTCACCGGGCTTTAAGGCGGCAACCCCGGCTCCCACCTCTTCAACAACCGCGCCTCCTTCGTGCCCGAGAATGGCGGGAAAGACCCCCTCAGAGTCCTTCCCGGAAAGAGTATATGCGTCCGTGTGGCAAACCCCTGTGGCTACCAAACGGAGCAAGACCTCTCCATTTTTTGGGCCTGCTAACTCGACCTCTTCCATCTCTAATGGTTTACCTGGTTCCCAGGCCACAGCTGCGCGTGTTTTCATGGGCTCTCCTTAACTCCATTAAACATCCAGTTCCACAATTTCAGGATCCATGGATTGGCCGTTGATCTGGAGCCGGGCAACGGCAACTGGAAGCTTGAACCGTCGTGGCCCGGCGCTACCCGGATTGAGAAACATGACTCCGTTGTGATGGGTAATCCAGGGTTGATGGGAGTGGCCACTGATTACGACACCAAACCTCGACTTTGCCGGGTCCAGGTCCAGCCTCTTGAGATCGTGGAGAACGTAGATGAGCATCCGGTCTAATTCAACGACTTCCGTTTGCTGAAAATCCCGCGCCCAATCACCCTGATCGACGTTCCCCCGAATAGCCACCACAGGAGCAATGGATTGTAGTGTTTCGATTACCTCTCGTTTGCCGATGTCCCCGGCATGAATGACCAACTCCGCACCTTTCAGTGCCAGGAGAGCTTCAGGTCTTACCAGTCCATGGGTATCCGAGATCACTCCTATAAAGCGTTTTCCCATTTTTATAACCATTAGTGGGTAGGCCTAACCCACCTGGGCATATCATTAGCTGGAGTGGTCAATCGTTGAGCATCTCAAGATGCTGTCTGAGGGCGTTTAGATTCGGCGCTATGGGCTTGATCTCCTCTTTGGGGTCCATGACAGCGGACGGTTGCTTGAGACCATGACCGGTGATGTTGCAAATGACCGTATCATTCTGACCTATGGTTCCCTCTTGCCGCAGTCGCCGTGCTGCGGCCAACGAAATAGCCCCTGCGGGCTCCGCAAAAACGCCGGCAAAACGTCCCAAAAGTAACTGCGCTTCCAGGATTTCTTCGTCGCTGAAAGAAACGGCCGTTCCTTTGGATGCTCGAATAGCGTTCAGGGCACGCCACCCCATAGCACTGGGATTACCCACCTTGATGCTCTCCGCCACGGTCTCCCCAACTGTAACCGGCTCGGTTTTCGTTTCGCCCTTTTCAAATGCGAGTGTGATGGGGGCGGCAGCCTGGCTTTGTGCAGCAACGAGTCTCGGCAACCGATGGGCCCAACCGAGTCCGTTGAGCTCCTGATAGCCCTTCCAAATGGCATAGAGTCCCGTTCCTCCCGCGCTTGGATGGATGATCCAATGGGGGACATGTTCGTCCATCTGATCAAAAAGCTCATAGGCATAGGATTTTTTACCCTCGTTGCGATAGGGGTTGGAGGATAAACAGTCATACCAGCCGAAGCATTCGATGGCGGCGCTGTAAAGATTTGCCCCATCATTGTCCAGGTCCCCGTCCAGGGAAACCACGGTGGCACCATAGGCCCGCGCCTGGGTGATCTTAGCCGTGGATATGCCGTGGGGAACCATCACCACACAGTTCAGACCAGCGGCGGCGGCATAGGCCGCAACCGATGCGGCCGCATTTCCTGTGGAGATGGCCACTGCGGTCTCGAAGCCAAGCTCCTTTGCTTTTGAGAGGCCTACAGCATTGCTCCGGTCCTTGAGGGAGCCCGTGGGTAGGACCGTATCGTTCTTTAGATAAAGGCGGCTCAATCCCAATTCTTGGGAAAGGCGCTTCGGTTTCAGCAGAGGCGTGTAGCCTTCCCCTAGAGAGACAATGCGCGTACGGCTCTGAATGGGAAAAAAATCGAACCAGCGCCATAGGGTATGGTCCGTAGACTTGCGAATTTCTGTCAGGTGAGATCGAGTCAGATGGGATAAATCTACCATTACTTCGAGAACGGAGGAACAGGAGGGGCACTGGAAGGTGGTTTTCGATTTCGACTCTTCACCGCATTTCGGGCACTTTATCGTTTTAACTAGCCCCATGGTTCCCTTCCTTTGTCTCAGTCCACAGTTAAAAATCTAAAATCGTCCCGGTTCTTGTTGCGCTAAGCTGTCCCAAAAGAGTTCCACTGGATGTCTGGCCTTGCGACCCGTTAATTGATGGATTTGCTGGCGACAGGAGATCCCAGACGTCACGATCTCCGTTTCATTCCCCGCAGCCCGTACAGATGGCGCGAGCCGACGGTTGCCCATGGCAAGGGATAATTCGTAGTGCTCCTTTTCATAACCGAAGGAGCCTGCCATGCCGCAGCAGCCTGAGTCCACTTCCTGGACATCATATCCAGCCCAGCTGAGCATAGCAACCGTTTGTCGTGTACCTACCAATGCCTTTTGATGGCAGTGACCGTGGAGGAGGGCCTTGCGGTTGTTCTTCCGAAATTCAAAGGACAGTCGACCCGCCTCCTGTTCGCGCAGGAGAAACTCTTCAAAGAGAAAGCTTTGACTTGCCACCTTCGTGGCGGCGTCACTGCGAAGTAAATCCGGATACTCATCCCGTAGGGTGAGCAAGCAGGAAGGCTCCAATCCCACGATGGGAACTCCCCTTTTTGCGTAACCTACGAGCCGCTCCACATTAATCCTTGCGTTTCTCTTGGCCTCATCGAGCATCCCCTTGGAAATGAGGGGCCGCCCGCAGCACTCCTTTTGGGGCAGCACCACCCGGTAGCCACCCCGCTCTAGGATTCGTATGGCATCCATGGCCACAGAAGGGGTATTGTACGTATTAAAGGTGTCATGAAAGAGGACCACCTCCCCCTTTGAGCCGTCTCCCACAGGAAACCTCCTGTGGAACCAGTCGGTCAGGCTTTCATTTGCGAAGGGTGGCAAGGGACGTCTACGGTCAATTCCCATCAAGCGGTCCAGCAACCAACGGTGGACACGAGAATTGAGCAGCCGGTTTGAGATCGGCGCAAGACGGGCTCCCCAACGGTTGACCGTTTCGACCCTGCCGAACAACCGGTTACGCAGAGGCAGGCCATGGGCCTTATAGTGGTGGGATAAGACCTCATATTTCACCTTGGCCATATCCACGTTCGAGGGGCATTCCGCCTTGCATGCCTTGCACTCCAGGCAAAGATCCAGGATTTCATTGAGACGTTTTCCCGCAAATTCTTCCTTAGGGAGCTTCCCTGCAAGCACGGCCCGAAGCGCATTAGCTCGTCCTCTGGTGGAATGCTCCTCATCTAAGGTTGCCATATAAGAGGGGCACATGGTCCCAGCCAGCTTCTTCCGGCACACACCCATGCCACTACACATCTCTATTGCCGCTGCAAAACCGCCCTGCTCACTGAAGTCGAGGGTTGTTTCCGGTTCCCAAATTTCCGTAGAAGGGCTCAGCCGAAGCGACTCCGACATTGGCGGGGCATCAACGATCTTTCCCGGGTTCATCAAACCCTTGGGATCAAATGCCCTTTTAATTCTACGGAATGCCTGATAGAGGTCAGGACCAAAGAGTTTTTCGTTGAAGTGGCTGCGCGCCAGGCCGTCGCCGTGCTCACCGGAAAGGGCCCCACCCGACGCCAGCACCAGATCCGAAATTTCACTGGCGATCTTGGTCATCTTAGCAATCTCACCCGGCTCCTTGAGATTGATGAAGGGACGGATGTGAAGACACCCGACCGAGCAGTGACCGTAATAGCCGGCATTTACATCGTGGCTTTTGAGAATATCTCGAAATCCCTTCACAAAATCCGGCAGCTTGGCAGGGTCAACGGCCGTGTCCTCCACAAAAGCAATGGGCTTTCTCTCCCCCTTCATTCCCAGCAAAAGGCCCAGACCGTCTTTACGTAGCCCCCAGATCCTCTGAACTTCCTCGGGTTCGAAGGCCTGAATAGAATCGTAACCCATACCCTGATGCCTTCGGAGAGTTTCCAGTTTTTCGATTTTCCCCTGTACTTCTCGCTCCGTGGACCCGTCATACTCCACAATCAGAATCGCATTGGGGTCTCCTTGAATGAATCCCATCCGCTTGGACTGAACCAGATTTCTTCTGGCTAAATCGAGAATCTGCCGGTCCAGTAGCTCAACGGCATAGGGTCCCGTCTCCACGACGGCGGGAGAAGCCTCCAGGGCTTCCCAAACCTCTCTGAAGTGAATGACATCCAAGGCCACGTGTTTGGGTTTACGGACGAGCCTTAACTTGGCTTCCACGACACATGTCAGCGTTCCCTCGGAGCCCACTACCAGACGTGAAAGGTTAAGGGGCTGAGGTTTCACGAATTCGTCCAGGTTATAACCAGACACTCGGCGCAAGATCTTAGGATAACGGGCAAGAATTTCCTCCCGATGACCATCGACGATGTCTGCCAGTTCCCTGTAGATATGGCCTTCCGAGGTCTGGGATTGGCACTTGAGCGCCAAATCTTCAAGGGATAGCTCCTTCGTGACCAACTCCCTGCCGTCTGGCAGATAGGCAACGAGTTCCAATACGTGGTCCAGGGTCTTTCCGTAGGCAATGGAGTGCATGCCAGCGGAGTTGTTGCCGGTCATGCCACCGATAGTGGCACGGTTGGAGGTTGAGGTGTCAGGGCCAAATAGGAGACCCATGGGCCTGACATAAGCATTTAACTCATCCTGAACCAGTCCCGGTTGAACCTTGCACCAAAGCTCGTCCGGGCTGACCTCCAGCACACGGTTCATATATTTGGAGAAATCAAGGACGATGGCATGCCCCACCGTTTGCCCGGCCAGAGAGGTCCCGCCCCCTCGCGGGAGGATGGGAACGCTGAATTTGTTTGCCACCTCGATAACGGCCTGAACATCGCCCTTGTCTCGCGGCAAAACCACGCCTATGGGCTCGATCTCATACATGGAGGCGTCCGTGGCGTACAGCAGTCGGGAAATACGGTCAAAACGTACCTCTCCGTCTACTCGCTTGTGCAGTTCCAGGGCAATTTCCCGGTTGCCGTCTTTCCTGTTCGAATCCATGTTTAGCGCTTTTATATCATGCCCTACGGCAAATAGTTAAGTGAGTTTCCACAAGATTCTTTTCTTTGAAGTCCTTAAATCTTTCCTGTAGGTTCAGGTAACCAAGTTTAACTTTCAACGTCCAAATTGCTGGGAACCTGACCCCAAGTTGAAAAATAGTCGAAGTAGTGGCGACTATGGCCACTATGGGCTGGCTGCTGCTTGACAGTAAAGAGGGAATATGCTAACAGCCCGCTAGTGTGGAGCCATGGGCCTCGATGCTCGGATAAGAACTTATGAATAAATAGAACTTGTTAATAATAAGGAGGCATCTATGAGACGGCGCCAAACGGTTCCAGCGATTGTTGTGGTTTTTTTCAGCATTGCCTTGGCCCTGGGGGCTGTGGCCAGCGGGGGGGCCGCAGGTGTCCCCAAGACTGCCGGCGAACTGGCGCTCGAAGCGCTCGTCCAGCAGGCAAAACAGGAACCCAAGCGCGTCGTGTCGGGGATGACCGGGAGCGGTTGGCGCTTTTGGCCGGAACTCATGAGGCGCTTTAATGAACGGTTTGGGCTCGATAAAGAGTTGGCGCTTGCGCCGCCAGGGGTTTCGGAGAGCACCAAAATATCGCAAGCTAAGATGGTTGTAGCCGCGGGAGGGAAGCCAGAGTATGGGTGGTACACCACCGGTAGTGCCCACCTGGCTGTCCTTATGAATGAGAATTTCTCGGTGCCAATAGAGAAATGGGAACTTTTACTTTCGGAGATCAATCCTTTGGTGAAGTCTGGTCAGGTGAGCGCCAGCAGCATTAGCCCACCATTCTACCGCGGACACGGATTTACCTTGAGCACCCGGAGCAAGGGATACTTGTACAATACCGACACGATTACGCCAGACAAGATGCCGAGAAGCCTCCGTGAGTGGGCCGACCCGAAGTACGCAGGGCGGTATGCCTATCTGCCTTACACGACCCGATGGGAAGCGTATGGCTTCAAATACCGAGATCGAAAGCAAGAGTACCTCGATATTGTGGACCGTATTGGGAAAGGGGTGCGAATCATCAGCAGGGCGAGTGATGAGCTGAACACCCGCTTGATAGCGGGAGAATTCGATTTCTATGGGACGAATGCATGGAGTTTAATCGACGTCAAGAAAGAACGGCCGGATGCGCCGGTAGGACTCTGGTTTTTCCCCGAGGAGCATAATGTGACAAGTGCGGTCATGATGTTCGTTCCAGTGAAGAGCACTACGCCCGCCACCGCAGCGCTCTTTATACTGTTCATGACCACCCCCGAAGCACAGGAGCTGCGGTCTCAGGAGGTGCCGAATGTGCTCTATGGAACAACAGCCCCTGACCTGAAACTAAGGGCGGCGATGGAAGAAATCGGGGTTAAGCCATTCCTTTGGATAGAATCCGATGAAGCAAAGACGTTCCTCGCGTGGTACAAGACCAAGGAAGGAAAGGCGTTCCTTAAGGAGGTAAAGAAGCGAGTCCGGCAACGGAAGTGACCGATGGCCCATTGCCGGGATAGCCTGTTGAGGATTATAGAGCTCGCCGGACAACCCGAAAAATCGCACCTGGGTGCCAAGGGATTGGGGAGGTTGACTGCTCCCACCGCGGCGGTATAGCCCATGACGGAATGGATGAGGCCTAAGACAAGGGCTCCGGAAGGGCTGAAGTTGGGAAATAATTGGACTCATGGCTGATAGCGAATGGCAAGCGTGGTAAACGGTCTTAGGGTTCAACGAATCAGGGCGACGCTCGGAAGGGGCGCTGAGAAATATTCGAAGCCGCACTACGTGCCCCTGGCTCTGGGAGGTCTTCCGCTTGTAGCTGTGGTCGTTTTGGGGGTGTTCGCGCTCTATATGAGCTTCGTTCCCCTCCTCCCCACGACCCTCGAGTGGACGCTGGACCACTGGAAGGGCGTCATTCGACCCTACATGATAACCCAAGTGCTACCGAACACCCTCATTGTCGGGTTCGGCACGGTAACCCTGGCACTGTTCTTCGGAGCTCCTATCGCGTGGTTGCTCAATCGCACCACGATGCCTCTACGCACCTGGATGTTCGTGGGCATCGCAATCGCATTGATCATTCCGGGGTTCGTAAAATCAATGGGATGGGCAGTCCTCCTGAACGAGCGCATCGGCATCATAAACAGGATGCTCACGGCCGTCCCCGGCGTGGATACCATTCCCCTCTCAGTGGGCAACATCTGGGGAGTCGCATGGGTTCAGGGCCTGACGCTCACTCCTATGGTAGTTTTCCTAGTTTCCGGTCCCATGCGCCAACTTGATCCGGCGTTAGAGGAAGCAGCGGCCACCTCTGGTGTCAACCGCTTTGTGACTTTCCAACGCATTAGCCTACCGTTAGTCTTGCCGGCCATTCTAGGAGCTGGCATCTATGTATTTATGACGGCCGTGTCCATCTTTGAGGTGCCGGCGATCCTGGTCGGACTGGGGGGGCAGGCCCCTGTGTTGGCGACCGAGCTATTCTACGCAGTTCAAGGCGATGACGTGTTCGCAGAGCCGTCGTTCGGTTCCGCTGGTGTTTTTGCCGCCTTGATCATGGTACCCAGTTTGGTGGCTCTCTATTTTTATTTCAAAGTCATAAACCGGTCCTACCGGTATAGTGTGGTGACCGGCAAGGGCTATCGTCCTAGGCTGGTTGACCTGGGCCGATGGACCTGGGCGGGCGTTGGCTTTGTTTCCCTTTACTTGACCTTGAACACCGGCCTCCCGTTTCTGGCTCTTCTGTGGAATTCTTTGGTTCCCTATCAGCTTCCCAGCTGGAGTGCTCTGGACAATATCTCATTCCAACACTATCACCCAGGGACGTTATTTACCCTGTTTGGCGGCTGGTCAGTGATCCGCAACACGATTGTCTTAATGGTGAGCGTGGGCGTCGGAGTGACGTTCTTTAGCGTGATGATTTCGTGGGTAGTGGTACGGACGAGGCTGCCCATCCGGCGGCCGTTGGATATGATAGCCATGCTGCCGCATGCGATTCCGGGTCTGGCGTTTGCGTTTGCCCTGTTCGTGATTGCCTTGGTGCTGGATATCCGGATATCGTGGCTGTCGATCAGGGGCACGCTAGCGCTTCTTATTATCGCAAACCTACTTAGCCAACTTTCCTTCACAACACGGCTGACCAACGCGGGTCTGATTCAGGTGCACCGCGAGCTAGAGGAGGCAGCAAACGTCTGCGGGTGTGCAACGCTCAAGACCATCTGGACTGTCCTCATTCCGTTGATCCGGCCCACACTGGTGTTCGCCACCGCATATGTGGCCCTTCGCACTTTCCGCGAGTTAACCATGGCGCTGTTTCTCGCAAGCCCTGAGAGCCAGGTCGTTTCGGTGAAGGTCTTCCAAATGTGGACGGACGGATCTCCAACTGAAGCCGCGACCGGTGGAGTGATGTTGATAGTTGTCATGTTACTCTTGGTGTTACTGGCGAATTTTGTCAGCCGTGGCCGCATTCTGGGACGAGCAATGACCACCCGGCCCGAGGGGAGCATATGATCTGTCATTTCGTTCGAATTCGGGGAAGCTACCGCGGTAAGGACGAACCGTGATTCGCGTCCAGGATCTAAAGAAACAATACGCGACCGAGACCGGCTTTGTAGATGCCATCCGTGGCGTCAGCCTGACCGTTCAGCCTGGTGAAATCTATACGTTATTGGGTCCGTCCGGGTGCGGGAAGAGTACGATGCTGCGCTCGATAGCAGGGCTGGAAAGGCCGAACACGGGAACGATCACCGTTGCCGAGGACCAGGTGGTATTCAGCCTAGTAGAAGGGATCAACGTTCCCGCACACCGCCGCGGAGTGGGAATGGTCTTCCAGTCATACGCTATCTGGCCACATATGACCGTGTTTGAAAACGTGGCGTTTCCTCTTCGGCACGGGAGCTTTAAAGTTCCGAAAAGCCAGGTTAGGGACATGGTTATGAGGACGCTGGAGTCGGTCCAACTCGCAGCATTCGCAGACCGGCCCTCGCCCTTGCTCAGCGGCGGTCAACAACAGCGGGTGGCTTTGGCGAGGGCACTAGTCTATGAGCCAACCATCCTTCTGCTCGACGAACCGCTTAGCAATCTGGACGCCCAGCTCCGTAAGGAGATGCGCAGCGAAATCGCGGCGCTCATAAAACACTTAGGAGTGACCGCTCTGTACGTCACGCACGACCAAGAAGAGGCGTTGGCCATCTCCGACAGAATCGCCGTCATGGACGACGGCCTGATTCAACAAGAGGGGATCCCCGACGAAGTGTACACCTATCCCGCTACCGTGTTCGTAGCCCAATTCGTAGGCAAGAGCAACTTCATGAAGGGTCGAGTCACGCAAGTCACACGGGACATGATCCGTGCGGCGTGCGGAAGCTCCGTCATCTCTTCTTGGCACCATTCCGGTTTCAGCCACCTCAAGGTGGGCGATGAGGTCCAGATTTGCATTCGTCCGGGAGATGTCGAACTCCACCACAATCAGACGGCATCTAGGCCGAATAGCTTCCCCGCCGAGGTTGAAAAGGTCACGTTTTTGGGGGGAAGCAGGCACACCATCATCCGTGCCGGGGAAATCGGACTCGAAGCTGAGAGCCATGGGAGGAGCAGGTTTGCGGTGGGAGACCGCGTGTGTGTTGAACTACCCGCCGATAGTATCAGGCTATTCAGTTCCACGGAACCTGCTACGCAAACCGCTTCCCCTTCCCAGAACGCCGTTCTTGACAATATGGAGCACTAACGTAGACTGGAATTCGGCCAGCACCGATGACGTTCAGAGGTGCGGACGGAGATCGGCCTTGTAAGGAGGTGGCCATGCTTAGTCTGGAAGAGAACGAACTACTGACACAAGTTGGTCGCGGAACTCCGTGCGGTGAATTGCTCCGCCGCTACTGGCAGCCAGCTGCCCTTAGTGAAGAGCTGCCGGCGGATGGGCCACCTATTCCCATCCAACTTCTAGGTGAGAACCTGGTTCTTTTTCGAAACGACGGAGGACGTGTTGGCCTGCTGGGCCTTTACTGCTCCCACCGAGGTGCCGATCTCAGCTATGGGCGGCTTGAGGACGGCGGCATCCGCTGCATCTACCACGGGTGGTTGTATGACATTCACGGGCGCTGTTTAGAGCAGCCGGCTGAACCTCTAGAGAGCAAGTTCGCCGAAAAGATTCGACACCCTGCTTATCCATGCGTCGAACGGGCAGGGCTGATCTTCGCATACTTGGGTCCGGGAGAGCCACCTCTATTGCCCAACTATGAGTTTCTGACGGCGCCGCGGGATCACATTATCGCCAGCAAGGTGTACAGCGAATCTAACTACCTTGGGGCCTTGGAGGGCGGGATCGATCCGGTCCATGTGACCTTCTTGCACCGGGACCTTTCCCGGGCATCCGACCCGCGGACCTTTGGCGACACACCGCCTGCGATCCACACGGAGGAAACTGATTTTGGCGTTCGCATTTACATGGTCCGAAAGATCGACTCTGATCAAAACTACGTCGGTATCACTAACTATGTTCTCCCAAACGTCAACACGTTCATGGGGCCATTTGGCCGGTCCGGATATAGCGCCAACTGGTTCGTCCCGATCGACGACACCCACTGCTGGAAATACAACTTCAACTTTGACCGGGAGAAGCCGATACCCGATGACGACCGCCGCCGCCGTCGCGGCGACACGGATGCGAATTATCACCCTGTCGCCAGCAAGTCGAACCGGTACCTGCAGGATCGGGCGTCCATGAAAGCCAAAAGCTATGCGGGGATACCCGTCGAGCACTTCCAGGCGCAGGATGCTTGTGTCGCGGAGGGGCCAGGGCCCATCCAGGATCGCAGCCAGGAACACCTTGGCTACACGGATCAGGCCATCATCGCGTCCAGAAACCTGTTACGGCGGGCCATCGAAGCGGTCCGAGTGGGGAAGGAGCCGCCCCATGTGATCCGCGAGCCTTCAGCCAACCGGCTTGACCATCTCGTGGTCCGGAGCGAGGTGCTCCCTCAGTCGGTGGACTGGCGCTCCTTCTGGCGGTAGCGGCTACAAGACGCCGAACGGTCCGCGCAACTTTCAACGGTTTCGTCCTGGAGGAGGTGAGCGATGGCAGCAACACAACGCGTGATACGGCGGCCCAGGACCATGAGGTCGCGTCTCATGCTGGAGGTGGCCTCCGAGTTGGTGGCCGGGGAGGTTCCTGGCCTGGAGGAGGAGTGGCCTTACCACCAGGTAGACATTCGCCTTCGGGAGCAGGGCGGCAACGATTGGCGGCTCTGCTTTTTCGCGAGCGACGGCCCCAACGCCGTCGACTCCATCATGAGCGGCGAGGCCAGCGTGGCGATCTGCAACCCGGGCGGCGTACTGTGGCTATGGCGGTCCAGGGAGCTGGGCCCTTCAAGGAACCACTACCCCTAAGGGCGATCATGGTGCTCCCGCAGTTCGACCAGCTCGGCTTCGGTGTCAGCGCCAGCACGGGTCTCGCGGATGTTTCCGACATTGGGGACCGCCGCTACCCGCTGAAGGTGTCTCTTCGCGGGCAGCGAGACCACTCGGTCCACATGGTGGCGGATCAGGTCTTCAGCGTCCATGGATTCTCGCTAGACGACATCGTCTCCTGGGGCGGCGAGGTCCGCTACGACGAGGAGATGCCGAACGGGCCGAACCGCATCGGCGCGGTCGAGCGCGGCGAGATCGACGCATTGATCGACGAGGCGATGCCCATGTGGGGCGCGAAAGCGCTGAATCTCGGGATGCGCTTCCTCAAGATCGATGAGCCATACCTGCAGCGGTTAGAAGCAATAGGGTTACGACGAGTTGCGATCACCAAGAAGGAATGGCCCAAGCTGGACCGGGACGTGTGGACCGTTGACTTCAGCGGCTGGCCGGTGTTTTGCCGTGAAGACCTCGCGGATGATATCGTGCACGCTTTTTGCGTCGGGCTCGAGGCACGCAAGGATCGAATCCCGTGGTACGGCGTTGGACCGCTCCGGCTTGATCTGATGGTTACCGACACGCGCGAGGCGCCCCTTGCGATTGCGCTGCACCGGGCCGCCGAGCGCTTCTGGCGGGAGCGAGGGTACATCCATTGACCGACTCGGGACCTACAGAAACCTGGACGGGCTTTTCGCTCGCCGAGCGAGACCGCCGCTGGAATGCCGTTCGGCGCAACGCAGTCGCGGTGGGCTTCGATTGCATCCTGGTGCCCCCGTGCGTGGACGGCAGAAATCTCCGGATCTCGCCGGAGAACTCGCGCGGAACCCGTTCGGACTGCCGCTACCTGACACAGATGGAGAACGCGGCGGTCGTCTTCCCAACGGACGGCCGCGCTCCGGTGGTGATCAATGATCGGGGGATCGGAAACAAATGGATAGCCGAGGCAAGGCCGGTCGCCGCGGGAATACGAGGTCCCCGGGCCCCCGCAGTTGCGGAGGCATTGCTCGACCTGGGAATGGAGCGGGCCCGGATCGGCGTCACGGGCTTGAAAGGGGGCAGATTTGGACATGTTCGTGCTTCCGACGGCACGGTGACTCATGGGGCCTATGCGGAAATCCAACGACGCCTTCCCAATGCTCGCTTCGAGGATGCGACCGATATTGTCGGATGGTGCCGCTACGTGAAGAGTGAAGAAGAGATTGCGTGTCTGAAACGGGCAGCTGCCATCACGGCAGCCGGCATCCAAGAGATGATTGCCGTGGCCCGCTCGGGCGTGGATGTGGCCCTTCTGTACGCCAGCATCACGAGGCGTATGCTGGAACTCGGTAACGAGCATCACCCATGGAATCTTGAAATCGGACCCATCGGTGAAGCGCTGGCTCACATCGAAGACCCGCCCATCGGCCGACGGCTCCAACCCATGGATCTGATCACCAACGAGATCTATGCCGTCTGGGGCGGTCTGTCTGTACAGGACGTTCAGCCTATTCTACTAGGACTGATTCCGGAAGAATGGAAACCAGTGATCGACGTGCAGGAGGAAGCGTTCGAGGCGGGGCGAGAGTTCATGCGGCCGGGTAGACCCTTCCGCGATCTCATTGGCGTAATCAACCACGTGGGAGCAAGGCGGGGGATGCGGACTGCCGTCATGCTGCACAGCCGTGGCTATGGCAATGAGGGTCCTTACGTGAACCCCCAGGATGGACCCTCAGATGTCATCCAGGATGTCCACATAGAAAAGAATACGGTCTGGGTCTGGAAGCCTCACGCATACAGTGCCGACGGGCAAATCTACTTCCGCTGGGGGACTTCCATCCTGGTGACCGACAAAGGCGGCGAACCCCTGATCTGCCGTCCGCACGGCATGGTCTCCATTACTGGGTACAGCTGATGGGAGACCGCCGCGAAGAAGAGGCGGCCGGTGGCTGGGCCGGGTACTCCCTTGGCGAACGGGACCGGCGCTGGCAATCCGTTCGCGAGAACGCTGCCAGGGCCGGCTTTGACTGCATCTTCATTCCCCTAGGGAACGGCACTGACGGTCGCTACCTGACGGGGTACCGGGCGGCGTCGGTGGTGCTTCCAATCAATGCCCAGCCGCCCATCGTGATCATTAATCCCCTTACCGAGCGAGGTGCTACAAACAGCTGGGTGCCTGAGCCACGCCGGGTGGGACGGCAGTGGGGCGAAGCGATGGCCCAGGCACTACTCGATACGGGCATGGAACAGGCCCGGATCGGAGTGACAGGCCTGAAGGGATGTACGCTGAGCCACGTGCGAGCGCCCGAGGGCGTGGTCAACCACAGCTCCTATGCGGAAGTGGTGAAGAGGCTACCGAAGGGCCGCTTCGAGGATGCCACAGATATCCTGGGGTTCGCCCGATACGTGAAGAGCGTGGAGGAGGTCGAATGTCTCGGCCAAGCGGCCGCTATCGCCGAGGCTGGCATCGAGGAGATGGTGGAGGCGGCGCGTCCAGGCCTCGAAGTGACAGTGCTTTACGCCAGGGTTATGGAACGCATGCTGGAGCGAGGAAGTGAATACTATCCCCTGGTGCTCTCGGTGGATCCGATTGGCGCACCCGAGCGGATTCGCTATGCTAGCCCGCCCGCCGGCCGACGGCTCGAGGCCGATGCTCTCATCACCAATGAGGTGAGCGCCATCTACAGTGGCCAAATGTGCCAAGATGTTCAGCCCATCGTGTTGGGGCCGATCCCGGAGGAATGGAAGCCGGTCATCGAGCTCCAGCGCGACGTCTTCTATGCAGGCATCGAGTTCATGAAGCCAGGGGTGGCTCTCGGGGAGTTGATCGACCTCGTCAATGGGTTCGGAGAGAAGCGGGGTATGAAGACGATGACCATTATGCATGGACTCGGTTACGGGGACGATGGTCCATTACTGACGCCGCGCGAGCAAGGTGAAAACGTTCGGGACGTGCGACTCGAGGAAAGGAACGCCTTCGTCTGGAAGCCCTCCGCCATGACCCCCGACGAGCGGATCTCCTTCGTCTGGGGAGGTGGTGTAGTAGTAACTGAGAAGGGCGGCAAGCCGCTCTTCAAGCGTGGTTACGGGATGGTGGCGATCGCGTAGCTCTCGACCCGTGATGGCGTCTGAACGAACCAATGTCCCCTGAGCTGGGCCTGACCCAGGGGGTGGCCCAGGTTCTGCTGGGTCCCGAGCAGCCGGTAACGGTGGCTAGGCTCAGCGATAGCCGGAAAGTGGCGGTGATGGTATTTCGGTACCCACCCCGTATTTGCTCGGTGCCATTTCAATTTACAGGAGGGGCATGATGCCTAGAGATAACACTAAAGAGGTGAAGATAGAGGCAGGGGACGTCGCGGTGTTCAACCCTGAAGATTTTCGGTTCTTTCATCCCGACGAGCCCATGATCGTCGGGGTCTATCGGGATGGGATCGATATTCGACACATCACCCTCAGGAATTTCGAGCCAGGGCAGGTTACGGATCTCCACATCCATCCGGAGAACGCCCACTGCATCTACATCCTTGAGGGAAGCGGGGAGGTCTTGAGGGATGGAGCCCCGCCGCTGCCCGTCAAGGCCGGCCAGTTCCTCGTCGTTCCCCGGAACACACTGCACGGCCTGCGCAACACGGGCGACCGCAGGCTTTCCTACCTGGGCGTAAACGCTGGAGCCGAGCCGGGCCAGTAACGGCCTGAGAAGCCCCATTTGTTCTGCAAGCAATGCGCGTGGAGCCAGGCCTGGTGTACGTTCGACTGTCCGGGCTTGCCCACTCCTCGGGCAGTGGAATCGAACGCATCGATGCCTTCCTCGGAGAGAGTTGCCTGGACGTTCTGATTGACGTTCGGAGGGCTTGGCCGCGACGATCATGATCGCCCGGCCATCTCTAGTCTCCACGTGCGCGGCCAAGCCGACCGCGTGAGACTGCGCAGAGGGGAGCGAGCAGCCGGTAGGAGGAGCCTCAGTCCCAATAGGCAAAGGCCATGCCGCACCCCGTGCCAGCGAGGGACCGATAGCCCGGGATGTAGTCCCCGATGAAGTGCGGCGTCATGGACTCCATTGCGCCGGCAGCGGTTATCCAGTTGCGGATCTCGGACGTGCCGAGGTTCAGCCGCTCACGGGGCAGCGTCTTAAGCGCCTGAGCATCCCCTTCCGCTATGCCAGTGATAGTCCGGCGGTCTATGTCTTCATCGATAATAGTATGGCTAAGGCCGCCGGACGCCATGATGACCACGCCCTTGTCGCTGTCCCATGACTCCACGGCGGATCGCAGCGCTTGCCCAAGCCTGTAGCAGCGTGCGGGCGTCGGCTGGTTGGGCGGAAAGAACGTGTTGATCATCACCGGCACCACGGGAATCTCGGAACCAGGCAGCATGTGCTGGTAGAAAAACTTGAAGGCGTGACCAATGCCCACGTCAGGGCGCAAGCTGTCCGAGCTGGCCACGTCAATCTCCTCATCGCGTAAGTAGCCGATCAGGTGCTCGGCCAAGCTCCTTTCGGCAGGCCGCTCCCTTGGTCCCACCAGTTCAGCTTCCACGGCGGACTGCAACTCATCAAGCCTTGGAGCGTTCCAGCCCTGCGATCGGGTGGTCCGCTGACCGCTGCCGTGCCGGCGGACCAGGTTGATGGTGCCCCCATGGTATATGCAGAACATCGGCATGTTGGCGCTGTGGAACTGCTCCTGCTGATCGTCCCCTATCATCACGATGACGTCGGGGTCGGCCTTCTCCAGCACCGTGGCTAGTGTCCGCAGATTTGTCTGGGCCGAGTCGTAACGCTCGCGGATGTGGTCTTCGGAGAGCTCCTTTGCGATATTCACCTTCACCGCGTGACGCAGTGCCTCGAAGTTGATGCGCTTGTCCGTCTCGTCCTTCTCTCGCAGCGCGTACCAGCCTTCTATTGGCAGACGCAATTGCGGGGCATGAGGAGTCGCAACGCCAAGTACGATATTCGCCATAGATCATCCTCCTCAACCGGACTGCCGAATCATTGCAGGAACAGATCGCTGCGTTCCCATCTCACCGCACCCACCAGATAGTGGGTACCGCAACACCCATACGTTGTCAAGCGGCTGTCTGTGGTCCCCCCATCTCAGTTGTCCTAAAATTCCACATCTCAATTGTCCTCATCTTTATTATAGCAGGTGTTGGAGGACAATAGCGGATGCAGGATAAAGAGAGACGGATGTTAGAGAAAAAAACTGGTGCAGGAGATCCTTTCAGGGGACGTAACGCAACAAGAAGCGGCCTTGAAACTGGCTGTGAGCCCTCGGTCTGTACGCCGGTATCTAAGTCAGGTTTTAGAGCGGCTGAGCCGAACGATCTTTGGCAAATCGACTTCAGGGCAAGGTGAATTTCCCTTTGCGATGGAAATGACTCGCTATGGCGTCCGAAGCACCATTCCCAAGGCTTTGTCAGATGAGCGGCGGGCTACATTGATCGAACGCGACGCCATGACAAAATTGCTCCTCGAAGACATTGCCGAGCGCGATCCTGCCTATGGGCTCGACCTCATATATGGAGGCGTCCGTAGCGTACAGCAGTCGGGAAATACGGTCAAAACGTACCTCTCCGTCTAATCGCATGCCCGGTTCCTCCGCAATTTCCCGGTAGTCTTGCGATGGGCTTGAGTCCATACTTGCCATTCTTATATCACGTTTCGGCTGGGTTTGGCCGCAGGGCGACCCAAGTTGACTTATAGGGATGTTATCGGATACTCATTGGCCACTAGGAGAAAGGAACGCCTTGTTTTCTTTCTGAGGAACTATAAACATCTCTCAAAGTATGATTTCATGGGAAAAAAGCGGTCTATTGGAACTGTTTTTGACTCTGTCTCACGATGGTCTTTTTTCTCTGTCTAACGAAGTGGAGAAAAGCATTGGATAAACAGGCTAAGGCTCGACTAGACCCGGCAAATGCTCCGCCTCGTCGTGGAACTCCACGTTACCGGGCCGAAGCCATGGAGGCCTTTTACGATGGCTTTCGCAGGGCCGGCATTGATTTCGTCGTGTTTCTACCGGATACCATGCTGGACGGAATCGAACAGTTGATCTTGGAACGCGCGGAGATGGACACCTATCAGTGTACGAGAGAAGACGAGGGTGTCGCCATGGCCATGGGAAGCTACCTGGCGGGTAAGAAACCGGTGGTGATGATGGAGGGGTCCGGCATCGGACTTTCCGGTCTGATCCTGGCACGCGGTATTGTCCAGAGGACGCCCACCCTTCTCGTTGTCAGTCATAACAGTACCCTGGGAGAGCGCTACGATTACCACGGCGCAACACGACTGGTTACCGAGCCCATATTGAAGGCCCTCGGTATCCCCTATTACGTGCTCTTCGACCCCGGTCAGATTCCAACGGTATTAACCGAGGCACAGCGCACCGTTGAGGGGCAAAAAATTCCTGTTGGCGTTCTTGTCCCGAACCACGTGATGCGGGAATCCTGAAAGACCAACATGAACCGTATCGAATTTCTTAAGGCGGCATGCCGTGTGAGAGCAGACGCGGCAATGATCATCGGCCCCGGTCTTGCGAACTATCCCATTGCGGCTGGAGCCGACCATCCATTGACCATCTACAATATGGACATGCCCTACGCCACGCCCATGGCCCTGGGTTTGGCCCTTGCCTGGCCGGAGAAAAAAGTGGTGTCCATGGAAGGCGATGGCTCCCTGCTGGCGGGAACCGGTGTTCTGACCACCATTGCCCGCTATCAGCCACGAAACCTAACCGTAATTGTGTTGGATAACGAATCCTATTTGACCACCGGCTCCGGGCGGGCTCCAACCGCCACCGCTTCAGGGACCGACATTGAACAACTGGCGCGAGGTGCAGGAATGGCTCACACTGCCACACTAACGGAAATGGTTGAGGCGGGAGAGGTCACTCAGCGGGCATTTCAAGAACCTGGGCCTTGGCTGCTGGTTGCCAAAGTGGACAAAACCGATCAACACCAGATTGATCGCAGCCAACTACCCGTTGACGTGTTTGAGAGTGCAATGCGATTTCGTAGAGCCGCCATGCAGGAAAGGCGTTAATGCCCGGCATGGATCAAACCCCGTTCCCGTTTACCCGTCAAACAATGGAAGCTGATCTGGACAAGACTTCTAACGGCTATATTTTAAACGGGTCCAAGCAGCTGGGTGCGAAGAGCTTTTCGAGGTCCAGTCTCTTTTTTATCAAGCCTTGTTCCAGGAGGTAGGACTGAAGGGTCTCCAAGGCATGCTGGTTGGCGGTAAACCCGTAGGGCCAGTAGTCCTCTCCCATGAGGAGCCTGGTCTCTTCATAATCCGCCAGAGTCCATGGCAGACTGGTGTAGAGAACGTTAGAATCGTAGATTTTACTAAAGCAGAGATCCTTTGCCGCACAAAAGGCCTTGTAAAGGCTCTGGGCGACCCAGGGAGCCTTTTCATAGACGCCCATACGAATCACCACTAGATGCATGAGAGGGAAAATCCCCGTCTTGCGAAAATAATCCATCTCGACTCGCTTGTAGTCGGGAAAGAGCCTGCGGACCTTTGGCGAGCCGCTAAGAAAGCAGGAAGGCATACGCGGTGACATCAAGGCGTCTATCTCGCCACTCTCAATCATCGAGTTAAGAGTTCTATCGTCGGGAATGACCTTTAATCGAATTTTGGGAGGCAGATCGAAGTCGACCCTGTCCTTGCGCCCTGGCTGTTCCTCACCACCCTGAAACCAGTGTATTTCTTCGGGGGCGACTCCGTATTCATGCTGCAAAAGCCCTCTGAGCCAGACGGACGCTGTCATGGTGTACTCCGGCACTCCTACGCGCTTTCCTTTCAAATCTTGCGGCCGTTCAATGCCGGCAGAGGAGTTGATGAAAATGCAGCGGTGTCGGAAGGTCCGCGAAGGAAAGACCGGTATGGCCGTGAACGGACACCGCCCCTGTGCGGCAGCAACCAGAAAGGCCCCCAGGGACAATTCCGCAATATCGAAATCCTCATAGCGGAGCATACGCCAGAAGATCTCCTCTACGGGAAGCGCCAGATAGGTGAGGTCAATCCCCTCGGGTTTTATGGCGCCGTCACGCAGGGCTCGAGTGCGGTCATAGTCCTCACAAGCCAATGTGAGATTTAACTCGCTCATACCTCAATTCTACTCGCTCCGCTTTTTCTTTGGTGGCAGTGGTTCGATCTTGGAAAGCAAGCAAGTTGGAAACAATAACAACCACAAAAAAGGAATGTCAAGGAACCTGAATTTTGCCAAGCGATAGAGAGGCATCCTACCGGATTCTATATCTAGCCTCTTCTTGCCGCGTGCCATTCCCTATGGCTTAATATGATCAGCCTTAGCCATTGCATGGGAACAGGGTCAAGCCCCATTCTGGAAGAAGGGATTTTGGATTGGTTAGAGTTAGCAATGCAAAACCATGGGAGTCTACACTATGGCTGACGGAGTAAACCATATGGATCGGTTTCTCGCCCATCTTGACTCACGGGAGCTTCTGCTTGAGTTGAACTGAGAGGAGTGGCTCGACGTTTCAACACCCTACCCGCAGGTCAATTTTTCCACCCATGAAGTCACGGTTCGGTTCGAAAGAAACGGCTACCCATGGGACATGCACGGGTCGTTTTACACCCCGGCGAAGGAAATCGATCCAACGAAAGCGTTCGTGATGTTCCACGGCGGTGCGGGCAGCGAGAAGATCATGGACCTGACCCCCGATGGCCGGCCCGGTCTTGCACGGGTGATTGCCGCGCAGGGCCTTAAAACCTTGAACCTGACCTACCCCGGCCATTATCCCCCCGGCGGAGTCTGGCGGACGCCGGTACCGGACCGAATGCCCATCTATCTTCTGGATGAAGAACCGTCCTTGGAAGAAATATTCGATCGAAACTTGAAGTGTACCTTTAATACCATTATGCAAGGTGCTGGATTACTGGTGGATAATCATCTTTCCGGTCGTCGTATAATAGCCTTTGGGCATTCCACCGGCGGTCCCATGGCGGCTCATCTAACACGCTTTACCAAGAGGACGAAGGTGATCGGGCTTGTGGGTTTTGGCAGCGACGGACCGGACGGTTGGCGCAAAGAGTGGAGGGATAAAACAGGCGTGGAGCGGTACCATGAAGTCCCCTTGGAGAAGATCTCGCGGCGCTCACCCCAGAGTTTTCGAGAAGCGAAATATGAAGATCCCCAGGACCTGACCCCTTGGGGAGGGGCGGAGGAATACATCGAACTGGTCTGTAACATTCGTTCGCAGATGAAGACCAGCCTCTGTGACAATCAGCATAATGGAGCCGTGGGCATTCAGAACAATACCCAAAGCGGACTGGACTTCCTCGCGAAGAGTACTTCGATCATCTCAAGGATCCGGATTGGTTAAAGACAATAAGCGTGCTGCTTGTGGTCGGTGAAAATGACAAGGGACACTGGGTCAAAGGGGATCGGATCGAGGACAAACGGGAAATGTTCATGGCACGAAAATACGCCGCCGTTACCCGAAGCACTCATCTAGTCCTGATCCCGCGCTACGGTCACGTCGGCTACGCGGAACTCCACAACGAAAAGATCGCCT
This sequence comes from uncultured Binatia bacterium (SeqCode), assembly GCA_965218425.1. GTDB lineage: Bacteria > Desulfobacterota > Binatia > UBA9968 > CAXXLF01 > CBDCDW01. Next base: position 90,231 of record OZ244621.1, read on the forward strand.
ACCTCTGGCTGTGGGCGGCTAAAGCTGGGGGCTTTGATTCTTAGACAGTGTGCCACTCCACCTGCATCCCATCAATTGGCGTCAAGCAGTGGAGTAGCCTGCATCCTCGAATTGCCGGCGAGGCATTCGCTCCGGGTGTTCAGGGAATTTTGACGTCAACTGACCGCACGCCGCGTAGATGTCCCTACCCATCGTTTTTCTGACCAGGGCATGGGCGCCGAGGCGGATCAACTCGTTTTTGAACTGAAGCACGGTTTGTTGGCTTGGTCGGGCATAGTCCGCATCCGGATGTTCGTTAAACGGGATGAGATTGATCTTGTTGGGCACCGACCGAGTCAGCCGAAACAGTTGACGTGCATGTGCCACAGAATCGTTCAAACCCTTGAGGAGCACGTATTCAAACGTTACCCGCTCCCCCGACTCTTCCGCATGGCCACGGCAGGCCTCGAGTAACTGTCTGATGGGATACTTCTTGTTGATGGGCATGACGGCGGAACGTATCTCATCGTTAGAGCCGTTCAAGCTCACCGCAAGCCGGGCGCCCGATTGGGTAACCAATGGGATAAGGGGTACCAGACCTGAAGTGGACACGGTGATCTTTTTTCGCGAAAATTTGATACCCACACCTTCCGTCAGTATTTTTATGGCTGAGAAAACCGCTTCCGGATTATCAAGGGGCTCACCCATTCCCATGAATACCATGTTGGTCATGCGCTTTCCCGCCGGCACCACCTCCCTCGCCCGAACAAACTGACTGACGATTTGACTTACGGATAATCGCTTTGCGAGCAATCGCTTGCCGGTGAAGCAAAACTTACAGGCCAGGTTGCAACCTACCTCGGTGGACAGACAAAGGGTCAACCGCTCCTCTGCCGGGATCAGCACTGCTTCCACTGTCTGGTCATTGCCCACATCCAACAAGATCTTGATCGTACCGTCTCTGCTTTCGACTCTTTCGACTACCTGGGGATAATCAAAGTAAAATAGGTTTTTCAGTTCAGCTCGAAAGGCAATGGACAGGTTCGACATCTCATTGAAATCTTCCACGCCCTTTTGATAGACCCACTGGTAGAGCTGCTGAGCACGAAACCTCTCTTTCCCAAGGCCCGCCAAACTCTCTCTCAATTGTTCAAGAGTCAGATCGTAAAAATTCAATGCCGACAATGATAAATCTCCAGAATCATTGGAATAAAGTTATTTATGCCACAGCATGGCCCCGCGGGCAATACAACGATTACCCGGGGGCAGGCTGTTCCTCCCCTGGATGGGATAATTACGAGCCGGTGGAATCGTTGGGCAGGTGGACTGTCAGAATCTAGCAAGAAGCCAATGGTTCCTGAAAACAATAACCCTATAGCTTGAATACTTGCCTGGCGTTGTCCTCGAAGATCAACTTCTTTTGACCCGCTTCCAGCCAGCTGATTCTCTCTACGGCCGGCCGTAGGTCGTCCAACATCCGGCCTTCGTGCTGGAAGGTGCCACGGCCGGGTGTCTCCGTGCCGAACAGCACGCGATCCGGTCCAACCACCTTGATCAGAAGTTCCAGCGCCTCCTGGGTGTACAGCGTTCCATCAAACCACAGCTTGCGGTAGCCGTCGAGGAATGAACCGTTGTACTTGGACCCGTACATGGCGCCCGCGCCACGCCCCGGAGGGGTCAGGTGACGCCCGATTTGGTATGGTGTGGCACCTCCGCCGTGGCAGAGGATCAGCTTCAGCTTCGGGTGCTGTTCCAGTACTCCTCCATAGACCAGCGTCGGCCCGGAGATACTCTCCTCCACCGTCTGGCCAACCAGATACGAGGTCCGGTTGCGGAGGTAACGTGGACCCGTCAAGTACGCTCCGTGCAGAAACAGCGGCACGTCCAGCGCCACCGCCTTCTCCCATAACGGCACCCAGTAGTCGTCGTCCAAGGGCTGCATGGTATCGTTACCCTTGGGATTGGGGTTCACGATTGCCCCTACCATACCGAGCTCGCGTACGGCGCGCTCAAGCTCCTGTACGGATGCCTCCAGGTCTGCCTGCGGTAGTGTAGCCAGGCCGCGAAATCGGTCCTGCTTGCGGGAAACCGCTTCGCTCAGCACGTTGTTGAATACCCGGGCCCATGGGATGCTGATGTAAGGGTTCTCATTGTGGAGCATAGACACAGGCCGGATACTCAGAATTTGCATGTCGATACCTCGCTCGTCCATGCACTTGAGGTTGGTCTCGTTCTCATCGTCGATGCCACGTACCGGTTTTGCCGTGTCCGGGATATTGCGCAGGCTCACGGTGGTCCAGAAGAACTCTCTTAAACCAGGAGCCATCCAATGGCCATGCATATCGATAATCATCTTTCTTCTCCTTTCAGTCGGTAACTCACAGATTCGGCGCCTGTCGGCACAAAGTTAATTTTGCTTCTCTTCGCCCGCCAAGTGCTACCTAGCACACAAGCTTGAGGGTGGACAAGAGCAATTCCTTGTGGGTGACGGCCTGCAATACCCCTCGTCCATAATGGGGGATGGCTGGTCGTTTTGGCGATTTCCCCTCCGCAATCAAAACCTTCAGTATGTTGACACCCCATTCATGCTCGGACGGCTTCCCAAAAAGCATTGGGTCATAGGTTTAGGTAGGCGATGGATTTATCACACACATGGAGTGCCATCAGAAAATCAGGCGGCTTCCCGGGGATTAAGGAGGAACCCATGAATGGGCATGGGGATCTGCGCGACTTTATCAACCATCGGGGGCAGGTCATTGGCGCGAAAAACTCTATCGGTCCTGGAAAGCCCTTCTGGCCCGATCAAATATGGCATGGAACATCTCCCAGGTTAGCTTGCCCGTAAAGGTATTTTGTTGGCTGGGATGATAGGAGGCAATGAGAGTCAGCTTGCTATTCAACTGGACGGTCGCCCCATGACCGAATCCAGGGCGAGGTTTAAGTCGGGTGCCCCCGTTATCCCAGTGAGCTTTTAGAAAGGAATCAAAAGCGATCTTTCCCAGAGCAATGACGACTCTCATTTGCCTTAAGAAAAGAAGCTCCCGGGCCAGGTAGGGTTGGCAGTTCTCAAACTCTTCTCTCAGGGGTTTGTTTGCCGGCGGGGCGCAGCGTACCGCGGCCGTGACGTAACAGTTTGTTAGCTGAAGTCCGTCCTTGCGGTGGTCCGAGTTAAGTTGATTGGCGAAACCATATTTATGAAGCGCCCCGTACAACCAGTCTCCGCTCCGGTCACCCGTGAAGACCCTGCCAGTTCGATTTCCCCCGTGAGCCGCCGGCGCCAGCCCCACAACGAGAAGCCGTGCCCTTGGATCCCCAAATCCCGGGATCGGTTTTGCCCAGTAATTCTCCCCACGATACCGCCGGGGAGGATCCTTTGATACCTGCTCACGCCAGCGCACCAACCGTGGACACCTGTGACATCGGATAATGGAGTTTTGCAGTTTCGTCAACGATTCCATTGCAATTCGCCTTCTTGCTAGCACATTGCCATTTGCCGTTACCAGGCCGTTGCCCCAGGGGACGTAGATATCATTGAGCCACCAAGCATAGGAATGGATGGCTCAACCCTCAGACAAGTGCGAATTTTGACGCCATGAGTTCTCAAAATCAATAGTTTCCTTGACGCCTTAAGAGTCCTTTGCTATAGAATCCAGGAAAGGAGAACCGAGTTAAGTGAATGAATATGACGTCCTGGTGATCGGTGGAGGTGCCGCGGGACTGAGGACGGCCCTTGCCGCCAAAAGTGCCGGGGCTTCTGTTGGCCTGATAACAAAGGTTCATCCGTTAAGGACTAATTCGGCCCTCGCGCAGGGTGGCCTCAATGCCCCCTTGGGCAAGGATGATTCCACAGACAGTTACGTTACCGATACCCTCGCGGCGGGAGACGGTTTGTGTGAAGCCGACGTCGTGCGCATCCTCGCCCAGGAAGCCTCCAACGAAGTCTTCTGGCTCGAGCACATGGGAGTTCCCTTCAACCGAAGCCAAGGGAACCAGCTGGCGCTTCGTCCTTTTGGGGCGAACAGTCGAAATCGAACCTGCCATGCGGATGATCGGTCCGGGCACATTGTCCTCCAAGTGCTTCATGAACAGTATCAGCGGGAGCAAATTCCTTCCTTTGAAGAGTGGTTCGTGACCTCTTTGGTGATTGATGACGGAACCTGCCGGGGGGCCATAGCGCTTAATCTGAGGTCGGGAAAATTTGATCTGTTCCCCGCAGGCGCCGTGGTGCTCGCCACAGGTGGCTTTACCCGGACGTACAGTCCCTCAACGGTGTCAATCGGAACCACCGGCGACGGGCAGGAGCTCGCCTACAGGGCTGGGGCACGCCTCATGGACATGGAGCTGATTCAGTATCATCCAACTGTTTATCCCGGGAAACAGGGACTTTTGATCACCGAGGCGGTGTTAAGTGAAGAGGCGGTTATTGCCAACGACAAAGGAAACAAGCTCGAACAGTCCAAGAATGTACCCCGGGACAAGATCTGTTCGGCCATGAATGACATGATGCAAAACGGGTCTGGTTCCGTCTTGCTGGATCTGAAACCCATGGGTAAAGAGAAATTATTATCGCAGTTTCCGCAAACCCATGAGCTGGTGCGCGCGGTTGCCGGCCTGGATTTGACCCAGGAAGCCGTGCCCATTCGTCCGGTGGCCCACCGCCCTATGGGGGGCATCGAAACCGATCATGCGGGGCAAACCTCTATCGCCGGACTGTCCGCCGTCGGAGAGTGCGCATGTAACGGGTTAAATGGCGCGGGCCGCCTGGCGGGAAATACTTTGACGGAGTCGGTGGTCTTCGGCAAAAGAGTCGGAGAAGCGGCTGCTATTTATGCGAAGGGCGCGCAAAAGAAAAACATTCCTAGCGCTCGGTTGTCCGACGAAGAGAAACGGGTTGCCCGGATTATCTCGGGACAATCGGCTCAGGATTCTTCAGGAAAGATTCATACGGAACTGGGTGAGTTGATGAACGGAAAGGTCGGGCTAGTGCGTGACGGTGCGGCAATCCAAGAAGCCTTGAATCATATTCAAAACCTAAGGGAGCGTTACTCGAAGCTGGGTGTGAAGAACCCGTCCAAGATTTTTAACTACGAACTCACCACGTATCTTGAGCTCGGCTCTATGTTAAAAATGGCGGAGGCGGTGACCCTGGCCGCTCAGGCCCGCACGGAGAGTCGTGGGGCCCATGCTCGGGTGGATTTCCCCAAGAAAGATGACGCCAATTGGAAAGCTCACACTTTAATTCGGTTGGTAGACGGTTCACCGAAACTGGAAAGTAAACCGGTTGGCCGCACAGGGTAAAGACAGAGGAGGAGGATTCCATGGAAGTTACTTTTAAAGTTTATCGTAAGGATCCGGAGAAAGACAACAAGCCGGGACACTCCAATTACACCGTGGACGTCGCAGAGGACAACACTGTGATGGACGGGCTACTCAAGATCCGGGATGAGCAGGATGGCACCCTCGCGTTCCGTGCATCTTGTCTCCGCGGTTATTGTGGTGAGTGCACTGTACGCGTGAACGGCAAAGGCTGTTTCGCCTGTACCGCCAGGGTAAAGACATTTACCCAAAAAGGCCCTGAGATCCAACTTGACCCGCTCCGTAACATGCCCATTATCAAGGACCTGGTTTACGACTGGGACGCATTTCTGTGGGATAAGATCAAAGCGGTTCAACCCTGGCTGGAACCGGGCGAACCGGTTTCCAATGGAGACTCGGTCACCGAGAAGGAGATGCAGGATCTACGGCATGTGATGAGTTGTTATTACTGTGGTCTCTGTGATGAGGGATGCACCCTTCTTCCAGTGGACTTTGATTTTCTGGGGCCGGCGGCATTGACTAAGGGATATCGATTCGCATTCGACCCAAGGGATACCGCCGGAAAGGATCGTCTAAAGGTCCTCGAGCAGTCCAAAGGGGTCTGGGACTGCGTCCACTGTTTCGAGGCCACTGAACACTGCCCCAGGGGCATCGACCCGACAAAGCGGATTATGGCTATAAGGGACAAGGCCTTCAAAGTTGGCATTAGCAATGAGAGAGTCGCGCGGCATCACAAGAGCTTTGCAGCTTCTGTCAAGGAAAGCGGATGGTTGGACGAAGGGCGGCTTGCGGTGGAATCTGAAGGCCTGACCAACGTGAAGGGTCTAGCAGGGCTTCTCCCCACAGCCGCAAGGGCTTTGGTTAGAGGAAAGGCCCCTATTCCCTATATGCACGCGAAAAGGCCTGGGGCCGACCGAATCAAGCGGATATTTGAAAAAGGAGAAAAGGAGAAGAAATGAAATACGCTTTTTATCCTGGTTGCGTTTCCCGTGGCGGGTGCCCGGAGCTTTATCCGTCGGCCGTGAAAGTTTCAGACGCGTTGGGGATTGAACTGGAGGAGATGAAGGATGTGGCCTGCACGGGCGCCGGGGTTCTCCCCCAGTACGTCTCCGACCCAATTAATGCCCGCACCTTTGCCAAGGCGGAAAAAATGGGTCATTCAATCATGACCATTTGCAGCACCTGCCAGGGTGTGATGCTTCAGGCCAATTACAGGCTCAAAAATGATCCAGATTATCGAGCCATGATCAACAAAGAATACCTTGCAGAGGAGGGGCTCGAGTACAAAGGAACCATCGAGGTCAAGCATCTCCTCTGGGTTATCTTTGAAGACTACGGCATTGAGCGTCTAAAGTCTTTGATCAAAAAACCCCTTAATGGGCTCAGAGTATCCCCTTTTTATGGTTGTTTCTTGCGCCGGCCTCCCGAGGTTGTTGTCCCCACGAAGGCAGAGGCTGCAAGAAAAACTTATTTGAATGATTTGATAAGGATTCTAGGCGCCGAGTGCGTGGACTTCAGTGGCATGGGCAAGTGCTGTGGCTTTCCCATTTTAACGGCTAACGAACAAAACTCCCTCGCAATGGTTGGAAAGCATACAGGTGAGGCAAAGGATAAAGGGGCGGACTGTATGCTTACTCCGTGCCCCCTCTGTCACCTGAACTTGGATGGGAACCAATCCAAAGCGGCGCAACAAGAGGGAAAAGATATCGGACTGCCCATAATCCATTTACCTCAATTCCTGGCCATGGCCCTTGGCTTTGACACAAAAGACCTGGACTTGAAACGGCACCTTGTCTCAGCGGATACAGTCGAATCCAAGGTGAACATGCTTACCTAGGAACCCCTCGGTGGATAGCCTTGGCTTATCTTGTGCTTGCCGGGTCGTAATCGTGCGCCGCCCCGGCATTCAAACCAAGGGTTATCGCCAGACAGACAAATCGTAGCTCATGACCGTGGAAAATAAATCACCTAACCCCGTGAGCCTCGCCCGTGAGATTATGCGGTTCCACAAAGAAAAACACCCGTACGGTCGTAACTACGCGGTTCGAGTCCGGCTAGGTCACGCTGAGATTCAGGACGTGACTGCCGTTGCAGAGATTCTTTCGGCAATTAAAGAGCTCGGGTATGAGGTGGTGAAGAGGAACAAGTAAGGAATGGTAAGCCACGACCTCGTTGTTGTCGGAGGAGGCGGTGCCGGCTTGAGGGCCGCCATTGCCGCCGCAGAGTCATCCAACCAAAAATTGTCCATTGGCGTCGTCTCCAAGGTCTATCCCATGCGGAGCCATACGGTATCCGCCGAGGGAGGATCGGCAGCCGTGCTACGACCGAACGACAGCCATGACCTCCATTGCAAGGATACCATCTTCGGGGCGGATTTTCTGGCCGACCAGGACGTTGTGGAGGCCTTTGTCAATGAAGCCCCGGCGGAATTGATCCAGATGGAACACTGGGGTTGCCCGTGGAGCCGTGACCCAGATGGAAAGGTCAGTGCGCGGTCCTTTGGAGGGATGAGCGTCGATCGTACGTTATTTGCGGCTGATAAGACCGGTTTCCATATGCTGCATGCCCTGTTTCAGACCTCCCTCAAGTACGAAAACATTGTGCGCTATGACGAGTTCTTTCTGACATCCCTGCTGTCTGACGATGGCAAGGTTCGGGGCGTAACCGCGCTCAACATTTATACGGGTCAATTGGAGGGGATCTCTGCCAAGGCCGTGATTATGTGCACGGGTGGTGCAGGACGGATATTCCCCTTTACCACAAACGCGGCCATTAAGACCGGCGATGGGATGGCCCTTGCCTACCGCGCAGGGGTGCCCTTAAAGGACATGGAATTTGTCCAGTATCACCCCACGGGATTACCCGGCACGGGTATCCTGATCACCGAGGCGTCAAGGGGCGAGGGAGGCTGGCTAAGAAATAAGGACGGTTACCGCTACCTTCAGGATTATGGGTTGGGCCCTCCCACCGATACGCCAACCCATAAAAAGATGGAGCTTGGTCCACGCGACATTCTATCCCGCTGCCACATGCAGGAGCTGCAAAAAGGACGTACCTTTGAAGGTCCCAATGGTCACTATGTCCACCTCGACCTTCGACACCTGGGCGAGGAGAAGATAAACCTGAAGCTCCCCTTTGTAAGGGAGTTGGCCAGTAAATACGTGGGCATCGATCCGGTCTACGAACCCATCCCTGTTCGTCCAGTGGTTCACTATATGATGGGAGGCATTCATACCGATATCACGGGAAAAACTCCCATTGAGGGCCTCTACGCTGCCGGGGAAACCGCCTGTGTGTCCATCAACGGCGCCAATCGGTTGGGATCCAACTCGCTCACTGAGTGCCTCGTCTTCGGCGCCCGCGCTGGAAAGGCAGCTTCCGAATATATCCAAGGGCAGTCTCCACCTTCTTCCATTACCCTCGAAGCCCTTGCCCGCGACGAGCAGAATCGAATCGACAGCCAATTCCTTAATAACAAGAACGGGAAAGAGCGCATCGCGGACATTCGCACCGAGATGCAGATGTCCATGGAGGAAGGCATCGGGGTTTATCGCAGCGAGGAGTCCATGAAAGAAACCTGCAATAAGCTGGCCGATCTCAGGGGACGTTTTGCCAATATCAAAGTTGAAGATGCTAAAGGCGTGTTCAATACGGAACTCACCAGCGCCCTGGAATTGGACTTTATGCTGGATATTGCACTGGCAGTGACCCATTGCGCCCTTGAACGAAAAGAGTCCCGAGGGTCTCACACTCGAACGGACTTTCCCGAAAGGGATGACGACCAATACCTGAAACACTCCCTTGCCTATCGCACCCAGGGAGAGCCAAAGGTGGATTACCTGCCGGTTACCATCACTCGTTGGCAGCCGGAGGAACGAAAATACTAGCCCATGGTGGAAGAGGAGTTTTGATGAGCGACGAGAAGGTCACACTGAAGGTTACCCGCTACCGGCCAGGTCAGGATTTGGCCCCGACCATGCAGAGTTACACGGTTCCCTATCGTAGCGATTGGGTGGTGCTGGATGCGTTAAACTATATCAAAGATCAGATGGATGGGACTCTGAGCTACCGCTGGTCCTGTCGTATGGGCGTATGCGGTAGCTGCGGGATGATGGTCAACAACGTTCCCAAGTTAACCTGCGCTGCATTTTTGCGCGATTACTATCCGGGAGAGATCCGCGTTGAGCCTCTGGTGAATTTCCCGGTTATTCGCGACCTGGTCATTGATATGAGTGATTTCATGGCCAAGCTAAAGAGCGTGAAGCCGTGGATCATTCGTGAATGGGAAAAGCCCGTATCCGAAGGAGAGTATCTCCAGACTCCCGAACAGCTCGACGCTTACAAGCAGTTCACGCAATGCATCAACTGCATGCTGTGCTATGCCGCCTGTCCGGTCTACGGTCTGGAACCTGAATTTGTGGGGCCCGCGGCTATTGCGTTGGGATACCGCTACAATATGGATTCACGGGATCAGGGCAACACAGAGCGGGAGTCGGTCATTGGGGGCCATGACGGCGTGTGGCACTGCACCTTCGTGGGCGAATGCAGCGAGGTTTGTCCCAAGCATGTGGATCCAGCGGCCGCCATCCAGCGTTCCAAGGTCAATACCACAAAGCAATGGTTCACCTCTTTGCTTTTACCCTGGGGGCAGAGATGACCCGTTCGATTAAGCTCAGGGTTATCCTGAGGAGGTCCGAAGGATGAGTCGCTCAATCCCGAGGAAGACCGATGGGAGGAGTTTCGAAGGATGAACGGTCCGGGGCCCGATAAGTCCAAGCTCTATTATCCCAGCATGCCCACCATGTGGTGGTTGAGGAAGCGCAGTTACTTCCTTTTCATGGTCAGGGAGCTATCGAGTGTTTTTATAGCGCTCTTTCTCGTTGTTTTTCTCGCTCAGATCTACCAGTTAGCCGATGGCCAGCAGTCCTACACCGCCTTCATTCAAGGACTCGGGTCTCCTGCGTGGATTACCTTTCACGTGGTGGCCCTCTTGTTCGCCCTTTATCACACCTTTACATGGTTCCAATCCAGCTCGGTGGTTCTTCAGATTAAGATCGGGCGACGGGTGCTCCCTCGCTCGGTTGTCATGGCCCTCCACGTTGGAGCTTGGGTGGTGGCCTCCGCCGTTGTTTTAATCATGTTTATTTCACTACGGAGTTAAAAGTGGCTGAGAAAAAGACATGTGAGCCCTTTTGGTGGGCGCTGTTCTCTGCAGGGGGAGTGGTGGCGGCTTTTCTGGTTCCAATCCATATTGTTCTAGTGGGTTTGGCGGTCCCCCTTGGTTGGATCTCGGATTCCGGCGTGTTATATCAGCAATGGTGGGTCAAGGCTTATCTCTTTGTGCTCATCAGTCTGCCTCTTTACCATTGGGCTCACCGATTTTACTTTACCCTGAACGACATGGGGCTGAAAGCGATGGGTAAATCCCTTGCCGTCTTATGTTACGGAGGTGCGGTTTTGGGCACATTTATAACCATTTGGATCCTGCTACAGGTATAGGAGGTTAAAATGGCTGAGCAAGAAGAAAAATTAACTCAGGCCGACTTCGTAAAACGGGCAATCCAAAAGCTGAGAAAAGATCCCTATAAAGGTATCCACTCAGTCTATTCAGGTTTCAATGAGGCATTTCGGGGATATTTCAACGAAGATCCCATCAAATGGACTAATCAGCTGGCTTCTCAAGGGGTGATCGAGACCCGTCCGGCACGAGGTGGGGTTATGCTTTATCTGCCGGGAGAGGCTCCGGCGCGTAGCACCGGTCAGGACGTACTCAAAAAGATGGGGCTTTGACCTTACTCCGGCGATTCTTCCCAATCGACCCGTTCACTCATAAATTATAAGCTCCAAGAGATTCTGGTCCGGATCTCGGAAGTAGATACTTTCACCAGTTGTGCCACCGGCCCGTCCTCCGGATCGAGTAACAGGACCTGCCTCAATGGGGATGGCCAGCCGTTCAAGAAGCTCCATCAACGAATCACGCGTCCCACTCCATACAAAGCAGAAATCACCACACCCTGGTCGAGCCGTAGGGCCCTTGAGAATATATTCGTTAGACTGCCACGCAGCCGGTCCGTGGAAATTGATCTTATGGTCGCCGAAATGAACCGAGAAACGCGATTCCGACGATTGCTTTACCGTAAATCCAAGGCGCTCGTAGAAAACGAGCATCTCATCCACCCTGGCGATAGGAATGGCTACATGATCGAAACCTGCGATGGCCATATCGCGCCCCCTTTGCCCGTAAAGTCATCACCTTTGTAACTCGCAAGCCCTCTCTATGACCCTAACCGTGACTTCCGCCATCTCGAAAAAGCACCTGATTCCTAACAAGGCGACCAATGGCCAGCACCATAGGGAAAACAACTAACGCTCCCGGCACCAACAGCGAGATTATAATAAGAGACACTCGCATGGCACGGGTTTCGTATTGTTTCAACTTGTCGATGGCAACTACTAGCTACGCTGATGCTAGAGCTTTCATTCGCAGCCACGGCTAATTTTTCGGCGTATACACTACGGGTATGCCATTGGTTCCAACTGGAATATAAACCGTTGTATGGTTGGGCGAGCTGGCCATTTTTTGCTGAGCCATGATCGCCTCGTGTTGCAGGTAGTTGGCCGTTAGGGTTTCATTGATAATTCTCTGCGCCTCGGCAATACCCTTTGCCTCTTCGATCTTTATTTCGGCATCCCTTTGGGCTATTTCTTTCTGTACAATTTTCTCTTCCAAAAGTTGCTGCGCGGCAAATTTCTGCTCAACGGCCTTAGAAACTACCGGCGGATAATCGACATTTCCAACAACAAGACTCACCAGTTGGAAAGGCGTGCCTTTTACATGCTCCAATAGCTTGCTCTTGATCTTATCGGCAAGAACGTCGCGATTGCCCTTAATTTCTCGACTCGTGTATTGTTGCACGGAAGCCCGAATGAACGTTCTGAATGGCTCTTTTACAAACCGTGTGTACCAGTTTTTGCCACCGTACTTTTGCACGATCTCTTTGACCGATCCTGGAGCGATGGAAATGACTGCGTGAAATCTGAAGGCGACATTCAAATCGTCCTTTGCCAGAATTTTGAGATCTTCGTCGTAAGTGAGTGGCCGCATATCAATGTTGGTGACCCGATTGCGCCACAATGAAAACCCGAAGTTACCCGGACCTTTGATGACTCCCCGGAATCCGCCTTTGCCATATACTCGGGGTTCCTCATAAACATACCCTTCGTTCCCCGCAGGGGTGTGTGAGTTCGTGCAACCAGTGATCAGGAAAAGAATAAGAAACACCCCCGACAACAGTAATGAGTGCTTCATAATAACCTCCTATCGTTTGGCTAGAACCTGTACAATATACCGTAAAACATTTGAAAGCTAACGGATAAGCTCATCCCGTTAGGTTTGTCCTGGAGGGCACTCGGAAGGATTCCGCTGGATTTGAACGTTTAAGATATGTCGTAATCTTTAATATTTTGGCGGTACTTAGCGTCTGAATGACGCCTCTATGATTGCAATTTGAGATCATGCAGGGTTTTCCCCTAGAAATAGTTTTCCGTTCTCTTCCTTCATTGGGATTGCTAAAACCGCCGTTCTGCCCTGAAGTACGGAAATCGAGCCTTTCCGCTTCAAGCATTTCCCGAACCTGCGCTTTTGCACCGGTATGCCAGTTGAAAGGATATCGTTTTTTGAACCTTCGATGTTCGCTTCGATATAAGCGGCAAGGAAATCAATTTTTGATGAGCTCGGACTCGATCCTCACTTTTTTCGCTTCTGCCCGGAAGGTTTGAGTCCGATATCCTTGATTCTCGCCTTTCCCATCAGTACATGATGTCAAAGCGAGAAAAGCCAATACCAGACGCAACCTTTTGTACACCCGTTAATCCAGCCAGTCTTTATCTTTCAATTTTTGGGGAAGATACTTTTTGGTGAGGTATTGAAAGTCCTTGTTGGCGAGGGCGTCCAGTTCGTACTTGAGACCCATTGAGAGCATTCGCTTGATTTCTTTCTGCCATTCCTTTTTTTGAAACCATGGGTAGTTCATAAGCTCTTTGGCCCGGGTAACGTCTTTATCGTTGAGCTTGATGCCGACATTACGCGGGAGACCGTATTTTTCTGGATCGGCACTGGAAAGGCCGATAAATTTGGCCTTCGGAATGGCCATGCGCTGACTTTCAAAAGCAAGGTTGATGGAGCCCTGCTTGACCACCGAGTAGATATAATAACCCCAGGGGTCATTGTCCACGAGGACATAGACCGGGAGCCCCTTTTCTTCGTGCAGCCGGCGCGCCAGGCGCCTGACGCCTCGTGGCGGTTGGCCATTTCCCGTAAGGAGGACACAGTTATGTCCCCGCCAAAACTTGTCTTCCGAAAGTCGATTCCACTGGGTACCCTTCTCAACGAGAAGGACGAAATCAGCGGCACATCTCCTGATCTGGATGTATTCCGGCTCGACGATGGAGGGAACAGAGTAGCCGCCCTTCCCCAGCCGGGTACAGTCCACCTGGTCACCGTCATCAACCAATACCAGTGGTCCGATAACGGTACCGCCGTTGTCGGCACGTACATGTAATTCTTCACGGAGGGCTTCCAGGGAGACTTCCAGGTCTTCGATGACGGGATCTGATTCGTTTTGGCCGTCAAAAGTATTTTCGTGTGAGTCTTTAATCGTATGTTTGGCGCGGTAGTAGATTTCCCTGAGAGAGGTGGTGAGGTTCAATCGCTGGAGCTCGGACAGGGCATCCGCCACGAGCACTGTCTGCATAAATTTCTTCGCCATACCCACATTGAAAAAAGAGCGAGCCTGTTTATTCTTTCCCATCTCGATAATGCGTTTCTTCTGGTTAAACTTGACATTGGAAAGTGAGCGCACGGGAATTTCAAGTGTCGGGTCCTTGCTCTTTTGCGCGGCCGTGATGACTGTGTCCGCGACTCCAACAAGTTTCTTCGCCACTGCACCGTTACTGCTGGGCTTTTTTCGTGCCATTGTGTTACCTATTGCTTCCTGCGTTTTACGCTTTTCTTGGCTTTTACGGCGAGTGAAACCGCCTTCTTCTCGCCAGTAGACTTCTTGGCCCCCGTTGCTTTGCCCTTAGCCTTTGCTGTCACTTTCTCGTTCCCATTCATCTCCCCGGACCCGCCGGATTGCCCCTCTTCTTCGGAGGCTTCCTGCGGTGGGCCCACTTCAACATGCCCATTATCACCCATTATGGGAACCTCTCCTTCGGTTCTCTCCGGTGTCACGATAATGGAGAATGGGAGGCCTTCTGGGCCGTCTCCGTTCTTTCCCAATAGTTCGTCGGTTTTTTCTCCACCCGTTCGCTTCATGGCAATTTTTTGAAGCTGTTGTTTGAGTTTCTCCGTGAGCAGTTTACCCCCCTTGAGGTGGTTGCAGGCTTCCACGACTTCCTCGATGTAGAGCTCAAAGATATTGCGCCGACGAAACTCGCTCTTTGCGTGCTCGCGACGTCTAAGAAAAGACCCTAGGCGCCGACCGCATTCCTGCAGGGCGAGTTTGATTTCCTTTCGTATTTCATCGTAGTCCGCGATTGCTTCTTTGGATTCACTGGTGAACGGAACCCAGACCGAAGCCATATGAACAAAAATCACCATTGGACCGGATGGCAAGGCGCCCCTGGACTGTGGAACTCCATAATTGCGCCAACTTGTCTCCAGGGCCGATTTGAAGGTGGAGCAGGCGGATTGCTGGTAGAGAAGCGGAACGCGGTTGGCGTAGCGGATGACACTGGCCAGTTCATTGCCGTTATTTCGACTCTCCCCTTCGGCAAGGGGAACCATTTTCTGATCCTGGTTCTTACCCACCTCATCAGGTCCTTTGCCATACGCTAGGCCCGCCTCAATGACGAATGGATTGCCGCGGTAGACGGCTGGAGGACGGGTTACCGCAGTGTAAAAATCCCCGGTAATTTGCTTGTACAGGCCGTAGAGAATAGCCTTTTCGCCGATGGGCGAGATGCAGTTACTGGGCGGGGCCATGATCTTAGTGGACTGAATGGCCTTGTAGAGCGCCTCGGTCTTTTCTCCGTTAACGTCTCGGGGCCTTGTGCGCGGCGAAATATTGGCCGCCTTGCAAATTTCCTCGGCGAGTTTTGAGGACACGCGGCTGAAATCGCCGCTTAGAAAGCCGGAGAGCCGGTGACTCTTAGTGTCCTGAAGCATCTTCAGCATCATCCCGAACTCGATGCCGTAGGGATGCGGTTTGATTTCACGCGGTGGCGGAGGAAGCTCTTGAATGGTCCGCTGATATTCCTTGGTCTCACCTTCCGGGTTTATATACACGAGGTGTACATGTGGATTGGCAATGGAGGTCTCCTCTATATACTCGTCCACAGAGGCGCGCCCCTTCTGGTAGCGGCCTTCAATTTCCAGAGTGACCTGGGTCCCCGTGTGATTGTCCCATTGAACCTGCTTTTTCTCGATGATCAGAGGCTCATTTTTCTTAGTGTCGATTTGGACCTCGAAATAGTTGGCGGGAGTCTTGGCGCTGGTTCGGGAGATAATCTGTACGGGTTTCCCGGTTGTGAGCTGGCCATACATGCCGGCGGCGGAGATACCGATCCCCTGCTGTCCGCGGCTCATGCGAAGCCGGTGGAATTTTGACCCGTAGAGGAGCTTGGCAAAAATCCGCGGGATCTGTTGTCGCACAATACCAGGACCATGGTCAGTAACGGTTACCCGAAACCGGGTGGCCTGACTCGGAGCGGGCGCGGGCCCTCCGTTGACCGCCACCTCCAGCTTAACGGTTACGTCTGGGAGGATTCCGGCTTCCTCGCAGGCGTCAAGTGCATTGTCGACGGCCTCCTTTACGCATGTAAGCAGGGCTTTTCTCGGGTTATCGAATCCCAGCAGATGGCGGTTCTTGGTAAAGAATTCAGAAACAGAGATCTCCCGCTGACGAGCCCCCATTTCGACTGCGGTTACCGTCGGTCTCGGCTCAGCCCCGAAGCTGGATTCCTCGGGTTGGTCAGCTTTCTTGTTGCTTTTCCGCATATCCTATCTCAGTTCGCCGCCCAAGGGCGAATAAAGTAGTTTGTAGCTCTGCTAAACTGTTGAAAACACTGGTTAGTAAGCTGTGGTGTTGTGGCAGATTCGGGCAAAGCGCCCGAAGTATTTTAGAGACATTGTACCGTAATTCCAATGAGTTAGCAAGAAATAATTAAACCCTGGAAGGTTTACCCAAAACCAGATAATACCAGGGACGTGAGTCCTGGGATGAATGTTCCGAACTTTCCCGAAGGGAAGAGCTCCAAAGCCACGGACATAAGTGCGTGGCTCGGCGTTTACACGCCTTGAACACGCGACTCTGGGTATTGGTGCATAGAAGATATACCCAGCGAGTGCACTGGGCTCCCCATTATAGGTCTCGGGATGCCTCCTAGAGCGGCAAACCGACGCAGCTTTCCACAACCCCGAAGCAGGTCATGGACGGAACCCTTTCCTGGAAATCCCTGGTGGAGTAATTTCACAGTAAAGACGGGATATTTTAGCGTCGGAAAAGATTAAATCGAGAAAATCTGGACTTTTTCTCATCCCTGGGGTAAGGAAAAACTAAACTTACCTTTTGGGGAGGAGTCCTGTTATGGCGAAGAACGGATTCAGAGTGTTCGATAGCGACATGCACATTATGGAGCCCCCCGACCTTTGGCATCGCTACATTGAGCCCGAGTTCAAGGAACACGCTCCCATCGGCCTCACCAGTGACGATGTGAGGGACTTGAGAATGGCTCACTCTGATGGGCGGCAATGGGGTCACAACCCATCCAGAGATAAGATCCGATCGACCCGGGGACAAAATTTTCAACGGACTCAAATCATCTATCGTTATTACTCTGAACAGGGTTGGTCGTCCAAGGTACAACTTGAGGCCATGGATGTGGAAGGAATCGATGTGGGTGTCCTCTATCCCACCAGGGGGCTCACCGCGCTCGCCGAGCCCAACATGGAACCCCGCCTCGCCGCGGCCATCGCGCGCGCCTACAATAATTGGCTCTACGATTTCTGCAGTGAAGATCCGCAGCGTCTCTTCGGGGCGGCCATGATCTCACCCTACGACGTCGATGAGGCGGTGAAAGAAGCCCAGCGATGCAAGAAGGAACTGGGTTTCCGTGCCGCCTTCATTCGAGCCAACCTTTTTAACGGAAAGAACTGGTTTGATGAATCTTACGATCCCCTATGGTCTACTTTGGAAGAATTAGACCTTCCCCTGGGTTTTCATGAAGCCACACGCAGTGGAGTGAACAACCCAGGAGAACGTTTCGAGCCCAATTTTATGCTTCGTAGGGCATTCTCTCAGCCGTTGGAGCAGATGCTCGCCTTGGGAAGTTTCTGCGCCGGTGGGGTTTTGGCTCGCCACCCCAAACTGCGTGTGGCCTTCCTGGAAGGAAACTGCAGCTGGCTACCCTGGGTCCTGTGGAGGCTCGATGAGGCAGTGGAACTCGACGGTGATACCTGGACAAAGGGATTGACCATGGCACCTAGTGAATACTTCAAAAGGCAGTGCATTGTCTCCGTGGAACCGGATGAACATATTGCCCGTTCCGTAATTGATCAACTGGGATGTGATCATCTCGTATTCTCGACTGACTATCCCCATGGCGATTCGCGGTTTCCCCATGCCATCGACACCTTCCTCGAGTTACCTTGGAGTGATGAGGAAAAACGTAAAATACTTTGGGATAATTGCGCTTCATACTATGGTTTCCATCTCGGTTAGAGATGAGCAGGACACAGTGCGCATCCTATTTTATTAGAGGAGGACGGAAAAAACATGTCGCAAGGACGAGAGATTTTTGACAAGTTTGTTCAAGACCTGCGCGCCGCGTGGAGCGAACGGCAAGATGTTGAACTACGTATGAAACGGTCCGCGCAATTGCTTGAAAGCCTGGTGAGTAATCCGGCGCTCCGTGAGCGTTCAAAGACATGGCCCTCAACTGAGGGGCCCCCCACCAAAAACCTGCTTCTCTATGAGGACCCCGATTATGGTTTCGCCGTCAATGCGGTTGTGCGTACTCCCGGCCGTGTGGGGAGCGCTCATGATCACGGTGAGAGCTGGACGGCATACGGCCTCCTCGACGGCACAGAAAAATTAGAGCACTACCGGCGACTCGATGACGGTAAAAAGGAAGGCTACGCGGAGATCGAGCTCGACTACGTTGACGAAGGAACAGCCGGTAAGGTGGACCTGGTGCCACCCTTTGCGATTCATGCAGAGGTGGGTGGGCCAGGTAGATCCGTTGCAGTGATCATACGTTCCCTACCCATCGGTCGCAGGGGAAATTCATCGCGCTTTGACCGTGAAAAGCATACCTGCTCCCATGGCAACGGCCCGGTCCAGATCCCGCTTGAGGTCAACTGATTGTTACCCCAGGCAAGATGGAGACCTTTGAAGTTCAATAAGGGTCGATCTTAGGAAGGAATCAATATGTTCGAAGGGCGTAAAACCTTTTACGAAGAATGGGTGGAGCATGAAGGTTTGGAGATCATCCGCGGCTTTCATATCGATGATATGATGAAGTTGGGCCTCCGATGGTGGGACCGAATCGGGGCCGCAGCCGTACATATTGATCTAGAGGGTACAGGTGATCTGGCAGGCGCCTATGCTTGCGAGATAGAGGGGGGCAAGGAGCTCAAGCCCCAGCGCCATATCTATGAAGAGATGATCTACGTCCTGTCAGGCAGAGGGGCAACTTCGGTCTGGTATGAAGGCTGGCCCAAGCTTACCTTCGAATGGGAGCCCGGGAGCCTATTTGCCATTCCCTTGAATGCCTGGCACCAGCACTACAATGTGGAAGGGCACAATTCCCTTCGGTTTCTTTCTGTCACCACGGCGCCTATTGTCTTAAGCCTCTATCGCAACCCGGAATTTGTATTTAATAATAACGCCGTGTTCCCAGAACGTTATGACGGGAAGAGCGATTACTTCACTCGATCGGACGACTCGATCAATCAAGTGCTGGAGTCCAATCTTGTGGCGAATGTCAACCATTTGAAATTGCCTGCCGAAGAAGGAGCAAAAGTAAGTCGAGGGAAGGGTACCACCAATACCCTTATTGAAATGGCTAATGGAATTTTGGGTGCGCACATTCTCGAGATATCTCCGGGGATCTACAGCAAGCTTCATCGTCACGGTCCCGGGGCTCACGTGATCTGGCTTGCGGGCGAAGGTTATACCCTGACTTTTCCTGATGGCGGTGAAAAGAAAAAAGTCGATTGGAAGGCCGGTACCATGTTGGTCCCTCCCACCTGGTGGTGGCACATGCACTGCGTCACTTCCAAAGACCCTGGCAAACACCTTGCCCTAAAGCTGAACAGCTGGAGGCGACCGCTAACCCATATGCACGATGGGACCGTGACCAGCGTCAAAGAAGGCGGGAACCAATACGACATGGAGGATCTCGAGCCCGAGTTGGCGGATTACATCCACTCAACCTTTGTGCGCGAGTGTGAGAAACACGGCACCCCCGTGCGCATAAGCCACCCCCTCAACGGCGGAGCATAACCAATCAAGGAAAGACCCGGGTTTACTTGTTGCTTTTCACCTCGTGTTTCGCCATCCCGGACTTTCTTTCCCTGTTATTCCACCATCAGTCGTGCAATGCTTGGTTGATCGGCATATACCTTCTGAGCCCATTAGAATTGGCAAACCTTAATCTACGGGGTGTTACTTGGCACAACTGACCCCCCGCGGCGATCGGCTTCTCCTGGCCAATGCATTGTTGGGCGCGTTTTTATCCGGGGCGGCCATCCGCATATTTGACGTGGCCATGCCCACGGTGGCTGCCGATCTGAACACTGACCTGGTGGGAGTAGTGTGGGCGGTCCTGGGTTTCTCACTCGCAGCCAGCGGGCTTTCACTGGTATTCGGTAGAATCGGTGACCTTTACGGTCACCACAAGATCTATGGTCTGGGATATTTGGTCTTCCTGGCCGGTTCCCTCCTCTGCGGTCTGGCGCGAAATATTGCCCAGCTCGTTCTTTTTCGCGTACTGCAGGGTCTTGGTGTCGCCATGAATCAAGCAGTAGGACGGGCCTTGGCGTTTGAAGCCGCTGCTCCAGGGCATGGAGGGAGAGCGCAGGGATACATGACCACGGCGTTCCACATGGGTTTTTTGCTCGGACCCAGCCTGGGTGGGCTCACCATTGATTATGTGGGCTGGCGCTGGACTTTTATTGGTTTCGTTCCCCTCGGTGCTATAGGCGCAATTCTGACTTTCGTACATTTCAGACACGCAGATCCGCGACCGGCGAGCCCCACGAAACCCAAGGTGGACTATCTGGGGGCGACCCTCCTTTTCGTCAGTGCCATGGCATTGGTGCTATTTATAGACCAGCGCATTGTGAGCTGGGAGCGAACAGGTTTGAAGACTCTTTTGCTTCCTGTTCTTGCGGTATCTTCCCTTGGTTTTATACTTTGGGAACGCCGCATCCAGAGTCCCATCGTTAACTTTGCGTTGTTCCGGGACAGGATGTTTTCATTCAGTGCCGTGAGCCTACTTATCGTGGCGACGGTCTATGTCCTTAGTAGTCTAATCTTGCCCTTCTATCTTCAGGACATCCTAAAGTTTAGGCCTAGCTTTATCGGTTTGCTGTTCATGGTTCCCCCGATCTTTACGATCACTCTTGCGCCATTAAGCGGCTCCCTTTCCGATCGCTATGGTCCTCGGCCGGCGGCAACGATTGGCGTAGCTGCTTTGCTTGCGTCCGTGCTATTGGGAGGCCTATTGAGGGTGGATTCCCATTGGTTTTTACCAACGTTGATCCTAACTTTGGGAGGGTTCGCAAACGGATTTTTCAATCCAGCCAACAGCGTTGGGATAATGCATTATACCCCTAAACAGCACATGGGATTTGCCTCAGGGATCATCAGTCTAATGTTCGGGACGGGCGCGGTAATTGGAGTTGCCCTGGCGAGCCTGCTCATGGTGACAGGCTTCCGCATCTCCACGGGTATTCCCGCCGCCCAACCTACCCCAACTATGCCGGGAGCGTTTGTGTCTGCGGTGAACTTTGCTTTTTGGGTAGCGTCGGCTGCGTGTGCCTTGGGGCTCCTCACCTCCATCTTGCGTGGAGATGGGAAGAGAACAAGCTAACTGATTCAGATATCGGCACGAAGCGTCACCTCAACGGTTATGCATGAGATAATCTAATATCCGCCTCCCTTGATTACTCAAGTACAATCCAGAAAAAAGGCGGCGGCACCATCTGGACCGCCGCCCATTAGAGGTAAAAGGAGCCCAACACCCCTTTTTCTCTCGGCTGTTTTGCCAGTTAACTGGTTTTTTATCTGCGCCTGCGACCGGTTTTTCCCGCAAAGGCCTCGTTCAGAAGTTTACGCAATTGGGGCTTACCATCCATGGCCGCTTGGTCATAGGTCTTGATGGCCCCCGGCTGCGGGACTCGCCATGACTCATAATAATCATTGGGTACATCTAACCGGCGGCTGACATAACCAATGGCCTTGCCGAGACGGTACTGGCCGTCTTTGCTCAGCAGCCAGTTAATGTAAACCCTTGCGGCATTGGGGTGAGGCGCGCGGTTGAACATGGCCAATGCACCGGCCCCCGGACTTATATCGGAACCTTCCTTGAGCTCGTTTGGCTTTAGAATCTTTATGGGGAGACCCCGCCTAAGGGCATCGGATAAAATGGTGGACCGGGGTGCTAAAAGGATAGGATATTTTCCCCGTGCGACTGAGTCCATGGCAAGTGCCGGGTCCCCGATTATGACGGGTTCATGATCGGCCAACGCCCTTATAAAACCTTCCCCCAAATTCGGATGGAGCATGAAAAACATAAAAGTCGCTTGGGCCGACCCTGGTCGCCGGGGATCTGCGAAGACGATTTTCCCCTTCCACTTGGGCTTGAGGAGGTCTTTGTACGACTTGAACTCCCCAGGTTTCACAAGGTTGGGATTGACACTAAGAATTGCACGTTGGGTGGGAAGCATTACCAGCATCTCACGCCTCGGATCGACGAATTCGAGATGTCCATCGCGCCAGGTCTTACCGTCTTTAACATCGGGTAAGATTAAGGCCGGCTCCAGGGAATCAAAGGCCCTCATGGGGATCATGGCCGTGAGCCCTGTGGTGGTGCCCCCAATGAATACATCCCAAAGATACCTCCCGGCGCGACGCTCCAACCCCGAACGAGTTGATTGTTGACCGCCTCTACCACCGAAGTAATCCACTGTAATGCCATACCTCTTCATAAAAGGTTGGGTCAGAGCGTCCCGAGTATCTGTCCCTAGGGGGCCCATGACACCCACCTTCCCCTCCTTCTTGGCAGCAGCCAGGACCTTTTCCCATTCATCTTGGGATGCGGTTCCAATTTGGGCAGAAAATATAAGCCCCCAAATAACTAACATTGAGATTGCTATCAAAATATTGCGCCTCATAAGCTGTTCCTCCGTCCCGGAACAATAAGATACAATCGGCCTTTGTGTCAAACTCATCAATCTGTTAACCAGTATAGGCAATTGGAGGGTAATCAATGGCGAAGGAATTTCTGCTTGGCTGCCAGTGGAGGGGGATTCAACATACCCGTGAAGTGCCGGTGGAGACGCAATTCCAGATGATCCGAGATTCAGGGGTCTTTGACTACCTAGACCGGCTTCCCCCGACAGATGTCTTGGATGAATACATCCGCTGCTCCCAAAAGTACGATATTCCCCTGCATACCGGAACTTGGTATTACCAGCTCGGACGGGATGAACCTCTCCTCACCGAATACCTGCACAACGCCGCACGGGCGGGCCTTAAGATGCACAACATAATGATCTTCACTCATCATGCCGACGGACATGCAGTCACGGATGAGGAGATTGTGGAGTGCTATTGCCGCACCTGGGAGCTAGGGGACCGTCTAGGCGTCCAACCCACCTTCGAGCTGCATGTAAATATGTGGTCAGAGGATTTCAGGCGGGTAGCTCCGGTTGGGGAAAAGGTCCGTGCCAGGGGGCTCCCTTTTAACTTCACACTTGACTACAGCCATTGCGTTTTCAAGATGGACAATCCCGAGGAGTTACAGCGTTCTGGAATCAAGGCTGATGTGGATGTCGGCCGCGTGGTACTGGATCCCTTTGAACCGGGAAATTTGTGTGACCGTTGGCTTGAGATGAACATGGTCGTGTACGCGCAGTTTCGTCCAGTGGCCCCAAACAACCCTAAGAATGTTTGGGCCATGGATCAGAGTGGTAACCCGGGACGAGGAATTCAGTATCCATTTGTGAAGCCAGAGCCAGGCCAATGGCATTCCCCCTGGCATGCTTGGAAATTGGAGGCATCGAAGGAGGCCGTGCGCAAGGTGCTGCGCTATCATATCACCCATCCCGAGAGCCCACTGCAGTTTATCAATACGGAAATGATCGACACGCTGGATTACGGGAAAAATGCAAAGTATTCGCTTTTCGAACACAATGTCGCATGTGCGCAATGGATTCGTTCTACATGGCAGCAGCTTAAGGCAATGCACAATGCCGGGATTCCGCTACAGGTTTGAGAACGGTTCTGTAAGTTGAATTCATCCTGGGGATTCAGTCACCTCGCGGCTTTGATCACTTCCGTCACGGGAGTTGGGTTATTTTTTGTGCCGGTACCCGACGGCATGCCGGCTGAAGTCATGCCTTGAGCTGGAGTCATTGTGGTAGTGATTGGACTGTGGGCAACGGGATCTGCCCCGGAGTATTTCACGTTGGCTTTGCGGTACAGACACTGGGCTTGGTTTAAAGATTGCAGTTGCTACGGGATGGCCCTTGGTCACGAGCTGGACTATGACCCTCTTCCCCTATGAGCCGCCGCCACTGATGGTGGCTGTGCAGCCGGGTGGTCTTCGGAACGGTCAGGTTATGAGGTTGATGCTCGCTATGGTACTACTGGCATCGCTGGTCATTGTGCCGTTACAGTATTGCTGGCGGCGATTTATGGGTTATTTTGAGTAGTTCAGGTCTTTTGGCTTGCCGAACGCCGAACTTCCGTCTTCTCTCCAAGCTCTATGGACATCAAATCCTCACCGACTTCCAAGGGGCCCGAATACTGTTTCCTTGTGGAAGGGATTAGATCCTTCAGCAAATAGTCACCAAATAACAAAATATGCGTGTGGATTGCCAGTTTTGGCTTCGCGCGACTAAAAACTTCTCCCGCGCTCTCGGGTGTAGTGTGATTTGAGGCTATGGTTTTGCCAAATTGACTTTTTTGCAGGAATTCGTTCGACATGCCAACCACTTCATGAACCAAGAGATCTACTCCTTGAGAAAATTGGATGACGTTCTCATTAAACCGTGTGTCCCCAGAGAGGACTACGGATCGTCCGGCAAAGTCAATTCGGTATCCATAAGCAGGTTTGATCCGGCCGTGATCCACTTCAAAGGCGGTTATTTTTAGACCTTTGTTTTCGTAGACCACCCCACCGGTGAACTCTTCAGCAATCACCCGGATCCCTTCCTTTTGATAATGGGACCGGATACGTATATCAAACTGATAGGCTTGCTCGAGGTGGGACATCATCTCCTTTGTCCCTCTGGGTCCCCGAACCGGCAGGGCAACTTGTCTGCCACCCCACGCCTGATTAATCCAACCGGTGAGCCACAGGTCAGGGATACCCACCACGTGATCGGAATGGAGGTGAGTTAGAAATAGCCCGGTAATTTCTGAGAATCGGATCTTAAGCTGAAATAACCTTTGCAATGCGCCTCGACCGGCGTCAAAGAGAAATTTTTCCGATCCGGCTTCAACGAGAGTGCATGGCCCGAACCGCTCCATTATTGGTGGAGGGCCCCCTGTGCCTAGCAGGGTAACTTTGAGTGTATCAGGTGCGCCGCTTGCCATTGCATTCTCCTCATTCAACTCATGAATATTGGGATCATTAATCTCTAAGAAATCCTAGAGGCAGATTCAATGCTTCCCAAAGAATGCTGGCTTCGGGACTTGAATTGCCTCTCCGTCTCTGCATAAAATGCGCTACATCGTCGATTGATCGTTCTCATTTTCTTCCGTCCAAAGCACCTGGAAGTTTAACCAAAACAGGAGATCAAAATTATGGCAATTGCACTCTCGCACGGTGGATCAAATATTTACTCCTCATCATCACGATCCGACGAGCTTCTGGTTGGAACCAAGGAAGGTGTCGTTATTCTAAAACGGGGTTCCAGTACCCAGTGGGATGTGGCGCACCGCGCCTTGCCCGACCAGTTTATCAGTTCTATTATCATAGAGCCCGACAGCAAGACCATCTTCGCCGGCGCCTTCTATGGCACAGTGCACGCCAGTACGGACGGTGGCAGAACTTGGCAGCGGCGGGATAACGGCCTGACGGTGCATGATGTCTATAGCCTGGCCTCGGTAAAGTTGAACGGCAAGGTTCGAGTCTATGCAGGGACAGAGCCCGCCCACCTTTTTTACAGTGAGGACCTGGGTCACCATTGGACAGAATTACCGTCCTTGAGATCCGTACCCAGTACACCCCAGTGGAGCTTCCCTGCCCCACCACACATCGCGCACACAAAATTCATCACTTTTGACCCTCTCAATCCCGCCAAGATGTATGTCTGTATCGAACAGGGCGCCCTATTGGCCAGCGATGATGCCGGTCAGAGCTGGAAGGAACTCAATACTGTTGGATTTTACACCGATAAGAATCGCCCGCTGGAGCATTTCTACGACGTTCACAAGGCAATGATCCACCCGCACGATCCTAAAAGAATATTTGTGAGCGGTGGCGCTGGCCTGTACGTTAGCGCTGATGGGGGTGGCCATTGGGAGCGATGGACCAGCCCGGATTGGGCCACAGACGTCTATCCTGACGGTCTCGTCCTCAACCCAAACCAACCGGACACCATGTTTGTTTCAGCCGCAGAGCACAATCCTCGCACCTGGCGTGAGGGCAAAACCCCCGGCCATGCCGGGACGCGAATATATCGTACCATTGACGGCGGGCGCACCTGGAAAATACTAGGCGACGGGCTGGCAGACCGGATGAAGCACGAAGCCGGGGCGTTATGTCTGGAGAGCCATGGAGAGTCGTTCTCAGTCTTTTTTGCAACCACTGGAGGCGATCTCTATTGCACTGAGGATGGCGGAGATCACTGGTCTTTAATTAGTAGCGGCTTGGCGCCCGTTTCGAAAAAAGGGCATGAGCGCCTATTGAGAACGGCGTAGTACCAATTCGCGGCGTAGGTCACTTGGGAATGGGGCGTCTAACCAG
The DNA here is from genome assembly GCA_965218425.1 of uncultured Binatia bacterium (SeqCode). Classification (GTDB taxonomy): domain Bacteria; phylum Desulfobacterota; class Binatia; order UBA9968; family CAXXLF01; genus CBDCDW01. The sequence continues at coordinate 116,730 of OZ244621.1, forward strand.
CCTAGAAAATCTGCTTCACTTCGCTCTTCCTCGGGCTCATCAGCAGCGCTAACCACTGCCTCTGATTCGCAAAGTTTTTCCTGCTCCGGTTCTGTCTCCTCAAAAAGCCGTTCCATGGCCTCCCTCCCCTTGAGGCCTTCCATCTCGATCTTGAGGCGAAGGTTGTTGGTGCTGTCCGAGTGGGCTAGTGCCTGTTCCAAGCCGATCTTTCCCTCTTTAGTAAAGCAACACGGCGTGATCAAAGGTCCGGCATCCCTCATGGATACCTTGTTCCATGGCTTCCTTCAGGACATCCACCTCACCATTTCGAATCAAGTTCTTTTATAATTGCGGAGCCCGGGTTGGGAAGAAACAATGATATTTTGTTGGGGCAAAAATTTCCCGATCTGTTTCTTCGAATATTCTCGGTCGTTTGCCGTAATCACCCAACGGCCTCACTTCCCCCCCAAACCTTGACCTAGTCTCTACTCTCATAGATACTTCCAATTGAAGCACTGCAGGAAGACAGATCCCTGTCTTCCTGCTTAATTTCACGGGCTCGCCCTTGGAAAATCATCAGGAAATAGGACCACGGGTCATGATCCAGCAGGTTTCTCAGGTTGCCGGCTCATCCCCTCACCTCTGGGTCGTGGCTTGGAACATCCAGAACGCTGGAGACCAACCGCTGCAGATCCTAAATGCACAGTGCCCCCATGGTCGATTTCGAGCCGGCAGGGTAGAGCTTGCCGATTACCCAGAGCTAATGCCCGGTAAAAGCACACGCCTTGAGCTTGCGGTCACGTGCAAGGAGCCACCCGGCACTGTCGTGGAGAATACTTTTTTGATCCTCCAGGCCAAGTGGCGGAATCAACTCTGGCGGATATTGACTCGACTGACCATGACCTTTGACCAACAGGGTGCCCCAAATGGATTCACCGAGGTTATCACAACGCAGTCCGTCGGGTTCTCCAAGGGAATGGGAGGGAGTGAAGATCCCCTAGACTAGGAGGGAATCCCAATGCCGATGAATAACGAAGAAAAAACCATTCTGCAAAAACTGCGTGGCTGACATAACAACTGAGGCCTCGGCTTCGAAGAGACCACGGGTATGGTCTCCAACAGTCTCAATGTGGATCTGCAGGAATTGCTCAAGAAGTTGCAACGAATCAAGCGGGAATACGGTAAGAGCGCTGAGTTTCAGGATTGGCGAAAGCAAGTCCCCAAGGACTGGCCCATCTAATTCCTTAAGATTAAGGATACTCTACAAGCCAGGGACGTCGGGTAATCGAACCACGGGTTGCCGCACTTGGAGGCGGGATACCCCCGCCCAGAATTCTCGCTGTCTGGTCATGGCCTGAACGTGTCCATCCCACTCCAGGGTAAACGCGGTTACCCCCAGTTTGACGGCACTTCTGACCTTTTCCTGTGTTACTGCATCCGTGGCAAATCCCCTGAGCGCGTCAATCTGGCGTCTGCCATGGGAATCGTCCTGTTCGGCATGGAGTCGGTAGGTTTCCGCCGCATGTGCTGGGAACTTATAATACCCCGTCAGTTCCCTGTACACCTTTGCGGCAACACCGTTGGTTCCACCATGCTGACTCTCCACGAAGCTAAGCATGGCGATGCCTTCCAATGCCGAGCGTCGTTGACAGCAGCCGGTGAGCATCTCGATGGCAGCCATGGTCCCTGGCGTCGGTTCCGCCGAGTCAGCCTCTTCCCGCGCGATACCACCCTCCTCGAGGAACTGGAGTAACACATCGGCATGACTTTTGGGTCCGGACAGTTCTTCCATGAAGTTCTCAAGCACCACATCCATGGGTCCGTAGTGTTTTTCGGCCACAGCGTTGATGGCAATGTAACCGAAGAAAATAGCATTGGTGCGAACCCGTAGATAGTGCTGAACCTCGCCGAGGATAATCTGCTGACGGGTCCAACGGTGTTGAATGATACCCTGAAACCAAGGGTGTTGTTCCATGGGTACCTCTCGGGCGTAACTCCAAAGCTCATCTATGAATTGATCTGAAGACATGGACCTAACCTCCTTGAGAGAGCAGCCGAGAAGCCGATTGCTCATCCCATTCTCGGTAAACGACCCTCCTGATGGAAGCGAGCTTCAGGGTATTTCCATTCCGCGCCGCACTGCAGGACGATTGCCCATGGCCCTGAACCATCGATGGACGTTGGAAAATTCCTCCAGCCGGACCTGGTGCCACTCGAAGTGAGCCACCCAGGGGTAGGTGGCGATATCGGCGATGGAATAATCGTCCACAAGAAATTCCACTTGTGCGAGACGCTTGTCCAACACGGTGTAGAGCCGTCTGGTTTCTTTGCTGTAGCGCTCGACGCCATACGCGACTTCCGCTGCGTGCCGTATAAAATGATGAGCCTGACCGAAGATCGGACCCACACCGCCCATCTGAAACATCAACCATTGAATCACATGGTATCGTTTCTTTGTTCCCCTTGGTAGCAGTTGATTGGTCTTGTCTGCTAGATACATTAGGATCGCTCCGGATTCGAACAGCGGGTAGGGTTTCCCGTCAGGTCCTTCACGATCGACGATTGTTGGGATTTTATTGTTTGGGTTCAGCTCCAGGTACTCCGGCTCAAATTGTTCTCCCTTGCCGAGGTTGATGGGATGAACTTCATAGGGCAGGCCCACTTCCTCAAGCATAATGGAGACTTTTCGTCCGTTAGGTGTCTTCCAAGAATAGAGATCGATCATAAAAGAAATCCCTTAAGTTGAAAGAAAATTCAAAACCTTCTCACAAAAAATTTTTCTAACATCCCACATCAACAGATGAGCGGCACCATCGATCACCTCCACCCGAAGGTCTGGTTCTTTTTCTTTTAGAATGGCGCACCTCTTGGCGGCAGACCCACGATCCTGAGCGCCATAGAGCATGAAAAGCGGAGCCGATACCTCCGTTAGGCGCTGGGACAGCGGGATCTGGCCCTTTTGTGATTCACGCGCCTTCAACCGCTCAAGTGACGCCTCAAAATTTTTTCCCAGACTCATTTCATGTCTCTGTCGCAAGACCTCGGGAGTAATGAGGTCTTTGTTATAAAGGTTGCCTTCCAAAAGCCTCCTCGTATCCTCCAGGGTTGGCGAGGCTTGGGTCCCTTCCTCTCCCTGCGCTGGACCCCCACCCCCTTGATCCGTTAACCGGGGGAGGAGACTGCCTGTACCAACCGTCACCACCTTAATGACGCGATCAGGATGCTTCAATGCCAGCCCCATGACAAATCCTCCCGCTTGCGAGTGGCCGATCATGGAGGCCTGCCGGATCCCAAGGACATCCATGAATTTAACAACAAAGGCTTCCCTGTAGGAAGGTCGGTAGTCTTTTGGATTATCGGAATGACCGTAGCCGGGTTGGTCATAGGCAATAGCGCGAAACCCGCCCTGAGCCAAGGCGCCCAACGTATCCTTCCAAACGTCAGCGGAAGAGCCCAAGGATGCGCCATGAAGTAACACCACGGGTGTGCCGGAGCCTTGCTCCAAATATCGGATTTTTAATCCATCAACTTGAAGAGAGTTTTCCATAGGATCTCCTGAGTTGATTATTGACCTCAATGTCTTAAGGCTTAATACCGCTATCCCCATCTTGAATCAATACCCTTCTTAGAGACGTGGTTTGCCGATTTCTTTCGAGGTTCGGGAGTCCGCGGCGAGCCTTGACCCCGGCTTGACTTCACCTCCGTCCGAAGATAAAAGGGATGGCGCCCACAACCCGCCCAACAAGAAGGAGACCTCTCAATGGCAACTCTCGGAGCGGACCTTCGCAAGATGCAAGATGAGTGTCACACCGAGAAGACCCGTCTCATCGGCCATCACGATCTGGACGGCAGCGGCGATGGGATGCAGGTTATCAAATATGGAAAATACGCCTATGTTGCCCATGTAGGGACAAGCAAAATGGCCCTGTCGATTCTGGATGTTTCCGATCCGGAGAACCCGCGCCTGCTCCGCCAGATTCCCCATCCTCCCAATACCCACAACCACAAGGTACAGATCGTAGGCAACACGCTAATCCAAAACAGCGAATTTATTTCCTACATTCCCAGGAGCGGGCCCGAGCAACCAGTAACTGGTCTCAACGTGTACAGTATTGACGATCCCACCGATCCAAAACAGATTGCCTTTTACCCCGTCCCAATGCGCGGGGTTCACAGAATCTGGTTTCGAGAGGCACCCTACGCCCACATCGCCGCCCCAACCCCCGGCACGAAAACCCGCGGCTACCATATCGTGGACCTCTCGAAGCCGTCGGAGCCAAGGATGGCGGGTTGCTGGTGGCTGCCGGGCGCGAGAGAGGATGACCCCGAAAAATGGGAGGCCCTCGACCCCGGCCATGACCACTTTCAGGTGCACGGCGCTATCCCCAACGGAAATCGCGCCTATGTATCTTGTACCGACGCCGGGATGAGCATTGTGGACATCAGCAATGTCGGTTCCCCGAAACTTATCAGTCACATCAACTGGAGCCCACCCTATGGCGGCTACGCGCACACCTCCTTGCCGCTCCCCGGGCGAGGACTCCTCATTGAGGTTTGTGAGTGGTTATCCGGCGGCCTCGAAAAGAATGGCGACAAGCGGATCTGGGTCATGGACATCCGCGACGAGCGTCAGCCGGTGATGATCAGCAGTTTCCCAAAGCCAAAACCTCCAAGGAATTCACCCTGGGAGAGCTTTCACAACCGTCCGCTGCGCTTCGGCCCGCATAATGTGCACGAGAACTACCCCCATAGCTTTAAAAGCGAGCAACTCATATTCTCCACCTGGTTTAATGCCGGGATGCGAATTACGGACATCAGCGATGCGGACAGGCCATCGGAAGTGGGGTACTTCATACCGCCGCCTCCACCGGGAGAAGAATCTCCTGAAACCAACGACCTCTTTGTTGATACCGACAATCTCATCTACCTCACGGACAGACGTCGAGGCGGAATGTACATTGTGGAATACACCGGCTAACGGCTTCGTGAGTTGAAGCGCCGTGGCAAGTCCCCCTTGGATTCCTATATTTACGGAAGTCTCCGCAGCTAGGATCCCCCTTGACCACATCCTTGGCTCGTGATTTTATTCTTTTAAGTTACAGGTAACCGGAGGAGGCCTGAACCATGACAGCAAAAAAACAGATGTACATAGGGACGGAGGCTGGAGTCGTTGTGATGTCACACGAGAACGGCTGCTGGAACCAGCGAGGGGGCGGACTCAAAGGCAAAGCCATTAACGTCCTGTTGGCATCCGGTGACGCCGGCGTTGTTTATGGATGCACCCCAAAGGATGGATTATTCGTATCGAAGGACGGCGGAGAGTCCTGGGATCTGGCTTTTTCGGGAAAAGTACACACCATGGCCTTGGATCCCAGCAACCCAAAAGTGATCTATGCCGGCACCGAGCCCATTCGCTTGCTCCGGTCTGATAACATGGGTAACAGCTGGACCGAGATTGAAGGCTTACAGCACGTGCCGGAAGAGGCACGTGACAGATGGTGGTTTCCCATCTACCCCCACGAATCCCATGTACGGAGCATTTTCGTCGATTGGCATAACCCGAAAATCCTCTGTGTGGGCCTTGAGCACGGGGGAATCTTCCGAACCGAAGACGGGGGCGAGAACTGGGAAAATCTCTCCGCCGGCATTGAGTACCTCGACATTCACATGGTCATGGGAGATCCCCTTCAGGAAAATTTGTACTATGCGGCAACCGCACGGGGTTTTTACCGCAGCGATCAATTCGGACGCCAATGGATCTCTTCCGCAGACGGAGTTTCCCGGGACTACTTCCACGATTTTGTTGCACTACCGGGAGCCGTTTCCACCTTATTAGTGGCAACGGCCAACGGCACACCGCCGGCATGGTTGCGACCCGGTAAGGCCCAATCTGCGATCTTCCGTAGCAACGACTGCGGAGAGTCCTGGCACCAGTTGGGCGGCGGTCTACCGGACAGCATGGAACGTATGGTTTGGACCATTGTTCGCGACCCATGGGACAATGACTCCGTCTACGCGAGCATTGGCGACTACAGCCCCAACCTTTCCGAGGGTGAGACCGGCTACAGGGAGGTGTGGACCAGCCACGACCGTGGCGAACACTGGAAGGAACTCTACAAAGGCCCAAGTCCAATTCGCTCGGTCTGCGTTGGGCTCTAGTGAGTTGCAATGAGCGGTAGCGTACTAATACGGAATAAAGCACTAGTGCGAGATGAGTAACGCCACCAACCCTAAGGTCCCATGGTCTCCTCCAGGTGATGATGAGCTCACCTGGTTTCCCGCCAAGGGTAAATTACCGTTAACCCCCGGCCCTCTGGAATATACCGTAGAGGTGGACGCCCTCTTTTTCGGGTTGACCCGCGCACTGGAAAGCCTCGAATTTCCTTTGACTGAAGTCCGGTCCCGGCTGGTTGAGGGTCGATTGTACATCGCGGTAGCCCCGTCTGGCGACGCCGAGAAAGACATGCCCCGCCGGTTGCAAAGGGTCGTGGACTTGAGTCTCCGCTACACCAGGGATATCCGAGGGTCCTGGCAGCAACAGGTCCGGCCCAAGGTCAAAGATTATAACCGGTGGATGGCGGAGTTCGAAAGCAACAGCCCATCCGCCAAGGAGCTGGCCGAGCAGGTCCGACAGCTTCGGTGGGTGCGAGGTAATCAGTGGTTCAATATCTTTCGCCCCGTGGTTGCACCCACAGCCCTTATGCAGCATTGGGCCAACGAGGCCATAAAAATAAAGGGAAGTGACAGCGAGGAAGCCCGATCCGCGGTGGAGGCGGCAGAGGATGCCGCTTCGGTTGCCAAGGAAGCCATGGGCGCCGTCGAGCGTGGTCGAACCCTCCTCTTATCGACGCTCCGAGGGGTGGGGGACCGTCTAGGCCACCTAGGATCACTTAAGGAACGGGAGGATGTTTTTTGGCTTCAATGGATGGAAGTTCGTAACACTTTGGCAAATGGCGGAGATGCCAAAGCCCTCGTGGTCAAACGAAAATCAGAAGCCGCTCAGCTAGGCGAAGCCAGTCCACCCACGACCCTAGGACCCCACCTACCGGATGATGCCCCGAGGATGTACCTCATCCGAGAAATTTTCGCTCTGCTGAGCTAGGATGGCCCCGGGCAATTGCCTGGGCACAACCCCCATATTGCGCCCAAGGAAAGTTTGTATTTCAAAACAAACATGGTAAGAATATCTACTCCCAAATAATCAGAGCCGTTAGCTCAGCCTGGTAGAGCATCTGCCTTTTAAGCAGAGGGTCGTTGGTTCGAGTCCAACACGGCTCATCAACTTTCCCAAGCTGCCCCAACACCTTAACCACCTGAAAAAAGGCATCTGTTCTCACACCTGAGATGCGCTTCCAAAGCGCTCTGCCTAGTCGGAGGAACCATAATAATTCATGCGGATTTTGTTGATAGTTGCCACCCTAAGCCTGTCGATGGCGGGCCTCAACGGAACAACGGCCAGTCGTAGCGTATTTGTTGCTACCACTACGAGTGTTAGAGACACCGGTTTGTTGAAACACTTGTTGCCCCATGTCCCCGCAATCGCAGTGGGCAGCGGGAAGGCGCTTCAGTTGGGGATGAGAAAAGAAGCTCACCTGGTAATTTCCCATTACCCCGAACTTGAACGACAGTTTATGGCTGACGGTTTTGGCATCCTACGCCGGCCGTTCATGTATAACCGGTTCGTGATTGTCGGGCCATTTGATGATCCTGCCGGCATAAGCAATACGCGCACACTGACTGAAGCCTTCAAAGCGATATCTGTTAGCCGTGCGAGATTTATTTCAAGGGGCGATGGCTCCGGAACCCATGCTAAAGAAATGGTCATCCGGTCGAAGGCTCATATATCGCCATTCTCATCCCGTTACGTCTCAACGGGTAGCGGCATGGGATCAACCTTGGCGACGGCTGAAAGCCTCAAGGGATATACTTTGACGGACGAAGCGACCTTCGATATCCTGAATCCGAAGCTACGGATGTTTCCCTTTGAAGGTGACATGAGCCTCAATCTGTACAGCGCCCTTCTAGTCTCCGAGGTGGCAAGGGACGCGTTCAATCACGTCACCTCAGTGGATGTTGCAAAGATCATTCGGCAAAAGGGTTTTGTACCATGCAGGGAGGATTCGACGGCGCCAGGAGGGCCACACCATCGCCGGGATTCCCGCACGGTGTGCCCGAGTTCATCGTAACGATTGGTTCAGCATATATCGCCGTCAGGGTCTGCGGTTTGCCGCTAGGGCCCGCTGATAGGCCCCACGCGACGTATTCCTATTCATATAGCCCAAGACAAGATCGCTGAGCTTTAGCTTGTGGTTGTGGCCGGACACGATACAGGTGGTCAATAAAAGGTCTGCGCCGGTGAAGGTATCACCCAGAATAAACGGTCTCCCATCCGCCAATTTGAGATGTGCCACCCTGATCTGCTTTTCAAATCCCTCAAAGGCTGCACGCACCGCGTTGGGAGCCTCACCGTAGATCTCCTTGAGGCCCACGTGCCTGCGGACAACGTAGAGGGTAGTGGCGTCCAGTTCGGTCATACAGAAAAAACACCATTCGTAATAGGCCGCACGCTCAGGCGTACCTAACGGCGGTACTAACCCTTTAGATCCTCCATAGGTCTCCCCCAGATAGGTGACGATTGCTGCGCTCTCTGCCACCGTAAGATCTCCATCCTGCAGGAGGGGGACCTTCTCCCGGGGGTTGAGCCGGACATACTCGAGCTGCTGGGTTTCTCCAGTGCGAGGCCCGATTGGACGTCTTTCATATTCGAGTTCCAGCTCCTGGAGGATCCACTGAGCCCTCATGGTTCGTGGCGTTCCGGCTCCCCAAAGGATTAACCGAGGTTTTTCTGTTGCTTCGGCCATGTCACCTCCCAAATTGGAGAAAGAGTATCCGACAAATGGGATACCAGGTCAAATGGTCACAGCAATCTTGTTAAGGAAGGACCCGTAGGGGGCTACGGCTCGCCCGGGGAAAGCAGCCGTAAATGCCATTCATGGGAATCGAACTCCCCAAGCCTCCGACGCTTGGATTTTTTGGTCGGCGTTGTGCTATATTGACGTCCTGAATTAGGTCTGCAATTTGAGCCATCACCTCAGGCTCAACATGGCCCATAAAGTCCCCGTCGTCTAGCCTGGCCCAGGACACCGGCCTTTCACGCCGGCAACACGGGTTCGAATCCCGTCGGGGACACCAATGTATTCACGAACTTAGCGGGTTGCGGTTTGAAAACGGTTTGATCGGGGTGGGTGAGCTCGACGGTTTCGCAAGATTTCTTAACTCAAGTTGGCCAACCAACACATTGTCGATGACTGCGAAAGCATTACCCTTAAGCTCTTCAATCAACCAGACTACGAGCCCCACGTGGTCGCGGCTGATGAAGGCAACGACTTGGCCATCCTGAAGACTAAGTACCAGCCACGATCACGTGCCGTGTTGCGCGGTGATACAGGTGCCCGTCACGGTGACAGTGTCACGGCCGTAGGATATCCATTGTTTTTTGGAATTCAGGTGTTGTATTCAGAGCGGTAAGGAACCCTCCGATCCGGTGTTGCAAATTATTTCTGGATCGACTATGTATTTTCCTGATTTGTTCGGGGTGCTCCAGGTGGTTCGCACCCCAGGAGATTAGGAAAAGATCCACCGCTGCGGGGTGGGGGATTGCCATTCGAACGATTATCTTTGTGACACTGGGTTAGTCGGACTCAATATGGGCACCAGGATGAATACCGCGGCGAGGCGTATTAGCCATCACATAAACATATGCAAGCTTGTTCTAAAGGACCCTCGCACGCCAAAACAGGCAAAGGCTACCATGGGATTCGCGGTGGCCTGTCTACCTTTCCCCTTGAGTTTTACGGTCTCACCGATTTTAATCATCGCAGCGCTGAGAATGATTCCACAAGAAATCATTGAAGCTAGCAAGCCCAGCCTAAATAGTTGAGTTGCCAAATTGCCCGACAATATTGTTTGGTTCATCATCTTACTTGCATTTGTTTTTGCCTTTTTAATTGCCTATGGCGTCCTGTGGAATCTAATCGGTATCTGGCTCATGGGGCGAAAAATCGAAAAACGAGAACACCCAACCAAGGATATTGACAGTTCGGAATCCATCAATAGTCACGATTCCAGTCGTCCGTAGTAACAACCGCCCACCCACTTCAGCCCTGGCAATCCCGCTGAAATATTCACACCCGCCCACGGTCGGAAAACTTTTCCAGCTCAACAACGGGATTCGTTTGGAAAGCTTTAAGAAATCCTAAATGCCAACGGTTGCAGACTTAATATTTGTCTCGCGGGACGCGCCTGGTGTTATTTGACCTGCGCTCTTTGCCTCTAGATTGAATTCAAAGTCCATCAGGAGCGATTGACTATAAATGATTCAAGGAATTGTATTGGGCATCATTCAGGGCGTTACGGAATGGCTTCCCGTGAGCTCTGAGGGGACTATAGTTCTCGCAAAGCTGCATCTGTTTGGTTCGAACGATATCGAGGACATGATTCATCTAGCCCTAACTCTTCATTTAGGAACATTCCTTGCAGCCCTAATCTATTTTCGAAAAGAGGTGTTGACCTTAGCAAAATCCACCTTTCACTACACAACCGCTTCTCAGGAACAAAGAGCCACCATTCAGTTCCTTATGGTTGCCACACTCATCAGTGGCATTGTGGGATTCATCCTCTTAAAAACACTCATCTATTTTGAGGACGGTCTGGCGGCTTCCGGAAAATTAATTACCATGGCTATTGGTTGTTTGTTGCTCGTTACCGCGGGTTTTCAATTCGCCCAACACGAATTCGCTTGGAAAGGCCCTCAGGACACTACCCCCACGGATGGATTTCTTCTCGGTATCGTTCAGGGTTTCTCGGTTTTACCTGGTCTCTCACGATCAGGCCTGACCATTTCGGCTCTACTGTTGAGAAATTTTGATGACACCCATGCTTTGACCCTGAGCTTCCTCATGAGTCTCCCGGTTGTTCTTGGAGGGAATATTATGCTGAATCTTGGCGATCCCTTAATTAACGGGACCACTTTATGGGGATGCCTGTTTGCATTTCTTTTTGGTCTGGCAACGATCCATATACTTCTGAAACTCAGCAGAAAAATGAATTTCGCCTATTTTGTTCTTTTCTTTGGTCTACTGATGATTGCTTCTGGAATCTGGTGAACCCCGTATCACGGACTCACGTCCGTGGCTTTGGGCCGCTTCCTTCCAGGGAAGTTCGGAACATTCATCTCCTGACTCACGTCCAGAGGTTCTGTGGTTCGGGGTGAACCTGCGGGAAGGGGGCGGGAACAAGATGAGATGCTCGCGGGGAAGGCTTCCTGACGGTTGTCAGGTTTAAAGGGAAAACACGAAACGCTACTCTGACTGCGGACTAACAAATTCCCCCAATTTTCAAGATCATGAATTCGAGAAGAGTACTCACAATGGCTAGGACATAAAACCCAACACCTGTAGCCATACCGATGCCGCACACGAACCAAATGGTTGCGGCCGATGTCAGACCCTGAATTTCCTTCCGGGTTCGAAGTATGGTTCTCTCTTCCTTCGAGTAGCGGTGAAAATTACTTATTCAGTTAAAATGGCCCATGGAAGTAATCTATCTTGGCATTCCGGATCATACCCACCCTCGCCCCACCCCACCTTGGGCAGCGCAACTACTGACGGTTAGAAATATCACGAGGTTCAAGTAGGATGATCCGACTTGGAATTAACACTATTCCTTCTCCTCACCGCCAGGGCTAACCAAGAAGTTGAGCAAAACTAATACCAACGTGCCCAGTGACCTGCTCCCCTTGAAAATCCACAATAGTCCATATTCGTTGCAGCCATTCAATATGTAATAGTCCAACATTAAAATACAAGTCCATTCGGTTCTTGGACACGAATTATGCCAATTTGCTTTTGACTATGGCTTTTTATAGTCTCTCCACCGGGAGACTGGAGAGATTGAAGGCATTTTTTAAGGTTGTCACTCCACAGGAAGCCATACGCCTCCTTCTGGATGTAAGTCAGGTGGAAACGGAGCGTATCAGAACTACTGAGGCACACGCTCGAGTGCTGGCCGCAAACCTGTATTCGCCAGTGGACCTTCCTCATTTCCATAGGGCGGGTATGGACGGATACGCAGTGAAGGCCCAGGACACCTTCGGGGCTAGCACCAGTCTTCCAGCCTATCTAGAGCTCGTTGGCTTCGTTGAAATGGGACAACAGGTCACGCAACCTTTGGCCAAAGGAGAGGCCATGCGTATTTCCACCGGGGGCATGTTGCCTCCCGAGAGTGACGCAGTGGTAATGGTGGAGTACACGGAAGAGGTGGGACATCAAAGGGTTGAGATCCAGAGGGGAGTGTCGCCTTGGCAAAATACCATCCAGATCGGCGACGACATCAAGAAGGGAGAGTTGGTCTTCCGTCGCGGCCGGCGTCTCAGAGCTCATGATGTGGGTGCCCTGACGGGAATCGGGATCTCGAAACTGACGGTGCACCGTAAACCGCGAGTGGCCCTCATCTCTACGGGAGATGAGATAGTGGAGGCCGAGCAAATACCTCTCCCGGGACAGATACGAAACATCAACCAACATTCCCTGGCGGGCCTCATTGCTGAGTGCGGTGCAGAGTTACAAGACCTGGGGGTCATTCGGGATCAAAAAAATAGCCTTTTCGCGGCATTGACGCAGGCCCTGGGATCGTCTGATCTCGTGCTCATTTCCGGCGGAAGCTCCGTGGGTGCCAGAGATATCGCCTTGGATGCCATTTGTTCCCTCCCTGAGGCCACAGTAATATTTCATGGCATTTCAGTGAGCCCCGGGAAACCCACCATCTTTGCCAAGGCCGCGGGTAAACCTCTGCTCGGTCTCCCGGGCTATCCCGTTTCAGCTCTGGTGATATTTGATCTCTTTGCCGCGCCCTTGATTGGAAAACTCGGCGGTGAGGATATCGCCGCGTCGTCTCATTTTCAAAAGACCTCTCGAGCAATTCTCAAAACCAACATTACCTCCCAGACGGGCCGTGAGGATTATATTCGCGTATGTCTGACAAGAACCAACGGCACCCTTTACGCTGAGCCCCTCCCGAGCAAATCAGGCGCGATCTTTACCTTGGTGAAGGCGGACGGAATGATCAGGGTGGACCTAAACCAGGAGGGAATCGAGCAGGGGGAAGAAGTGGAAGTGATCCTCTTTTAGCGGACCTAGTTCAATGGCGCGAAAAAGATATTTGAAGAAAACTCCCCTCAGAGAAGCTCGGGAACTCATTCTAGCCGCCATCGACCCGTCATCCCTGGACAACGAAACCGTCCCCGTTCAGGATGCACTCCATCGGATCACATGCGAGCCCATCTTTGCCAAGATTTCCTCCCCCCACTACCATAGCGCCGCCATGGACGGTATCTGTGTTCGCGCACAGGACACCTTTGATGCAACGGAGTTTTCGCCCAAGCGATTAAGCCTCACTTCATCCGATTCGGCACCGCAGAACTGTTTTCGCTACGTCGATACGGGTAACGCCCTGCCCTCCTGGTCCGATGCCGTCGTCATGATCGAGAAGGTTAGGCAACTGAACGCAACAACAGTGGAGATCTTGGAATCCTCCACCCCCTGGCAAAATGTACGCCTGGTGGGTGAAGATGTGGTGGCCACAGAGCCCCTACTCCCCCGTTGCCACCGCCTTCGCTCCTATGATCTGGGAGCTCTTTTGGCGGCGGGTCATGTGACGGTGAAGGTCCGGTCTCGTCCCAGGGTTGCCATTATTCCCACAGGGGATGAGCTCATCCTGCCTGGGGAAGAGGCAGGGCCGGGACACATCATTGAATTTAACTCCACCGTGTTGGCAGCGCTGATTCGAGAATGGGGAGGAGTCCCCACGGTGCTTCCCCCAGTGAGCGATGACCCCGTCAAGCTAAAACTGGCCTTAGAAACTGCCCTGAAAGAAAACCACATAGTCAACATCATCGCAGGATCCTCAGCGGGAGAACATGACTTCACCGCCCAAATCGTCGAAGAGGCGGGAAAACTCCTGGTCCATGGTATCGACATCATGCCGGGGAAACCCGCTGTGTTGGGTTCCGTTGGGGGCAAGCCCGTGGTTGGCATCCCGGGGTACCCGGTATCCGCCATTGTGGTGGCACGGGAGATCATGCAGCCCGCCCTGGAAAAGTTCCTCGGAGCACGTTTGACTCCCCAGCTAAAGGTTCGGGCCATAGTGCCAAAAAAACTCCCCTCCCCCCTCGGTCTAGAAGAGTTCGTTCGAGTTAATTTAGGTCGAGTGCAGGAACACTTAATGGCCGTACCCTTGAGGCGTGGAGCAGGGGTCATCACCACCATGGTCCAGGCCGACGGATTGTTGCGAATCCCCAGTCTCACAGAAGGCATCAACGCTGGTGAGGAAGTGGAGGTGGAGCTCTTACGTTCTCCCGAGGATATAGAAAACACCATCCTGTGCACCGGCAGTCACGATCTCTCCATTGGAGTTCTCGAAGACCAACTCAAGCGCCGCCATCCGGCACTAAAGATCGCCTCCACAAACGTAGGCAGTTTGGGCGGGCTATTCTCCCTCCAACGAGGTGAGACCCACATGGCCGGCACTCACCTATTGGACCCGGAGACAGGGTCATACAATATTCCCGATATCAAACGGACCCTCCCCGGCCTTCCTGTGACCCTGGTTCACTTGGTCCAACGGCGGCAGGGTCTTATGGTCCAAAAGGGAAATCCCAAAGGGATTCGGGGGCTGGGAGACCTAGCGCAAGACAATGTTCGCTTCATCAATCGCCAGCCAGGCTCAGGCACCAGGGTCCTGCTCGATTTCGAGCTCAAGCGAATGGGCGTTGAGCCTGCCACCATTCAGGGATACAACCGGGAGGAGTTCACTCACATGGGGGTAGCCGTGTCCATCAGCAGCGGCCTTTCGGACGTGGGCCTGGGGGTCCGATCCGCCGCCAATGCCCTTGACCTGGAGTTCATTCCAGTGGGACAAGAACAATACGACCTTCTCTTGCTGCGAGGATTCCTCGAAACCGGAATGGGGCAAAGGCTGCTGGAGATTATTCGATGTGACGAATTCAGACGGGCAGTGGAAGGCCTGGGGGGCTACGACGCAAGCGCAAGTGGGGAGATCCTTTTTTCACAGTAATCTTTAACATCCATTGACACCAACGGCATCAAGAACGGGGGAGTTGAGACCATGGCCAAACCAACTGATTTCAAAATTGCTGTTACGTCGCGAGGGAGAACGGAGATTGCCGTCAGGCTATTACCCTCCTTCTATGATCTGGTACCGGATCCTGCCAATACCCACGTCACCCTTGTGGTTGGAAGCGGTGACTCTGAGATTGGTGGAATCGGGACGCCCATGATCGTGGGAAACAAGAAATTTCACTTCGGTTTCTGCAATCCGGCCGCGGTCGGTCGCATGGCGGTTCTGGGCAGGGGGTTTTATAAAAAGAATATTCCCCTCAGGGCCATTGGAGTTTTTCCCTCCTGGGACCGATTGGTCTTCGCTGTACACAGGGACACGGGAATTCATTCCCTGGAAGAAATCAAGGAAAGAAAATACCCTCTAATCGTCTCCACCCGGTTGCTCGGAAAATACCGGGGCACCGTGCTGGCCGTTGAAGAGACTTTAAAAGCATACGGCTTTGGCCTGGCGGACATCGAAAAGTGGGGCGGCAAGATTCTTCGAGTCACGAATCCCGGTTCGCCGCAGCGCGCCAAACATATTTCCGAAGGTCAGGCCAATGCTGTCTTTGACGAGGGAATAAAAAACTGGGGGTCTCGAGCGCTCAACTCAGGAATAAGGTTTTTACCCATCAGTGACAAGGTCCTGAACCGGCTGGAAAAGATCGGTTTTTCCAGGAGCTCACTGAGCCCGGAGAATTTTCCGGAACTGGGTCAGGAGGTGCCCACGGTGGATTTCAGCGGTTGGCTTTTGTTTTGTCACCCACAACTGCCGAGCCGGATCGCCTATGCCATGGCAAAGGCGGTTGATCTTGAGTGCCCAAGGATTCCCGTTGATCATTTTCACAAACGAGCCATGATCATGGAAGAATTCTGTCAGGGGGGAGAAGGTGGGCCTTTGACCCTACCACTCCACCCCGGGGCGAAGAAGTATTATCGGGAAAAAGGCTATTTACCCTAGTTAATCCAGCTGACTCCAGTCGCGAAATTCTTCCAACCCTAACTTGGCCAGGGTATCCATATAAGGACGACCCGTTTTGGGATGTCTTCCCGAAAGAGTGTAGTATTCCTCAACCATGGCCGGGAGCCACTTGGCGATGGTAAAACCCTTGTACTTTCCGTCTGGGACCGGCTCGAGGAACCTAGGACCTACATCCTTCCAGTCTTCCTCGGCACTCCAGCCTCTCTGCAATGCAAAGATGGATTGCAAGACCACGCTCCTGAAACCCGCATCGAGACCTTCATCCAGGTCAAAATTCCACCCCGTGGTGGCGTTCAGGGAGTCCACCACGCTGTTTAGGGCATCAGGCCGGGCATGACTCACGGCAAACCAGCAACCTCCAATGAGGCCGGTGAACTGACGGTGCCATTCGGATAAGACCTGAGACCAGGGCCAACCCGCGGGATCATCCCGGTCCAGCGGACCCCAATTTTCGCGATACCGAAGATCTGGAGATGGTTTGTCGGACCCTCCCCCTTGGGGCTTCATTCCCCCACTGGCAACGATCTCGCGGAGCATCTGTCCAAAGTGGGGCCGCCAATCATGCAGGGCGGGTGTCCCCTTTTTCGTGTGCACCACCCACTGGCGGGCCTCTCCCCCAATGGCATCAGCCACCTGGGTGGGTCCGTCAGCAATGAGATTTCCCCAGCGGCCCTCGCGACGGGCTGCCATATCCAGCAACCGTGAGATGGTCTCGACGTCGCCCCACTCAAAACGAAGTCCCTCGGTTTGATCAGGCCCCAGGAGGCCCTTTTCCCAAGCCTCGAAGGCCACAGCCACTCCACAGGAAAAATGACTGCACTCGATCCCCACGTCATTGATTCTCTCAGCGAGGTAAAGAGCGTCGCTTCCCTTGACGCCAAGGTTAAAGAAGGAGTCCATCCATTCGCTGCCTGCGTTGAAGTGCCCAACCACCCCTGGATGAGAACCGTTTCTGAGCTCAACATCCTCGGGACAACATGCCTGGCACTGGAAGCACGGCCGTAACGTTATTCGATTTTCATCAAACCCGCGCGCGTGATCAGAAATGAGGGTGCTACGATAGTTCAGGTTGGGTACTGCTTCTAAATGCACCGCGTGACCGGCGGAGTCCATTACCCCGGAATTTCTCCTAAGCACCTTGCGCCACCGAAGCCCCGCCTCAATGAGTTTTCCCTTGTCCCGGATGGGCGGTCTCATGGTCCCGCTCACCACAATGGCCTTGAGTTTCTTGGAGCCAAAAATTGCCCCGCCGCTGTGGGAAGCGCTGTGGTTGTAGTCGTTGCATAGCATCGCGGCGCCGTTAAGGTTCTCACCCGCCGGCCCGATGCACAGCACCCTGGCATCCTTGATCCCCACCTCCGCCCTCAGAAGATCCTCCGTATCCCTGGAGCCCTTTCCCCACACCCGGCTGGCATCTCGAAGCTCGGGTTTCCCGTCATTGATGAATAAGTAAGTGGGCTTGTGTGAAACCCCTTCCACGATTAAGCCATCGTAGCCTGCGGACTTCAGATAAACTGCCCAGAAACCGCTGGCAGCGCCCCGACCCAGGGTATGTCCTGTGAGTGGACTGAGAAAGATGGCCGTTACTTTGGTTCCACCTGGCGTCAGGCCAGTCCCCGTGATGGGCCCTGTCATCAGCACTACTTTGCTTTCAGGACCTAAAGGCTTCGCGTCCAGGGGGAGTTCGTGGAGCAAGGTGTACAGGGCCAGGGCCTGTCCGCCAAGGAGCTTCCTGAGCACGGGCTCTTCCGGCAGATTTTCATCCTTCATGGTCCCGGAGGTCAGGTCCACACGTAGGATCTTGCCCATGTATCCGCCCGGCAATACCGTCTTACGTTCACGAGGGAATAGTTCACCATCGAACATTCTAGATTCCTCCTAAGCTACCGTCCGCCACGGCCAGTAACGATAGAGAAGCCGGCCCGGGTGAATGATGGCCAGGTAAAGCGCCCTCATCTTTCCCTTCATACCACAACGGGGAGTGAAGAGATCCTTGATCATCAGACCAAGAGGGATTCTATGTTTAGGATACCTCTCGCTGCCAACCGTGGGAGTACCGTAATCCTCTTTCTTCTCCTTGAGGACATATATCACCTGGGTTCCCCCGGCCTCTTTGTCCCCGTAGAGATAACCTCCCACCTCTTCTGCGCGTTGAGTCGCCTTTGTGGCCATATCTTCCCTCAGACCAAAGTCCAGGGCATCGGCCGGACAGGCCTGCACGCAAAACGGATTTTTATCCTCTTTGACCCGGTCACTACACATGGTGCATTTGCTTGCCTTGCTGGAAGTCCCGTCTTTTGAAATGACACTGTTGATATCATTCTCCGACAGGGCGCCCCAAGGACAGGCATAGACGCAGTATTCGCATCCGATGCAGACCTCCTGGTCGATCACCACGGGCCCTTCGTCGTATTTGGTAATGGCCTCCACTGGACAAACCGCTGCACAGCTGGGGAACTCACAGTGCATGCAACTGTTTCTTGCCCAGATGGGCGAAAGGCCTTCCAGTACGGGCGGCTGCATGGTGATCCAATTGGTACTCGACATTTCGTAGACGCTCGTCCGCGGGTGGTCGTTCCAATCCTTGCAAGCATGGACGCACTGGCGGCAGCCGATGCATTTAGTAGCATCGAATAGAATGCTGCGTGGCTTCCCATCGATCAGCCTGCCCGTTGGAATCAAATTGCCGTACTTGTGGTTCATTGTGCTCACTCCGTTTTAAATTCAAAAACTTTGGTATTATGCGTCGTAGGGTCTGGCAAACCTTTGTGCAGCGGCTGTGCCTTTAAGAGGTCTTCCCGTATAGGCTGAGATCACATTGCCAATATCATAGGCATCCGAGGGACGGTTTCTCTCCTTCTTCGTGTACCCTCTGCCGGCGCCGTGGTCGACACCCTGTGGCGTGAACAAAAAATTACCCATTTTGGGACCCGAGAGGATATATCTCAGCTCATCTCCATCAGGATTTCTATGAACCGGCGCATTGCCACTTCCACTCCCCGAGAGGTGGAGGGTCCATGCGCGATTGTGCTTGTTATCCAAATAGGCGGCCCTAATAAATGCCACTGGAGTCGGGCCTAGCCGTTCAATATCCCCCACACCGAATTTGAATACAGGTAGCTCTCCATCGATCATCTCAGCGTCAAGGGGGTAATAATCGTAGAAAATAGAGCTTGTTTCACCCAAGGAATCCGAAAAGGCACCATGATACTTCACTCGAACCTCGTATTCTCCATCCATGGTTGCTTCTCTCAGGATCTGAGGTCGCTGAACCTTTTCCGGCATCACCGGCGGTTTCCCCTTACCATAAAGGTGATCCACCATTTCCGCCGGCACCAAGAACATCTCCGGCCCAGACTCGTAGATGAGTCGCAAAGTATCCTGTGCACCCCGTAGTAGGACACGGTAGGTTACTCCCTTGGGAATCAGCAGGATTTCCCTTTCTCCTACCGTAATTATTCCGCAATCTGTTTCATAGGTCATTCTTCCCCGACTGACGAGATGGAGTTCATCAGCGTCACAGTTGCGAAAAAAGTAAGGCATGGACTCCTTTCTGCGTGAAAACCATACGGTCAGATCCTCACTGTAAAACAATTTTTCCGGTTCGCCGTATGCAGACTCTGCATCCGCCGGTACAACTTGGGCGGTATCGATTTCCCAATTCTGGTAATTCCCAACAATCCGCTTCCAGGACATGGGATGATTCTTCCTGTATAGCACCGTATCCCTTCCCCACTGTACCCTTCTCCCATAATGATGCCTTACAAGATCGTACCGTTCCATCTGCTTCAGTGTTAGGCGTTCGGGCTTGTTCATTTTGATCCCTCCTCAGGGTCCTTTTATAACGCCATTCGGTCTGCAATCGGGGACCCCCGGCACAAAACAGGGGGCTTCGTCGCTCTTCACACGTGTTTTTTCAAGAAACTCAACGTTCTGGGCCAGGACGCTTTATCGGCATCCGGACAGTAGGACTTTGCGCTAAAATTCATAAAGGCATGACCGGCACCCCCATAGGAGTAAAACTCATGGGGCTTATGGTATTGGGTTAGCTTAAGGTCGAACTTGCGCACCTCCTCCGGGGAGGGATTCTCATCCTCCTCTCCGAAATGCCCCATCATGGGACAATGTATTTCCTCCGTTCGTTCGAAGGGGGACCGACCGTCTCCACGAGCAGAAAAAGTGTTTCCGCCATAATAAACGACAGCGGCCTTGAAGCTGGAACTCGCCGCGGCCATGAGATAACACCCCCTTCCTCCCTGACAGAAGCCAACGATCCCCAACCTTCCCGGCTGAACCGACCCGTGCCCTTGAAGATAGGCAAGCGAGCTGTTCACATCCTTGATAATGTTCGCATCTAGAATTCGATTTGCACGAGTGGGTCCGTCATCCGTACAATCCGGACCATCCCTATGATAGAGCTCGGGTGCAACCGCTACGAACCCTTCCCGGGCGAGTCGCCTGGTCATTTCTTGCACGAACTCGTCCACTCCTTCCCGATGCTGCAAGACAACCACCGCAGGAAACGGCCCGGTTCCTTCAGGTACGCTCATGTATATTCCCATGGACCCATCTTCCACCTTTACCTTCTCCCATGCTGATTCCATTGAAGTAGCCTCCCGGATCAAACCTTCCAATGGGCGTCCTTCGGGTCACACGCCAAGGATGCCTATATATCTCGGCAGATAACGGACTCCGGCCTCTTTGCACAGAATTCCGCTAACTGTCGTTTGCGTTGCTCCTCGATCTGCTTGGCTTTCCCCAGCAGTTTGTTGATCTCCCGTTTCCTCTCTTCCTCTAACTGTCTTGCCTTAGCCAGTGCCGCTTCTTTTTCCTTACTCAACTGCCGTACCACTTCTCGGTACTGTGCATCGGACCGCTCTCCTTGCTTCTGCAACGTTTCCATCAAGGCAAGCCACCGTTTTTCCTCCTGTTTCACCTGCTTCTGTGTAGTCTCCTGTTCCTCACGCAACGCCTTTACCAGCTCTTGCCACTGTTTTTCCGCTCGTTGATGCTGCTGGTGAGCCGCCTCTAGTTCCTTGCTGACCACCGCAGATAGCTTCTCCCATTGCTTTTGATCTCGTTGCCGCATGGTCTCGGACCATTTCTTCATAGCCGCATCGAACTCCGACCTCTGGGCCTTTCTAACTATGCTATTGGTTTTGGCCAACAACGGCTTCTCCAAGGCTTTGACCCATTTCTCCACGTTGGAACGAACACTCCCACTCACTTTGCGAATCTCTTGTTCGGTTTGTAGGAGCGAGGCTCGTATCTCCTTTAGAGTTTCCTCTTGCGCAGCAACCATTTGATTCACAGGGCGGACAATCTTATGTGTCTGCCATGAAGTAAACCCTACCCCACTAATAATCAACACCGACACGGAAGCCTCAAATACAAATAATCCTTTGGGAGTCATATGATCTATCCTCGTCCCGCCTCGATTTCCTGGATCACATCACCTCGATAATTTGGATCTCAGCCCGTCCTTAGCCTTGTGCCTTGCCAACCCCGCCGCTCCCGAGCACTCTTGTGACGAGATGAAACTGTTATGGAAAGGCAGCTGCCCTTTAGGCTTGTATTCCAGGGGTCACAAGTTGTCAATGGCTAGGAGGCCGTTTCCCCTCGGAGGGTCATCTTGCGGTGTGGAATTCCCGCTTCCGAAAAGGTTCTTCCCACGCAACAAAACCCCATCCTTTCATAAAATCCAATAACAGGAACCTGAGCGTTTAAAAAAATTGCCTTCACTTCCTTTTTTTTGGCGAGACTCACAGCCCGGCGCAGCAATGCCTTCCCCACCCCCCGGCCACGATAGCTTTTTAGGACCGCCATGCGTCCGATCTTTGCTTCTCTCCGTTGAATCACCACCCTGGTAGTGCCAACGGCCCTTTCCCCAATGAAGGCCAGATAGTGAACGGCTCTTCGGTCATCCTCGTCCAACTCCATTTCCCTCGGAACACCCTGTTCTTCAACGAATACACGAAGTCGAATGGAAAAGGCCTTTTCGAGCTCCCGTCGCGTGTCGAGTTTCTTCACTCTGGTGTAGTGGGCTAACATGGCGCGGCCGAGGCGGTGGTTGTAGCTTACAGGGAAACGAGGCTTCCCCAACAGAGGGATTCATCAATCCCGAGACTATTTCGCCGGCGATAGCGCGAAGGAATTTTTCCACTCTTCGGATGCGCTTTGTTTCCTGCTGTGATCTGTCTCTATGCCGTACTGTTGGGTTAGCTCGTGATACTTTTCAATGATGGTCTGACCTAATCAGTTAGAATCGCGTTTTAAGGTTTCACAGTCTTTTCTGCTTTCCATATCCATGACAGCTTTTTCAATTTCCTTTGCGGATCCCACCGCGATGTCTTTGTGACCATTTTCATGATCTACGAGTTTTTTGAAAAACCAACTCAACAAATATCTCGCCGAGCAAGTTCAATCCAGTCCAATGGAAAACATATCATCCAGGTCGTGACGGGAATAGGCATGAAAGGCGAGCATCGTCTCTGTGCTCAGAATGCCAGCGACCTTTCGCATGTGATTGGTCACCGTCTCCGCCAAGCCATCGTTATCTTTGACTCGCATGATAGTCACCAGGTCATATCCGCCACTCACCGAGTAGACCTCCGATACCCCTTTCACCTCCACCAGTGCGTTGGCAACATCGTTTACCTTATCACGTTCCGCTTTCAACAGAACGATTGGGTTGACCACGGCTGAACCTCCTTTGAACCTGGGCTTCATCCACCATTGCAGCTATCCCATACCTCCAATGCCCGGCTCATCGTAACGAAACGGCCCGGTGTTCGGTTCCGAATCTATTAATCCTAGTCGGTGCGACTTGTGATCTCGATGAGATGATATCCAAAGTCAGTCTTGATGGGGCCATGGACTTTCCCAAGCTCGCCAACGAAAACAACTTCATCGAATTCTCGAACCATATCGCCGCGACTGAATTCACCTAAATCTCCGCCTTGTTTACCAGAAGGACACTGGGAATGGCTTTTGGCCAATTGAGCGAAATCGGCTCCCCCCTCTATCTGCGATTTGAGATCCTCGCACGTCTCATTGGAAGACACCAAAATATGACGGGCCCGCGCCTTTGCCATAAAGCTCTCCTTTCCAAACACCAGCACTTATGGATTTGGATTCGATTCCGAGATTTTTGGAATACCAAGCAACTGTATTTAATCTCATGGAGGATAGCAAGACTAAATTTTCGAAACAGGGGTGTTCGTCCCGGTTAAAAATTGAAAAAATACAACGGCGACTATAGAAGTTTAAAATTCAGCCCCTCGGATTCTTTTCAACCGATCCAAAGAAGCGGGAAGACCAGAAAAAGGCCCAAAGCAAGGAACTGCTATCGCAGGTCATAGAACGCGCCAAGATGATTCAGACCCACTGGAAGGATGTGCCCAGCATCTCCACAGTCAATAAGACCTCAGCCGAGGCCGAAACCGCCGAAGAGGAAGTGGCGTAGATCCATCTCAGCCGCCCCGGCGGCTCGTCCCGCATTGCCAGCATTCAGTGAATTGAGCCTCTAGTGTCTCGCCGCATCCACTGCACTGCCAAGTTTCGGTTGTGCCAAGTCCTGACTCCTGGTTCGAATCATTCGTGAGCTTCCCATGAAGTATCTCCCTGGCTAATTCCATATCTTCGCTGGACACCATGAGTCGGACCCCATGACTCAACTGAAGATGAGGCCTCATACCACCCACATCGTCTTTAGACACGAAGGCCTCGATTCCCGACGCTTGCAGTTGCGCCCTGGAAATTTCGGCCTCTATTTCGCTATTGAATACTTCTAATACCGTGAAACGATTCGCCATAACTCAACCCAAGGCAACGGCTCCCAATCTGCCATCCGTAGTGTCTCGCTTTTCCTTATTTACCTTTCCGTGGTACCCCAAAAGGCCCGGATAATATCTCATATAATACTTAAGGATATAGCTTATAAATCTAAGTCCCGATGGCGATCATCTCCCGCATTAGATGCCGTCACAATCCTATGGTCCATTTCCTCGAGATAGAGCAACGGAGTGGTTCAGAATCGGTTACTCTTTCTACCCAGAGTTGTGAGTAACAGAACCGGCGCCCCAACATTGGCGCCAAGCAATCCTCCCGTGAACCTGTAAAGGGCCAGGTGCAGTGCGGACATCGCCCAAATTAATGGACGATTGATAACCAAGTCTCTCCAGCCTCCAACCCGCTACCCTCCTGCCATCACTCCGGGTGAATCGAATCTCGCAAAAAACTCATCCATAGAGGTACTCGTCTATATCGACTCATGCCGCTTCTTCCTGGATATACATAGGGCACTTACAACTTCCGCAAGTGCCGGAGGTGGTTCGCTGCGATCCTTGAACGACTGCAGTCTCTCATAAATATCTGTGGCGGCCATGTGAAAACCCGACGGCAAGCCAGCAGCCGCAAAGGTGGCCGCAATTTCTTTCATCTCTCCCACATAACGCCATGCCTTCGGGGCTGAAGACTCCGCAGCTTTAACGCTCCTGTCAGATAGCTCAATTTGGGAGAGGGACCATTCTTGCACCAGAGCCTCCTCAACCCCTTCCACGGACGCTAGCGCTCGGATTCCCAAAATCAGCGCGTCGCTACACTTGGTCCATGCGGCGTAGGTCATCTTGAGTGCGGAGGCACTGCCGGGTTGGTTCCCCAGGACCCTGGCGTCAAGCAGGCTGCCCTCAAACATGGCGGCCACTTCTGCGGCTCCGACGCCCGAGAGATAAAGACGCGTGGTGCCCGTCCGTCTCACGGGCGGCCCGATGATACCACCATCCACGAATCTTGCCCCACCCTTTGTCACCGTCTCTGATATCTGCATTGCTGTAACCGGTGAAACGGCATTGGCGTCCAGGTATACGCCGGTAAAGTTTGCCTTCATCACGGTTCGGGCAACTTCCGGTGCCGCATGGGGCGGGCACACCGCGAGGATGACATCGCTGGCCCGAACCAAATCGGTTAGGTTTCCGGTATCAGTCAACCCCGCCCTATTCGCCCGATCATGAGTTGCTTTGCTACGTCCCTCGGAAACCCAAATCACGCTGGCACCACCCGCGGCCGCAGCCGCACCAACGGCAACTCCCATATTACCCGGGTGAATTAATCCGGCAGTTTTTGCATTCACGACGCACACCTCCTCAGGGTAAATGGGAACCCATACATCCTAGCGGGAACCGGACATTCCCCTCGGTTCTGTTCCGAAACACCTACACGATCGAGAGGATAGTATAAAGGGCAAAAACCAATAAAAGCGCTTTGTAGCAAGGTGACTCCCAACAAGCCGGGTACCAGTAATCAAAGAGGATCGATATAATATGACAGTAGAGCAGCAGCAGTTAGTACGGTACCGGCAATACCATCGTACAGGCGTATTTTCATCTTCATGGCGCCTCCTCTGATTTCAAGCACTAAAGATCGTCTCATTCGGTAAGATCATAAATGCCGCTAAAGCCAATGACCCCGGCAAGGGCATTCGGAGCCATTCCATGATGGGACAAGTAGCTTTCATCCAGGGCGATCAAAGAGGCCAAGTGGCCGCCGGCAATCGTCCACATTCAAGTTAGTCACCGGCATCAGCACCGGGGCTTTGATTGCTCCCTTCGCTTTCCCGGGACCCAACTACGATAAACAGTTGACCAGCGTATACACGAAGTTCAGCCAAGGACGTTTTTGAAAAAAGAAGCGTGCTCGCGGCATACTACAACAAGGTCAACCCTTTTCGGAAAGAACGGAATTAACGGCCGAGGCCGCCTCAAATAGACGGTGGTCCTGATTACGGTGACCTATGAGCTGGGTCCCCACCGGCAGACCCGAAGGTCCCGTAAAAACGGGCAAGGTAACACAGGGGGTATGGGTCCACGTGGAGAGGATGTTGAACGCAGTATCACCCGTACTTGTCAGTCCTTTCGGAGCCTCGCCGACGGCACTGGGTGTAAGCAGCAAATCAAAATCCTTCATGGTTTGATCGAGGTTCCGCCTGCATTCCACTATTACGGCGTGGGCCTCTCGGTATTGTTCGTAGGAGACATTCAGCATGGCTCCTTGCTTGTTCTTCTGAAACTCGCTCAACAGTTTCCAGTGATGGTTCCGCTCCCAGGAAAGGGCACGGGAGGACTCATAGTCGTTGATGCGGCGCCCCATGGGCTCGAAATCCGCAAAGGGGCCAGCAAGCCCGATTTCAGAGACTCTGGCACCCGCCTTGGCAAGCTGCTGCGCAGCAGATTGCACTAGGGTTTTGGTGTAGTCCTGCGCTCGGTCCCAGTTCATGGTCCGGCACAGACCGATCCTGAGTTCCCTCGCTCGAACAGGAGCCAGAGATTGGGGGGCAAAGCCCGTCACCGCGGCGCGAAAGATTGGAAGGTCCTCCACAACGCGACCGAACAGCCCGATGGTGTCAAAGGAACCGGTATTCTCCTTCACGCCCATGGTGCTCACCTCACCGTAGCTTGGTTTGTATCCGACGCAGCCACAGAACGCTGCAGGGCGTATGATCGACCCCACCGTCTGGGTACCAAAGGCCATGGGAACCATGAAATCGGCCACGGCAGCGGCGGACCCGCTGGAGGAACCACCAGGGGTGTGTTTCGGGTTGTGTGGGTTTGTGGTTTTTCCCCAAGGATGCCGACTCGCAAACTCCGTGGTGACCGTTTTTCCTAACAGAACCCCTCCCGCAGCGCGGGCTAGTGCAACGCAGACCGCGTCCGCAGTAGTGCGATTGCCTTTATAGATGGGAGAACCGTACTCGGTGGGCATATCAGCCGTATCCATAATGTCCTTGGCAGCGAAGGGGATGCCATGTATAGGACCACGGTTTGCAGCACGGTCGCACTTTCGGGCTTCGGCCAGGGCGTAATCCCGGTCGAGGTGAACCCACGCCTTAACCTGGGATTCGCGTGATTCGATCCGTTCGAGACAGGAACGAACCAAAGCTTCGGAGGTAAGGTTTCCTTCGCGAATGCGTGTTATCGCTTCGCTGGCTGACAGTTTGAATAAGTCCGCCATAGGATTCTCGTTCCTGACCAGGGTCAGACGTTACACCAGATGCCTTGCCTGGGACTCCGGCTCTTTCGGTTCTAAGACTCAATTCGCCTTAATCTGGTACTTCCCTTCTCCATCCTGAGTGATCTTTTCTCTATCGTTCAAGACACCAATGGCCCTGGCGATCCTGTCGTATCCCTCACCGGAAAAGAGGTCGAGAAGCTCCGCAAAAAACCTGTGACCCTGAGCCAGGGCTTTATGAATCTTTTCTGAAAGTGCCTCCACGTCCCCTTCCCCACCCTTCTGCTTCGATGCCCGCTGGGTGCCCTTTTTCCCATTCACATAGTCCTCAAGTCGCACCTTTCCCTCGTTGAAATAGACGATGCGCTGGTAGCGCTCCCTCGGGACGTTTTCGGGAATCGTGGCATCGACCCCCATCTTGGCCGTAGTCGGAACACCCTTGACGGGTGGAAGGGAGGGATCCAAGGGCTTGGACCGGGCATTTGTTATAATCATCACATCTCGGTCCGCCTGCACGCGGGTCGCAATGGCCCACTCCACCTCCACCGGGTCGAAGATGTCAATGTCCTCATCGGTCACCACCACATGCTTGATATCGGCGATGGACAGTAGTGCTGCGATGGCGTTCTTTCCGTCCCCCGGCACTTTTCTGATGGCGGCAATGATATGCCAATGACAACAACCTCCAGGAGTCACATAGATGGCCGTTGCTTTGACACCTGCTTCCCCCAGAACGCGCCAGGCGGCTGCCTCATAAATGGGCGCACTCATCCAGATGTTCTCCCACGGCATGTGAAGCGCGTAGTAAATAGGATCGCGCCGATGGAGCACTGCATTGATCTTGACTCTAGGGTTGTGATGGATTCCTCCCATGAGACGAGTAAACTCTCCGAAGGGTCCCTCCGGTTGAGTCCACCCTTCGGGGATGATCTCTCCTTCCAGTACGATTTCAGCCTCTGCAATGCATGGAACAGGAATCGTAACTCCGGAGGTTAGTTCCAGAGGCTCGCCGCGAAGACCGCCGGCGTAGGTCAGCTCATCTGTGCCGAGGGACGCTTTGAAGGTTGCCGCCACCATCTCAAAAGGATGAGTTCCAATGGAAATAGAGATGGGAAGGGGGCGTTTGGTTGAGAGGGCACGCTCGGCAAACCTCCTCAGGTTATTGGGTGTCACGATATCGATGCTGGAGATGTTTCTTCCTTTGAGCATCAGACGGTACATGCCGGCATTCATCCCATACTCCGGGTCCCCGGCAATTACCACCGCTCCAGAAATTGTGGGCCCACCATCCAGAGTCGAAAAGATGGGTACAGGGAGTTGAAAGAGGTCCACCTCGGTCTTTTGCACCACTACCTCTTTCACCGGACCGTCATGGACCGGTTTAGGTTTGATGGGCCGTTCCATGGCCTGTTGAAGCTTTTCCTGAATCTTTTCATAGGGAACCCCCATGGCAAGCGCGAGACGGTTCCTCGACTGGAGGAGGCCGGACACCACCGGCAACGAGTACCCTACAGGATTGCTAAAGATCAGCGCCTTGTCTGACTGCGGGACCAGGGCTGCAACATTTCTTAGATCAATGGGCTTGGAAATTTCGAGCAGCTCATCGTTCTCACGCAGTACCTGCAAATAGTCTCTAAAGCTGACACCCATAATTGCTGATTCCTCTCACCACTACATTCCACTACAGGGGCATGCCTGGATTATCCCGTTGATATCTCGACCCGGGCAGCATAGAAGCAGGGACGCAAAACCCTGGGCAGAGCTTCTATCAGGTGGGTTTGAGACAGTCAAGCTGAGCGTAGTTGTTAGTTGTCAACCTTCTGCTATTTGTAAATCGGCAATGAGCACTGAGCGATGACGATTGAGCTAGGCGGCAAAGCGCAAGGAGCATAGCAAAAAGCGTTAGGAGCTATCAGCTTTCAGCCAGGAAGCGTTGAGTGTTAACTCTCCAGTGCTACGATTCTATTTTCATCGAGTGTTCGAGCTACTTCTTTCTCCCGCTCAACACTTTACACTTAACGCTTTCTTCCTTGGACTCAACCCCCTCCCCGCTCAGTCCTCAGCATTCATCACTCATTGCTCTGTTCAGTGCACGCCCCCTGCGCCCGTTACTCACGTTGCAATGATCAGTTAATCACTGCTCTATTGCTCGCGGCCGTAGGATCGCTCCCAGAGGAGCAAAGGTTCAAAGAGACCCCTCGCACTGCATTTCATGAAGGAGAGTCTCCAGTGACTTGACGCCCTTTATGTGACGATTTATGATCCCGCTTACTCCAACAACACCGGGGAAAAAGGAGAACACATTCATGCTCGAACACTACCAGGGCGACGGATCGGTCTGCGCACGAAAAGTTCGGCTCACGCTTGCGGAAAAGGGCATCACGGACTGGGTGGGTCACATGCTAGACCTCGGCAGGGGCGATCAAAACAAGCCAGAGTATCTTAAGCTAAATCCAAAGGGCGTGGTGCCCACCTTGGTTCATGACGGTCACATTATCACCGAATCCACCGTTATCTGCGAATATTTGGAAGACGCTTTTCCCGAGCCTCACCTGCGCCCGGCGGACCCGGTGGGGGCCGCCATGATGAGAAAATGGGCCAAGATCCCCGACGAAGAAATCCACCCTGCGTGCGCTGCCATATCGTCTGCAGGCCTCCTGGGCCGCGGCCGACGCAAGAACCTCCAGCAATTTCTTTCACGGCTTAAAGACGCACCAGACAAGGCCCGGGCCGAACGGGGCCGCGGGTGCACTCTCGAACGCTGGCAATACCCTGAGGTCAGGGCAGCTGTCCTCGTCCACGAGAAGCTTTTAGAGAATATGGAAAAAGAACTGGCAGCAAACGGCCCCTGGCTGGTGGGCGAGATGTATACCATCGCGGACATCGGCCTCACACCCTATGTCTACCGTCTCATGGAAATGGGATTGACGGGCATGTGGGCTCAGCGCCCCCACGTTGCGCACTGGCTCAAGCGAGTGATGGCGCGACCTAGCTTCGAATCCGCCATCACCAAATACCCCGGCCGTTACATGAGCGACGCGGACAAAGAAGAAGACAGGCGTGACTGGGCCGCCGTGCAAAACATCATTGCCGCCGCTTAGCCCCACCGCCTAATCGTAATCATCGCCTGTTAACGTAAACCATGGATTTGATCAGAATACTAGTCGCGATTTTACTTCCACCCCGGGGCGTTTTTCCTCAAGTGGGCCTGGGCGGACAGTTCTGGCTAAACATTTTATTGACCTTGCTGGGTTGTATTCCCGGAATTGTTCATGCAGTTTGGATTATTGCCAGGTGATGAAAATCAGAGAATGATCGCGGTCTGCCGGCATGAGAAAAACAATCGGATCCAATCTTAAAATTTGTTTGGGCTTCAGTCTGTGTCTGCTCCTATTCGGGAACATAAGCTGCGGCGAAGAGGCCGAGAAATTGTTTGAAATCGCCGAGATGGAGGAACAGCGAAACAACGATAGCGATGCCCGGAAGTTGTATAGGAGGATCATTGAAATAGACCCAAAGGGTTACTTTGCGACAAAAGCGAGAGAACAATTGGCAAAACTGGATAAGAAAGGGACCCCATAGAATACCTTTGCGACCCAGCCCTTCGCCCCCATCACCTAAGGGCGCAAAGCACGATAGAGAAAGGGTAGACTACGATCCATGCGGTAGTCGATGCCGGAGTGGGTATCGTCGAACTCCTCGTAAGTATGTTCGATGCGCTGTTCGCGCAGCCGCTTGGACAGGATGCGTGATCCGTACTGGATATGGTACTGGTCGCGCCAACCGCAATCGATGTAGATACCCTTCAGCGACTTGAGGTTATGTCGATAACGCTTGACCAGGTTAATGGGGTCATGCCGTAGCCATTGCCGCCAGCGGTTTTCCAGTAGCTCACCAGTTTCGAGGTTGAAGGGAAGACGGAAACCGTTGGGTGCCTTCGGATCGGGGTCGTAGGTGGCGGCCATGCACAAACTCATTAGGCAATGCACCTCTGCACCCGAGAGTTTGTCTTTTTTCCAGATCTTCTTCAGAAAATTTTTCACCCTGCCGTCATCCAGCCCCCCATTAACCCTTCGTTCCTCCGCCAACACATTGATTGGTCCTGGCCTACGCTTACGCACCCGGTGCCTGGCCAGTTCGTTCAATGTATTCGGCCAATCACTTCGGTAGATCACATCAAAATAGGTATCCCCCGAATGATCGGCCACGGCGCCCCAGTACCGCGGGTATTTCATCCCATGAACAATAGCACCGTAGCCGCCGGAAGATTTGCCGAAGCAACCGCGGTGCCCCCGTGATGCCAGAGTTCGAAACTCACCATCCACGAATAGAATCAGCTCCCGAGTCAGGTAGTCTGCATACCTGCCGACGGCCGAGGAATTCACGTATTGATTGCCACCCAGAGCAGTAAAGCAATCCGGAAAGACAAGAATACACGGCCCCATCTTGTCTTCATGAATGAGCCGTGCAGCCCGCTCCGGCACATTCTCATCAAAGCTTCGCCAGTTGGTGTGGGATCTCCCGGAACCTGTGTAGCCCACCAGATCGAACAGTACCGGGAACCGTTTACCGCGCCCTCCAATTGCGCCTTGGTTGTATTGGGGGGGCAACCAAACGTCGAGTCTTCTCGAACGGGGATCTCCAAGGGGATTATCCGAGAGGACACCGGACACGTGTTCCAGAGTCACAACGGATCCCGTTGACCACTTCGGTCTCTTCAGTGCCATTGGTTTATCTTGGCTAAAAGACAATCTGGAGTCAGATTGCTTTCTCTTTATAGTCTATATAGAGTTGTCAGTCGACGATCCAACTGGGATTATCGGAGCGATTCGGGTAAGTTCGATGAAAAAAGCTCTTTCACCTTCATGGGTCGGCTAACGAGATGCTGCTCGGATGCCGCCTGCACGAAAGCATCGAGGGCCTTTCGGTTTGCCTTCAAGCCATACGGCCAAGGGTCCTCCCCTCCCATCAAATCCTTCATCTCTAACGTGGTTTCACCCGACTTCGGCGCACCGGATGAACGAACCTCTTCCCGGGATTGGGCTATTTTTTTTGCCTGGCCGTAAGCATGGCACAGGCTCTCCACCACCCAAGGCTTTTCCCTAGCGAGCTCGTTCCTCATGACCGTCACGTGCATAATGGGAAAGACGCCGGTCTTCTCAAAATACTCCCGCTGTGCGGTGACGTTGTCGGCATAAGCGCCCACTACTACATCGTCTCCGTCTGGCTTCACATCCGCGCCGCCCCCCGGTGTAAAGATGGCCTGGATCTCTCCGGCCTCCATCAATTCTCGCGGTTTCCGACCACTGGTGTCCCGCTGTACCGTTACACCTTGAGGGAAGTCTAATTCCTTGAGACGCTCGGGTTGAAAGGTAACCCACTTGAGCTCTTGGGCAGCAATCCCATAGAAGTCCTGCAAGATTTTTCGCTGCCATATGCATGACGACATCCAGTACTGGGGTGTCCCCGCCGTCTTCCCCCGCAAGTCCGAGAGATCGCGGATACCCGCACGCTTGGAAACCTGAAAACCGGCCTGCAAAAAACGCCGACCCGAGGTAAATAACGGCAATCCGATGAGGGGAATTCCGATCTCCCGGGCCTTGGCAAAGGTTGCGATGGCCATCTCGCCCACATCGTATTCCAAGTGAAGGGTGCGTTTGGTAACGTCATCCAGGCTCTCCGGCTCTATAGTCTGAAGCTCTATCCCTTCAGCCTTCACCTCGCCATCGAATAAGGGACGAGTCAAAAGAGAAGGCATTACGGAAAGTTTGATCGCTAAATCTGCCATGACCTCTCCTCACAAACAATTGACTTACCATCTAGTGCCCCGACGGGAATCCTTCCGCCGGGTCGCAGACCACATCCACCAGGGTGGGCTTTCCCGATTTGAGCCCTTTCTCAATGGCCGGGTGGATTTCCTCCGGCCGTTCCACTCGAATCCCCTCGCATTTAAACTCCCGCGCGATATTTGCAAAGTTCAAACCGGGAAGGAAAGACATCTCCTCTTTCAGCGGTGAGTCCTTGATGTGGTTTTTCTCCAGCAAAAAACAGCCGTTGTTGAAGACCACGAGCACAAAACCGATGTTATAGCGGGCCGCCATCTCCAACTCCGAAATGATGCCGCACATGAGTCCACCGTCCCCTTCGAAGCAAATGACATTCTTGTTGGGTGCTCCAAGCTTAGCTCCGATGGCCATGGGCAGTCCGGTACCGATGGCACCGGTTCCCCGGGGAGTAATAAAGGTTGGGCCGGCCTCCACAAAGGTGTGGCTGGTGGCCCACATAAAGGGACTGGACCCATCG
This sequence comes from uncultured Binatia bacterium (SeqCode), assembly GCA_965218425.1. Classification (GTDB taxonomy): domain Bacteria; phylum Desulfobacterota; class Binatia; order UBA9968; family CAXXLF01; genus CBDCDW01. The sequence continues at coordinate 150,174 of OZ244621.1, forward strand.
GAGACCAGTATCGTATTCGGACCCATGAACTGGCGCACCTCTCTCATAAGACGGGCCGGATGGATTGGGACCCTCTCGGAGCTTGAAGCCGCCGCGTTGTCTTCTTCCCAACGGCCAAGGAGTTGCTTGATCTCACCGGCGCGGGTTTCCTTCGGCTTGTAGTGGCTACTCTTCAAGGCTCTGCTGAGGGATTTGAGGGCAGCCTTAGCGTCGGCAACGATGCCGACTTCGGTCCGATAGTTTCTCCCGATCTCTTCGGGATCGATATCGATATGAACAACAGTCGACTTGGGATCGGGCACCGTCCAGCGGCTGGTGGCCATCTCATTTGTCCTGCTACCAACCAAAAGAACGAGATCGGAGTTTTTCACAATCTGCTCTGCAACTCGTGCCCTGCCAAGCCGACCCCCTACCACATTTCCGGTTGGGCCAGCGCTAAGCGGGTGACGTTCAGGGAAAGCACCTTTGCCCGAAATCGTGGTGGCCACCGGCATCTGGCAAAACTCGGCCACCTCTTTCAGTTCATCCCAGGCGCGTGAGAGATTCACCCCGCCACCTGCAATGATACAGGGGCGCTTGGCTCTTCCCAATTCATTTACTGCCTCTTTGATGGAGCGCGGGTCCGGCTCCACTCGGTGAGCGGGGCAACTTGCGTACTGCGCCTCGGCGTAGGGCTCGTCGTCGATCTGCTGTTCCGGGCTCATGATGGACCCGACGCCTCGGATGTTGAGCACCACGGGACCCGGTCTCCCTGTGGTAGCAATACGGAACGCTTTACGCAGCATCTCCGGGGCTTGCTTCAGATCGTGAATGTCTCCCAACCACTTGACCACTGGACTCACCATCTCAATCTGCTTCTGCTCGTAGAGGGAGTGCTTCCCTTCGTTTTTGGCGGCTAATCCATCCATGAGCACGATGATGGGAACCGATGAGTTCCACGCCTCAGTGAGGGCCATGATGATGTTCATGGTCCCGGGCCGATTCAAAGTTATCACTCCCGGCTTACCGCTCACCCGGGCATAGCCGCTGGCCATGAGACCCGCCGATGTCTCGTAGTGAATGTTCATGGGCTGGATTCTTCCGGGGTCCATATCGGGATAAATACGCATACCAAAAAGTTGCGGCACTCCGTATTCGATGAGGATCTTGCTCAGGTGCGTGTAGACGTGGGCCTTCATGGTTTTTTTAGCGTCCCCCCCTTCTCATGTTCTGGAGCGCTGCCAACAGCGGCGACGACGACTGATAGCGCAATTCGATTTCCCTGTGCTCCCTGGATGACTGAATCATGGCAAGACAGGCTTCCAGGCTCGCCCGTCCCCAATAGGCATCGGGGAAGATGGGTTCGTTGCGGTCCAGGTTGGCTCTGAGCACGTCGAGCTCCGACGCCCCGCGAATATTCACATCCGGCGCGATGGCGACCTCCTCCCGTCCATTCACGGTATAAACATAAAGACCGTCCGGGGATTGGCGGATGTCACCCCTCTCACAGCTAACAATGGTAACGCCGAAGAAGTCCTGTCGACTGGCCTTCTGAGATCCAATCCGCATTCTCTCCTCCATGGCGGACAGGGAATACATGGGATGGGCGTAGCGCACCTCGCTGGTCACTGGCCCGTTGGTGCGAGCCCTAGGACCGTAGAGAAACTCATCCGTGTGCATCCCTCCGCCCTCACCGATGCCCCAGGTCATTTCGGCGACATCGAAGTAGCCGTAGCCGTTGAAGCCCACGAGCCCAGTGGCCCCTTCCTCGAACTCGAGAAAGGCAGAATAGTTACCCTCAATGTCGAATATGGGCATATGACGTCCTACAGTAGCCCGTAGGCTCCGGATTCTCCCACCAGCCAGGTAACGTGTGATGTCCATATGATGGGGACCCTGACGAAACACCACGCCTCCACCCTTTTTCTCATCCACCTCTCCCGCCAGCATTGGCCGAATCATCCAATCGTTGTAGATCCAGGTGTGAATCTGGATGACCCGGCCCAATCGCCCGCTGGTAATGATCTCTCCCATCTTGCGAAACGTGGGCCGAAAGATCTTGCTGTGTCCCTGGACGTAACGCACATTGTTCCTCTCCACCGCTTCGATCATCCCATTGGCCTCGTCGAGGGTAATTGCCATGGGCTTTTCGCAGACGACGTGTTTTCCGTGCTCGGCGGCGATGATGGCATGCCGCGCATGGAGTTCGTTGGGCGTGGCAACGTAGACCACGTTAATGTCCGCCTTGCGACACATTTCCTCATAATCAGAATAGGTCTCGAGCCCGAATCGCGTCTTATAGAAATTCCGCTCCTCCTCACGCAGGTCACACACCGCCACCAGCTTGGCATCTTTGCAGGCCATCAAACCCGGGATCACAATTCTCGCCGCAGCGCCGAGTCCAACCATACCGACGCGAAATTCGTAAGCCATGGTAAAGTCCTCTTCTCAGATAGAGTTTTGAGTCAACGGGAGTTGGGACGTGCCGAGCCCCTAGGCACCTCGAACTCCTCGTGCCTGTCATCGAATATCTGTGCCGGCGGCCGCCGTTGACCCATGAAGGCATTGTCACCCGCCCCCGTGCGTCCCTCTCTAGGGGGAGTCCAGGCTTCCAGGTCGATGGATACGTTATCGCCAACGTCTCCCAGACCAGGGCCATTGGATCCCCACCCTTTTCTACAATCTGAATTTGCTCTTTCAGCATCCCGCGAAACATAATGATCCCGCGGTCGGAAAGGCCAAGATGCTCATTGGACCGGTCGTAGAGACTGCCTTAGGTCTCCCATGCCATGCCGTCCTGGAACGCAAAGGTGCGCAGATGGTACTCTCCGCCCTTGTTCACCCAGGGCTCGTCGTAGTCCACTGGCGGTTCCTCGGGCTGTTTCACCCGGCTCCCGTCGGGAGTGGCCTTGAGCGATACCTGCAAGATCGCCGTGCCGTAATCGTCGATGGGGACTCGCCAGTGAAGCGTGCTCATGACATCCGTCTGCCGTAGCATATTGGGAAACAGAACAAAGTTTCCCCAAACCTCTTCGAAAACACCGCGAACCCACATGGGCCTCGTGGCCTGATGTCGAGGCACCCCGACCCTCTTTCCAACCAGGTCCGCAGGTCCCGTGATGCCCGAGTTCTTGTTTTTGTACATGAAGGATTGGATAAACAACCGGTTCAAAAAGACCGGTACCGCCACGATGGGTATACCCCGCTGCCGCGCCACGAGATAGTGGGCCGTGGACATCTTCGCCGCGTCGAACTCAAGTCTCAGCATGCGCCGGAAGATGGCATCCACGTTGATAAAATCGGAGAGGACGTTAAGGTTGATACCCTCGACATCGATTAGGCCATTAATCAGCGGTTGGGTAATGTCGTAGACACCGCTTGCCAGGGTAATGGGGAGACGATTGTCATTGGGTGTAAAAGCCATCGAGATTTTCACCTACTTAGAAATTTTTGATCAGCGATCCGCCTTGCCCCATTTACAACCGGGGCTCCTCTTCCCAATCGAGGGTAGAAGGTGCAAAGAGGTCGTCGACGACGGGACGCTTGTGGAGGACCCCCTGCCGCAGGCAGTATTCGATTTCTTCCTCTAGGACATGTCGGTTCCCCTTCAACCCGTAGGCCCAGAGATCACTGAAAATTTCCCTCCGCTCCGCCCACCGGTGTGCAAACCATATCAGGCTTGGACTCTGCTGGCGCCCTAACAGGGCTCAAGTAACCCCATTCAAAGCGCTCAGTAGTATGGGTAAGCCTTTTACGTATCCCGCTCCTTCGTTGGACCAACCTCCCCGGTGCACCAGGGAACGAATGCCTTCATTCTACAAGGAGCGCCGTGGGCTTTTAGGTCTTTCTCGAAGATCTCGTGGATCTCCCGGTCCTCGTCCTCGTACTCCACTTGCCAACCACCCTCCTTGATACTGGTGTTGCTCGACTCGTCGCGCTCCCGGCTGCCGGGCCCCACGACCCCTAAATTACCCTTCTTGAGAGCCAGGTAGCGGGCCCGATTGGTCCCCGTGTTGAAATGCTGGTGAAAGCAGTTGTCGTTGGGAACAATGACCAGGGAACCGAATTGCCAATCGCATTTGACCATGTCGGAGCGGTCTTCCTTGGTCCAAACCATGGAGTATCCGCCCGTGCCGCTCAGCAGCACCAGGTGAGCGCCCGGGCCATGGCGGTGGGCCTTCTTGTATGTCCCCACGGGAAATTCCGACATGTGGTTTTTCATGTTGTTACCGGCCATCTCCAAACGCGCGTTGATCCCGCCCGCGCCTCGCTCCTTGTACCCATAGAGCGGCATGTCAGGGGCGTTGGCGATGAAGTTAGACTCCCATACCCGTCGCTTGAACAGCTTACCATTGCCGCTAAAGTAGTCATCCTCCCCCTCATAGCGGGAGCGAAACTTAAACTCGCTATTGAACGTGAACTCCCTATCCCGAAAAAGGCGCATCATGGGGGGCGCGTTAGTCACCGCAAGGTAACGCAGGGGCTCATCGCCGCTGCCGTTGAAATTCTGGTACCATGCATTAAGCGGAATACAAAATAGACTACCGGCGTGCCATTCGAAGGTTTGCTTGTGCTTTTCATCGTTCCAGATTGTGGTTGCCCCGCGGCCTGAGACCACATAGATGGTTAGCTCGTACATATGGTGTTCCGGCTCGGACTTCCCCCCCGGCTTGATCTCAACAACGTGGCAGTCATTGTAGAGCATAGGGTTTTTTATGTGAATCACCGCACCGCTCCCCCCTTTACGCTCCCATGGCCCCAGTTCGATATTAGCGATGCTCGGGAAATAAAAGTGCTCGTAGACTTTTACACCTTCGTCCTTTAGCCAAGCCTTGTAGGTGTCCTCCGTGCTATAGTCATTGAGGCTCTCCGTGGGCATGTCGGCCGCCTTCATGTCGGTGCCTTCCATAATTCCTTCCATGGACATGGTCAGTTTCCTCTCTCAATTAAAATCGTCGGAGCCCCTTTATACCATAGATGAGCCGCTAAAACCCTACTCCTGGCCGGCCTTCTGCTGCCCGGCAGCAAAACGGACCTGTTCGATGCCCCTCTTATTTCCATGGATCGGCAGCACCGTTTCGATATCCAAATTCAGCCGCTGCAGGTTCTCCCATAGGTTAGCCGTAAAGGGACTAACCTTTTTTGCCGGTGCCTTACGAACCCTGCGGCCACTGTAGGCATCTGCCACCATCATAATTTTTTCTTTCGGCAAATAACCGATCAAGAGGCCCCCATTATGGCGGTTTTCTACCAGACGGTAGAGCTCGAGGGTACGATTTCCATCGGTCATGCTATGCTTGTCACCAACCCCGACTAACTTTGCTCTTTTACCCGATGTAGCGAGGGCGTCGGGATTGATGCGGGTGGACCGTCCATAAATCTTCTTGTAGAAAGGGACGTTGTCCTCGTGTGTGACAATGGCTGCTCCCTTTGCCGCCATACCGCGCAGCCCGCCGGAATGGTCAAAATGGTGATGGGTGTTGACCACGAAACGGATTGGCTTACCTGGGATGGTCTCTGTAACCGATTTCACAAGCGCTCTTACGCGGCCGTCGTTCAGCGGCGCTTCAAACAGAACCACATGATCCTTCATTTCGATGGCAATTGAATTATGTGAGCCACCAGTGAGAAAATAAATTCCCTCAGCAACTTCGTCCACTTTGACCCGATGACGTACCGGACGCAATCCGTCAGGCACCAAAATATCTGCGGGTACGTTCACCTTCACGGAAGTAACGTTAAGGTCCAGTGACGGAAAGCCCTCCGAAATCCTCGTAATCCTGGTGGGAAACTTCACCCCGTTGAAATCCTTATAATCGGAATAAAGAGTCACTACGCGCATGTCACCAAAAACGGGATTGGCTACGTCGGCTTCCACCCCGCGTAAAAAAAACTTCGTTTCGAGTCAAACCAGGCCAGTGCCGTGAAGGCACCCTTCTTACCGAAAGAGACGGTTTTGTACATCTTGCCGCCGGCTTCGCGCATTTTGATTTCGGCATTGGCAGCCTGTGCAGCCTTTACGACGCCATGAGGCGTGGTCCAAAGAGTGTGCTGCCCTCCGGCAGCACCACGGCTAGGCCCAACCCGTCCTCGGCGCAACCTCCAACCCTTATCACCACTGAGCCCGCTGTTGCGTTTCTGCACCCCCCTGACGGGCTGACGCCCGCCACCGAAGGGCGGGTTCTCCCATTGGGTAATGGCCTGCTCAGCGGTCATGGATGCCGTATCGTAATTGACCACCAACCGGTAGCTCTTGAGATTGAATTTTGGCCATGGCTTGCCCGGTTGACGGCTCTGGCCCACCGCGTTGCGAAATCCTGAACCGACAATCTCTATGGTCTTGACCTTATCCGCCCCCATTGCCGTGGCGATCTCATCAAGCCCAGCGCCAAAGGCAATAACCGGAAAAACCAGCAATACCGCGACCATCCCAAATAAATGTTTTATCTCTACCTCCAATAACTTTGCGGATTCAATATTAGTATTTTGCTTTCAAAGATTACGCACTGAGAAACCTCGATGACAGATTCTACGCCCTTGGGAACAAACGCATATCATATGCCGAGCACCGTTCAAAGGGATATATTAGAAATTTCAGATTAGGTGGAATTTTCACAAAAAAACAGCGGCCCGTTGTGGACCGCCGCTTTTCTGCTCAATGATACTGCAACGTGAGTTGGTTCAACACTCGTGCCATTTAGGCTTATGTATCCTTCGATTTCGTGGGCCCCACTTCCCCGGTGCAATAGGGGATGAAGGCTTTCATCCTGCACGGGGCGCCGTGGGTCTTTAGGTCTTTCTCGAAGATCTCATGGATCTCACGGTCTTCGTCCTCGTATTCGATCTGCCAACCGCCCTCCTTGATACTGGTGTAACTCCCCGGTGTACCGGCACCCCCAGGTACGCCGATCCCCATGTTACCGGGGCGCAGCGCCAGATAGCGGGCCCGATTGGTTCCGGTATTGAAGTGCTGATGGAAGCAGTTGTCGTTGGGAACGACCACCATGGAACCGTACTGCCAGTCGCATTTCACCATGTCCGAACGGTATTCTTTCGTCCAGACCAAGGAGTACCCGCCGGTGCCGCTGAGCAAAACCAGGTGCGCGCCGGGGCCATGGCGGTGGGCCTTCTTATAGGTGCCGATAGGAAACTCCGAGATGTGGTTCTTCATATTGTTGGCGCCCATCTCCAAATGGGCGTTGATCCCGCCGGCCCCCCGTTCCTTATAGCCATAGAGGGGCATGTCCGGGGCATTGGCAATGAAGTTGGACTCCCAGATCCTTTTCTTGTAGAGCTTGCCGTTGCCGCTGAAGTAGTCGTCTTCTCCAGCATATCGGGAACGAAACTTGAAGTCACAGTTGAAGATGAAATGCAGGTCCCGGTAAAGGCGCATCACGGGAGGAGCATTGGTCACCGCAAGGTAACGAAGGGGTTGGTCGCCGCTACCATTGAAGTTCTGGTACCAAGCGTTGAGGGGAATGCAGAAGAGACTTCCAGTGTGCCACTCGAAGGTTTGCTTTTGATTCTCCTCGTTCCAGATGGTGGTGGCCCCGTTACCCGAGATCACGTAGATGGTCAATTCGTACATGTGGTGTTCCGGTTCCGACTTGCCTCCCGGCTTGATCTCCACCACGTGACAATCATTAGGCATGTTACGATTTTTGATGTGGACCACCGCACCGCTGCCGCCCTTGCGCTCCCAAGGTCCCAATTCCAATTTGGCCAGGCTCTTGACGTAAAAGTCCTCGTAGACTTTGACTCCTTCCTTCTCCAGCCATTCCTTGTAGCCGTCTTTGGTCACAAACTCTGCCAGGCCGTCCTTCGGCGTGTCCGCCACCTTCATATCCGTACCGATCATTACACCTTCGTCCATATTAGAATCCTCCTTAATTTTTTTATGCCCCTTTTCAGGGTTCGGACGTACAACGCGGATGGAGACCGCCCATCTCGCATTTCGCTCCGGAGCGCTCAACCGCTTCCTCGAATTCGCGGTGTATGTCGGGATCTTCGTCCTCGAACTCGATCTGATCGCCGCCCTCTTTGGTACTCTTGTATACGTACGCGCCGCCGCCGCTCTTGGGTTTCTCGCTTCCCCAGCCGATGGCCAGGAAGAGCACCGGTTCGGCGCCGGTGTTAAAGTGCTGGTGAAACCACATCTCGGGGGGTACGAACATGGTCCCCACCTTCCACGGCACTTTTTGCACCGGCTCGCCCTCCTTCCACATTAGCGAGTATCCTTCGCCGCGTAATAAAACAATGTGGATCCCAGGCCCGTGGCGATGGGCCTTCTTGTAAAAACCCACCGGCCAGGACGAGGAATGGGAACGCATGGTGCTGTTCACCATATTAAAACCGGTGCCCACCGCGCCAGGGGTACGTCCACCTCGAGCTTCCGAGGTCTCAGCGATCCTGCTGAGGGAGTTGACGTCCGACACGAAGTTGGTAACCCAGGTGCCGCGCTCGTCGGGCTTGTCCGCCTGCTTGAAGTAACCTGCCTTGCCATCGAATCGGTCGTCGAAAACGAAGGGGTTTTTGAAAACGAAGGTTAGGTTCTTGAAGGTGTCGATGACCCTAGGGGCCGCAGTCATGGCCACGTAGCGGGCGGGCTCGGTACCCGAGCCATTGTGGTGTTGATAATTGACATTAGGAGGCATGGCAAAGTAACTGCGTTCCCCCCACTCGAAGGTCTGCTTTTCCCCGCCCTCGAGCCAGACGGACGTGGCGCCGTGCCCCTTCAGGATGAACACCGTCTCCTCGTAGATATGCTTGATGGGGTTCAGGGACTTACCGGGCGGTATCTCGCAAACGTAAGTGTCGTTGAACCCGCCGGTTCCCTCTAGATTGATAAAAACGCCGGAGCCCCCGCGGGACGCCCATTGCGTGAGCTCCACGTCCAGCAGACTGGGCACGGACAACCCGCGAAGGGTGGGAAGCCCTTCCGCATCCTTCCACTGCTCGTAGGGGGATTTATAAGCCTGCGCGGCTTCATTATAAAGTTCAATCTCGGTTTTTTTCTTAGCCGTACTTTCCATAAGGGACCTCCGGATCGCATCCAGAAATGGTAAAATAGAGCAGCCTGTCCAAGCGCCCTATGGCAAATGCATTCTGCAGCGGAGACTAGCTGATCAATGGCCATTTTGTCAACCAAACTGGGGTTTAGGCGTGCTGCGAAACGAGTGGTATGGCGACTCAAGGGGATCGGTGGCCCGTCCGTTCGGCGCAGGTCGAAACCCTTAGCGGGAGCCAAACGGATAGCTATCAGCTCTCATCCTTCAGCTGTCAGCAAAGCAAGACAGCGGATCGAACTCTTCTCTACTCAGTCCTCAGCACTCGTTGCTCCGATGGCAGTGAGGATGAAGGGGGTGGGCATCGAACGTGCAGCCGCAGATGTTCACGGGCTTATTGTCCACGGCCTGAATACTCGCTACCCGAGGAGAGCTGAGCATGCTACGACGGGATCGCCAGCGGAGTCCCGTAGCAAATGGGCGGTCGAGAAGATACCTCAGCCACGCGTCTTGACAGAAAGCCTATGGGGTTGACAGCTGCCGACTGTACCCTTAGAAAGAATGACGACGGAGGCAGGGAGCTGTCGGCTGTTTAACAAAGGAGGGTTCCTATGAACAAAAAATTTCTCATTGCCGTTGCCCTTGCGGCGATGACGGCGACCGCGGCAAGCGTCAACGCTGAAAATGTAAAGCTCGGCATCATTGTCGGATTTACCGGCCCGATCGAATCGCTGACGCCGGACATGAGCGCGGGCGCGGAGTTGGCAATGAAGGAAGCAAGCGCATCCGGCTTTTTTCTCGGCGGCTCGACGATTACGGCCGTCAAAGCCGATTCGACTTGCGTCGATGCCGCGGCCGCGACGACTGCGGCGGAACGTCTTGTGACTGCGGACAAGGTAAAGGGCATCGTGGGCGGCGACTGCTCCGGCGTTACCGGCGCGATCCTTCAAAAGGTGGCGCGTCCGAACGGCATCGTCATGATTTCGCCATCGGCGACCAGCCCCGCGCTTTCGACCGCGAAAGATGACGGGCTTTTCTTCCGTACCGCGCCGTCCGACGCTCGCCAGGGCCAGGTCATGGCCAAAATAATCATGGATCGCGGCATCAAGACCGTTGCCCTTACCTACACCAACAACGATTACGGCAAAGGGCTTGCCGAATCCTTCAAGTCGGCGTTCGAAACCGCTGGCGGCAAAATCACGATCAATGCCGCGCATGAGGATGGCAAGGCCGATTATTCCGCGGAAGTCGGCGCGCTGGCCTCGGCGGGCGGAGAGGTACTCGTCGTGGCCGGCTATCTTGACCAAGGCGGCCTCGGAATCATCCGGACGTCGCTCGACACGGATGCCTTCAGAACTTTCGTCCTGCCCGACGGCATGGTCGGTGAATCGCTGGTCAAAGCCGTCGGTTCCGATCTCAGCGGCTCTTTCGGCCAGCATCCCGGAACCGACAGCCCCGGCGCAGCATTGATCGTCAAGTTGGGCAAGGAGAACGGTTTCAAGGGCGACACCCCGTTTGTTCCGGAATCCTATGATGCGGCCGCGCTCATCATTCTGGCCATGCAGGCGGCCGGCTCCTCGGACCCTGCGGCCTACAAGAGCAAGGTGATGAACGTCGCCAATGCTCCTGGGGAAAAAATTTTCCCCGGCGAACTCGGAAAGGCGCTGCAGATACTCAAGGACGGCGGCGATATCGACTATGTCGGCGGGTCGGCCGTCGAGTTGATCGGCGCCGGAGAATCCAGGGGCAACTACCGTGAAATCGAAATAAAGAAGGGCAAGATCGTCACGGTACGCTACTTCTGATGCCGGCGATGCTGTCACATCGAGCCAGCGGCACGGACCGGTCCTTTTGGCCGCCGGTCCACGCATAGCGCCAGCGGATGATTACCGTCCAGAACGTTTACAAGCATTTCGGGGGCGTACACGCGGTCGATGGGGTGTCTCTCGCGATCGCTCAAAACACGATCACCGGGCTCATCGGCCCCAACGGGGCCGGCAAGACGACGCTGTTCAATATCATCGCCGGGATGTACCGGCCGGATTCGGGCAGTATACGTATGGCCGACGAGGACATCACGGGGCTGCCGTCTCACGAACTTTTCAAAAAGGGGCTTCTCCGCACATTCCAGATCGCCCACGAATTCTTCTCCATGACCGTACGCGAAAACCTGATGATGGTTCCCGCCGGCCAGTCGGGAGAAAGCCTCATCTCGGCCTGGTTCCGCCCCGCGCGGGTAGCCGAAGAGGAACGGACCCTGGCCGCGAGAGCCGGGGAAGTCATGGAATTCCTTACCATCGGTCATCTCGCCGACGAACGCGCCGGAAACCTGTCGGGCGGGCAAAAGAAGCTTCTCGAGCTGGGCCGGACGATGATGGCGGAGGCCCGGATGGTCTTCCTCGACGAGGTCGGCGCAGGCGTGAATCCGACGCTGATGAAAACCATCGGAGAGTCGATCGTCAGGCTCAATCGGGAGCGCGGCTATACCTTCTGCATGATCGAGCACAACATGGATACGATATCGAGTCTCTGCGATCCGGTTATCGTGATGGCGGAGGGCAAGGTGTTGGTGGAGGGTTCGGCGAAAGAGGTGATGGCGAACGAAGAGGTTATCATGAAATATCTCGGCAGCGGGTTTTCCGGAGACGGTCCGGCATGAGCCTGCTCGTCGGAAAGAACATGACCGGAGGATACGGCGGCGTCGATATCCTCGACGGCTGCACGATCGCCGCCGAAACAGGCCAGATATCGGTGATCGTCGGTCCCAATGGAGCCGGAAAATCGACCGCGATGAAAGCGATCTTCGGGATGATCGACCTTCGCCGGGGATCGGTGCGGTTGCAGGGGGAAGACATAACCCGGCTTTCGCCCCGGGGCCGGGTGTCGAAAGGGATGGCTTTCGTTCCCCAGACCGACAACGTGTTCACGTCAATGACGGTGGAGGAAAACCTCGAAATGGGGGCCTTCCTTCGTCGCGACAACATCATGGAAACGATGGAACAGATCTACGAACTGTTCCCGGTCCTCAAGGACAAGCGGCGGCAACTTGCCGGCGAGCTGTCCGGAGGGCAGCGTCAGCAGGTCGCCATCGGCCGCGGCCTCATGACGCAGCCGAAGGTCCTGATGCTCGACGAGCCGACCGCGGGGGTCTCGCCGATCGTTCGGGACGAGATCATGTTCCGGATCATGGAAATTGTCCGCACCGGGGTCTCGATCCTGATGGTCGAGCAGAATGCGAGGCAGGCTCTGGCCATCGCCGACGCCGGCTATGTCCTCGTCCAGGGCCGAAACCATTATACGGATGAGGGAACCAATCTGCTCATCAACCCCGATGTCCGGAAGTCGTTCCTCGGACAGTGAACGATGGATTTCCTGAACGCGGTCATCGTCCTGTGCAACTTCGTGATTATTCCGGCGACCGCCTATGGCTGCCAGCTTGCCCTTGGCGCGCTCGGGGTCACGCTGGTTTACGGGGTTCTGCGATTTTCCAACTTTGCCCATGGCGACATCATGGCCTTCGGCACGATGATTACGATCCTCGTGACCTGGTGGTTGCAGGCGTCCGGCGTGTCTCTTGGCGTTCTGCCGACGGCGCTGCTCGCCCTTCCGGTCGGAATCGCCGCGGCTGCCGCCTTGTTGCTGGTCACGGATCGGATCGTCTACCGGTTCCACCGGCGCCGCAAGAGCGACGCGATGATATTCATGATCGCCTCCATCGGCGTCATGTTCGTTTTCAACGGTATCGTCCGCCTGGTCATCGGCCCGGAGCATCAGCGCTTTGCCGACGGCGCCCGGTTTATCGTCAGGGCGCGTGAGTTCAAGAAAGCGACCGGGCTTTCCGAAGGTTTCACGATCAATGTGCCGCAGTCCATCACCGTCGTTGCCGCCGTGATCGCCGTCGCGGTCCTGTTCTGGTTCATCGGACGGACCCGCACCGGAAAATCCATGCGGGCGATGGCCGATAACGAGGATCTCGCAAATCTGTGCGGTATCAATGCCGAGCGGGTGATCGCGGTCACCTGGATACTCACCGCGGCGCTCGCCACCACGGCCGGCGTGCTGTACGGCCTGGACAAGGGCTTCAAGCCTTTCACCTACTTCCAACTCCTCCTGCCGATATTCGCCGCGGCGATCGTCGGCGGACTCGGCAATCCGGTCGGTGCCATCGCGGGAGGCTTCGTGGTCGCTTTCTCCGAAATATCGATTACCTACGCTTTTAAGAAATTTCTCGGCTATATTCTGCCGGAGAGCATGAGGCCCGAAAGCCTCGTCCAGATTCTTTCGACCGATTACAAGCTGGCGGTTTCTTTCGGCATCCTTATTCTCGTTCTCATGTTCAGGCCGACTGGCCTTATCAGGCGTGGATCGAAGTGAACTGGAAAAACACCGCCCTGTTCGCGGCCGTCTTTGCGCTGCTCATTCTCGTCGGTCTGGTGCAGAGTTGGTCCGTTGCGCTGACGATTCTCAACCTGTGCCTGATCTCGGCGATCATGAGCCTCGGGCTCAATGCCCAATGGGGGTATGCGGGTCTGTTCAACTTCGGAACAATGGGCTTCGTTGCGCTGGGCGGCGTGGCCACCGTCATCGTTGGCATGCCGCCGGTTGGAGCGGCCTGGGCCGCGGGAGGATTGCAGGTGACCGCCGCGCTGCTGCTTGGCGGCGGAACCGTTACTGGCGCGATATTCCTCTGGAGACGGATGGCTCCCGGACGCCGGCGCTGGTTCACGCTCATTGCAATCCTGGTCGCCGGCGGTTACTTGTTCCGATCTGTCTTGGATCCGGCGGTCGCCGCCATTGAAAGGGTGAATCCCGCCGCTGCCGGTTATCTCGGCGGGCTCGGCCTTCCAATTCTTATTTCCTGGCCCGTCGGCGGGCTGCTGGCGGCGAGTGCCGCCTGGGTCGTCGGCAAGATGACGCTGGGGTTTCGTACGGATTACCTGGCCATCGCTACGTTCGGAATCGCCGAAATCATCATTATTGTCATAAAGAACGAAGACTGGCTTGCCCGCGGCGTCAAAAACGTCGTCGGTCTTCCCCGTCCGGTCGCCTACGAGGTCGATCTTCAGAAATCGGAAGCCTTCCTCGGATGGGCGTCGCGTCTCGGCATGGACCCGGTCGATCTGTCATCGGCATATGTGAAACTGTCCTATGCCGCCCTTTTCGCCGCCGTGCTGTTGGTTCTGCTGTGGCTGTCCCAGAAAGCGCTCAATTCGCCCTGGGGGCGGATGATGCGCGCCATCCGCGACAACGAGATCGCGGCGGAAGCCATGGGAAAGAACGTAGCCGCTCGACACCTGCAGACATTCATTCTGGGCTCGGCCGTCTGCGGCATCGCGGGCGCGATGATCACCACGCTGGACGGCCAGCTCACCCCCGGCTCTTACCAGCCTCTGCGTTTCACGTTCCTGGTCTGGGTCATGGTGATCCTCGGCGGCTCCGGAAACAACTGGGGTGCCGTTCTCGGAGGCATGATTGTTTGGTTTTTTTGGGTAGAGGTCGAACCGGTAGGGCTGTGGCTGATGGACGTAGTTACCGCAGGCCTGCCGGAAGGCAGCGGCTTACGCGCCCACTTGCTGAGCTCGGCCGCCTACATGCGGCTGTTAACGATGGGCGTTATTCTTCTTCTTGTTCTAAGATTCTTTCCGCGCGGACTTATTCCGGAAAAGTGAAACCCGCGACAGGCAACCGAAACGTCCGCTGACAGTTCCTGTTTATTCTGCCCATAATCGCTGAGGATTGCACGGTTCGCGCCTCCGGCAGGGTCATGGTCTCGGCGTTGCCGACGGTGGCGAAGCGGATGCGGCCTCGCACCATGCGGCAGAGAATGAAGGAATCGACGACCACTCGCTGGTCGCTTGATTGTCAGCTACGGAGCGTTGTGGAAGTTTCCTGATGACGCGGGCATCCGCTTTAAAAAAGCCTGCATGCCGCCGAGGATTGTAGAAGCCATCGATGTATCGGCCAATGGCAATCCCGGCGTGGCGTCTTGGCGTGAAAACCTTTGTTAAGGTGCCGCCGGGTCAGGTGAACCAATGCCATGAGCGCAAGTTCCTCCCGGAAATGTTGACTGTGTGTCCCCGGATTCCTTCCTGGTGATAAGCATTAAGACGCTGATGAAAGTAAGCCACCCCTGCGCCCACCAACGCTACCAGCCAGCTCACATAGACCCAAAATCAAGAAGATTACGAGAATAACAAAACTGGAATAGAGGGCATCGTTGCGAGCCATCTTGGCAGCGAACAAGGTGAACAACACCCCCGCCAACTGCCAGAGGATACCGGCAACCACACCGCCGAATTGGTGCGCACTTGGGTGTAGGGAATGAATCTAAGGTTTCCAGATTCCTTTGAAAGATCCTCTCTCCACGTGGTCGGTAATCCATCTTTGTTAGATCCAAACGGAAAGCAGTGTGAAGGATTCCACCCCTGCTGTGACACCCATTAAAGATAAAGATCGGGGCAAGAAATATGCCAAAAATACAGGTTTGGAATGACTTGATTTCGCGGGCACCGGGCCCCTATTGATCCTCGTATAATATAATGACATCAGAAAAGGCTGGACTGTTTCCAGAAGGCGGTAACGAGACGAGGCCTGCGGCGCATTCGGCAAAGGGCCCGACGAGCATGGTGGCTGAGTTGAGCGAAGTCCTTGGCACAGAAGTTGGGCAGTTCATGATGCTTCCAGTATCCCCAGAGGTATTCGACGGGATTCAGTTCCGGTGCATAGGCCGGCAACCGTTCCAGCACCAACGCGCCTTCGGTAGCGGCAACAAAGTCCCGAACCAACCGGCTCCGGTGGCTGGGCAGTCCGTCCCACACTACCAGCAGCGGCCCGGAAACATGACGCATCAAGTGCTTCAGGAATTCGATGATCTGGGGGCTCTTGATGGCTCCCGGATACACTCGAAAGTACAAGCGCCACCAGGTGACTCCGGCGATGGCCGACAGACTCTTCCAGTTGAAGTGATATTGCAGCACTGGCGTCTGTCCTCGGGGCGACCACGTACGATACCGATTCGGCCGCTCGCTCAGCCCGCTTTCGTCCACGAACACTATGGTTCGCCCCTCGTTTCGGGCTTTTTTTTAATCTCCGGCCAGCGCTTCTTCTTCCACTGCCGGATCGCCTCTTCATCTCGTTCCAAGGCACGTCCCGTCGGCCGCTGGCAACTCCACCCCAACTGCCGCAATATCCGCCAAACATAGCCCGGATGGTATGTGACTCCGCAGGCTTCCCCAATCAAGTGGGCCACTCGCCTTGCGGTCCACAGGCTCGTGTCGTACCCCAGCGCTTCGGGTCCCCGTTTCAAACCGCCCTCGATCTTCTTCAGATCCGCCGGGCTCAGTCGCGGCTTGCGTCCGGCACGCCCCGCCTGCTTGAGCCCGGCTCTGCCGCTCTCGGCCAACTGCCGCGCCCATCGATTCACCGACTGGCGGTGCACTCCCACCCAACGCGCCACCTCCGCCTCCGACAGCCCTCGCTTCAACAGCCTCCCCGCCTCCATCCGCCGCCGCTCCAATGCTTCAAAGTCCCGTCGCACTCCAAGTGGGTTTCCCATACCACCACTATACATTAAGTTCTTATCCAATGTCATTATATTATGCGGCTCTCCATAGGGGCCCCCACCCACAAGACCCCGTGAACGCCGGTCAGGAACCGCTTCGAGACTGCAGCCAACTTCTTGGATTGACATCCACTCCTACTTGCGATAAGGACACCTTAAAAATTGAGTTGAAAAGGAGAAAGTTATGAGTAGGATTCTGACAGCGATCAAGCAGAGAGGTTTTATGGGACGAGCTGCGTTGGGCGTGTTATCGCTGGGACTCGCCGCGGTTTGCGGCGCAGGACCCGCGGCGGCTCAGGCAACTTTCGAGGAAAGGTGGCAAAAGCTGATCAAGGCCGCGCAAAAGGAAGCTGAGGTGGTGGTCAACTCGCCGGGCGGTAAGGTGCGGCCTAAGGTCCGGGCAGCCAAACCATTCCAAAAAAAGTTTGGTATAAAAGTCGTTATAAGGAAGGGCAGGGGCGAGTTGGTACAACAGATTAGGGCTGAGTATGCCGCGGGGAAACACTTGTCTGATGTCTGGGTGGGAGGTCACCGCCAAAATGCCACCGCTCTCGGACGCGACGGGATCATACAGCCCTTGGAACCGCTGCTTTTCCATCCCGAAACGGATCGTTCCCACTTTTTTGGCCGCAAGTATTGGTGGTCTGACACGCAGCGGAAGTACTCTATGCTGTTCATCGCTACTCCCACGACTTTGATGTCCTATAACACCAAGCTGGTGGATCCTAGCAAGTTTAATTCGTTCTGGGACCTTTTGCGGCCGGAATACAAGGGCAAGATCGCTGTCAACGAGCCCGATCCGGGTTCCAGCGCCAACGGCGTGCTGATTTTCATGTGGGCGAACAAAAACCTGGGCCCCAAGTATGTTCGCCGGCTAATCGAATTCGCGGATGCCGGTAACGGAATCTTCGGAGAATGTCGGCAGGTCATCAACAAAATGGCCTTGGGCATCTATCCTCTGAGTCAGTTCTGCTACTCGGACGTGTTGCGGGCACGCAGAAAGCAGGGTCTTCCAGTGAATAACCGAAGCTCAGCCAACCCATTCGTAGAAGGGTCAATCGTCACCGCCGGCGGAGGGGGTGCCCTCAGCGTTCTTGCCAAGCCACCGCATCCAAACGCTGCTAAGCTCTATGTCAATTGGTGGCTAACCCGTGAAGGCCAGACTCACTTCCAACAGGCCACAGCGGACGGCGGTAAGTATTACACTTCCGCGCGTACGGATATACCAACAGATATGGTCGCGCCGCAACGCAGACGTGGCCCCGAAGTGCGGGCGGACACGGCTTTTTTCACCATGGCGAACCCAAACGCCACCAAATGGGGCCAGGAAGTCAACAAATTCTGGTTTAAGGTGCGGGCGGAAATGCGAGCTGAAAAGAAGTAATATCCTTAAACCGCAGGTGGTTACGGGTCTGGCCAGCCTCATCCAGAGGCCAGGCCCGCCCCACCGCAAGAGTGCCACCCATGACTGACACCACCCTCCGGCCCGCTCTTCGTGCTCGGTTTGGGCTGCGGGTTCCTGGTTCCCGAGTGGGCCTGTTCATTATGTTCGTCCTGATCGTGATTGTCGGGACGTGGGTACTGCTGCCGATTTCGCTCATCTTCCTCAACAGTTTCAATCTCGCCCCAGCGGGTCAAAGTCCCCAATACTCCCTTGCAAAGTGGGAACTCGCGTTTACCCAGCCTTATATCTTCCAGGCGCTCTGGAACACAATTTATGTGTGGTTTCTATACACGAGCATCAGCCTGCCCGTGTCTATAGCAGTTGCATGGCTACTGGGGAGATGTAATGTTCCCCACGCTCACTGGCTTGAGTTTGGGTTCTGGATTTCTTTCTTTTTCCCAAGCCTGACAACCACTTTGGGCTGGCTGCTTTTACTGGACCCCGATACGGGGTTTTTGAATCAGCTCCTCGCCCTGCTGCCCTTCGTGGATAAAGGACCGTTCAACGCGTTTAGTCTTCCCTGCATAGTATGGGCTCACCTGATGGGCAATGCCATCTCCATAAAGGTAATGCTTCTGACCCCGGCTTTTAGAAACATGGACCTCGCACTCGAGGAAGCGGCCCGCGTGTCCGGAGCGTCCAAATTAGGCGCTCTCTTCAGGGTTACGTTGCCGGTGATGGTCCCACCCATCGTGATCGTTTTTATGCTGAATTTAATCCGGATATTCCAGTCTTTCGAGACCGAATTGTTGCTAGGAACGCCTTTCGGATTTTTCAATTACGCCAGCATGATCTTTCGCATGGTCAGAATGATTCAGCCTGCGGACTTCGGAGCTGCATCTGCAATGGGCAGCATCACCCTCATTGTGATCGCCATCGTCATCCCGTTGCAACGCTGGCTGACTCAGCGTCGGCGGTACCAGACCGTCACGGGGCGCATGAGAACTGGATTGATAGATCTAGGCAGGGCACGCTATCCCATTTTCGTGGCCATACTGTTTTTGGTTGCACTGTTGACCATCATTCCCCTGTTCACGATGGTGGCGGCCACCTTCATGGTACGCGCAGGTTTTTGGTACTCGACACCTCTGTTTACCTCCGAACACTGGATCTCACTCTTCGGCGACACGCTCTTTTGGGATGGTCTCAAAACCACGCTCATTTTAGGCTTGTCTACAGGTTTTCTGAGTCCTTTCTTGTTCTCGATTATGGGATACGTGTTAGCCCGGACACAATGGCGTGGCAGAGTGGCTCTGGACAGTATTATCTGGACCTCGTCAGCTGTGCCGGGGATGCTCTCGGGGCTGGGACTCATGTGGATGTTTCTGGGTGTACCGTTTCTCAGGCCGTTGTACGGCAGTATTGTCCCGCTCATATTGGTTGTTGTGTTGGGAGGCAAGCTGATTGGTGTTCAGCTTTCCAAGGCAGTGTTCTTCCAGATGGGTCAAGATCTCGAAGAGGCCGCGCGCGTATCTGGGGCAGGATGGTTCAGAGCGTATGTACGAATCTGGATCCCTTTGCTGGCACCGACGTTGGCATTGCTTGGCGTCATTAACTTTGTGATGGCTGCAGGTACCACAAGCAGCATCATTCTATTGACTGCAGGTAAGACCACCACGTTGTCCATCCTGGCCCTCGAATGGGCGCGGGATGGACTGCTGGAAGTCGCAAGCGCTTACAATCTGATCATCGTCCTCCTCACCGTGGGTGTAGCTCTGATAGCGCGGGCATTTGGCCTACGCGTGGGAATGACTCATAGCATGTAACACGTATCGAGAGGCACAGCTATTTGGAACTGCTGCCAACTATTCGTGGTGCTCAGCAAATGACGCCTACCGTATAAGGCTGCGTCAATGCTTCTCCACCACTGGAAACTGCTTCCAAGAACCCTAGAGAAAAGGTTGTAATGGAAACCTCATCACCTTGTCCGTATGCCTGGAACTCTGTTGAACTTGTAATTCCCCGTGGTCTTGCCACGGGGTTCTTCATTTGCTAGTGCTTGTGACCCGGCGCGTGCTGATCAAGCACCACTTGGAGCGTACACCTGACTTCTCTTGACATCTGAAATTAATTTCAGTATAGCGCGGCAATACTTTCAGAGTTCACCCCAAGTTAATACCTGCCCACGTGTTAACTACAATTTTACCGGTGGATCGGAGGATCTGATGAGAACGTTAAACCCAGGAAGCAGTTTAGGTTCCGTTATCCATAATACCCCTCGAGCAAACATGTCACTCCTTTTGAGGTTTCCCCTGGTAGTGCTCCTTTTTGTTGTATTTCATGCCGGGGGAGCTGCAAAATCTGGCGCACAACAGGACTGGCAGGCAATTGTAGAGGGAGCAAAGAAGGAAGGAAAAATTGTCATCATGGGCCCACCCGGGGCCAACAGCCGGAACGCTCTTACTCGCGGCTTCAGGAAGGCCTACGGCATTAAAGTCGTGTACGAAGGCGCTTTTGGCTCGAGACATGCAGCCAAGCTTCATGCCGAGCGCGGTGGCAGGAAATACCGCGTGGATATTCATGTCGGAGGTCCAACGACACCTACGGTAGATTTTCTGCCCACTGGTGTAATTGATCCCATTCACGCTTATTTGGTTGGACCAGAATCGAGTGATTTTTCCCAGTGGATGGGAGGCAAAGCAGCATTTGTCGATGAGACGGAGAGGTACATCTTGGTTTTCACTACCAAAGTTAACCAGCCTCTGGCGTACAATCCCCGCAAGACTTCCTTAAAGAAGATACGGTCGTGGCGTGATTTTTTGGATCCAAGATGGAAAGGCAAAATCGTTATGCACGACCCCAGGATCTCGGGACCCGGCGCAGGAGTGGCCGCTTCGTGGTACACGGCTGAAAACCTAGGTGAAAAATTCATCCGCCAAATGCTCATCCAACAAAAGGTCACTTTTTCTCGACGGTCTCGGCAGGTTCTCGAGTGGATCGTTCAGGGGAGGTTCCCTGTTGCGATAGCACCAAGCGATCTGCGCGCAACAGAGATGCAACGTCAGGGATTGCCCATTAAGCTTCGGGGAAGTGATACGCTGAAAGAAGGAGGCTGGCTGACTTCTGCCTTCGGAAACGTGATGGTCATCAACAGGGCCCCGCACCCGAACGCTGTAAAAATATACTTAAATTGGCTGCTATCGCGGGAAGGGCAAACCGCGTGGGTGAAAGGCACAAGTTATGTTAGCAGGCGACTCGATGTGACGCGGGAAGGACTGGTTGGTGTACCTCAAGAGGGTGTGAAATATGTCGAGAGGTATCACGAGAAATATCAACGCATAAGCGGCAAAATACGCTCGCTCACCAGAACCATCCTCCAACGCCGTTAAGGTTGAATGTGAAGCGTAACTGTGACGAATCGAAACTTTTGAACCCACATCCTCTCTTTGAGTCTCGTGGATAAAACTTCTGTTGCGACGAGACCTCTTCTCCATCGGTGGTCTGTCCCCCAGAGCGCGTCCACGGCATTGATGACTCTCTTGCTGGGCCTGGTCATCCTGTTAGTGATGACGCCTCTGGTAGTGATGTTTATTGGAAGCTTTCAGCTCGGGCGACCTGGACAGCCTTCTGTTTATGGCCTCGACGGCTGGTGGCAGGCATTCGCCGACCCGACGATTTTGAACACACTGGTAAATACTGTACTTCTCGCTGTGACTCGCCAGGCCTTTGCTCTCGTCTTGGGAGTAGCCTTTGCTTGGCTCATTGCAAGGACAGACCTGCCCTGGAATGGCGTTCTGGAATTTATGTTTTGGCTGTCTTTCTTTCTACCCTCATTGCCTATCGCCCTAGGATGGCTCCTTGTTTTTGATCCCTATTACGGCCTGGCTAACCGTCTGGTTGAGATGTTTCCGTTCATCGATGGGCCGCTTTTCAATCTGTATTCGTTTTGGGGGATTACCTTTGTCCACCTTACCGCATCTACGATCGGGGTAAAGGTGTTACTCTTGACGCCTGCCTTCCGTAATATGGATGCGTCTCTGGAGGATTCATCTCGGGTCCATGGAGCAAGTACTCTAATGACGGTTTTTCGAATCACGATGCCGGTTATGGCCCCAGCGATTCTGGTTTCTACAATCCTGGGACTGATTCGATCGTTGGAAGCCTTCGAGATTGAGCTGCTGCTCGGCGTTCCCGTGGGCTTGCACGTCTACTCAACAAAGATTCATGAGCTTGTCACGTTCGAACCCCCTGAATTTGCACCTGCTAGCGCATTGGGGTCCATATTTCTATTTGTTTTGTTGATTTTGGTTGCCGTCCAGCGAGGCTACGTTGGAGGCAGGAGCTATCATACAGTACGGGGCCAAGGCTTCTCCACGAACAAAATCCAGTTAGGTCGCTGGCGGTACCCGATTTTTGCCTTTGTACTGCTTACAGCCATAACCACCACAGTGATCCCAGTAATCTTTTTGGTATTGGTGACCTTCATGAATTCTTTTGGCCACTTCGACATCCCGGAGCCGTGGACACTGGAAAATTGGCGTGGCGTGTTGGACGATCCTATTCTTGCCAGCTCCTTTACCAACACTTTACTGGTCGGCACGGGTGCCGCACTTGTGGGAATCTTTTTTTATTCCTTGATCGCTTACGTGGTCGTAAAAAGCCGGTTTACCGGCCGCGGTGTACTCGATTTTGTCTCATGGTTACCCTGGGCGATCCCGGGAATTTTGCTCAGTTTGGCGCTGCTATGGACGGTTTTTCAGACACATATCCTGACAGAACTTTACGGTACCCTATACCTGCTGGTCCTCGCTATGGTTATCAAGAGCATGCCAGTGGGGGTCCAGCTCACGCGGAGCGTTTTGCTTCAGCTGAGCAATGAACTCGAAGAGGCCTCCAGGACGTGCGGTGCAAGTTGGACACAGACATACCGCCGCATTGTACTGCCCACTCTCTTTCCCACCCTGGTTGTCGTTGGGCTACTGATCTTCGTATCCGTGGCCCGAGATATTAGCACAGTGGTACTTCTGGGGACTGGTGCCTCGCGAACGGTTGCTTTGGTTGCCCTGGACTATACGTCCGAGGGTGCTTTAGAAAAAGGAGCAGTCGCAGCCCTAATTACAGTTGTTCTCGTAGTGTTGGCGGTACTTCCGGCGAGAATCTTTGGAGGTCGGATTGGAATTACCCGCTGATTGATCTAAACAGCCGCGAATAGTCCAAGGTACATTAAGAAGGGCCAATGAAAATGTCGTATCGGATTATTTCTTCAGATTCGCATCTGGAAATCTCCCCGGAACGGTGGTCAAACCGTGTTCCAAAAAGTTACCGCGATCGAGCACCTCGTTTGGTGAAACTCGCAAATGGCGGTGACGCAATTGTGGTAGAGAACCGGCCACTAAACGTAGTGGGCCTTGCGGTTACCGGGAAAGGCTACCAGGAATTTTTACCGACCGGAGTGAGCTACGAAGGGAACATTGGCACCGGTAGTCCTGAACAGCGTTTGCGGGAACAAGACACCGATGGGGTTGACGCGGAAGTGCTTTTCACGGGCCCGGGCACTGTCCTGTTTTTGCGCGGCATCGCTGACGATGGAGCGCTCAATGCGGTCATTCATGCCTACAACGAGTTCTTAGCCGAGGAGTACTGCGCCGAGTCCCGGGACCGACTTCTCGCCATGGGGGTTATTCCGCCCACCTGCGTAGACGATGCTGTCAAAGAAATGGAGTACTGCGCCCGCGCAGGCTTGAAGGGAGTCATGCTTGCGACGTTTCCTAGTGGCCGAGGAGTGCCGAGCGTCGAAGATAATCGGTTTTGGGACGCGGCGGTGAACCTAAACATACCGCTCACAGTCCACGTGAGACTCCTGCGAAATGAACCTTACGCTTTTATGTATAAGCGGAAACCGTCCGAAGCAGAAACTTTCGCTACCGACCCGGTCTTTAATCTGACGCGATTTGCAGGCGAAACGGCTCTGAATGCTGTGCAGTTGATTTTGGCGGGGGTATTCGACCGCTTCCCGAGTCTCAAAATCTACTGGGCGGAAACCATGATCGGTTGGCTTCCGTACTTTCTCATGCAGCTCGACGATAACTACGAACGGACACGGTACTGGGCAGAACGTTTCTACGGATTGGAACCGCCGCCGCGACCGCTAAGCGAATACATTCGACAGCATTGCTGGTGGGGTTTTCTTAAAGATCCCTTTGGTGTCGAGATGCGCCACCGCGTAGGAGTCGAGCATGTTATGTGGGGCAGCGATTTCCCCCATTCTGCGGGTAACTGGCCGCATTCTCGTAAGCTTATCGAGGAAATGTTCGCCGGTGTCCCCGAGGAGGAGCGCCACCGGATGTTAGTAGGCAACTCCGTTGAATTTTTTCATCTCGAGAACTAACCTCCTGACCGCTGCTCCGATAACATTGATCACCAACAAACAGATGCCGTAATCTTTTTCCCTGTCCAGCTCAGGCGAATTCTCCAATTGAGATCCGGACTTATCCAGACTAGGATGTGTTGACAGAAGTTTCGAATTGGTATTGGTATAGGAGAGGCTGATTTTTTCGCATACCGATTAGGAGAGAGAGCGTTATGTCTAGCTCTTCTGTTTCAAGAAATTCAGGAGTTAGAGAAAGAAAAGGTAAAAACAGCAGCGTGGTTCCGCGCCGCTACTCCTCAGCGGAAGCACAGAAGATCGTTGATGAAGCTTGGGAATTTGCATTAAAGGACGCCTTCAAGCGTATCTGGGAACATCCTTTCACGCGCGAACTTGAGGCGGGTACACTCCCCATCGAGATTGTCCGTGGATTCATATGCAACTGGTACACTGCTGCGCAAGAGATCAACGCCGCCAGTGCGTTCGGATTCTTTTTCAACCGCCAACTTTACAATCAGATACCAGACCTTGAGGAAATTCGAGCCGAGGGAACGGCAGATGAGTTCTCCGCACCTGGACCAGGTGGACACCAGCGGACCATCGAAGCCGTTGCCAAAGCCCTGGGGATAAGCCGCGAGGAACTCATTAACTACCATCTCATTCCAGAGGCACGGGCATACTTAGACAACCTGGTATGCATTTTGGCAGAGCCCGGCAGAGGTGGGGGTATTAACGTTAACGAGGAGAGGCTTTCTGAGTGGTTCAAGATATGGAGCCGAAGCTTAGTTGAGCATTACGGCCTCACTCAAACCGATGTCTACTATTTCACTATGCATAGCGAGGCTGATTCTCGCGGTGAGCATTTTGGGGGACCCGTGATTGGTGAGGATGTCTTAGGCCACGCGGATAGAAACCGATATATTGCAAGACGAATGCTGGAGGAAGGATTAGGACCACCAGACCCATTGCGGGTATGGAATCAAATTGCGAAGTCGGGGACAAACATGTTTCTGTTGTTACTCGATGGCTGCTATGAGCGCTATCATCCGAAGCTTATGAACAGACAAACATGAATTGACTCGTCGTCCTGGTTCCTCGGGTTAAAGATTTTTTAAACTTAAGCGAGTAATCTCCCACATACGATAGAATCTAACCGCTAGGTCCGATGGCAGAGTTTGCTACTACATCGATCTCTGTAACCGAAGAGGAAGCTCAGAAATGGGCAGAAGAGTGGGTAAACCACTGGAGCGAACTGGCCCAGGAGATTATCCATTCTCACCCGTTCATGACGAAGCTTCAAAAGGACCAACTGACCTTGGCAGGAGTGCAACAGTTTACAGAGAACTGGTACCATTGGGTACGGGCCATGGGGATGAGCGGAGCCGGCCTATACCATCGCCACTTGACCGTGTTCAAACACCATCCAGACCTTGATGCTCACGTCCTGGACCGGATTGCCCAGGAGCTTGTACGACCAGTCAAGGCCGGACATGGACGCGCACTCGAGGCCCTGTTCCCAAGCTTGCGAATCCACAACCTCCAGAGGCAGATACCGAATCTGATTCCTGAGATGAGAGGGCTAATTGCCTTTGTACGACGTTTGCACCTGGAAGGCACATTCGCAGAGGTTCATTCCTGCCAATACGGACCGAATATTGCTCCTTTCGCAAAGATCTGGGTGGAGGCCCTAAGTAAGCATTACGGGGTCCCCTCAAACGCGACCCTTTATTGGCGGGATTACTGCGATTATGACACCCGACCGGCGGGCGGCGGGATCCTGGGAACGCGCGAGGAAAACCTGTTTGTTTTACGCAGGATTAAAGAACTGGGGTTACTAGAAGAACGACCGGGCTGGGGGATGATATACACGGCTGAGATGAGTCTACGTATGTGGGAGCTGTTTCTGAACGGCTGTCATAAAACGTTCAGCTAACCGCCAAGAGGGAACTATTGATCCTCGTATAATATAATGACATCAGAAAAGGCTGGACTGTTTCCAGAAGGCGGTAACGAGACGAGGCCTGCGGCGCATTCGGCAAAGGGCGCGACGAGCATGGTGGCTGAGTTGAGCGAAGTCCTTGGCACAGAAGTTGGGCAGTTCATGATGCTTCCAGTATCCCCAGAGGTATTCGACGGGATTCAGTTCCGGTGCATAGGCCGGCAACCGTTCCAGCACCAACGCGCCTTCGGTAGCGGCAACAAAGTCCCGAACCAACCGGCTCTGGTGGCTGGGCAGTCCGTCCCACACTACCAGCAGCGGCCCGGAAACATGACGCATCAAGTGCTTCAGGAATTCGATGATCTGGGGGCTCTTGATGGCTCCCGGATACACTCGAAAGTACAAGCGCCACCAGGTGACTCCGGCGATGGCCGACAGACTCTTCCAGTTGAAGTGATATTGCAGCACTGGCGTCTGTCCTCGGGGCGACCACGTACGATACCGATTCGGCCGCTCGCTCAGCCCGCTTTCGTCCACGAACACTATGGTTCGCCCCTCGTTTCGGGCTTTTTTTTAATCTCCGGCCAGCGCTTCTTCTTCCACTGCCGGATCGCCTCTTCATCTCGTTCCAAGGCACGTCCCGTCGGCCGCTGGCAACTCCACCCCAACTGCCGCAATATCCGCCAAACATGGCCCGGATGGTATGTGACTCCGCAGGCTTCCCCAATCAAGTGGGCCACTCGCCTTGCGGTCCACAGGCTCGTGTCGTACCCCAGCGCTTCGGGTCCCCGTTTCAAACCGCCCTCGATCTTCTTCAGATCCGCCGGGCTCAGTCGCGGCTTGCGTCCGGCACGCCCCGCCTGCTTGAGCCCGGCTCTGCCGCTCTCGGCCAACTGCCGCGCCCATCGATTCACCGACTGGCGGTGCGCTCCCACCCAACGCGCCACCTCCGCCTCCGACAGCCCTCGCTTCAACAGCCTCCCCGCCTCCATCCGCCGCCGCTCCAATGCTTCAAAGTCCCGTCGCACTCCAAGTGGGTTTCCCATACCACCACTATACATTAGTTCTTATCCAATGTTACTATATTATGCGGTTCTCAATAGTGCCGGTGCCCGACCTCTGCTGGGTCACATCCGTCCATTGTCTTTCTGATACCAAAATTGCCGCCTAAAAGCTGAAATTGGTCTTTATCGAAATATTCAGTACTTATTCCAGTGTTTGCCTTGATCCAACCCCGCGCGCCTTTTTAGGGGACGTCAGAGCCCGTACAGAGCTTTTGGGTTATTCTCGAGGATTTTGTTAATCGACTCGCCAGCGATTTTACCATCTGCTTTTATTTTCCTCAGCGCGTTGAGTTCCGTGGCGGTATCGTCGTGCCCATAATCAGTTCCCACGACGAGATTATCGTCTCCTACGTGCTCCAAAATATAGGGAAGGTCATCACTAGTTTGGCAGGCCACGTAGATACGGTTCTCCTTGAGGAATTCCGTGCCGGGCCAAGCCTTACCTCGCTTTCGGTAGCCGATCTCTAAGTGGTTCATCACGTAGGGGACCCACTCGGCACTGACCTCGAAAAAGGCCCAGCCCAAGTCTGGGAACTTGTTCGGCAAGCCGGCGAGGAGGACGCTGCCAAAGAAGTTGATGGGACCGAACTTGAACTGGCCTAGGCTAGATCCCCGGCCAAGGATGTCGACCATGTCCAGGTTCCCTTGTGAGGCATGGACACAGATCGGCATCCCTAACCTACTTGCTTCTTCGTATAAAGGGAAGAAGTATGGGTCTGTTGGAAGCTTGTCTCCTTCGAGTCCTCGGATGAAGACGCCACAGGCTCCGTTCTTCTTGCCAACGTTTAATTCCTCGATGGACTTGTCAATGTAGTGAAGGGGGGGCATCAGCACCCAGCGCAGGCGACCCTTGCCCGCTTTCCAAATATCGGCAAGCCAGCGGTTGTAGCTCATGCATAGAGCAGTGTCCACGTGGGGCAAGGAAGTGAGGGTTCGCAGAAAAAGGCTGGGATAGAGGACTTGAATTTCTACTCTTAGCTGGTCCATATGGGCTAGACGGGCTTGGACATCTTGCATCTCACGCGTTTCTGTCGCTGTGTCAAAACCGATGTTTGCGTCCTTACCGAAAACGCGCCCCCCGATCATCCAATACTCACTCGGGGAGAACCTAGTTAAAGACCTCTCTCGCTGCACTTCTTCTTTAAACACCATAACACGGGGCGCAAAAGCCCTCTCACTTTCACCCATGTATTCCCAGGTCCGTTCCCATTCGACTACGTGTGCGTCAGCATCAATGATTGCCATCGCCTCACCCTACCTTTCCCGTATCTTTGCACACAACATGTTAAATCTAATTAGTACCCACGCTAATGCGATTCCGGTGAAAAGTCTGCTAACATTTCATCGATCTAGCCATGTACGGCTCAACCCGCCGCCGAACCACTCGTAGGTGCCTTCGCGTATGCTTGTGAAGCCTTTCACATTATCGCGCATGCCGTAGTACCGATTAATAGCTGCGAAATAAATCGTTGGTACATCTTCCGTAAACTTGGTTAAGATTTGCTTAAAAAGCTCCCGCCGAGTCGAAGGATCCATTTCTCGCTCTGCCTTTTTGATAAGCGCATCCATGTCCGGGTCGCAATAACCCGTGAGGTTATTGATCCGCCGCTTCAGGTTGCGCTCACATGCAAGCTCCCTGCCGTAGGTATCTGATGGGTCAAAGTAGGTGCCCGAAGCACCAACCCGAAAGCTAAAATCTCCTTGGCGAGCGCTTTGTCTAGAGGCTCCCGACTCGAGCGGATTGACTTTCACTTTGATCCCAACCCGCTTGAGCTGAGCTTGTATGGTGGAAGCTAAAGACTGATTCACACTTGAATTTCCAGTAGCAAGTTCGATAATTTCACCATTATAAGTAGAATCCTTAAGAAACGCCTTCGCCTTGTTCATGTCATGCAACACAGATGGAATCTCATCGAAATACCACACATCTCCCTTTCGGTATTTTTGCAGGGTCGGCTGACCAAGGCCAAAGAAGCTGGCCTGAATCAGCTCCTTCCGGTCAAGCGCGTGGGCTACAGCCTGGCGCAGCTTTTTATCGTTAAAAGGTGGTTGGGTTGTATTGAATTGGACTCTGTAGCGGACCGTGTCTCGCATTTCGAGGTACCTTAAACCCTTTACCTTACCTTTCATAAGACGATGGACCCATTGGCTGGGAACTCGAACTATCAGGTCGACATCCCCGGAACGTAAAGCAACAAACCGTACAGTGGAATCCGGGATAGGACGGATTATGACTTTGTCCAAATACGCTTTGCCACGCCAATAGTCCTCATTTCTTGCTACCACAAGTTTTTGATTCGATCGCCACTCGACGAATCTGAAGGCTCCAGTACCTGGTGGGAATGTGGCAGGTTTTCTTTTCCCCTCAGTGAGCGACTCTTTTGGAATAACAGAAAATGACTGGATGGTGGCAAGCGTAGGAATAAACGCAGGAGTTGGAGCCTTGAGTGTGATCCGTAATGTATACTTTCCGGCGACCTCTATTCGATCTACCAGACGTAACCTTGTCCGACCAGAAGCTCCATTCTTGGGGTTCAGCGTGTAGTCCATGGCGAATTTTACATCTTCTGCTGTCATCTCTTGGCCGTTATGAAACTTGACGCCTTCGCGTAATTGGAAGGTGTATGTCTTCCCATCACCAGAAATGCGCCATGACTCTGCGAGATATGGCTGAATTTTCCCCCGTTCGTCTACTTCTAAAAGGGACTCAAACATGAGCCGGCGGACCCACTCGTTATGCGAAGAGGTCCTAACCAATGGATTCATGGTTGATATATCTCTGTGGGTGGCGAATGTCAGGGTGCCGCCGTATTTGGGATTTGCGTTGTCTGCGTTGGTGAAAAACGGAGTTGCAATTACCAGAGCAAACGAAAAAAGGATTGACAAAAAGTAGATCATTGTATGCCCTCCTCTGTCTGCATTAGCCGGGAAATACGCTTCTCAACATTCTATGTCAACATAATTACATAAACTAAAAAAGGCACCGGCGGCGTGATGCCTTGTCCCGGTGCCTGATCCTTCTGTATTGCCTCCATTAAATATATGTAAACCGCTGAATATAGGAGTATTTCTATAACCCCTTAGTCCGGCAAGAGCTTATTCCCAACATAGCCGACTTGTCAATAAGGGCTAATTGTCCGACTGAGCTAAGGGCGTCTTTTGGGCGTGAATAATATGAAGGGACGCTACTCCTGGCCGGGATGACCAGTCACAATTCGGCGATAATCTGCGTTCATCTGCGGTTAAGTATCTTTTATTCGTAGCTGAGATGAAAGCTGACGGCCAATAGCTATTTCCCCTCTGCGGTATACCCTTTGCGCTCCGTCTCTTGCTGCCTACTGCCATCTGCTTACTGTCTTTCTGTACGCCATGCGCTTCGCTCAATGCGTGCTTCGCTCTATACCCTCTGATCTTTGCTCTCTTCCCACTGCTATCTGTTCCCTATCCCCCCACACCCTTCCCCACTCTGTACTCAGCACTCGTGATGCAGTGCCGATTGTGCTCTGTCCTTTGCGCCGTGCGCTATGCGCTTTGCTTCTTGACTTCGGTAGCTTTCAGACATGCCGCATACATTTTCTTGCAGCGGTTGCGTAACTTCCTGATTTCAGCAACAGTCCACAAACGGTTTTCCTGAGCATTTTCCGACTCTGCGAGGTCCGCTCTAGTCAGCAGGTTGTTGACTTGAGCGAGGCCCCGTTCAAACAACGGCAGCGCATCGGCATGTTGGCCGGTCTCATGGCAGCTGACCGCCAGGGGAAGATTGGTAAAATACTGATCCGGTTGTAATTTTAACGCAAGTTTCTGTACGAACATCGCTTCCTTGTAGCGCCCCTCCTCTTGCAATCGGAAACCCAACCCTGCAAACAGGTAAGCCACGCCTCTTATGGCCGACTCCAGTTCCGTCTTAGCCGCGAGGCCGGGATAATGATTCCGAAGATAACCGTAGTCTTCCGAAACGGAGATGAAACGCATAGTGTCTTCCATTGTGGCCAAGCGCGAAACGACTTCAGCGAGAAAAAGATGGGGCAGAGACTTCCAGTCTTTGCTGGTCGTCAGGAGTTGCATCAGGCAATCCCGCTCCGACAGCCCCTTTCTTTCCAGGGTTCGGTAGCGCCGAAGCAGCGCACCTACTCTCGTTTTGGGGTTCATCCGCCATCGTGCCAGCTTTCGGTATACGGCGATGCCGGCAAAAAAGAACGCCACCCCAAACAACCAGTATTCCATGACGATCCCACCTCTTATTTTCGGCGGAATGCGGGGGCTGCGGTTGCAGCAAGAACATCATAGGGCATATCCAGCCTACCGCTCCCCTTTATTCCAAACGCGTCAGCCGTTTTGTTGAGAAAATTAAAGATCGCCGCAACATAAACCATTTCGGCGATTTGCCGGTCGCTGTAATCGAATTGACGCGGCTCCTCAATATCCTCAAGGGTAATCCTATAGGCGATCGGGAAAGCAGCCGGTATTACCGAAAACCGGCTAGGGCTCTCCGAAGCATTTCGTCGCGTTGTCCCACATCATTTTTCGCATCACCTCGCCGCCCAGGGATTGCCACGCCAGCACCTTGTTAGTGGACTCGGGAAACCGGGATTCCGCGTGGGGGTAATCGGACGAATACATCAAAACGCCGTCGCCGAGGAAGTCGGTGACCATTCGGGCCATCTTCTCGCCTTCGTGGATCACGACGCTGGCGAAGAAGCGCCCGCCGGTCATGTATTCGCTGGGCTTGCGCGCCGGATTGTCCGGCAGGGCGTAGGGCATGTAGACGGATTGATCATCCATGCGCGCTGCCCAGAACGGAAGCCAGCCAAAGCCCGACTCGAGAATGCAGTAGCGGATATCAGGGTAGCGCTCCATGATCCCGGCGCCGAAAAACGCCGTCACCGCTCTCATGGCGCCCCACGGGTGCGAGGCGGTCCGGCCGATGAACGGGTTGTCCCAGAGATCGCGGTACCCGGGATAGCCTGAGGTGAAGCTGTGATGCAACACACAGAGCACTTCCTCGTTGGCGGCGGCCCAGATGGGCTCCAGGTCCGGGTGGTCGATGGGAACGCCTTCAGCCAGGTGGGGATGGATGCCGGCGGCCCATGGCGCGCGCGCCCATGTTTTTATTTCTTGCACCGACGCCTCGATGGCTCTGTTGCTCACCACGATGAGAGACTTCAGGCGGTGCGGGTGCTTGCTGCAGAAGTCTTGGGTAAAGCGATGGTTGGCCCGGATAAAACCCATCTCGATCTCCACGTCGTCCGTGGCCGGGGGCAGTCCGGGAAGCATGAGCTGCGCGTCCACCCCTTCCTCGTCCATATCCCGAATGCGCGCTTCCACGTCGTCATCGGACCCCCCGGGCGTCGGAAAGCGGCTTCCCATGAACGTCGGGAAATGACGCTCAATATGCTCCCTGGGACCGGCTTCACCTAGTATACGCAGGCCCTCGCGCCAGCCGGCTCTTTTCTTGAACTGGTAACGGTGGCGGTACGGCGGTTCGAGAACCTCGCCGGCCCAGCCCACGCGAAATGGAACCTTGCAGCTCTCCCACTCGGGCAGCCGCTTGCGCATGGCGGCGTCGAAGTATGGCTCCAGGGTTTCGGCATGCGGACTGAGGTGCGTGTCCGAATCAAAAATCCTTAAACCGTCGCGCATTCCTGCTCCTTACATAGCCACGAGTGTGAGGCTGCCCATGGTTATCACGCGGCATCATTTGGCAGAGGGCGCCGCGATAGTGTATTCGTGGCGCGCGGGCCATGCACGGAGATTATCCCTAAACTCATCCCGCATCAATACTGCTGCGTTCTTTGATAGTTGACAACCCCTACCCCTGTGATATTGGTACCCGCATGGGCAGGCGGTTAGCCTCCCACTATCGGCAAAGCATCCTGCTCCATGTGTGACGTGACCAGGCCCTTCAGATCGGCGCCTACACCGCGTACGCCTTCAGTGAAATCCCGGGCCTGACAACTTTTTTAGAGTGAGAGGAGAGCGGTAATCAATGGCCAAGAACGGGTTCAGGGCGTTCGACAGCGACATGCATATCATGGAGCCTCCCGACCTGTGGGAACGCTACATTGCCCCGGAGTTCCGCTCCATGGCGCCTCATGGCGTGACCTCCGAGAACGTGCGGGATTTGCGCATCGCCTTTCCGGACCAAACGCCGGGCGGCCGGACGATCGGAATATCGTCAAGGCGGGGGCGCAACTACGAGCGCAACCAGGCTCTCTACCACAACCATGCCGCGCGCGGCTGGAGCGGCGAGGTGCAGCTCGATGCCATGAACGTGGAGGGCCTTGACGTTGCGGTGATGTTTCCCAGCCGGGGGTTAAACGTCCTCGTGGGCCCGGACGGCGGGGCTCGGACCCCCGATCCCCGCTTTGCCGCCGCCATCGCGAGAGCATACAACGACTGGCTATACGAGTTCTGCCAGGCCGATCCGCGGCGCATGCTGGGCGCCGGCATGATCTCGGTGTACGACATCGACGCCGCCGTCGAGGAGACCCACCGGGTGGTAAAAGACTACGGTTTCAAGGCGGTCTTCCTGCGCTCCAATGTTATCAACGGCAAAGCCTGGCACGACCCCTATTACGAACCCCTGTGGAATACCCTGGAAAGTTTGCAAATCCCCCTCGGCTTTCATCAGGCCTCGGGTTCGAGCATCCCCCAACTATGCAAGCCCTGGTTCGGCCCGCTCTCCGGCATCCAGCGGGCTTACGGCCAGCCCGTCGGGCAGATGTTCGGCGTAGGCAGCTTCCTCTGCGGCGGTGTCCTCGAGCGGCACCCGGCCCTCAAGGTCGCCTTTCTGGAGGCCAACTGCTCCTGGCTGCCGTGGCTGCTGTGGCGCCTTGATGAAGCCTACGAGCTGGAGGGCGACCTCGACATGCCCGAGCTCACCATGGTGCCCAGCGAGTACTTCAAGCGACAGTGCGTCGCCTCGGTGGAGCCGGACGAGACTCCGGCGCGCTACACCATCGACTTCCTCGGCAACGATAACCTCGTGTACTCCACCGACTACCCCCACGGCGATTCCCGCTATCCGCACGCCACGGAGAGCTTCCTGCAACTGCCGCTGTCCGACGAGGACAAGCGGAAGATCCTGTGGGACAACTGCGCGCGTTTCTATGCGATCGGCGATTCGTCATTCATCGGCGCCGGCCGAACTAACCAAGCAATGACAAGCTCAGCTTCACTTCGATAGGAAGGATTTCGTAGTTATGGAAACTCGCGGCAAAAACGCACTTGAACGTTTCATCGGCAAGACCCGGGAGCAGTTCGCCAATGAGCCGGACCTGGACAAACGGTGGGCGGCGCTGCCGCCGATCCTGAAGGAGCTC
This sequence comes from uncultured Binatia bacterium (SeqCode), assembly GCA_965218425.1. GTDB lineage: Bacteria > Desulfobacterota > Binatia > UBA9968 > CAXXLF01 > CBDCDW01. The sequence goes on from OZ244621.1 coordinate 184,795, forward strand.
CTGGAGGACCCGGAGGTTCGTGAGGCCTCAAGAGCATGGCCGGTTCCCGGTTCAATCGTAAATTCGGGGGAGCGTCGTGCCGGGAATCTGCTGTTCTACGAGGATCCGGACTATGGGTTTGTTATCAACGGTCAGGTCCACGAAGCGGCCCAGCGGCAGGGCGAACCGAGACGCGCTCATGATCATGGAGCCATCTACACCGCCTACGGCTTGTTGGACGGGCACGAGCGGATCACGCTGTATAAGCGAACCGACGACGGGTCCAAACCCGACCACGCCGAGGTGGAAAAGACTTCCGATTACCTGGCCGCGCCCGGGGATGTGCACCTGGCCAGGCCACGAGACATCCATTTGGAGGTTAACGTCGGCGAGCGAACGGCCGCCGTGATCATTCGCAGCGCAAAGGACGGAGTGCCGACCAACCTTCACGGCCGGTACGACCTGGAAACCAACAGATACGACGAGAGTATCGGGCCGCGCCAGATACCCGCCGAGATGCTGCCCAAGTAGAGGCTCCGGGTCCGAATCTCCCCGGCGCCTCATGCCTTCTTGCTATTCTGGGTTTCCCCCCCTTTCGGATTCCGGCTTGTATCGTGCCAATTCTCTCTTGGAACGTCCTGTCCATCTGGACGCGGCGTTCTAAAGCATGGATGCGATTCTTTCTCGTCGATGGCATTTAGCTGGATGTATCGTTTGTGACAGTCTAACCCGACGTAAAGCATGGGGTCTTCTCCTTTCAGGTTTGATGGCCGCTACAACGATGAGGTCGGTACCGGAGGATCTCTGATGTGTCATACCGCAGCAGGAGGAGTCTGATGGGACAAGGGAGCGATAAAGAGCCGGGTGCTGGCGGGTCCGGCGGTGTCCTACTCCAGCGGTGACGGCGGGTAGCCGGAATCCAGCTGCTCGTCGAGAATGAGGGCCGAACAGACGCGGCAATTCGTTACGATGGGACGACGACTCTACAGGACGAGAGCTCGCTCGGAGGCTTCATGACCAAAAACCGGTTCGCTACCGCACTCGCTGCCCTCGTGCTCGCGCCCACGCTGGCGGTCTCCCACCCGCTCGACGGGTTGACGGCGGCGGAAATTCGGCGCGTCACCGAGATCCTGCGCGCGGCGGGCGAAGCGAACGACCGGACGCGGTACCCGCTGATCGAGCTGATCGAGCCGCCGAAGGCGGATGTCCTCGCGTGGTCCGAGGGAGACCCCGCGCCGCGCCGCGCCCTGGTGCACCTGCTGAGCGAGACCGGCTTTCGCACCGCCGTCGTCGACATTACGGACGGCGCGGTCGAAGCCGCCGGCCCGGCCGCGGGCCAGCCTATGGTGCTGTTCGAGGAATTCACCGGCGCTATGAGAGCCGCTCTCGAGCATCCGGAGATGGTCGCCGGGCTGGCAAGGCGCGGCCTGACTCCCGCCGACGTGTTCTGCCTGCCGCTGACCGCCGGCAACTACCTGACCGCGGAGTACGAGGGCACGCGTCTGATGAAGGTGCCCTGTTACCTCAATCCGGCAGGCTCGAACTACTACGCCAAGCCGATCGAGGGCCTGTTCGCGGTCGTCGATCTGATGAAAGGCGAGGCGACCGGCGTCGTGGACGAGGGCGTCGTGCCGGCGCCGGAGGACGACTGGGGCTACACGCAGCAGGAAGTCGCCGCTCGCCGGCCGTTGCGCCCGGCATCCAGCCCGGTCAATCTGACCCAGCCGGGCGGCCCCGGCTACGCAATCACGGGCTCGCGCATCGAATGGGACATCTGGCGCTTCCGCCTGCGAGTCGACAAGCGACCGGGCATCGTGCTCTCGAACATCGACGTGCGTGACGGCGAGCGCTGGCGGTCGGTGCTCTACCAAGCTCATCTCTCCGAGGTGTTCGTGCCCTACATGGATCCGGCTGCGGGCTGGTATTTTCGCACCTATATGGACAGCGGCGAATACGGCTTCGGCCTGTTCCTCAGCCCCTTGACGGCCGGCGTCGATTGCCCCCGCCACGCGACCTTCATGCCGGCGTTCGTCAACGACGACCGAGGCAGACCGCTGGAGATCCCGGACGCAATCTGCGTGTTCGAGCGATCCATCGGCGACCCGGCTTGGCGCCACTTCGAGGTGTTCGCCCAGGGCGAAGCCACGTTCGTGCCGGCCGAGGGCCGGCGCGATATCGAGCTGGTGGTGCGAAGCGTCTCCGTCGTCGGCAACTACGACTATTTGATCGACTATCGCTTCCGTCAGAACGGCGAGATCTACATCAAGATCGGCGCGACCGGCCTGGATGCGGTCAAGGGCGTTGCCTCCGCCTCGATGGAGGACCCGACCACCGTCGCCGACACCGCCTACGGCACGTTGGTGGCGCCCAACCTCGTGGCGCCGTTCCACGACCACTATTTCAACTTCCGCCTGGACTTCGACGTCGACGGCCCAATCAATCATCCCGCCGTCTTGGAGGTGGTGGCCGGCGAGCCGGCAACGGACAGCCCGCGCCGCTCGTTCTGGACGGTCAAGCGCTCAACCCCGGCCTCTGAGTTGGAGGCGCGCTACACCTTGAGCGCGATGGCGCCGATGTACTTCCTGGTCCTGAACCAAGCCGAGCGCACGCCGCTGGGCCATCACCCCGCCTACATGATCCATCGCGGCAGCGTTGCCTACGGTCCGTTCGACTACGCCGCCGACCCGCCGATGAGACGCAACGCCTATATCGAGTACACGATCTGGAACACCGTCCACGATCCGGCCCAACGCTATGCCGGCGGGGAGTTCCCGATGCAGAGCGACGGCTCGGACACGTTGGCCGAGTGGGTCAAGGCGGACCGGCCGTTGCAGGGTACAGACGTGGTGACGTGGTTCACCGCGGGGTTCCACCACCTCCCGCGGGCCGAGAACTGGCCGGTGATGTCGACCGATTGGAAGACCATTCACATCATCCCGCACAACTTTTTCGCACAGAACCCGGCGCTGACGATCCGGGCGGCACACTGAGTGCCCGGGCACCGCACGGCGACGGCGGCTATGGCGTCCCGCGCGCCGGTGAAGCCGGCAGCCTTCTCCTTCCTGCAAGGTAGATTTCAACCGGGAGCGACCGCACCAGCAGCGCCGGAGTAATGGGGGCCAGGTAACATGAAAAAGGGGTCAAGCTCCAACAGGATGGTGGTTGTAACGGCCATCGAATCTGAAAGGAGAAGACCCCATGCTTACGTCGGGTTAGACTGTCACAGACGATACGCCCAGGTATATGCCATTGACGAGAAAGGATCGCATCCATGATTTGGCGGACCGCGTCCAAATGGACAGGACGTTCCACAAGAGAATCGGCGCGATACAAGCTGGAATCCGAAAGGGAAGGAAACCCAAAATATCAAAAAGACAATCCTGACAGCGGCCTTAGAACCCGCAATCCTGGCAGACCTTGTAACGTGGTCCTCGGGCAGGATCGGTCTCGACTGCGACGGCCCCCCACGCTTGTCCTCTAGGCCGGGTGTAGGTCCCGCGCCCGGTCAGTTCACCGTCCACAAACTCGCCCTCGTAGCGGTTGCCATTGGTCCACGTATAGACCCCGCGGCCGTGCAGTTTGTCGTCCACGAACTCGCCCTCGTAGCGGTCGCCATTGGTCCACGTGAAGACCCCGCGCCCGGTCCGTTCGTTGTCGACGAACTCGCCCTCGTAGCGGTCGCCATTGGTCCACGTGAAGACCCCGCGCCCGGTCCGTTCGTTGTCGACGAACTCGCCCTCGTAGCGGTTGCCATCGGTCCACGTGAAGACCCCGCGCCCGGTCCGTTCGTTGTCGACGAACTCGCCCTCGTAGCGGTTGCCATCGGTCCACGTGAAGACCCCGCGCCCGGTCCGTTCGTTGTCGACGAACTCGCCCTCGTAGCGGTCGCCATTGGTCCACGTGAAGACCCCGCGCCCGGTCCGTTCGTTGTCGACGAACTCGCCCTCGTAGCGGTTGCCATCGGTCCACGTGTAGACCCCGCGCCCGTGCGGTTTGCCGTTTCGTGTCTGCCCGTGATAACGGCCGTTGTCATAGGTGATTGTCTCTATCGCTGCAACAATGCTTGCGTTTTCGTTGTATGTCTGTGCCATCCCTGGAGGCGCGCTCGTCGTCACTACCAAGGCCCCGATCGAAACGAGAAACCATATCAAGTGCCTGATGGTTTTCATCACAATCCTCCTTTTCCAGTCCTGTTTATCAATCTTCAACCGAGCGAGTCAGCATCCGTGAAGATTGGGAAATTCGGCGCGATACAACCCGGCCGCCGGCCTTTGGCGGAATTTTTCGTAAATGCAATCGCTCTGCGCAATCGCAAAGATCGCCGAAAACACAAGAGCGATTGCGCCTATTGGCTCTTTTTCTCGCACATATCTGAAAAATTCCATTGACGACTCGATTTTAGTGAGTTCATTGGAAAATTTTCAACGGCGTAGTGCAAGAGCAATTGCTTCGAGATCGGCATAGAATTATACAGAACTAGAGTCGTAAAGTGATGCTACACTGTCGTCGCTTGGTCAACCACCTCAAGACCGAGGCGCACACGGGCAAGCAGGGCCGAGCAGCTTAGACGGTGCGACTTTGTCATCCTCGACGAGTTCGGCTATTTGCTTTTCGCCCGGACCGGCGGTCAGTTGCCGTTCCATCTCGTCAGCAAACTCCGTGAGCGGAGCTCGATCGTCATCATCACCGACCTTGCTTTCGGAGAATGGCCGTCCGTGTTTGGCGACGCTCATCTCGCGGGCAACCCGCATCGTGGGATCGCCGCAGCTCTCTCTTGCCGCTCACAAGGCATCACGGTATCTTGAGTGGAACACGATGAACACACGGAGCCGGGAACAATTGAACTTTGTCGATTCAAGTGAACATGCCGGACGCCGTCCCGGACACGATGCGCCCGCGCGATTGGCGCCATGACGCCGGGCGAGTTCATTGCCAAATGGCGGGCATCGGAGCTAAAGGAGCGCTCGGCGTCACAGGAGCACTTCATCGACCTGTGCCGGCTGCTGGACGAGCCGACGCCGGCCGAAGCCGACCCGACCGGCGAGCATTACTGCTTCGAGCGCGGCGCCCGGAAAGACGGCGGCGGCGACGGCTGGGCCGACGTGTGGAAGCGGCACCGCTTCGCCTGGGAGTACAAGGGCAAGCACGCGGACCTCGACGCGGCCTTCAACCAGTTGCGGCAATACGCGCTTGCACTGGAGAACCCGCCGTTGCTGATCGTCTCGGACATGGCCCGGTTCCGCATCCGCACCAACTGGACCAACAGCGTCAGCCGGACCCACGAGTTCGACTTGGACGATCTTGCGGATGCGGCCACCCGCGACAGGCTCAAGTGGGCGATGTCCGACCCCGAGCGCCTGCGCCCCGGCGAGAGCCGGCAGGCGCTGACCGAACGCGCGGCGGCGACCTTCGCATTGCTGGCGCAGTCGTTGCGGGAGCACGGCCACGAGCCGCAGGCAGTGGCGCATTTCGTGAACCGTCTTGTGTTCTGCATGTTCGTCGAGGATGTGGGCCTGCTGCCCGACAACATGTTCACCCGGATGCTGGAACAAGGGCGAAAGCGGCCCGGGGACTTCGCCGTCATGGCGCGGGATCTGTTCGGGGCGATGTCCACCGGAGGCCGGATCGGGTTCGAAGCGGTGGCATGGTTCAACGGCGGGCTGTTCGACGACGACACCGCCTTGCCCCTGGACAAGGCGGAGATCGAGACAACGCTCAAGGCGGCGGCGCTCGACTGGTCGGAGATCGACCCTTCGATCCTGGGCACGCTGTTCGAGCGCGGGCTCGACCCGGACAAGCGCTCGCAGCTTGGAGCTCATTACACCGACCGGGACAAGATCATGCGGATCGTCGAGCCCGTGATCATCCGCCCCTGGCTCGCCGAATGGGAAAAGACAAAGGCCGAGGTCGCCGCGGTCCTTGAACGGGCGGATGCGGCCAAGCCGAAGGCGGCGGCGACTCGACAGCGGGGGCAGGCGAAACGGCTACTGCGTGTTTTCCTCGAACGGCTGCGGGAGTTCACCGTGCTCGACCCCGCCTGCGGCTCGGGCAACTTCCTCTATCTCGCGCTGCACGCGCTCAAGGACCTGGAGCACCGGGTGCAACTGGAGGCCGAGGCGATGGGCCTCGAGCGGGCGTTTCCGGCGGTAGGTCCGGCCAACGTCAAGGGGATCGAGATCAACGCCTATGCGGCGGAATTGGCCCGCGTATCGGTCTGGATCGGCGACATACAATGGATGCGTCGCAACGGGTTCAACGAATCGCGCAATCCGATCCTCAAGCCGCTTGACACCATCGAATGCCTTGATGCGATCCTCGCACCCGACGGAAGCGAGCCGAAATGGCCGAAGGCTGATGTCGTGATCGGCAACCCGCCGTTTCTCGGGGATCGGGTTATGCGGGATGGCCTCGGCCACGAATACACTGAATGTTTGCGCCGTGCTTATCGAGGTTCGGTTCCCGCATCCGCTGATCTTGTCTGCTACTGGTTCCATAAGGTTGGCGAGTTAGTAGCCCGAAGCAAGATCGCCCGCGCCGGTCTCGTCGCGACGAACTCGATCCGAGGCGGAAACAATCGAGCGGTTCTCGACAGGATCGTCGACGACAGTGCTATTTTCGACGCTTGGTCGGACGAACCCTGGGTTATTGATGGTGCCGCCGTCCGGGTCTCGCTGATTTGCTTCGCCCCCAAGAGCACGGGCCTCCCCGTCTTTCTGAACGGCGCGGAAACAGCCCATGTTCACGCCGACCTCACGGAAGGGGGCATCGACCTTACGCGGGCGTCGGGATTGACCGAAAACCGGTCCACCGCATTCCTGGGGGTCAACAAGAACGGTTCGTTCGATATTCCCGGCGACGTTGCGCGGAAATGGTTGCGGCTTCCCGCCAACCCGACCGGACGCCAGAATGCCGATGTTTTGAAACCCAGGATCAACGGCATGGACCTGACACGACGTTTCTCCGATCAATGGATCATCGACTTCGGTTCCTCCATGACCGAGGCGGAAGCCGCGCTTTATGAAGAGCCATTCGCGCATGTTGTGGAGCATGTGAAGCCGGTGCGGGCGAGCAATCGGATCAAAGCGCTCAGGGATGAGTGGTGGCGGCACTGGCGCACCCGGCCGGCGATGTGGCGGGCCGTAGACGGCATGGCGCGCTTCATCGCCACGCCGACAGTGGCAAAGCATCGACTGTTCGCCTGGTTCGACGCCCGCATCTGTCCGGATCATCAACTGGTTGTCATCGCGCGCGATGACGACACGACCTTCGGCATCCTGCACAGCCGCTTTCACGAGGCTTGGTCGCTCAGGCTCGGCACCAGCTTGGAAGATCGCCCGCGTTACACGCCGACCACCACCTTCGAGACCTTCCCTTTCCCGGAAGGGCTGTCGCCCGACATACCCGCTGCCGACTATGCCAACGAACCGCATGCAATCGCCATTGCCGAGGCCGCGCGACGGCTAGTCGAGCTTCGCAACCGCTGGCTCAACCCGCCTGAATGGGTGGAATGGATCGACGAGCCGGTCCCCGGCTACCCCAAGCGTCCGGTTGCCCGCGACCAAGCGGCGGTGAAGGAGCTCAAGAAACGCACCCTGACCAATCTTTACAATGCCCGTCCACAATGGCTCGCCGACGCTCACGCCGACCTCGATGCCGCCGTCGCGGCGGCCTATGGATGGGATGCCGGGATTTCAGAGGATGACGCGCTACGGGAACTGCTGGCGCTCAATTTGAAGAATGAAAGCCGATGAAAAATCGCCTCTCCGAAGCCGATGTGACAGGTCTCGGTTTGACGGCCGCTGCAACCGCCATCCTGCTGGAGCCTGGCCCCTTTTTCATGTTGCCTGACACCAGTTACGGATTATCCCCAGGCATCGGCCCGTTCGGGGCGAAGGACGAACGGCCATATCGTTCTCATCACCCCAACATCGCGTTCCCATAAGCGAAAACCGCCGGCATGCCGCCAGTGTGCAGGTACAGCACCTTTTGGCCCTGGCTGAACACGCCGCGCCGCGAGAGCCCGATCGCACCTGCCAGTGATTTGGCGGTGTACACCGGGTCGACGATCATGCCTTCCAGGCGGCCGGCGAGGCCGATCGCCTCGTGGGTGCTGTCGGTCAGCCGGCCGTAGCCCGGGCCGAGCCAGTCGTCATGGCAGAGGATGTCACCGTCCTCGACCAGGCGACCGCAACCGAGCAGGTCCTCGGCGAGCCGGCTGATGCCGCGTACCCGATCGGTCTGGTACGTCGCATCGCGGCGCACGCAGATACCGTGCACCGGAATATCGGAGCCAAGCAGGCGCAGGCCGAGCAGGGTGCCGACATGGGTTGCGGCACTGCCGCTGGCCAGCACGATGGCATCGATCGGCTCGCCTAATACGGTGGTCTGATCCAGGATCTCGGCGGCGCAGCGCATGTAACCGAGCGAGCCGAGCGGCTTGGTAACAGCCGAGAGCGTCATCAGATACGGCTTGCGGCCGTTGGCCCGGTATTGCTCGGCCAGCCCGGCGATACTGGCATCGGCGGCCCCTTCATCCTCGCCGCTCGGGAAGGTCGAGGTGCTGGCGCCAAAAATCCGGTCGAGCAGGGCGTTACCGCTGGCGTAATAGTCCTTGCCCATGCCCGCCACCCGTTCCTCGAACTGCACGTGGCAGGCCATGCCGAGCTTGGCGGCAGCTGCGGCAGTGGTGCGTATGTAGTTCGATTGCACCGCCCCGGTGATCAGCACTATGTCGGCGCCCTCGGCGACCGCCGCGCCGAAGGAATATTCCAGTTGGCGCACCTTGTTGCCGCCGGCGGCGAACCCGGTCATGTCATCGCGCTTCGCCAGGAGGGCGGCCCCGCCGACATGCGCGGTCAGACGCGGCATCGCCTCAATCGGGGTCGGAACATGAGCCAGGATCACGCGCGGGAATTTGTCGAGACGGGTGTTCAGTTCCTGCATCCTGGTCATGGATTCGTTCTCTCATCGGCGTGGTCCCGGTGTTGCTCGACCACGGCGCAACTTATTCCAGCCTGCATTGATTGGAAAGGGACTTGTATACCTGGGTTGACGCCTATCCAATTTAATAAAAAATCGTAATATTTCATAATCCGACTTAATATAGCACCAAATATAACGCCCAGAACCGTCAGGATCACGCCAGGTCCCCGTTTATTCTTCGGCAAAGTCATCCACACCTTATAATTCTTCAAGCGCCTTGCCGATATCCGGTTCATCATTATTTTTATCTCTTCGACCTTCTCTGCTCAGATTAACCATCCACATATGATGAAGATCCTGGCGGACACCGATGATGCCGAAGTCTGATTAGCCGCCTCCATCGAGGAAAACTCATCTCCTCGTATATACCCCCTATTACACTCGAACACATCGCGTGAGTCTTTCAGCCATAAAACATAGGTCTCGGTATTTTAGTCAAAGCCTATATGCCCCAACTCTTCATGGCGCTTTCCTACGTGTTGAAACAAAAAATTATTTTTCCATAGAATGGAACCCGCCTTCCCCCCAATCCCACACCCGACGCACATGTCATAATGCCTTACCGGATCCAGCCTTGTATAAGGCGTTTCCAAAGAGCCAGCGTAGGCGGATGGAAATAATTGGAGATTCCGACAAAATCGGATGGAAATGGGCCGTAAGCCGGCCGTATTTTCCGGGGTATTTAGGGCTCGAAAAACGGGCCTGAAACGGCCTATAAATTAGGGCGGACAGCATTCTCGGTTTTTACCCAGAAAACCCGGGGCCGGTGTCAGGCTTGCCTTATTGCTATTCCGGGTTTCCTTCCCTTTCGGATTCCAGCTTGTATTATGCCAGTTCTCTCTTGCAATGTCCTGTCCACTTGGACGCGGTCCACCAAAGCATGTGTCTTCTCCTTTCAGGTTTGATGGCCGCTGCAACCACCATCCTGCTGGAGCTTGACCCCTTTTTCATGTTGCCTGACCTCGGCCCGATTGACCCCCCCCTATTTGCCCAAATTGAATTAGCCCTGAGCCCAAATTTTTTCCGTTTCACAATCGGCCTGCGACACGTCTATCCTAGCAGGTGATCAAATGAGCAACGATTCCTGTTCGGAGATCCGCGACCATGCCATCCCTTCCACCGCTTGAATGCCTGCGTTTCTTCGAAGCCGCGGCCCGCCGCGAGAGCTTCGCCAAGGCGGCCGAGGAGCTCCACGTCTCACCCTCGGCCGTTGCCTACCGCGTCAAGGTATTGGAAGCGCATCTCGGCGCCGCGCTGTTCGAGCGCGGCCATCGCGGCGTCCGCCTGAACGTGCGCGGCAAGGCGTATCTGAAGGATGTCCAGCGCATTCTGGCCGAGATCTCGTTCATCTCGGAACGCCGCCGCGGCGATGACGGGACGCAGCGGCTGAAACTGGTATCGGTCGAGGCCGTCGCCGAGAAGTGGCTCATGCCGCAGCTCGCGGATTTCAATCTGGCCCACCCCGGCGTCGTCATCGAGCTGGAGACCAACCATCGCGGCGTCGACCCGGCGCGGCGCGATTTCGACATCTGGCTCGCATACGTCGGCGAGACCGCCGCGCCGCGCCCGGAGGGGCTGTACGAGGATACGCTCTACGAGGAGAACCTGCTGCCGGTCGGCAGTCCGAGCCTCATCGAGGCGCGGGGAAGGCCCGGAGACCCGCTCGACCTGCGCCAGTGGCCCCTGCTGTACGATCTCGGCTGGGACACGGACTGGCCGTACTGGTTCGCGTGCCAGGGCAAACCCTCGCCGGACCTCTCGCGGGCGTCGGGCTTCCGGCTCTACAGCATGGTGGTCGCCGCCGCCGTGGAGGGCATCGGGGCGGCCATCGGCCACTCGCGGGTGATCGCGCGGGAGATGGAACGGGGCGAGCTGGTCCCGCTCTTCGACCGGCAGGTCGAGGCGCCCGTGCGGTGCTGCCTCATCACGACGGCCGACTCGAGGCGCAAGCCGGGCGTGCAGGCATTCCGGGAATGGATACTGAAAGAAGCCTGACCCGACGGCGGGGCCTGACGGGGTCGTTGCGGGGGCTCGACGCGATGCGGGGCCGGGGTCATGCTTGCCTTCTTGCAATTTTGGGTTCCCTTCCCTTTCGGATTCCAGATTGTATCGTGTCAATTCTCTCTTGGAACGTCCTGTCCATTTGGACGCGGCGTTTTAATCAGCGCAACCCATAGCTCATCACCCCGGGATCACGGCTTGAATAACGGGCAACCTCCATGAGTCGCTGGGATACCACACCCCAACGACCTATGAATCTATGGAACGTGTGGCTTAACTAACTGTCCGTGAAACCCGGGTCGATTCAGTCCACCCCCAGTTTCGATCCCCGTCGTCATATTGGCGGCTGGCGATCCAGTAAGAAGGGGGCTTGTTGCCAGCCTTACCCGGGCGGGCAGAAACGTCACGGGGATGTCTGAGCAGAGCTCAGACGCATACACGAAACTATTGGAACTACTTCATGAGACGTTGCAAAAGGTGACACAGGTCGCCTATCTCACCACGGACTTGACCTCTCCAGTCCCCGAAAGCGTTACAGAACACGGGCCCCACGTTGGGACTCACGATCCGACCCGTCGAATCTCGACACCCTGAAGAACTCGCGAGCACGTTGGAAGCGGGAGATCACGCACGACCCGGTACCACAAATTAATAATTATGAAGACTTGATTCCTTTATAAACGCTCGCGCGATTAGGGCTACTCCTGTTGACAGAGCTACCACGACCACTCCCACCACCGCTGCACGTTCATAGACCCCGGTAAACATGAAATCCATCTGTAGGAGTGCAAGAGGTCTGGTGTCGCTGGTCGCAAGTAGGGCCACCGTACTGACGTCGCGAGCTGCCAAAATAAAGCTCAGAGCACCCACCAGCATCAGTGTTGGGGCCATTATGGGCAAAAGAATACGTCGGAAAGCGTTCCACCTTGACCCGCCGCTCACCAAGGCCGCCTCTTCGAGTTCCAAACTCAACTGGGCAAAGTTGCTCCTAATCATCTGCACACCAATCGTCATTCTACCGATAGCCACTGCAATAACCAAAATGGGCATAGTGCCATAGAGAGAAGAGAAGATCGGACTTCGAAGAATCATCCCAAGTAAACCTAAACCAAGGATAATGCCGGGTATGGTCGCTGGCAACCAAGACATGAAGTCCAAGGTGGTACGACCAACAAAGGAAGTACGCATGACGATATAAGCAATAATCGTAGAAACAATAACGCTGGTTAACGCTGTCCCCAATGCAAGCACTAAAGTGTTTCTGATTGAGCTAAGGAAGATCGGATCGTTAAGAACGCGGATCCAATGCACTGTTGTCCATGGCTGGACCAGGTTGAAATAACCGAAGAGCTTCATGAATGTCCCAATCATCAAAAAGATAAAAGGAATTACGGTGATTGTCATTGCAATGCCAAGTACCATCAGGAAGACGGGAGTCCTCCACTTATGTAGCCGCACTTTGTGGCCCTTGAAATGCCCAGTCACAGTCGTGTACCGCCGCCGCCGACTTATCCACCCGTTCATGACGATGATGGGCAACATCACTACGAGAATAATGCTGCTTAACGTCATTGCCGGCGGCAATATTGGAGGGTCCTGGTGAACAAAAAGATAGATCTGGGTACTATAGACAAAGAACCGAAAGGGGAATCCAAGAATCAGCTCTACTTCGAACCCATGCAGCGAGTAAATAACAGATAGCAGCAATACCACTAGTAGCACCGGTGTCATAATCGGCACTACAACCCGGGCCAGCGTGCCTAGAACGGTGGCGCCGGATACCCTGGATGCCTCTTCTAGCGTGGCGTCCATGTTTCGAAAAGCCGAGGTTAATAGCATAACCTTGATCGCAATCGCATTCGTTCCGAGATGGGCCCATACAATTCCCCAGAACGAGTAAATATTGAAAGGTCCCTTGTCAACAAAGGGCAACCGGGTGATCCATTGATTAAGTAAGCCGCGGTCGGGGTCCAGCAAAATAATCCAACCCAAAATCACTGGCAGCGTCGGTAGAAAAAATGCCACCCAGAACAGGAATTCGAGCCACCCACTGCCAGGAATGTCTGTGCGCGCCAGTATCCAGGCTAGCAGAATGGCGGTCGGGAACGATACGACATGCCGGGCCACAGTGAGTGCAATAGTGTTCCAAACCACCGAGAGCATTTTTGAATCCGACAACACCAACCGCCAGGAATTCAAATTGTAAGTAGTTACGCTACTGGGTTCCCCGGCTTCGAAGCTGTGGAGCAAGATGAGCAGCACCGGTGACAGCACCATGCCCATGGTCAATACCAGTACGGTCCATGGCACCAAACTCAGAAGCTGAGACCGCAAACGCTGCCGAACTGACAGACTAATGGTCATTGGACACTTATATCGCCTTCCACCGTCTTTTAGCCGTCCCATTCTAATGTTACAAGGTGGATTGAGGGGGCGCCTTTATTATTGAGAACCGCATAATATAGTAACATTGGATAAGAACTAATGTATAGTGGTGGTATGGGAAACCCACTTGGAGTGCGACGGGACTTTGAAGCATTGGAGCGGCGGCGGATGGAGGCGGGGAGGCTGTTGAAGCGAGGGCTGTCGGAGGCGGAGGTGGCGCGTTGGGTGGGAGCGCACCGCCAGTCGGTGAATCGATGGGCGCGGCAGTTGGCCGAGAGCGGCAGAGCCGGGCTCAAGCAGGCGGGGCGTGCCGGACGCAAGCCGCGACTGAGCCCGGCGGATCTGAAGAAGATCGAGGGCGGTTTGAAACGGGGACCCGAAGCGCTGGGGTACGACACGAGCCTGTGGACCGCAAGGCGAGTGGCCCACTTGATTGGGGAAGCCTGCGGAGTCACATACCATCCGGGCCATGTTTGGCGGATATTGCGGCAGTTGGGGTGGAGTTGCCAGCGGCCGACGGGACGTGCCTTGGAACGAGATGAAGAGGCGATCCGGCAGTGGAAGAAGAAGCGCTGGCCGGAGATTAAAAAAAAGCCCGAAACGAGGGGCGAACCATAGTGTTCGTGGACGAAAGCGGGCTGAGCGAGCGGCCGAATCGGTATCGTACGTGGTCGCCCCGAGGACAGACGCCAGTGCTGCAATATCACTTCAACTGGAAGAGTCTGTCGGCCATCGCCGGAGTCACCTGGTGGCGCTTGTACTTTCGAGTGTATCCGGGAGCCATCAAGAGCCCCCAGATCATCGAATTCCTGAAGCACTTGATGCGTCATGTTTCCGGGCCGCTGCTGGTAGTGTGGGACGGACTGCCCAGCCACCGGAGCCGGTTGGTTCGGGACTTTGTTGCCGCTACCGAAGGCGCGTTGGTGCTGGAACGGTTGCCGGCCTATGCACCGGAACTGAATCCCGTCGAATACCTCTGGGGATACTGGAAGCATCATGAACTGCCCAACTTCTGTGCCAAGGACTTCGCTCAACTCAGCCACCATGCTCGTCGCGCCCTTTGCCGAATGCGCCGCAGGCCTCGTCTCGTTACCGCCTTCTGGAAACAGTCCAGCCTTTTCTGATGTCATTATATTATACGAGGATCAATAATATGTTCGATAATACTAACTGTAGCGTTGGCGGGCGTGCAACTATGGTCTAACCAGGCCTTGTGAACCTGTCGAAGCCTTCGAGCTTGGTTGCAGTGAGGCTCGCGATCTCAAACGGATCGAGATAAATAAAGCGTCCACTCTCGATGTTAGAGATTTTCAGCCTCGCCCTATTGGTATCGAGATCAAGCAGCCGGACCCTCACTACCGCAAATTCATTGCTGAGGTCCATCCGAATTGTGGAACTTCCGTCAGTCCATTAGAAGAGGATCGAGAGATTCGTCAAGGGTACGTTATTGTCTACGAGCGTCACTTTCTTCATTCTGATACTCCAATGAGTATTCTCTATCTGAAAGAAATGGTCACATCTTCCTCCCAATAGCCGGTCCCGGTTCAATCTAACCTCACAAATTATGAAGTTACTAGATACATGCACCTTTCCCTTATCCTCGGATCGGACACGTATGTTCCCAATGATACGTCTGGTTCGGGATCGGGGAACCTGACAATGGGTTGCAGAGCTGAGGAGATGAAAGACATGATCCTCTAAACAGTTCCGGTCCATGTATACAAGAGATGCCTGTGATTCCGGGTCATAATCATCTGTGTTTGAGGGCATCCAATAGCGGCAATCATCGGTAAATAGCCGGAGCCATTCATGGAGCTGCCAGTCATCAAGCAAATCTGCCTCTGTATATAGAAATTCTTTTGCTTGCCGTCGTACATCCTCTGACATATATTTACCTACACAAAGTTATATGCACCTGGGCCTGAATAAAACTATAAAATAAAAGACACTTGTGCATAACCGAGAGCACGATAGACTTGAGAAAATGTATACACCATCTTCCTTTTAAGCATAGTCTGTCCGTTCCCTGCAGCGATAGGCTTCTACTTAATCACATCCTTGGCTATCCCGACGCACTGGACGGCGAGGGGTAGGTTCTTCTCCATAGCTATATCATCGTGGTAGCGGACGTTTGGGTTAGGTCGAGGATCACGACCTACTGTAACGTCCAGGCGACGGCTGTTCGTGCCTGCGTGAGTGGTCCACGCCGTCTGGCCTTTTTTGGACAAGAGCCAGTTTAAAAAGACTTTCGCTGCGTTCGGATGAGGCGCCCGATTTATCAAAACCGTTCCGCCTGAGAATTGGGCGAGGTACACCCCCTCCTCGGTATCAGGAGAAAGTGGCTTCACATTCAGCCCTAGTCCTTCAGCCTGGAACAATCCGAGGATTTCTTCTCTTACGCCGCCAGCGATAGGACGGCGACCACTGACCAGCATTTCTATAAGCTGCCGGTGGTCTGTGCTAATAGCGATGTCTTGTGCAAACAGCTTCCGAATAAAGTCTTCTCCCAAGACTCGTAGTAAATGGCCGCAATAACCGATCCCTACCCCGAACCTGAGTGGATTATCCCATACGATTTTCCCCTTCCACCGCGGATTGAGGAGATCCTTTATTTGGCTTAGTTGCGACTTGGGTACATAGTCTTGGTTGACCCATACAGGGAATGCGAGCGATGCCTCGAATGAGTACACTGAGTCCTTCTGTTTATCATAAAAACCTGGATCGATCCCGCCCCGCCACATACTATCGTCTATCACATCGGGCAAAATTAGGGCGGGCTTGATCTTTTTGAGTACACCCTTAGGCTTCAAGTGTCTTGCCGGGGTGCCAGAACCCCCGATATGAATGTCCCAGAGGTACTTCCCTGCCCCCCTCTCAGATAAGATTCTCGGCGCGAAGTTCCGGCCACTCATACCGGTTAACTTTAATTTGATATCTGGGTATGCCTTTTGAAACTCCTTCAAGGCTTTCCGGAGAGGGTCGCCAGGAGGTCCGTTTGCTACCAACACGCCTTCTCGCTTCGCAGCGGCAAGCGTAGTCTCCCACTTCACCCGCCATGCCGGCTTGAGGGTTGGGGTCGGACTGGGAGCCGCTAATACTATGAGTCTGGACGTCACCATAGGGAGTGTGGGAGTCAGCAACATTGTAGCGCATATGAACAGTACGAGAGGAACCAATATTCGGTTCCTTTCCCTTAATTTGCATTCTGCCATCTAAATCTCCTTTGGAAAACGTTTATCGCGGGTCAAATAGTGAAAATTCCCCCTACAACTCTATTGATATGCGGAATTACTCTCCTCGCAGCATTAGGCGTTTATATTCCCGATGCTGTCCTCGATGGCCGACTTCATCGGAGGCTAATCCTCGTATCTCGCCATTGGGTTCCACCCGTTCCCGATGCATGCCGCGGCTAAAAAGCACCCACTCCATACTCTCTGCGGCGAGCCCGTCTTGGATACACTCATACGCCTCAGTATCATCGTTTTGAACCGGATGCACCGCATTAGGGCCTGATCTCCGAACGAACCAATCATTTAGGGCGTCCGGCGCGCCCTTCAGTCTATACGGATAGTAGAACACCTCCGTGTAATCCACTTTTATGGGCCGGATGACGTGAAACCCCTGTGCATCTGAGCGGAAAAGTAGATTCGGGTACATTATAATATTCATGTTGCTTTTTGTGAGAACCCTCTCCGCTTCCACAGCGCCAAGACGCTTCTGAAGAGCCGCTAAGTGTGCAGGGTCAATTTGTCCAGTTCCTCCGCGGCCAACCGCCTCCATGGATCCACCCACAATGTTTGGCCCGTCCTTGGCAGCCGAGTAATCGATCATGCAGTGGCCGTGTCCTAAGTCGACATTTTCGGCGCGCGCGTCTCCGCGAACTAGTTTTTTACCCGTCCGGGACCTGATTTGTTGATACATGGCCTCATGAGTATATGCTGCATGATAGCCGTCGCACCAGTTTTCTAGATGCAACTTCCAATTACCGCGGTACGCGAACTTTTGAATACCCTTGTCAACTTCGATTTCGCCCTCAGGAGCACGATTAAGAATTAAATCAAGATAGGGTTTGGCCCTTCCAAGGTGTGTCTCCAATGGCTCGATGTCTGAACTGAGACACCCGAAAACAAAGCCACGGTACGACTCCACGCGTGGGACGCGACCAAGCCCTAGTTCGTCGGCATTAAAGTCGGGGCCATATGCGTCGCGAGACGGGACAGTGATCAGTCGACCGCTATTGCTGTACGTCCAACCATGGTAGAGACATTTTAATCGATCGGACGTGCCCCGCTCTTCACGACAGACGATTGCACCTCGATGTGCACAACGGTTAAACAGCACAAAGACTTGTCCGCCGGTGTCGCGCGTCATAATGACAGGTTGCCGACCAATGTATGTGGTCACGAAATCCCCGGAATTGGCTATCTGGCTCTCATGGCCTACAAATACCCAGGTCCTTCCGAAAATTTCCTTGATTTCCAGATCGAAAACCTTCGGATCCACGTAAACCAAGCGATGAACACGGTCTTCCAGAACAAGATCACCGATACTGTCTGTCATTGTGTTGAACGATGTATACATGACAAGCCCTTGCCTATAGCAGACAATTATTATCTAATCGCCCAGCATAGCTACAGCCTCTACTCCGATCAAGAACTCAGGATGCGCTAGCTCTTGCACAATCACCTGCGTACTGATCGGACGGTATTTTGGGAAGAATTCTACTCGCACACGTCGCTTTGCCGGTGCGCAGTCCCGACTTGTAAGGTAGGTAACGATCTTGACAATGTCGCTGAGGCCACCCCCGGCACCACGAATTGCCGTCTCTAGGTTTGCATGTGCCTGGCGGGCCTCAGCCTCAGGATCGTTTTTTCCGACAACATTGGAATACCGGTCTATAGCCGCTTGCCCCGCGATCCATACTATACGCCCCGCATTGATCACCTGGGTGTAACCTCGCGGCAATGTCAATTCCTCAGGACAAATGTACTCCTGACCCAGCACATGCCCTCCTACCGATTGATAGTGATATCGCACTTCGAAGAGGCCGCCAGTATATATAACGTCCGATTAACACTGTCAACAGGTGATTTAACCCCTATGCTGTCTGGCTCTGAGTTCATAAAACACTCTAGCACCGAGGTCAGAGCACTTTACAAGATCCACTAGAATATGTCTCCTAAGACCCCGCGGACGAATGACTAAATTGAGCGATTCAATCGACCGCTCAGGATGAATCCAATGACTATCACGAGGATCTACTGCGAGATCCACTCGCTTTTATTCGACCGTTGATCCGATGGTTGCTATGATGCAATGGTGACGGCGCTTACCGGGCGATGGAGCTGAAGTCATCGTTTCAGTTTTAACCAAGAAATGCCCCGAAGAGTGCAAAATACGATGGCCCAATACTAATGACTTGACAGGACCTTTTGATTAGTCTTTAATCCGCGCGGAATACGGAATTATGGCACCCGAATATCATTCATCTACCAAAACAGAGGTCAAGAGAACTTTAGAAGAGGGCTTGGAAGGTCTCTACTAAAACAGGGACCCTGCGACGGGGCACAGCCATGGGCAAGCTGGTCTGCGCACTAACGACATCTCATAACCCATCGTTGATGGTTCCGGCGGAACGTTGGGAGCCTATCTATCAACGTTTGGCTTCCCGGCGTCTGCCTGACATCCAGACTCCGCCCGCTGAAACCCTGGAAATCAATATCGATCAATATGAGCGGTGCGTGGCCGCCCTGGAGGTTCTGAAAAGAGTATTGGCCGCTAGTCGTCCCGACGTGGTGGTGATCTTTGGCGACGACCAGAGCGAAAACTTTCACACCGATAACATGCCGCAGTTTTGTGTTTTCATGGCACAAGAGCTATTCGGCTATCCCTTTAAGGTCCTGATGAATTACCTGGGAGAGCCTCCGGGTGAACGCATGCCTATCCGTGGTCACCCTCAGTTTGCCGCGAGGGTGCTCGAGTATGGGGCGGAACTCGGCTTCGACCTCTCGTACTCGAAACACATGCCAGACAACGAATGGGGGTTACCGCATTCGCATATCCGTGTTCTTTATCATGTTTTGCCGTCTCCTGAGGTACCAGTCGTACCGGTGCACGTAAACGCTTATCACCCGCCTTGTCCGACACCCGCCCGATGCTACCAGTTGGGAAAGGCATTGAGACGGATAGTAACAGAACATACGCCTGAGGATTTCCGAGTAGCGGTTATCGGTTCAGGAGGCTTATCCCACGACCCATTTGGACCCAAAGCTGGACTAATCAATGAGCCACATGACCGGTGGGTACTCGATTGCTTCAGCAAAGGTGAGGCGGATAAGTTGGCGCGACTGAGCAGCCAGAACCTCGTTGAGGCACTTGATGTGGAGCTGCGAAATTGGATTGTAGTGGCCGGTGGGGTAGGCGCCACCTCCCCGATATTTACGGAGTATGTCCCCGCTTACCGAACGGTAGTGGGAATGGGCTTTGCGGCATGGAAGCTGGACTCGTAAAAATAAAATGGTAGAGATTCCTTTGAACTATGGAGGACTGGTTTTATGTTTGCTAAGGAATTAGAAGCTATTGCACCCTTGGAGAAGTACTATATGGCGGGGGGTATTCGTACCCGCTGCTTTGAGAAAGGGGAAGGCAGTCCCCTCATTCTTATCCACGGAGGGGGCGGGCATGCGGAAACTTGGGTACGAAATATTATCCCTCTCTCCCAGCATTTCCGTGTCCTCGCTATTGATTATTTAGGACATGGCTATACGGACAAACCAAAGGTAACCTATGATTTGGAAACATTCTCCAAACATTTGCTCGATTTCATGGATGCAGCGGGAGTTGATAAGGCACACCTCGTAGGAGAATCCCAGGGAGGACAGATAAGCGTCTTTACAGCCTATGAACATCCCGAGAGAGTAGACAAACTCGGACTCATCGTTGGCGGGATCCCATCGATTGAGCACGGTTATACTGGAGGAACCACCCAGTTGAAGGATTTAAGCAGAGAGGCTACGGAGAACCCATCCATGGAAAGCATCCGTAAGAGGATGGAATGGCTTTTTCATGACCCTAAGATGCTACCGGAAGAATTGGTAGAGATAAGACTCAGGATTTACAATCAACCCGAGTTCCGTGAACGGGTCCCCCAGGCAACCATGAGGAAAATCTATAATCTGATTGACAAAATACCAAAAATTAAGGCCCCTATCCTCTTTTACTGGACAACGCACAATCCCACCTGTCCATGGCATGTTGCAGAAAAGGTTCACCTCGCCGTTCCCAGTTCAAGATTTGTTTTAGTCGACAAATCGTCCCACTGGCCACAATTTGAACGTCCTGAGGAATTCAACAGAACCCTTATTGAGTTTTTTCTAGAAGAGCCTGATGAGGTGCTTATAGATACTTACCGTAGGCGCTTTTGGTAAATGTGGATGCTTTAATTTCCAAAAACGAAAGTCACCAGCAGCCTGCTGCTTTGTCCCGGTACCTGATCCTCGCTGGGTCAGGGGTCAGGTAACATGAAAAAGGGGTCAAGCTCCAGCAGGATGGCGGTTGTAACGGCCGTCAAACCTGAAAAGAGAAGACCCCATGCTTTACGTCGGAATAGACTGTCACAAACGATACGCCCTGGTAAATGCCGTTGACGAGAAAGGGAGAACCCGGGCTCACACTCGACTTTCCAACGACGTTAGTACGGTGGAGGACTTTTTTCGCTCCCTGAACGAGCCATGCAAAGCGGTGTTGGAGGCCGGTTGGAACTGGGGCGTGAGCGCGCAGGCCAAGCAGGCAACAAAGATATAGTAAAGACGTCTCGCGCCAAGCTCGGAGAAAAGAGAATTAGACGCAGACCCACGCAGACAAAGACAGACGGAATTCACCGCAGAGACGCAGAGGGCGCAGAGAACTAATTTTTAGTTTGTCGGGAGACGATGACAAACAAAAAATTGTCAGCTGGGGACAATTATCGGATTACTTCACGCCAAGACGCAACAAACAGACAGAGATAGGGACAGAATAAGAAAAGGAAAAAATTTAAGCGTAGATTTACGGGCACGGTTCATCCGCCGCCCTGATCCATGGGCTCCAACCTGAGGGAAACTCCGTTCTTCCCCAACTCCTGGTAATACTCCTCTCGGATCTTGGGATCCTCCTTGTCGTATCGAATTTTATACGAATAGGCGAGCGGGTCATCACTCCGCGCCGCCCCGACGGGATCGTACTCTCCCTTGGAATTCGTGCTCGCCGGCTTTCGAACCCATCCCCTGAATGCAAGCTGTCTTAACGGGCCTTTAGCCGTGTTGAAGTGTTGGTGAAACTCATTGAGACAGGGAGCTACGACGCCATAGGGTTTTAAAGGGAACTTTTGGCGTTTCTCCGGATTCAGCTCGTCGCCCTGCTGGAACATAAGTTCATATCCTCCCCCGCCAACAACCACCACGTGAGCCCCGGCGCCGTGCCTGTGTGCGGTTACATAGGTCCCTTCGGAAACCTCCAGCAGGTGTAGCTGAGAAAGGGAATTGCCCATGTAGAGACGCGTGATGGAGGTTCGAGTCCCTCTCTCTTCCCATGAGTCTAACTTGAACTTTCTTATGTCGGGAATAAAATTGGTCGCAAAAAGGCGAAGGTTCCAGTGCTTTCCCTCATCCGCATAGAAATTCTCCATGGAATGGGAGTACCGGTCCTTGAAAATGAAGGGGTTGTCAAATACGAATTCCGGATTGTGGTACAGGTTAATGACCTGGGCCATATTGGTTCCGAACAGGATCTTACATGGCTCGTCACCGGAGCTGTTGAACTCCTGATGCCATGCGTTCAATGGAATCGCCAGCAGTGCCCCCTCTTCCCATTCCACGGTCTTTTGGGGCTCACCTTCCTGCCAGATGGTGGTGGCGCCCCTTCCTTTCATCACGTACATAATCGACTCGTACATATGGTGCTCGGGCTTGAGTTCGCCCTTGGGGGGGATTTCCACGATCTGAAGATTCACGTCTTCCTGATCGGCCATGCGGGTATAAGCGGCCTTTCCGCCCCTTCTCTCCCAATCTTTGAGTGGCAAGGCGGCGAGGTCCTTGAGAATGCTGCCCTCGTATAGAGGCACGCCCTCTCTCTCTACAAACTTCTTGTAGTAGCTTCCGACCCACCATTCCTCAAAAGTAGTTGGCGCTTGAGACATGAATTCCTTACCCTGTATATGAAAAGTTAAGCTGGTTCGACACTGCTTAAAAAAAAGAGCGCTGATGACTCAGACCGTTGGAATCAGTACAAGCGCTTCGGGCTTGTTTATTTGATTCCCCGATTCTTGTCAACTCGATGGCTGACGGCTGGGGTCTTTAATTCCTATTGTCAAATTGAACGGGTCCGGAGTCGGGCACGCCTTTTTGCTATTCTGGGCTTCCTTCCCTTTCGGGTTCCAGCCTGTATTGCGCCGATTCTCTTTTGGAACCGCCTGTCCGTTTGGTCTCGGTCCACCAAAACATGGATGCGGTTCTTTCCCGTCGATTGCATTTACCTGGGCGGATCGTTTGTGATGGTCTATCCCGACGTAAAGCATGGGGTCTTCTCCTTTCAGGTTTGACGGCCGTTACAACCGCCATCCTACTGGAGCTTGACCCCTTTTTCATGTTACCCGACCCTGATCCGATGCCGCAGAGAACAGCCCCACCAACTTGGTGACCCCAATAGGGGATATCGCCAGTACATTGCAGCCCGCATGCCTCCTGTGGCAATCGGCCCTAGCCGCCATCCATGATCTTCCTGACCTTGAGCCAGTCGTGGTCGTACGTCACCCGCTGTTCGTAGATGTACGCCCTTGCGGCCTTCACGAATTCGTCGCGACGGTTCCGAAGCTGGTCCGCTGGCAACCCGGGCGCCGGGTCCCAATCGCGCTTGACGCTGTTGCACAGTCGGCAACTCAAGATCCAGTTGTCGGGACAGTCTACCAATTGGGGATGCTGCGCCCTTGGCAGCAGATGGTCCATTTCGCCGACCGCGTATCCCAAGCGGTCGTGCAGCAGGTCAGGTCCACAGTATTCGCAACGCCCGCCCGCTCTCACGAACGCAGTGGCGGTGTGTTTATGCCACCCGCATTGCACCAAGCTTCCGATTTTCTCGTCGTCCGTCATTCGTAGCCCCCTCACGTCCGTCCAGTTTCAATCCTCACCGGCCCGTTAAGGCCGGTGCTACCCGGAGACTTACACTCCGAACAAATAGGGCAGGAAGGTTTCAATCCTCACCGGCCCGTTAAGGTCGGTGCTATTCGGCGCTGGTAGGGCGTGTGGCCGTGAAACTCAACGACATCGGCCCGCCCGATCAACCCCAACTTGTGAGACCACAGAGACAGCGCCCGCTCTACGCGAACGCCCGCCTCAACCGTATGCTCGGGTTCGTCCACCTGTCGATGAACAGCTCGGTCCCGCAGAGTGTACAGGTTCTCATCATACGTCTGTTCCATGTGGATCAAGGCGCACTGGCGTGGACAATAGCTGTAGTGCTCCAGAGCGGAGATCATGATGAGGTCGTCATCCGACCAATCTGTTAGTGCTGCGTTACCCATACGTTCACCCCACCAGTGAGCTTAATGTCACGCCGCTGGGAAAGTCTCCTTTACTTGCCGAGACGCGATAATCATCAAAATCGCGCGGCACGATCACGCCTTCTTTCAGTTTAGGCTGAATACGTGCGAAAAGGTCATGTGCAGGTGCATTGCCCAGTTGCGAATCATGTTTGAAGACGTACAGACCGCGTGTTGCCATCTCTCCGCGTGCGGCGGAGCGATCGTGTTCAAACATGTTGGTGAGCGCTTCCCACAGTAGCATGAGATCATCGTCGGAGAAGCCGGTTTGCGCTGCCAGATGCGATGACACAAAACCATGCGCTACGTAAAGGCCGTAAGGCACTGTGTGTTTACGACCCATGGTTCGATTATCTCCCTCTTGTTTTTCGGCTTCTGCTTCCGTTGTCACTGCCATACGGGTGATCGAATGTTCCTGCGCAACGATGGGATCAACCGAACGCGCAAACGTCAGCTGGACCGGTCCTCGTACTTGACCGCAGTTTACACTCATTGCCATTACTGCTCCGAAAGACCGGACGTCGTAAAAATTCTTGCACATCCAGGCGCGCGCTTCGTTAACCTTGTCACCGCCTTTACGTTTTTTATCGTCGCCCTTGAGCGCGTCACTGGCGCCGATAGCCTTATAGGCGCGTTTGTGCTGATCGTTGAGGATTGCTTTCTCTTTCACGTAAATTTCAAATGGCGGCTGCTCTGCCTTCACTATGCCAACGTAATTGCGGACCTTGCGTTTCAAACTCACGTCGGTCACGAGCCCGCGCCCGGTCTCGGCATCGACACGGGGAAGATTACCCGCGTCCGGATCACCATTGGGGTTGCCGTCTTTCACATCGAACAACAAGACGAAGTCGTACCGATTCTCAATTGCCATGATTATGCTGCTTGCGATGAGGTTGATTCAATTTTTTGGAAAAAATTTTGCCGCTGGTGATAATAGCCGATGGCGAAGCGGCCCTGGTCTGCTAGATGCAATTGCGCGGGGAAATCGCCTAGGCCCTCCATGATCTCACCGATACGCTTTTCGAGATTCACCGCACGGCCGCGATTCTCCAATTTAGAGAGATGATGGTTTTTCAGCTTCAGCAAGGTCGAAAACACGGTCACCGGCGTACTCGACGCTGCTCCATAGTATCGATCACGTATGGTAGCATTGATGCCGGGGTTGGCCTCCTCCTGGATCTTCTCCAGCACCGCGAACAATCGGCCTAACCGGTAGCCGACATTCATATTGGCTTCGTTCAGAGACATGGGTAACTCCTCCTTTATGGTATGATTTGAATAACGCGCCGCACGATTGATGAAAGCTTTGATCAAAGCAGCCCGGGAATATGTTACTTGGTGCTCGGCACGAATCCTGCGCACGGCAGCTGAGAGCAGCGTATGCGGATAGGGCAAGCCCGTGAGAACGCTACGCATCAACTCACCTCCGAGATTCGGAGGGATATTGTCCGCCTTGCCTTGTGTCGCTACCGATACCAGCAAGCGAAACAGCGAAAGATGGGGTGGGTCACGCGGTGAGCGCTCAATGGCCAGATCGTCGAAGTGCCCCTTAATCCGTCCGGCCATTTCTGCCACCGTACTGTGGTGCCAGAAACGGATGGCGATACGTGCTGCGTTGGGGGAGAGCCCCAGCGCGAAAAATTTAGCTCGACCATCGTTGTTCTCCAACAATCCCTGATCGATAGCTTTGTAAAGGCTGGTTACTGCCTTAACGTTACGGTCTGGATCATCCTTGGGCGGCTCACCAAAAATATCGACAATTCCGGTTTCCAATTCCGTGGGTCTGTCTGCCCAGAACACTACGCTCGCATCTCCTACTTGCAAACGTTGCGGCGAACCTTTGCGGAGCAGGTAATTCAGCGCTGTAGTGTAGTTAAACGCGGCACGTTTACCGACCGGTGAATTATAACCTTGCGATTTGTTAAATGACCGAAAGGCAGGGTTTTCTTGATCATTTACTGAAACGATTTTGGCTCCCGACGTTTTCGCATCCCACACCCCCTTGATTGCTGCATGCAGACGCTCGATTTCGTCCGTATTGCCTGTCACCAGACACAATCCACTGGCGCTCTCTACGGCTTGGCTTGCCTTGACGGATTCCACTACCGCCGGTCGCTGGCATACAAGGTCTATGTCTCCATGCAAGCGGAACGTCAAGTCTGGGTTGGTTGTCCTGACTTGCTCCCAGGTTTCTTTGCAGTTCTCCAACGCCTCATGAGGTGGACGCTTGTAAAACTCGATCACAGCACGTATGGCCGGATCATCGAGAAAATGCTCTGATTGTCTCTGGATATTCTTGACAAAAGCTTCTCGCCTATCGTTTAGCTGGTCTCGATATTCGGCTTCTTTGCCCTTGCTCTTCTTTTCCGCCAACTTTTTTTGGTCAGGGAGTCCCAGCACATACTCTGCATTTCCCCACAATAGATTTGCCGCAATGTTGACTGACTTCTTCTCGCCTTGTGGAACCAGGAACGGCTTCGCCCGTTTTCTTTTACCATCACCCTCGCGTGTGTCTTCGACCTGCGCTAGGTTTCCTTGGGTGTCAATTTCGATAACGAAAGGAATCTCCTTCCACTCGAATCCCGGCGGAGCCATGTACGCTTGCGGGTCGGCGCTTTTGCGTTCGTAGTAATCGTAGAGCGCTTGCAAAATCATCCCTGCACCTCCTCACTGTCCCAGGCCGGAACGTTTACCGCGCCGTTCATCAAGCTCGCTCGGAAAAAGCGTGGCCTAGGAC
Source organism: uncultured Binatia bacterium (SeqCode) (assembly GCA_965218425.1). GTDB lineage: Bacteria > Desulfobacterota > Binatia > UBA9968 > CAXXLF01 > CBDCDW01. The sequence goes on from OZ244621.1 coordinate 211,452, forward strand.
TGGCCGGATTACGGTAGTCCATATCGTACAGCATGTAGCCCAGCTCACGTGTCTCGGAGATCGGTTGCACTTGCGAGTCTTCTGGCCTCACCAACCTGAAATCGGCGGTGAATTCGCGGCAGCCTAGATACGGTTGATTGACGCACTGTCCCTTGGCGGCGCGACGCTCAAACATCGTCATAAATTTTGCCATCTGGTTCGGTTCGAGGTCCATATCGGCCTCGTCTGCGTTCACCGTTCGTTTGCTCAGATGCGGGAAGTTCGGCTTGTGCAAGCCGGGATCGCGCAACTCGAACGCGGCATGGATACGGTATTGCACGTCACGAAGAAACAAACCCGCACGCTGTTGACGCTCGTCTTCGATATAGACGCCCAACTGACCGGCGCCGGATCTCATCGCGCTTTCGATGTTGCGCGGTGAAACAACGCAGCCGACTTCGTTGCGGCGCAGATTGATCCACTTGATGGGATTGAGCACTTCGATCTTGCTCACCTGCCAGCGTATAGCCGGTTTCCAGAGGACGGCTTCAAATATGGCACGGGCTGCCGAAGGTGTCATTACGTCATAACTGACACGCTCGACTTTCATCTCCGGCCGTGTGAAGCAAGCGAATTCGCCGCTGACTTCAAGGCAATAGGTTTTCATTGCTCCTCCCTAGCTGATCAAATCGCTTGGATCAGGGTTCGTCTCGCCCGCCAAAGAGCTGACAAGTGGATCGTCCCTTCAGGCATACGACGATAGAGTTCGCGCGCATCGGCACGGGAGTTGACTACCGCCGGCACAGAAGGATGTCGGCAAATGTGCTCTGTGATATCGTTCCAGTCTTGCGGTTGATGGAAGTCTTTCGGCATGGAAACGGCAACACGGTCCAGATCGCGAGACAGGGCATCCGGGTCTTTGATGATCTCACGGATGTGATCAAGACCTCGGATTGTGCGTTGAAAAGTTTGCAGCGTGCCCAGTGCCGGTTGGGTTGCGGTCGATAATACAAAGGTAACGCCGTAGTAACGCCCTAGCAGATTCATCACGTCGAGAACTGGCTGTAAGAACTCGGTCGGCAGAAGTTGCGCCTCGTCGAGCACCACCACACTGTTCGCGATGTTATGCAACTTGCGACAACGGCTGGTCTTGGCGGCAAAAAGCGACTCGAAGAACTGGACGTTGGTTGTCGCTATCGAATGGCGCGTCCCAATTTTTCGCATTCAACGTTAGCCCCGGGGTCTTACCGTCAAAAAGCCCACGATCAATGCGACAACTCCGGCCACTATTGCGATTACCAGGAATGCTGCATCCATTACTACTAGCGATACCTTGAAGATGAGAAGGCCGAGCCAGACAAGAGAATTCCAAATTCATTCAAGCCATGCAATGTCGCTACCCTTACGGGCGCCGATTCACGTCACCCCGGCCGAAAAGGCAGTTGTTCCAGTCAGCGCCCATACGGTCGGGGTGGCGTCTTTCGCGTGCGGCTTCGACGACGTGTCCAACGACACCGGGCGCCGACCATCGGTCGGGACCTTCAAGCGTGTCCAACCAGGGTTTGATCACCTGCTAGGATAGACGTGTCGCCGGCGGGTTGTAAAACGGAAAGATTTTGGGCTCAGGGCTAATTCAATTTGGGCAAATGCGGGGTCGTTGCCGCCGTTGTTGCGGGGGCTCGACGCGATGCGGGGCCGGGGGTCAGGCACGCCTTCTTGCTATTCTGGGTTCCCTTCCCTTTCGGATTCCAGCTTGTATTGTACCAATCCTCTTGTGGAACGTCCTGTCCGTTTGGACGCGGTCAACCAAAAAATGGATGCGGTGCTTTCTCGTCGATAGCATTACCTGGGTGTATCGTTTGTGATAGTCTAACCCGACGTAAAGCATAGGGTCTTCTCCTTTCAGGTTTGATGGCCGCTGCAACCGCCATCCTACTGGAGCTTGACCCCTTTTTCATGTTACCTGATACCGGTTTCATTATTGATCCGAGACGGTCCGAACTGACTCGAATTCTATTGAGGTGTCAATGCCTACTCGCCGAGAAGGTTTGCCGTTACGTCAAGGGGGGTCTGTCTGAATCGACCCGGGTTTGACGGACAGTTAATTAAGCCACACGTTTGATCGAGTCGTATGCCGTTGGGGTGTGATAACCCAGCGACTCATGCTTTCTTCTTCGGTTATAAAACAGTTCAATGTAGTCGAAGATGTCCGACCTAGCTTGTTGCCTCGTGTGATAATCCTGATGGTGAACGATCTCATTTTTTAATGAGCTGAACAAGCTCTCAACTACCGCATTATCATAGCAATTTCCTTTGCGGCTCATGCTTCGGATCATCCCATGGCGTTTGAGTAACTCAACGTATTGGTTAGTAGAGTACTGAATACCCTGGTCGCTATGGTAAATCAGCCCCGTGGTAGGCCGGCGCTGTTCGATGGCCATCAGAAAAGCTTCACTGACCAATTCCCGGGTAGGACCCTCCTTCATTGACCACCCAACAACCAACCGAGAATAAAGATCAAGCGGATCTGTTTAATCAAAACCTTATCGCCCATCCTGCGCCGACACTCCCCTCGACCACACCAGTCGCAGTATCCACTTCGACTCACCTCTAACACTTGCCACATCCTCACCACCCTAAACTCTATCCTGTGAGCTCGTATAAACGCGTACTTTACTTGAGCTCCTTGGCAAAGTACCTTGCGGCCTTTTTTAATATATCTCGTTCTTCCGTTACCCGCTCCAACTCCCGCTTTAACCGTGCTACCTCATCGGTGAATCGCCTTCGCTTGCGCATTGAACACCTCCTGCGGGGATCTTCTCCCCTTTTGGGGTGTCCGTCAAACCCGGGCTACCTCAGGTCTTGAATTGTAGCATGAGGATTACGGAGCAAGTCGAGAGTTTTTCTTATACGTACTCTATCTCATTTGTTTGTTGGCGCCCGTAGCCAAAGATTGTTCCAGAATTCGTATACATTGGGTAGAACACTAACCCGGAGAGCTGGGCTGCTGTATGATACCTGTTTACCGATAATTTGATCTCCAAAGGGAACAAATCTACTTTGCTGGAGTTTGCCATGAATGGGAATAAAACGCTGCGAAGCAAATTGTGCCAGTTGTCCTTCTATGCTCAGGAGCCAATTGACAAAAAGTCTAGCGGCATAGAGATTTGGTGCACCTTTCAGGATGACTACACTAGCAGTATTAGCGGGAGCAGGTTCCGGGCAGGTGAATCCAATGGGGGCTCCCGCGTCGACAATCTGGGAGGTTCGAGCCGGTGATGACGGTACCGCTGCATGAAACTCACCTACGGCGGCGAGCTGAGGCATCATGTTCAAACCTTCTTTGCGTAGCTGCGGCCTGACTTCGGTAAATAACTTGGTAAGAAAACTTTTTGTCCAAGCCTCTCCTTTGGCAACCCATAGGTTTAATACCCAAAGCTGTGGGCGATTAGCTAGGCCGAGATTTCCGTTGCGCCAGATAGGATTGGTGACCAAATCTTCCCATTTCCTGGGAACATCCTTTTGGGTGACAAGTTTGCGGTTGTATGACATGCACCAGTAGCTCACGCTTTTACCGAGCCACTGGCCATCTGGATCCTCTTTTGCTGTCTGCGGGGCATATGCCCATGCCGGGATATTACGCAGATTCTCCAACGCATTAAATTTCTTATAATCGATTATATATCCCCCGACGCTTAGTAAGACATCGCCTAGAATTCTCCCAGCTCTATATGCTGTCAACGTTTTAACCGATCGATTCGCCTGATTTCCACCGGCATAATCGACATCCACGAACGGGTATCGCTCCCTGAACGGTCTTAGAAAGACCCGGACCTCTTTTGGGGTATACGGGGTGCCTCGGATTTTTAACTTTCCTTCTCTTTTGGCTTTTCCTAGCCAATCCGTCGGCACTTGAAGCTCACGGTCGACGTTATCTAGCAGGGAGGGTTGTACGTTAAGGCTTTTGAGCATCTCGATAGTAGATTTTGGAAGTGAACCAGAGTAAACCTGCGCCTCTGCAAAGGATAATAAAATCCAACTAACAGCGATCAAAACAACAGGTCGGTACATCACCATAGATCCCCCTTTTACTATTTCCGCTTTGGAGCTGTCTGTTGTGGTAATCTCATAGCCCAATAACGTCAGGCGTCTTATGGTTCAAGCCACTTCAAGAAAATAGCGAACGCCATTTGTCGTAGGTTTTTCGTCTGAGATCTTCACTTCCTTTGTTTACTTCGGGAAATTCGTTTCTCCACTCCCAGGGACGACACGCGATGATCAGAGCCCTGCTGCTCCTAAAGTCGCGGCGTTTTTTCCGTTCCGGTTCAATAATCGGATCCAGGGGACTCGATGGACAATCGTACTGGATCTCAAACGAACTTCCTGGGTCACATCTCGTAGCGATAGCCCAAAGAACGTCCTCGGCGTTAGATGGGTCAATGTCATCATCCACCACGACGAGGAGACGGCAGATCGTATGCATTAGCCCAGAAGCTATCCGTCCGACTTGCCTCGCATGTCCTGAATACTGCTGGGTTATAGCCACAACGGTAACCAAGCCTCCACCCATACTAAGATTGTAAACACCGGTGATCCCCGGAACCCCCGATCTCTCCAATCCCTCCCAAACCCTTAAGGTGCTGCTGCCGGAGGGGGGACACACTAGAGTATCGACAGGCGGTTTCAACGGGGGTTCTCCGTGGAGGATGGGAAGGTTTCGGTGATAGACGGCATTTACTCTGATTACAGGTTCCATCTTTTCACCTCCGGCGTAGTAACCCGTAAATTCACCGAAGGGACCCTCTTTCCTTGTCTCCTCCGTTGGGGGTGGCACCTCCCCTTCAACGATCAACTCGGCCCGCGCTGGAAGAGGGAGCCGGGTTCTTGGTCCCGATACGATTTCTATCGGTTCGCCTTTGATAAAACCGGCCCAATCATACTCCGGGGTACCCCAAGGTGCCCCGGAGGTCGAAGCGGAAAATAGATAGGGTTCCACTGTAATCGCTACTGCAATGGGACAGCTTTTTCCGCTGGACCACCACTTCTTTATTTGAAGGTTTCCGTGGTGGTAGGGACCAATGGACAGCCCCAATGTCGTTTCATCATGCAGCATGCAACGGTAAGTTCCGAGGTTGATCCATTCCTCGTCAGGGTCCCTTGTAATCACGGTGCAACCAGTACCGAAATAAGGCCCTCCGTCGCGCTCGTGCCACTTGGGAGTGGGAAATCTTGTGAGCTCAACGGCCTTTCCCTCCAGCACGTTTTCCATCCACGAACTTGAGGTGACCTCTTCGGGTTTAATGGGTTTATAACTTCTAAATCTCTCGCGCCAGACTTTAAACATCTCAAAGGGAGTCGTATGCTCGGGAAGTCCGAGGGCGAGTGCAGACCTAGATGGGGTAGAGTAGGGTTTAGTGGCTATCCGATAACCTTGGGGAAAACCCTTGATCCGGTCAAAGAGGAGCATTGGCCCCTTGCGTTCACACATGAGCTCGGTAAGAGCACCGATCTCGATATTGCAATCAGCCCCCTCCACAACCTTGGTATCCCCTCGGCTTTCGAGCTCCGAGAGAAATTCACGAAAATCTCTCCAAGACATCTATTCTCCTTGGCAGTGCGTAGGCGAATTAAATCCTGTAGCAAAAACCGCTGGCGATTATAGCTCTCGGAGCAAGACACTGTCAAGGCGCTGTATTGGCCACCGGAGCACTTAACCACAGAATTACGGAGGGAAGATCCTCGCGCAAAGACGCAAAGGGCGGTAAGTCCCGAGAAGACATATTAACCGCAGATTCACACCGATTTTCGCAGACAATTTTTTCACCGCAGAGGCGCAGGGTAAGCAGAGAAATCAATTATTTGTTTGTCGGGAGACGACGACAAACAAGAATTTGTCTATTGCGGACAATAATCGGATTTCATCGAGCAAAGACGCAAAGGGTGCCAAGTTCAGAGAAGATATACTAACCGCAGATTTACGCCGAATTCGCCAGCGGACAGAATCCTCATTTCTTGCGTTTTCTCAGCCGGGTTTTTAGATCCGTTAGCGAAACAGTTCGCTGCTTTCTCCGATCCTCGATGATCTTCCAAAAGTCGGGAGAGGTTTGGAGGACCAAATCTTCCCAATCCCTTCCCTCAACACCAACGAGGACAGCAGCCGGTCTCCCATGTCGGGTTATAACCACCTGGTCTTCCTGCGATTTATCCATGCACTCTTTGACTTTCTTTTGTAAATCCCGGGCCGTTACCGTTTTCATAAAATTTCCTCCGATTTCTTTCCTGGTGGTTTTCTTCGTACTGCTCTTACGTAGACCACTTCTTCCTTGGCTGAGACGTCATAAAACACTCGGTACTCACCCACACACAATTCCCAGATCGGCGGTACCGCCTCCCATGTGGGAATCAGATTTGGCAGGAGTTTTCGGTTCCTTGTGGGAGAGTCCGGGGTATATGTAAGCTGCTTTTTAATTGCTACCAGTATCTGGTTCCTATAATACACTTGAACCTAGTCTAAATCCTCCACTACTCCCTCAGCAAACCGAATTGAATATATGCATATAGTATTGCATATGTAATTATATTTATTAATTAATATGCATGGTTGCTTAGTATGGGCGTTCATGTCTGGGATTGTAGGATAGCGCAGGGCGTGGACTACCAACCACCGACAATAGGACCACAAGACTAAAGGAAGACAGTGGGCAGTGAGCACTATGCAGCATATGCGGGACCACTGACTACAGGACTACGGGACAACCACAAAGCAAAAGGGCAAAGCGCAGAGCGTGCCCAGCACTGAGTGAAACGGGCAAAGATTGCTGCTCGACTTCAGAATTTCCGTTCCTTTCGGATTGCCGTGTAAGCATCATTGATGCTTTTAAACTTCTTCTCCGAAAACGCAATGAGCTCGGGACCGAGATGAGAAACTTTATCCGGGTGGTATTGTGAGGCAAGTTGACGGTAGGCTTTTTTAATTTCGTTATTATCCACTGTCGGCCTCAGGCCAAGGGTGTGGTAATGGTCGCTCTTCTTCGCAGGTGCGTAACGTAATTTGATACGCTCATGTTCGTCTTTTCCAATACCCACAGCGGAGACAACCTGTTGGATTGCCTCACCCTCTCCTTTTGTCACCACCTGATCTGTGGTGACAACTTGATAAACTAGATCCAGCAAGAGCAACCGCTGCTGCTGATTTGCTAATTGATCAAAGGCCTTACAGATCTGGCGAAGGTCGGGATCCGTGCGTTGTGTCTCGCCAATTATGGCGTCAATAAATCGCAGCTCCATTCCCTTGTAATGAAGACCTCTTGAAAAGAAATCGTGAATGGTTTTTCGCTCGGTTTCCGAAATGGAACCATCCGCCATACAGATCTTACTCAAGATCGCCACAAGGTACGTAATAAAGATCTGCTCCTGTCTGGGAGCAGTCCCTTGGCCGGAGGACGACATTTGGTTCCCTCTGGACATAACATGTTGCAACGCCCCGCCCACGATTGCCCCCAGGGGTCCCCCAAGCATGAAACCAAATCCAGCACCTAGCAACCAACCCATAGAAGAAATTTCCTTATCGGGCAGCCCGCCTTCAAGCCTCCCGGGCTCCTACCGGAGAGCAAGGTAGAGATCCTATCTCTTACGGATACATGGGGTCAATATGAGCTAAAACAAGCATAGCGCATGGCGCAGAGCGACCTCCCTACTCCGCCCCCAGGTACCTCCAGGTGTTTAACCTTTTTTCATAACGAATCAAGCTAGTCAAAGATCCTACCTCTTCGGGCCATTCCAATCCAACAGGGGTGCGGCCGAAGGCAGCAACGGCCACTTAACCGCAGATCAAAATTGCGAAGCGCGCATAGAGCAAAGCGTATGGCGCAAAGCGTCAAGAGCGATTAGCCCAAGATTTTAAGAAATGTTACTTTCCAAAGACGCTAAGCACGCCAAGCTTGAAGAAAAACAGTAAATTGCCTAGGTATAACGGCCGTTCCATAGCTCATCCAAAAATTCTTTCCACGAAAGAACCGTCACCGCGTCAATTTTCCTCATCGGGGTCAAGTCAATAGGGGCTGTTGCCCAAACGTCGGTTCAATAGCGCAATAGATCCAATCGAGCTATAACGTGTTTGTTTGCTCAAGCTATGACGGCTTGCTGCAAGACCATTGGATGGGGGGCCGCAAAGCGAATGGCCGCCCTCGTTGCTGCAGCCAATACGGCTCTGGGTTTTGGCCGTGCATGAACAATCATCAGCTGGATGTTCCGCACAACGGCAATCAAGTAATCCTGAATCTGAACCCGCCAACGACCACGCCGGCACGGTCGATGTACGGCCCTTTCAGGGGCTTTGCATGGGCGATTTACGGGTCATTCCGCAACTTTTGAGAAGGCGAGATGAATCATATCAAATGTCAAGGTCTGACCCCACAACTTCACGGCCGTCTTCGAGTCTCAATCGGACGCACTCATCACCGACGTTAAAGAAGCCGCTTTTGCACGTCCAGTCCTCACCTCCATAGTTCAGCTTTGCTTGTTTTCCCGGCAATCATGTTGTGAAAAGCAAAACGTAGAGGCGCGGTGCGTATTGACTGATGCTCTGGACGAATCACAGGCCGCGGGAGATTGTCAAGATTGAAAGGCCTGACCCCGTGACTTGAAGCTTTCGATACGCGGGACACACGTCCACGTTTCGGGGAAGCACCTTCAGAAGTATGTGAAGGAGTTCGAGTACCGTTATAACCGGAGGAAGCGGCCCGCCTCGATTTTCGGCGATCTGGTGGGGAGCGTCGGACAATCATCTCTTCCAGTAGTGCATTAAAACGAGCATCGCTATCGGGGTGTTTCATGGCTTTATCTCCCGTGCGGTTCCGGTGGCCTTAGGTTGCCGTAGCACATCGTTGTCCTCTCGCTGATCAACAATTTCACAATCGACCATAGATAGCCCCATGAGGTGTATTCCCGTAATCCTTCCTTGGGCCGCGAGCCGATCCCCTTTGGTCATAGTTTCAATTTCCGGCCACCATCTTCCCCTCTTAAAACGAAGACGCGGTGATGGGCCAAACACATGGCCAAGCGTTACATAGACGTAATTCTCGTTTAGGGAAATATCTTGGATTACGTGTTGTATTCTGATCCACTTCCCGATGTGAGGTCGACTAAGATTTTCTCTATCCAGTGTAGTGATATTGTTTTTTCGAATTGCTGCAAAAATTTCGCCTACTTTTCTCTTGGTGTATATGCGCTTTTCTGTCTCCCTATTAACCTGTTTAGCCGTCGCCGCCTGGCCGAGGTGATCCCGAGCCCAAGACCGGATTTTTAGACATGCTCTACGATACCACGGCGGTCTAGTCAGGGTAACTTTCGGCTGTGAAACATGAAAAGACCAGTTGACGGGATTGGCGTCAACAGAGAATGATTGTGAACGCCTTGGTTTAATTTTCCAAGTGATAAATGCGGTTAACAAAGCGAGAACACTGACAATCAACCACACCCCAGCAGCGTCATCAGGAAATAAGCTCACAGCCAACTCCCCAAACGCGAAAATTGCGGTTTCAATACAAACAAATACAGTAATTTTTTGCAGATTCGACTTCGATTCCATAGCGCAATGCTACGATTTTTACCGCCTTTAATCTGAAGTATAAAGGGGATAGTCAGGTTCTTCAAAGGCCGTCAACCCGACTGGATTACAGCGAAGATAGCGGTGGAAGAAGCTCGATACCGACTCATGGTGGTTGCCCGATATTCAAGCCGTGATGCCGGAGCGATGAGCCGTGGGTTGGGCTGGTTGGAACACCGCGTCCAAACGGACAGGCCAATGACCCCAATAGCCACACCTCCGTCAGGACTCTAGTACGATATTCCCTCCTGTCCTGTCACCTGCAAAATCCTATGGTAGACTTTGGCTTCTCTCCAAGTTGGACGGTAATCACTCGATCCCAAAACGCTTTTTAAGTCTTTCTACCGTGTGATTCCACTTCGGAGTCTTAGGCTTTGCAACAGTATTCTGGTTACCGAAGAATCCCTTCTCCTTAATTGCTTGATCTCGACGGACAGTCTTAACCCAGCGAACCCTAGCCAGAAATTCCGCCTTTTCTATGTCATCCATTCCAATCCGCATTCCAGCAGCTTTAACTGGAAGATCAAGCAAGTGTAATATCTTACCGTGATCGTCAGTAACCTTAAAATCGTCAATCACTACCATAGGCTCCAACACTTCACCCACTCCCACATAGCCTTCACCGGGGATATTCACCCAGATTCGAGAACCCGGTTGTAACAATTTTAGTGTTCCGGTATACCAGTCACCTCCACCGGCGCTTACGAATCCATATTTAACCGCATCATCCCAATCTCGGTGCTCGTTTACACCGAACGAAACGTAATACTCCCCATTCCACTCGCCTTGTTTAGGGTCATCTACCGGTGTGATCGGTTCACTTAACCATGCCCTCGTTAAATACTCTCGGTCGCCGTCTTTGAAAGTTCGAAAGAACAGAGCATTAATCGAAAGCTCGTGGTATTCGGCCAGATACTTGACGATTCTTTCAGTGCTTGGGTCTAAAGTCGACGCGACGATTACCAATTCATGTTGGTCATTGAGTTCGTCCGGCATGGATTTCAGCGCAAATCGCTTCAAGAAGGCTTCATCGAGTGACTGATCCGGTTCATCAGAATGATATCTGGTTCTGTATTCAGCATAGATTTTGGCGATACCTTCAGACTTTAGAACTCTCACCCAAGAGCCGTAGTCTAGCGCCTGTGCTAAGATATCGCGCGGTGTCTTGTCACGTTTGATTTCGATAACAACGAGATTGCCTTGTCGATCAATCGCTAAAAGATCAACTCTCCCATCCCAGTCGGTACGAACCTGTCGCCCGATTATCATCCAATTAGGGGACGCAATTGAAATATGTTTTTCAAGGATCTCCTCGAGCCGGGATTCCAGATCCATGGTTCCAAACGAGACCGGATCAATTCCCGAGTCGATGCGCCAAATCCCAAACTCAACAGGCATAAGTATTCACTCCTTCGCCGCTTCACTCCTTAACTTCTCATTTTCAAGAGTCTCGCCCTACTTTCTCGGTCTTTTCTGGTAGCTCGTCCACCACTCCGCTTCTCCTCTAAGCCGCTTGTACGCCTCCGATGCCAGCCAGCCCGTGCAATCTTCTGAAAAGCAGGGCCAGACTTGCCTTTTTGCTATTCCGGGTTTCCTCCCCTTTCGGATTCCAGCTTGTATCGTGCCGGTTCTCTCTTGGAATGTCCTGTCCGTTTGGACGCGGTCAACCAAAAAATGGATGCGGTGCTTTCTCGTCGATAGCATTACCTGGGTGTATCGTTTGTGATAGTCTAACCCGACGTAAAGCATAGGGTCTTCTCCTTTCAGGTTTGATGGCCGCTGCAACCGCCATCCTACTGGAGCTTGACCCCTTTTTCATGTTACCTGCCCCCGGCCCCCCAACGCTCCTTAGAGCCAAGAGCTATGATGGATGGCCGTGTCTCCGTTTATCCAAGGAATATCGTAGAACGAGTCTAAGCAAGAATCAGCCTAAAACTCATCCAGGTGAATCGACCAGACAAACAGAGGCATTGCCCAGAACAAGTACAGTTCTTCCCTGGGCCTGCGGGAACAGACCACTGAGTCATTGATGTATGGTGTCTTGCACACCACTGGTAAAGGGTTCAAATCTTTTGTTGACAAATAAAATCTTCTAGATTTTCCAGCCGCCTGCGAAATCTTCCAGCCGCCTCCGAAATCTTCTATCCGCTTCACGCTTTAAGTGAATCCCATGGCACGCCCAGCCCACCCCGTGTTTTCGAATTCTCCGATTCTCCATTTTTCGCTTCGCGTTGTTTAACAAACCGTTTCGCCTTGGGCCCCCTCGTTTCGACGTTTCCTAACCCGCTCCGGTAGGTATCCAGCGGAAGCCGGGCCACAGGGGTCCGGCCCATCACCAGACAGCGGCCGTGGCCGTGAGAACGGAGCCCGTTGTGAGTGCCGACAAGTGCTCAACGCCTTACGGCATCCAATAGTGAATCACATGGGATAGACGAGAATACCAACCTTCCTTTTTGGCGTGCTCAACGCCTTACGGCATCCAATAGACAATCACTCCTCCGGGACTTCCGTCATCCCCATCATCCCCATGTGCTCAACGCCTTACGGCATCCAATAGTGAATCACCAGCGGCGAGGAGGAGTTGAAAGATGCGCTCCTGGGCGTGCTCAACGCCTTACGGCATCCAATAGTGAATCACTCCGTCGGCATACGTTCATCGCGATGTATGGGACCGGTGCTCAACGCCTTACGGCATCCAATAGTGAATCACCGTTTGGCCTGATTACGATACCGGCAGGCATACGCGTGCTCAACGCCTTACGGCATCCAATAGTGAATCACACGAATTACACGCAAATCTTCAGAACCCCTCTGAAGTGCTCAACGCCTTACGGCATCCAATAGTGAATCACCCGCTGAGATCTGCCGCGCCCTCGGCCTCGATTTCTAGTGCTCAACGCCTTACGGCATCCAATAGTGAATCACAAACACAAATTGACGCGATGCTGAGCGCGCTTGAAAGTGCTCAACGCCTTACGGCATCCAATAGTGAATCACCCGCGCTGGCGGCTATGCCGTCAACGATGCTAAGGAGTGCTCAACGCCTTACGTCATCCAATAGTGAATCACGAGATAAACATCGTCACTCGAAACAAATACTTTCTGTGCTCAACGCCTTACGGCATCCAATAGTGAATCACCCCATACGAGGGAATCGTTATGGAGGCACCTTCCCTGTGCTCAACGCCTTACGGCATCCAATAGTGAATCACATGGCGCTGCGGGCCATGCCGTACCCGTAGCCGAAGTGCTCAACGCCTTACGGCATCCAATAGTGAATCACCCACCGGTAGAGATGCTTATCGCTCGGGCTGTGCCGTGCTCAACGCCTTACGGCATCCAATAGTGAATCACCGGCCCGTGGATAAATATTTGCGTTTGTTGGACTTTTCCATCCTCTATACAAGGACCCCTTTTCCACAATCGAGATTTGTCTCAAAATGTCCCCGCTTTCCTCCCTCTTCCCATCCAACTGATGAATATTCCGCCATTTTCTCTTATTTCACGAACCCCTTTCTCCCTTAATTCCACTTTTTCATAAAAACACAAGCAGTTAGTCGTTTTTCTTGAATCTTGGCTCCAAACACTCCTGGGTGCATGAATTCCGGATCTTCCCGAAAAAATCACACCACACGAAAGCGCGGCTCATCCTCAACCCATTCGGTGTTGGGATTGCGTACAATCAGCTTTGACCTGCACGAGGAACAAAGTCCCGCAATCATCAGGCTGTCTTCAGGCGCTATCTCCTTCTCCAGCTCCCAACGCATCCGCTCAAGCTGTCGCCTGGTCAGACGACAACGAAAGATCGAATATTGCAGGCTTTCCCCGTAGCCCTTGAGCAGCTTGAAGCAACGACGCCAACGTTTGGGGTCACGAATGTCGTAACAAACCAGATACCAGATCCGTCCTTCCGCCATGCACGACCTCTCAACGCAGACGCATACGAGCGAACAACCCAGGTTCTCCGGCCCATTCCTTCTCCAGCAAACGAGCCTCCAGTTCGATCAATCGCGCATACGACAACGAATATCCTGTCACAGGATGTTTCCATCGGTCTTCTTTTCGGCGTTCATAGACCTCAATGGCCTTTTTTCGACCGGAATCACTGAGCCAGACTTGCTTGCCCGCGTGTGTAAAGTCCTCTTCCACATCCCACTGAAGGCGATTGACCGAGGCAACCAACGGCATGTCCCATAGCGGGACTCGAAACAACTCCATCAAATCCAAAGCTAACGGGTGAGCGGCCGAACGCGGACGGTGAAAGAAGCCAAAAGCGGGTTCAAGTCCGACGGCTATTATCGCCTGCAAGACATCCCGGTACAGAAGTGCGTAGCCAAAGCTCAACAGCGCATTGATCCGATCCCGAGGCGGACGACGGTTTCTTCCGTTGAAACGCAATCGTTCATCCAAGTCGTCTCGCAGCAGTCCAGGGAAACCTGAGAAATAGTGACGTCCGGCATCCCCCTCGTGGCCGCGCAAGGAATCGATCCCTTCCGCATAACCGGCGGCACGAAGCGCGTTCCGAAGCCCTTGCACGGCGCCATCAATGCCCAACGACTTTCGATCCTTGCCCCGCGACGCCCGCAGCAAGAACCCAAGCTGGCTGGAGGCTCGGGCAATCGCCAACCGTCGTCCCAAGCGAAATATCAAGCCGGGGTCTCGCAATGCCTCGAACTGACGGATGCGCCGCTGCACCGGACTTGCGCTAGACACAAGTCCGCTTACGTAGCGTCCTCCGCCCGTAAACCAATGCACCCCGACTTCCTGGGAAGCACACAGATGGATCGCTTGGGTGCTGATCTGCGCGTAGCCGTGGATAACAATCTCTCCAACCTCACGAACGGGAAATGCCTGTTTCTGCCCGGCTGTGTCCGTGACCGTCAGGGTTTCTCCGGACTTGCCAATCCATGCTCCATGCGTCGTGACGTGAACGGTCTGACGTTCACGATCTTGTGGAAAGAGTCGGACAGGTTCCCAGTCCTCATCTTTAGCCAGGCGTTCTTCCTCAGGCAGACAGACCGGGGCGAGGGAGCAGCGCAGACACAGCCGATCATTTTCAGCGACCGGCGGGCGTTCAACGGTCCGGCTGAGCTCACGGGCACGAGCGACAGCCTTTAGAACATCTTCACGTGCTGTTTCGTCCACGGGGACACGGACAGTCGTATTATTGGCGTGGTAGCGAATCCGCGCTTCTTCGATATGAGTCCCGGTGTGCTCCTCCAAAAGCAGCGTGTAGGCGCAGACCTGGAGACGGTCGCTCGGCCACGCCTGCGGCCCAGCGTCGCCTTTAGCCGAACGACCGCGCTTGTGTTCGTAGGGAATGAGCTGACCATCCCGGCGGCGCAGGCAATCAACCTTCCCGCGAATGCCGAGCGTCTCGCTCTCCAGGACCAGGCTGACAATTTCGCCTTCGTCAGCCGCCAGCTCTTCATGGAGACGGCGCCCTGCGTACACCGCCGCATCGGCGACGCGAATCTCTTCGACCTCTTCCAGGTAGAAAAGACGCTCGCAGTACGCCAAGGCGTGGAGAGCCATGACGCGGATGGTGGGTTCGGCGCTAGTATTGGTTGGCATAGCTTATCCACTCTTGCACAAGAGAATGCCGTCCGCTTTTCCCGTGACACGGACCGGGGGAACGCCCATCATGGAGCCCATGACCTCGCCCGCTTTCGACACGCTCAAGGCCGCCAAGGCTCTCTGGGCGGCCGGCTTCGATGACCCCCAAACCGAGGCCGTGATCGACACGGTGGACGGGAACGTTGCAACGAAGGCGGATCTTTAGACACTCGAATTGCGCATCACTCATAAATTCGGAGCCCTTTACAAACACCTCTGGGCTATGTCAGCCGGCATCGTCACTGCCGTTGTCGTGCTGATGAAGCTGCTCTCATAACTTCACCCGCATTCCCATCCGATCTCAACGACAAAATGGCCAGATCCGTTTTGGACCAGATTCGCATGATCCTTCGCCCGAAGAAGATCAGCGCCAAGACTTCGCGTAAAGTCTTGGCCGTGATGGGAGAAATGTTCGCGCCGTAGGGGAGGGGCGGGTTTTCTGAAGCGCTCCTGAATGGCAAGCTACATAGGGCTCTCGGGCGGAACGGAAGTCCAACCATCACGTATCAATCTCAACAGGACACATGGAAGTCCACGCTTGATTAGGGGGAGGGTTCTTGATCTCTGATTCTTCAAGTTTGAATTGTCCCCATCGTGTTCCGCGCGAGCTTACATGATTTGGCCAAATAGGGAGGCTCAAGTCTCCATGGTCGTCTGCCATAAGCACTGAACCATGCTCAGGGTCTTCATCTGCTCGCCAGAGTCGGATTTCGTTTACAAGATGGGTACTTTCACCGAGCGAAAGTCCACCAAAACGAGCAAGGCTCGTTGGAGTCTTGAACGCTGAATCAAGACGTTCGGCTAATGAAGGATTTGCCTGCTCTAATCTTCCATGTCGAAGCCAAACAGAGAGACGGGTATTCGAGAGAATCTCCTGAAAGTCAGGACGTTTGTTTTTTCCTAATCCCGGTCCTATTTTGGCATCTTTAACCCGCCAGAGCGTTCGTAAGACAACGGAGAGTTGCGGTTGAGAGACTAACGCGAACGCGACCTCAACCCCTTGGTGGACAAGGCGATTTTGCTCTCCAACAAGGGAAAGGAGCATTCCATAGACAGTTGACGGTGGCGGACAGGGGTAGGTTTCCCAGTATTCTCGCGCCTGGGCGACTCGAAAGCCTGCAATTGGGATGGAAACGTAGATATGGAGCGCATCCATTATTTCACTCCAAGCTTGAGGTTTCCCCTGATACGCTCTTTTGTCTCCTCGGCTGCCGCCTTAACACCTCCACGAACACAAGCACCCTTGTCCTTAAGATACTTTCCATTGGGCAGGTCAGCGATCGCACCACCGATGATTAATTCTTCCGCGTTGATGTCTCCCACATCTACTCGCCGGATTACTTGCGGGATCGTGAGTTGATCATCTCCGTTGAGTTGAAATCCGTAGAGTAATCGCGGGGCAAAGTCATCGGTCCAGCGGAAAATCACTGAATCGGGGGAGAAGTCATAGAGAAATCGACTCTGATTGCCTGCCACCTCAGAAAGAGAAACAATGGCATCGACTACATTAAGTGTCCGCGATTTTTCACGGAGCCACTCTGGCGTCAGGGCAAAGCCGTATTGGTAGCGAGTCGCATGGACTTCTGTTCCATAGAGGCTTGTTGAAGACTTCTCACCGCTTTTTGCATTGAAGGTGATGTCTCCTGCAAACGGTGTGAGCGAAAGTGCCCGTGTGACTTCAAGGGCTCCACGCCGTTTATCAATCCTCCCCTTTATCCGTTGTTTTTTCTTGCTCTTTACTCCTTCTGCTTCAGCTTCATTACTCTCAGATTTTCCTGCTTCGGCCAACATAAACCCCAAGACGTCATCGTCAATGTATGTTTCTTTATTCTTACCTTTCCCCTCCGGGTCACTCCAAGGGAGCCACGCAGGGTCTCGCCACGTATGATCATTTGCCTCCTCATCCCATTTCCTGTTCACACTTAGTCCTGAACATTGCCAGTGATATCGAAAAGCCCAACGTATGGCTTCAGCAGAAACCGTCGTATGGACTTCTTTATTCCACAGGATTTTTTGAAGGGTTGTAATGTTCCCCTCATTATTTTCGCCACGGTTATTGGCGGCAGTCCCGTGAGATGTAACAACAATGCCGAATAGATGTTTACTCATATAGTTATTTGTCTCCGTTTAGGTCCGAATTTTCTATATGGGTTAGTCCTTCTTTTTCCTCTTTTGTCTCCGGCTTGTAACTTGCCAGAGCAAGGAGGGTAAGATCCTTTGCCTTCCTCCAATTCTTTTCTTCCAAAAGCGAAATGACATCTCTCCATCCAGCCTGGAGTGAGGGGAGAGATCCCCCGGAACGAGCCCAGAAATTAGTTACTGCTTCTCGAAGCGACGCGGCGTTTTTACACCGAGAGACCGCTACTCGTAACCGTTCAAACTCACGATTCGCCAGATCGTGAAACGAGGCGTCTTCGCGCCGTGCTCTGTTCCCGAGTTGTCCAAGGCGACGACGCCAAGCTTCATGACATGCCAATACAAAAGTCCGTTCCGGACTGTCTGGAAAAACTTCTTTATCCTCAAGCATAGTCGCTAGTCCTCCTTTCTCGCCAATGCGTATTCCGATTAACTTCTTCGTCCTTCTATCTCTGATATATCCAAAAACATGATCTCGGACTTCTTGGTCTGCTACGAAATCAGAAAATCCCTTCCACCAAGCTTGTCCCTGACTGAGATTGCGCGCAACCATATCGGGAATTTGAGGGATGTCCCAAGACGGATCGCTATTTATGTGCTTTACTAATTGCGGTTTAAAAAAATGTTGACAGAGCCTGAATGTCCGGAGAACAGACTTTGAGCCGGGGCGTACGGTGAATAGTTCGAGGCGAGTCTTTTGTTGAGACGACCAGGGAACAGTACCGAAAGAGATCGTTCTGCAGAACGCTGAATCAATATCTTCAAGTAAACCTGAAACATCGAGTTCCGTTAAGACCCGTAAGCCTGCATCTGCTGTCCCAGCCAGATAGAGTTGCTGAACCCCGTAGCGAAGGAAGCAGGCTCTGACTTGAGCATATTTCTCAAGATCAGACACTTCGGGAAGCACCAGTGTGTAATATTTACGTCGACCGGGGCGAGGAATCACAAAATATACAGCCCCAATAGGAGCAAACCAGAGAGCTAGTGCGCCTTCTGGCGATTCTTCCAATGCAGTGGAGCTTTGTCCGAGACCAACATGGCGAACCGCTCCTCCCGGTAAGTGCCATCCCGCTAGGTTATTTGAGCCGGTAGCAGAGAATTTTGCTACGTTTTGGTGAGCAAACCAGCTGATTCGGTGGAATCGAAGACGAAGAGGAACTTCATCGACATCGATTGATATTAGCCCTTGTGGATTTTGAGATGGGTCTGTTTTCCTTGTCTGACCATGCTGCAAAAACGATCCCAAGATAGCTTCCTGCAAAATTACCGCGTGTTGCGGATGATCCATCGGCTCTCCAAGGGCAGGAAACCAAAGAAGTCCATTGTTATCGAGTTTGAAAGATTCCTTGAATAACGCCTTAAAAAACGGATCTGAAGCACCATTCCAATTAAGCGTAACAGAGGTATCGTTTCGCTCCCATGACCCGCCTGTATTGTGCAAGCGATCCATTGCTTGCTGATCGCCTTCAAATGCCTCCAACGTCATCCATAATCCCGCGAGACCGACCTTGTGAAGAGCGGTCATGCCAGGCCCAAAAAGGTTAATAGTCAGTGAAGAACCGGTAGTCTCAGACTTTTTCTCTATGGCTCGCTTTTTACCCACCGAGCCCCCCATTCTTTGGAGTAATCTATCCGTCCAGTAGGTGTAAGAAAGACAGCCCCCAATCTCTTCCAGTCATGAATTTCCTTGGCGACAGGCCCGAATATCATCGGAATGGTATAGCGAGAGACCTCTTTCGAGATGGTGTTGCCTCTTTTATCCAGGCACATCTGCTCGTCTTCGGCTCTAATGACAGAAATTGTTACACCTGCTTCTCGTAATGGTGAGGGTTCACTGAAGGGGCCACCGTCAAGCCAGGCTGATTTGAGGCGAGAGGGGACGGCTCCTTGGGATAGCTGTTCAAAGGAAGATGCTAAGGTCGCTTGAGAAAGAGATGTAGAGGTGAATGTTTGTATCCAGTTTCTAGCTATTGCTAAGTCTTCTTTTTCGTAGGGCAATGATTGACCCGATTCCAGGAAAATCGCAGGTCGAGCAGGTGTAATATCTTCTGGAGTCACACGTCTATTCAGACGACCCAAACGTTGGATGAGAGCGGGAACAGGTGCGAGATCGCTGAGGAGCAAGTCTGCAGAGAGATCAAGAGAGACTTCACACACCTGAGTTGTAATCGCCAAAACGGGAGCGGGAGGAACTTTTGCAAAAGCCGTAACAACCTGGGAGTGTTTTTCTAAACGATCCAAATAACGGTAGCGGCTATGATAGAGGAGGATTGGCTCAATCCCTTTCCCTTGGGCTTCTCGTGCGAAAGAGGCCGCCCTATCAACTGTATTTGTAACCCATAGAATCTTGTCCCCTCTTGCGAGAGCCTGCTGAATAATGTCCCAGGGGGGATTTATTTTGAGACCTTCAAATTTATAGCGTTCGATCTTTTCGAGGCTTATTGGTCCGGAGATGACTTTAAGTTCCTGTCCCTGCTGATTTAACAGTTGCTTGATGGCCGTCAATCTAAGCGTAGGAAGCGACGCCGTCATGAGTAAGATTGGTGCTCCTTGGAAGGCTTCGATAAATCGTAGTAGTGCGCCAAAGAGCCGGTTGTCATACTGATGTATTTCGTCAAAGACAAAAGCCCCATTGCTGATAGAAGGGAAAGAGAAAAGAGATTGTCTATTGTTTTGAATAAGCCCTAGTACGCGATCAGCCGTACAGATGACTAGTGGTACATCCCAAGCTCTTAGTGCTTCGGCCCGGACTGTCCGTTCGAGAAGATCATCCTCGTGCGTGTCGAGGAGATCTTCTAAATCTACTTTGTTGCGGCTGTGCAGTAGTTCGGCGTCGGCTGAAATTTCACTTGGAACAATATAATCGCGATACCCCTCCGTAGCGGTACCTGTCGTCGGATAGCAAAAAAAGAGTTTTCTTCCCGGGGCTTGGCGTGCAGCCCAGAGATACGCGGCTGCCGTTTTGCCACTCCCACAGCCCGCTCTCACAAATGTGACCCTTCCTGCACTCCTTTGGACATACTTCTGAAAGGGCCGAGGAGGGTTAGAGCCAAGCCGTGTTGTCGCGATATCATGTAAATCGCGTTCCGAGCAGAAGCGCCCCAAAACTGCCTCAATCCACGCCTCAGGATCAATTCCCTGTTTAGGTAATGCAGAACCGGCTACATCCGCTGAGATAACAAGGGCTTTAACGAGTGAAACAAAACGCCTTGTTTCGGGGGTTGCCTTTTTATACCAATTTGATGCGTCTGGTAACCATTTGCGGAGTTCCCCCAGCGGCCTAGTAGCGAGATCGATTTCGATCAAAGGTATGGAAGGGGGAGCAAATAGACAAAGGCGGCTGCCCGAAACTTCTAGACAGGTATTAAAATCGGGGTGACTTCCGAAGAATGTAACCTGCAGATCCTCACTCCTTCCACGGTCGGCGATCGTGGCACCATCCTCCGCCTTCAAGTGATGTCCTAATGCCCCGAAGAGTGCCGCATACCGCACTGGAGGTGATGCTCCGTTAAAAAGCCACTGGTGCAGCTCTGAACTTTTTAGCAATAGCCAAGTACTAATCCACTCATGGCGTAGAGCTTGCGGTGGCCAATTCCCTGGACGGACCATACGTTGAAATTGATGATTCGCTTTTCCTAGATCGTGTATGAACGCTCCACGGGTTACTGCAGTAAAAAGCTCGTCACAACTAAAGACTTTATCCAGGGCAAATGATTTCAGAGCTTGCGACCCGACCAACCGAACAAGGGCTTGCGTGGCTCCTACAACATCACTGAGATGTTGAGGAAGGCACTCTCGGGCTTGGGGGGAGTCCGGTGTTTTACTGTTCTTCGCAAGAAGTCTTTTAAACTCCATCATTCTGCGGAACCTCTGCCACGCACAAACACTCCACAGCCCATCTTTCGTCGTCCACCAAGACCCTGCTCTTGCACCCTGACAGAATCATCAGCAGTTAATCCGGTCACAACCACTTCAAATCCAACCACCTGCTTGTCTTTGACCCGGAAGGTGCGCCGCTGGCCCAAGGTGGCCTCGCACGTAACGTCGAGACTTTGCAACTGGCGCTGTACGGCTTCGAGAAAGTCCGCCTCTTCAAGAAATCCCTTGATCGTGACCAATCGAGCGCGGAGACGGGCGGCTGGCAGGAGCATACGGACTTCCGGTACTCCCACGCTGAGAGGGTGTTCGTCCACGTCTAATCTTTTCCCGGCCAGCTTTAGATAGGATCGGATCTCCTCATCTGGCAAACGGAGCACCAAACGGGACGAGTCGGACAATTGGAGTTCCCCGTTTCCGCTATACATGCCGCGAATAGGCTGAACGCCAAGGGCTTTCGCCGCGTGTATCTCCGGAACAACCCGGCTCAGCGCCGCGTATAAAGCATAGCCATGGTCAACGGGAACGGTCGATCCGTTCAGGCGAAAAGCTAGATCAACATGCGGCATTGCGATGGAACTGTTGTCAAATTGTGGTTAAAAAGGTCCAGGCGGCGACTCTGGTTCTTTCGATTTGAACCCCGTCTCAGTATACAAAGAGGTCAAATCTTTTGTTGACAAATAACATCTTCCAGATTTTCCAGCCGCCTCCTCAATCTTCTATCCACCTCACGCTTTAAGTGAATCCAAAAATCGGCGTCAGCCTTGCCTTCTTGCTATTCTGGGTTCCCTTCCCTTTCGGATTCCAGCCTGTATTGGACCGATTCACGTCACCCCGGCCCAAAAGGAAGTTGTTCCAGTCAGCGCCCATACGGTCGGGGTGGCGTCTTTCGCGTGCGGCTTCGACGACGTGTCCAACGACACCGGGCGCCGACCATCGGTCGGGACCTTCAAGCGTGTCCAACCAGGGTTTGATCACCTGCTAGGATAGACGTGTCGCCGGCGAGCTGTAAAACTGAAAAATTTTGGGCTCAGGGCTAATTCAATTTGGGCAAATGCGGGGTCGTTGCCGCCGTTGTTGCGGGGGCTCGACGCGATGCGGGGCCGGGGGTCAGGCACGCCTTCTTGCTATTTGGGTTCCCTTCCCTTTCGGATTCCAGCTTGTATTGTACCAATCCTCTTGTGGAACGTCCTGTCCGTTTGGACGCGGTGTTCTAATCAGCCCAACCCACGGCTCATCACCCCGGCATCACGGCTTGAATACCGGTGTAGGCGAACGGCAATAATTGGAAATTCCGACAAAATGAATTGGAAATGGACCGGAAACCGGCCGGATTTTCCGGCCCGTTCAGGGCTCGGAAACTGGGCCTGAAAGGGCCGTTAAATCGGGGCGGGCGGCGCCTCATGAATCCCCCTCATTAAAACGCCGCCACCGCGAGTAGAAAAGGGCAAGTCTTTTCGGGCTGTTGCCCGAATCGATATTTTTAGTGCGTCAACAGAGCCCTCCGGTTATGATGCTCTCAGCCTTTCTCGTATTAATAGGGAGCAAAACTATTGTGGGGAGACGGAAAAGAGGCACGAACATTCACTTTTAAGCGACAACTCCATGACAAACACCGAGTAGGCTGAACCTGCCACAACGCCCGGTAGGTTGTGCGGCCTTCCGTCAACTGTGATTGATTGAGTCGCCATCGCCGTGCTTAAGCCGGCTTGAATTTCACCAGTGGGAACACGTCATTGCGAACCACTTGGAACGCTCACAATACGATCGCGGTCAGTGAGATTTCGCCACTTGCGGCGGCGCACACGGCACGGCTCTGACCGGTCGCAGTTTTACCCGCTACCGGTCGAACCGCGCGGCAAGCGGGCTCTATCGCACGATCCGCGAGACGATGTCCCAGAGCGGCAAAGGAAGCATGGCGCCGCGGAGTTGGTCGCCTTCCTGCTGTGCGATGCCGACGCTCCGACCGAGGGCGACCCGTCCAACGGCGGGCTTCCCACCGATGTCGAGGCGCTGGACAGCCTGCGCATCCGACCGAGCGCCAACTAACACCCAGCCGCCGCGGCTCTAGCTCTCCGCGCCGTTCTACGGGTGCGGACTTCCAGCCCCCGGCCGCCACCGTCAGGGCGAGACCCCTACATCCAGATCCCGAGCACCGCCATGCTGGCGAGGCCAACGAGTACCAGCACGAACTTGAATATGCGGTCCGTGTCCTGCAACGGCATTGGCACGTCGTCCTCCCCCATTAACGCGCTGCGTACGAAATGCGCGACGCGATCATCGGCCCTGGACATCTCTGCATCAATGACATCCAGAATGGCCACGTAGATGAAGGTTCCCGCAGCCAGCGCGTTGAAGCTCCCCTCGATCAGCATCGCGGCTCGGCCCTCGAGAAGGCTCGAGGCCACCGTGCCGAACACGATCCCCAATGGCGTCATCACGACGAAGATCGTCAAGACCGTCCATAAGCGTCTCTTGTCGGCGCCGGAGGCATGCACGCTGACCATCAGGGCGAAGGCAGCTGAGCCCTTGTGGAACAGGATGCCGAGCATGACGAGCACGGAAGCGGCCACCTCAGGCTCGAGGCCGAGGGCGATGCCAGCGATGATGGAATGGATCGACAGAACCACGAGCAGAACCAAAGGATAGATCGGCTGATGCGTCTTCCCACCCTGCCCTGACCCGGCCGCGTGGGTGGTTTCGAACAGGACACGATCAATGAGCAGCAGCACGCCGACGCCGACCGCCGCTAGCAGCGGCGCCAGGGGATACTCGACCACCTCCTCAAGCGCCTCGCCCGCTTCAGGCAGCAGGTGAAGGAACCCTACGCCGAGAAAGATGCCGCCCGCCAGGGCATTGCCCAGCGACAAGAATCGGCGGCTCGCATGGTGACGGGTCGCCAGAAGCGGGATGATGCCTCCGACGACGCCCACGGCGAGGATCGCAACAGCAGCAACGACCTTGATCGCAAGCCATGACATGATGATGGCTACCCCTCCTCTCCTAGCTGGGATTGCCCGGCCCATCGTCGGCCGGCCGGAGCCCCCGCACACACCACGCGGCCACTTCCTCGCTTTGGCCTTCACAGTGTAGCGATTTGATATATTCGTGTTTCAATGCCAATCCTTTACTACCATGTGTGAAAATATAGCTGTCTTTGGGGCCGGGGTCAGGTAACATGAAAAAGGGGGCAAGCTCCAGTAGGATGGTAGTTGTAGCGGCAGTCAAACCTGAAAGGAGAAAACCCCCATGCTTTACGTCGGAATAGACTATCACAAACGATACGCCCCAGGTAAATGCCATCGACGAGAAAGGAACGACCCGGGCTCACAGTCGACTTTCCAACGACTTGAGTACGGTGGAGGACTTTTTTCGGTCCCTGAACGAGCCATGCAAAGCGGAAATGGGCCGGAAAACGGCCGGATATTCCGGGGCGTTCAGGGCTCGAAAAACGGCCCTGAAAGGGCCGTTAAATCGGGCCGGGCGGCGCCTCATGAATCCCCCCTCATTGGAACGCCGCCACCGCGAGTAGAAAAGGTCAAGTCTTGCCGGGCTGTTGCCCGAATCGAAATTCTTAATGCGTCAACAGAGCCCTCCGGTTATACGATGCTTACCCAATCAATTGTTTTTAATTGGACTTGTATGCAAACATAACCAAGATTTAAGTTTTCAATCCCCTTGCCCAATTCATCAACAGATAAATTGACCGCATTTTCCATCCGGCCGTTTCTCCCCCATGCCGGACTTGCCAAAGCACACGGAAGGTGAACTTTACGCTTGACAAGTTTCCCGTACGAGTTTAAGGGATATGATAAGGACTGATCCTTTACCACCCGGTATCCTGACGACCGAGCAAGCACTACAGCATTTTAGGGAGCTATAATGGCTAAAAAAGCAACAGAAATGGTTGCAGAAGAGATCGCCAAGTTACTTTAGCCGTCACCCCCTCAAATTAATGTGATAATGATGAATTGCCTGAAAGCATTGGCTGGTAAGATAGACGATATTGAAGCTAAGATCGAAGCAAAGAATCGATAACCCTTAGCCTTTCTTCGATCTTATCGATCCCAAGTCTTTTTCTCCAGAACTCACGGGTTCCATAGAAGAAGTCGTCCGGGCCGTCATCCCCCAAGCGGTCCTTCAGCACTTGCATTATATCCCTTATCTTTTGTTTCCTGTTCCATCATCCCCCCCCTCCTTGGTTACGATGTATGTATGTCCCGTTGATTCCCGCTCTCGACCCCCGCACACTCCCGCCGCAAAACGGGTGGATTCTCCTTAACTTGACGATCCTGACGGAATACGATGGTGCCGTGTCGCTGTCGGGGTCCGATACATTCGAGTCGTTTCTCTAAGCGATATGAAAACCGGAGTTCATATGGTCATTAACTTTCAAAAGCGATTCGCCGCGGCGGTGGAAAACGGCGCCAAGAGACAAACCATCCGTAAGCGGTGGAGGAACGGCAAGGTTGCCTGGAAACCGGGTGGGCTGTTACAGCTTTATACGGGACTGCGCGCGCGGAATGCTCGTCTCTTGCGTGACGCGGTCTGCAAGAAGATAAGCAGGATATCCATCCGTAAGGATTGGACCATATATTTGGGCGGGCGTTGCTTGACCCCCGCTGAGTGCCGGGAGCTTGCTCGGCTGGACGGATTTGACGATCACATCGAGATGGCGCTCTGGTTTCAGGCGAACCATGGTCTGCCGTTCAATGGGTATCTGATCGATTTCAGCGATAATGATTGTTAATGGTCATCGCCCCGGTTCTGCCATGTGGAAGCAATCGCATAGACCCCGACCGGCTCCACCGATTTTCCGGCCGAAATACGACCCCGAAAACAGCCCAAAAACGGCCTTTAAAGGCCGCTTATCCACAGCTTCCGGCTGGATTTCCGATTATTTCTTTCGCTCCGACACCGGGACCGGGCGGGCGCTCAAAACCCTGAAAAACAAGGGTCTCATCCCGCATCATCCCGCATCATCCCACTTCAGACGAAGCCAGATTAGGCCATCAATTCCTCCGCCCTCATCGCCGCCTGCACGTGCGCTCGCGCGGCCACACGGTTTTGATACTGCTCCAGCACCGGCCAGCGGTCGAAGTCCATGCCGATACGCGTGCGCCAGTTTAGAACCGTAAAAAGATAGGCATCGGCGACCGTGAAGTCGCCGCCCACGAGGCAGGTCTTGTCTGCGAGATGCTGTGCGACGTAGTCGAGGCGCCTGACGAGTAGCTCTCTTCCGATCACTTTATATGCATCCGGCGTCGTCGGTCGCAACAGCGGGCTAAAGCTCTTGTGGATCTCCGAGGTGATGAAATTAAGCCATTCCTGGAGACGGAAACGCTCCCAGGTGCCCGCCGCCGGCACGAGCCCCGATCCGGGCTTACGGTCGCCGATATACTGCAGGATGGCCGGGCCTTCGGTGAGCACTTCACCGTTTTCAAGTTCCAGCGCCGGCACATAACCTTTCGGGTTGATCGCAAGGTAGTCCCGGCCCTTCTCGGTCTTCTTTTTTTGCGTATCAACGGCCTCGCGCTCAAAGGTCAGTCCTGCCTCCCGGAGCGAGATATGCGAGGCCAGAGAGCATGCGCCGGCTTTATAAAAAAGTTTCATAATTGGTTCTCCTTCATGGGGTTTTCCCATGCATCTTTTATAATCGGACGGCAGTTTATCCCCAAGGGAACAGCCCTGTCAATAAGGCGTATTCCGCCATGTATAAATCTAACCCTCCCTAGGGCTTATTAAGCTAGGGGGGCTGGAATTTGATGTTTTGAAGTGTATCATTTGGTCGCCGAACCGGCTGACCCGCTTTCCCAAGTGTTTGTCGCTGTTAAATCGCTCCCTGAGACGGCGAGCCCCTGAATGCCGCTCAAAGGAGGAGAAGATCCTCTTTTTTGCGTACGCTACCCCGAGGTGGCACTAGATCAATGTAATCAACAACGTCCTTCTTAACCCTTGAGCTGCGATCTTAGACCCAACCCGCAATCTTGACTTAATCTGAAATCAATCTTGACTTAATCTGAAATAAGGTAGTAAAACGGCAACATCGAAAGGGGGCAAAACATGAATACCATTGTACGCAAAATCCTAGGGTTTTCACTGTTGTTCTGGCTCATTGCCGTGCATGCCTTAACTGGAGCCGTAAAGGCGCAGGCTTCCTGGGAAGCCGAATGGAAGAAAACGGTGGAAGCAGCAAAAAAAGAAGGGCAGGTTACGATCTACACCTCATCCAGGCAGAACAACCTGCTTTTAGAGTCGGGGGCTTTTCAAAAGAAGTACCCAGAGATCAAACTCCTTGTCGCGCTCGGAAATCCACTCCACCGCATCCTTACCGAGCGAAGAGTCGGAAAATACCTGGCGGATATCGCATTTACCGGTCCAAGCAGTCTTTGGCGACTCTATCTAGCCAAGGTCCTGGACCCCATTAGCGACACGTTGATTTTGCCTGAGGTCACTGATCAGTCAAAGTGGCTCCAGGGAAAACACTACTATGTAGACAAAGAACAAAAGTACATATTTGCCGCTGTTGGAAACGTTGACCTGGGGGCTTTTTTCTACAACACCAAACAAATCGATCCTAAGAACTTTCAATCGTTCTGGGATTTTCTCCGTCCCGAACTGAAAGGGAAAATGTCGGCGCGAGATATCCGATCCCCAGGCCCAGGCAGCGTTACCATGAGAATGTTCTATTACAGTCCTCAATTGGGCCCTAAATTCATCCGGCGTCTGTTCGGCGAAATGGATATCACCCTTTTCCGCGATCAACGACAGGGAATAGATTGGCTTGCCACCGGCAAATACCCGATTTGCATTTTCTGTAACCACACGCGGATACAAACAGGCAAAGCTCAGGGACTTCCGGTACAAGGCTTTGGATTGATGAAAGAAGGGGCGGGGTTGATTGTCAGCGGGGGCGGTATAAGCCTTGTCAATAGGCCGCGCCACCCTAACGCGGCGAAGGTCTTCATCAACTGGGTACTCTCACGCGAGGGACAGATCGCGCTGCAATCGGTAGGAGGCGGTTCAACAAATTCGCGCCGGATCGACATCCCGAAAGACATCATCATGCCTTCACGGCTGCCTCAGAAGGGTGTCAAGTATATAAATACTGAGAATTGGCAACGGATCTCCATGAGACCTGTGCTCAAGGTGTTTAACGAGGCAGTAAGAGACGCGGAAAAAAGAAAGAAACAATAAGTGGCAGGCAACGGTGCGAGGCTGCCTTTTTGCTGTTTTTGCCGTCAGACCCGACGCGAAGGGCAGAATTCAAAGCGAACTCGACAACTAAAGAGCCAAGAGCTGACTAGACCCCCTATTAGGATCCTGGACCTAACCGAAGTCTTGACTTGATCTCGAATAAGGCGGTAAAATGGCACCATTGATAGGAGCTAAATTATGAATACCATTATACGAAAGTTCCCGGGATTGTTGTTTTTCTTCTGCCTCGTTGCAGCGCACGCCTTGACCGGAGCCGTAAAGGCACACGCTTCCTGGCAGGAGGAATGGAAGAAAACGGTGGCAGCAGCAAAAAAGGAAGGGACGGTCACGGTCTACACCTCATCCAGGCAGAGCAACCTGCTTCTCGAGTCCGGGGCATTTCAGAAAAAGTATCCTGACATCAAGCTGCTCGTGGCGCTTGGAAATCCTCTGCACCGAATCCTGACCGAGCGAAGGGTTGGGAAATACCTCGCGGATGTTGGGCTCACCGGTCCGAGCACCCTGTGGCGCCTTTATAAAGCCAAAGCGCTGGATCCGGTCAAAGACGCGATGATTTTGCCCGAGGTGATTGATGAGTCCAAGTGGTTTAATGGGAAACACCTATACGTTGATAAAGAACAAAAATACATCTTGGTCTCCGTTGGCAACCCGGACTCGGGAAATTTCTACTACAACACCAAGCTAATCAACCCCAACAAGTTCAAGTCCATGTGGGATTTTCTCAAGCCCGAATGGAAAGGAAAAATAGCGGCCAGAGACGTTAGATCCCCGGGCCCTGGCAGTGTGACCATCAAGTTTTACTATTACAATCCCGACCTCGGGGTAAAGTTCATCAAGCGTCTCTTCGGGGAGATGGATCTCACCCTTTTCCGGGATCAACGGCAGGGAATCGATTGGCTATCCAGCGGAAGATTCCCCATTTGCGTGTTTTGCAACAGCTCGCGTATAGAAAACGCCAAGCTTCAGGGGCTCCCGGTGGAAAAATTCGGCATGATGAAAGAGGGCGCGGTGTTGAGTTCGAGTGGGGGTGGTCTCACCCTTATCAATCGGGCTCCCCATCCCAATGCGGCGAAGGTCTTTGTCAACTGGTATCTTTCAAGGGAGGGACAACTCGCGCTGCAATCGTTAAAAGGGGGTTTCACGAATTCTCGCCGTATGGATATCTCGAGGGACATGATCCCTCCCGATCGACAGCTCAAGAAGGATGGCAAGTATATGGTGGTCGACTCCTGGGATCGGATATCGACACGCCCCGTGCTCAAGATTATCAACGCTGCTTTAGCGAAAGCGAATAAAAGAAAGAAAAGATAGGTGACCTAACAGGCGAGGCGTCTCCTAAGTGAACAGGGCTTGAATCTCTGGGGTTGAAGTTATTTGCCAATCCGCTGGAACAAATGGCACCGGCGGCGTGTTACTTTATCCTGGGGCTCTTTCCTGGGTTATCCTCTTTATATCCTCACTGAGAGCTGACGGCTGCTTACCCTTTGATGATTTGATTGAGTTGAAAACACGAGTCCCTAGACCTAACTCACATGAAAAGTCATCCCTTGATAGACGCATGCGAATTCCATTATCTATGCACTGATCTTAAAAATGCCAGCAGGGAGGGTTTATGACCAGACAATTTATTCTGACTCTACTCGCATTGGCATTTGCTCTTACGCCCGGTCCGGCCCTAGCCCAGGATTACTTCAAGGGAAAGACAATCACTTTGGTCGTGGGAACTCAACCGGGAGGCAGGAGGGATCGAATCACGCGAACCACTGCCAAGTTCCTTTCCCGGTATTTACCGGGAAATCCCACCGTTCTCGTCCAAAATATACCCGGAGGGAAAGAAATTCCCTCTCAACTAAAGATCGCTCGGGGAAAACCCGATGGATCCATCATGGGAGTTGTTACTTCCTCAGCAACGGAGGCACCCTATTTCGGCAGCCCCGGTGCTCACTACAACCCCAACAAGTACAGGTTTATTGGGGCGATCGGCACCGGTAAGAACACCCAGACGCTGTTCACCCATATCCAAGCTGGTTTCAAATCGCTGGAGGATCTGAAATCACGCGAAGTGGTCCTGGGCGCCCACCGATTGGGGCATCGTTCTTATCTCAATGGTCGCTTGGCCGCTGAAGTCCTAGACTTGAAGGTTCGCTGGATACTCGGCTATTCCACGCCAGAACTCTCCACAGCCATGGACCGTGGGGAAATAGATGGTCGCTTTCATGGCGCTGCAAGCGCCATCAGGGACCGGCCTGACTGGTTCGAACGGCGAGAAGTGGTGGCTCATGTGGCAACTACCCTGACCGAAAAATTGCCGCCAATAGATGACCCTTTACTCGCCAGTACTCCTTCTCTCATGCAATTTGTCAAAACGGATCTCCACCGTGATATTCTCCTAAAGCTGGATACAACTGACAAGTTGGGTGCAGCCATGGCCTTTCCCCCAGGAACACCAGAGAACATTAGAAAACTGGCGGAACAAGCGCTGCTAAAAATGGGGAAAAATCCCAAATTCCAGCAGGTGTGGGAAAGGGAGGTCGGGCTCAAGCCGTTTCAAGGCGTATTTTCAGGTGCAGAGGTTGCAGCGGCTGTTGCGCTCTACACAGACTGGAGACCAGAATTATTAAAGGCCTATCAGCGTTTGGGGTACAAACCGCCTAAATAACCGGCAAATAAAAACCGTAATCCATAGACCTGACTCCTTCACGCTTCATCAGTGAAAGGAAAAACCATAAAAGTCGCAACGTCCCCTAATCCTTTCTATTCCGATCTCCTAGCTCCTGCTCGGGGTCACATCTTCTTCTCAGTTCAGCGCCGGGCCCCGTTTGTCAGCTCCCCGCACGCCTGGGACCGGCAGCGTCCGCCTTAGCTTTCGCCTCACCGAGCGCAGGCAGCTCCTTAAAGGATACCGTTTCCACATTGAACTTGGTGTGACTCCGATGGCTACTAGCGTCCACCTGAGGGTACATCGGGTGACGAAAGTAGAACACGTAGCGCAAGAATCTGGGCCAGCCGGTAATCCGGTGTGCGATACCGCGCGGCACATAGCCCATCTCACCAGGGTCCAGCTCGTGGACACCCCACTCGGTATCGTTAACCGCGTGGGCGCGGAACTGCAATCAAATCTCGTCGTCCTCCATCCCCCTACGATCTGGAGAAATTGCACTGGATCGGCGTGGTCGCTCCCACGGAAAACACCCTTCTCGCTTATAAACCAAGGTTCAAATCGCTGCAGGATCTGAAGCGAGCCGATAAACCCCTTCAATGGGGCCTGACCCGCCTGGGCGGCAACAATTATTTTATCGGTCTCACACTACGCGAGGTGTTGGGCCTCAACGTGAGGTTCGTTCCCGGCTACCGAGGCAGCGCCTCGGTGCGGCAGGCCCTGATGAGCGGAGAGGTGGACGTGGCCGCCTATGGGGCGAACCTCTACGCCGCAGCCATCAAAGCGGGGTTGGTCGTGCCGTTGCTGCACATCGGACAAAGGCGGGCTCCTGCGGCGCCTGATACGCCCACGCTCTATGAAACCGTCAAGAATATTCCTCAGCCGTTGGACAGCTGGATCAGAATCGGGGAAGTAGGCTACTTTATGGCAACCAATCCAGGGGTGCCGAAGGAAAGAGTCGAGTTCCTCAGGTGGGCGTTAAGGCAAGTCACACGGGATCGCGAGTTCACGAATCAGGCCAAGAAAAGAGGATATGTAATCGGTTACCTTTCGTCGGATGAGGCGCTTCCCATCGTGCGAAAACTCCTGCACCCGTCCCAGAAAGACCGGGAAAAACTTGACCGGATGCTGAAAGGCAAGTAGGAACCGCCGCCAATATACACTCTTGCCAATTCAGATCTCATAGGCTGCTAGGGGGGGTATGTTGAGGGGTCGAGCCCCCTTTGATTCTTACCTCCGATGAGTTACCGAAATAAAATTCCGGGATCGACTTCTTCCCTGACCTTTTTTGGGTCACGGCGATTTTTACCGAGCCTGTAAAAGTTTAGAGTGGTTCCTTTTACCCATTTAGCCAAGACAACGTCCCTAGCGTCGTAACGCTTTGCGACTGCACGAAGCCTTCGAATGTCATTGTTCTTGGGAAGGCGAGCACCGCCTCCTTTGACCTGAATCAAGATAATTTCGAAGAGGTCGCCACGTTTAAACCTCGATTTGTGAGCACCATGGTCCTTGCGGATCGCCATGAGGTCAACAATTCCTGCCGATTCCCGACCTTTAGGACCCGGAAAGCCTACCAACTGCCAGCGCCTTGTTGGTTCTACCCTTGCTGATCCCAGATGCTTGCCACTGGTCTCAAACCCAATCCGCCACTCGGTCATGGTCGTTGACCATTTTGCGGTGTGTATAACTTTGGCAGTCCACGCACCTCATTGTCCGCTCCCACAGGGAACAATCTATTATAATAAAGCCTATATCTCTCAAAGAGGAATATTAGGAATTAGCCCATTGTAGCTAGGAGAAAACAGCTATCAGCTAGCTAAGAAAAGAGAAAGATTATTAACCGCGGATTGACGCAGATTATCGCCGACAATTTGCTCACCGCAGAGGGCGCCAAGTTGGGAGAAGACATACCAACCACGGATTAACGCAGAATCACGCGGATTTACGAGGAGCAAAAAAGCTATGGATTACGAGAAGGTAAAGATCCCTCGACCCATGATTCGCCCCTCGGCTAGATTCGCGACGGCTTCGTTCACCTGGTCGAGGGAATAGCGCTTTGTGACCAGGTCGTTTAACCTCAGTTTGCCCTCCCTGTACCACCGAACAAAGATTGGAAAATCGCGGTCGGGCCGGCAGTCCCCCGCGTGGGTCCGTGTGAAAGTGCGCCCACCCGCGAAAAGCGAAGTGTTCAGGTGAGCCTTTGTATTCGGTGGAGGAAGCCCTACCAGCAGAGCGGTTCCTCCCCTGCTGAGGCCCAGGGCTCCGGCACGAACAACCTTTAGGATCTGTTCCTGGGTGATGGGCAGACCAACGGCGTCAATGGCATAATCAACCCCTCCATCGGTGAGCGAAACAATTCTCTCCACGGCATCCACGCTGCTTGCGTTGAACCCATGGGTGGCTCCGAAGCGACGGGCGAAGCTTAGCTTCTCTTCCGTCATATCAATAGCGATGATGGGATACGCGGCGACAGCTGCGGCGGCGGCAATGGCGCAGAGCCCGATGCCGCCAGCGCCGAAGACGGCGATGGATTCGCCCGCGCGCACCTGGAGCGAGTTGACGATGGCCCCAACTCCCGTTGGAACGGCACATCCTATGATCGACGCGACGTCGGTAGGTACGTTGCTATCCAGAGGCAGCACAACCCGCTCGGATGCTATGACATGCTCCGCCCAGGTTGCGGCCGAGGCCACCACGCTCTTGTCACGCCAGGTGGCCAGGATGGGCGGCCGCTGGTTCAGCGCATGGGAGACGGGGGGCAGTTTCCCCTCGGCGTTGTTTCTATCAATCCACGTTGTGATGACGTGATCGCCCTCTTTGACATGGTTAACATTACGGCCTTTTGCCACAACCACGCCGGTGGATTCATGGCCGAGTAAAGTGGGCAATCGCCCTGGGGCCCATGCATCCACGGGGCGGTAGATCTGGTGGAGTTGGGAGTGGCAGATCCCGCTAGCAAACAGTTTTACCAGCACTTGATCCGGCCCCGGATCCGGAAACGTGACCTCGTCCACAACCAGGGGTTTGTTAGGCTCAACCAACACGGCAGCCCGTGACGTAACCGGCATGATGTTTCCCCTTTGATGACTGGGTGAAATGAAAGGAGGTAAATTAAACGACCGCAAAGCATCGTGTCAATAGTTAAAAAACTTAGGATGATGTACCAGTCTATGTGTAAATTTCGATGGGGGGATAAGGAGTGGAAAAGAACAGGGAATGGCTTTCACATTTGGCCGAGAATCGAGAAAGATCTCGAAGTGGTTAAGGGATGGGCCTAGGGTATTTTGGGATTGGGAAAAGACAGCAGGGGCGCTACCTCCACAGTTGTACGACAAATACAAACATGGGCAGCGCTCCCCGATGCCGATCGAGCAAGCAACCCCAAAGAGTGTATCGCGAGCGATGCAAGAGATCAATGGCTTTGAGCGGCAGGGCGACTCTAAACCCATGGCCCGCCAAGCTCTAAAACACCCGGTCAAAAGCAGCTGGACGAAGAGATGAAGGAGTACTTGGCTCTATCACGCTATGAACATGCGGCGCATCGAGCGGATTATCGTATTGGAGTCTAAACACCCCGAAGAAATTTACACATCAGTCTGGACGCTACCAAAACTTAACTGCAGATTTGCACAGATTATCGCGGACCAGCAAACAGCAAAGCGCAGAGCGTTGCCAGTGCGGAGTAACGAGGACTGAGTCTCCAGAAGAGCGTTAAGTGTTGAGAGAAGAAAGATAATTCACCGCAGAGGCGCTATGGAGGAAAGACAGTGAACAGTGGGCGGTCGGCAGCAAATATTACACAGCAAATACGTTTCCTTGACTCGGTTACATGGAGTGATATAGGAGCGTTACGAGCAAGTAAAAAACAGGGTAACCTCTCACGGCCTTGCTAAGCCGTTGATTCGGTGGTGGATGTTTTAAATTCCTAAAGGGGAAAAAGAACTTTCTAAAAAGGTGTATTTATGGGGGGAGAAGAAAACGAACTATTGACTCAAACGGGACAAGGAACGCTGTGCGGAGAACTGATGCGACGGTATTGGCAGCCGGCAGCGCTGTCAGACGAGGTTGTTCCAGGGGGGACGCCGTTGCCGGTGAAATTGTTCGGGGAGGACCTAGTGCTATTTCGGGACGACGAGGGCCGGCCAGGACTATTGGGGCTCCATTGCTCCCACAGGGGCGCAGATCTGAGTTACGGTCGTGTGGAAGACGGAGGGTTACGGTGCATCTATCACGGTTGGCTGTACGATATTCACGGCGGCTGTTTGGATCAGCCAGGGGAACCCGGGGGAGGCGAGCATAGAGGATCCATACGTCACCCGGCCTATCCCTGTGTGGAGGCGGCAGGAGTTGTTTTTGCCTACCTGGGCCCGGGGGATCCGCCCTTGTTTCCCAACTATGAATTTCTGAACGCGTCAGAGAAGTACACAACTATCGGTAAATACTTCCATAACTGCAACTACCTTCAGGCCAACGAAGGAAACATCGATCTGTCCCACCTCACCTTTCTGCACTACCTCAATAGAGATCCTGGAGCGGCGGACAAAAGCTTGGACCCTAGGGGAGCGGCGCCAACCATTGAGGAAGCAGAAGCAGAATTAACCGGCTTTGGAGTGCGCAGCTGCAAAATTCGGCGTGACCCAGAATCAAACGAATATCGCCTCTATATTACGGACTTTGTTGTTCCTAACTTCACCGCCCATTGGGGCAATATCGGTAACGGGAAGAAGGGCTACTCGGTCAATTGGCATGTGTCCATCGACGATACTCATCATTGGAAGTATATGTTCAGTTTTAGGAGAGACCAACGACTGGACCCGGAACAGGATCGTAGGTGGCGCCGCGATGTGGACAGTAATTTCAAGTTCCTCCGCAACGGAACCAATCGCTATCTCCAAGACAGAGAGACTATGCAAAAGGAGGTATACACCGGCTTAGGGCATTCATTCCCGCTCCATGATTGTTGGGCCACAGAAAGTCAAGGTTCCATTCAGGACAGAGCTAATGAGCATCTGGTCTCTATGGACAAACCCATATTAGCAGCGAGGAAGATACTCCGAAACGCGATCATGGCTGTAAAGGAAGGAAAGGATCCACCCAATGTGGTTCGGGACCCCAAGTTAAATCGGTTTCATATCATTGCCACTGACGACGTCGTTCCATGCTCGAAAGACTGGAAAGAATTCTGCAAAGAATTAGAGGCCTTGGTTCCATAACATAGCCAAGTCGGCACAACCAAGGGAGAGACCATAAAACCTGGAATGGGGTTTGCCGACAAAAATCCTCCCTCCACATTCCTCATGTCGGACGCCACCGTTTCAAGCGTACTTTTCGTTAACCGCTCGATGGTAAAAAAGACTGATTTTAATTCTTTGAAAGATTTGTTGGATTCCCGTTGGAAGGGAAAGATCGTCATGGATGATCCCCGCCGTGAAGGTTCAGGAGTCAACGCCCTTTCGATTTTGGCGGCCAACTACGGTAAGGACTTTGTGCGCCAGCTCCTCACCCAGCAGGAGGTGGTATTTTCCAGGAATCGCCGCCAGATCGCCGAATGGCTGCTTCGGGGGAGATATCCGCTCGCCATGGCAGTCAGCTCGCAGGAGGTAGCTGATTTTAGAAAACGTGGGATAGGAAAACATGTGGAACGCTTCAAGGCTAAGTTCCCCGTGGCGGATACTTATTCCCCTGGTTTTGGCGGAGTAGCCCTTTTTAGCAAGGCCCCTCATTCGAACGCTGCAAAGGTATATCTCAATTGGCTTCTTTCCAAGAAAGGGCAGCAAGCTTGGGCGCAGGTTACCCTGGTCGGTTCCGGGTATTCTCATGGGGATGGGATTCCCGTGGTTTACGCTAGGTACCCCAGTTCTTCGGCCCCTTTATGGAACCATGAGCATCCTGGTGGTGTCATCCCTGTTCGGCATGATGGCCGTTGGAACCCAAATCATCAAAAGCAATCTGCTTCAACTTGGGCAGGAGCTTGAGGAGGCCTCACGAACGGCGGGCGGGACATGGGTGCAGACCTTCCGGCGTGTGTTGATGCCTATACTCTCACCAGTACTGCTAGTGGTAGCTATTCTTACCTTTGTGTCTGCCGCACGCGATATCAGTAATATGGTTCCGCTAGCGACCCCAGCGACGAGACCCTTTCTCTCCTCATGCTCGATTTTTTGGCCGAGTATCGCTACGAAGGGGCAGCCGCGGTCTCTTGTGTTGTTGCCATTATGACCATCGGCTTGGCTTTGATGGCTCGATCCATCGGACTTCGACGGGGCATCAGGGTCTGAACTCTGACCGTGCCGTCAGGTGCTTGGATGGGACATTTTGAGTTCTTGACAGGCGGTCAAGATATCGGATAAGTCTCGCTGCTATCTTGTCCGCGGTCGAACAAACGGGGAGAAAAACCTGACACGGAGGAAGCTCAACAAACCTTCCTTTAATGGAGTGTTCTGATGGCTGATTTGAGACTTTCCATCTCATGTGGTTCCTATGACCGTACACTCCCGCTGCTGGACGGCCGGGTAAAGCCCGAGGGTATCCAGCTGGAATTCGTACCGACTCTGAGGCCTGGTAGTCCCATGGGCTCACCTGATGCGGATATGTACGAAGCTTCCATTACCGCAGAGCTAATGAAGGATGTGCAGGAAAGCCACATAGCTCTTCCGATTTTTCCACGTAGGAAATTCACCCACCAACTGCTACTGACCAGGACCGATTCAGGCATCTCTTCCTTGGAAGAATTTGTCGGGAAAAAAATAGGGATCCTTAGGGGGTATGCACACCCCTTGGGTGTCTGGCTCAGAGGTTACTTAAAAGATAAGCATGGTATTCCCGCAGAGCAGATCCATTGGTTTACGGAGAGCCAAGGCTCATATTCCGAAGTTAGCATGAAGGAAGTTCAAATGACTTTGATTCCGAAGGGTAAAAGCCTGGTACAGATGTTGGTTGCCGGGGAGCTGGACGTTTTGGCCGAGGAGAATGCGCACAGGCTGGTGCAGGAACACCCCAATCTCAGAAGAGTCTTTCCAAACTTCAAAGAGGCCGAGACCGATTATTTTAAAGAGGCTGGCTTTTTTCCCAGCTATCATGTCATGGCCATTAAAAAAAGGGTCGTAGGTGAACATGGTTGGTCGGTGGGGAGCTTACTGAAGGCCTATGAGGATGCAAAACAAATGGCCCTTGAAGCCCTGGACCGAGACAATTCACTTTTGAGCTCTCCGTGGGTAAGTCATCTTTTACAAGAGCAGGCTAGCTTGTTGAACCGGGACATGTATCCCTACGGCCTTGCGGCAAATAAAAATGAGCTGGAAACCCTAACCCGTTATTTATACCAACAGGGTTTAACAACCAGACAGGTTCCAGTGCAGGAAGTATTCGCGCAGGAGATTTCTTAGGTGGTGGTTTAGAGCTTCGGGTTAAGGTGGATTTATGAGCGAGGTATTGAGGTTGGGCTTTGCAGGTCTTGGCGAGGCCGCCACCATGGTGCTACCGGATGTACTGGAACTTCCCTTTATCAAGGTGACGGCGGCGGCAGACCTACGCAAGGACGCACGAGAGAGATTTCGACAGGAATTGAATGGGAAGGTATTTGAAAGCATCGAGGAACTTTCTGGGAGCCCCGATGTGGATGTTGTATACGTTGCAACGCCACATGAAATGCATGCGCAGCATGCCATTGTTGCCCTGGAGAATAAAAAGCATGTAATCGTTGAGAAGCCCATGGCCCTTACCCTGCAGGATTGTGAAAGGATGAACCATGCGGCGGGGAAAAATGGGGTCAAGCTGAAGCGACCCGGGTTTCACGGACAGTTAATTAAGCCACACGTTTGATCGAGTCATATGCCATTGGGGTGTGGTATCCCAACGACTCATGCTTTCTTCTTCGGTTATAAAACAGTTCAATGTAGTCGAAGATATCCGACCTAGCGTCCTGCCTCGTCTTATAATCCTGATGGTGTACAAGTTCATTCTTTAGTGAGCTGAACAAACTCTCGACCACTGCATTGTCGTAGCAATTCCCTTTGCGGCTCATGCTGCGCACCACCCCATGGCGTTTGAGCAACTCAACGTAGTGATTGCTAGCGTATTGGATTCCTTGGTCGCTATGGTGAATCAGCCCCGCCATAGGCTGGCGCTGTTCGATAGCCATCAGTAAAGCTTCACTGACCAACTCCTGTGTGGGACGTTGCTTCATTGACCATCCCACCACCAGCCGAGAGTAAAGGTCCACCACTACCGCCAGGTATAACCACCCAGATCGGGTACCAATGAAGGTAATATCGGCCATCCATACCTGGTCGGGGCCTGACGCTTCGAAGCGTTGACGCAACAAGTTCGGTGCCGGTGGCGCACTGTGACGAGCCTTGTAGGCCAATCGAAACCTTTGCACCCGACGCGTCTCTATCCCCACTAAACTCCTCAGCCTCGCCACCCCATGCTTCCCACATGTCACCCCCGCCTCCTTCAGCGTCAGCCATGTCTTGACTGCCCCGTACGCTTCCTTGTAGCTCTCGTGCACCTTGCGGATCTCTTTGATCACAACCTTATCCTGTGCTCTACGCCGAGACTCCCCTCGACCGCTCCAGTCGTAGTACCCACTACGACTGACCTCTAATACCTCGCACATCCTCACTACCCTAAACTCTGTCCTGTGAGCTCGTATAAACGCGTACTTTACTTGAGCTCCTTGGCAAAGTACGCTGCGGCCTTTTTTAATATATCTCGTTGTTCCGTTACCCGCTCCAGCTCTCGCCTTAACCGTGCTACCTCATCGTTGTCTCTACCTCGACCTGTGCCGGGAAACGCAGCCGCCCCTTTCCTCGTCACTTGCTCCTGCCACTTGTACAGTCGATTGCGAGGTACTCCCAGTTCCCGTGCAATCTCCGCTGCTGGCCGAGCGCCCGCCTCCAGCAGTCGAACAGCTTCCAACTTAAACTCTTGGGTGAAACGCCTTCGCTTGCCCATCGAACACCTCCTGCGGGGATCTTGTCCCCTTTTTAGGTGTCCGTCAAACCTGGGCTACCTCAAGCTTCTGTGCGGGCACACCCATAGTTTTGACCCCCCATTAAAAAAATGAGAGAGATTATCAAGAGCGAGGCCCTTGGCAGGGTACTGATGATCAACACCTGGAATTACAATGACTTCATGGTTCGACCCTATCCCGATCAGGAACTGGAGATGAGTCGAGGGGTGGCGTTGAATCAGGGGCCGCACCAAGTGGACATTGTAAGGAGAAGCGGGTCAATGTCTATATATGGGGCACCACTGCGCTCCTGGACGAGGGCGTATTCCAGAAGGCCTTCCCTGGAATCAAGGTTGTTGGGGTGACGGGGAGAGGCGGGCGAATTTTACAGTGAGTTTTGGCTGAGCGGAGAGCCGGGAAATTCATTCCAGATATTATGATTCATGGAGCTAACCCCAACTACACTGTTTTTTATCCCAAGCGGTTCCTAGCACCCCTCATGCCCGCCCTCATATTACCAGAGGTTTTGGATGAGTCCAAATGGTGGGAGGGACAGCACCGCTGGGTTGACCGCGAAAGACAATATGTTTTTGTGGCTTTGGGTAGTCCATCCTCAGGAGGATTTCATTACAATACCAAGCT
This sequence comes from uncultured Binatia bacterium (SeqCode), assembly GCA_965218425.1. Lineage (GTDB taxonomy): Bacteria > Desulfobacterota > Binatia > UBA9968 > CAXXLF01 > CBDCDW01. The sequence continues at coordinate 252,138 of OZ244621.1, forward strand.
TATCGATCCGAAGGAGTTTAAATCGTTTTGGGACTTCCTGGATCCCAAGTGCAAGGAAAGATCCTTGCTCAGGAGATTAGAGGGAATCCAGGGCGAGCCCGGGCCCCTCTAACATTCTTGTATCATAACCCAAAGCTGGGGCCTAAATTCCTAAGGCGATTTTATGGGGAGATGGACGTTGGGTTATTTAGAAATGAACGTATTGGAACTGACTGGCTAGCAGTGGGCAAATACCCTTTATGCTTCGCCTGTATCACCCGTCGACCCAAGCTCCAGGGACTTCCAGTGGACGCATTTGGTCTCTTGAAGGAGGGCGAGGCGCTCTCCCCGGGGGGCGGCACAGTGGCCCTCATGAACAGGTCGCCACACCCAAACGCAGCAAAGGTCTTTGTCAACTGGTTTCTTTCGCGTGAGGGGCAAATAACATTCCAAAGAGCAGGACAGATACCCGGGGATTCTTCCTACAATTCACTTAGAGAAGATATCCCCAAGAAGGTTATCCGACCTGATCGACTGCGGGTGAAGGAGGTTAAATATCAACCGACCGACCGTTGGGATGTGCTCGATCTACAACCCATCTTCAATATCATTAATGAGGGGTTAAAGCAGGCCGGAAAACGTAAATAGCAAGTTCACTTGAGGCAGGAGACCAGCATGGCCTATTTTCGAGATCTACGCGAGTTCGTTCAACACCTTAAACAGCAACAAAAGTTATACCGATATGTGCATCGGATCAACAAAGATACCGATCTCTATCCGCTTTATCGAGTTCAGATGCGCGGCCTTCGAGACGAAGAACGAAAGGTTTCTCTTTTTGAGAACGTGGTGGGGGCCCAGAATTCCAACTATGACATGTCGGTTCTAGCAGGAGTTTACGGGGCCTCGGAGGAGACCCTGGGGCTCGGAATGGGCTGTAAAGAATACGTGGAGATGCTGGAAAAATGGCATCACGCTCTAATCCATCCGGTACCTCCGGTTATAGTGGATGAGGGTCCGGTTCAGGAAGCGGTGCACGTGGGGAAAGAAATTAAAGAGTTGGGCCTGGATGAGTTTCCTGCGCCTGTAGAGGAGCCAGGATTTAGTGGAATGATTCGCACGGGCCTCCCAATGATCACCAAGGACCCGGAAACCGGAATGCGCAATGTTGGCACCTATCATGGATTTTTCCGTGCCCGTGATCGCTTGGCGGCTGGTATCGGCCCAATTAGGGCTCCCATGGCATATCATTGGCTGGAAGCACGCAAGCGTGAGCAAGGTCTGCCCCTAGCAATTGTCATTGGTTCGACTCCCAATGTTATGCTGGTTGGATCCGCCGAAATTCCATATGGTGTAGATGAGTTAGCCGTTGCTGGGGGTATTGCCGATTCTCCTGTTGAGCTGGTCAAGTGTCGTACCATTCCCCTTGAGGTCCCTGCTCACGCTGAGGCCGTGATCGAAGGATTGCTGTCTACTGAGGTGATGGAGCCACGTTTACCTTTTGGTAAGTACCCGGGCTACCTAAACCCGGAGATAAATCTGATTCCAGTGATGCACGTGACTGCAGTGACCCATCGCAAAAACGCCATGTTTACCCCGGTTCTCGTAGGCTTTCCTCCCAGCGATACCAACATTGTTTGGGGTTTTGCTCATAGCGCCATTTTGTACAACCATCTGAAATACGAGTGCAATCTACCTGTAGATGAAGTTTATTTCCCCCAGTTAGGCGGAGGAAGTCATTTCTGCCTACTCCGAGTTGCGGAAGGCGCGTCACAGGAAATGGTGACGCAGATTCTCGAGGCGGCGGCAAAACAAAGGAGCGTCAGGTTTAAGTATGCCGTGGCAGTGGATTCGGACATTAACCTGCGAGATCCTGAACTTTTAGTCTGGTCTTTGTGCTTTAGGACACAACCCCAGGAAGACTTGACGGTTCTCCACGAGGGTGGTTCCAGCGGGCTGGATCCATCCGCGGCCCCTACAGGGTCGGGTCGTGGAAGGTTGAGGTCCCAACGGAAACAAGATTACTCCCGAGTGTTAATCAACGCGACGCGAAAGTGGCCTTATCCTCCTGTTGCGCTGCCGCGAAAAGATTTTATGGACAGATCTCTTCAAATCTGGGGGGAAAAGTGGATATGCCTCAACCAAGAATGCAAGAGCCTTGGAGTGGGTATTCCCTCGGATACTGGACTGAGGAATTACAAGATTATGCCCATCTGATCGTCCAAGGAAAATCTCTTGCCGTAGGTGAAAAAGCAATCAAACTTCAGGAGAAGGTTACAGAAAACATGATCAGGCGGCCCACCAGGAAACCGTGAGCTGTTGCGATCGTAATTCTAGAAACCGAGGAGTCCAGCCTAGATTGTGGCACGAATAGCTATCAGCGGTCAGCAATTCAGGACTGAGTAATGAGTCCTGAGTACTGACGTCTTGCGCAAGGCGCCAATGGCTACCAGCCAATCAAGAGAGGAAGACACGGGCAATGAGCAGTAAGCAGCAAATCAGTACTGAGTAAAAAGTGCTGAGTTGGGGGAAGAGAGTGGAGGGGGTAGGGAAAACAGTGTTGAGGGAAAAGTTGGAAGAGAGGGGTATTGACAGGGGGACGGGTTTAAAGATAATAGAGTGGTTGATCGGAGGGGTGCGGAGAGTCCAAGGCTTCCGATGTTAGGGAGATTCGACGTTCTCAATCCGGAAAGGAGAAAGTCCTTATGAAAAACGGATATTTCATAATCGACGCCGACGGGCATGTCTGTGACGACGAAGCAGCATTGAAACCTTATATGGGTCCCCAGTATCGCAACCGCCCTCTCCTACCCCGCAGCAATGTGGACCGGAGCCAGGGAGGAAAGTACGGCAAGCACCACAAAGATCCCGCTATACAGATCGAGGACATGGACATCGAGGGAGTCGATATTATGACTCTCTACGGGACAGGAACTCTCGGCATGTGGAGGATCAAGGAACGTGAGCTGTCCGTCGAGCTTCATCGTGCCTACAACGACTGGCTAGCGGATTTTTGCCGTGACAATCCTAAACGGCTGAAAGGGGTAGCGGCCTTACCGATGATAGAGCCCGATAGGGCTGCACGGGAACTCGAGCGGGCGGTGACCCAACTGGGCTTTGTCGGCGCAATGGCGCACACGACGATCTACAATCATCACGTAGGCGAAGCCTATTACGATGAGCTCTATTCATGCGCCCAGCAGTACAACGTGCCCATCGGCTTTCATGCCTCGGGCTCGGAACTTGATCGATTCGACACCTTTCTCGCAGAGCACACCATGGGGCACACCCATGAGCAGATATGCTCGACCCTATTGGTCGTCTACTGCGGGGTGTTGGAAAAATTCCCGCGCTTGAAGGTAGGGTTTCTCGAGGGTTTGTCCGGGTGGATACCCGCCATGGCCGAACGGATGGATGAAGAATATGAGAGGAGGCCCCATGAGGCGCCACTGCTCAAGAAGAAGCCGACCGAGTATTTTCGCGAGGGTCGCATGTTCTTCGGGATCGAGTCGGGAGAGTGGATGTTACCCGTTGTGATCCGGTATTTGGGGACCGACGAGACTCTGATGTTTTCATCGGACTATCCCCACTGGGACGGCGAGTTCCCCAATGCCACGAAGACCCTGGTGGAGCGGGAGGATTTGACCGACCAGAACAAACGCAACATCCTCGGAGAAAATGCCCGGAAGTTCTATGCGGGTCTGACTGAAGTGGAAACCGCCCAGTTCCAATCGGCAGCGACACAGCAGCCGGCGTAGGGCGGAAGAAATGCTCTTAGCCAAACAGACAACAAAGCGCACAGCGCATGCAGCAACGCATCAAAAGCGATTAGCCTCAGATTTTGAGAAAAGAAACCCGCGCAAAGGCGCAAAGGGCGTCAAGCTCGGAAATCATATACTAACCGCAGATTGACGCAGATCAAAAAACAGCAAAACGCAATCAGGACTGAGCAATGAGCGCTGTGGACTGAGTATCGCACATCACGCGGACTACGGACCACTGACTACAGCACAACGGAGAAGAAAAGGACAGTTAATTGCAGACAAAGGATGAAAAGCACGTAATCGGCAGAATGCTAAAATTGAAGGAACTTTATTCGGATCAAATCATTATAACGGGAAAATCCAAACACCGCGGGGCGAGTTGGATGTTGACAGGACACCTGTCATCGACTAGATTTTGCTAGCATCGTTAGAAAAAATTAAGGAATTTGAAATAAATTCCAAGGAGGTAGATTATGGCACTACATATCGGAGAAGAAGTTCCCAATTTCACCGCGGAGACAACGGAAGGAACCATCAACTTTCACGAATGGATCGGCAACGGGTGGGCTATCCTGTTTTCGCATCCAAAGGATTTCACCCCCGTCTGCACCACCGAGCTCGGGTACATGGCGAGTCTAAAGCCGGAGTTCGACAAGCGGAATTGCAAGGTGATGGGTCTGAGCATTGATTCGGTGGCGGATCACCAGAAATGGTCCAAGGACATTGAGGAAACCCAGGGCCATGCGGTGAATTTTCCAATCGTCGGTGACTTTGATTTGAAAGTCGCCAAGACGTTCGATATGATTCAGCCCAGCGCCAGCGGAACCGCCGAGGGGCGAACGGCGGCGGACAATTCAACGGTCCGGTCGGTGTTCATCATAGGACCTGACAAAAAGATCAAACTGATGCTCACCTATCCCATGACGACTGGCCGTAACTTTGACGAAGTACTGCGCGTCCTGGATTCTATGCAGTTAACCGCGAAGCATCAGGTTGCCACACCGGTGAATTGGAAGCATGGCGACGACGTCATCATCGTCCCTGCAGTATCCAATGAAGAGGCACAAAAAAAGTACCCGGGCGGTTGGAAGACAGTGAAACCCTATCTCCGCCTCGTATCGCCGCCGAAGTAAAACCCATTCAAGGCATCTTTGCGCGGAACGGAAACTCCCGGACCTCGGGTTCAAACAGGCTCTCCGGGACAAGTCGCTGCTGGGTCAGTCCCTGGTCATGGGCGTAGGCCAGGAACTGGTCCAGCTGCGCACGATTGCGCTCCAGGCCGTAGGGCCACGGATCGTCACCGAACATCTCCACTGTCTCATCGAGATAGGACCGCATCAGAGGAAGACTGGTCATCCGCTCGTTTCGAAGCTGACCATAAGCAGACTCTTTTGCCTGATCGAAGGCCCCGCACAGCTCCTCGAGAAGCCCTCGCCGTTTCTGGACAGCCTTATTCGATACCACAATGACATGAACGATGATGTGAAAACCCGTCTTTCGATAAAAGTCGCGCTGCAAGGTGTGAACGCCCGGGTGGACGCGCACGACTTTCTTCCGGTCCTCCTCTGACAACACAGGTGTCCCCTCCGTCATCAGGCAGTCCACCGTACCGTCCAGTAGCCGCTCCACACCGAGATGCGGTCCTGGACTTACCACCACCTTGATCCCTTCAGGAAGGCTCATTCTCTTGTCACGTTCCGGCGAGGTACAGTGCCACTGGATCTCCTCTGGCGTGATGCCATGCTCGTCCTTGAGCATCCCGCGTTGCCAAATAGACGCGGTCATGAAGTATTGTGGAACGAGTACACGACGGCCACGCAACTCTCCCGTGGAACGTATCCCCGTCTCCGGACGGGTGTAAACGTATTGATGAATGAATAGACGATCGGGAAACACCGGGATGGCGGCAAAAGGCGCGCCGATATTGCGAAGGAACACATAGTGGGCAAGGGGCATTTCAGCCGCATCGAAGACTCCATCTATGACACCGGCCACACCGGTTCCCGCAGGGACCTGCATCACCATAGCATCGTCAATAGATACGGTCCTCGTATGAAGCGCGTCAGTCCGGTCAAAACGTTGTAACGCTAGAGTAAACATCCTGGCGGCTGATCGTATTGGAGGCTAACTTCACCGGTTCCCGGCAAGCCACTAGCTGGCTTTTTTCGCACGCTTTGTTCTGGCCACATGGTACCCCTGCAACACCAGCTTCCTCCAATGGACCACAATGGCATCAGTCCAAGACATCTTTTCCCTCGAATGGTAATTCTGGGAACCGATAATCCTCAGGTCCTGGGAGGAAAAATTCGTATTCATGGCCCAACGCCGGTAGAGGTAGTATGACAAACAAAACCTGAGCTTCCAGGCCCTCGATCCCTTAGTGACATGCCAGTAAAAGTTTCTGACCGAGTCCTTGTCCACGGGGACTCCCCAACGCATGTACAGATGATCGGGATAGGTTATTCTGGTGATCCCCGGCAGGACGATTTCCTGGGTGTAGGGTTTGCCGGTGAAGTTTCCTTTGCTCCATGACTTTCTAAAAATCCATTGCCAGTATTTCCGCAAGAAGCGTCTGGGAAACCGGCCGAGACCCGGGTAGTCTTTCTGTACGGCAGGCCATGTCTCTTTAATCAGGGCCAGCCCTTTGCCATCGCGAGTTAATATGGGAGTGAGTTTCTGTCCCATGGGTCCCACGCCGGACAGCACCGCCAATACGGAATGTCGATGCACGTAAGGGGCGTGGCCGTCGATGGCGTTTTCGATCAAAGGGCGCCAGTTGATGGGCCAGAGCCGGACGTCTGTCAGCACTTGAACGTTGGGTTCCAGGAACTCTTCTGGAACATCCTCTGCCAGGGGAACGGGTTCCCCTTCTCCCATCCAGACCCACGCAATGCCGCACAGCTCCTCCATCTGCTTGCGAGGAATGCGAACACCTGCCTCCAGAATACGGGACTCGGGACCTTCAACCAGTGCAGCCACACACTTTCCTTGGGCATCGTAGGTCCAACCATGATAGGGACAGCTCACGGTTCCAGGAAAGTGACAGACACCGTTTGATAGTTTGGACCCGCGATGAGCACACAGGTCCTCCAAGGCAACGATCTTTCCGGCTCCATCGCGGAAGAAAACCAAGTTCTCACCCAGTAAACGGATGCCAACCGGCTTTTTCCTGCCCACTTCTTTTGCAAGCAGAGCCGGATACCAGTATTCCCGGAGTCCCTCGGCGGGAATCTGCTCGCGCCAATCAGAACCCGTTGCCTGACTGTTAGCTAACTCATCTTTTATCGTAACCGCCAAGGCCATTGGACTTGTCTCCTGGAGTCATTCCAATACATTTACGGACGGAACACTGCGAAGCACTTGTTCGAGTTGAAGATGTAACTCTCCACGTAGTCGACGACGTTCACCTTGAGCTTCAACTCGGTCATCGCCCCTGCCAGGCATACCCAATTTAATATTTCGTTTTGACCGGCATCTTCGATCTGTGAAAGACTCAGTTCCCGCCACCTTCCGTGTCCCCCGTCCCTCAGCTCTTCAAACCGCCGCAGATCTGACTCCATGTCCGGATACAACCAGTGGTTCTTCTCAGTGAGAAAGGCATGAGACCAACTGGACGTAGCCATCAGGACAACCCGCCAGGGACTCGCTCGAAGTAGACGGGCAACCGCGCGCCCCAGCTCAAAGCACCGCCTAGGAGATGGCGCCGGGGGGTCGGGCCCATCTTTTCCTTCTGCTTTTAGGTGTGCATTTCCACCCCGGCTGCGTATTACGGCACTTCCGTAGCAGTTCACATGAAACGGGATCAAACAATGGTCGAAACCCAATCTGTCATAGTCTAAATAAAGGAGGGTCTGGCTGAAGGAATGGGCCAGCCCCCGGGCAAAACGCAGGGTGTAGGCATAGGGAAGGTCAAAATCCTCCTCCAGCAATCGGCTCACCAGGTAGCGTCCACCCGGAACGTGTCCTTTAACGGTGAAGACCTTGCCGGGCGGCTCATCCCAAACGTTCTGGGATGTGCGGGCCCATCGATCTATTCCAGCCAACGGGGTGTATTGAGCCTGGTCGAATATATATACACAGAAGGGGGGTATGATGTCCTCGCGGAAATTCTCATATTGATCGTCGCCCCAGACCACGATGAAATCTGGCCTGAAAGCTTCTATCTCCGCGCGAATCTTTCGAAACGCGCCCATGAGTTGCTCACGGTGCTTGCCCGCCGCAGTGGCTCCCTCGTCGCTGCCCCATTCCAACTGCATGGGCCGCGGCCAGCTTTGCACTTTCTTTAGTTGATCCGGGACACGGGGACTTTCCAAAGTGCGGCGCAAAAAAGCCGCCATATATGAATCGGGAACCATGGGACCTGGATAATGGCTCGTGCCGATTCCTAATATCTCTCCCATTTCTTCCTCTGTACTTTACGGCTTGGTCCGGCGTCCCCTGGCCTTTTCCCCGGTGATAAAATGATCCCCTCTCAAGGCAAGCTGGGCTTCTTCCTCGTCCTCCTCGGACCAAACCCCAAGACTGTATCCGTACCAGGGCATGCGAGGCTTCAAGGTGGGTAGTCCCAACTCTTCCCAGAGGGCCTTCGCGCCTTCCATGAACTCTTTGCGCGGCAACGATACCGGGAGATAGGGCCACGGCCGGGTGGCATTAATCAACAGGGCAGTCATTTCCACTTTTCTCTTCTCCTCACTTGAGGCAGTCGGTGGAGCTGCGGAAGGGTCCAAGCCTCCCGTTTTGCCTTTGGTAATGGCAACATCCTTATCAGGAACGACATTAAAACATATGGCCCAGTTGATCATTGCCGGGGCGCGCATATCGATATCCTCATCCACCGCAACGCAAATCTTGGTGTAGTTTGCCGCGAAGGCGGCCGCGGCATGTAACGCCCGCCACACCTCGGCATCATTGCTTTTTCTGGTCTTGATGACGCAGTAGGCTTGCCCGCTTCCGCTCACTTCATCATGAATGGCAACGTCCAGGACGCTCGAGTTTCCGCAATCGAACCTGAGGTACTTGTAAATAACCTTTTCGGTTCCCACATGTTTGATCTTGCTGCTCTCGCTGGGAGGGAACTGGCTAATAAGCGCGCTGTAAATGGCGTCCCGCCGGTGAGTAATACAGGTTACTTCCATATAAGGCGAATGTCCCCGCGGGCCCAGGTAGCCCGTGTATTCGCCGAATGGGCCCTCAGGCTCAAGGGAATCCGTTGGGATAACTCCTTCGATGACCACTTCTGCCGCGGCCGGCACCTCAAGATCCACGGTAACGCACTTTACCAGTTCCACGGGCTCTCCGGCCAATCCCCCAGCTAACCGGTATTCGTCAAAATCATAGGGAAGCTTCGCGGTGGCGGCATAGGCTACGCTGGGAATGGCGCCCACCACAATCGCAGCTTCCAAGGGTTTTCCCTTTGCCAAACACTTTCTCCAGTGCTGTCCCATATGCTGGTTGAGAAACAGACCGCCTACTCTATTGGGACTCTTAATCTGTCCCCGGTAGTTCCCAACATTGACGATGCCTGTTGCGGGATCCTTGGAGATCCAATTGGCCGAGGTGAGATAAGGGGCATTATCAAAACCCGGAGTCGAAATGGGTACCGGGAGCATATCCAGCCCGTGGCCCTCATGGAGATCCTTCCCTTGCCGGATCACCTCATGGACCGGCCCCGAGCTTAGAGTTAACGGTTGAATTGGATGGAGCTGGGCCTTTGTCCAGAGCTCATAGATCTCCTCAGATCTGCAATTGAGGCCAATAGCATAGATTTCAGTGGAGGCGGCAAGGGTACCAACTGAAACAGGCATATTGTAGTGCCGCCCTTTCACATCAACCACGTTCTCAAACAGGAACGCCTTGCGGTCCTCCTCCTCTAGACCCCGGAATTGCCAGCGCACCAGCGGCATCAGCTCGGTATCTTTATTAATCTTACGTTTTATCCTTAATAATTTTCCCTTCTCCTCCAATGCCGCAAGATGCTCTCTCGTGTCTCTGTAATAATTTCCTTTCACGATGGTTCCTCGAGTTGGACCTCCATTAACACCGCCCCTACGGACTGTCAAGGCGAGCTGAGACAACAGCAGGGAGCATAGACAAAACAGCTATCAGCCGTCAGCCAAAAAAACGTAAAGCGCAAAGAGCATGGCGCAAAGCGACTGGGAGGCGCTGCGCCTCCTGGCCCCGCGTCATTTCGCAAATGCCGCTATCTCCCCCGGACCTCGTAGTAGATCTTCACTGCTTGTTTCAGTGCCCAAATCCGTTTTTTCTGGGCCTGCGGGTCATGGGCGATGGTCATGTATTCGATCCCGGGCCGACGCATTTCAACCGCTTCCACCATACCCTTTTCCGTAACGTCCTCGCGGAAGGACTGATCAGGCACCCGCTCGCTCTTGATCTGCATGATTGTCTGGCCTTCCTTGGAGAGTAGCCAGTTGACGAAAAGTTTCGCGGCGTAGGGGTGGGGTCTCCGGTTGACTACCATTATATTATTGGAGGCTCCGGTTCCCTGTAGAATGGGACGTTCCTTCACCGGCTTGTCGATGATCTGCGTAAAGCTCGCCACGGGAAGCCCCTGCCTACCGAGCCTGTCGATATCCCTGCCGCCGGAGCCTACAAATATCGCCATGGTGTATTTCCCCCGGGCAACCCTGTCTGCGATCTGGCGGAAATCGGAGCTGAACTGAACATTCAGTTCCCGGCGAAACATGCGCCGCAGATACTTCGGCCCCAGATCCGGGTGGACCATGACGGTGAAATAAGTTCCCAGGGCGCCGGAAGCCGTGGGCGGAAGGGAGACGATCTGTCCGGCGAATCTTTTGTCGAGAAAGGTCCAAACGGAGTCGATCTTTTTCGCCTCCTTAATGGGCAGTTTGTTCGTGTTGAAACGCATGCCTATGGGGGTGAGTTCGGCGTTGGCTGAGAAGGCGAACACGTACTTCTCCTCCGGATCGCTGTAGCGGTGCGTGCCTTTGTACCAAAGGGATTGGTCCACCACTTCTGGGTGGAACAAGACCGGCCCGATGGGATCGAGCACCTTGTTGGGCAGTAGACGTGTATTGGCGCTGCCCCCCCCAATGAGTACGACGTCGACCTTAAACTTGCCAGCACCGCGCTCGGCCAGGAGCCGGTCCGCCTGCCTGCGCCCACCGCCGGTGGAGACCACCGTTCGGATACCGAACTTGTTTTCGAAGTACTTGAAGATGGGACGGTAGTTGCGCGACGCCGAGCCGCCCAGCACGGCCACAAGAGTGCCTTCCTCTTTAGCTTTGGCAATCGTATCGTCCCACATATTCGCCCCGGACAAACCCGGTATGGCGAGCACCAATAGCACCGCTAGCAAACAGGTCAATGGGTCCAGAGGCCTGAACCGCGTCATTATTTTTGAAAGATCCTTCCTACACATCATGCTCAACCTCCTTTGTTACTGGATCAAAAAACTCTACCGTAATCAGTGAACAACGCAGCAACCAGATGGCCGCTCGGCCACAAGCACCTGCGGTTCGGTCAGGTATCCCGCTCGCTCATGGGACCCGTCTCGCCGGTGCACCAGGGGATGAACGCCTTCATCCTGCAGGTTGCGCCATGGGTCTTGAGGTCCTTCTCAAAGATCTCATGGATCTCACGGTCTTCGTCCTCATACTCGATCTGCCCGCCGCCTTCTTTTACGCTTACCTCGGTGGCCAAAATGCGCGGCATCCCTGGGGAATTCAAGCCCATGTCTCCGGTCCTGAGGGCCAGGTAGCGGGCGCGATTGTTTCCCGTGTTGAAATGCTGGTGGAAGCAGTTGTCGTTAGGAACCGTGACCATGGAACCCAGCTGCCAATCGCACTTGATCATGTCGGATCGGTCTTCCTTGGTCCAGACCAGGGAGTAACCGCCGGAACCGCTGAGTATCACCAGGTGCGCTCCGGGACCGTGGCGGTGGGCTTTCTTGTAAGTGCCCACAGGAAACTCAGAGATATGGCATTTGGTATTATTGTTCGCCAACTCCAGGGCGGCGTGAATTCCTCCGGCGCCCCGATTGTCCCGCGAATAGAGCAGCATGTCCGGCGCGTTGGCAATGAAGTTGGACTGCCACACCCGGCGTTTGAAGAGCTTGCCGTTGCCGCTGAAGTAGTCGTCTTCGCCCGAGTAGCGGGAGTCGAACTTGTAATTGGAGCTGAATATGAACTTGTTATCCTTAGAAAAGCCGCATCATGGGCGGCGCGTTGGTCACGGCGATGTAGCGGACGGGTTCAGTGCCGCTGCCGTTGAAGTTCTGGTATCGGGCATTGAGGGGAATAGCGAAGAGACTACCCGCCTGCCATTCGAAGGTCTGCTTTTGCTCGTCGTCCTGCCAGATGGTGGTGGCACCGCGGCCCGAGACCACGTAGACCATGGCCTCGTAAATGTGATGTTCCGGCTCGGACTTGCCCCCTGGCTTGATCTCCACAACGTGACAATCGTTGGGCATGTGCCGGTTGGTAATGTGGATCACCGCGCCACTTCCTCCCTTGCGCTCCCACGGTCCCAGCTCGATCTTCCCAAGGCTCGGAAAGTAAAACTCCTCGTAGACCTTTACACCCTCTTTTTTAAGCCAATCGTCGTAGGGATCGGCCTGCTTGAATTCTTCGAGGCCTCCCTTGGGGGTCTCCGCCACTTTCATATCCGTTCCGAGCATTACCATGGTTTGATTCCTCCTCCAAAAAATTAAGCAAGAGCAGCGGGAAGAAAGCATAGCGCAAAGAGACGAGAGAAGAAAGACAGGAGGCAGTGGGCAGCAATTCAGGAACCACCGAAGGACTGCGGATAAGTGAAACGGACGGGTTCGTGCTCGTGTTCGAGGTTCGTGGCTGGGGAGTAAGGGTGCAAAGCCGGTGGTACTGAGAACTGAGCACAGGGTAAAAGACAAAGAGTATGGCGTTGGGGTAGGGTGTGGGGTTTAGGGGGAGGAAAAACGGCCGTTGAGTGTTGAGTGTTAAGGGAAGAAAGCAGAGGCGGGGTTTAGGTTGACATTAGAACCGTCAATTGGATACTTTAGTTGCCCAAACAGAGCGCGCAATGTATCCAGTACAGTTATTTTGCTGGCACTTCATGGCCTATCCCTACCTGCCGTCGGACTTCGATGAGAAATACGAGACGGGATGGGTCACGGTCCCCAACACCCTGTGGGATTCAGAGCGATCCAGGGGGCTTTACCAAGAATACATTGACCAGCTTGCCTATGCCGATGAGCTGGGTTTTGACGGCCTGGTGTTGAACGAGCACCACCAGAACATCTACGGCCTGATGGCGTCGCCGAACCTCATTGCCTCCGCCCTCACCCAAAGGACCACCCGCAGCAAAATTGTGGTGCTGGGAAACCTCCTGCCCCTTCAACTCAATCCGCTAAGAACGGCAGAGGAATACGCCATGCTCGACAACATGAGCAACGGTCGAATCATCGCCGGCTTTGCACCAGGCGGAGGTCAGGAGACTTTTAACTACAACGTTCCGTCGGTGGCATCCCGCAGACAGTTTTGGGAAGCCGCAGATCTCATCGTACGCGCCTGGACCGAAGACGGTCCTTTCACCCATGAAGGAAGATACTATCCGCTGCGCTATGTAAACCCCTGGCCCAAACCCCTGCAAAAGCCTCATCCCCCTATCTGGATTCCCGGGTCGCGCAGCGCTTCAACTTTTATAGAAGTGGCCAGGCGCGGCTACAGCTATTTCTTCTCCTCCCGGAGCCATGGAGCAGAGACCGATAAGGCCCAGCGACAGTTTTCCAAGGTACTGGAGGACCACGGGGACCGCTACGAGCCGCGGCGAATGGGGATCCTGATGTCGGCTTATGTATCCGAAAGCGATGGGCAAGCGCGGGAAGAATGCGAGGAAGGCGTGTGGTATTTTCTCAGAAACTGCCTCAAGGGACACTTGCGACGCGAGGGACGTCAACTGACCGTGGGACCGGGGATCCCTTATACCCCGGTGCCGGCATGGAAGGAATACCTCGAGCATTCACAGCCCGGGCGAAAACTCCTTGGGGATGTGGAGAACTGGGACGAGCTGGACGCCTCCCAGTCCATCATCGTGGGAAGCCCAGAGACAGTTAGGGAACGCATCTGGAATATCATTGAACGCTCCCAGGTGGGCAATCTACTCATCCAGTTTCATCTCGGGAACATGCCGCCGGAACTGGTCCGAAAAAGCATGCACCTCTTTGCCACCCAAGTGGCCCCTCCGTTGCGGGAGCAGTCCGCAAAGCTGTTCGAGAAAAACTACCCTACCGCCCAGGAGCCCTCCAGTGGAAAGGCCGTCCGTTGAGCGGACGCGGCATTCAACTCCGCGGGCGCAAGGTCTGGCTCCTGGAGGAAGGAAGTGGCCTTCCCCTACTCTACCTCCACGGCTTCGTTGACGTGCATGGTGTCACTGAAAGTTGGATGCCCTTTCACCAGGGACTCTTTCAAAGCGCCCAGGTAATCGCGCCGGCCCATCCAGGCTGCGCTCAAAGTGACGACAACGGTGAGATAGATTCCATCGAGGACGTGGTCTTTCACTACCTGGAGGTCATAGACGCGCTGGGGCTCCATCAGTTCCACCTGGCGGGGGCGTGCGTCGGCGGCTGGATTGCGGCGGAGATCGCTGTCCGCCACCCTGAAAAGGTACTGACACTCGCGCTGATTGGCGCTACGGGTCTCCTGGTGCCGGGCTCTCCCATCGGCGATATCTTCATGATGTCCCAGCCCGAACGCGGGACGAGCTATGCTACGCTCAGAGAGATGTTGTTCAGCAGTGCGGACCACCCCCTGGCGTTTGAACTGTTTCCCGACGGCCGCGGCCCCATTGACAGCGAGATCCGCCGCTACCAGATGCTCAGGTTCACTTCCCGGTTCGGATTCAAGCCACCCTACCTTTACGATTGGAAGCTGAAAGATCGGCTTCACCGCATCCAGGCACCCTCTCTGATCATCTGGGGGGAACGTGACCGCATGGTTCCCCTGGCCCATGGCAACGCGTACGCACAGGACATTCCAATGGCCAAGGGCCCCGAGATTATTAAAGGGGCAGGACATAGCGTGCATGCGGAAAGGCCCGAGGCAACGGCGGAACTACTGTTAGAATTCCTGAAGACGGAAAAAGCATAGGACCACAGTTATCAGCCGTCAGCTATCAGCTAGTTGATGAGGAAGAATAACAATCCCTCCCGCTTAGGGTCAGACCTTGATAACTAAACAATCTGTGTAGTCCTAAAGAATAAACATAACCGCGGATTACTGTGATAGAGATGAGGATTACGGGTTGAATTTTCGTTTTAACCAGGGTTTGCTCCCATGGCGTCGCTCGATATAAGCTCTGGTAGCCGCAGCGTCCGGCCTTTGGTAATTTAGGGTGACTCCTGCTCTGTCTGAGATGTCTAGGAGAAAGGTTCCAAGGTCGACGATTTGGCCGGGGACCGGCACAAAATAGGCTCCTTTGTTTCCCCTAAGGTACATGGTCTCTTCATCCCCGGGAGTCCCTCACTTAAAAATCACCCGACTTAGAAAAGATGCGTTTGGGGGCATATTGGGAATCACAAAGTAGCCGCCGCGTTGAATAACTGCCGTGATGAGCAGGGTCTGATCTTTATTTTTGATCTCCAGTGCAATGCCGCGACGGACGGTTCCCATGGGCATGAGACCGAGCCTGCTCGGGTACTTACTGGTTGTTAACGATAACCCTTCCGATCACAAGAGAACTGTCAGGTCCAATGGGACCGCTCAGTGTAACAGCGCAACCGCCAATGAGAAGCGACAGGAAAAAATCGAGGAAAGAAGAACGATTGTTCTAAGTCCCCTCATTTTTATCCTCCCATGCCTCACATCTGACACAACCATAAGCCCTAGCGAACAGAATAACATTTTGCCTCGACAATGCTACTCGGACGAATCTGAAACATCAAACCTCGTACCGTAACAGTCTTGGTGGAAAGGGGAAATCCGGTCGCCCAAATGGCCTTGGCGACCCAGGTATTACAGGTATTGAATGCGTGGAATCGGCCCTCTGCACCATAGAATCGGCTTTTTCCGTAAAGACCCTGGCCAAGCTCCATCACATGGTTACTGGACGTACGGCTGAAACTCCCGGCCAAAAAGTCCAACAGTTTTCCATAGCCGGTTTGCGGCACCGAGACATCCACCACCTGACTCCCCGAAAAGTATTGTCTTGGCGAGACCGGAACCTCAACGATATGAAGCACACTCGATGTGGGGAAAAGCACCGCCCGAAGGGCCAGGCCATAATTCACCTCTCGCCTCTGGTAGAATCGTCGGTCTCCCCAACCAATCTCCAGAAATTTGACCTTACCAAAATCCGATTCCAGCTGGGGCACCCGATTGGTGAGATCCCTGCGGTGAACAACAAGCCCTGTGTGCCATTCATGGCTTACAACATAAAGGGTTCGTGGCGCTTCACACTCCATGGCGTTGGCCGCCTCGGCCGGCGCGGCCGTAATACCGACAAGGAGAGAAAAAAACATTATGCAAACCGCATTACGCAACGCCGACAGTGCTCGGTAACGAGGCCCGAGCACTGAGGCATGAAGAAGAATCGAGGATAGACGACAGAGGAGCGAATATTGACGGGGGGAGGACGCTAGGCGCATAGAGCAACGGTATCCATCAGAGTCCATGGTTAGCGTAGTGCTCGGTAGATCAGGGCTACACCCACAATGAACAACAAGGCCATCAGCACGCGATTAAAACTCTTCTGGCTAACTCGGTCCTGGGTCTTGAGGCCTAGGTAAAAACCCACCAGGACAAACAAGGTGACCCCCAGAGACAAAATGAGTCGCGAGGGAGTGAATAGATTCCAGGTGGACACCGCCACCAGCTGGCTGACCTTGGTGATCATGAAGATGGTGGCAATGGACTTGATAAATTCTCTCTTGGGAAGGTCAAGGCTATAGAGATAGATGGCCAACCCCGGCCCGGCGGCATTGGTCATCCCGTTTAAAAAGCCACCCACCAAACCCACCACAGGTGAGACTTTAGCTTCCACTGAAGGCGGCATCCGAATGGTAAATTGAAAGACATTCGATGCAACAAAAAACAGGACCATGATTCCCAGAAACAAGTTGAGCACCCAGATGGGCAGACTCACCAACACCGACGTCCCCAGAAATACTCCCACAACGGTCAGGACAAACAACCAACTAAAGCGGCCGAGGACCTCCCGCGGGAGACTCCCCCGAAACATCTACGTAATATCCATGACGATATTCGGAATGATGAGGATGACAATGGCGGTCCGGATATCCAGCAGGAGGGTCACCATGGGAGTTGCAATCAATGGGAATCCCATGCCGGTGGTCCCTTTGGTAAAGGCCGCCAGGAGAAGTGCCGCGGCCACTAGGAGGGTTGTTTCATGGAAAGACATGTTTGCTTAAAAAGGTTATGCCGGATTCGAGGCGAGTTGCAAACACGGCCCACAGAGCAAAGAGCATAGCGCAAGGCACGAAGAGACGGGGAGCGCGTAGCATGTTCTAGCGGGGAATGGCCTTGCGCAAGGTCTCACGCAGAAAAGTCCTGACGTCTTTCCAGTAATAATCCACACCCCAGAAAAGACGATGGCCACCGCCCCGATCATAGCGGATAATGCGCGCCTCTTTTCTATCAACTCGCAAGGCTTCTTTTAACGGCTGAAAGTCCTCTAAAATTATTTCCTCATCGCTCGCTTCAACCAAAAGCAAGAAGGGATATTTAGAGCACGCACCTGCTCAACGGCATCGGCAAAATGGCCACGGCCTGGCGCCGGTGCCAAGATCAGCAGGGACCTCAGACCTTTCCGCTTAACACCGACCATCAGTATTAAAAGTCCGCCGCGCGAGAAACCCATGAGGGCAATCCGTGAGCGATCTACTTCAGGTAACGTCTTTGCGTGATCGATCGCTCGTGAAACCTCTTTTGCGTGTTCTGGAATATTTCTTATACCGGTGCCTCGAATGGGAACGAATGCCAGGAATCCATCCCCGGCAAGGGCATGACAGAACCCATCCAAATCGTAGCCTCGCGCGCTAGCGTTCTGATAACCTGTGCGGTCCACAATGAGCCCATGGTTGTATATAACCGCGGGAAAAGGACCATTCCCTTGCGGCCGGCAGACAAGCGCCTTTGATGGGAATCTGAGCGGTAAAATCCGATTCCAAGGTCACACGAACACTTCGGGAGGAACGATACTTCTTCAGACCAGGCTTGCTGCCGCAATGAACCGAGACGCCGCTCTCTCTCAGCACGGAGCCATACTATTGCTTCATCTTCAGTCACGTCTCATACGGCACAGGCCAATACAAGTCCGGTCCCCTCAACGGCTTTGTTGACCGGTTGTGAACAGCCACAAACAAGAAAAACGAACAGAGCAAAGCGCAAATAGTTCAGCATGGACTACGGACCACTGACTACAGGACCACGGAACGGCCGGAGCGCATAGCGCAAACCGTAGTCAGAGATCAGACCAGAGGAAACAAGTTTACCATTATTTCCAAATCGGTGTCACCCATTCGAGATCGCTCCGCCCGCCGGGGGAAAGAGCCACCCACGGGCCATGATCACCTACTACTCTGTAGTTGATATTAACGCCGCGGACTTTGGCCCAGGGCATGAGTTACTCCTCTAGGAGCAAAGCGTTGTGCCGCCCTTAACTTCTTCAGTTACGGGCACGAACACGACTTTGCACGATGATCCAACACGTTAACCTCCCCTAGACTCCCGCAATGCGCGCAGGACATTTTCGGGACTCAAAGGCAGTTTTCTAATCCGGACACCCGTGGCGTTGTAAACTGCATTGGCGATGGCCGCCATGGGCGGAACGCTGCCGATCTCGCCGACGCCCTTGGTGCCATAGGGTCCGGCGCCTGGATAGCCTTCAACGATGACGGGTTCGATCCTTGGCAGCATATTGATGGTGGGCATGAGGTAATCCACAAAGGTGGGATTCAAAGTCTTTCCCTGGTGGTCCACCACCACCTGCTCGCACAGGGCCTGTCCAAGGCTCATGGCCGTCGCGCCTTCGATCTGCCCCTCCACCGCCTTGGGGTGAACCACAAAGCCCACATCATGAACCGCCACGTACTTCAAAACTTTGATGCTGCCCGTATCCGTGTCCACTTCCACTAGGGCAGCGTGGGTGGTAAAGGGCTGCGAGCTGCCGCGTTCCTTTTCCTCCGTCATGGAAGCCTTTGAGTCAAAAAATCCTCTACCAATGACCTCGCCGATTTCGTTGTGGGCCGCAGTGGCCACGGAGGCGAGGGAAACGGATTTACCGGGTGTGCCCTTGACCCTGATCTGCCGATCTTTGATCTCCAGGTCTTCAGGACTCGCCTCCAGTTTTCCTGAGGCCATACGCAAAAGCTGATTGCGCGCGTCAATGGCAGCCAATCGAGTGGCATTGCCTGACACCAGCATGGATCGGCTCCCCACTGTTCCGGCGTCCCACGGCGCGGCATCCGTATCCACGTTCATAACCGTAACACCCTCAGTGGGAATCCCCAGCTCTTCGGCAACCACCATGGGAATACCGAAACGGGCGGCTGTGCCGTAGTCCACTTTGCCGATGATGACCGTTACCGAACCGTCTTCGTTGACTTTGATAATGGCTCCACCCCCCGGTCCCGCCCCTTCGATCCATGAGCCGGTGGCAAACCCGATGCCCTGGTTTTTTTCCAAGGTTACTTTTCCCCAACCAATTTTCTCGGCGGCGGTACGAATGGTTTCGCCCAGAGAGACGTCCCGTAGTTTGGGCACGCCGACAATCTTGTCACCCGGCTTGGGAACGTTCTTGAGACGAAACTCAACCGGGTCCATGCCCAGCTTGTTAGCCAGGGTATCCATGTGAGACTCCACGGCGAAGGCTGCCTGGGGCCCTCCCGGTCCACGCACCGGCCCGCAGACCTGCTTGTTGGTGTAAACAATGTAGCCGTCACTATGCACGTTGGGCAACAGATACCAGCCTCCCAACATGTTGGTAGCCCTGGCCCCCGCCATGGCCCCGAACCCTGAGTAGCCGCCTGCGTCATAAATAACTTTCGCCTTTCGCGCCACCAGAGTACCGTCTTTCATCACCCCGCTCTGAATCCACATCCTGGCTCCGGACCGGATGGACGTGGAAATGGTTTCCTCGGCCTTGTCGAGGACCATCATCACCGGCCGATTGGCCTTCATGGCAAGCAAACCGCAGATGGGCTCGATGGCCGCGCCGGAGGTGATCCCGCTTCCCTTCCCGCCAAAACCACCGCCGATTTCCGTCACCAACACCCTGACGCTATTCAGGGGAAGCCCGAGGGTCTTTGCCACCTCGGTTCGAATGGGAAATGGGGCCTGGGCGTTTACCCAGACCGTCAACCGTCCATCCTCTTCCTGCCGCGCGGCTGCCATGCGTGGTTCGAGGTACTGGGGATGGATCATCTTTGTCTCATAGGACTCTTCCACCACCAGATCCGCTTCAGCCATGGCCTTATCCGGATCGCCAATATGAACCCCCGTGTAGCTAAAAACATTCTTGACCTTAGCGTCTTTCGGCAGGTTGGCAGGCAAAGGCACATCCTCGTGCAAGGTGGGCGCGGAGGGCTTCATGGCCTCTTCGGGATCCACCACCACGGGTAGAGTCTCGTATTCTACTTTGATCTTTTTGAGCGCCTGTTTGACCAGAGCTTGGCTCTCGGCAGCAACCGCCGCCACGGGATCACCCATGTAACGGACCCTCTCCTTAGCGAGTATGTATCGGTCCAGGTCGCTTCGCCCGTATTTGACGTCCGGCGCATCCGCCGCGGTGACCACGGTGTGAACGCCAGACAGGGCTCTGGCCCCGTTGGTATCAATACTCAGGATGCGTGCGTGGGCATGATGACTTCGAAGTATCCCACCGTGTAAGGCGTTGGGCAGGTCCAGATCGATGCCGTAGATCCCCGCTCCGGTGACCCGTTCTTCGCCGCCCATCCGCGGCATATTCGTACCCAAGACGGTATATTCAGGCTTGGCCATATTTCTAACTCCTTCCTTCCAACTTTTGAGCCGCCACCTCGATAGCATCGACGATCTTCGCATAGCCGGTACAGCGGCAGATGTTTCCGGATATTGCCTCTTCGATATTCTCCCGGGTGGGATTCTTCGAACGGTCCAAGAGCGCCTTGACGGAGATGATAAATCCCGGAGTGCAATAGCCGCATTGAACTGCACCGGTATCGATGAACGCTTGTTGAACCGGATGGAGCTCGTGGTCTTGCGCCAATCCCTCTACCGTGACGATCTTCGCGCTGGCCGCGTCGGCTCCCAGCACCACGCAAGAATTAACCGGCCTGCCATTGAATAAAATGGTGCAGGCGCCACATTCGCCGGTGTTGCAACATAGCTTGACCCCTTTGTAACCAAGGGTATCGCGCAAAAAGTCGAGTAGAGACGTGGAAGGCTCCACCGCAGCAGCATGGGTTTTTCCGTTAACCGTAACGATTACTTCGACACTCATCAGGCCACCTCCTTGCCCGTGGCCGCCTTCCAACACTGCGCCAAGCCCCGGCGAGTTAGGGCCTCGACGATCCAACTTCGATATTCCGCGCTGCTGCGCTGATCGCTAATGGGACTGGCCTCGGCAGCGGCCATCTGAGCTGCTTCCTGCAACAACCCTGGGTTCAAGGACTGGCCACGCAACAAGGCCTCGGTCCTGGTGGCGCGCATGGGAATCGGTGCCACGGCACCCAGGCCAATTCGTACATCTTGCAATTGAGAGTTCGTCTGATCCGGTGTGGTCAGGACCGCGACTCCAACCATGGCGATGTCCATGGAACCGCGCACCGCATGTTTTAGATAGACGCTGCGGCTTCCTTCGGCCGGATAGGGGATCTCGATTCCCGTTAGCAAACCCGTGGCACCCAGACTCGATTGCCCTGGGCCCCGGAAGAATTGGTGGAAGCCTTCCGTTTTTTCCCCGTTGGAAAATGCGAGCTTGGCCTTGGCCTCCAGCACCAGGAGAGGTGCCAAGGTCTCACCGGAGGGCGAGGAGCGGCAGATGTTGCCGCCGATGGTGGCTGTGTTGCGAATCTGGAGGGATGCAAATTGGTGTGAGGCCTCCCAGAGGAGGGCCAATCGCTCGCGCACCATGGGGTTCACCTCAATCTCACGGATGGTCACCAGGGGCCCGATATGTAGAGCGGCACCATTCTCCTGGATATCGTTCAGACCGGGAATCCGTTTGATATTGACCAGGAAGCCCGGCTCGTCTTTAAACTTCATGTCCACCATGACATCGGTGCCGCCGGCGATAACTTTGGCTTTATCTCCAAACTTATCCAGCAGGGCAAGTGCCTCGCCGATGGTTTTGGGTTCAAAATATTCCATGATTCTTCTCCCTGAAAATTCTTACATCTTAGATCTTTATGAATTACTTAACCGCAGATCTACACAGATGAAAAATGCAAAGAGCATGGCGTACGGATCTCCGTTTCGGCCCTTTTTCGATTTTTCAACGTGCAATCCTCTATTCTTATCGCCACCACCCAGTTCTCAGTACTCATTACTCAGCACTGATTTGTCGCCTGCTGCCCATTGCTAACTGTCTTTCTGGCTTATCGCTCTGCTCCCTGCGCTTTGACATTCCCCAGTGGGCACCATTACTAGCTTTCTTTTTCCGCTCTGTCCAGGCTGGCTTGCAGGATCGTACCGTAAAGATCCACGGAGGTCATGCTGCAATACTCTAAACTATATCCGGGCCTTACCACCGCCGATCCATCCTCCAGGAGCCGTTGGAGAACTATACGTCTGAAGCTCCCATGTCCCATGATGCCTTCCTCATGTTCTCTCAGGTCCGCTTCTTCGTGGGTGGAAAAATAAACCGCTTGCTCCGGTGTCAGGCTATAATGAGCAGTCAGCGCATTGAAAAACTCACCTGACCAGTACCCGATCTGTTCTTCCGTAGTACCCGCAGCATAGGTTTCCGCCACCGTCCCTTCCCAGACAACGGACCTACGGTAATCGAGAAGGGCTCGGAATTCCGCAAGCATGGGTGAAATAAATATTTCGTCATCGTTTATACCCAGGGCTTTGGCCGTTTTCAGCACCACATGAATATGACCGGGCGGTTTAGGATGGATGAGTTCGTCCGCGAGTTTCTGGGCCATGGCTGCCATCAGGTCACGGTGTTTTCTAAAAAAGGCGATGTGCTTGTGATAGGAGGCCGCCTCGAGGGAGTTGATCTCGATGGTGAAGGAACCCCAATTCGTGAAAAACAGTCGAAGCGCCTTTGGTGACAATTTGCCGGTCCTCAACTGCTCCATAAAGGGTGCGTCGGTGATCCTCTCCTTCCATCTCGCCGCCACCTTCTCATAGAGTTGGTCCACGAAGGCCTTTGCTTCCTCCTGACTCATCTTCAGTCGCTCGCCACTCAGTGTTGCCATATCTCTCCTCCTGAATTCGTCTCGTTCTTCGACCGTGCCCTTGAGCCATTTACCCGGGCTCAGAGATGGTGAGTCCCAGCTCACCTGGAATCGGACCTCAGCTAGATTATCTCAACCACGCTTAGCGCTAATCGCCAAAAGGCGTCAAGGGGGGAAATCAGCAAAGCGCATGGCGCTGAGCGCAAAGCGCGGAGGAAGAAAGACAGGTGGCAGTGAGCAGCAAAAAAGGGACCACTGACTACAGGACCACGAGCAGACAGAGACAGAGATACGGACAGAGCAAGAAGAGAGAAAGACAGCGCGCGGATGGCAGGGGGCGGGAAAAGAGGGGCCAGTAACTAGAGGTCTATAGATAACCCGGAGAAGAAGGTAGGATAGAAAGTTGTAGGCTATCGGCGATGAAATAGAAACGGAGCACTGCTACTTCCCGGGGTCCTTCCACGTGTCGTAATTGAGAGCCTTCACGTCGGGAGTGTAATTTCCGCCAGCGAAAACTCCCCGGCGCACTGGTCCTTTGAAGCCGTTTTCGCAGTAAAACTCCCAGAGGTTGCCCGATGGACTACGAAAGTACATGGCCGCATCCGTTCCGTTTCGGGTCCAGATATCGTGGGTCGGGACACCGTAGCTCTCGAGGCGCTCTTTCAGGGGTATGAGGTCGTCGGGTCTAACAAGTAGAGTGTAATGGGGGTATTCCGCATCTGGCGCCGTCCAGCCGCCCTTGGCGTTTGACTGACCGATCTGCTCGCCGCCCACCACAACCGTGACATGATCGGGTAGCTCAAACAGCACGGAGCCGCCAACGGCCGAAACCCAGAAACGTTTTCCCTCCTGCATGTCGCGCACGGGGAGGGTCATGTGATTGAAGCCTCCAGGTCGTACTTTGGGTAGCTTGGATTTGTCAGCGGGCGGCTGGAGCGAACGGTAATTTAACGCGCCAAAGTCCACGACATAATCGCCGCCGGCACGGGCTCCCAACCTGAGGGGCACCGCGTTGAAGCCCTCCGCACAGTACAATTCGAACTGATTACCCGACGGGTCACGGAAATACATGAGGGCAGCGGGCCGCTCTTTTCGGCCCCAGGGGTCATGGGTGGGAACGCCAAAAGCATCCAACCGCTGCTTGATGCCCATGAAGTCCTGTGGCTGAACCGTAAGGCCGTAGTGGGGGTATTCGGCATCGTGAGGGGTGGCTCCCCCTGACTGTGGACCCAGGACAATTGGCAAGGTGCCGATGCGCACGCAAACGGAATCGGGCCTGTCATCCACCAGGTCCCCACCCAAAACCTCCACGAAAAACTGCTTCGACAGGGGGAGGTCTCTTGCCGGAACACTGAGGGGACCAAATCCGTACGGAGTCACCGCCCGCGCGTGTTTTTCCTGCAGATCTTCTTCCTGTGTACTCATGGGTCACCCCTTTTCTTACATGCCGTCACTTTTTGACCAAGATTCTATTGATCCCGGCTGAGTTTGTCAAAGAGAAACGCACTGAGGACTGATTAGAAAAGGATGACAATCGAGAATAGAGGATCGAAGATCGAAAAAGGGCTGAAAGATAGATCCGGACGCCATGCGCTTTGCGCTCTGCTCTTTGCCGTCCATCGACTGCGATAATCGGCGCAAATCTGCAGCTAAGTTTTTTCTTGAGAAATTTAACCGTAGTTCGTAGTATGGAGTTTAATTGCTTGGGACCGCTAGGATCTTGGGGATGGCCATATCGTAAAGTCGCGCCACGTTTTCCCGAACCAGCTTCGCCCTTGTCTCGGGCGGAAGGTGCCCCAGATCCCGCGCCACCACTTCCCGCGAGTGAGGCCACGTGGAATTGACGTGGGGGTAGTCGTTGGACCACATGCAGTTGTCCACACCCCACCAGGCCAGGTTGTGGGCGCCCACGGCGTCATTAAAAAAAGTGGCGCAAACCTGACGGTTGAAGTATTCACTGGGCTTCTTGTCTATGGTCAAAGGCGCGGTTGGACGGTGGCGACCAAAGTAGTAATCCCATTGTTCCAGCACATAGGGCAACCATCCAATCTCATTTTCCACAAGGACGATTTTGAGGCGAGAATAGCGATCCAGAACTCCGGAAAAGATTAGGTCGAAAAGGGCGTTGCTGATCTCTGCCAGTTTCAAATTCACGCTCGCCCGGTAGCGCTCGATACCCTTGCGCTGCTCCCTATGCTTCGAGTAGCCATGTCCGGTGAGGATGTGGAGGCTCACCGGACATGTTCAAATCCTGGGCTGCTGCCCAGAATCTCTCGTAATGGTCCGAGGTGAAGGGAAGTTCCTTGGGCGGGGCCTGCCAGATCAGCGCACCACGCAACCCGGCCTTGGCGCACCGTTGCAGTTCCTTGACGGCGTGCTCGGTGTTGTACGTGGAAATCACGGGGACACCCACCAAACGGTCCAAGGAAACCTGACAGTACTCGATCAGCCAATCGTTGTAGGCCCGGCAGCATGCCTCCTGGAGGGCGGCTTCATCCATGCCAAACAGGCCTAACGCGTGGGTGGGGTAGAGGACTTCGGCGCTGACGCCGTCGCTCGCCATCTCTTTGATGCGGTGATGGGGGTCGGATCCTCCGGGATGAGTCTGAAATCCTTCTCCCACCTTCAGTTCCGGAAAACGGGGAGCCTTGTCGCGGAAGGCCGACGCCACTCTCGTCACAATGGTGTCCGAGGGTTCCATCACGTGGGAGTCCGAAGAGAATAGAAGGTTCTCTGTGCTGCCCGCTGTACCGGTCCGATAGGTTCGCTCGTAAAGTCCAGTGTCGATAGACATAACACCTTGCCCCCATGGGATAAAAATATGCCGATCGAGGGGTAGTTTATCACGGCTTTGCGGGGAGTCAATTGGAGCGGCTACCAGTTTAGATTTTTGACAATGACTGAAATACCGCAACGGTACCGCGTGCGGTTTAGCATTGATCCTTGATGCGCCATGGGGTAGAAAGCCTTTCCCACGCAGCACGGAAAGGAGACGCTGATGTTTTTCGAACTTCGCCAATACAAGATCAAACGTGTGGATCCGCAGCTTCGAGAGTGAAGAACAGCAGAAATGGTACCTTTCATTAACGAGTGGAACGACCGCTCGGCCATGGTTGTCACCCGCCTGGAGGCGACTCCCAAGTCGGTGGTTCAGTAGGAGAAATTTCCGTGGTGGTGATGGGCAGGAGCAGAGCGCATGGCGCAAAGCGTCAAGAAATCAAGTGCGCGTTTGTTTGGTTGGGGGTGGTGATTGACAGCAGACCGAATCTTTTTCTAGGATTAGGTCCATGATTAATCTAGCCGAGAACGTCGCAAAAGTCGTAGACAATGCCTTGGCCAACGGATGTCCGTGCATACTCGCCTCCGCCTCTGCGGCTGGAGAACCCGATATCGAGTTCAAGGGGAGCATGATGGTCTTCGATAGCGAGTCCCTGGCCTATTGGGAGCGTACCAAGCGCGTGCATCTAAAGAATGTCTCTGAAAATCCGCATGTGGTGGTGATGATCAGAGATCAGAACGCGAAAGTCGCTTTGCGCTTTCACGGTGAGGCCACAGTTCACGAGAGCGGTGCGGTACCAGGTGATGGCGAGGGTGATCAAGCCGGAGCTGGATAAGGATCCGGAGAAAACGGGTCTGGCCGGGGTCATCCGCCTGTACCGGGTCACGACTCTGAGCGGCCAGGTCCTCCAGAGCCGCGAGCCTGTAACCTAACCCAACGGCAGTCGCCTCCCTATCCAGGCCGGGGTTAACCGATGTTTCAAATGGGGGCAAACCGGTGCGGCTTCGCATCGGTTCAACAAAACGACTTGATAGCCTCCCCATTGCGCGCTATAAAAGCCATACTGATCTAACTTGGCTCCACGGGGTCAGCAAAATTCCCATTTTTTTCTGGAGGGACCAGGGATGTCAAATCAATTCGCAACCAGAATCATCGATGGCGACGGCCATATTCAGGAGGACAACAAGGGCATCATTGCCCACATGTCTTCCCCCTATCGAAAAATTGCAGAACGGAGAAACACCGTCTTCCCACCCCTGGATCACCTCCACGCCGGGCGTGCGGTGGAGACACCTCCCGTCAGGGACGGAAGACCGGGAGTGGGTCCCAAAGGCTGGCTGGACTTTCTGGACGACGTGGGCATCGATTGGACCGTGCTCTACCCCACTCAAGCCCTTGCCTACGGTAAGATCGTGAGCCTCGACTACGCGGTGGAGGCCTCTCGCGCTTACAACGATTGGCTCCATGACACCTATTTGAAGTTCAATCCCCGCTTCAAGGGAATGGCCCTCATTCCGATGCAAGATCCCGAGGAGGCCGTTAAGGAACTACGCCGCGCGGTGACCGAATTGGGAATGCTGGGGGGTATGATGCCCTCCAATGGACTACCCTCTCCCCTTGGCGCCAAGGTGTATTGGCCAATTTATGCGGAGGCCGATCGGCTCGGTTGCTGCCTGGCGGTCCACGGCGGGGCCCACGATCGCTTCGGTATGGATCAAATGAACATGTATGTGCCGGTGCACGCCCTGGGACACCCCTGGGGACTCACCATCAACTGCGCCAACATCATCTATAACGGCATCTTCGACCGCTTTCCCCGGGTGCGCATCGCCTTTCTCGAGGGGGGTGTCGCCTGGCTGCTGTTGTGCCTGGAAAGGCTTCATGCGTCCCATGAAACTCACTTCCAACATATTCCTGAGGGCGAATTCGGTATAAGGGAAGACGAGAAGCCGAGCCAGTACATCATTAACAAAATCAAAGAGGGCCGCTTATACATTGGCTGTGAGACGGAAGAGTTGACCATGCCCTTTGCCATCAAGGTGGTGGGCAACGAGCCCTTCATTTACTCCTCCGACTTTCCCCACGAAGTCACCAACGAGAGTTGTAAACATGACATCGGCGAGCTGTTGGAAAGTGGGGACCTCACCCGGGATGACAAGGAAGCCGTGCTCTCGCGTAACGCCGAGCGGTTCTACAGCCTGCCGCTGTAATATTATTTACTAAGGAGGAGAGGTCATGAACAACTGTCGCGCTGCCGTCATCACTGCCCATAACCAACCGCTGGAAATCCAGCGGGTCCCCATTCCCGAGCTGGAGCCTGGCGCCCTGCTGGTGCGGATAGCGGCCTCGACGCTATGCGGCACCGACGTCCACCGATGGCATGGCCCCCTGTCCCCCAGTGACTCGCTACCTATTATTACCGGTCACGAACCCTGTGGATTCATCGAAGATATCAATGGGGAACGCACCGACATCCTGGGCAACCCCATTAAGAAGGGCGACCGGATCGTATGGAGCTATGTCAGCTGCGGCCACTGTTACTACTGCACCGTGGCGCTTCAGCCCTGCATCTGCCGCGGCCGGGCATCCTGGGGGCATAACCGGAGCGACCAGCCTCCATACCTGTTGGGGAGTTGCGCCGAGTACATGTACGTCCCGCCCCCTTGCCAGATCATTCGTGTTCCTGACGAAGTCTCATCCGCCTCGGCGGCAGCCGCTGCTTGCGCGTACCGAACCGTGATGCATGGGTTCGACAAACTTGGCGCGCTCAAGAGTCATGAAACGGTGGTGATTCAAGGTAGCGGCCCCCTGGGCAACTTTGCCACGGCAGTGGCGCGCGACCACGGGGCCAAACAGGTTCTGGTCATCGGCGCGCCGGCCGCCCGCCTGGAAGTCACCAAAC
The DNA here is from genome assembly GCA_965218425.1 of uncultured Binatia bacterium (SeqCode). Classification (GTDB taxonomy): domain Bacteria; phylum Desulfobacterota; class Binatia; order UBA9968; family CAXXLF01; genus CBDCDW01. The sequence continues at coordinate 280,913 of OZ244621.1, forward strand.
GCATGGGGGCCGACTCCGTGCTGAATCTGGAAGAGGTCACCAATCCGGAAGATCGCCGTAAATGGGTACGTGACCGCACTGCGGGTCGTGGAGCCGACGTGGTGATCCAGGTGGCCAACAACATGGCGGTTCCCGAAGGTCTCACCATGCTGCGCGATGGCGGCAGGTACGTATGCATCGGCGCAGGGGGAAAGGCCGAGGTGGCCGTGAACCGTCTTCCTGGAGAGATGACATTCCACACCATTCGTTCCGGGGAGCCTCGCCACTGGCTGCAGGCCATCGACTTCCTGGCGTCACGTAAGAACACATTTCCCTTCGAGGAGATGATCACCGCAACCTACAAACTGGACCAGGTGAACGAGGCGCTACAGGCCATGGCAAGCTACCAGGTGGTGAAGGCGGTCATTAACATGTGATAAAGCAACATGGTCGTGATTCGTGATCGCGCTCGGGTTCGCGAATTTCATTGAGATGTTCCTTCTCCGTTAGATTCACGATCACGATTTCCCTCACGGCTTGGCTTTCTAACCCTAGCCACGCTTCTGCGGGCCCGCTTTTTCAATATTGATTCGCATGGCGATCCGCCCTTCGGCCAAGGTCTTTTTCGAACGTCATCCCAATTTTTCGGCTCCCCTCTAATCTGGCGGCGCCAATCGAGAATGATATTCGTAGCCTGGGGCCGGGGAATAATTTCCGCCTTACCGTCCACCCGGATGTACTTGGAACCGTGAAACTCCTCGCCAAAGACCAGGAGTGAAATCCGCGGGTTGCGCTTGATGTTTTTGACCTTGCAGGCGGTCTCCCGGCCGGTGATGATGAGATCCCCGTTAGCACCGATGGCTGGAGAGACCAGGGTCATCTGAATGGAGCCGTCTTTTTTCCGTGCCACCAGCACGCCACGTTGCTTACCTCTTAAAAACTCTTTTGCTTCCGCAAGATCCATATAACCTCCCGAAAGATTTCTATCCGTGATCGTGTTGGTGATTCATGTTCAAAAGCCCAAAGATGGGATGGAGCCGGTGATCCCATGTTTCCTCGACAGGTGAAAATGCTGCGGAAAGGAACGAATCCCTGCGAAACTTTTGTTACGCGGTTACGTTGTATGTTCATAAAGACGCCATCGCTAGGCGGAAAGATGGTTTAACGTTTGAGTTCGGAGCCCAAGTTTAATCCCGTTAAAAATTGTCATCCGGAGAGGTAATTACACGGGAATTATGGCCCAAAACCCGCTTCCCGGCCAATGGCGGAACCGTTAATTTCCTTGCCCGGGACTGAGCACCCTTTAACTCGGGAGGTTTTTCTACTAACTTTAATGAGATCGAGGGATGATTAGGGAATTTTCGATGGGTTACAGGAGATAAGGTTGAATGCGCAAGTGGATGATAGCCGGAACCATTTTGATTTTCCTGTTTGTGATGGTTGTCCTGGCTCTTTTGAGTGCCAACTCATTGATCAACCGGAACCGGGATTACCTGGTCAAGAGAGCTGAGCAGGCATTAGGCCGGAAAGTTTCCGTTGGGAAAGTGGGTATATCTCTATGGAACGGAATCGGTGTACGGCTCAACGACTTTTCCCTTTCTGACGACGCTTCCTTTTCCTCCGGTCATTTCATTCGCGCCCAGGATCTTCAGGTAAATCTAAAGATCATCCCGTTGTTGTCCAAGGAAGTAGAGATCAAAAGATTGATTCTTAACAAGCCTATCATTGGAGTCCGCCGAAGCAAAAATGGCACCTTCAATTTCGCGAGCCTTGGAGGAACAGGCAAGGAAAAAGCGCCGGCGGGCAAAACAAGAGAGCCCCCCAAGGAAAAGGTTACCGCTCTACCCCTCCTGGTTAGTCTGGTTGATATCTCAGACGGAGACGTTCACTACGTGGACCGTAAGGAGGGAATCGACCTGCGGATAAAAAAGATCGACTTCAGAGTGAAAGACCTGAATTTTGACAAACCGTTCTCCGTCTATCTGGCTGCAGCCTTGTTTTCGGAAAAACAGAATTTCGAGGTTCAGACCCTGTTGGGCCCAGTTGGTCCACAAACCGAAATGGATCAAATCCCAGTGGAGGGCAGCATCAATGTGGACCCTATCGATTTCGGCAGACTCACCTCCGCCGCCCCTATTATCAAGGCCCTGTTGCCCAAAGACTTGAAATTGACCGGACCATTGAGGATCAAAGAAACGCGGTTGAAAGGGACACTGAAAAAACTGGCGCTGGCCGGGACCGTGGAGGGCACCGATACTTCCATCCAATTTGGCAAAAACTTCAGGAAGGATTCTGGGATAATGCTTATTGTCTCTTTTGCCGGCGAAATGACCAACAACAATCTCTCCTTTCAGCAAGCCAAGGTCACGCTACAAGGGTTAGAGCTCGTGGGTAAGGGTAAGGTGAAGCTGGGGATCGAACCCTTCCTCAATCTGTCCGTGGACTCCAACCAGTTTTCCCTCAAGGGTTGGGAAAAGATCATCCCCCCTATCCGAAGCTATCAACTTTCAGGTAACGCAAAGGTCCAAACGAAAGTGAACGGACGGTGGACGAAAGGTACCACCCCGCGAATCAATGGCACCATGACACTGTCGGGAGTCAACGCCAATCCACCCCAATCGCCCCAACCCCTCAAGGACTTGAGCGCCAATGTAAACTTCACTGGAAACGGGGCGAACTTTAAAGAAACCACGTTGACCCTGGGGAGATCCCGGATTCGCCTGGAAGCGGAGATCAAACGATTTTCTCCCCTGAGGGTTTCCTACAAGTTTTTTACGCCTGAAATTTGGCCGACCGATTTTCAAGTCAATGGTCCTGCCGAAAGAAAGGCCGATGTGATTAAGAATCTTAGCAGCACTGGACAGTTGAATGTCAAAAACGGCAATCTCAATTACCAGGGGAAACTCACTTCCGGCCAGGGGACTTTCTACAACATTGCTTACAAGAAACTCGGAGCGGGCCTGGTATTGGAAAACAAAGTTGCCACCATCCGGGATTTTCGAGTCAACGCCCTCAAGGGCTCTCTAGAGGCTCAGGGAACCTATTCCTATAGAAACCCGGTACCGAGTTTCTCTCTTGCCAGTAAGATTCGGGGTCTGGACCTCAAAGAACTGTACCGTGCCTTGGATCCCAAGGCACCGCAGGTTATTCAGGGAAACCTGAATGCCAACCTGAAGGTTGCCGGCAGCGGCAAAGCCTGGAAAGAAATCGAGCCGCGGCTGAGGGGTGAAGGGAACGCAGAGGTCATAGACGGCGCCCTGCTGAATTTCAACCTTGCGGAAGGGATCATTTTAGAAATTACCGGTATCCCTGGTCTTACTTCGCTCATCACGCCGCAGGTGCCGGAACAGTATCCCGAGATCTTTCAGTCGAAAGATACCAAGTTCAAGGAACTTAAAGCACTCTTCAGCCTGGGCGACAGCCGGATGAACGTGAAGGACCTCACAATTACTGCTGCAGACTTTACAATATTGGGCAAGGGGCGGGTCTTATTCAACCGCAAGACCGATTTTCGTTCTCTTATACTATTTTCCCAGCAACTGTCCGCCGATCTAGCAAGAGCGGCTCGGGAAATGAAGTATATTTACAACCAGCAGAACCGGTTAGAGATACCCTTCGTTCTCAACGGGACTCTCCCCAATGTAAGGCCGAAACCAGACTCCAATTTCTTAGCTAAACTGGTGCAACGGGGAGCGGCTGGAAAGGGAGCAGAAGAGATTTCAAAACAGATCTTCGGCTCGAAGGAACCTTCATCACCGCAGGAGTCCAAAGAAAGGGATGCAGTGCAAGACCTCATCCGTAAAGGTTTACAGGGCATCTTCGGCCGCTGAATCAGCTTACGCTCAGCTCTGTTTCCCTCAACTCTTGCTGACAACTTCTAGATAAAAGCTGACGCCGGCACACGGATTATTGTTCAGTTGTCAGTGTTAAGGATCGATTAAAATTCTTTTCCCTGTCTTCGCTCAACACGCACCACTTAACACTGTCGCTCCTGCCTCCGACCCCCTACTCCCAACACCCCACCCCGTAGTCTTATCGCTCTGCGGGCTGCACTTTGCTCTAGGCGCTAACCCTACAATCCTAGACCTGACCCCATTAGGGTTCTTTTACCTTTTTACTTCGTACTTTTTACTTGTTTCCTAACCTGTCGTGCACCTGGGTTCCAAGGATGATTGCCGTGGCGCTGGCCATGAAACCTAGAAATCCAAACGCAGCCCAGAATCCTAGGATAGCCGAGAGCAACGCAAACATGGAGGTACTGGCGGGCGACCCCACGGTACCGATGGTATGCCAAACGCCATAGAACTTTCCCCGGGCCTTTGCCGGCGCAATGTCGGAGCCCAAGGTCTGCATGTTGCCGCCTGTAATGCCGTTGCTGGCGTAAACGCAGATGTAAGCCAGAACAAAAATATGGACTGGCATCTGGAAATAATCCGCAATGCCGATGAAAATCATGGCGACCGTGAGCAGCGAGAAACCAGGCACCAAAGTGGCCTTGCGTCCGAAGCGGTCCATGATGTAACCCGAGCAGATGGTGATGGGGATGCCAACGGCCGTCACGGCCGTCGCGAGGATCCCGATGGTCTGCGGCAACAAATGATAGACGTAGGCGCCGTAGAAGTTGAGCTGACCGGAAAATATGGGGCCCCGTGTCATTCCAGCAAAGAGCTGAGCAACAAAGAAAATTATGACCTGATAGGTGAACAAAGCCCGCAACCCCGATTCCTCGGTCTCCTGCTCTTTAGTCCCTTGACCACCGAATTTCCCCGTCAAATGGGGAGCCGTCTCCTTAGTCAGCTTGAAACTGGGGATGATCGCAATGAGGGACAGTAACGCGAGGGCAATGAACGGAGCACGGATGTCCCAGTAGCCGGCGAGAAGTCCCCCGAGGGCCGGTGAGAAGAGTCGGCCGGAATGCTGCATTGCGGCCATGGTGGTAATCTGGCGGCCCCGTTCCCGGTCGGCGCCGGTATCGGCGATCATGGCCAGCCTGCCCAGGTGCCACATCTGCTGCCCTACCCCACCGATAAAGCGATAAACAAGCAATTCGAAAAAGGAACGCGCCACGGCAACCAGCAACGAAGAAACCGCAAGGATGATGGGGCCGGTAAGAAGGATCTTTCTGCGACCGAGGCGATCCATCAGCAAGCCAATGGGAAAACTCGAAAGGGTGACCCCCAATTGGTGCACGATGATCACCAAGGAGGCAATCTCAAAGGAGACACCGAAGGACCTGGCGTAGACGGGAAGCGCCGGAACAATGATCCCGGTGCCCACCGCAAGGGTCATGGCCGGAACATAGATGGATAGAAAATTTTGCCGCGAGTAGATTCCGCCACCACCACTAGCCACGAGCCGCACCTGCGGGAGAGGCAAAACCACCTGGGATCAGGGGTTTGAATTTGTTAGCGTGCATCCTCATCCTCTCTTCTTCTTTTCAAATCGAAACCAAACTTTCAATCCTTATCATACTGGGAAGCCAATATGGAATAGCGACGCCCATAAGGTTGCAGGAGTGAAACCGTATAGATAGTATCCGAATTCCGCGGAGAAGGAGTCAAACATGAAATTCAGTCTGTTTACCGAAGTGCAGTGTCCTGCTGGGGTGTCACCCGTCAAGCGTCTGGATGATTTCCTGGTACAGGCGGAAAATGCGGATGAATTGGACTACCATGGCTTGTGGATTTCAGAACTCCACTTCCAACCTGAGTTCTCGGTCTTCTCCGCCCCCTACCCCGTGCTTGGCGCCGTGTCCCAACGTACCAAAAGGATTCGCATGGGAGTAGCCGTAAATATTCTTCCCGTTCACCACCCACTTCAGTTGGCCGAGCAAGCGGCCATGATTGATCTCCTTTCCCACGGCCGCATGGACTTCGCCATTGGCATGGGCCATTTTCATTCGAGGGTCTATGAGGGTTTCGGGGTGGAGCAGGAAAAAGGCAGAGAGATGATGGAAGAGAGCGTAGAAGTGATCCGGGCGGCCTGGACGCAAGAAGTTTTAAAATTCGAGGGCAGATTTCATCGTATCCCAGAAGTGGTACCTAACCCCCGGCCACTTCAGCAACCTCACCCTCCTATCTATACCGCCACCGGGTCCCCCGACGGAATCGAGCTTGCCGCCCGCCTGGGCCTCAACCTGTTATTACCGCTCCACACCCTGACCCGTGAGAGGGTCAAAGAATCTGCCGCTTCCTACTGGGAGTGTCTTGAAAAACACGGACGTAATCGGTCCGAAGGGGAAATAGGATTGTTGGTCCCGGTTCATATCGCCGGGTCTGCACAGGAGGCACAGGAACGGGCCCAGACCGGTATCATGGACTACTACGCAGTAATCCGCAAGGTTCGATACGATTACCGAGATTGGTGGATACGACGCGGTCTGGATCCCTCGCGTCTGCGCCGACCCGCATGGGAGGGAATCACCTATGAAAGAATCCGCAACGAACATGCGGTGCTAGCTGATCCCCATACGGCAGTGGCGGAATTGCGGGGCCTTCAACAGGAAACGGGCGCAAACCACATCCTGTGCTGGATGAACATGGGAAGTATTTCCCAGGAGCTGGTCCTTGATTCCATGGAAAGGTTCGCCCACGGTGTCATGCCGAACTTGCTTTGAGCCGCAAGGAATTAGTGCCCGGAGTTCTCCCACACGGCGAGGGCGACCCGGCAACACAGGGTGTCCTGCTCTGCCCGACTGCCCCCAGCCACTCCGATCCCGCCGATGATGGCAACTCCATCGACGATGACAATACCGCCTCCTGTAGGAGTGATGCGACCGCGATGGGAAACCATGAGGCTGCGCAGCCAGGCCTGCCGGGCTTGTGGCACCAACTCCTCGGTGGGTACGTGAAAGGCGGCCGCCGTGTAGGCCTTATGAAAGGCAAGCTCCGCCGTCCTCGGGTTAGCCTCGTCCATCCTCCCTACGGCAATGGGGCAACCGGCCTCATCAACCACCGCAACGGCCACCTTCATCCCCTCCTTACTGGCATACGCATGCGTCGCATTGACCATCTCCCATGCCTTCTCCATGGGAACGGGACCAACATCCGGTTTATTTTGCCGAAAGAAGCTGGCGTTGACCTCCAGCGAGTGCTTGTGCTCGGCTGGTAGGTCGTAATCAACGAAAATGGCGTCCACGGGACAGACGATTTCGCATTGCTCGCAATCGATACACACCTCGGGATCGATATAGAACTGTGGCGCCCCGGGGGTGGTATGAATGCAGGCCACCGGACATACATCCACGCAGGACCCATCGTTGGTGCAAAGCTCCGTGATGACGTAAGGCAGGTGTTCTCTCCTAGCCGTCTGCGATCAGCGGTAAATCGGTGCGGATGACGTTCACCACATGAACCTGGGTCCCGTATTTTTGCGTCGCCAGTTTCCCCTCGGCGTTGATCGTCCCCAGACCTGCTGCTTCGGCTAGTTGCTCCGCATCAGGGTCCGCCGACGCCGCGGCGCGAAATCCAAGTTCTCTGATCCATGCGCTGAGGACGAAGGTGACGAACAGGCCGTTCTGTACGGGCACCTGGCCACCAACTCCCGGGGCCGTTTGCGGGTCCATTTCCGCTCGTACCGCGCAGATGACCGCGAAGGAAAACCCTTCACTGTTGTCAGATTCATTGGTGTCTAATTTCGTGATGCCCACCAGATCGGCACCCAGATAGCGTGCCAGTTCTTTCACATGGCTGGAAGTAATCTCCGGCGTATGGATGTCAGCCTTGGTTGGGAAAACATTGCCCTCGGGGGCATTGCGGATCAACTCCGGCACCGAGTTGGCAAGATCGGCCATGGGCTTGTTGAGAAAAGTCTCCCAGTAGGGATCTTCCCGGGCGGCTCTTCCAAGCCAGGGAATATTAAACGGTCCCAACCGCAAGGCCACTAGACGTCCCGTCTCACGAATCGGTTAGTGTTTTCCTTCAGAGGCGCATAATAGCCCATATTACCGACCACCTCCCCCGATGCTTTGTCCCCTTCATGGGAGGCCGTGCAACCGGCAACGGTACAGGCGTGCTCGCCGGGTTTCGCGCCGGAGTCATAGCCCAGCCATTTCACCCGTGTCTGACGCGCCACCCCCCAGAACCGGTCGTCGATGGCCTTGAGGGCTTTCACCAGAGTTGGGCGTAAGGGAATGGGGCAGGTGTGGAGAGCCAAAATAGTAAGGCTTCGCCACCAAACGTTGGGTTTGGTAAAGGGACAAACGGTGGCGCAGGTCAGGCAGCTCCCCCAATGTTCGTGGGTATAGGCCCGCAGCTTGTAACAGGTGAGCCAGTTGATCTTGTACTTCTCAACCCCGTTGTAAACCTCCTTGTCCTCGAAGGTGATGCTGTTGGTGGGACAATTGATGGCGCATTTGCGACAGATCTTGCAGAAGTCTTCAACGCCTATGTCAAGGGGTTGGTCCGAAACCAATGGGAGGTCGGTTAGTATGGGATCCGGCATATGGATGCGGGCACCGTATTTATCGTTTATGAGGAGCCCGTTGCGGCCCAGCTCGCCGACACCGGAGGCCAATCCTGAGGCCTGAGGGTTAGCCACACCGCGGAGCGCAGTATACCCCAATTCTTTCACATACCCTTCAAGGGCCTTGAGAATCATGACGCCTCTCATCTGCGACACGTGATAGGCGGCGTCACCGATATGGTGCCGATGGGCCTGGAGCTTATTGTAGTCCCATGCTGTGGTGGCAACGATGAGGTAAGGGAATTTGCGGACCAGCTCCTCAGGCGCCTGGGTCTCATACGCGTCCTCGGCCGTACCGTCCTGGACGTAGCGGGCTCCGGCGTACAGGAAGCTCGGATGCGCTTTGGCGACGGCCACAATATCGGCACCCATATAGCGGGCGACGGCTTTGATGTGGCGCGTCATGGCGGCTGGATCATCCACCGAAACCCGATCCGGATTGACCATGCCTTTGCTTGCCCGGTTAACCACCGTGGTAAGGAAATGTCTGTGGTCGGCGAAATGGTTTGGAGCGGATACCCGGGTCAAGGGATCTTTGGAAACCGTGTTGTGCTGATAGTTGAATAGGGCCTTCCCCAACTCACCGCGCCGGTTCTTTGGGTGCGGCGACTGGTTCATGTCAACGTTGGCGACGGGTCCGACAATGCGAACCGTCCGGCCAAGGTAGGGGGGAGGAGGAAGGTCAGCCTTCGCTTGATTACTTTTGAGGCCATCACCCTCGTTAAGTGGCTTTGCGGTACTCTCCAGTCCTTCAACCATGGCAGCTTCTCCTTCCTAGTTTATGATCTATACCCTAGCGGCAGCAGGTGCTTAACGGTTTTTTAGGCGGAAAACGATCTCATTTTAATTTCCAACTCATGCATATGAGGCGAGAGCAACTTCGGCACATCGTTGGTCCTGATCATCGGTACCACCGGCCACGGCAACGGCGCCTACAACATTACCACCCTCCACCACGGGCAGAGCCCCCGCACCGGGCATAATTCGACCGCTGCTGGAAACCACCAAACTCTGGAACCAGGTCTGGCCTGCAACCCCGGACAATTCCTTGGTGGGTTGCTGGAAACTAGCCGCCGTGTAGGCTTTGTTCAGAGCGATTTCCACCGTGATGGGCCGCGCGCGGTCCATTCGGCCCACTGCGATCATTCGGCCACTCTGATCAACCACCACCGCAGTAACCGCGATGTCCAACTGTGCCGCTTCAGTGTGAGCGGCGCGAACTATTTCAATCGCCTTTTCTCCTGGTATCGCCATGGTCGCTTCGGCCCTCTGTTGGTGTTTAGTGCAAACGCCAAATCAACGAGATGCTGCAATTTGGCTATAGTCTATTCCTGCCTGACCGGACTGTCAAACCCTATGGAGAAGGAGGTAAGCACAAAGCGCAGAGCCCGCAGTACTGGGTAACGAGTTCTGATTACTGAGCAGAACTAGCTATCAGCCGTCAGCTTTCAGCGATCAGCCAGTCAAGAGAGAAAGACAGCAGGCAGTAGGCAGGGAGCAGCCGGAATAGTGTTGAGTGCTGACGGATGAGGGGCCGGAGATCGGAGGGCAGAGGTCGGAGATCAGAGATCAGGCAAGATCAAGGAAAGGCGCGAAGGGTAATGCGTTAGGACTGGACGACGGACTACTGACGACAGGACTACGAACAGACAGAGATAGAGATAGGGACAGAGCGAGAAACGAGAAAGACAGTGGGCAGAGGGCAGTTGGCAGCAAAAGAATAATCGCTCACTACAAGATTACGAACAACGGACTCCTGGTCGGCAATTCCCGTATCAGGGTCAGTAGTCGGTAGCCAGTGGTCCCGAATCCGTATGGACGCTATGCTCTTTGCGCTTTGCTATTAGGCTCAGTGCTCGACGAAGCGCTGGACAACCGGGTCCAATATGATCTAGAAGTCAGGAAGAAATAATTCTTTTGTCATCCTGGAGGTAGAAAAATGGCGCAGGTGGTTGGAAGGCCCACACCGAGGGTCGAGGGAGAGGAGAAGGTCACGGGCGAAGCAATTTACAGTGCGGATGTGGCATTGCCGGATATCCTGTGGGGCAAGATTCTTCGTAGCCCGATTCCTTACGGCCGTATCAAGCGAATCGACGTGAGCCGAGCCGCCCAGGTTCCGGGGGTAAAATCCGTAATCACAGGACAGGACGTGGCAGGGCTTCTGATCGGCAGGCAGATATACGACACGCCGATCCTCGCAAACGATGTGGTTCGCTTCGTGGGGGATAAAGTGGCCGCCGTAGCGGCCGAAAGCGAAGACGCCGCAGACCAGGCCCTCCAGCTCATTGAGATTGAATACGAGGAGCGGGAACCCGTGCTAGATCCCCTGGAAGCCTTGAAGCCCACGGCCGCCCTGATCCACCCCGATGTCCTCTCCTATAAAGGGCTGCCCAGTCCACTGGAGTCGGCGAGCAATCTTTTTGGTTACTTCTGCTGGGGGAATGGAGACACTGACGCTGGCTTTCAACAGGCCTACGAGATCGTGGAAAATACCTTCGAGACCCATGTGGTTCACCAGTCCTACATCGAGCCTCACGCGTGCGTGGTAAAGGCCGATTCTTCCGGGGGGGCGGAGATATGGGCCTGTTGCAAGACTCCCTTTGCAGTGCGCCGGCAACTCTCCAACGCCGTTGGTATCGCACAGGAAAAACTGGTTTTCCATCCGGTTCACATCGGCGGGGATTTCGGCGGCAAGGGGGGATTCATGAATATCCCCGTGGGTTACTTCCTCTCACTCAAGAGCGGGGCGCCCGTGAAGGTGGTCATGGACTACGATGAAGAACTCACCGCGGGCAATCCCCGCCATGCTTCGGTGATTAAAATAAAGACTGGAGTTAAGAGAGACGGGACCATTGTGGCGCACCACATGGAGTTTGTTTTCGATAGCGGCGCCTTCGGCTCTATGAAACCTGCAGGTTACCTCAGGGGTGCCATGAACTGCGCGGGGCCCTACAAAATGGCGAACTGCAAAATCGAAGAGAAGATGGTCTACACGAACAAGGTTCCATGCGGGCATATGCGCGCCCCTGGAGACCCCCAGGGTTTTTTCGCCAACGAAAGCCAGATGGACATCGTTGCTCGCAGGATCGGCATGGACCCCGCAGAGTTCAGGCGCAGAAACCTCCTTCGCGATGGGGACACCTCACCCACGGGCGAGACCATGTCCCACATCAAGGCCGTCGAAGCACTGGACAAGGCCATTTCCCTGTCGGGCTACCAGAGGCCAAAGCCGAAGAATGTCGGCCGCGGCCTCGCGTTCGCCGAGTGGGGGCCGGGGGGTGGCGAGGGAAACGTGTTTATCAAGATCGATGAAACAGGGACCATTACCGTCAGCTCTCCGGTGGTGGATCAGGGAGCCGGTACGTACACGGTGATATGCGGAGTAGTCGCTGAGGAGCTGAAGACTTCCACCCAGGCGTTGAAGTTTGTCCACATGGATACGAGCAAAGTTCCCAGTGATGGAGGCGTGGGCGGCAGCAGGGCAACGAGGGTTTACGGTAACGCGGCCTACGAAGCGGCACTGAAGGCCAGAGAAGAGCTATTTGCCATTGCGGGCGACAGCTTCAAGGTCAACCCCGGGGAGCTTTCGCTGGCCAACGAGGCCGTCATCCACCGGCGCGGTAAACGTCGCATGAGTTTTGCCCAGCTAGCTCAGGCAAAAGGATTGCCCATCGATGTCCAGGGTTACTACAAGCAGTCGGAAAAGACCCATCACGCCACCGTAGCAGCGCAGGTGGCAGAGGTGGAGGTGGATCCGGAAACGGGCCAGATCAGGCTGAGACAATTTATTTCGGCCCATACCACAGGCAAAGTCATCAACCCCCTCATGCACCAGGGCCAGATTGAAGGAGGAGTGGTGTTTGGATTGGGGTACGCTTTGACGGAACATTTGATCTTTGACGATGGAAAAGTGATGACGACCAATTTCGGCGATTACAAAATCCCGAACATTCAGGACATACCGCGCTTAAAGACTGCTGTGATGGAAACGGTCCCGGGGGGGCCGGGTCCCTATAATAGTCTACCCATCGGAGAAGTGGCCAACGTCCCCACGGCGGCTGCCATCGCCAACGCCATAGAAGACGCTGTGGGATTGAGAATAAAATCCTTGCCGCTCACCGCCGAAAAAGTTTTTGCCGTAACCAGATCGTGAGGATGGAGGTAAAAGAGAACCCATGGAGAAGGGAACCACACCGGGCACCGTCAGCGTGGCGGGGGTGGCTGAGCAAGCGGTCAGCATCAGCAAACGGGAAAAACAGATCGTCATGTGGTTGAACAACATCAACCACATGATGAACCATTTTCAGAACCAGATCGTCTTCGTCATGTACCCCACCATTGCCCGGGAAATGGGCTTTGGGCCCTTACAGCTGAGCCTTCTCACCGCCGGTCGAAGCATCTTCAATAACTGGGCGCAGCTAGGCTACGGCTTCCTGACACCCTTTGTTCCACGGTTTCAGCTCTTAGGCATTACCAGCCTGGTTTACGCCTCCGGCACCTTTCTCAGTGGCACTGCCTGGAACTTTTTGAGCTTTCTGGGCATCCGATGCCTTGCAGCTGCCGGCTCAAGCTCCATGCATCCCGTGGGCACCAGCCTCCTGGCAAGCTACTTCCGGGAAAACCGGGGCGCGGTGCTCGCCTTAAACAGCAGCATATCCCAGGTGGGTAGCATTATGGCGCCTTTGCTGGGAGGCTTCTTGCTTCTCTCCATCGGTTGGCGCAACACTTTTTTCACCGTGGCCATTCTGAGCGTGTTCATGGCCGTGGCCTACTTCTTTTTTCGCGACCGCGTCAGGGACAACACGAAAACCGGGGAATCCAAAAAAGCAAAGCTCGCTCGCAGCACGGCAAGCTATCTACGGCTGCTGCGCAACCGTAACTTCATGTTCATCGCCCTGGTGTTTCTCGTTGGCGGTGCTGGTCGAGGCGAAGTGATGCCCACCTACCTGCCCCTTTACCTGGAGCGGGACTTCGGCTTCGCCACGACGTTCACCATCGCAGTGTTGTTCCTGTTCCAGCTGGGCGGTCTCGCCGGACCTCTGGTGTTCGGGTGGATCTCAGACCGCGGTTCCCGCAAGCGGGTCACCCAGACGTCGCTGTTTCTCTCCGGATTGGCGGCCATCGGTTTGGCCTGGCAGGGACCCAACCCGACTATGATCGTTCTCAACGTCCTTTTCTTTGGAGCCGTAACCCACTCTCGTGGGAGCCTGACCCAGGCCATGGTGGCCGACTCGGTTACGGAAGAAGACCAGGATGCGGCCTTCAGCCTTTATTTCTTTCTTGGATTTCTGTCGGCTCCGGTGTGGGCCATTGTGACCGGCTACCTCTTCCAGGCCTATAGCTTTACCGTGGCTTTTTCGGTTATGTCCACCAGCTTTTTCGCGGCAATGCTCGTAATGAACCTGGTGCAGGACACACGAAAACCGCTGGTGCAGCATAAAGCCTAGGCAATTTAGTACTGAGGAGCGGCAAAGCGCATGGTGCTGGGCGCAAAGCGTCAAGAGCGATACGCCCCCGGATTTCCGAACAAAGACAACTCGCGTCCTTCGAGAACCTCAGGACCCCGAGGGAAATCGAGGGGCAAAGACGCAAAGCGGGCTCAGTACCGAGCTACGAGGGCTGAGGAACGAGCTTCCAAAAAAGTGTTAAATGTTGAGCGTAAGCCTCAGAGAGAAAGAATGGATGCGAGATTCTTTTCTTAACACTGAGGGATAATCTGCGGTTAATTTCTTAAAGAGCTCTTACGAGGTCACGTTCGCTGTCGGCTTCTCCCGCAACTTTTCGCGCACCTGGGTGCCAAGAATGAAGGCCGTTCCACCGGCCATGGCCCCGAGGAAACCATAGGCTGCCCAATAACCCAATCCGCCCGATAACACCGCAAACATAGAGGTGCCGCCCGGAGCCCCAATGGTGCCTATGGTGTTCCATACCCCGTAGAACTTTCCGCGCGCTCTTTCTGGCGCGATGTCCGACCCGAGGGTTTGCATGTTACCGCTAGTGATACCGGTACTGGCGTATACACAGATATACGCGAGCACGAACATGTTGAAGGATAATTGAACGTAATCCGTAACGCCGATGAAGACGAGGGCCAAGGTAAGCAATGAGAAGCCCGGTACAAGAGTGGCTTTGCGCCCGTAACGGTCCATAATGAATCCGGAAGCGATGGTAATGGGGATGCCAATGGCCGTTACGGCGGTGGCCAAAATCCCTATGGCCTGGGGCGACAGGTCGTAGGCATAGGCGCCATAGAGGTTTAACTGCCCTGAAAAGATGGGACCGCGAGTCAGGGAAGCAAAAAATTGGGCGGCAAAAAAGATGATGACCTGGTAGGTGAGAAGTTCCCGGAAGCTAGTGCGCGTCGCCGGGTCGGCCTGCTTGCCACCGCTACTGGTACTCTTGATGAGATGGGGTGCCGTCTCCTGCGCCAGCTTGAAACTTGGAATGATGGCGATGAGGGACAGCAGTGCATGGGCAATAAACGGCGCACGGATATCCCAGAAGCCAGCCAACAGCCCGCCAAGGGCCGGCGAAAAGAGCCGGCCTGCGTTCTGCATCGCGGTCATTGTGGTGATTTGCCGACCGCGCTCTCGGTCCGCTCCCGTATCCGCGATCATCGCCAAGCGCCCGAGGTGCCACATCTGCTCACCAACTCCGCTGATGAACCGGTAGACCAACAACTCGGGGAAAGTCTGCGCCACCGTAATAAGAAAAGCCGAGACGGCCAGAAGCACAGGGCCGGCGAGCAGGACCTTTCGGCGCCCGACCCGGTCGATGAGCAAGCCCACGGGATAACTCGAGAGAGTCATCCCCAGTTGGTGAACGATGATCGCTAGAGAGGCAATTTCAAAGGAGACCTGGAACGACTTGGCGTATACCGGCAGCGCGGGGACCACAATGCCGGTGCCTACGGCAAGGGTCATGGCCGGCACATAGATGGAAAGAAAGTTTTGGCGCGAGTATACACCGCCGCCTCGCTCAGTACTACTCACATATTACTCCCAACAGTCAACGCTTTTCGCTTGACACTCTTTCTTCCTTGCTTCCCCCAAACCCTATCCCCTAAGCTTTGCGTTATGCTTCTTGCACTATATGCATTTCGCCGTTGACCTTTTTACTTTTGCCTTTTTATCAATAAGTATTTCCCTTGCCGCGTTGTAACCGGGCAATCCTGTCACACCACCACCGGGGTGGGTTCCAGACCCACACAGATAAAGGTTATGGACTGGCGTTCGGTACTGCGCCCATCCCCGTAGGGGACGAAGAGAGAAAAGCTGGCCCATGACCATATCCCCGTGAAAGATGTTGCCATGGGTCAGTCCAAAGTCCCGCTCGAGGTCTAACGGAGTCAAAACTTGCCGGTGAATAATCGCGCTTTTGATATTGGGAGCATAATTTTCCAACGTCTCAATGACTCGATCCGCGTAGCTGTCCCGGAAGTCATCCCAATTCCCTGATTTGAGACGGTAGGGTGCGTACTGGACGAAGATGGACATGATATGTTTACCGGGCGGAGCCAACGAATCGTCATAGGTTGTGGGAATACAACACTCGAGCATGGGGTTGGTTGAAGGAGTCCCCTGCTCGGCGTCGCGCCACGCCTCTTCCATGTAAGCCAGGCTGGGGCAGATGTGAATGGTTCCTTTGTGCTGCGGCCCCGGCTGGAGCCCGGGAAGGGCAGTGAAATTTGGCAGCTCTCCCAGGATCAAATTGACCTTCATGGCATGACCATCCATTTTTAAACTTTCAATTCGACTGCGAAATGAAGGCGGCAGATCTCCATTATTCATGAGTGTCAAGAAGGTCTGCTTGGGATCGGCATTGGATACGATGGTCTCAGCCGCGATTTCATCGCCATTGCTCATGACGACTCCCACGGCTCTACCGGATCGCGTGCTGATTTTTGCCACGGCTGCTTCACTCTTAATCACTACTCCCTTTGATTCGGCAGATCTTTTCAAGGCCTGCGTTATGCCGCCCATGCCGCCTTTGACAAAGCCCCAGAGACCCCTTTTGCCCCTCACCTCACCCATGCAATGGTGCAACAACACATACGCAGAACCCAGGGTGGAAGGCCCTCCGTTAAACCCAATGACCCCGTCCGTGGCAAGAGTCGCCTTGACAACCTCAGACTGAAAATAATCGTCCAGAAATCCTTGCACGCTCCGTCCCATGACTCTGGCGAGCCCGGCTAAGTCTCTCCATCCGAGACGTATCATTTCGCCGCCAAGGGTGAAGGTTCTTTTCCAATCCTCCAGGGTGGTGGGAAGTACGTTGGCCGGTGTCTTTCTGAATTGAGATTCGGCAAAGACCGCCAGGCGGTTGATGAGTTCCTCATAGACGGGATACTGCTCGGCGTCGCGCCGCGAGAACTTGGCGATTTCATCAAGGGTCTTTTTATGATCCTGCCAGAAAAGCAAAGATTGACCGTTAGGCAATGGCGTAAAGGAAGCGGGGTCCTTGGGAAATATGCCGTAACCGAAACGTTTCAGCTCCAAGTCTTCGATCACTCGTGAATCCAGCAAACTGCACACGTAAGATGCCGTGGAGACCCGATATCCAGGCAGCGGTTCCTCAGTGACGCACGCTCCTCCAACCACTTCCCGTCGCTCCACGACCAAAACCTTTAGGCCCCAACGTGCGAGGTATCCGGCAGTCACCAGACCATTGTGGCCTGCGCCGATGATAATAACGTCGAACCGTGTCATGGGATGAAACCCTGGAACAAGAAGTCAAAAGGGTAAAGCAAAAAGGAAAAGAGAACGGGGTTAACAATAATGGCGAGGGACGGACCCATGAATCGCTGGTTGGTTATCATCTTCGACGACTCTTGCTCAGGCCTTTACACCAGGCTCTCAGATTTACCGGCGCGAACGTCCAGTCCCGTGCCTTGAAGGCTCGCGCTCAATCTCGCTGCCAAAGGCCCCTGGTTTTCCGTTCAGGAACTCCATAGCGATCCGGCCCGCCCCCGCCTCATCGGAAGTGACTTTTTCGGGATGACGGTAATCCTGCTTTTCAATGAACCGCTCGAGCTTGTCTCTCAAGGACTTCGCCTTTTTTGCCTGGACCTCCATCAACAAATGGAAATTGGGATGGCTGGAAAAGCGCTCTTCGCTCATAAGAAAATGGGGCAGACAGATTCCTTGCGACTTCCCATAGGATTGAAAAAATTCTTCCTCCGGGAGTTGTTCCAAGAGCTGCTTCAGATGATAGGACTCGAATTGGCTCACATGGCGACAGACCGGACAGGTCCCCTGCTTGATCTTTGGACGGATCTTCCGCTTATTTTTCACGAACACCGATCTGAGAGTTCGCTTTTTGCCGTCCCGTCCGATTCCCGCCAGACGCTCAAATTTCTTCAGGAGATCCGAGGCAAGGATGGCGAAACCAACCTGAGGAGAACTGATTTTGGGAAGCTTGGATACTTGCCAGGTATGCCAATTGCACAGCCCGAAGGAACGCATCAATTCCAATCGCGTTGGGACATCCATGATGCGCTCGTACATCATCATATCAAGGTAACCAAGGCCATCCTGTATAAACAGCAAACAAACGGGACACCCTGGTTCCTTCACGGCGTCCAATAGTTTGAAATAGGAGCGTCCTTTTCGTACCTGGGCCATCACCTGTGCATAGCATTCCCCCTTCTTTTTTGACAGAGACCGAAAGCGTTCCGACTCAAACCATAACTCATTCTTCCTCCATCCCGGATCGACTTAAACCTGTCGCAAGGTGAGATGGAGTCGCAAATCTGACCCCTGCCTTGTGATCGAACGATTTTATCCCCCGGAGTTAAAAACCGCCTGCGATTCAGAACGCTTTTAGACGCCGCGCTCTCTCTGGCACAAAGATCGCTCGTAGTCCTTGCTAGTCATCGCCGTACTTGAATCGGCCCCCATGGAACTCCCAGGCTTAACCGAGTCCTTGAGGTGCTGACTCAAAGGAGGATCGCCATGAACAAATTCCATAAGACCGTGGTGGTCGGGTTGGTGACCGTATTCGCTTTTTGCCTGTTCGCAAGCTGTGGTCACTACGATGAAAGGCCTCAACTAGACTCCGCTTCCGCCCACCGGGGCACTGCCAACCGGCTTGAAGCCGGCTATGCCGGGTGGACCGCCCGACATGAAAGCAACGGTGTTAGGTGTAAAAACCTCAGACGGAACAGGTGCTGAATTCTTCCCTTATCCCAACACTGAGAACTTAACGCCAAACACTTAGTCATAATCTGCGGTTTATTGGCAAGAATCTAACCGGTAGCTCATTTGGCACCCTCCGCCAAAATCCGGCGGCTCTGGACATTTTCACGCGATTGCAATATGGATGGCATTGTCCTGATCGGGAAAAATCATGGTCCCGACCTGAAACCCATTTGGGGAGGTATTCCAATGAGTGCGAAACCTGCTAAATCCCAGGCGTCCTTCCGTATTCTTGAGGCGACCATAGATGATATTCAAGCCGCCTTTGGTTCGAAGCAACTCACCGCACGGCAACTGGTTCAGATGTATCTCAATCGAATCGAGGAGTTCGATCAGAAGGGACCCACCATTAATGCGATTATTACCTTGAATTCCAAGGCTCTTGAAGAAGCAGACCGGCTCGATGCTACGTTCAACAAATCCGGACCCGTGGGCCCGCTTCACGG
Organism: uncultured Binatia bacterium (SeqCode); assembly: GCA_965218425.1. Classification (GTDB taxonomy): domain Bacteria; phylum Desulfobacterota; class Binatia; order UBA9968; family CAXXLF01; genus CBDCDW01. Next base: position 299,997 of record OZ244621.1, read on the forward strand.
GATACCCGTCATCATCAAGGACCAGTTCGATGCCAAGGGAATGCCCACCACCCTGGGTTCGTTGCTTTTCAAGGATTACTATCCGGATCGAGATGCCTTCGTCACGGAGAAGCTAAAAAAGGCCGGAGCGATTATTTTAGCAAAGGCCACTTTGGGTGAATTGGGTGGCGGTGATACCCATGGTTCCCTTTTCGGATCCACGCGTAACCCCTACGATCCGGAACGAACGGTGGGCGGTTCCTCAGGTGGCACTGGAGCCAGCGTATCAGCAAACTTTGCTGCGGTAGGGGTCGGACAGGAGGGGCTGGCATCCATCCGTAGGCCCTCTACGTGGAACTCCATTGTCGGGATGCGACCGACGGCTGGCCTTGTGAGCCGCGGCGGTGTTTATGCCGGTTGGCCTGACATCCATGGTTCTCTTGGCCCCATGGCCCGCACGGTGAGAGACCTGGCTATTGTTCTGGATGTAATGGTTGGCTACGATACCGAAGATCCCCTAACAGCAAGGGGTGTGGGTCATATCCCAGACAGCTACACAGAGTTTCTCGACAAGAACGGCCTCAAAGGGGCGCGCATCGGCATCTTGCGTGAATCCATTGGTTCTAATTCCGAGCCCGATTCCGAAGACTTCAACAAGATCACCGAAGTCTTCGACAAGGCAGTTGCCGAACTGAAGGCCGCGGGCGCCGAAATCGTCGACCCCATCGTCATACCGAAGGTAAGGGATGCGCTGACCAAACGCTCGGGCAGTCCCACGGGGGCAGATGAATCCTTCAAGGTTTATTTCGGCAGGAGCAAGAAGTTCCCGTTCAAGTCCCGGGAGGAAGCCAGTCGGTCACCTGACTTTCCTCGAGTCATACAGCGCTCACGAAACCGTTGGCTTTCTTCCCCCGAACCAACCAAACACTACGAGTACTTTACGACGCGAGACGAAATAATGAGTAATCTGCTAAAGGTGATGGCCGATCACCAGCTGGACGCCATCGTACACAAGGCAGTGGAACACCAGCCAACACTGATCAAAGACGGGCTCAACCCGCCATTCGTGGATCAAAAGGGAGCCCCCACCCTGAACACATTCTTGGTATTCGTTCCCTCCATCGTCGTCCCCGCGGGATATACCCGCGACCACCTGCCCGCAGGGATTTGTTTCCTGGGACGGCCCTACGACGACGGTGAAATGATCAAGCTCGCCTATTCCTATGAGCAGGCAACCCATCATCGCAGGCCGCCCGCCAGCACCTCGGCACTCTAACCATGCAGTGCAAGGTAATGGGCAAGAGAGTCGTGAGCGTGAATGTAGATGGATGGGTACGGGCATGGCAGCCAACCGTATTTTTTTTAATCACTGTCTCTGGTAAGCTTGTCAACCATGGATTACCTCGTTCTGCGAAGCTTGACCAAGCACTTTGACTCCGTTGAAGCGGTTAACGGGGTTAGCCTGAACGTTCAAGCCGGGGAGTTCCTCGTCATCATCGGCGAGAGCGGTTGCGGCAAGACCACACTGCTGAGACTCATTGCAGGGTTAGAAGAACCAGACGACGGCATCATCTATATTGGCGGAGCCCCGGTCAATGACGTTCCCGCCGGGCAGAGGGGCGTGCAGATCATCTTCCAACACTTCGCCCTATGGCCTCATATGAAGGTGTACGATGAGCGCAATTACTCAAACATCAGCTTTCCTTTAAGAGTGAGGCGATGGGCGAAGGACAAAATTCATCGGCACGTCCGTTCCATCGCCCAGAGTCTTCAGATCCACGAGTCCCTCTTTCAGAGGAAACCCGACACCCTTTCAGGCGGAGAAAGGCAGCGTGTTGCCATGGCGAGGGCCATGGTCACAGCACCAAAGGTTCTCCTTATGGACGAGCCACTGAGCAACCTCGACCCTCACAGTCGAGCTTCCATGAGGGCTGAGATACGTGACTTTCACGAACAGAATCGACTGACCACCATCTATGTCACCCACAATGTCGCCGACGGCATTGACCTGGCGGACCGGATGGCGGTGATGCGAGCTGGACGCATCGAACAGGTGGATACCGTTCAGGCCATCAAGGAACATCCCGTCAATGAGTACGTGGCGGATTTTTTCAGGCCCGAAGACTTAAGATTTAGCCAGATCAAGTCCTGGGGCGGCCGTTGAGGGTTTCACTAACTCATGGGGATAATACGATTACGGACAGATTCTAATTGTTATTGATGGGAGGAGTCATGGCACAAAAACAGGCGAAGAAAAATGGCGCGACCCTACCGAATAACGTGAGCGTCGTTGACTGTGACGGTCATCTGGTGGAGTCCATTCCGGAATTGGCCGAGTTCATGGACCCAAGCATCCGGCGTCACGCGTTGTCTGGGGGCCGCAACCGGCAGGGGGTATTTCCTACATTGGACGGCATGCATTATCCCGACCTGGTCGCAGGGGAAGCAGCCCGCTTCAACGCGCGTCGCGACAACTGGACCCAGGCCAGTGAGCACCGCAAAGGCTCGGGGGAGGACTGCGCCGCCTTTGTGGAGAAAGCAGAAATCACAGACTCCGTCCTCTTTCCGTCGGAGGGTCTCTCCGTGGGCAACTTGCAGATGCTGGAGTACACCAAGCGGCTCTGCCAGGCCTACAATGACTACGTTGCGGATCGTTATATGAAGATGGACAAACGACTTCACCCTGCAGCGCTGATTCCCATGCTGGATCCCAAGGAAGCCATTCTGGAGATGCGCCGAGCCGTCAAAGAACTCGCGCTCACTGGAGCCATGCTCCCTTCCCGGGGTTTACCCCTGGATCTCAGCCATGAATACTATTGGCCGGTTTATGAAGAAGCCGCTTCCCTGGGCTGTGCCCTCGCCATTCTCGGCGGGGCCAACGTCAACCTCGGCATGGACTCGAGCCCCCCGCTTACCTCCAAGACGCTGCACCACTCGATCCCTTTGATGATCGCCCTAACGGGGTTTATGTTCAGTGGCGTATTCGACCGCTATCCTGACCTTCGAATGGGATTCCTGGAGGGCGGAGCCGGCTGGGCTGCATTTCTTGTGGACCGGCTTCACCGCCAGGAGAACGTGAGCATCGGCGGAATCACTAAGAGATCCTTCGCCGAGTACATGGCCAGCGGCCAGATCCTTATCGGCTGCGAGGGTAACGACCTGAGCCTGCCATTCCTGGCAAAGCATGTTGGCGTTGACGCCTTCGCCTACGCTTCGGACTATCCCCATGAAGTGGACTTGCCGGCGGCCAGGAATATGATCAAAGAGACCCTGGAACAACCGGAGCTCACACTGGAGCAAAAGGCCGCCATTCTCGGTGACAACGCGAGACGTTTCTTCCGACTTGAGAAGCGAGAGAAAACCAACAGTGATCTGTCCACATCACAGGACTCGATGGTCATCTAGCGTCATGTGAAGGACTCGTTGAAGCCTAAATTCACTTAGGCAAGACAAACAGGAGATTCTTCTTATGTTACTCGAAGAACAGGTGGCACTGGTTACGGGAACAGGACCAAATCTTGGGAGTGAAATCGCGCGTACCCTGGCAGCCAATGGGGCCAAGGTGGTCTGCCTGGACGCGCGCCAGGACCAGGCGGAAACCGTTTCGGAGCAGATCCGCAAGCAGGATGGCGACGCCATTGCCGTTGCGGCTGACGTGACCAAGCCGGGAGAGGTTCAACGCGCGGTCATAACCGCGGTGTCCCATTACAAGGCGCTCCATATTCTCGTTAACAGCGCTGCCATCTCTCCCCGCACGGCCCTATTCGACTTCAACTTGGAGGACTGGCACCGAACCTTGGACATTATCTTGACCGGGACGGTACTGTGCACTCGCTATGTGGCAGAGAAGATGGTGGAGCAGAAACAGGGAGGCTCCATCATTAATATCCGCTCCACAACCGGCTATCGAGGTAGACCCGATGTGCTGGCCTATTCCACCGCAAAGGGTGGGTTAATGAACTTGACCAGGAGTCTGGCATTGACCCTGGCTCCGCACAAGATTCGGGTCAATTGCGTGACACCGTCTTCAGTTGGCGTTCCCCTCTCCAGTGCGGGACAGGGACGTCCCCGGAAGGAAACCGGGGAACCGAACCATATCCCTCTCGGGCGATGGAGTGAAGTGTCGGATCCGGCCCAAGCGGTCCTTTTCCTGGCCTCGCCCAACGCAAGCTTCATAACCGGTATCGATCTTCCGGTGGACGGCGGCACCCTGGCAAAGAGTGGCGGTGGGGTAGGCTAACCTTTCCTGAATTTCTGCTTTCTTCTAATGCTCCCGCTTGGACTGAATCAAATCCGCAGTGGGGAGCCCGGCCACTAACTCGATAAGAATTGAAGGCGCCGTCAGTCTCTGTCCCCCACCATGGTTCCACGGCAGTTACGGGTGCCGCAAAAGCAGGGATGGGCGGCTTTGGCCTTTTTCGTGTGGCGCTCGCCTAGTTGGAGGTTATAGTCATAGGTCAACTCTGCGCCGGGGCGAATCTTGCGGAGCGTCTCGATGAAGATATGGTCCTTCTCGTCTATGGTCTCACAGTTGGGCGTGCAGGAGTGATTGATCCAACGGGCGGAATTCCCATTCCTTGTGGCGTCGATAACAATCTTATCGTTGACTGTGAAGAGCATGGTATGCGGGGAGTTTTCCTGTTCTTCACCGAATAGCCTATCCGCTTCCCTGTGGGAGATGCGCATGCCCTTGTACTCGATGAGGACGGTGCGCTTGGGGATGGCTCGGAGCGCAAAGACCCCTTTGCCGTGAATGCTGGATCTGCGGACCACAAAACGCCTGCCTTTTTCTTGCTTAAGACTCGGCATAATCTCCTCCCGTTGTGCTTTTTGTAAACACGGCCCTCTAAAAAATGGACGGCCTGAATCGCGATGACCTATATTAGCAAGACGAAAGCTCGGAGTCACTAAAAAATTGGTGCAAAGTTTGGCTTGTTACCGCCGGCGATCCATGTTGACAAGGCGTCACCTCGTACTGTAAAAGCATTTCATATGATTGGACTCGAACACGGAGGTGATTATGGCAAATTTACCGGTTATCGACACCGATGGACATATCCTGGAACGGCAGGCCGACATACGAAAGCATCTCGAAACCCCTTGGAATCGGCGATCGACTCCCCTGTGGCCCGGCGACGAGGTGTGGGACAACAACCTTTTTGATACTTTCAAATCCCGAAGCTGGCGTAATCTCGATCCGAAGCAGCAGATTGAGACCTGGCATGAGTTGATGGACAAGGAAGACATGGAAACAGCAATCTGTTTCCCCACGGGCTCTGGAAACGTCGCCAAGCTACAAGAGGTCCCATTTCAAATCGCTGTGGCAAAGGGCTGCAACAAGCACTTTGCCCAGGAATACAACGCCCGTTCCAACCGGGTGAGCTGCGTCGGCACCCTGCCCATGCGCTCGCCTGATGCAGCCGCCGAAGAGCTTCACCGTGCGGTAACGGAAGACGGTCTCAAGGGTTTTGAAATCCTTCCCACCGGACTCTCCCTGGCCTTGGGTAACACCTGCTACGACCCCATCTATAAAAAGGCGGAAGAGCTGGGGGTCGTACTGGGCGTGCACGGAACCCGTCACTATTCGCGGGAGGTGGGAACTTCAGGTTTGGCTACTTTCTCCGAGGTGCACGCCTATGGCTTCCCGGCAGCCATCATGATGCAGTTCACAAGCATCGTCTGCCAGGGTCTACCCATCCGATTTCCCAGGTTGAAACTGGCCTTCCTGGAAATCGGGGCGACATGGCTCCCCTACTACCTGGATCGGCTCGATGAGCATTGGGAGAAGCGCGGAGAATTTGAAATGCCGCTTCTCAAAAAGAAGCCAAGCGATGTGGTCCGCGAGTCTTCCATATACATCAGCCTGGAGGCCGAGGAGACGCTGCTTCCACAGACCATTGACTATCTGGGAGCTGAACACTTCCTGTACGCCTCGGACATACCCCACTGGGACAACGGGTTTCCGGAAAACCTACACCTGCTTAGGAGGCATCCAGCGCTTCCGGATACCGTGAAAGAAAAGATTCTTTACCAGAACGGGAAAAAGCTTTTCGGCCTGGATGCCCATGGGTCCAATTGAGTAAGAAAACGCCAGGCCAATACGGGGGAAAAGGATGAGCGGGCAACCAGACGTAGAAAAGATGGCCAAACTCTGGGTAGAAATCGATGCCTTGAGCCAAAGTTTTTACGATCGGGTTTACGCTGTGGCAAAAGAGTTCTGGGCCACCAAGCCTTCAGGCGACCGCTTGAACGCCTGGCTTCAGGAGAGGGTTTGGAGCGAACGCGAGGGCGCGAAAATGCATGCCTATGGGGTGGTAAAAATGGCCGAGGTGCTTGAACCCGGAGATCTGATCTTCCTCTCGCAACAGGCTGCTGACGAGGCACGCCATTTTCAACTGGTGGACGGTTGCCTGCGGGCTCGGGGATGGAACATTGACGGCTATCAACCCACGGCGCGGTGGCAATCGATCTTTCAGGAAGACTACGATGCCGCCGACACCCGTGACCCGATTCATCTGTTCTCCATATTACATATGGGGGGTGAAGGACCCGCTTCGGCCACAGCCAAAGCTGCCACGGAAGCTTTGAAGGGAACCCCCGATGCGGATATCGCGCGGGCCTATGAGCAGATCTACCCGGACGAGTCCGGCCACTGGAAGGCCGGTCGTGAAGCCCTCAAAAGATACGCTACGACTCCCGAGGCGCTGGAAAGATCGCGATCCGTCCTACAAGAAAAAGCCGAACACCTCTTCTCAGGATATAAGCGGCTTGTGGGTGACAAAGGTGCATAGCCCCGCCGGAACTCAGGTCCGATCACAGTGAAGCAACACCCTGAGAGAGTTTCAACCTACGAATTCATTGGACCCGGGTCCTCGTAATGGTTTTGACAGTACCAATCCGAAATCTCCCCTGCGGTAGCAAGCCACACTCCCTCGTGGGAACGGATGTACTCCAGCGCCTTGTCGAGGTATTTGATGCGAAAGGCAAGGCCTGTGATATAGGGATGCAACGGTAAAGCCATCACCCTCCCACCCCCGGCGGCTTCCCTGTACAGGGTGTCAAACTGATCACAAACCATCTGCAGGTACTGCTCCGGCGTATGGTGTTGTCCCACGAAGACGGTTATATCGTTGAGACCCTGTTGGTAAGGGATCGAAACCATTCGACCGCTTCTAACGCGCATGGGTATCGGTTGATCGTCCATACCCCAATCGCAGAGGTACTCGAACCCCTCGGCAGCGAGATGATCCGGAGTATTGAACGACTCTGCAAGTCCCGGTCCAAGCCATCCTTTGGGAGGTTTCCCCACGGCCGCGGCAATTTTTTCTCTCACCTGACGGATCACCTGCCGCTCCTCCTCGGGAGGATAACTGGTCAAGCGCTGGTTGTTGTTGAAACCGTGACCCAACCATTCCCAGTTCCTCTTCTTCCCTTCTTCAATGATCGCGGGGTGTCGATCACACACCTCGGCGTTGAGCAGGACGCTGGCCCTGATCCCGTATTTGTCGAATACTTCCATCAGTCGAAATATCCCAATACGAGACCCGTACTCCCGCACGGTGTAACCCTGGATATCGGGAAGGTGTGAACCACCAGCGCTGGTAAGAACTTTATCGATGTGAAAGCACTCGATGTTGGGACCCACCCAGAGAGCGATTCTCGCACCCTTTGGCCATTTCAATTCCTTACGCCGAACCACCGGAGAATAATCGTAACGACGGCTTTCCATATTGTGAGCTCCTTTCTCTATGGGGAGACCTGCCTTGATCTGACGGCCCCTCAGTCAGACGCCGTGGGACGTGAAATTTAGATATAGCCCCTTTCCCTTTGAATGGCCTGAACGGACGGACGCTCCTTCATCCGATCCATCCACCTTGCAAGCCGTGGCAAGGAAGGAGCCGGCACGGCACCGTAGCATTCAAGGGAAAGAAAGCGCGTAGTCAGGTCAATGTCGGCAAGGCTCAATTCCCCCAGAAAGTAATCTTTTCCCTCCAGCTCTTGATCCAGGTACCGAAGAAGTTCTCTCAGAACCTCACGGGATTTCTCCACGAGGGCAAGGTCGGGGTTTCCTCCCTCTTTCAACATCTCGTCACGCAGCGACCGAAAGGCAACATGAGTGAAATACAAACCATAGTCCACCAGGTTGCGCATGCGGCCCCGTCCACGGGGATCCTTGGGCATGAGAGGAGGACGGGGATATTTCTCTTCCAGGTACTCGTTGATGACGCAGGACTCAAAAAGCACAGTCCCGCCATCGTCTATAACTGGAACTTTCCCGTATGGGTTGAGCTTTAAGAACTCGGGCCTTTTTTGATCTTTCTTTCTTAAATCGAGTGGCACGATTTCGTAGGCAAGTCCCTTTTCCTGCAACGCGATTTTGACTCGCTCGCAGTTGGCGGACCGAAAAGAGGCATAGAGTTTAATGGCCATGACCTTCCTCCGCTGTTAACAGGCGCCCTCCTGATGCCATAGACGAACGTGGAACGGAAGGTAGTCTAGTCCCGGGGTATAAAAGTTGTCAACTTAGCCTATGCGCTTTTGCAGGAGCCGCTATCCCTTCGCTTCAGTGGCCCCTCGGCGGGAAGCCTTAGCCGCTCGCTTCGGGCAGCCTCGAAACTCGCCGCGCTCAAACAGTCGATGTCGCTTTTCCTCAGCTTCGCAGAGGCTTCCAACGCCTCAGGACCAATCTTTCGCTCAGGCACGCCGGCTCCCGTTGCATCCGCGATGGGCTGAGGGGGTTTGCCTAGCGAAAGATGGACGTAGCAGCGGGACTTGGCCTGAAGAAAGGGAAACGTCCGATACTGCAGGTTCAAGCCACATGGGCATGCCAGATCAAATGACGGAGCCTCGAGGCAGAGACCCATCGGCTCCCGCTGAAGGGCGAGCCCCCGAGCCCCTATTGTTCCAAGCGCAAGAGGAAAAGCTTCTATTGAAAGCTCTGCCAGTTGAGGTAGGATTTTTCAGCGTAGAGTTTATCCACCTCCAAGGGGAATGATACGCCGCGACCTGTCAAATAATGGGCAACGGGTTTCAGAGGTAAACCCACTGCCGTCAGGTAATCCCCATGGATGGATTCGATCAGCGCGCGGCCCTTTCCCTGAATGGAATACCCCCCCGCCTTATCGAGGGATTCGCCGCAGGACAGATAGTTCTTAATCTCTTTGTCCGAATAGCCGCGCATGACCACGGAGACTTCCTCTACAGTCTTCAGTCCGGGTCCGCCTAAACCATCGAGGATGGCGACACTGGTGAGGACCTGGTGAGTCTTCCCCGAAAGTGTGCGGAGGATCGCTTTAGCATCGACCATCCCGGCGGGTTTACCAATTTTTTCCCCGTCAATGAGAATCATGGTATCGCTGCCGATAATGATACTGTTGGAACGGTTTCGAGCCACGGACTCCGCCTTTCCAAGGGCGAAGTCCAGCACTTCCTCATGAAGTGGACGATGATCCAGGATCGATTCGTCAAATTCGGGGGAGATCACTTCAAATGGCAGTCCCAACAGGGAGAGGATCTCACGGCGACGCGGAGAGGTGGAGGCAAGGATCAGTCTCATAAATTCAATGTCCGACGGATGAAGGCCGGCCACCCTACGGTTTCCCTAACTGAGGGAGGCGTGATCTGACGGCTCTAGCCTTGAAGACAAGTTTGACACGTAATTTCTTAGACAATCCACCACCTCACTCACGCTGTTGGTGCGGACCATTTGCCCTCGAAGTTCGGCGGCCCCCGGGATACCCTTGCAATACCATGCCAAATGTTTTCGCATGCCCACAAAAGTTGGGCTCCCAGAGTGATTCTGAAAATAGTGGCAATGTTCGAGGATGACCCGGATACGATCCTCCAAAGTTACCTGTGGAGGTGAACATACCGGGCCTCCATCATGGCGCAAGGCCTCCTTCACCTCGTCCTTCGTTCTAAAAATCCAGGGATTTCCCTGGGTGGCACGCCCAAGGAGGACCCCGTCCACTCGTGTTTCACCCACACGACGGTAGACATCATCCATGCATTTCAAGTCCCCATTGCCAAGGATGAGGGTCTCGGAATTCTCCGCGCATTCAACGGCTCGTGCCATGGCCTCCCAATCCGCGTTTCCCCGGTACATCTGCTTTAGGGTGCGGCCGTGGAGCGAAATGGCCGAAGGCTGTTCTTCCAGTAGGGTCCGAACCCAATCCTCCACGACGATTTTGTCATAGCCCAGGCGAGTCTTCACCGATAGCGGCATGGGACGTCGATGGGGAAGTCTATCCGTTGCAGTCCTGAGCCGATTGGACGTCTCGACACGTTCAATCAACTCCGGGCTCGACTTGAGATTAGCCAACGTCTGTCCTTCGAACCAGTGTTGAATACCCAGACGCGCCGACTGGATGATGGATCGGGCCAGGGGTGGGTTCTGAATAAGCGCAGCCCCACCCCCTTTGCCCACTACTTTTTTCGCCGGGCACCCCATATTAATATCCAAGCCATCGAACCCGAGCTCACATACCACATGGGCGACCTTGTAGAACAACTCGGGGGTATGACCGTAAATCTGGGCAACCACCGGACGCTCCATCTCGGAATAGGTCAGATCCCTGACAAGGTTGTGCGGTGCGTACAAAAAGGTCTCAATGTTCACAAACTCGGTAATCGTTATATCGGGTCCACCGTGCTTGGCCGTGATAAATCGAAACGAGGCATCGGATACGCCATCCATGGGTGAAAGACCGATAATGGGCTTCTCAATGTTCTGCCAGAAATTCATTGTTCGTGAAATTAGGATAACAAACCCCTAAACGGGGAACAACCACTGGATTGGAGGGCAGGAATAAAGTATAAATTATAACAATGAGTTAGGCATTGATGGAATGAAATAGACGAAGAAAAATCTCGCGGAGATAGTGGAATGTTAAGACGGCAAAATTCATGCTTCAAGGCAACTTTCATGACGGCATTGGTGGTGACTACCGCCTTTACTGTGGGCCGGGCAGCCAGGGCCCAGGAAATGGCAGAAACCCCAAAGGTCATATTTTCAACGACTCAGGGAAGCTTCATGATTGAGTTCTACTCCGACAAGGCGCCCATCACGGTCAAAAACTTCCTCGCTTACGTGGACGCAGGTTATTTTGATGGTACAATTTTCCACCGCGTAATCCCCGGGTTCATGATCCAGGGCGGGGGGTTCACAGAGGAGATGAAACGAAAAAAAACCAATCCTCCCATAAAAAACGAAGCCGATAACGGCCTCATGAACAAGCGCGGCACTCTCTCCATGGCCCGCACACGGAATGTGGACAGCGCCACCTCACAATTCTTCGTGAACCTGAAGCACAACGCGTTCTTGGATCATGGAAGGCGGGACTCCGGTTACGCTGTGTTTGCCAGAGTGATTGCAGGGATGGAGGTGGTGGATAAAATCGCAGCGGTGACCACCGGGAACAAGGGGCTCTACCAGAACGTGCCCAAGACCCCTGTGGTCATCAAGTCAGCCCGGCGCAATTAGGACTACGCCCGGTACTTATTTTTTAAGGTGCAACGCTTCCAGGTTTCTGAGGGGCTCCGTCCAATTCATCTTCGATGGACCAATACCAACTGAAAGGTAGGGGCACCGACTTCTTGTATTCCTCCTGCGGCACATTGCAGTAGACCTCCAGCTCATTACCGTCAGGATCAAAAAAGTAGACGCTCATGGTGGCGCCGTGAAATACGGTCTGATGAATTTTTACGCCCTTTTCCTTGAATATTCTGTAGGCCTCCTGAAGGGCCGCGAAGGAGGACAATTCATAGGCCACATGCATCATGCCCATCTGTTTGTCGGGCTGGGGTAAGGGGGACTCTTCCTTGGCCTGAGCAATGGCAAGCATATGATGGTTGTCATCAAAGTTTGAACTAAAAAAGAGCATTCTCCCGTTGTCGCAGGTCAGTTTCAGACCCAGGATCTCGGTAAAAAAACGCTTGGAGCGTTCAAGATCCTTTACCCTCAATACCAGGTGACCGGTTCTTTTAATCTCAACAGGCATGGCTACCTCCTTTAATTAGAAAAACATGGCGGACCTGTTACTTCGTGACCCGCGAGTTTAATCCGGCGGCACAATCGTTGTCAATTCACTGAATATGAGCACCAAATCTTTCCGGTTCAGCTGCCGGATCGAGGATAGTCCACAAGGACCTTTGGAATTTTTCTATTGAAGCGGAAGAGAAGTAGGACCACCGCATAGCCATGCTCAATCCCCGCAACCTTGCCCACGCCCTTAGCATAGAAGGCGTAGCGAAAATCGTCGACCGTTACAGGGCCGGCAAATACCTTGAAATCGTTACGAAATAGCACTGTGTCGGAGACACCCGCTGGAGTGGTTGCTTTATAAGCTCCCACATAGGTATAGGTCTCTTCCATTCTCAGGGTTTTGTACTCGGTCTCTGGATCATTTATTTTGAAGACATGCACCATGCTCTTCGTTTTTTTGCTCTCCCCTGGCTTGAGGGCCGCGCTCATGAGATGCCCTGTGGGGGTGCATTGAACCAGGTATCCATGCTCATGGTCGGTCTCGCTCGATAAATAGATCCTTTGATCTGTTACACTGAACAGGTCATCCTATTTGTCCCGACTTCGTTTCCAGATTGCTCCCTGCGCGTTTTTTGGTATTTGAGTTACGGCTTCGGTGATGAATTGGCCCTTTTGTTTCCCAGACGGGGTACAGTCATACTGTAATCACTAAGATAGACCCCACCACCGTACAAACAGCCCCCGCCATCACCCGCAAGGTGATGGCTTCCAGGTCTCTGAGAAAAATAGTGGACAGAAAGATGGAGATGACGGGATTCACGCTGATCAGAGGCTCCACAATCACTACCTTTCCCGAGCTCAAAGCATAGAAAACCGACAACATCGCAGCCGTGTTGGAAAGCCCTGACGCAAAAAACCATCCGAAGGACCGCCGTGACAGTAAGATTGCCTGGCGACCGCCCTGTGCCTTGATCACAGTAAGAACAAAGAGAAGCGCAGTGGTGGCAGTGACGGCGGCTGCCATGAGGGGGATATCTTCCGCCAGTAATCCAAGCTTTCTAAGATTGCTAGATATGGCAAAAGAAAAGGAAGCCATGATTGGATAAATAAGATCGATTTTCCGCCATTGGGATTGCCTGGATCCTTTTTGGGACAGGATCACCACACCTAAAATGACCAGTGACGTGCCCATCACATTCTGGAGAGTCCATGTCTCCCCCATGATGAGCACCGCCAGAATAGAAGCAAACATGGGAGATGAGTTGGAGATGGGCACGGAACGGGCCAGGCCCACTTTTTCAATGCCTATAAAGTTGAACGTCCGGCCGAGGCCGGGCGCAAATATCCCGCTCAAGACAAAGTACCAGATAGCGGACGTCCAGAAGCTAGATAGCGGGATAAAGAAAGGCACTAGGACCCACAGGGTGATGGCGGAAATGCTAATGGAAAACAGGGAACCAGTCATGGCGTTTGACATCACCAGTCCGCGGCGGTTCATAACATGACTAAATGAAAAACAAGAAGCCGCCAGGATGGAAATGTAAACGGTCATACGGTAACCACCAGGATTGATCCTACCACGGTGCATCCTGCACCCAGAATAACACGGGGGGTTATGGACTCCAGGTCTTTCAAGAAAAGGGTGGTGAGAATAAGGCTAAGGACTGGACTGGCATTGACCAGTGGATCCACAACGACGATTTTGCCAAGCCCCAAAGCATAAAACACGGACAACATAGCTGTGGTGTGAGCGATCCCCGCCACTACAAACCAACCGAAGGAGCGCCGTGATAACTCAAATGTTTTCCAGCCCCCCCTGTGCCTGCTGAAAGATCAGGGTAAAGACAAAGGCCGTAGTTGCAGACACCGTGGCCGCCATGAGCGGGATGTTTGCTAGAACCAGGCCAAGCTTGCGCAGATTGGAAGATAGGGCAAAGGAGACAGCCGCCAGGGCTGGATAGACAAGGTCTATCTTGCGCCATTGTGATGTTGCAGTCTGAGTGCGTGAAAGGATCACGACACCGAGAATGACAAGGGATGTACCCAGTATATTTTGTAGCGGCCAAGTCTCTCCCACCACGAGGACGGCCAGGATGGAAGAAAACATTGGGGCAGTGTTGGTGATGGGTACGGCTCGTGCTACGCCTACACGCTCGATGGCCTTGAAGGTCATGAACCGGCCCACAGCGGGGGCAAAGATGCCCCCTGCGATAAAGTACCAGACGGCAGGCGTACGAAAACTCAATAGCGGCACAAATATCGGGGTCACCAGCCACAACAGCACCGCAGAGATAATGATGGAGACCATGGTGCCGGTGGCGGCGTTGGATACCACCAAACCCCGGCGGATCACGATATGCGACAGGGCGAAGAGGAAGGCCCCCTGGATGGCAAAGTAAACGCTCATCTACAGATAGCCGTCTAAGGGGTCGTGGCTCCCGTGGGCGTTTCAAGGGGAATAGCTTTTCTCCCCTCGCATGGTCATGAAAAGATCCGAAGAGACCTGTGTGCCGATGCCTCTGACCCTGGCCATTTCGTAAATCTTCCTCGCAGCGGCGGCAAACTGGATTCCCACGCCGGTATTGTTCTTGAACAAGGTAATCTCCCGGTTGTCCTGGCGGCCACGGCATTGTTTTGTGAGAAGCTCGCCCAGTTCGTGAAGGTCTTCTTCACGTACCAGCCCACTTTCCAGCCGATGGGCAAACTCCGCCTGTCCATCGAGAAAAATCTGTTTTTTGCTACCTACAATGATTAGCCCCGCACGGCGGATCACATCGTCGTCCAGCTCTCGACGGGGCAGGTAGCTGTCACCACCGACGATACTGGTGAGATGGCATCCCTCCTCGATCCATTGCCCTTTGACAACGGGCTCCACCGTGTTGGTGGCGGCTGTGGCCACGTCGCAGCCCCGAATAGCCTCTTCGGCGTTCGTCACCGGCACCACTTCCACTCCGGCCCTTTCCGTCATTTCCTCCGCGAAGCGCTCCCGGTGAGCACGAGTTGGACTGAAGACCTTGACCTTGTCAATGGGCCTTACCGCACAGGCGGCCAGCAGCTGGGTCCTCGCCTGTTCTCCGGATCCCAATAGACCCATGGTCTTTACATTCGCCCGGGCCAGGTGCCTCATGGCCACCCCGCTGGTGGCCCCAACGCGTAGCACGGAAGGTACATGATCATCCATGACGGCTAGTAGTTCACAACTCTCCATGTCAAAAAGAAAAACCGAACCAACGTAGTTTCCCGGATATACGATTCGCTCCGATCCCGCCACCTGTTCTCTCTGGGAGAAGCTCGAGTCGATCCTGAGGGCCATGGACTTGATGCCGGGAACCAAACCCATGATGTTATTAAAATAGTATTGAACCCCTTGCGCCTTGCCTGGCGCTTGCACGCGAAGCCGTGCCCTGGGGGAATTCACCGCCTTTCCCTCGCCCAGCTCGTGAAAGGCCTGTTCCACTGCATCAATCAAATCGGGCATTGGAACAAGGTTCTCCATCTCCTTGTTCTTAAGGAAAAGAACCATTGCATCGCCTCCTTCCACTGGGCAAGAATTTTCCGCGCAAAAAATTATTTTAAGAATCTAACCGCAGATTTTCGCCGATTATCACAGACAAAAAACGGCAAAGAGCATAGCGTCCTGGTCTCTCTTTCGGCCATTTTTCGACCTTCAATCGTCTGTTCTCGAGGCTCATCCGACCCTACTCAGTCCTCAGCACTTGTTAATCAGTACTGAGTCAGATTTGTGTCTTTTCGCGAGCTATTTTTTTCGGAAATCTAGGGCTAACTGCTCTTGACGCTTTGCGCTTTGCGCTTTGCGCCATGCGCTTTGCTGCCTTTCAGTCTGCGTAAAGCTGCGGTTAATCGCTTTTGACGCTTTTAGTCTGCCGGACTCACGCGGCAAAGGTACGAACGGTGCGGGAGGGAACCGCTAATCGGATCGGTCAGATCCGAGCCGATGAGAGTGCCAGGATTAGCGCCATCTGAGGTGTATGGGTTATAGCCGGGCAAGTCAAGTTCACTGCAGGCCTGCCACCACCCGTGTTGGCAACAAACAACTCCAGGAAGTATTCTATCCGTAACATAGGCGCGGAGCTTGATGGCGCCCTTGGGGGATTCCACCACCATCCACTCCTTATGCTTGATCCCATATCGTGAAGCGGTGTCCGGATGTAACTCAGCCATGGGTTCTGGAGATGATTTGCGAAGACGCGATATTGCGCGCTGCTGGCTATGAACAAAGGTAGGAAACTTCGCATTCGTTAGGATCAAAGGAAAGTCTGCCGCAACTTCTGGCCGGCTAACCGGACTCATGGCAGGCTCTTTATAGTCCGGAAAAGGCGGTAAACCGTGCTTGGCAAAAGTATGGGAGTAAAGTTCCACCTTGCGTGAAGGCGTGGCAAAGCCGCGAGGCTTGCCGGTCCGGTCCCCTTCGGCATACTTACGGTATCGCACGGGCTGAGAAACCGTGATTCCTCCCGGCGAGGATTTCAACTGTTCCAGCTGAATGCCCGTAGATACCAGCTCATAGGCGTATCCTGCCTCAATGTCTCCATGCCAAAAACGCTCACCATATCCGAGACGTTTCGCCAATTCAAAGATAATCCAGGTATCCGAGCGGCGCTCCGCAAGCGGTGGTACCACGGCAGGCCGGTATTGTAAGTGAGTTGTCCCCCCCGGGCGATGGCGGAAACCGGTGGTAACATTGGTCATCTCGAGAAAGCTCGTAGCGGGAAGCACATAGTCGCACAGCTCTGCCGTAGGTGTCATGAAGAGATCGACCGCAACACTAAATTCGACATTGCTATAGGCCTCCCGCGCCTTGCGGGAATCGCCGCTCGACATCACGGGGTTGGTACCAAAATTAAGCAGCGCCTTCACCGGGTAAGGATGGTCTTCCAAAACCGCAGTAAAGACGTCGTAGGGGGCGCAGTTGCCCGGCTTGGCAGGCGGCCCAAGGGGTTTTTCCGACAGCCCGATTCTCTGCGCGGCCATTTCCTTGGATAAAAATTCATTTCCCTCCACCGCATTGGCCCGGGCACTGGGAAAAAGAACGTTCCCGCCCGGTTGATCAAAACTGCCTAATAGAGCATACAGCGTCGCAACTGCTCTGCTGGTCTGTGTGGCATTGGTGTGCTGGCCGAGGCCATTCCACATGTACATGCTTACGGGAGTGCTATTGGCAAGGAGTTGGGCCGCCTGCCAGGTTTTTTTTGCGGGGACATGGGTAATCGTCTCCGTAGATTCCGGAGTGTAGTGAGACGACGCCTCGGCAAGGAACTCAAAGGCCGATTTGCAAGGAATCCCCTTCCCGTCTTTTCCACCGAGCGTTCTGTCGCCGAAGAGCCCTGGTCGAACCGTGTCTCTCTCGTAACACCCTTCGGAAGGATCATAGATCGCTGGACTCTGGCTCCTCTCATCCCAAATGACGTACCGCCCCGGGTTTCCCCCTTTCACGAGATCAGCCTCGGTCACAGGCCTCAGGGTTTTCACGCTGAGGAGAAAAGGTCCATTGGTCCAGTGTCTGAGAAAATCCGCGTCGAACCAGCTCTCCTCTATCAACGCGTTTATGAGGGCCAAGGCAAGGGCACCATCCGTTCCTGGCCGAACCTGAAGGAGAACGTCCGCCTGCCCGGAAATACCCACCCGCCGTGGATCCACGGCCACCACCTTCATGCCTCGTGATCTTGCCACTACAATGTCATGGGCCAGGACAATGGATGTGGCGCTTGGGTTATGCCCCCAGAGCAGAAAAGCGTTGCTGTGGGAAAGATCGGGTATGGGGAGATTCGACCCAAAGGTAAAGCCGAAGGCGGTGTCCTTGTGCCAATTGCACACGTGGGTCGTGGATACCCAGTTGGGGCTACCGAAACAATAGAGCAATCGCCCCAGCCATCGCTCCGCATCGTCCACCGAGGTCCCGCTGCGGGTTCCTTTGGCGAGGGCCATGGCACGGGCGCCGTGGCGCTCACGTATGGATAGTAACTTCCGGGCAATTGCGTCCAGTGCGTCATCCCAACTCACCCTGACCCACCCGGGGTCGGGATCCCCCTTGGGCCGCGTCCGCTTCAAGGGGTAGTCGAGCCGCTCCGGGTGATAGACCAGGTCAGGAGCGGCCCTGCCTTTGATACAAATGACACCGCCGTTGGGATGATCGTGATCCGGTTCGAGCCGGGTTACCCGACCGTCTTCAACCGTCGCTATGGTGGCGCAGTGCGCTGTGCAAAGGGCGCAGTAACCGCGGACCGTGGACCTTTCATTTGGGGCTGGAGCTTCACTGGACATTGGAGGGATTAAGAATACTGGAAATTCGCTTTCTGGTAAACCCCGTGTAGGGTGTAAGTTTACATCTCAATTGTCCGCTTTTTTCCACATCCCAGCTGTCCTAGGTTGCAGCTTTCAGCCAATGACCTCGCTACCACGGTCGATCCTCCTTCAGCATCGTCCACACCCGCCACCCAACACCTCCTATAACAAATTTAAGGACAATTAAGATATGAGATCACACCACCACAAAAGATGCAATCGCACATCTCCACTAGGGCTGGTTGACTGTCTTCCTGTGTTTCCATATTACGAGACGCCTAGGGTATGTTGTGTAAAAGGAGAACCTTGTGGGGAAGATCATACGAGAGTTTGCGACCCACTGGGATAGAGATGCCCCGATCTGGTTTGAGCGAGATGAGGACGAGCTGATCGGTACCCAGCGAAGCGGCGGCCGCCCCATACCTCGAATCCGTATCTTTGACTTGTTCTCTGGCGCCACAAATCGCGCGGGCTACAAGCCGATGGTCCTTTGGGCCGGTGAGGACGGCATTTATTGAAGCCCACAACATAAACGGGCCGGAGCCTCACTTCCATCGTCCAGCCGACTTTGATGTTCTCGTGCTTCAGTTCTCTGGCAGTGCTGCGGCCGAAACCGAGTTCGGGGAGTTTCATATAGCTCCCGGCCAAACGATGCACATTCCAGTTAAAGTCGTTCTCCGGGTAACGGACATAGTATACCTCCATCGAATATCTCCGATTCCCTTTGCTTATTCGTCGAGCATCGGAACACTGCCACGCTACGTAGCGCGTCGCTACCCGACTTTTATTTGTGGCACCTATATTCCCCAGCCAAAGGGATGTTATGCATGCACCTTCTCCCTGGTTCGCCCGCTCCTATCTTGCTCCTCTTTAACATTGACAGTCACAAGAAAGTTATAGTAGCTTGCCGCAATGCAAATGGAAGCCATGATCGATCTGATCTGCGGTAGTGGCTCAATCATAGACGGCCGCTACCATCCGGGGTGGGCGCGCCTTGGAGCGCAGGGATGGGTAGTTGACGGAGGCCAATGATACTGAGGTGAACTTTCCCGTTTGACGTTCGACGAGGAATCAATAAGGCATTAAAACTAAGAGGATAGTAGCATGGCAACCAAACCAGGAACGAAATCAACGGAAGCGAAGGTTTACGCCCAGGAGCGTATCGGCGAGTTTATGACCACCTGGAAGTGGCGGGTCCCCATCGACCCCACAAGGCATGTTTTCAACAGCAGTTTCGAGGTTTCAACCACGGTCCACAAGGAGGCCGAGTGGAGAAAACAAGCTGTAGCCATAGGCGGGTGAGGTTGACAAGAAAGGCCCCGATACGCCAGTTAACACAAACCCGTCCGTGGTCATTTCCAAGGGTTACCCTTTTTAGAAGTTGACGTGGACCAAGTGACTTTTGCGCGCTATAGCGGGGAGACCGCGCGAATTATTTTTCCACCGCTTTTCATCGGACTCGCACGGGGCTACTTTAAGGATCTCGACATTTCCGTTGCAATTGTAGAGCCCGAGGAGCAACCGTGGGTCGCCGTGGCCGAAGGCCGCGCGGACTGTGGTCCGGGATATATTGATTACTGTGCGCGGCCTGAGTTCTACGGACATATGAAGGCAGTCGCGGTTCATGAGCAGTTCCGCCCCGGACATGGCATCACCACCCTACTAGCGCGAACCGCGCTTGTTGAAAACGGCGGATTAACCGACTACCAAAGCCTCCGTGGCAAAACCATAGGGCTTGCTGGCGGTCGAGGCGACGACTACATGGCCTTTCATGGAGCCTTGCAGCAAGGGGGGCTCACCATCCAAGACGTCCGCGTCGTGCCAGCGTCCCACGGCGGCACAGAACGCAAGCGCGCCCTACTGAACGGAGATATGGACCTCGTGATCGGACGGAGACCCCGCGGTGTCGCGACGGAAGTGTCACAGGGCCATGTGGTCCGATGGAAAATCGGCGATGAGGTTCATCCCAATCTGCAGGCCCGATTAATACTCTTCAACACCGGGTTTATAAGGGAGCGCCCAAACGTGGGATTGAGGTTCCTGACCGCTTACTTGAGAGGAGTTCGTGCCTACTGCGACGCGCTCGATAAGGGCGGCGGCACGGCCGAGATGATCGATCTCCTAACTCGAGAAACAGGTGAACCATCTGAATTGCTCCAAACCATGAAGCCGGTAGGGTTTACTGCCGATGGACTGATTGATATGCCCCGTCTTGAGTCGGAAGTGAAGGCCCTCGTCGAGCGTGGCCTTTTCCCTCAAAATATCAAAATTGCCGAGGTGGTGGATAACCGATTCGCTGAAACCGCACTCGAGGATCTCGGCGAGTACCATTAATTCAATAGTCTTGCCAGCTTGGCTTCATCATGGATACGCTCGCCACCGCTCACCGTCTATCCCGGAGTCGGTAATCGGTAATATGATGAGTTGCAACCGATTCCCAAACGGGTCATAGAAGTAGACACTCTTTTCGCCAGGCTTACGCTGAGCGGCTCTGATATCGCCTTCCAAATAGGCGCCGTTGGCTTCTAAGAGTACGTAAATATCGTCGTATTCCTCCACGGAACCTACGCTAATGGCGAGATGGGCGCCTTTATAGCGTAAACCCGAGCCCGGGTCCGGCACCTTTGTCTCATCGGGTCCGCAAAAACGCGACCGGGGTGACAGCTTGTCAACCTTCTTGAGGAATAGAAGCTGACCCGTTACATTTTTTAGGATGAGTCGACCCTGGCCAAGCTCTCCCTGGTCACGACAGATGGGCTCCAGCCCCAACGCTCCCGAGTAAAATCGTTCTGCCTGATCGAGATCCGTGACTTCCATCACAAGGTGGCTGATATCTTCATACTCGATCACGGCAACCTCCGTTATCGGCGAACTGAGAATTCAAGCGCATTGCCATCCGAGTCACGCACCCGGATAGTCCGGCTCAGCGGTACGGCCTCAGGATACGTCGCCGGGCCTTCGTAGGGGATACCGTTTTCACGAAGCTGTTTGAGCAGTTCATCCATCATCTTCGCAGTTACGGAAAAGCCGATGCGCGGCATGGCCTTTGCCCCCTCGGCGGAGGCAAGCTCTTCCTGGGCCAGGCAAAGTTCGAATCGGTGCCCCCCCATCTCAACGAAAGACATGATCGGGAATCCGCCCTTATAGAGTCGTTGGGTGTTAAGATTTTGAATGTGCAACGGCTTTGCGCCCAATAGCTTGCCATAGAACTGGTGCGCTCTGGGAATGTCCTCTACCACGAACCCGCAATGATCGAAGGTTCTAATCTTTGCCATGGGAGACCCCTCTTTTTCAACTCATTGTTATTGACCGAACTGTATCTGTCAAGTTTTATCCGGTAAAACCCGAGCCACGGACTTACGTCCGTGGCTCGGGGGCGCTTCCCTTCGGGGAAGTTCGGAAAATTCATCCCCGGACTCACGTCCCGGGCGTTCTGTGGTTCGGGGTAAACTGAATACGATCAATCTGGGGGTCACTGAGCCCACCTTTGTTTCAATCAAGATCGATGGGCGTCCCAAGGCCTTCCTTGAGCGCTTCCCCATAGACCCAAGCCGCCAAAGCTACATCGCTGTATCCACCCTGGGATTCTCGGAAAACCACAATATCATCAGAACCAGGGTTTGCTCGAACCTCACCTGACACAATTTGTCCGAGTTCTGCGACCTGTGCCCAAGCTATTTTCCCCTCTTTGGACAATCTGATCAGTGGTTGGTCCAAGACCGTGTCATAGTACCCTAATTCGTGCACCTTGCTCGACACAACGGTCAGTGTCGACCTTAAATACACCTTATCGTCAAATTCGTTGGGTCGTCCGATACCAAAGACCGATAGACCGGGACGGAGCCAATTCCCCAACAACGCCGGGGCGGGGGAATTGGTGCTGACCATGACGATTTCTGCTCGCTCGATGGCTTCCTGCGGGGATGAGACAGCCTCGACCGCCACCCCAAACCTGCGAGCAGCCTGTTTAGAAAATGCCTCTCTCCGCTGCGGACTCCTGCTGTAGACACTAACCTTCTCGACCGACCGGAGAGCTATTGCAGCCTCCATCAGGCAAGGGGCAAGTCGGCCACTTCCGATAAGCGCCACCGACCGGACATTTTTCTTCGCCAAACGCTCTAGTGCAAGTCCGACCGTTGCACTGATGCGGAGTAAGCCGAATGGAAATCCCATAATGGCAAGAAGGCGACCCGAGTCCAGTTCGAAGAGCAGCGCCAGCGGTTCCCCACCGGTCACGCTGAGCCTCATTCCTATTTTATTTTGTAGCGTCAATCCCCCTGCCACCCCGCGTATTCCTCGTTCCATTAACCGTAGCGGCGGTGTCGCTCTAATCCCCCCCTTCGCTTGATCCATGTAGGTTCTCTGCAACACTTGGATCGCTTGCCGCAGATCCATGAGCCCTTCGATCTCAGACCCGCGTAATAAAAGTGCCATGGGCTAACTAATCTTACCCCACAACGATCAGATTCATTTCCCGCTTGCCGTGACGACGGCTGCCACGTTCGGTCACGATCACGGGATCACCGATGCCGGCGTGTCCCTTGCCGCTCGCAAGAAGAACTCGAGGCTTCAGAATATATACCATGCCCGGTTTGAGTTGTTGGTTCCCGATCGGGCCAACGGGCGCACTTATCCAAAATCTTGCACCTGCTTATTCAACCTAAAGCACTTTGAGCACAACCGCAACGGCGAGGTCAATCCGCCATCTTCATTTCTTCCACCATGGTGGGAAGCCAGACAGAGACAACTGCCGGATGCCCCTTCCGGGTCGCTTCCAGGCCACGTTTCAAGGCTGGGCCCACCTGGTTGGCTTCGGAAACCACCTCGCCGTAGCCGCCCACCGACTCCGCCAGCTTGGCGAAGTTGGGAGGCGGGTCGAATACCCCTCCCAAATAATCCCCTCTCCCCGCCGAAGCCCCTTTTGGGTATGTACCCCGTACGGCTCTAGTGCCCGTGGAATAGGATCGGTTCGTATAGACCACGGAGAGAAACGGTGCTTTGTGATAAGCAGCCGCCCACAGTGCTTCCAGGGGACTGCCAAACATAAAAAATCCGTCTCCGGTGGCATGGACAACATCAGATGCCGGCTCGGCAAGCTTGGCCCCTACGGCGGCACCTACGCCCCACCCCCCGGTGGAGCCGGCCCGTCTAAAGTAGGAACCTGGAATGGACCGACGGTGGTACTCCCTGAGGGTTTGAGAGTTGCTCAAGGCGTCGTCCAATAGCAGGGCCTCCGGCTCGAGGATCTGTTGGATCTGATAGGACACCCAGCGGGGGTCCACCGGAGTGCGTTGCCCTGCCTTCTTTGCCTTCTCCTCAGCCGCCTCCACCAGCTCGTGTTTGCGCCGCTCCAATTTTTCGCGCCGGTCGGAGACACGGCTCATGTCGCTTTTGGAAAGCATTCCCGTCGCTGCGTCATGTATTGCCCGCGCGGCCGTTGAGGTGTCGGCCGCAAGCCACAAGTCTGCCTGGAACTCCATGGTCTTGAAGCGTGACTGCACCGGATCCGGGTCGATCCACGCAACGGCGGCATCGTGACGCGGGGATTGTTGCGGTGGCAACCACGGTACCGCCGATTCGAAGACCACCACCACATCGGCATCCTTCGGTTCAGGACCGGTTCCATAGAGGGGATGGGTGGTGGGAAAATTCAAGCTCTGGCAGTGACGGGTATCCATGACCGGCACGGCGAGCAGCTCCGCAAGCCTAACGAGCTCAGCCACGGATTCCGGATTCCGACCGGACTGAGCCGTATAAATACAAGGATTGTTCGCTTCCACCAGCCACTTGGCCACTTTCTTAGCATCCGCTTCATCGGGAGCCGCTGGACGAGCCACTCCAAGCTGGTCACGAGTGGGAAATTGCGTGGTACCGGATAGAGGCAACAAGGCGGTTTCGCGAGGCAGCGCTAGATAGACGGGTCCTCTCGGTTCGCTCATGGCAACCTGCAGCATACGGCTGATCATCAGGCCCGGGTTATCCTGGTGTTCCAATCGGTGATCCAATTTCGTGTACTGACGCAGGATCTCACCCTGATCGCGAGGTTCCTGAACCCACTGAACGAAATTGTCGCGCGCCCCCGGCATGGAATCCGGAAAGGCTCGCGGGCCCGTACCCGATATCATCATGACCGGATAGTTTCCCCTCCAGGCAGTGTGGATTCCTGCGCCGTAGTTAAGCAAACCCACGTCCACGTGCACCGCGGTAGCTGTAGGTTTTCCGGTGACCATGGTGTAACCCAGTGCCGCATTCAGTGCCACACCCTCATGAACCATTGTGATGAGCTTGGGCGCCTGCCAGCCCCGCACCTCCGCCTTTGTAATGGCCTCTTGAAAGTAGCCGATCTCCGATCCCGAGACGAAGAAAAGGTAATCGATGCCGCCGAGTTTCATGGATGCCACAATGGCATCACTCCACTCTTCCGCGGGACACTCCGCCCATCGCTTATCCAATATTCCATTCGATTCCTTGCTCATTTTTGTTTCCTTTCTTTTGTCCCCCAAAAACCCGCTTGAGGATAACACCGCCTATCCGTTGCCCAACTTCAGGTCCATGACTCGTCGGTCACATCGATCCAATTTCCGTCTGGGTCCGACAATTGGAATTTTCCCAAAGTGCAACGTTCA
Organism: uncultured Binatia bacterium (SeqCode); assembly: GCA_965218425.1. Classification (GTDB taxonomy): domain Bacteria; phylum Desulfobacterota; class Binatia; order UBA9968; family CAXXLF01; genus CBDCDW01. The sequence goes on from OZ244621.1 coordinate 324,888, forward strand.
AAAAACCTCCTTCTCATCTCGGATTCGGGACTGCCCCCCAGGGGCCGAGAGCTGAGGTAAGTATTGTAACCATCGAGTTTCCGTACATCATTCTTGAATGCTTCCACGTCTTCCACCTTCATGCCGATGTGATCGGGTCCCGAACGTTTAATGGACATGCCGGTAAAGCCCTCGATGCTCCAGGGCATGATGCTCAGGGTCATATGCCCATCGGTGAGATGAATGTTCGGGTCCTCGGATTTTCTTCTGATGGGCTTCAATTCAAAAACTTCCGCGTAGAAATCGGCTACTTGCTTGGCATGGAGAGTCCGAATGGCAAACCGGTTGAAGTAGCGGTCCTGATGCCATTCCTTCTCCTCAGTGTGAGCGTAGAGGTCCTTTAAATTGTCCCCGCCCTTCGGCGCGAGATCGAACACGTTGCCGTCCGGGTCGTGACCGCTGTAGGCGGCAAAGGGCCGGGTGGACGGACGCTTGACCATGTTAGCCCCAGGGTGGTTTTTTTGCATTCTTTTCAGCACCACATCAATGCTGTCCACCAATAATCCGAAGTGGTCCACCCCGCCCACGTAACCGTCGCGACGAGGCAGAATTTGTAGCCCCACGCGCCCATCGCCGACGGTGGGCGCGGCGGCGGGGTCCCAGCTCTTTTGCGCCGATCTGAGCCCAAACAACACCTGGTAGTACTTCTCCAGCAGAGGATACTGATGACTGATGATCGCGATATGATTCATCTGAGCAAACACCTCATTCCTCCATTCACCGAAGGATAAAAATTAAAAAAGCACCGGCGGCCCTTTTGCTTTGTCCCGCTGCCTTTCTTTTTGTTGGGCCGCTGCAACTTCAAGCACTGCCTGATGATCGGCTTGTACTCTACCCCCGGCGCCACAAGCCCGTCAATCCTCGTCCTACCTCTCTCAAGACGGAAACAGGGGTTCTGCAGGCGCCGTCCGTTTGTACAGTTTGATGAGCCCGGGAATTTTCCACAGGTCCCTTATTCACCCACCTCTTCGTCCCAGCCATGAAAAAGCTATGAATACTTTTTCGTTTTCGGAGTAATTACCATCCCAGGCGAAAAGACGGAACCTTGGCAACCACGGAAGAATCAACGCTCTGAACGTTGATCTTCCCGCAACGGGCCATGGTGAGTTCCACTTCCTCGCGTAGGATTTCCAACACTCGCCTCACCCCTTGCTCCCCGTCCACGGCGAGGCCCCAAAAAAGCGGACGCCCGATGCAGACTGCCTTTGCTCCAAGAGCCAGGGCTTTTACCACATCGGCACCGCGCCTGATGCCCCCATCCAGGAGCACCTCCAGTCGTCCTTTGGCCGCTGTGACCACTTCGGGAAGGACCTCAATGGTGGCCAGGGTATTGTCCAGCCCCCGGCCTCCGTGGTTCGAAACAATGACACCTTCTATGCCAACCTGAGCACAAAGCTCCGCGTCCTCACCCGTCATGATACCCTTGGCCACAATGGGAAGGTCCGTCTCGGCCCTGATCCATTCCAAGTCCTTCCAGGACACACCAGGGTCTGCCTCCGCACCTCGAGGCCTTCTCTCAGTGGAAGAGGCACGCTCCGTCCCCGCCCCGGCGTAATTAACAGTGCCTCTTCTTTGGTAATCGTTTCGGATATTACGCTCGCGCTTTGAAGGCCACGCCGAATCCAAAGTGATACACAGCGCCCTGTAACCATTGTCCTTGGCGCGTTTGATCCAACTCCGGGTTACCTCCCTGTCACGAAAAGGATAGAGCTGCATCCACAGAGGGCCGGAATCCGCTTTCGCCAGATCCTCAAAGCTTGTATTGGAGTTGGCGCTCACTGCCATGATGGTCCCGTGGCTAGACGCTGCCCGGTAAGTGGCCACCTCCCCGTCAGGATGTGCCTTCTTATGGCCCCCGCAAGGTGCAATGAGAATCGGTAAATTCACCTTGGCGCCGAAAACCATCGTGGAGAGGTCCACGCGGTTCACACCGGCCAGCACCCGTGGACGCATGGCGATGGACTCAAAGGCACGGCGATTGCGCGCCACACTGATCTCATCCGTGGCGCCGCCGGCAATATAGTCGTATTGTGCCTTGGGTAACCGGCCTTTCGCGATGGGCTCAAATTCAAACAGGTTGATGGGTCCCGGACCAGAGATCATAAATATTCGCTCAAGAGAACTAGTTCTTCAATGTGACATGTGGGCCGCCAAAGGCCTCGGCGCGATTGCCCAGGATCAGAAGATGGCCGCTACCCACGTTGGTCCCCCGGTAGTATTCTTTTGCGTTAAAACAGGCGACTTCGCTTTGCTTCACTACTTTTTCCTCGCCCTTGACCCCTTTGACCAGGGCCTTTCTCTCCACCACCATACTTATATTTTATTATTATTTTCTCGTGTCCCTATTGGGATTTTTTCCGGAGCCTCTCGTAATACTTAAACATCATCCCGCCAAAGCTGTATCCTTCTTTGTTTTGGGTCTTGGCGAGGTTGATCACGGCGTTGACGGTTGCAAGGAGCGGTGTCGGGATTTCTTTCTCCTCGCCGATCTTCAATCCGTGATAAACGTCTTTTGCAGTCCAGCTGGGATGAGTGTCCAATCCTCCCCCCTTTAACAACTGCTCAAAACTTGACGCCCTGTCCGGGCGGCGCTCCTTCATCAGTTCTAGAAAACCTTCCTGGGTGATCTCATTGTCCAGACACCAGGTAAGTGCTTCATGCATGATCATGGTCTCGGTGGCATTGAACATCGCGTTGGCAATCTTGAGGAGTTTGGCCTTGCCCACATCACCCGCATACAGGTTTTTCTTTCCGATGGCCTGGAAGATCGGTTCGCACTCCTGAACCGTCTCTTTTCTCCCTGCCGACAGAAAAAGGAGGTTGTGAGCTTCAATTTCATAAGGGCGGCCCATGAGGGCAGCCTCCACGTAACGACAACCGGCATTTTCCACGTTCTCCCCGATTCTTATACTGGTTTCGTGGTCGATGCTGCTGCATTCCATCAGGATGGCCCCCTTTTTCAAACCGGTGAGAATACCACCCTCAGCCAGAACCGTTTCTTCCACCACTTTGGGCCAGGTCAGCACTGTGAGAACCACATCTGACTGAGACGCGAGATCGCCGGCATTCTTCGCCCTCTTGGCGCCCGCGTCGGCCAAATGGCTCATTTGTTTTTCATTGATGTCATAAACAACTACCGGGTAGCCCGCCTTCATGAGATTCTTCGCCATGGGGGTCCCCATATTTCCAACTCCGACCATGCCTATGGTGTTCATGATGTTTTCTCCTCCTGAGAACCACTAACCTAAGACTATGCCTTTAATCGGGCCGTAGTTTATTCCTGGTACCTCCGGCTTGTCAATTACCCGTATTGCGCCATTTGTAATTCTAACCCTCCAAGGGCTCATTTTAGGGCTCAAAGAGGGCAACCATGGAAGGATTCATCATGGCACGACGATCCAAGCGGGAGTATTTACGATCCATCTATGACCGCTACCAGCACGCACCACGGGCGGAGAAGGGGATGATCCTGGAGCAATTCTGCAAGGTTTGCGGCTACAACCGTAAATATGCCATCTGGCTGTTAAACCGCCCTGTGCCCGAAGTAGCCGTACGCAAACGAAGTGTATCTCGCTCGCCTGCATACAGTCAGGCGATGGTAAGGATTTTGGCAAAGGTGTGGGAGGCCTCGGGGTATCTGTGCTCCCAACGTCTGAAGGCCGCCCTGGTGCACTGGCCGCCCTGGATAAGGCAACACTTCGAGCTGAGCCAACCGTTAGAGATCCAGCTATTGGCTATCAGTGCCCGTCAGATGGATCGGCGCCTGAGGGCAACCAAGCACAGGGCGAAACGGCGAGTCTATGGCACCACCCGGCCCGGATCACTGCTAAAGCAGATGATTCCCATCAAGACCGATCATTGGGACGTGAACACTCCGGGCTATCTGGAGATTGACCTGGTGTTACACTCAGGGGCCTCAGCGGTTGGGGAGTTTATTCATAGCCTGGACTGCGTGGACATTACCACCTGCTGGGTACAGCGCAAGGCTGTCATGGGTAAGGGCAGCCTCGGTATCTTGAATGCGGTCACCGAGATCGAACACCAACTTCCTTTCCCCCTCAAGGGGATCGACTCCGACAACGGCAGCGAGTTCATCAACAACCAACTTCTTACCTTGTGTCAACAACGCCCATCTGGCCGCGTCATCCAGTTCACCCGCTCACGCCCCTACAAAAAGGACGACAACGCCCACATCGAGCAGAAAAACTGGACCCATGTCAGAAAGCTTATAGGCTGGGACCGCTACGACACGGCAAAGGCCTTAGAGGTTACCAACCGACTCTATGATGAGCTTAGGATCTTCCACAATCTGTTCCAGCCCTCGATGAAGCTACAATGTAAAATCCGTAAAGGCTCTCGACTGATTCGCCGCTATGACATGCCCCGTAGCCCCCTTGAGCGAGTGGTGGAGTCCCGAAAGGGAGATCCCAAAAAGCTGGCAGCCCTCAGTCACACGCTTAAGACAACCGATCCCTTTGAACTCTGTGGCCGAATCGATGAGCAACTTCAGGGGCTCTACAAGCTGGCCAGCCATTCAGACAGAGCACCGCGGGAAAGGCCGCCTCTGAAACACACGCCGTGGAGGGAGTGGACGTTTAGCAAGAAACTGCAGGGCCAGCAACAGGAGATGAAACGACAGATGTCACAGAAGTTCGGTTAGATTTTGTCATGACGCAACGAACCCGGCTAGGGTTAGATTATTTGATGGCTTGACAGGTTACCACCGGGCCGCTATGTCAAAAAATATGGCGTGATGTCTTTTTTACCCTGTCCGACTGGGGAAGATGAAATTTGCACATTCTCCATCCCCGTTACCTTAGGGCTTCGGGGCCTCGATGCAGAGGCCCATCGGCTCCCGCTGAGGGGCGGGCTCCCGAGCCCTTTTTCTCCACCGCGAAGGGATGGCAGTCCTGTAAAGGCACGCTCACTCTGTTGCCGGGAATGGGGTCTCTTACTTGCAGAGGTAGACTTTTCCTAAAAGAGTCCTCCCCCAATTTGACAGGGTGGGTGCCATCATATATTTTTGACCACGATTTTCGATCCGTCATAACTGAAAGAAAGGGGAAAACATGGCTTATCCCGACATTCACACTCACCTAAAAACACTAGAGGCCGCCGGCTATCTTCGCCGCATTCAAAGGACCATCAACAAGGATACCGAACTTCATCCGCTGGTACGTTGGCAGTATCGAGGGCTTCCCGAAGAGGAGCGAAAGGCCTGGCTCTTCGAGAACGTGACGGACTCCCGAGGACGGAGCTACAAGTTCCCTGTGGTTGTGGGGGCACTCGCCGGGAACAAGGACATTTACTTCCTTGGCATGGGCTGTAAGAGCGCTGAGGAAATGGATGAAAAATGGAAGCTCGCTCTAACGCAACCGATTCCACCCCTTGTGGTCAACGAGGCACCTTGCCAAGAGGAGATTCATACGGGCGACGAATTGCAGCGCGACGGCCTTGGACTAGACGAATTTCCCGTGCCCATCTCCACTCCAGGTTTCGACAACGGTCCCTATACCACCTGCTCCCATTGGATCACCAAGGACCCGGAAACCGGAATTCAGAACATCGGCAATTATCGCGGCCAGATCAAAGCCCGTACACGCATCGGGGTGTTTCCGTCTGGACTGGGCCAAGACATTTACGTTCATTGGAAAAAGGCACAGGCCAAGGGCGAACCGTTACCCGCGGCGCTGGTGCTGGGTGCTCCCCCAGTGGTTTCATACGTTTCAGTGCAAAAGGTCTCCTACGGTGTGGACGAAATCGCAGTCGCCGGCGGGCTTGTGGGCGAGTCCATACGAATGGTGAAGTGCAAGACCGCAGACCTGCTGGTGCCCGCCGAATCGGAGATTGTCATTGAAGGACACATAAACACCGAGTGGATCGAACCGGAAGGCCCCTTCGGCGAATCCCACGGCTACATGCATCCGCGCCAGCTGAACCCGTTCATGGATGTCACGGCGGTCACCCATCGAAAGAACGCCATCTATGTGTCATGGATCAGCCAGGTCACGCCCAGCGAATCCTCAGCCATGCGAAAAATTGGCTACGATCGGCTGATGTTGGTGCATTTGCGCGACCAGTGCCGAATCCCCAGTGTCCTGCGCGTGGAGATGCACGAGCCACTGACGAATACCTACAAACTCGTGATCATCCAGATGCGCCGCCCCAACGAAGCAGAGGTGTGGCGCGCGCTGCACGCGGCCTGCTCTTTTCATCCCGGTGTAGGCAAGATCGTGGTGGCGGTGGACGAAGATATCGACCCCTCTAACGAGGCCGCCGTGTTCTGGGCCATGTGTTACCGCATGAAACCGCACCGTGATGTCCACATTGTAGGTGGCATGGAAAAAGGACACGCCCCCCCGTTTCTCTACAAGGATGAGCACCGCGGAACGGACGTGGTATCCTACCATTTGCCGGCTGATGAATCTGCAATGCTGTGCAACGCGATCCTGAAAGAACCCTTCCCGCCCATCTCGTTACCCAAGCGGGAGTACATGGAAAACGCGCGCAAGATCTGGGAGGAACTGGGCCTGCCGAAACTGAATCCCCAGATGCCCTGGTACGGCTACTCTCTAGGCCAGTGGGACGAGGAGTTGGATGAAGAGGCACGGATGGCAGTGGAGGGACGCCATTACGAGATCGGCGAAAGACTGAAGAAAGGTCGGGTGAAGGCGTAACAGATCATCATCTCGTCATTGACAACGTTGGGAAATAGTGGGATCGAGGCCCCGTCATTTGATTCGATATGCCAACCTGTCATGAGCCTACAGTATCGGACGTCTCCCTTCTCTTCGTGCGAGGCCCTCTTCGCCCTCGGTTCACTGCTCAACAAGGGGAGCGAGGCGTAAGGCCGGGGGCATCGAACGCGCTGATCCAGATATTCACTGGCCCATTGCCCACGGCCGCAGGCTCGCTTCACGAGTAGACTGTGGGCTCGGTGGCTTGCCGTGAGTTGGCCAAAGTCGCATTGTAGGACCTCCTTATTTCAAAAGCGGGAACATTCAAAATTTGGATTCCGACGGCTAGGAAACAAAATACTTTTTATAAAACACACCCAGCCGTCTTTGTCCTAATTTTCAATCAGTTAAACCGATGGCATTTTTCTTGCACTTCGCTCTGCCTTATTCCCAACCAAAAGATTTGATCATGCTTACCCAATTCTCGTCTCCCATTTCGGCGACGCTGGAAAACTGGAAGCCAGGAAGCTGCTGGAGCGGCAGGCCTTCAACCAGCGGTTGGAGAACCGGCTCGAATTCTTCGTTTACACGGCTTTCATCGACCGGGACGGGAAATATCAGCTCACGATGCTGCATCATTCGGGGTTTTCACCGGTGGCCAACAGCATGGGCCCCACGTTGAAGGAGGAATCGTTCCATCTCTTCACGGGTCAGACCGGCCTCACGCGGGTAGTCAAAGAAAAAAGAAGAAACCCCATGAGCCAAGCCGCGCATACCAACGAAATGGATGAACATCTCAAAGAGGTGGTGCAAGCCCTCAACCGTGCGGTCAATGGGGCCATACCCCACGCTAAGGATCCCGGTGTTGCTGATAAAGCCATCCAGGATTGTAAAGAAATCCTGGACACAGTGATGGAGGGAGGAGTCTCGGAGTGGCTAGATTCCTGATTGGTTTAAATCCATTCACAATCAATCGGAATTGACCATAATCTTTTGGCCCATTACTTAAAAATGTGCAGGAACTTGCGCTGGCAGGTGGAGTTGCGCTAAGTTATAATCAGAGCCGTCAGCCATGATCATTGACTGCGATACGCATATTATCCCAAGAAACGCCTTTGACTATATAGATGAAGGGTCGAAGCAGGTGCGGCCTCTTCTACACTTCGATAAACAAGGGCTCTACACTCACTCGGAATTTCCCGGGGCCGCCCCCCTCGTTCCAGGGACGACTCCCCTTCCCTCCTTTTCCACGTCCCGTGGAGGGTCCGGTACGGATCTTCTGGGGATGACAGACATGGAAGTGAGGCTCAAGGACCTTGAGCGGCTCGGGGTGGACCAACAGGTCCTACTACCCCAGTTTACCCCCTGGGCGTGGTCCAATCTTCTCGATCCCCAACTCGCTGCGGCCATTGCGCGGTCATACAACCAATCCATGGCAGCGATCTTGAAACAGTACCCAAAGAAGTTCATCGGTGTTGCCCATGCGCCCCTGCAAGACGTTAAAGCGGGGATTCGGGAGGCGGAGTGGGCCCGAAAGAACGGCTTCAAGGCAGTGGTGATGGATTATACCTACGCTGTAAAAGAGCATCCCTATGGCGAAACATTGGGTGAACACCCAGAGCTTCGTCCCATATTTCAGAAGCTTGAAGAGATGGACATGGTGTTGTATCTCCACGCGGTGCAACATGGTCACCGGGCGATCAACTTTAGAAGATTCCAGAGGATCGGGCTGGACATCTTCGCTCCCCACGACGGCCACATGACTCTGGTGTCCCTGATCACCAGCGGCCTGTTGGATGACTTTCCCCAACTTCAAGTGGTTTACACGGAAGGAGGCACCGGATGGATCAAACCTCTCTTCCAACGGATGGACACCCGATTCGAACGCAACCTTCCCGATTACTCTCGAGATGCGGGGATTTCGGCCCGCAGACCCAGTGGTCCTCCACGGCTGGTTCCCAAGGAAGAAGCCGCCGCCAAAAACAAACTTAAACCCAGCGACTACCTGCGGAGAAACGTCCATTTCACCATCGAGACCGAGGAACCGGAATTGGCCGAGGCAGTTTCATTCCTGGGGGCGGAGCGGTTTCTCTACGCAACGGACTACCCCCACGACGATCCCGGCGGTCTCAAGAAATGGGAAGACAGGGAACTCCTTGAGTCCAATGGAAGGATCTCACAGGCAGACAAAGAACTCATTCGTTGGCAGAACGCCCACGCGCTATTCAAGCAATCGTGAGAGCTAATACTCACATGTTCGGAGGTGTCACATGGATATTGATGGACTACTGGAGATTATAAAGAAGCGGAGGCACAACGGAAGAGTCAAAGCCGATCCGATCCCTGACGAGTCACTTAAAAAAATTATCGAGGCTGCCAGTTGGGCACCCTCTGGAAACAACGCGCAACCCTGGGAATTCGTCGTGGTTAAAAGCCCCGAGACGAAGGCCAAGATTAGAGAGCTCACGGAACCGCCTCCGCAGGCCGGCGGACATGGCCATGGAGAGGCCCCCGTGGATCCACCCGTGGTTATCATGGTCTGTGGTGATACCCGAATCAAAGAGTCGTACCCTGAAAACGTGAACAGGACGGAGGTCTTCTACTCGAGCCTGGCGGCATGCATTCAAAACCTGCATCTCGCTGCGGCAGCTTGCGGTCTAGCCACCAACTGGGGCACGTGAGGGAGGCGGGAATGGGCCGCCTTGCAAAGGCGGTGGATCTCCCCGAAGGCATAGAGATCATCGCCATGGTACGGCTGGGCTATCCCCAGCAATCGCCGCCCCCAAAACGCCGAAGGTCTTTCCAGGAAACTGTGCACCTGGACAAATTCGACACGGCCAAGCTCCGGGATGTGAAGAAGTTCATCGAAAGCGACGGAAAGGGATGGGGAAGACTGTAGGCGTGTCAGGACCCTGGTTACGACTTTCCTTTGATAATACTCTCTGTCTGTAAGATGATTTCCGTGGCGGTAGCTTTGTCTCTCAGGAAAAATCCGCTTGAGCAGCGGATACTGCCGGACAAGTGACGTGACAAGAGGAGTGAAATTGGACGGTAGAGAACAAATAAGACATGGAAACGATCCAATGCGCGAGGAACGGAAACCGAGATGGGATGGTGGATCAGATTTGTTCCATAACCGGAACCTGGTGCGACATGAAGACTTCTCGCCGCTCGGCTGCGGACCGGAGAATACCCAAACAAACCTCGAGTGTGGCTTCCCCCCATCTACCGTCATGAAACATGGGACGACCATTCACCACAGCCTCGTAGAGCTCCGTGATCTCCGCCTGCCGTCCCACCATGGCCTGCGCAAGGGGTATTTCTTTCTTTTCTTCTTCCCCGTAAATGAGAATACCGTCTTGCGACTGCCGGATATCCCCCTTTTCGCAAGTAGCGATCAATGGCCCGAAAAACTTTTGATGCCGTCTACGATTCTGTGATGGCCCCTCATTCAACTCCCAGCCATGACCGATCTGCCCGCGATCCAGCTCCCCAGCCCCATAGCGCAATTGTTCCTTGAATGCCTCGATGGTTCTTCCTCTTTCGGAACCGCGCAGGCTGTTGTAGCTCCTTCTCGCCTTGACATTGGCATCGGAGTCTCGCGTCTGCCCACCTTCCCCGATCCACCAGTGGATTTCGGAACTATCAAAAAACCCGTAGCCGCTGTAGACCATGGTCGCTGGTACACCGTTTTCAAACTCGATGTAGCAAGCATAGGCGCCTTCACCCGGACGGGTGGGATCCCACCTCCCTGCCATAGCTCGGACACTCCTCACCATGCCACCGCCTAAAAGGCGCAGGATGTCCACTTGATGTGGCCCCTGGTTCAAGACCACACCCCGGCTCACGGCGAGCTCATGATCCGGATAAGGTCGAACCATAAAATCGTTAAAATTCCAGGTGTGGATCATGCAGAGCTTTCCCAACTCACCGCTAGCAATGATCTCCCTCATCTTCCTTATGGGTGGGTCGAAACTCTTCGTGTGACCGCACAGCAGTTTAACCCCGTTCTCATCCGCCGCGCCGTTCATTTGTTCGCACTCTTCCAGAGAAAGAGCCATGGGTTTCTCAACGATCACATGTTTCCGATTCCTCAAGGCAATAAGCGCATGTTGCGCGTGCAGTTCGTGTGGAGTGGCGACATAAACAGCATCCACATTGGAGCTTTGACACAGCTCCTCGATACTGTCATAGGACTCGCCTTGAAAATTCTGGCGAAACGTCTCAAGGGCATTGGTTCTGAGATCCGCTGCTGCCGTGACCTCGATGTAGGGAAGTGCGGCAATTTCAGGCAATACCCTCGTCGCCGCCTCTCCCAGACCTGCAAATCCCAGCCTCAGTATTTTTTCCATGTTGGTTGACCGATCTTTCCAGCAGTGTCCAATTCAACCCCTTCTGATTGTTCCTCCGGTGAGCTTCGCTAATTGCTTATCTCCTCTTCCTCTCTGCCAAGGCTGAATTAATAATTTTTACGATGGGTTTCATCTCACGACGACCTGGAACGTCTAGATCAATATATTGAACACCCTCCATTCGTCGCCTGTTTGCTCGAACAATGTCCTTCGGAATATCGACGCGTAGGGAATCCTGGGCATCCCCCCCAATGTCAACCCCTGTCTCCATGAAAGCCATCTGTCCTTCGCGCGACAGGAGCCAGTTAATAAAAACTTTTGCTGCATTGGGGTGCGCTGCCCTGTTTACCAAAGCGAGGGTGCTACCCAGTGAAACCAGCCCTGCCCCCTCTTTCATCATGCTAAACTCTTCTACCGGTAGCCCTTGGCGCTTGGCTGTTGATATACCCGAACAGGCAAAACAGATAGCGTATCTGCCCTGGGCCAACCAATCCGTCCCCTGGCGGAAACTGGTAAAAAGCGTTATATCCATTTCGCCAAATAGCCGTTTTATGAATTCGGGCCCAATCTTCGGATTGTGATAAAAAAACCGAAGGGCCCCGTTGCCCGGTCCGGGCCGCCTCGCATCCCGCGCCCCGATCTTCCCCCTCCATTTGGGTTTTAGCAAATCCCATACGGACTTGATTTCTTTCGAATCCACAAGCTTGGTGTTGTAAGAAAGACTTCCTAACTGGGGTGCGCCAACCACGCGAAACACATACCGACCCCGATCGTCCAGATAATGGTGTCTGCCCTGCCACCATAGAGATTGGTCAACCACCTCGGGCAACATCAGTGCAGGCTTAATGGGATCAAACGCCTTGCCCCTCTTATGTAAAACCAAATAATTCGAGTTGAACCCTTCCATGCTTACATCGGCGAGAAACTTTCGAGCCCTCCGTTCCGCGAGAATGCGCTGCGCAACCATGCCTCCCCGTCCCTGAAAAACCACCGTTTTGATTTCAGGGAATCTCTTCCGGAACCGAGCTGCCAGTAAATGAGCATTGGTGTTGTAATTGTAAAAGTTAACCTGGCCTTCCTTTTTGGCAGCCGCTACTGTTTTTTCCCACTTCGCCTTCCAGCCAGGCTCGCCTTGCCCCGCAACCACCGTGCCCGCCACCGGCATGAATAGAAAAGCTAAAAGCAATTGAGCCATCAAAACCATACTGTCGTCTCCTTTCCGCCTATTTCTCCCTCTTTAACTGGATGCGACCCTCTAACCCCTTGATATATTCCTTCCAAGGTTGTGAATTTGGAACCTGGTCACTACAGGCATCGATTAAAAAATAATTCGCTTTGGGGTCACGAACCACGTTTGTCGGTTCTCGACCCTCCTGGAGATCTCTTATGGCTTTCAACAGAACCTTGCGGGCGGCCACCACCGGGATATCCTGTGAGGTCAAATGCTCCTTCGTCCTGTCCTGCACATAACCCATTCCCTCCGTTACACACAGATCCTGGACCTGGAAGTTAAGGCCTATACCGCTATAGACTTTGCCCTTCATGGATTGGTTATCCTGCATGTACCGATTGCCCCGGTGACGCTTGGGCCTGTAGTCCGGTGTCATCTCAGCACGTTGCCTCCTCGTCGCCTCCATTCCAATGGGTCCTTTCCGACTAAAGATGAACGTATACTTCCAGTGGTGCTCATCATCGATGGGCACGTGCCAATTGACCGCATAGGTTCCCTCAGCCGCGTACTGCCCTCCGAAGAAACAGGTAAAACTAGGGAGGACAAACTCCGTCATATAAAGGTGATATTTATCAGGGTCCGCGAGCCGCCGAATCTTGTAGCTCCTGACACCGTACTCTGTTAACTCGGCATCATAGGATTCCATCTCCGGAGCCGCGCCTCGGCGGTTTAGGCCGTCGTCACCCAGCGTGCCGGGCTCAGCGCGAGTCGAATTATAATGCAAGAAGGAAAGATGGGTAAGATCAATATTTCCTTCATTGCCCTGCAAGTAATTGCAGTCACTGAAGAGCTTGATGACAAATGCCCGATCACTTGGAGCAGCGAGAAATTCATAGTTTGGAAACAAGGGCGGGTTGCCTGGACCCATGTAGGTAAAGACAGCGCCTGCGTGTTCCTCGCAGGGATAGGCAAGGTGACGAATAGAACTCTTATGTTCGCCTCCACCGGGTTCACCGGGCTGATCGAGACACCGGCCGTGAATGTCGTAGAGCCAACCGTGATAGATACACCGAAGGCCCCCATCTTCCACCCGGCCATAACTCAAGTCTGCGCCGCGGTGGGAGCAATGAATGCCAAGCAACCCCGGCTTGCCCGCATCATCACGGAACAATACCAGATCCTCCCCCAGCAATCGTACGGGCACGGGGGCGCCCCCCAGCGGCAACTCTTCGGAAAGCGCCGCCGGTATCCAGTACCGCCGCATGAGATCTCCGCAAGGTGTCCCCGGGCTCACCTTTGTCAACAGTCTGTTTTCTTCTTCCGTCATGATGACACCTACCTAAACAATTCGCACCTTAGGATGATCCCGTCCAAAAATTACCTATTTCGCCGCGCTTTGGCATCGGCCAGGGCTTTTTTGTAAATCTTGAGAACGGGCTTCATATCGATCACTTCCGGATTGAACAGCTCGATATACTCCACACCCTCGATGCGCCGGTCCTCCGGTAAGATCCGATCCTTAGGAACATCGAGCCTGAGGGAGTTCGGGACATCATTACCGGACCGGCCATAGGAATTTTGAAAGGTGGTTTGCCCCTCCCGAGAAAGAAACCAGTTGATGAAAACCTTTGCGGCATTAGGATGGGGCGCTTTATCCAACATAACAATTGAATGTCCCTTATCAGCGAGCCCGGCTCCTTCCTTCATCAGTCCCATCGTATCCACCGGAAGCCCTTGACGTTTAGCCCTGGTGATCCCGCTGCAGAAAAAGCATAGGTGAAACTTGCCATTGATAAGCCAGTCGGGACCCTGACGGGGGTTTCGGAACAGGGTTATATCCATCTCCGTGTAGAGACGACGGATAAATTCTGGCCCTATTTTCGGGTGATGATAGTAAAACCGCATGGCCCCACTGCCTGGGCCCGGGGTGCTGATGTCCCGAGCCTCCATTTTCCCTTTCCATTTAGGGTCCAACAGATCCCAGGGGGATTTAATTTTTTTCGGGTTTACTAGCTTCGAGTTATACGAAAGGGACCCGTATTGAGGCTCCCCCACATAGACAAATACGTATTTGCCCTCGGGATCGGCATAGTAATGCTTTTTATGCCACCAATTGGTTCGATCGAGGACTTCGGGAAGGACCAGAACAGGTTTTACGGGAGCCAAGATTTTAGCTGGATAGAACAATGTAGCGTTGGGATTGACACCGTGCGTGATGACGTCAGCCAGATACTTTCCAGCCCTTCGCTCCGTTAGGATGCGCTGCTCGATTTGACCTCGCCGACCTGCAACTCCAACGACTCTGATTCCAGGATAACGCTTTTGAAATACGCCTGCATCCAATACGGAAATGGTGCTCCACATATAAACGTTCACCTGGCCCTCTTTTTTCGCGGCTTGCACCGTCTTTTCCCAATCCTGTTGCCAGCTCTGCGTTCTCCCCTGGGCCTGGGCCACACCGATTTCCACAGTCAGTTGAACCATGAGTACGCCAAGGCTCAACAACCCAAGGCAACAAATATAAGCGCCGCAGAAAAAAGAGCCTGCGATGATCTTTCTCTTCGTCATGGTCATGCCTCCTATGCGGTCATGGTTGGGACTAGTCCTCTCCAACCATTTTTTTCGTGATCGGTTGCTGTCGTTGGGCCATCTTCTCGCCCACTTCCAAATACTTCCCTTCCGTCATGAGCTTTGCGGTGCGGCTGTCCTCCTCACTCCAAACGCCTAACTCGTAGCCGTGCCAGGGTTCCTTGAGCTTAGGTTGCGGCAGGTCCTCATGACGTCTCCACAGCTCCAATGCATGCTCCATGTACTGCTTTGCCGGCAGAGCAACCGGCGGGTAATCCCATTTTCGCGTCGCATTTATCAAGCTCTTCCCATATTGGTACCGCACCAACCTGGACTCCATCCGGCCGTGGCCCGTACCCGGAGGCGACCCTGATGGATCCAATCCGGGACCCCGACCGTATACCATCTGCATATCGGCCTCGGGCCTGACCCGGTAAGTCATGGCCCACAATAATCCCTCGGGGTCACGGATGTTGATGTCCTCATCCACCACCACGATGAATTTGCTCCCCGTCAGACCCGAAGCGGCCTGGAGCACGGACCACGGGTTAACCCCTCTTCGCTTTTGCAGCCTGATAGTGCAGAAGTCGGCGGCTCCTGCGCTTTCCAGGAAATGAACATCCTCCACCGGAAATCCGGCGCCGTAACGGAGGTGGTGATAAAGCATGGCCTCATGGGCAAATCCCCAAACCGTGTTGGTGTCGCTGGGAAAGAACCCCACAGTCACAGGGGTAAAAATAGCATTGCTGCGGTGCGTTATGGCGGTTACCTGGAAGACCGGCCGGTAATTTTCCTCCATGTTGAGATACCCGGGGTACTCTCCAAAGGGAGTGCGAGGTTCTGCTGTTTCGGTGGACATTAACCCTTCAATGACAATCTCAGCCGTGGCAGGCACCTCCAAGGGTATGGTCTTGCAACGGACAAGCTCCAGCGGTGCGCCGGTGATTCCTCCGGCCACCGCCAGTTCGTCAAGACCATAGGGAATGCGCGCGGACCCCACGGTCATAACCACTGGAGTCGCCCCCACCACAATGGCCAAGGGCAGCGGCTCTTTACGCTGTCGAGCCTTGGACCAGTGATGGACCATGGCGTCATGAATGGACCCAATGGCCGCCACCATCCGATCCCGTGCACGCAAAAACCCGTTATAGGTACCCACATTACGCACGCCTGTCTCCGGGTCCTTGGTAAACATGGGGGTTCCCGTTCGTAACATACCGCTAAAGCCGGGTTCTTCCACTGGTATGGGCAATTCATCCAAACCCAACTCCGTCAACTCTGCTCCGGTGTGAACCTCTTCATGAACGGGCCCGCTGTCGACGATCACCGGCTCCAGGGGATGCATGAGCCCTTGGTGCCAGCGCTCCAGTGCCTCTTTAATGTCCTGGCACCCCAAGCCCCAAATCACGAAATCCTTTGATGCACCGTAGACCCCCGCCGCCACCCGCATGTTGTACCGATTCCCGTTGACTCCTCTAACGTCTTCAAAAAGGAGGACCCGCCGATCTCCATCCTCAAATCCACGCATTTGAACTCGGAATAGCGGCAGGAGATCCGTTTCCTTGCTCACGGGTTCGGTAAAACTGTACAACCGTCCCCGTCGCCTGACTTCACCCAAAAATTCCCGCAAGTCTTTGTAATCGGCCATTACTTTTCCCATTCCCCCCTGCTCTTACCCAGGTCCTTGGTCAGCGCAATTTAAGGACATCGCCCCATTTTTTACGAGCCTGCTCGCGCATCTCGGGGCTAAACAGGTTTACCGGGGGAAGTTCTTTGAGCAATTTGTAGGGCCGGCAAGCGTTAATGATCATTCTTGAAAAGGGATAAGTTCCCTTCTTTTTTCGCTCCTCGATCACTAATGACGGATTAAATACCCAACTCGTCTTGATGGTGTTCACATTGACGCCCGTGGCAGGGTCACATCGAGTCCCAACCGCCCACAGGACATCCTTGGCATCGTCAATGTCGACATCCTCGTCCACCATGATGAACACCCGCTGGGGTATGGGGAAGCTGGACACGGATTCGATGATCTGTTCCGTGTGTTCTTCGTTCTTCTGCCGAATCTGAATGACCGTCGCCCCTACATTCGCCAGGTCTCGAATCGCAAGGATACCACCGATGCCCGCCCGTTCGAGACGAGTCCATAGACCCGTTACCACCCTCATGGGTAGGGGCGCAGCGTAGTGGCCCTGGACAGGTTTGAAAGGCGGAGCACCCAGGAGTATGGGTTTATTGCGGTGGTAGAGTCGCTTGACGCGCACAATGGGCTCGGGCACCATGCTCCCCATGTAATAACCGGTATATTCCCCAAAGGGACCTTCCCCGCGACTCTCCGTTTGCGGCGGCGGGACTTCCCCCTCAATGGCGATCTCGGCTGTGGCAGGAATGGGCAACCCCGTGAGCTTTCCTTGGATTACCTCCACGGGCTCACCTCTCAAAAATCCCGCATACTCGTATTCAGGGACGCCAGAGGGCGCGCCGAGGCGACCCGAGGACGTGAGAAAAAGGATGGGTTCACAACCGAAGGTCGCCGCCAAGGGGGCTGCTTGCCCTCTCTCCCAGTACTTCCGAACAATCTTGGTTCCGTCGTTGCCGATCCCTTGATAGATGCCCGTAGTGGTGGCATCGTGAAGCTGGAGCCTGTAGGTCCCCACGTTGATCCGGCCATCGTCCGGATCCTTCAGGATGATGCAATCGCCAGTGCCTATGTACCGCCCCCCATCCCGCTCATGCCATCGGGGAACGGGAAATTGAAGCAGATCAATCTCCTTACCACTTTTTTCATTTTCCAGGAGGGGCCCCTGCTGGACGGTCACCGGAGGCAGTCCCTTGTAACCCGTATAACGCTTCTTCCAACTGCTCATGGCTTCGCCCAGGGATTGACGCGGGTCCCACTCCAGAGCCATCAGGGCGCGTCGCTGGGTGCTGCACAGGTTGCTCACCACGGTATAATCGGAAGAGTGATCTGGGATGTTCTCGAACAGGAGCGCAGGTCCCTGCTGTTCAAAGGAAAGCTCAGAGATGACCCCCATCTCTAAATCCCAATGGGCCCCCGAAACTCGTTTGAGCTCTCCCGCTTGTTCCAGCTTTGCCAAAAAATCACGCAAGTCTCTGAAAGGCATGCTTCCTCCCTCTGGTCAAACATTAGGCAGCCGGCATTGACGAAGCAATCCCGTCTCGTGTGAGGGCTTCCTCATACTCGCGTCGAATGGTCGGGTCCTCGTCCTTGTATTCGATCATGGTGCCCCCGTCTTTCACACTCACAAAGCCGCCATAATCTTTTCCGTGCCGAGTCAGGAACGAATGGAACCCCACCACATGGTCCACGCTGCCCCATCGCAACGCAAGCTGTTTTGCCGGGACGGGACCCGTGTTGAAATGCTGGTGGAACCAGCCCGTTCCCGGACTAAAGACGCTCCCCGCTCGCCATGGAACTTTGACCACCTGATCGCCATGACCGTCCTCATAGGGGTGGATGCCCAATTCCCGAGGCCACATGAGCGTGTAACCATTGGAGCGTACAATGAACAGCACCGCCCCACCCCCGTGGTAGTGCGCCTTGTGGTATTTTCCCACTGGCCATTCGGCCATGTGTCCTCCCAAGGCGTTACCCGCCATTTGAAAGGAGGTAATACCAACCCCCGCGCCCTTTTGTTCCCGGCTATCAACCATGGACTCCCACACATTGGGAATGAAATTGGTCCGCCACGACACTCCCAGGCCGCCTTCGCTCGTCTCACGCTTACCCACCTTGAAGTAGCCCTCCTGACTGTCGTACCTGTCCGCAAACTTATGGTCACAACCAAAAATAAACCCGTTGTTGTGAATCACATCCATCATCAAGGGGGCGTTGGTTAGCGCCAGGTAAAGGGCAGGTTCATTGGTTCCATTGTAGAGACGATGCCAGGTATTCAGTGGGGGAGAAAAAACCGATCCTTTTTCCCATTCGAAGTGCTGGGGGCGCTCCCCTTGCCACCAGACCTCTGTGGATCCTTTCCCCTGAAGAATAAAGATTAACTCCTCGTAGAAGTGCTTCTCGGGCTCCAAGACTCCCCCGGGCGGGATCTCAGCCACATAAAGGCCGGTCTTTCCTTCCATCCCCTGCAAATGAATAAATGTTCCCTTGCCCCCCAGACGCTTCCAAGGCTCGCGAGGAAGAGCGGCAACGTCTTCCACCCCATGACCCTCAATAACCGGTACGCCTTCCTCACGCATCCAACTTTCGTAAGTCGTTAGTCTCCGCCCTTGCGCTTCCATGATTTATTACTCCTCATTCACGAATTCTGGTTTGAGCCCAATGTGAACTACAATCCTATGAGCTGTAGAAATCCGCCATCAACTTACCCACCAGCTCGGGCTGGTCGTTCTGTACCTGGTGCCCAGCCTTGTCCACGTACTGGAACTTGAAATTGGGCAGGAGCTTTTCCAATTGGCGACCGAGTTCCACGGGGGCAAATTTATCCTGCTCACCCCAGATAAACATGGCCGGAATGGTCAACTTCGGGAGCGTATGGGTCATATCGTACTTGAGACGCATATTAGGATCCTGGGTTAACTTCTGCATTCCTTCCTGAAACATCCGGCGGGATTCTGCCGCCCCCGCACGATTGGCCGCGTCGTTTCGTAGCTTCACCAGCTCGTCGGTGACCTTTGATTTATCGTATACCAAGACTTCCAACATGCGCCGCATGGACTCCTGGCTTCCATCATAGGCTCGCAACGCCCGCATCCCCTCCGTTTCGGCGTGTTTGAGACCCATGGCCGTAGAAATGGTGCCACTGGCAACGAGCAGCAACTTCTTTACCCGGTCAGGATGCTGCAACGCGTATTTAGCTGCCACCCAGGCCCCTTGGGAATTGCCGGACAGGCAGATCCGATCGAGGCAGAGGGTATCCATGAAAGCTTCCAGTTGATCCACCCGAGACTGAACGCCTTCCGTGCAAGGATAATAGGGATCTGTATTTCCGTAGCCTCCGACACTATCCACCGCATACACACGAAACTTCTTACTCAGTTCCCGCATGACCGGGGCAAAACCTGCTTCTCCAGAAGATCCAGCTCCTCCTCCATGGCACAACACCACCGGCGGCCCACTCTCCCCAGCCTCCGAATAGTGCGTCTTGATCCTCCTAGCCATCACATAACTAGAACGTAACGACGAATCAGCCATACAACACTCCTCCTTATAATAAATACAGACTTGAGATAATTCCGTAATGCTGTGTTCTGGAAAAATATTACCAAAACCGCCTTTTATACGAATCGATGAGAACCTCATCCGGCTGGCGGGAAAGAAATTCAATCAACACTCTGTTAAATTCCTCCGGCTGCTCGAATTGCGGCCAGTGGGCAGCTTTGTCCAGCAATACAAAACGCGATCCCGGCACGGTTTGATGGACCTTCTCCGCTACCTGCCAAGGACAGGTGGGATTGTGGGTGGTCCAGAAAAACAAGATGGGTGCCTTTAACCTTGGAATCTTCTCGATCAGACCGTAGGTTCGTCCTCCCCCCGACCGCGCTCCCTCCTCCTCCGGCTCCTCCTTCGGGCGGGTATAAATTTTCAGTCTCACGTCCACCAGCTCATCGGGTAACGTCTTTGGATCATAGAACAGCCATTCCATCCTCTTGCGTATGGTTTCGAAAGTTGGGTTGGTCGAAGCTTCCCGGGTCAATTCCTGGAAGCGGTTCATGCCTGCGGTGTACCCATGCTCTCCCGAGGGGATCCCTCCCACGATGAGACCCAACCGGTCCACCCGTTCGGGGTGCTCATGGGCCAACAGTACGGATATTTGCCCGCCCATTGACTCTCCAACCAGATGGGCCTTTTCAACCCCGACTGCATCCATAAAGTTAATCAGGTGCTTACAAAAATCATCCAAATTGCGGCTCATTCCCCTGGGAATGTCCGTATATCCATGGCCAAGGTAATCGATGGCTAAGACGCGAAAATGTTTTGAGAGGGGCATGACGTTGCGCACCCAGGTCTCTGCATGCCCGCCGCCCCCATGGAGCAGAATCACGGGAGGCCCCGTGCCCGCCTCAAAGCAACGGGTACGAACGCCTCCCGCCATGTAGTATTTCTCTAAAGGTACGAATGCCTCTAACTCTTTTGAAAACATGATCCTCTCCTATCAGTAATGGGCAAAAGATTAAACCCTAATCCGGCACCAGCGGCCGAAATCAATCTGTTATTTGTCTGGATTTCTGATATGATAATGGGCGCAATAAATCGAGATTTCTCCCTCCAATAGTCGGCGTGGCCTCAGAAGTCAAGCTCTACCAGGTGCCGAGAATGCTGAGTCCATAAGTCTCGGAACAGACCGACTGACAGGAATAATGACCTGATGTTTATATCGCGCAGGCATTTGTAGGCTTATTCCCCAGACGCCGGCCTACGGGAGGGGGATACGAACGGAAACGGGTGCTGGCCACCGCCAAAATAAGATGGGCGGCCGATGGCCTGCGCCAGCTAAAGCTATGACTCCACCTTATGATCGTGCCGCTGCGACCCTATCCAAAGGACACCCACCAAAAAGTTTATTAGGCGGTTGATCAAGGAAAAGAGAAAAACTTAAACAGCAAGGATCTTCATAGAAGGAACCGCCAGGCCCTGAATCTGCAAGTTACCGCTAGAGGGGAAAATCAGGCAAGGGTTTAAACAACTCCGGCAAAGGGCTTCGAGTTTTAATTCAAATCCCAATAGGCAAATGCCATACCGCATGGCGAGGCATAGACCGGCACGTAGTCCACTACAGAACCATTGACACCATCGGCAACTGCCGAGGCGATGAGCCAGTTTCTCGTTTCACCCACTCCACTGCCGAGTCCGGCAGACATTCCCGTTCCCCCCAACAGCTTTTCAGCCACATCGCCCTTTGCCGACGGATAGGGCCACTCACGGCTATCAAAGTATTCCGCCATCTTTCGTGCCTCACCGCTTCCCACATACTTCAAAATGGTCCTGTCAAATTCTTCATCCAGATAGGCTCCCGAAATCCCTGGGGTGTGCCACAACCCTCCTGAACCGATCACGGCAACCCTGATCTCCATGGGGGACTCTTCGATCACTTGCCGCACGGCCTTACCCAGGTCGTAACACCTCTTGCCGGAGGGTTGAGGGGCATAAAAGCAATTCACGAAGAAGGGCAAAATGGGGATATCGTATTTGGGCGTCAAATAATAGGGTGGATGCAAAAAGGCGTGTCCCAGGCCGCGCTCTCTATTGGGCAGATCCAGGGAAAAGGCCAGATCAAAATCCTTCTTCATCAATCCCATCATCAACTGTCTGCCAAATTCAGGGGCCCCTTTGGCCTTTACCCAGTTTTCTTCGAATGGGATGTTTTCCATTCCCATGGCGCGGCGCAGGAATCCTACGGGCTTGGTCTCCCCTTCCATTTCTTCTCCCAGATAGATCCCCAACGCAGGAAAATTGCTAAAGCTGAACTGTTCGCGCTGATCATCACCAAAGATTAGCAGCACGTCGGGCTTCACGGCCTCGATCTTCTGTTTCAAGGTGGAATAGGCTTTCATGCAACGCTCAAACTCTTGCTTGTTGGTTTCCATAGAGGGGCGCGGCACGTCCTCAGCCAGCCGCCGCCTTCGCCGCACCTCATCCCATAGCTCCGGTTGCATAAAAAGAAACGGAGAATGTGAGCAACCCAACACGCCACAAATTGTTGCCATATTTCGATCTCCTGTTCCGAGGGCGCAATCCTTGCCTACTCCGAGCCTCTCTGCCGAATAGCTTACTCAAGAACCGCTTAGGGGTGCAAACGCGAATGAATTTTTTCGACTGAGCCTCCCCGCGCCCAACTGTGAAGAGTCGTCAACAAATCGGCTGTTAGCCGGATAATGGTGCTGGCGGTGGAAATGGGAGTTCGGCTCACGGCACGGGACGACCCGCGCCCACGCAATGCTTATTACTCGCCGGTCTCCTTATGGTGCCAATCGGATGACCAGGCGCTATGCCCATCCGGCCGAAGCTTAAGCCATACCTTTTTCCCCTCCTCCACCGGATTGTGACGCTCGCCGTAGATCATGATAATCCCCTGTCCGTCCACCTCCACCTGGTATTCGATACGTTCCCCGATGAACAGCGCAGCTCGAGCCGTGCCGCCGATCATCCCCGAAGGTGCTTGTGATCCCGTGGCCGGTTGGATTTGTACGTCCTCGGGCCGCACCCCGATATAAACGGACTTGCCGGTCTTGATGCCATCGGGATTGTAGGTGCGCCCAAAAACAACGCAGTCCGGCGCTCCATCGATGGCGATGGCCATCTGTCCTGACGGGTTGCTGGTCTGCACCTTACCCTTGAACAAAAGCGTCTTGCCCACGAAGTCCCGCACGAATTCATTAGCGGGCTCCTCGTAAAGCATCCGTGGATCCCCCTGTTGCTGCACCATGCCGAAGTTCATCAGAGCAATTCGGTTAGACATGCTGAGGGCTTCGATCTGATCGTGGGTGACAAACAACACCGCGATGTTCAGTCGCTTTTGCAACAGCTTTACCTCGAGACGCATTTGCTCCCGGAGCTTGGCATCCAGGTTACTGAAGGGCTCATCCAGCAGCAGGACCCGAGGTTCGGTCACCAGAGCCCGTGCGAGGGCCACCCGCTGTTGCTGTCCACCGCTCAACAATGGTCCCGGTCTCGTCTCGAAACCGGCCATGCCCACCAGCTCGAGCGCCCGGCGCACACGCTCGCCGATCTCTCTGCGGGGAAACTTACGTGACTTCAACGGGAAGACCACATTTTCCTCCACCGTCATGTGCGGCCAGATGGCGTAGGACTGAAACACCATGCCCACGTTGCGTTTGTCCGGTGGCAGGCACACTCTGTTCGTGGTCATGACAACCACACGGTCGCCAAAGTAAATATTACCCTCATCGGGGATTTCCAGGCCGGCTACCATGCGCAACGTGGTGCTCTTGCCGCAGCCACTGGGTCCCAACATGGTCACCACCTCCCCGTCCAAGATGTCCAGCGAGAGGTCCTTAACGGCAGGCTGCGCGCCCCCGGGATAGGTCTTCCATAGACCCTCGAGCCTCATGGCAACCTTTCCCTTGTCTGTGTGCTCTTTTACCGCGCCGGCAGCAGGGGCTTCTGACCTCAGGGTATTCAAAGCATTGTTTTCCATTGTTTCACCTTTTCTCTAAATCTACGTAGTAGCGCTTTTCTGTCCTTCACCCTGACTTCGGGCCGAACTCACCCGTCGATCGTGCTGTACCCCGAGGCGCAGGCCAAAGGCCCGAGCCGCGCCGGCGATGCCCACAGTGAGCACGATCAAAAAGATGCTAATGATACTGGCTTCCTCACGCATGCCGATGTCCGGGGAAGCGAACTCCAGGGCGAGGATGGAGAGCGTACGGGTGCCTCGGTCTGCGATGAGGATGATGCTGCTAGTGGTGTTAGCTGCAACCACGAAGTTCAGCGTAGCGATTAATATCCAAGTGGGCATGAGCAACGGGATCCAAACGCGGAAGTAGGTTCGAAACCACCCCGCGCCGGAGACTCTGGCCTGCTCTTCCATGTCTTTTCCCACCTGCACGAACACCCCCTTGAAGATGTTCGTGCCTGAGGTGTTGCCCTGGATGATCACCACCAAGACCAGCGCATACATGCTGCCATAAAGAAAAACCATGGGCCGGAACCCGCTGCCCGGCGGCAGGTCTCCTAGAAACAACCACAACAGCCCCAACCCGGACAGGATGCCGGGAATCGCTCCGGAACCCCAGATGATAAAATCCAGCAGGTTGCGCCCGGGCAGACGGGTTTGAACCATGATGTAGGCTAGAATTGAAAAGAGTAGGGGGCTGAAGAGTGCTGACGTGGTTGCCAGGATCAAAGTGGTTTTAAGCCCGTCCATAAAGACATTGTCCGTGAGCACCAACCGCCAGTGCTCCAGGCTGAACACCGGATTGATATTGAAGTAGCCGGTGCGGGTCATGAAACTGCTGAGCACCAGAATGAAGGCCGGTAACAGAGTTAGCAGGAAGATGAGCGCCCCGATGGTGCCCAGGGCCGGCCACTTCCATTTGCCTAGGTCTACGAGTCCGGGCTTGAAACTGCCGGTGATCGTCGCATAGTGCCGCCGGTTCAGGATCCAGCGCTGCAGCGGGATGATGAACGCTACGACCAACAGCGTGATGCTGGCCAGGGACGTGGCCTGGCCGTAGAGGGGCGGTTCCTGGCGCACCATATCGAAGATCATGGTGGAGTAAACGTAAAAGCCGAAGGGCACGCCTAAAAGTTGTTCCGTCTCGAAGGATTGAAAGATCCTAAGGAGCTGGAGGGCAAAAACCAATACCATGGGAGAGGCCATCAGAGGAAGGGTGACCCTAAGCATGGTTCGGAGATCGGATGCGCCGCTAACTCTGGCAGCCTCCTCCATGCTGGCGTCCATGTTCCGAAATGCCGGCGTCAAAAGCATCACCTTGATAGCGATGCCATTGCCCATGAGGTTGGCCCACACGATACCCGAGATGCTGAAGATGTTGAATGGCCCCTCCTCAATGAAGGGCAGCTTCTGCAGCGCGACGTTGAGGATTCCCAGGTCCGGGTCCATGAGGCCGATCCAGGCAATTGTGGTGGAAATCCCCGGCATCATGTACGAGATCCAGAACATGAACTCCAGTGTATGGCTGCCGGGGATTTTGGTGCGGGCCAGGGTCCATGCAATGACGGTCGCTATGGGAAAGCTGATGGACATCACCAGCACCCAGATTAGGACTGTGTTGCCCACCGCTTTGAACAGCCGTGGCTCGGTGAAAGCCACCGCCCAGTTGTCCAGCCCCCACCGTGGCTTGCCAATAAGGATCTCGGGGGCGGTATTGAAGCTCTGGATTAGAATCAGAAAGACCGGATAGATGAGGTAAAAACCCAGCGCCAACAAGATGATGGCCATGATGGCCGTCTTCTTGTACGCCTGTACGTCAACGCTCAACTGACGCGGTACAGTTGTCGTGATTTCTCCCATTTTCCTTCCTTCGACAAACTATCCAGCAATTCCGCGTTCCAGGGGCTGGAGCCACCCTAACTCACAACCCATGGACATTGACCTATCCTCTCCATCATTGTGATGCCATGCACAACGTTTCCGCGAAAGACACTATCTGCCCCGAATCTGCCGGAACGAACATCTTCTCCGCGTTCTGCAGTGCCCAAACCCGCTTTTCCTGGACCTCCGGGTCATGGGCAAAGGTCATGTATTCGACCCCTGACCTGCGCATTTCTCCTTCATTAACCTTGCCCTGTTCCGTAACGTCGATGCGAAACGTCTGGTCCGGCGTCCGCGCGCTCTTGGTGTGCACGACGGTCTGGCCTTCCTTGGAGAGCAACCAGTTAACAAAAAGTCTCGCGGCGTTCGGGTGAGGCCTGCGATTGAGTACCATGATGTTGTTGGATGAGCCAGTTCCCTGGAGGGTGGGCCGCTCCTTCACCGGCTTTTCGAGAATCCGTCCAAAGTTTGCCACGGGAAGGCCCCGCTTGCCCAACCGGTCGATATCACGGCCGCCCGACCCCACGAAGATGGCCATAGTATACTTCCCCTGGGCAACGCCATCCGCCACTTGTCTATAGTCTCCGGTAAATTTGACGTCGAGCTCCGGGTCAAAGAAACGCCGGAGATAATCCGCCCCCATGTCCGGATGCACTTGGACGGTGAAGTAAGTACCACCGGCACCGGCAATGGTCGGCGGAAGGGCGACGATTTTCCCGGCAAACCGTTTCTTATCCAGAAAATCGAATACGGAGTCCATTCTCTTGGCCTCCTTGATCGACAATTTGTCCGTGTTGAAGCGCATGGCGACCGGAGTGAGGTCAGCGCTGCCCGTAAAGGCAAAGATGTACCTCTCATGCGGGTCGCTGTAGTAGTGCCTGCCCCCGTACCACAGCGACGTGTCCACTACCTCTGGGAGAACCAATTCTGGTTTGATAGGGTCGAGCACCTTGTTTGGCATAAGGCGTCTATTTCCAGTGGTGGGCCCTACCATGATGACGTCGACCTTGTACTTGCCCGCGCCGCGCTCGGCCAGGAGCCGATCCGCCTGCCTGCGCCCGCTACCCGTGGAAACCACCGTTCGAACTCCGAACTTGTTTTCAAAGAACTTAAAGACTGGCCTGTAATTACGGGAGGCCGAGCCACCTAGCACCACCACCAGTTGACCTTCCTTCTTCGCCGCTGCGAGGGTATCATCCCAGGTATCGGCTACCGATAGGCCCGCCATCGCCAGCACCAATAGACCTGACAATAAAAATGCCGCGAGATCCCGAGGCGTTATCCACGTCTTCATCTGACTCTTCTTTTGTAAAGCAATTTTCCCGGGCATCTTGATGCCCCCCTTAAATAAACAGCCAAAGCTTAGTATGTCTATCAATTCAACCGGCACTCAGCCCTTCATCCATCTGATTGGTTCCATATCCCAGAAACTAAAAGGCCAGCACACCCGAGCGTTGAATCGCGGTAGATGGCTGGCAGTACGTTTCGGTCTTTCCCCTTACTCAGAAACATTTGGATTCCGCCTATATGCGTCGTGAAAACCAGGCTCACCAACGCCGGGGGAAAGCTTGACCTTCAACATCTGCGCATGAATACCATATAGAGCATACATGTCAACAGCTAGCATGGGGGCAAATGGATTGCATAGAGACCACCCTCGGGCGCTAAAAGATCCTTTTGAACCGAACCCAATTCTGGTTGACATAATCCCGCCTTTGGCGATAGGATTCCACAGCGTGAAGCGTAATACTTTATAGCGCATAATTTTCTTCGGCTACAGGGTGAATACAGGCGGCAACCCACTCTTACAAAGGAGGTACGAGATGGCTAAAGACGTGCGAAAGGATTTTAAGGGTTTGGTGATGCCAATTCCGGCAGTTTTTGACGGCAAGGGAGAGCCGGACCTTCCCATGATTGAAAAGCTAACGGACTGGTATCTGGGCGCCGGGGTCCATGGTTTCTTCGTTCTCGGCTCCCAGGGTCAGGGTCCAGCCAGTCGCATCGACCAAAGGAAGGCGGTGGCAGAAGCGGTGGTTCGGAAGGTAAACGGGCGGGTGCCGGTGGTTGTCCAGGTAGGAGCCGTGGAACCGTACACCTGTATCGAACTGGGAACCCACGCCAAGGAGATCGGGGCGGATGGCATCGGGATCGTTGGACCTTACTACTACAGTGACCGCAACGAGTGGGAGCTCCTCGAACACTACAAGATGGTGGACAAGGCGGTGGACCTCCCAGTGCTCCTCTACAATAACCCGGAGTATTCTGGTTACCCCATCCCGCCGAACATGATGGCAAAATTACGCGAGGCTGTGCCCAACGTCTTTGCAGCAAAGTTGGCCATGGGAAGCGTGGATCAGGCGGTGAATTACCTCCGCGTGTTGAGCCGCGAATTTACGATCTTTATACCCATCACCCAGATGCTGCCCGGCATGCCCCTCGGAGTGAGGGGAAGCATCGCGGCGGGGGCACCCGTTACGGTACCGGAGAGCGGTGTACAGCTGGTGGAAGCGGTCTGGGCGGGTGACTTTGATAGGGCCATGAGAATAGAGATCCTACTGTTGGAGCACGGTGAACGAATGGCACCCCTACGACAGTACGGCAGGCGGACTACCATGGAAGGCTTGCGCTTGAGGGGACTCGAGGTGAAGGAATATCCCAGGTGGCCCACCAAGCCGCTTTCGGCAGAGCACCAGAAACTCTATGAAACAAACATGAAACGCATCCTCGAAGAGCTACAGGCCCTCACCCCGCAACAGAAGAAAGTCGCGGTATAGAGAGCCTGTTAGATTCGAAGCGACTTCAATACATCCCTCTATGGCCACCCGCCGAAGAACGGCGGGTGGCCGATGCTTTACTTTCCATTTAGCGCCACTACCGTTCTTTAAGAACACCGTTTCCCGCCTGAACTGGATCAAACACATGTGAGACAGATTTAAGCTACAAAGGAGGGGTTTTGTAAGTATAAAGAAAGGACCCCTCCATGAGCTACTTTGGACTGAACTGGCAATTTAACTGGGCTTGCCGTCATCTCCACACTAACCTCTCGCCCAAAGAGCGCGATCGACTTAGAGCCCTCCTTCTGTGGCAGGAGACCAAAGACATAAAGCTTACCTACCGCACTTTTGACCTGAGCCGACCCACTGTTTACCTCCGGCTCCAACGCTTTGATCCCAACGACCTCGGCTCCCTTCGAGAGCGTTCTCGCAAACCGCACCGGTTCACACAGCCCCAATGGCCCCTGGCCCTCAAGCAGGCAATACTACGCTTAACAGAGCAATATCCCCGCTGGGGTAAAAACAAACTCGTAGTGCTACTTCAAAACGAAGGCTTTGAGGTCTGTGCTCCTACCGTGGGCCGTATTCTCAGCTCTGTCAGGCAGCGCGGACAACTCATAGAGCCAAAACCCCAAGCTATCTCCACAAAAAGACGGCGTAAGCTAAGACCCTACGCTATCGGTAAACCCAAAGACTATCAGCCCCTTTACCCTGGCGACCTGGTTCAAATCGACACCCTCGACATCGGTCCCGTGCCAGGCGTGATCCTCAAACAGTTCACTGCCCGCGATGTGGTCTCGCGCTGGGACGTACTCAAAGTTCATCGTCAAGCTAGCGCCCCCCTAGCCGCCTCGTTCATCGATACCATCAAGGCTCGTATGCCCTTTGCCGTACGTGCCTTTCAGGTCGATGGAGGCTCAGAGTTGTTCTCTGACTTTGAGACCCACTGCCAACAACATGGCATCCGGTTGTTCGTCGTGGGGCCTAAAAGTCCTAAGCTCAATGGTGCTGTGCAACGGGCTAACCGTACTCACACTGAGGAGTTCTATGAGGTCCAACAGTGTGCTTGGACCGTTGAGGCTCTTAACCAACAACTGCTCGAATGGGAACGGACCTACAATACGGTACGGCCCCACCAGGCACTTAATTACTTAACTCCCTTGCAATATCTCCAAGACCGAGGCATCGTATCCTCCAAAAACCCCTCCCTGTCTCATATGTACTGATCCACTACGCCGCCTTGACATCCCTCCATAGCAGGAGATAGAGTCGCCCCCTGAACAAAGAAAGACACTCCATCGAAGGTCCATGTGAATTCAGTTTAGTCTTGTTTTTAAGGAGGGATACCATGGAACAAAAAAGATATTTTGTAATGTTTTTGGTTACCCTTTTTGCGGTGGTTTGCGGAGCCAGCCTGGCATCTGCAGATCCCGTGGATGACTTGGTGGCAGCCGCAAAAAAGGAAGGCACCATTGAATACTACGCGCCAGGGATTCTAACTCCAAAAGCGGCGAAGGCCATAGCAAAAGCCTTCAATAAAAAACATGGGCTTAATATCAGGGTCAACTATACTCCGTCAGGAGGCATTAGCCGGCAGATCGGCATGCTCATCAGTCAATCGGTCACTGGAGTTGAACCGGAATGGGACGTAATGACGCTTCCCGACACCTTTCAGGGTCGGCTGTTTGGAAGGAAGTTGCAGCTGCCGTTTGACTACGCAAAGCTTGGCGTGAACCGAGAGACAATCCACTACAGAAACAACGCAGTTGCCATCTACAGCGCTTTTGCTCTCCCCGGCTACAACACCAAACTTGTGGCCCCCAAGGATATTCCGAAGAAATGGGAGGATCTATTAAACCCCAAGTGGAAAGGAAAGCTGGGGCAGTCTACCCTTCTCCATCACCTCGCTCGCTTGGCCGTAACTGATTGGGGAGAGGAGAGGACTACCGAGTTCGTCGAGGGTCTGGCCAAGCAAAACCTGGTTCTTGGTAGAATTGCAGAGATCGTACAAAGACTCCAGCTAGGTGAAATTCAGGCAGCGACCTCAATTCTAGACGCGCATGTTTTCCAGTCTAAAAAAACCGGCGCACCCATTGCCTTGGCAGAAGGGGTGTCACCGATTGTCGGCTATACCGTACAGGCCAGTGTTCTCAAAGGGGCTCGCCATCCCAACGCAGGGCACCTCTTTGCCGCCTTCCTCACAACTCCTGAGGTGCAGAAGATTATGTATGCCGATTTTGGCGAGAGCCTGCACACCGTCTCTGGCACCCCAGCTCACAACCTGGTCAAGAGCCGCAAGGTCGTATTTATGACCGATAAGGACGCCAGGGCCGTAGGAAAGCTCCAGAGAAAGTATAGCGAAATGGTAGGTTTCAAGAGGAGAAGAAGGGGAAAGAAGAAGAAAAATCAATAGAGAAGAAATATTTGGAATGAAACTTTTGACGGCCCAAGGTTCTGGATTGGGTGTCCTGGGCCGAACACTAGCTTTCAGACCCCAGGGCAGTAGTCTTTTTGCCGGGGCATTACTCGCCTTTTTAATTCTCATCGTTGGGGCACCGGTGGCTATGGTGGTGCTCATGAGCTTCCGAACCGGATTCCCAGGTGAGGACGTCCCATTTACCCTGGAGAATTACCAGGACATTTATACCGATCCGGGCTTTTACGAAATCCTCGACAACACCTTCCTCTTTGCCATGGGTAGCGTTACCGTAGCGCTCCTTTTTGCTATTCCGCTATCCTGGCTGCTAATGCGCACCGATATTCCTTTTAAGAAGACATTCTATGTTCTATTTACCGTGGGAATCCTGATCCCCGTGTTTCTACGCACCATCGCTTGGATTCTGCTCCTTAGCCCACAGATCGGTTTGGTGAATCAATGGCTCTCACAAATTTTTGGTCTGGACCGTCCTCTGCTAAGCCTTTACAACATCCCAGGCATGGCATTTATCCAAGGTATTTCTTTTGTCCCGGGCGCATTTTTCATGTTGGCAGCCTCTTACCGCAGCATGGACCCGACCCTCGAGGAGGCTTCCTACACCTCTGGGGTGAGCAAGCTTAGAACCTTTTTATGGATCAATATTCCCATCACGTTTCCCGCCATAGCGGCGGTGGTGATTTACCTCATCATGACGGCCATCGCTGTATTCGAGGTACCTGCCATCATAGGACTCCCTGCGAGGATCTTGGTTCTTAGCTCCCTAATCTTCTCGTCCATTTCTGATCCAACGGGTCTTCCCGAGTATGGCCTTGCTGGCGCATGTGGAGCGGTCATGCTTGTGACGGGACTTGCATTTGCTTTTTTCTACGTGCGCTTGGTGCGTCACGGCAAGAAGTATACCGTCGTGACCGGAAGGGGCTATCGTCCTAGAGAAATTGAACTGGGTCGCTGGAAGTGGCCGGCCCTAGCCTTTGTCCTGCTCTACTTCACCCTGGAGGTGTTCTTACCCTTTCTTGTGCTACTCTGGACATCCTTCCTCCCCCGTGTTCAGCTTCCAAGCGTTGCTGCCCTAGGGACCATGAACTTCAACAACTACGTGGCTATCTTGGAATACGCAGGAGCCCGTCCGTTCATTAATACAGCGATTCTCATGTTTGGCGTGCCCACGGGCGCAATGCTTCTCAGTGTCATGGTGTCCTGGGTAGTCATCAGGACCCAGGTGAGCTTCCGGGGAGTCTTAGACACCATGGCCTTTTTGCCCCATGCGGTTCCAAGCATCCTGCTTGCCATAGGTCTAGCCTACCTGGGACTCGTTTACAGGAACGTCTTTCCGATCTACGGTACCATTTTGATCATCATGGTGGGCCACATCATTAGTTGGGTCGCTTACGGCACCCGGACTACGAATGGTGTTATGATTCAATTGCATAAAGAGCTGGAAGAGGCCGGTAGAGTATCCGGCGCATCGACTTCCCGCGTGCTTCTACGCATTGTTTTACCACTGATCGCTTCTGGAATATTCAACAGTTGGGTATGGATCAGTATGCTCTCTTACCGGGAAGTAACCATGGCCTTAACTCTGCAAACCAGTAAGAGTGTGGTGGTCTCCACCATTGTCTTCCTGGCCTGGGGCAACGGACTGGTTCCGCAGGTGGCGGCACTGGGTGTGATGTTAATCGCCTTCGCGTTGGTTGTGGTAGGTGGGCTGCGTCTCGGCTTTTCCAGGCTTAACACGGTGGGCACAACAGGCTAGCCCGTGGAAACAATTGTCTCAGGTCATCTTTACAGGTCGACTCTCGATGGGGTCCGAAACCCAGCTATTTGAGACAAGACACTGAAGGGTCTAATTCCCAACAATGTTGTCTTGAAATGCTTTAGCGTCCTCTTGGACCAGATTTAGGAGCCTCCTCGATCTGCTCCAAATCATTATATCCCATAGCCTTGTAGATGCGGTTACTGGCTGAGATGAATCTGGCGGAACTGTCAGGATCTGAATTGAAATGCTGGTGCACCGTGTTCACTGGGATGTAAACGATGTCTCCCTCTTGCCAATCAAAACGCTGAGGCTCTTGGTCCCTCTTCCATATGTATTTCTCCTTCAGATCAAAATCTACATCCCAGTGAAGGTCGTACCCCCTCCCCCCGAGAACAAATATGAACTCGTCGGCCATATGCCGATGCCTGCCTGAATGGCTCCCCGGAGGAATTTCCTGGATGTAGACGTCCATGGTTTTCGACCGGACGTTCATGTGCTCATTGGATAAATGCTTGAGTCGCCCCTGCGGGGAATCATCCCATGGCATCTCCTTAGCCTTGATTACCTTTTGCAGTGTCTCGTCCCGACGCTGCCGCTCCCGGGCATCCTTGAGGGTTTTTTCGTAGTAACTCTTCTTCCGTTTCCCCTTGGAAAATTTTTTTGCTTCTCCAAATCGCATGACGGCTCTCTCTCCTCCGGTTAAAATTCAGGGGGCTCCCATCGTTCCAAACCAGGAACCGGTTCTTTGGGTGGCTGGGTGACGTTGTCCTGAAAGATCAGGTTCATGAACATAAAAAGGGTTTTGGACTTCAAGACCAACGCGCGTAAGACCTTTTCATTGTCCGCATTGAAGTGCTCGTGCACGCAGTTGTTGTGGACCACAACGAGGTCACCCTCTTCGTATTCGTAGCGCTTGCCGTCATGGATATCATAACCCTTCCCATCTAGAATATAGAAAAGAGCCTCGTTCGTGTGCCCATGGCATCCAGAACGGCCTCCCGGTGCATATTCCACAATATGAGAATCCAATGCCTGGCTTAATCCCATGTTCGGGCGCATCAAGTCACGATTCCATACCTGGGGCCCCCCTTTACGAGGGAGATCCCGGGCACTGATGACCCGTGGCTCTTTGCGGATCCGTTGAACTTCATGGTCAAGGCCATAGGATGGCATCTCAAGACCGCGCACGTACACGCGATTTTTCTCGTAACGCACCCCTTCTCCGCTGGTCTTCTTACGATCGGCCATACCGGACTCCTTTCCAATTCCGTCGGTCTTTCATCACTCAGCTCTTAGATCGAGCAAAGCATACGGCCAAGCGATGGCTTACCATCATTACCGACCGTCGAGAAGCTATAGGCACCTCCAGAAACAATGTTCGTGCAACCTACTCAGCGCTGGAACCACTTGAACCACCCGGCGGGCATCTCCTGTCCGATGCCGCGCTTCTTCGCGCGGTCATAAACCAACGCAACCGTGGCCGCATACTGAACCCCGGTCCCATTATTAATATAGTAGTTTCTCTCTTCCGGACTCTCCCGTCCCGGGGCTTTGCCAGATAGGACGTCCGCTAGCGTATGGTGATGCGGTATCACATTGAAAACGTCCAGCATCTCAGGCGTTGTCGCCGTCCTCAATGGACTATGTTCAGGCTCGGTAAAGTGATGGCTTGAGGCGCTGTCAAAGCTGGTGGCCAGCCGGTGGAACAGCTTGATCCCTTCTAACTCCAACTCCATGGACCCTTCGCCCGTCTGAACCCCGGTGAAATGTACACCTGGCTCCAGCCATTCCTTTTTCACGAGCGGCTCGAACCGACTTGAAGTACAGGCTGCGACGATGGCCGACCCTCGAACCACGGCCTCGGGGTTGTCCATGGATTTTACCCGCACCCCGGTCTTCAAGTTTAACCATTCGGAAAAGGTGTTTCGGTGCTCCAGGCTTGGGCTGTAGACCTTGAACAACTCCAGCGGCCGGACGCAGGCGTAAGCCAAAGCATGGGCACGCGCCGTGCTACCGGAGCCAAGGATTCCTGCCACCTTGGCATCCGGCTGTGCCATCTCGCGCGCAGCCAGCCCAGCGCTCCCGGCATGCCGGTACCAGGAGATATCGCCGTTGCTCATCATGGCGAGCAGTTCACCGCTCTCGCCGCTAAAAAGCATGGACATGAAGGTGCCGTGTGGACCTTGCAGCTTGTGAATATCCCTGGTCTCGCTGGTTGCCTGGAGCATGGATCTGATATTGATAACCACCACAGGAGGATTTCTCAGTCCTCCCAGACTCGTGACATGAGTCATGGCGTGACCGTGTTTTCCACCCATGTAGACGGTGGCCTTGGGTCGATAGGAGGCCGCGCCCATGGCCTCTTGTTTATAGGCGCTCTCCAAGGCCTCCAAGTTCTCTTTCATGTCTAGGACAGAACGGACATCCTCTTCACTCAGTAGAATAGGTGGCAATGGCGTCTCCCTTCTTTCTAACAGCGAGTTAAAATGATCCGGCCTTTACAACCGCAAACCCCGGGTGAAATAGATAAGAAGTTAGTTCTAATTGATTGATCTGTCAAACGCACCAACCGTGCTTATCCACCCTGATTTCCACAGAGTACAAAGGTATATTCCGAGCATGTCAATGGCGGAGTACGATTCCAGTTCCCGATGGACTAAGGAACGGTAGCGCGAGTGTCCGGCATTCTACGGCCTTCTTGTGGGCGGCACGCAGTTGATCGATGTCATCTACGAACATGCACTTACCAAAATGGTAACAGACCGCAGCTGTGGTGAGATGCCGGCCGGCGCTGAGCTTATGTTCGGTGGCAAGTGCCTCGCGACCGTTTCTCTCGTGGAGAGCCCCCCGTTCGCTCCAGTCTCGACACCAGTTAGCTCAATGCTCGACAGAGTAAGCAACTTCCTGGAAATCGGCGCCGGGAATACCGGCGGCAGTGTATCGTGGGCCCCACGGTGCCCGTGCCACCTGCACCTTAACGTCTGGTTTCGCTTCAGTGGTCGTGTTTGTTGCCATGGCTTCCTCTCGCAGTCACTTGATCGACACGTTACCTGAAGACGTGTCAAAAGAGGCATCGCGCAAATGGGCGGAGGGCCGACCCTTGTCGTGGTTTATCCCTTAGATTTCAGCTCATAAGTACGGTTGTCGATCTCGAGGACCCCGTCTGCAAGATGAACGCTGATATGCACGGTCCCCTCGTTTCGCTGCCAGGGTGCCACTTCCATCGTGTGCAATCCGGATTTGGTAAATGGCTCGGAATATGCGACGGCTTCCGCATCCCCACGTGTTTTTGCGCGAACAATGATCATTCCGATACCGTGGGAAGTACTCCATTGACCATTTTCATCGCGGAACGGACCCGCGGCAAATAGAATCTCGCGCCGCTCCAAATCCACTAAGAAGTCATGATGATCCAAGCGCAGCCGGTCGTGCGATTTCGTCTGCTCGGGCGGTGATTCGTTTTTTCTCATGATGCAGAGATAGCACTGCCCCCGAGTCAACCCCTTTTCCACCCTCTGTCGTGCAGATCCGATTTCGTCTTTGCTCATGGTTTACCTCCTTTCGAGCTGATTACCCAATCTCGAGTGCTATTAATCCGCCGGCGCCGCAGCACCAACACCCCAACTAGCAAATACAACAGGAATCCAGAAACTATCCGATATCAAACTCTTATGTCAATCAAGGCTTGGATCAGTGAAATTGAAAGCGCCGAAAAGGGTGCTTATGCAGGATCTTTATTAGGACCATTCCTCGATAATCTCATGTCTAGTTGGATAGGGCCGGCTGACTAACGGTCAAAAGGTTCGGGGGGTTCCACTCAATCTGCGCGACTGAAGAGGGTGAACATAAGAATAGACCATCGATCAGGAAATGATAATCGGTTCCTAACTTCAATGGAACGACCAACCGCAGGCATCGAACTCGGATACCGCTACGAAAATTCACCGATCTGCGTGCCCGACGCAACACCACCCCCGCCCGATGATCCTAAAATCTACACTCCCACAGCGCGGCCGGGATCACGGGCGCCCCATGTCTGGATTAGTGAGAATAAGTCTGTCCTAGATTTGTACGGTAAGGCATTCGTTCTGTTGCGCTTGGGCAGTAATGCGCCAAACACAAATGGTTTTACCTCCGCCGTAAGAAAACGCGGCATGCCCCCTCGAGGTCATCTCCTTGGACGTCGCCGAGCTCTCCGCACTCTATGAACGTAAATTGGTTTTGGTCCGGCCGGATGGTCATGTAACATGGCGCGGCGATTCACCGCTGGATGATCGCGAAGCCGTAATCGACCGGGGCAGAGGCGCCGTTATCTGAGGTTAAGTACTATTGGCTTGAGCGTGGACCTCAGTTTATGCGGAGCGAGGAATATCGAAGTGTATTTAAAACAGATTGCTAATCGGAGGGAAGCCCCTTAGGTCGATCCCACCTTTAAGTTTGAACGATTATTTTTCCTGTAGAGGTCAATGACAATTTTGGCTTCTTGACACTTCAATCCGATCTGCCCTATAAGATGCCCGAGCTCTGGAAATGATTCGAATCAAATCCCTGGAAAAGCACTTCAAGTCTCAGCAAGGATTCGTGAAGGCCTTGCGGGGAATTAGCCTGGATGTTGCCGAAGGTGAGTTTTGCGTCCTTTTGGGCCCCAGCGGTTGTGGCAAAACAACCACTCTCCGTTCGGTGGCCGGACTGGAGAAACCCGACGCTGGCGAAATCGAAATCGACGGCACGGTGGTTTCTTCCCCAGCTCATCGGGTTCATGTCCCTACGGAAAAACGAGACATCGGCATGGTATTCCAGTCCTACGCCATATGGCCGCATATGAATGTTTTCAAAAATGTCGCCTTCCCTCTGACGCAAGGCAAGAAGTGGTTTCCCAAAGAAGTCGTTATCGAGAAGGTACACAGGGCCCTCGGACTCGTACAGCTAAATGGCTTGGAAGACCGCCCGGCTACGGATTTGAGTGGTGGCCAACAGCAGCGCGTGGCCATGGCCAGGGCCATGGTGACCGAACCCAAGATACTCCTAATGGACGAGCCTCTCAGCAACTTGGACGCACGTCTCCGAGAACAGATGCGGGTGGAGCTTAAAAAAATTACCAAGGCCATCGGTGTTACCACCCTCTATGTGACCCACGATCAGGCCGAGGCCCTGAGCTTGGGGGACAATGTCTGTGTGATGAACGAAGGTAATATTCTCCAGGTAGGTCCCCCGTCCGACATGTACTCACGCCCGACGAATTTGTTCGTTGCCCAATTCGTGGGTGAAATGAATTTTATCAAAGGTAAGGTTACAGGAGACGGACAGGCAGAATCAGCCATTGGCAAATTGCGCTGCCCTGTACCGCCGAATTGTCAAGCAGGCAAGGAAGTGACATTGGCAATTCGACCCGAGCACCTCATTGTCCAACACACCGCCGACCACAATTCCCAGTGCGTGGACGGAACGATTATCGGCAAAACCTATCTCGGAGACACGGCCTTATATGAGGTGGAAATATCCGGAGTCACCCTGACCGTTAAACTTCCAGGTGACTCGGAGCTGGCGGTGGGAAATCGGGCCGTAGTCGTTTTGCCCGAAAAGCGCTGGCACGTATACACATAGAATTGGAGACTTCTACGCGGTAAACTCCCACCAGTTCTTGTCCTGATCGCTGAAGATAAAGGATAGATCACCGTTGGCTTGCTCTAGGTCCCAGAGTTCGGTAATGCCCATCTTCTTGCCTGCTGTGGCAAACTCACGGTGGGTGTCCTCCACGGCTTCCTTTGATTCGAGCTTTAAAGTGAAACGATTAACCGGTGACAACAATTCACGATTGCGACCGGGAAGCACGACGATGTACCAGGGACCGGCAGGATGGCTGATGTAAGTGGAGGTCTTGCCTCCTCCTACGATTTCAAGTCCCAATACCTCTCGATAAAATCGATCGCTGGTTTCTTTATCGTCACACTGGAGCGTTCCATGAGAAATGGCTTGGGGGATATAGCCTCGGTTGGGAAATTGCTCCTCCGTTAGCAAGTGATTCCAATGGGGCGCAGCCACGGTACGGCCATGAGCCGCCGCCTTTGGATTATAGTACTCTATTTCCAAAGTGTTTCCGCCGGGTTCCTCAAAATAAACGGAATAGGCATAATGGGCTTCACTCGGCTCATAAACCCTCTTGAGCCGATACTTTTCCTTATGGGCTTCGAGATACTTCCAGGCTACGGGTATCTCCCTGGTATTCGCCACGCGAAAGCCATAGTGGTTGTTGTGGGGCTTATCGGCAACATTTGGGCCACCCTCGTGAACCACCAGCAACCAACCTGTATTCGGGTGCTTGATGGTGGCTTCCGTATCTTTGCGCTGGACAATTTCCAGCGCCAAAAGATCGGTGAAAACAGGAAGTGTCTCGTCCAAAGAACGGCACTCATAGTGGCCGCGGATCAGCCCAACCGATTTATGCATGGCCTTTCCTTTCTCAAGCCCGTTTAACCATTGCCTGTTTTTTTGCAGGTTAAATCAAACCTACAATGTCGTCAAGAGCGGTAAAATAACATTGGCAACTACACCCTCTCGAGCTTCAAGAGGATTGCCGACCCAATTGACACTCCTGGTCGTATTCTGTAGACAGATCCTCAGGAACCATGCAAAACCTGAACGCCGAAAGGAAAGGGATGATGGCTCAAACGTCACAAGGCAAATTTAATGTGGGTGGCGTTCTTCTGGACCGGCCATTCAAAATCCAACGCTTCGGACACTTCGGATTCAATATCGCACGAATGGAGGAGGCTGTTCCCTTTTACACCGAGCTGTTGGGGTTCCGCATCTCTGACACCAACGATATGGCCCGGCGAGCCACCCCGGAGCAAGTCGCGGGCCTTGGAGACACCAAAGGGTACTTCATGCGCTATGGCGGAGATCACCATGCTTTCGTCATCTTTCCCAGACGTGTTCAGGAGGCTCTGGGGAGACACAACCGGTTTGGGCCTAAGGTGACCATCAATCAAATTACATGGCAGGTGCCAAGTCTCGGTCAGATAGGTGACGCAATCAAATGGTTTGGTGAGAGAAAAATCGAAATTCGACGTTCCGGTCGCGACATGCCAGGTTCCAACTGGCACACTTATGTTTACGATCCTGACGGTCACATCAATGAACTGTACTACGGCATGGAGCAGATAGGTTGGAACGGCCACAGCAAGCCTTTACCTATGCACAATCGCAAGTTCCAGGAAGCGCCCCAGTTACCCCAGATGTCGGAACTGGAGGAGGTACAAAAAGCCCTAGCCGAAGGTGTGGATATTTTATCTGGCTACCGCTATTTGGAAAAGAACCCACCCACTTACGACGTGGAGGGGATTCTCCTCTCCAGGCCTTTCAAGATCACCCGCCTTGGTCCAGTGAGTTTATTTGTTCAGGATGTCGACGCAGCAGAGGTATTTTATCGCGACATACTGGGCTTCATTCCCACCGAGGAAGTGGTTTGGCAGGGACACCGCTGCGTGTTTTTACGTACCAACACCGAGCACCATTCGGTGGCACTCTATCCTCTAGCACTGCAAAAGATTCTCGGCCTCAACTCCCAAACCACCTGTATGTCCCTGGGAGTTCAGCTGGGCAGTTACCGTCAACTGTGTGACGCCGTCAGTTTCTTGCGGGAGCGCAGCGTCCGTGTAATCGATACGATTCCGCCCGAGTTGTTCCCGGGTATAGACTTTTCAGCGCATGTGCTAGATCCCGATGGTCACTGCATTCAATTGTATTATTACATGGAACAAGTGGGTTGGGACGGTCGCCCCAGGCCTAAGGAACTGCGTCGAAGGATAGTCAATGATCAATGGCCCGATGTGCTTGAACCCATGCCGGATACCTACCAGGGAGAACCATTTTTGGGACCTTGGGGTTAGCCAATGATATCGAGGGCTTCACAATCCCTTCGAGATCATTGGCCATTGCGTTTAAAACTCTTGCCAATTGACTCGCTTTAAGGAAGTTTCCTTTGCCTGCTATTGCATCCCATGCAACCGTCAACAACTCGGAAAACTCGAAGGGTCTGATCAAATAACCCACCACCGCAAGCTTCATTGACTGGACTGCGAAATAGTGAAGGATAGCCTGTCACTGCAATGACACGGAATTTGTATCTACGCGTAATGCCTTATTCTCAACCATGTCCATCTCCTGGTCCAGACAAGCTCCCCTCCCTTATCCAGATTCATGCAAGGGCTTCAGCGATTATATACGCAATATTTCAACCGGACCCACCGAAAAGCCGGCCATGTATTTTAAGGACGCTATAAAGCTATCGTATGCAGTAGGAATGAGTATTTACCGGCACTGGTGCGTTTCATTCATTAAAATCCGGTCAGAGCAAAAATGGTACGCAAAGCAGAAGATTATCCTTTACAGCGGGCATAAGAGTTATGCCAAAGGCCGGGACCGAGGTGGTCGATCCCCGGCTGGTATTAGAGATGCTTGGGGGACGGGGGGCATACAGGAGGTTTGTGGATCAAGAAGCCGGCGAAGGGCACAGGGAGGAGTGCTACCGGGTTGAGGATCAGCGTTTTTTAGGATCAACGGAATTTGGCGAAAGACTAGAAGGAGGAAAATAATGGTAAGCCTACGCGGCCATCGAAAGAAATGTTTCGGAAGGTTGCGCGCATGGTGTAGGAATAGAACCAAAGGTGCTTGGGGGAGCGGACCGGGCGTGGGGAGCATCTAAAATACGAGCGTTGGTGGGTTACGTTATGATTCGGCGGATGGGATACAGCCTAAGGGAGGTTTCGTCGTGTTTGGGTCGGGATGTTGCCACGGTGAGCTCGTTGATTCCACGGTTCTCGGTACGTATGACCAAAGATGCAGAGCTCAGGAAACAAGCAGGACGAATCATTAAGATTGTCTACAATCCTAAGCCTGAACATCCCGCTGGAAATTTCAAGCAGACGACCTAATCTCTACGGGCTCTGTTTGACAAATGTTTTGTTCTTAGCTGTTCGCTGATATTTTCGGCCTCCGTATTTGCCTTTTAAGCGATGATCTCGATCTGACCTTGGCTTGGGTACCCCCCTTTGCAGAGCGAAGTTGGTACTCTCGTTTTTCTTTGAGCATCTTGTAGATAATCCGACTCGGGTGTCGCCCTAGAGCTCGAATCGCCTGATTGTGCCTTTTACCCTGGGCTCGTTTCTTTTCATTGACCTTGCCCCCTAAAACGAGTCCAGGTGAAATGTTAGGGATTTTGATTTTAGGAAGGAGGCAAGGATGGCAAGAAAGCGATTTACGGCCGAGCAGATTATCCTCAAGCTGCGTGAGGCGGAGGTGAGCTTGGCCCAAGGGAAGGCGGTGGGCCAGGTGTGCAAGCAGGTGGGGGTAACCGTGCAGACCTACTACCGGTGGAGGAAGGAATATGGAGGCCTGAAGATGGATCAGGCCAAGAGGCTCAAGGCCTTGGACAAGGAGAATGCGCGGTTGAAGAAGGTGGTGGCGGATCTATCGCTGGACAACCAGATCCTGAAGGAAGTGTCCTCGGGAAACTTCTAGGCCCGGCGAAGAGGAGACGAGCGGTGATATGGGCCAGAGAAAGATTGGGACCTGATCGAGTCTCCGAACGCCGGGCTTGCCAAGTGTTGGGACAGCCGCGATCGACGCAACGAAGAGTCCGAGAGATCCCGGAAGAGGAAGCAAGACTAGTGGCTCGGATGATGGAGCTGGCCAGCGAATACGGGCGATACGGCTACCGGAGGATTACGGCCATGCTGCGTGGGGAGGGGTGGAAGGTCAACCACAAGCGAGTGGAGAGGCTCTGGAGGCAGGAAGGGCTGAAAGTCCTCAGCCGTCAGCCTAAGCGAGGGAGGCTCCGGTTGACTGATGGCTCCTGCATTCGCCTGAGACCGGCGCATCGAAACCATGTGTGGAGTTATGACTTCGTGCACGAGCGAACCGAAGACGGTCGGGCCTTTCGGCTGTTGAGCATCCTGGATGAATACACCCGGGAGTGCTTGGCGATTGATGTGGCCAGACGGATGAATCACCGGGATGTGCTGGAACGGTTAGCGGAGCTATTCGTGGAACGGGGCGTGCCGCAGTCCCTTCGGTCCGACAATGGCCCCGAGTTTACGGCTCAGGCTATCCGGGACTGGCTCAAGGCCATTGGTGTCAGGACACTCTACATCGAGCCTGGCAGTCCTTGGGAGAATGGCTACGTGGAGAGTTTTAACGGAAAACTCAGGGATGAGCTGCTCAACCGGGAGGTGTTTGAAACCCTGAGGGAAGCTCAGGTGCTGATCGAAAGATGGAGAAGAGAGTATAACCAGCGGCGGCCTCACAGCGCCCTGGGCTATCGTTCTCCGGCACCGGAGGCCTTTCTGCCCAGAGCGCAGGCTGGGAATTCATCCCCATGGGCTGGACTCCAGATAATTCCGGCTCTAACTTAAAGGGTGGTACCACTCCTGGGGGCAGGTCAATGGGAGATCCCGACTATGGAATCCCGCTCCATCCCTTGATGGACCCGCAATGAACCCCGCCGAAATCCGCAGGAACCTCGAAATCGTCTCAACGGTCGTGACTCAGCATGCCGGAAATGGCAAACCTCTGAAGAACGTTGCAACGGAACCGTACAGGATCTTTGAGAACATCCGCTATGAAGCCATCTCTGAAGTGGGCCGTGATGCGTTTGTGAGGGCCATGTCTCAGGCCGCAAACGAGCTTTTTCTTTCCATTCCAACCCTTGATTTTAAGACCGTACTTCAGGCCTCATCCAAACTTATCGGCTTGGGCCCCGGGCTTACGCCTTCAGGCGAGGACGTCCTGGCAGGCGTCATGGCAGCGGGAACCTTTTTTGGCCTGGCCCATGAGTCCCTGAGATCCGAGGTCGAAAGGGTAAACTCGACCATCGTCTCACTTGCGCCGGGTCGAACCACCACATACGCCCAGGTTCTCCTGACCGATGCCAACAGGGGTGAGGTGGTTCGGCCTCTAAGTCAACTTCTACGAACAATCCTGTGCGCAGACCAAGTTGCGTCTGTTGTCTCACTGGCTCGTCAAGTCATGGTCATAGGGGAATCCTCCGGCAAAGATACATTGGCAGGAACTCTTATCGGCATGGAAGCGCTGCTGAGGCTAGCAGAAAGGATGAATGCGAATCAAGACGGATTGGGGCTGAATCGCTCACAGCGTAAATCAAGGATGTTAAGGTATCTATGAGATTAATGGGCAAAGAGAAAACGGTAGGACGTGAGTTTCTTACAGAACAACTTCCTTTGATCGTGATTACATTCGGCCTCGGTATAGCTCTGAGTTACGTCCAGCATGGATTTCTCATCGGCGGCTCTCGTGGTGTCCCCCTTGCCGGAAATGATATCTATGTACCCATCTGGCACCTTCTTTGGATGGGGCTTTGGACCGGATACGCGATGGGAGTCGTAGGGGAGGCGACGGGCATCTTCTCTCTTCCCTACTCCATGTCTATACTGCAATTTAACAGCGTACACATAAGTCCGACGGATCTTGTGGTCACGTTCTTAAATCCGTTCGGCGCTCTGTTCGGGTTTCGAAGGGAGAAACAGTGGAACCTGGACCTTGCCATTTGGCTCTGTATAGGTGCGGCCGTTGGGGCCCAGATAGGGCCCTTTCTACGGGTGCATTATCTCTCCGATCCCGTTCCCTTCAAGGCTGCGGTCGGTCTCGCGCTCCTATTTTTGGGAGGCCATCTGATATATGAAGCAACACCGCGACATATAAAGTCCATGCCTTCCAAGCAGAGACTCGAGGAGAAGTTTGCCTTGGAGGTCGAGCAACGTCTGAAAAATAATCAGCTCCCCTCTGGATTGCCCG
Organism: uncultured Binatia bacterium (SeqCode); assembly: GCA_965218425.1. Classification (GTDB taxonomy): domain Bacteria; phylum Desulfobacterota; class Binatia; order UBA9968; family CAXXLF01; genus CBDCDW01. The sequence continues at coordinate 369,470 of OZ244621.1, forward strand.
AGGACATCAGGATACACACCGTGGAGAAAAACTTCCGTGTCATCACCATAGAGTTCTGGGGCGAAAGGTGGACTCTCTCCGTACCCATTCTATTGGGAATCGGCCTGGGGGTGGGCATTGTGGCATCTACCTTCGGGGTTGGCGGCGGGTTTCTGTTAGTCTCGATATTGACGACGTTTTTCCACCTCCCCATGTACGTGCTGGTGGCGGCGACCATACCGTTCGTTATCACCCTATCCGCCATGGGACTTATATCCTATACCCTGACCGTCCCCCTGCTGAGTGGAAATTATGTGGCCCCGGAGTGGGCCTGGGGTTTCTTCGTTGCCAGCGCAGCAATATGCGGCTCTTGGGCGGCTTCCAAGACTCAGAAATTCGTGCCGGAAAAGTCCTTGAAAGTAATGCTCGGAGTCCTGACCGGCGCAATAGGTTTAATCTACTTGTTAAACTATCTGACAGGCCTGCCGTTTAAAGTCTGAGATACAAGGTTGTAGGAATGGCTAAGTATGATAAGAACATTTTAAGAAGCATATTTTTTGCGGCACTCCCACTCCTTCCCTTTCTCTTCCTGATACTCGCGACAATTGTAGCTATCATTCATGTGAAGTTTTATTGGCTTTAGAAAAGGGGCCGCTCTTCCTCGCTACTTTTGGGATTCACCGACTCGGGCTGTGGTTCCGGGACCCTAGACCCCGGGATCAAGGTTTCAATCGTCCCGCAGCTCAAGAAAACGGCTAATGCAACCTAGGATAACGCACTACCGGCACATTAGCACCGGCGTAACACAAATTTAACATTGAACTGACATCAGGAGTTGTCCAACCATCTGGCTATCAGAGCCCTTGTTGTATTTCTCTATCGCCCGGTTTTCGAAGCACAAAATCGTGTCCAAAGGCCTCGAAGCATCAGCACGGGGAGCACGACCATAATTCCCACAAACAGAAACGCACAACTTTCTGCGAAATGGAAAATTCTTGCTTCTAAGGCAACTCTTCCACCGAATCTGCTCAAATAATCGCTGGCCAGCCTCCTTGCTAGATCCAGTTCAGATTCCTCCATCACTTGTTCTAAGATTCGAACTGCCCTAGCAGCTGTTCTCCAGTCCGTGACGGCGTCGCGTTTCGATGTGGTTGTCATGGACGGGTTTAGATCGGGTCTCGCCGCCACCGCAAACCAACCGTAGGCCTGAACATAATCAAGGGAGACACTCGCTCCATTTGCGAATAGGGCACCTAAACGGTACTGAGCCCCGGGATCGCCGGCTTTCGCAAGCCTCCTCTCCCGAGGAATCTTTTCCTTTGGGGGAACGATCCTCTTTCCCCAAACAAAGTCCCTATAAACCGGTGCGCTGATCCCCAGCGCGTCACCACGATGTGGATGGCCGGCTTGGATAGCAAGCTTGTACCACTTGACCCCTTGCGCCTCATCACCAAGAAATTCCATTAAATAGTAACATCTCTTCATGGCGGCCTCGGGATTGCCCTGTTCGGCGGCTAGGCGAAGCCACCTTAGTGTTTCCTCGACATCGTCTTTGCCCAAGAGCTCTGCCAATCGCATCTGCGCTCGTACATGGCTTTGCTCGGCGGCTTTTCTCAACCACTTAATGGCCTCATCCATGTCCGCCTGGGCAATCTCGTTTCCTCCATCCTCAGGCCAATATCTGTTGGCTAATGCGAATTGGGCGCTCGGATCTCCACCTTCTGCTTGGGCTCTAAGGGTTGATCGTTCGGCCATGGTCTAAACCAAATCGGTTAGATTCCCGACGTGAATTTCTATAAGACTTATCAGGACAAAGACAGCAGGTATTACCAACAGAGTGTACATACCAAGGTCCCAGCCCGGGACTATTTTCCTCTCCGGGAACGTGGGGTTCGTTTTACCACCCCGGGCAAAGGAGCGGATTCGAGGATAACGTGGAAAATCAAAGCCTCACAGATTCCGTCCAAAGATTTGTCGTGGAGGCATTTTAGAAACATCGAACCTGCTGGGAATTGAGCTATGGCAGGTAACTAGCTCTAAATTAAATGCCCCCGACCGGATTCGAACCGATGGCCCCAGGATTAGGAATCCTGTGCTCTATCCTCCTGAGCTACGGGGGCGAATTAACTAGATCAAATATTTACCACCCCTGGTGCGCAATTCCAACCTTATATAAGAAGGTAGGCCCACCGGTTGTGTTATCCCCATCCAAAATATTTGTTTTATCAATACTTGTATTTACCTTGTCAATTCCTTCTCTTCCGCAGTTTTTTGGTGGGTCTCCCACCAGGATGCCGAGTTTTTTTCTAGGCTTCGAGGGAGGCCCTTGGAACGAGCTTCACGTGACCAAACCGAAGTGCCGCAAGCCGTCTGTTTTTTATGGCCTGCCTAGTGGTTCTAAGGACTTTTGCGCATTTTGTATATGTGGCACTGATTTTCTCTATACACCCCCTGGTAATGAGAAAAATGATGCGAATGACATATACTGGGTCCAGATTGGCCGTGGAAAGGGTTACGCGATAAAATTCCAATTTCGGCTTTAATCTGCATCAGGACAAATAGTTTCACGTAAAAAGTGTCCAAAATATACCGAGAATAGCTTTACTGTACCGTCCTGTCCTGAAATGTTCCCGAAGGTCAACCCTTCAATGAGCGTTCCCTTCTCCTTGTGCCCCAATCCCATCCGGAGGATGACTCATGGAATATCAAGCTCTCGCATATTCGCTAGGTTCTCGACCCCTCAGCCTTCTCTGCGCGATTGAGTCTGCTCTGGTGACCGGAGAACCCTGCACTCTGGTGGATGTTCATTATGACGAAGGATAATACGAACCATTTCCCGTACCTCCCCAAACTAACGGTTGAAATTTAAGGTCATGAATCGCACAACGGATATGGGGTAAAAGGTAACCAACTGGACGATCAGGCCCTCGCCTTGGTGAACGAGACCCCCTGAGCGGAACTTGACTAACACTGCCTACTTCTTTAAGGTAAAAAATCCATTGAGGAGTCGGCTAATTGGTAAGCCACCTGACTCTGGATCAGGCGATTGTAGGTTCGAGTCCTACCTCCTCAGCCATGGTCCCATCGTCTAGCGGTTAGGACACCGGCCTCTCACGTCGGTAACACGGGTTCGATTCCCGTTGGGACCACCATATCCCCTCACCCGTCGGTGTCCCCTTATTCAAAGGGCTCACTTTTTAAATTCCATCAAACCCGCATGGGGCTGACACCCTATTCGACAAACTCTATCGTTTCGCAGATTCAACACGTCCGTGCTCACGCATACCCCCAGAGGCTTTCCCTCAAGGAAAACAACCTTCTCCTCCTTCTCAAAGGGGTCGAAGCAGGACGTTCTGGCCTCGTATCTATCACCGTTGATAATAAAATCTTATCCTCATGGGCCACTTCAACCTCATGGCTTTCATAGCTGAGGCGGTCTTTGGACCGCCTGGCAGAACTCTCATCGATCAACCGCCCGAAAACCGGTCGGACTTCTTGAAACTCCTAGGGGGAAAGCTGGTGGACTGTTTTCTTTTTATCAATCAATGTCCGAATAGTTCTGGATTCCACGGCTGGGATCCTGAGCTGAGACAGTAAACACCATCGCCAAAAGAATGGGCAAGGTGAGTAGAGAGCGTAACGTTACGGCCCTCATATGACTTGCAACCCTTTCAAGCTAGAGATCAGGGAACTTACCTTGAGCAGGCAGATCTTGGTTATTAAATGTGAAGCAACCGGCGTGAATTACGCTCCGTAACCGACCTGACCGAACTGGAATCCGGCTGTTCCTCTATCACCGGCATGGCCTTCTTGAGCGGACCTAGCCCCCCACAGTAGTCCGACCCAAACACAACCCGCTCTGAGCCAAGGGTATCCAGTAGAAAGCGCAGAGTTCTCGCGTTTACGCTTGCGGTATCCACCAGGAAATGCTCGAGCAATATCTCCGAGTAACGCTTCTCCTCACCCGGCCCCTTATGTTTCCAGAATAATTTGTTGAGCAACAGCGGTATTCCCCCTCCTCCACTCCTAATGACCACCTGCAAATTGGGGTGGCGGTCAAAAACACCGCTTGCAATCATCCTAACCACGCACTCGGACACGCCGGCGTCGGCAAGAGCGCTTGCGCTTACCCCGGCACCGCCGTCCTCCAGTCTTTTAAGACTTGGATCGCTTCGGCCTCCCCCACCACCATGAAGGAATATGGGAAGATTCAACTCGGCAATCTTTGCTAAAAGGGGCTCGCTCTCGGGCCGGTCCGCCATTACCTCACCATTTATACTTGAATACATGAGTACGGCTCGAAAACCCTGAGCGGCCATTCGATCAATCTCTGCTACTGAACCTTCCACGTTCTTTAGCGAAATGGCCATGACCCCCATTAACCGGTCTCGGTGGGCGGCCAATCGCTGGGCTAGGAGATTATTGGACTCCCGTACCAACTCCATGGCCTGGTCCGGTGGAAGAAAATCCGCGTGAACCCCGGCCCCCTGGCAGACCAGTTGCAGGTCCAGCCCCGCTTCGTCCATCTCTTTTACCCTTTTTGAGAAATCGGGCGAATCGTAGTCGTCGATACGAGGACCACGACCGCCCAAAGAGACCAATCTTTCTACGAGTTCATGCGGCGTGTGATGGGAGTGCCAGTCAATTAATAGAGGCACGATCCCTCCTCATTGCTTGGTAGAGCACTTGATCGGCTAACCGGCCTTGGCCATTTCTTTCTGAGTGCACGTGGATACCATACTTCCCATCTTGCACTGGACGTTGACCTTGGCCAGAGCGGACTCGAACATCTCGTGCACCCTTGAATCTTCGTCTTCGTACTCGATCTGTCCCCCGCCTTCTTTTACGCTTTTGTCAATGGGTCTCTCGTCGGTGAGGCCCACGAATCGAAAACGCCAGTTGTTCCAACGCAACGCCAGATAGCGAGCAGGCTCCGCGCCGGAATTGAAATGCTGATGAAACCACGTGGTGGGTGGAACCACAACACTGCCGGGCTTCCAGTCCACTCGCCGCGGCTCATCTCCCTCCCGCCAGAGTAATGAATAGCCTTCTCCCTTTAGAATGATGACGTGGGCGCCGGGACCGTGGCGATGGGCCTTTTTGTACGTGGCCACGGGAAACTCCGAGATATGAGATCCCATGACGTTACCCGCGAGATCAAAGTTAATGTTCTTCCCTCCCGCGCCTCGTTCCTTCCACTCGTAGAGAGCGATGTCCTTTGTGTTGGGAACAAAATTCACTGAAAGCTTCCGTGACCCCCAGTACTGCCCCTTGCTGTTAAAGTAATCGTCTTCATCGGGCGCAAAACGGTCTTTAAAGATAAAATCGTTATCAAACACAAAGTCCACATTATGAAAGAGGTTCATGATGAAGGGCGCGTTGGTAACGGCAAAGTACCTCGCGGGGGCGTTTCCTTGCCCGTTGAAATGCTGATACCGGGCGTTCAATGGTATTGCGAAAAGGCTTCCAGGATGCCACTCGAAGCTGTGCTTCTTGCCGTCCTTCTGCCAAATTGACGTGGCCCCATGCCCGTCAATGATATAGACCATCTCTTCATAAAGCTGCTTTTGAACTTTCGTCTGCCCCTTGGGAGGGATCTCCAACACATAGGCATCGTTGCTCCCCCCGGTCCCCTCCAGATTAATGAACGCTCCGTTGGCGCCCTTAAAATCCCAGGGGGCCACCTCCACCTCTTTCAGATCGGATATATAGAACTCTTTGTTAATGGGAACCTTCTGTGCCACCTGCCAGTCATTGTAGGTATCGACTCTTTCGTCATTGGCATACTTCATAGAATCTCCTTTTTTTGAACTGAAATATTTAAGATGTTTTCCCTAAATACCATCCGGTCTGCGCCATTATGTTCTTTTAACAGATCAACGACAATTTGGGAAGGTTCCGAGCCTCAATCCCGGATATCCTGGAGGAACCACTCCGTTGGAACTTCCTTCCCCAATTGTGCCTGTTTGACTAAGTCATACACCAGGGATCCAACGGTGGCAAACTGCATCCCCTGTTTCAGCCCTCCCCCCAACCTTCCCCCACCCGAGGCACTAACTTCGTCTTGGTTTAACCTTCCCTTGGCCCGGCCAAGGATTAAATCAACTAAAGGCACCCTTCTTGCAGGGAAGGCGGATGATGGTTCGGGTTCGGATTGAACTTCCTTTGCCAGTATTCGGTCGCCATGAGCCGCCTGCCCCCGCCTGAATCCTCTCGCCTCCCGCAGGGCATCCCAACTCCCCGCCAAATAGGTGGTGAACCCCTGTGAATCGTCCAATGGCACACCGCCGACAACCTGGCTTTTTGGATCACCGCCCACACACACATCCACTTTGGGGTAAACATCGTCCGCATACTCACCTGCCACCTGTGTGAGGTGCATCCCGGGCTCTAACATTCTGGCAAATACCGTGCGGTCGATGGAGTTCGTACAGGTGGCAAGTATATCCGCTCCCTTCACGGCATCTTGCGGACTGGTGCAGGGAATGACTTCAATACCCAGCTTTTCTGCCATCTTACTTGCGTAGAGATCTCTGTTACCTTTAGTGGGACTGTAAACCTTTACCTTTTTGATATTCCTCACTTCGGCAAAGGCCAATAGATGGCTCCTTGCCATACCCCCTGCTCCCAGCATCCCCACAACGGAGGCATTTTCCTTGGCTAAATACTTCGCCCCTAGCGCACCAAGGGCCCCCACCCTCAAATGTTGCAGGTACCCATCGTTGATGATGGCCAAGGGCTCGCCGTTGTTGGTATCGAAGAGAAAGATCAGCCCGCAGAAGAGGCCCGGCCGAACGCAGAACTTGTCCTCCACCGTCAGGCCATTCCTTTGCGGCCAGCTCATCATATCCGATTTCATCCTTATGGCATGGCGATGTAGCCCCTTACTGGAGCCTTCCATGGTCCCCCAGCGGTGAAACTTGCCCTGGGAACGTGTCTCGGTATAGATGTCCACTCGCGGCCGCACCACCAGTTCGGCCTTCGCCAACTCCAGGTGCCCATCCTCCAGGACCCGGAGCACGTCTGCAATGGTTAGGACCTTTTCAACGTCTAGGTTGCTGATGAAAAGCATACCCTAGTTCCAATAGGCGAATGTGACTCCATGTCCAGTACCTGCAGGCGAACGATAACACGGCACGTAATCCACCAAGGTCATGGTAGAGGATTCCATGGCGCCGGCCACAGCCACCCAATTGAGTATTTCTGGAGTGCCCGGTGCGCGGTTCAAGCGATCCCTCGGCAGGGAGCAAAGCCGCTGGACATCTTTTTCCTTCAAGGCATGGATCACTTGCTGGTCCAGTTCCTCGTCGACAATCTGATGACTGAGCCCACCCGAGGCCATAACCACGACCCTCTTGTCCTCCTTCCAGGACTCGATGGACCGACGCAGGGCCTGGCCCAGGGCATAGCAGCGCGCAGACTTGGCCTGGCTCGGCAGATATCGACTGACGATCAATGGAACCATGGGAACCGTCCCATCCGTTTGATACAACTCATAAAACGTACTGAAGGCCTCATCTAGCCCATGCTCCGCCCGAAACTGGCTTGAGGACGCGATATCAAACCCCTCGTCAATCAAACTATCGATCAGATGATTCGCCAACTGCGGAAATCCAGGGAAATGCCTCTGCTCCCTTCTCGGCCTGGAGGTAGCCACCGGGGGCGGCCCCGTCATCGCAGCCACCTTGGGATCCGAACTTCTTCCGGCCCCCCCAAGCGAACGGGTGGACAGTTGATCACCGGAAAAGACCCCAAAAACAGTCAACGGGTCATCCGGTAGGATTCCGTGGGGGTTGCTGACCACTACAGCCACATCCGGCTCCGATTGGGCCACCACACCAGCAAGTTTTTTAATTGCCACTTGGCATCTGTCGTAGCGTTCCTGTTTCTTCTGGAGGGTGACTTCTTGTGCAATGGCCGGGCTCGCGTTTCGCAGCAGCTCACCGTAGTCGTAACGAGGATCCTTCTTATCCCGCTCAACGATACTATCCCACTGGCCGGGTAACGTCTTGATCGTAGGGCCGTGTGAACTCGCAAAACCCAAGACTATCTTTGCCATTTTAAAACCCTTCCTTTCCACTCACCCGGACGTGACACATTCCTGTCACGAATACGGGTTTTCCATATGACCAGAACATTTTCATGGGGCGGCACCCAACTGCCTACCCACTGAACAGCTTCCTTGAAGACAACAATTTGGTTAGACCGCTGCTTCATGACTGGGAGAAGGGCCTCTCAACCTTGAGGAGGGAAAACCGCCACACACTTGCACGAGTTGAAGATATAGGTCTCGGCGTAGGCCAGCACCTTCGCCTTGCGCCCTTCCATGGCACCGGCAAGACAGATCCAGTTGCGCATCTCATGCTGACCGGATGCGCGGAGTTGTTCCTGCTCCAACTCTCTCCACTTGTGGTGCTGCCCCGCCTTGAGCTGCTCGTAGCGCCGACGATCGCAGTCAACATCCCCCCACAGAAACCCGTGCATGTTGGTTAATGACGCGTGGGACCAGCTCGATGAGCCGATCATCACCGCCCGATACGGGCTTTCCTTGATGATCTGCCCCACCATCTTCCCCAGGTCGTAGCAGCGCCAAGGTGGCGGAGAGCCGGGGGGCAGACTTTCCCCCCCCTCGATTCGCCGAGCCTTATCATCGGGGTCAGGCAGACGGCCGATCCACTCATGTGACCCGAGGGAGGGCATGCGCATGTCTTCTCCGTAGCAGTTTACGTGAAAAGGGATGATGGGATAGTCGAATCCCCTGCGGTCCCAATCCAGATAATCAAGGGTCCCGGAGAAAGCATGCCCAATGGTGGTGACGTTGTTTAACTTCGATGACCAGCCCACTTCGTAGCCGCGATGGATCAACCCGGTGGCAATGAAGGTGCCTATCTTCTTAGCCCCCTTAAACCTGGTCTGTAATGGCGGGCGTTCCATGGGGAGTCCAACATTAGTGAGTCCGGTGTCCAAAATCCCCTTGGGTCCATATTCAACCTTGATCCCACCGCGCCGCTCAACGATTTCAAACTCATCGTGAGCGAATATGGAAAAAGGAGGGAAAATATCTTCTTTAAAATTCTCGTACTGGTCGTCCCCGAATATCAAGACGAAATCTGGACTGAAGTCGTCAATGGCTTCCCGGGCAGCCCGATAGCCATCAAGGACCACCTTTCGATGTTTAGCCGCAGCTTTGACTCCTTCATCGTCCCCCCATTCCTCCCTCATTTTTTCAGGCCAGTTCTTCGGGTCCCTCCAGAAGGCCGGGGTTTTCTGATTCCTGAAATTGAGACGAAAATAATTGTTCGCCATCGTCTCGTCGGTGAACCTAAGGTGGGGTCCGTGAGGACAACCGATACCTAATATCTCACCCATGGCCGTATCCCTCCCAAATAATAGTCAACTGAGATAACCGCGTTCCTTCCAGAAGCGCTCCGCCGCAGGGTGCAGCGGGATATCCAGCGGACCTTCCGGCGTATCCTTGCACATACGCTCTAACGGCAACGGCCCCTCACCCTGCCATGGGATATGCTCCTTCCTCGCCTCCAAAGCCTGGCAAAATGACGTGATCACCTCGTCGGACACGTCGGCATGGGTATAGATGGGCCAGCCGCTGAAATCCAGGGCCAACACATCCCCCGGCAGCTTGGACCACCTTTCCTTCTTGATGTAGGAGCGTCGAAACCCCATGGACTCCAGCTTTTCAACCACCGACTCCTGCAGGGGCAAGACCCTCATCCCCGCATCCAGGGCAAGCCCCACCCAGGCATTGACCGCCTCGTCGAAGATGGCGTCCACATCACCCCGTTTGACGAGATCGATGCGGGTCAACTCATAATTCTTACCCGAAGTGGAAATGCCGTTGGGGAGCCCGGGGTCATAGCGCACTTGGCCACCCCAGGACTCAATGTCCTCAAGAGAGAACCCCATGGTTTCCAGCACGACTTTTTCGAAAAAGTGATTGCTATGATCCCGTTGCCCTCGGAGGGAAACACGAAGGGGATACTTCTTGTCCCGAATATCCTCCAAGGAAGTCAAACCAGTGCTCTCACTGACCGCAAAGGCGTAGGAATCAAGGGAGGGTATAACGGCAATTGCCCGCAAGGGAATAGGCTCCTTGAAGGGTCCCGTCCCTCGTAGAGCAAGGGTAACAGGCTCCGCGGGGTTGATGATCGCCAGTTGAACCTCCCCCCGGGCCACCCCGTCGATGGCCTCAAAACTATCACTCCCGAACAGGACCACGGGTTTTGCGTCCCCCCCTTGAGGTCTGAGGGTTACGCTAGCCTGTTGCAAGGGCCAACTGTTATCGGCGGCCAACTGGGCGGCCATCTCCAATACGAGTTTAGAACGGGTTACCACGGGACGCGCATAACGAGGGCGCTGCTGCATAAGAACTCTCCTTTCGAACTTCCGATCAACGCTGAGACGGAAATCCTTCCTTAGAGTCGAGGGCCACATCCACGAGGGTGGGCCTGCCGGAATCCAGTCCTTTCTGGATGGCAGAGTGGATCTCATCCGGGTGTTCCACCCGGATCCCTTCGCATTTAAATTCCTTTGCGATATTGGCAAAGTTCAATCCAGGGACGAAGTTCATCTCCTGGCTAAGGGCATACTCCCTCATATGGTTTTTTTCCAGGAGGTAGGTTCCATTATTGAAAACCACCACCACAATCGGGATGTTATATCGGGCCGCCACCTCCAATTCGGAGATGATGCCGCACATGATCCCGCCGTCACCTTCAAAACAGATGACCCTCTTATCCGGCGCCGCGAGCTTGGCCCCGATGGCCATGGGGATGCCGGTCCCAATGGCACCTGTCCCCCTGGGTGTAATAAAGGTGGGGCCTGATTCCACAAAGGTGTGGCTGGTGGCCCACATGAAAGGGCTTGACCCGTCGGATACCAAAATCGTATCGGGTCCAATAAATTCCTGCACCTCCCTCATCAAACGGGCCGGATGAATGGGCACCGTATTGGAGTTGGCCCGCGCCGCGTTGTCCTCACGCCACAGATGGAGCAGACTTCTGATTTCATCGGCGCGTGACATTTTCGGCCGAAATGACTGTCTCCTAAGTTCGTTGACGAGGGCTTCCAGGGCAAGCCTTGCATCGGCAATCATCCCCACTCGAGTCTGGTAGTTTCTGCCGATCTCCTTCTGGTCAATGTCGATATGAATAAGGGTGGAACCTGGATCAGGGACGGACCAACGGGCGGTGGCCATCTCATTGGTGCGGGTTCCCACCAGCAGCACAGCGTCCGAGTCTTTGACAATCCGTTCCGACACCCGTCCCCTGCCCAACCAACCACCCACCACGGCACCCGTGGGACCGGCGCTAAGGGGGTGCTTCTCCGGGAAGGCGCCCTTCCCTGAAATGGTTGTGGCCACGGGCAATTGACCCAACTCGGCGAGTTCCTTCAGCGCATCCCACCCACGGGAAAGGTTTACCCCACCGCCGGCAATGATGCAGGGCCGTCGTGCCTGGCGCAAAGTCTCGACGGCCTTCTCAACCTGGCCTGGTTCAGGAGATATCCTCATTGCCGGGAAGCTGGCATATTCTTCTTCCGCAAAGGGTTCTGCGTCGATATGATGCTGAGGAGAAAAAGTCGCCCCCATGCCTCGTATGTTTAAGACCACGGGACCGGGTCTACCCGTGGTGGCCATGCGAAAGGCCTTGCGAAGCATTTCCGGTGCCTTGGCCATGTCCGTGATGTCACCAATCCATTTTGACACGGGCTTGACCATTCCCATCTGGTCCTGCTCGTAGAGTGCGTTCTTCCCCTCACTGGACGTGGCTAGACCTTCCATGAGGACTATGATGGGAACCGATGAGTTCCACGCCTCGGTCAGTGCCATGATGACGTTCATGGTGCCCGGCCGGTTCAAGGTAATGACTCCGGGCTTCCCACTGATACGCGCATAGCCATAGGCCATGAGGCCGGCGGAGGTTTCGTGATGGATATTGATGGGCCTGATCTTGGACAGGTCCATTTCGGGATAAACACGCATCCCAAAGACCTGCGGAATACCGTATTGAATCAGCATCTCGGTGAAGTGGTTATAGACATGGGCTTTCATAGACTCTGTGCTGTCCTTCCAGTTGGGATAGGGATCGCCGTTTGAGCAGCAACCCCCGGTAGTGACTGAGGAGACAAACGGAGCTTACGCGGCCGCGCCCGCTATCTTTTGCAGCGCCGGGCGCAGTGGAGACGGCACCTGGTGCTTCATGATAATCTCCTTGCGCTCGCAGCGAGAATCGATCATCGCAATACATGCCTCCAAGGTTGCTCGGCCCCAGCGCACGTCGGGAAAGGACGGCTGACTCTCTCTGATGGCATCCACCAACGCCTGGATCTCCCCGGCACGTAGCTCTCGTTCAGTCATGAGAACTTCTTCCCGCCCTTTCTCCGTATACACGTATAGGCCATCGGGGGATTGGCGGATATCTCCGTTCTCACAGCTTACGATCATGAGCCCGAAGAAATCCTGTTTTCTCTCTCCTCCAGCGCTAAACGCCTCGATGGAGTACTGAGGAAGGTTATAAAACTCTTGTGCCGCAATCGGCCCTTTCGCTCTCGGCTTGGGTCCTAACATGGTGTTCTCGTCCACACGTCTCCCCCCTTCTCCGATCCCCCATGTTAGCTCGCGGATATCAAAATTCGCATAGCCGTTGAAGCTAACCATCGCCGTGGGCCCATCCTCAAAATCGATAAACGCGTGGTAGTCACCCTCGACATCGTAGCTAGGGTGCCACTTTCCCGCCGTTCCACGCACACCACGAATCATCCCTCCAGCCAGATAGCGCACCACGTCCATCTGATGCGGTCCCTGCCGAAAGACAGAGCCACCCCCGCGCTTTGGGTCTAGTGTATGTGCCTCCCAGGGCCGTTGAATCCAGTCATTATACATCCACGTGTTGATGTGAATGATCCTCCCCAGACGCCCGCTGGCAATCATGTCCCCCATTTTTCGAACGTAAGGGCGGTGAATGCGGCTGTGCCCTTGGACATACTTAACGCCATTACGCTCAATGGCATCAACCATGCGGTTCGCCTCGTCAATCGAGATGGCCATAGGCTTCTCACATATAACGTGCTTACCATGGTCCGCGGAGATGATCGTATGTTCGGCATGGAAATTATTGGGCGTGGCCACCCATACAGCATCCACGGGGCCGTGCTTGCACATATCCTCGATTTGCGTGAAGCCCTCGACGCCGAAGCGCTTTTTAAACCGGTCCACTTCGTCGGCTCGAATATCGCATACGGCCGTAAGCTCCGCACCTTCCGTTTGCTCGATACTCCCAAGCACCTGGCGCGCCGCGATGCCAATCCCGACGATCCCCACTCGGACAACAGTGTTCTCAGCCATGTGACCTAGCTCCTTTGTTTTCGGCCCACTCCATATTGGAAACGTTCACTGGATCCAGAAAACCGCCTTGAAACTCATTCGGGACGCGGCCGGGCAGTGCCGAATGGGACTTCAAAAACCTCGTGTCTGCTATCAAAGACTTCCTTCTTGGTTCGTACGCGGCTCAGTTCGATTCCCTTCCGTCGCGCTCCTGCGCGGGTGTCCCGCTCTGAGCACCATCCTTCGAGGTCGATGGCCTTGTTGTCGCCCAGGTCACGAATGATGTTCATAGGTTCCCCACCCCGCTCAACCACCTCGATCTGTTCCTTCAGCATCTTGCGATACATGATTATTCCGCGATCGGACATCCCCACGTGCTCTTCATCCCGCCCATAGATCTGCCCCTGGGTTTCCCAGGCCATCTTGTCCTGGCTATAGAAGGTATTCATTGTATATTCGCCATCAGGATAGGTCTGAGGCGGGGGGTCTTCCAGCGGCGGTTCCTCCGGTTGCGCAACAGGCTCCCCATCGTCGCTGGGTTTGAAAAGGACGACGTAGATTTCCGTATGGGTATCGTCCACGGGAACCCGCCAGTGCATAGCGCTCCAGATATCCGATTGCCGAAACATAGTAGGAAAGACGAGTGGATTGCCCCATCCGGATCCGGCAGTATCGCCTTCGTACTCCCAGCTTTTCAGTAGACCCCACTGAAACGGCTGGAAACCATACCGGGCAAACGGACGTCCCAAAAACCCGGTGGACATGGTGCTTCGTCCCGCCTTTTTGAAGGCATAGGCGTGGAGGATTGAGGTATGGACAAAATCCATTGTGTTCTCGACTGCCTGTAGCCAATTGCAGTTCAACGTCTCCTGGCGTTCGATTCTCCGGTGACCCCGGTCCCAAACGAGGATGTCCCACCGCGGTAACAAGGGAGCCGGTTCCGGTCCCATGTAGGCGAACAAGAGACCTGCGAGTTTCTGGACCGGGTAGGCCCTATGCCGGATACTTTCCTTGAATTTAGGATTGGGCTCGAAGGGCTGCTCAAGACAACTGCCGGAGCGGTCGTAAAGCCACCCGTGGTAAGGACACCTTAGGCCACCATTTTCCAGGAAACCATAGTACAGGGAAGTGCCCCTATGGGAGCAGTGCTCTTCCAGGAGACCGAATTCGCCCTTCTCGTCCCGAAACAGCACCAGATCCTCTCCCAAGACCTTGACCCGTTTTTTCGGACGGTCAGCGGTTAGCTCGCTTGCCGCTGTCACCGGATGCCAGTAGCGGCGCATCAGATTTCCACACGGGGTACCAGGTCCCACTTTGGTCAACAGATCGTTTTCATCCTTGGTAAGCATGCTCTTTGCTTCGCTCAACTACCGTTACGGTTAACCTTCGCGGCATCGATCTTTGGCCTCGCCGCACCGTAGGGAACATCGACTATCTCATGCCGATTGTCAAAGATCTCATCCTTCGATTTCCCATGCGATTTGCCGCCGGCCCAATAGGGGTCCCGGTAAAGATCGGCTTCGTTTTGCCACCCCGCAAGCTCGATGCAGACGTTCTTCTCGGGGTCGCGTACAAGCCCCCAGGGATCCCCGCCCTGACCAACGATCTCGATCTGTTCCTTAAGCATTTTACGGAACATGATGATTCCCCGATCGGATTCACCCAGGTGCTCCTTTGAACGGTCAAATAGCGCACCTTGGGTCTCCCAGGCCATCTTGTCATGACTGAAGAAGGTATCCATTGTGTATTCGGCGTTGGGGAGCATCTGCGGTGGCATGAATTGGACTAAAGGGTCCTCTCCCTCCTCCACCTCCTGACCATCCTCGCTCGGGCGGAAATGGACAATGATGAGCTCTGTACGGTAATCGTCAATAGGAACGCGCCAGTGCATCTGAGCAGTAATGCGCAGCATGTTGGGAAAAATTAATGGATGCCCCCAGCCTTCACTGCCATGCTTGCCTCCATAAACCCAACTTTTTAACAGCCCCCACTCGAAGGGCTGGAACCCATAACTTTCAAACGGACGTCCATAACCAATTTCATCGGCAGGCGATCTGTTGCCATCCGGCTGGTATCCCAAGGGAAGGTTACCAGGGCTCATTACCCCCTGTTCTGATTGAGCTCGGGCCCTTTGTCTCAGTGTGTGGGAATGGAGGAAAAAAGTGTGGGTTACATCCACGGAATTTTCTTCTGCCTGGAGCCAGTTACAGTTGAGGGTCTCTTGACGCAGGACGCTACGGTGACCATTTTTCCATGCTAGTATATCCCAACGGGGCAGGAGGGGCTTGCGGTCTGGGGGACCCATGTAGGTGAATAATAACCCGCCCAGTTTCGCAACCGGATAGGCCGGGTGTCTCACCTGTTCCCGAAACTTCGGGTTGGGCTCGAAAGGCTGCTCTAAACATTTTCCGGCCTTGTCGTAAAGCCAGCCGTGATAGGGACAACGGATGGAGCCACTTTCTATGAATCCATAGTAAAGAGACGTCCCACGGTGGGCACAGTGCTCACCAATAAGACCATAGCCACCTTTTTGGTCGCGAAAAAGGACAAGCTCTTCGCCCAGAATCTTGATTCGCTTCTTGGGCCGATCCTCCGTCAACTCCCTGGCTCCGGCTATGGGATGCCAGTAACGGCGCAGCAACTCACCGCACGGAGTCCCGCGGCCTACGCGGGTTAAAAGCTGGTTTTCTTCATTTGAGAGCATAGGAAATTCCGACAATGAGGGAAGTACCACCGTTGGCGGGGACTGTCAACGACTTCAATGGGTTACCTATTACCACCGATATCACTCAAAGGATCCGCTACCCGGGCTTTTCACTCCATCAGATCTCCACACTGAATTCGGCCAGGTTAATCAAGCACCCGGCCGCTTTGCCGCTACTTCTGAAGCACGCCGTTCGACAGGGTCTATCTCATTGAGAGCAAAACGTTTAAGACCCGGGTAAAGGTAGTTGGTCCACAGCATGGATCCACCGATAACAAGTCCGGCCGAAAATACGGCCAAACGGCCACCGAGAAGGGCTATGAACATTCCCGTGGGGGCCTGGCCAAGATGATTCAATCCCCTGAAGGTCATCTGGGAGATACTCATGACCCTGCCTCTCATTCCCTCCGTGCTCGAATACTGGAAGATGACGTTCCGCGTGGTTCCCCACATGGTGTCGCTCATGCCCAGGATCAACAACAGAAAAAGCGAGAAGGGCCATGCCTGAGAGTACGCAAAAAGTAAGTAGGTCAACACATGGATGGTCCCAAGAACATAGAGGGTTCTTCCCGGGCGGCGAAAATTCCCCATGAAAATGAGTGCCAGCGCACCAGTGATGCTGCCCACTCCCCTGGCAGACTGCATGAGGCCGAATCCCCCTGCGCCAACCTGCAATATGTCTTTGGCAAATACCGTAAGAAACACCTGGTTCAGTGAAAAGAAGGATGCGAAAGCTTCCAACAGCAATGCTCCGCAGATGACCGGCTGGCGGCGGACGTAATTGAGGCCTTCAAAAACACTTCGGAGCAGTTGGGTGCGCCCCGCGCTCCCCACAGAAGTGGCACGTATGAAAGGAAGGGTGAACACCACCACAAGATGAAATAGGGAATTTGCGGTATAAGCCCCGCCAATGCCCCAAGCGGTGATGATAATTCCCCCAAGGGCAGGACCAATGAGAGCGCTACCCCTAAAGAGTATCGAATTCATGGCCACCGCATTGGCAAGGGCACTTCTGGGTATAAGGCTGGGGAGCATGGCGCTTTGAGCAGGGCTCCCAACCGCCTGAACAGTGGCATTGGCAGCTGTAATAAGGTAGATGGACCATGCCGTAAGGGTACCGGTAAACGCGAGGGCCGCCAGAATAAACGACAGCACCACCTGGATGGAAGTGGTGATGAGGACGATAATTTTCCGCTCATAGCGGTCCGCAAACACGCCGCCAAAAAAACCAAAGCCGAAGGAGGGGGCGGCACGAAAAAGACCGTTTAAACCAACACCGATGGCAGAGCCGGTGATCTCATAAAGCGCCCAGCTCTGAGCCATGATCTGCATCCAGACGCCACAGTGGGAGACAAATTGGCTCCACCAATAGAGGCGAAAATCACGGTAACCGAATGCTGGAAAGTAACCCTGCGCCGGAGGAGATTCAGGAGACATGAAGCGCCCAAGATAAGCCTCTCAATTGAAAAAGACAACAACGATAGTGCGTTAAGAGCATGCCCTAGACGAAGATGCTGGAATACAACCACTGCTGTTCCACCCGCACGGAAGGACAGGCCATGGTCCCGCTGGCAACGTCTCACTGCTCTCGCCCGCTGAGCCTGACGTCCACCAGCGCCAGGGTGCTCTCCTTTTTCATGACTTGAAAGGCACGTTCGATGGCTGGCCTCAGGCCGGAAGGATTTTCCACGGGTCCTTCCGCGTAGGCCCCCTGAGCCCGGGCCAGACTCGCGAAATCAACTCTCGGATTCTGAATCTCCGTAGCGATGTGCTTGTTTGCCGTGGAACGCTGCCGCTGTTCCGATGTCCAGGTGACATGGGCCCCTTCACCTACATAACCTCCATTATCTAAAAGAAATACCAGTAGAGGTATATGATGGTGTACAGCAGTCCAAATGGAGCTAGGCACATAAAGAGATTCGCCGTCACCTATAAACGCTACACAAAAACCTCCTACCTTTTTCACCGCCAACGCAGCCCCAATGGACCGGGACAACGCCGTTCCTAATCCTGCCGCCTTCTGGCCTCCCATGAGACTGCCTGGTTTTTCCAATTCCCAGAGGTTTCTTGTCCAACCTCCGATGTTCCCTGTCACGATCCATTCCTCCCCTTTCACGCAGTTCCAGACTGCATTGGAGAGGGTCGCCAACGAAATCTCCTCTCTGCTCGCATCCTTCTCAAGCTGGTCTCTTGCCCTTTTCTTTACCGCATCGTGAATTTCCTTGGCTCGGGCGAACCGTTCATCCGCCATCCTCTTTCGGTCGGGGTTCTTATCCAAAATCTCCCGCAATTCTCGTGTCAGCTGGGGGAGCGCAAGGCTCGTATCCGCTGCCACGGTGAACTCCACCGGCCACACGCGATCGAAATCCAACGTGGTGCTTTTGATCCATTGATCGAACAGGCCGATATTAACGATTTTGGTACCGGGCTTGATGCGACTCTCCTTCTGCCTATTGTAGCGGTTCGAAATGGTGAAGGTCTGCTCGAGTTTATCCACATCCAATAGGATAATAACGTCGCTACGAGTGATCAAATCGCCCCCGGTTACATCAAGGGGATGAGTGCTGGGAAAATTCAAACTCCCTCCCCCGTCGATGACCGGGATCGAACCGGCTTCCGCCAACTGGACTAAATAATGGACCGCTTGCGGGTTCCTTCCAACCTGATCCGCAATAATGAGCGGTGCCTCAGCGTTGGCCAGCAATTCGGCAGTCTTCCTAAGAAAGGCAGGGTCACCCTGCACTCCAGTAGGAACCGCATATTTACTAATATCCGGGATCGTCACAGGCTCAGAAAGTTTTGCTTCCTGCCAACCTGCATCGAGGGCTATGTAAACCGGTCCCTTGGGCTCCGTCATGGCCACCCGGTAGGCTCGTATAAAAGATTCAGGGACGCTCTCGGGATCATGAGGCTGATCGTCCCACTTGACATACTCCCTGACCAGGTTTCCTTGGACCAACGCCGTGTGTACCCAGTCGATCCACGGTCGCCTCCCTTTAAGGCTCATGGGGCCTGTACCGCTCATGATGATTACAGGGGTTCGGTCCACATAGGCATTGTATATGGCCATGGCAGCATGCAGAGTACCCACCACATTATGAACCAAAGCCACTGCCGGTTTTCCGGTGGCCCTCCCATATCCCATGGCCACTCCAACGGCTATCTCCTCATGTAAGCACTCGATGATCTCGGGGGTCTTATTTTCACCAAAGTTAATGATCGAATCCAGCAAACCTCGATAGGTAGCACCAAGATTCGCGGGGGCATACTCGATCCCATACTGCTGCATCATTTCAACGACGACATCCGAACCCCATTCTGCTCTACCGGCCATGGTTCACCTCCATTAGTTTTCCAACGATACGCCTTTTGAGATCTTTCTTGTACAGCGAGTCCAGTCGCGCCTTCAATACATCCGCCTAGGTTCGCCTGTCAAGTTATGGTTGGCTCGCCGACAGAAATTGTGGCGGCGACATCTACCCCACCTTATCCAACAGGGCAATCTGGCGAGCGCTCATTTTCCATCCCTATTCCTTTAGGCCTCGGAGACTCCCTTCACTCCACGGGACTCTCGCAACGACCCACCGGGCCAGCGCTCGCACGAATCTTCCGGATCTCAGATTAGCCGTGGGCGGACTCCCGCTTTCATACGGCGCCGACCTCGATGGGTATCCCGCTGCTCCGTCCAGTTCCGCTCAGCAAGCCCCCTCAGCCCACAGCCGATGCGAAGGAGCTGGTGTGCCTGAGCGGAAGTTTGACCCTGAAGGGTGCAAGCCTCTGCGAAGCTGAGGATAAGCGGCATCGACTGTTTGAGCGCAGCGAGTTTCGAGGCTGCCCGAAGCGAGCGGCTAAGGCTTCCCATCGAGGGACCACTGAAGCAAAGGGACACCAGTTCCGGCACAAGAACGCTCAACTCCTGCCAGGACAAGCTGCTACGACGAACACACCCATACGTCTTATAAAAGAGACCGGTTTTAAGTTGTCCTTCCACCTGCGGTGTGATAGGGAAAAATCGTAGGAGAACGCAAACTTAGACGTTTTCGAGCCCCCCTAACAAACCCACTATGGGAGGAAGATTGCCATGCTACCCAAAGAGAGCAATGAGCTGATTACTCGAACGGGACCGGGTACGCCTATGGGTGAGTTGATCAGACGATATTGGATCCCCGCCTTGTTGTCAGAGGAAATCACTCAGCCGGACTGCCCCCCGGTGCAGGTGAGGATCCTGGGTGAGGAGCTCGTTGCCTTTCGCGACACCAAGAGAAAGATTGGCCTCCTGAATGAACACTGCTCCCACCGGGGAACATCACTCTTTTATGGCCGAAACGAAGACTGCGGCCTACGGTGTATCTACCATGGCTGGAAGTACGACGTGGAAGGAAACGTTGTGGACACTCCGGCGGAGCCCGCTAACAGCGACTTTAAGAAAAAGCTGCGCCACCCTGCCTATCCCACCGTGGAAGTGGCCGGGATTGTCTTTGCTTATTTAGGTCCTAAAGAAAAGATGCCCTTGTTTCCCATGTATGAATGGGCTGAGCTTCCCCAGGACCACACCTATGTTACCAAGTGTCTACAGGACTGCAACTATCTGCAGGGCCTTGAAGGCGAATGCGACTCGTCCCATCTTTCCTTCCTGCACCGCGAGTTCAGCAAAGACCGCGTACAAGCGTTGTACCAAAGGGATAGCGCGCCCAAATATGAAATCGAAGAAACCGATTTCGGCCTGAGGCTCATCGCTACCCGTAAGGCGGGTGCCGACCAAACCTACATCAGGGTATCCAGTTTCACTACACCCATTGCCTGCTGGGTACCGGCACGTGGCCGCGAAACCCATATCTACGTACCGGCAGATGACACCCATAGCTGGAGATACGATCTTGGGTTCCTCAAGGATAGAGCCGTACGCGACGATGAGGTCCACCGGCGCAAACAGATCGGGCCTGATTATCGCAGGATACGAAACATCCACAACCACTACCTGCAGGACAGGCAGGTACAAAAAACGATCAGTTACACCGGAATTGAGGATTTTCTAAACCATGACTCTTGCGCCACGGAGACTATGGGCCCCCTCTATGACCGCAGCAAGGAACATTTAGGGGTTAGTGACACCGCGGTCATTGCCATGCGCAAGTACTTGTTGGATGCTGTTAAAACTCTGCAGGAGGGTAAAGAACCCCCGCACATCGTGCGAGACCCTGCAAAGAACAACTTCGGCCACGTGGATACCCTAGCCCAAGTGATTCCTTCGAACATACCCTGGCGAGAGTTCTTCACACACCTAACCAAAACAGGTCAAGCGAAGGGCTCGGCGACGGGCAAAACGAGGCAAAAGGCTTCTTAGCTCGCCTGATTCCGATGTTTTTTAGGCAAAATTCGCCCGGGTATTGTACGACCTATCCTATACCCAACCCCGATTCCATCGCTCGCCTTTTTTAACCTTGTCGGCGTAATAGTTCCACTCGGCAGAGTGTTGGGCCGGCGCCGCTCCCCTCCCAAGCTCCCGAGCACGCGCCATGAGCTTTGCCGAGGTGGCCTGAATGGACTGGATAAATTCCGGTGTTGGACCCGTGTACCCAAGCATGTGTGCCATGGCCTGCATTTTCGCAGTGCGCTCTAAATAGAGGGCGTTCATGCAGGCTTCGTCCACCGTCTTTCCAACCGAGACGATGCCATGTCCCTTGATGATCACCGCGGGGGCCTGACCAAGGGTCTTGGCCAAGTCCGCTCCCTCCTGCGCGTCAATGATAAAAATGGGGTCCGGATAGATGGGAACGCCTTTGCCGAATCGTTTCGACTGTTGGTGCATGTTATACACCGTCTTATCGGCCATACTGAGGGCAATACACATGGGTGCATGGGAATGAACGGCGGCGGTCACGTCTGGCCGGGCCTTGAATGCCTCGCTGTAGATGGCCGCCTCCATGGGTATGGTTCCAACACCGGACAGTTTGTTCAGCGAGTAGTCGAAGCGAACGAACCAGTCTTTGACTCCCGGCTCCTCCGGGGGGCGAAAAATCTTCACCGCGATGGATTCGGAATCCGGGATTCGGGTGGCCACGTGACCCCAGATATCCCCCATTTCCCATTCGAGGATCGACGAGGCAATCCTCAACTCTTCTTCCAATACATCAATGTCTGACATGCACCCCGCCTTTTGCATTATGTTTCAAGCGTGCCTGCCGCAAAGAAATCCTCTAATGCGAGCTTCTTGCTGGTGATGCCCTGCTCGGCATTATAGGTAAGATAGCTATCGATCATGTTCTTGTTTGCCCTGACCCCATATTTCCAAGGGTCTCCCCAATCCTTTATCTGTTCCTCCAGGCGCTCTCGTAGATAGACCACTGAGAATCCCGCCCGGTCGTTCAGGATATCCTCATAGGCCAGCTTTTTTGCCTCCTCAAAGGCGGTAAAGAGCTTGCCGGCCAGATCCGGATTCCCACGGTCCAGTTTCTTGCTCATTACGATCTGGTGCATGGTGGCGTAAATGCCGGTCTCCCGATACAGCTGCAGGTCCTCCTCCACGTAATTGGGAAATAGACGCATAATCGACGGGTCTTGCTCGAGAGTACGGAAAGCCTTACCGTCTGAAATATCGGTGATGATGGCGTCTACCTCTCCATCCAGCAGGCGGTTTATTGGAGTCTTCTTGGGGTCCTCTGCAGCTTCAACCTTGGGTTCGGTTTTATGGAGGGGAAAGACCCTGCGTGGGATCGAGGTCACCCACCGCAGCTTGGAGGTGTCCACGCCATGCCTGTGTTGAAGCAGGCCCTGCAACCAGATGGTAATGGACGTTGGATAGGAGTTGCTCCCGATACGCTTGCCCTCGAGGTCCTTGGGTGAGTTGATCCCTCGGTCCGCGCGGCAAAACAGAAAGGTGTAAACCGGTTTCCTCTTTGAGAATACCGGCAGGCCGATCAGTTCCCAACCTGCTTCGATGGCTGGCAACACGTAGCCCGCGTTCAAGTCACAGAGCCCAAAAGCACCTTCTCGAAGCTCCGGTACGTCGTTGAAAACCATGGAGCTGGTGCGCACAGGCTTTAACTCAACACCCTCGATTTTCACCCGCCCTTCGAGCAAGGGCATGGTGTGATCGTAACGCATTATTGGAAACGGTACTTCCATTTTGCAACCCCCCGACAAAGCTGGTGCAGAATTACCACCCTCCCCAATGGCAGTCAAGGGGGAACGACTCTATCATGCGATCCGGTGCGTGTAGCACCTCAGTCCTCGGCAAGGAAGGGCTCGGGGGCCCGTCCCTCAGCGGGAGCCGATGGGTTTATACATCGAGGTCCCGCCATTAAATTCGAAATGCCAAGCTGGATTAAGCATCCAGTATCGGACGTCTCCCTTTCTTCGGAACAGGCCCCCCTGCACTCTCATCCGGAAGACGACGCGGGGGAGTAAAACGGAAGACCGTGGGCATCGAACACGGATCACCTGACATTTACAGGCCTATTGGCCTCGGTCGGAGGCGGATCTTCAACGCTTTTTCGCGAGCCTCACTTGACGAGATAGGGCCAGTGCTCACGCCAGCTTTCCTCTGCAGGGAACACTTCATGGACGGTGTCCACATGGGTCATGTCGTTTTTTGCGGCATCCGTAATGATATGAGGGGGCTCCGTACCGTTCTGAAATGACTTCACCGCATTTAGAAGATAGTTACGCACCGCGATGACGGCTTTGTCGCTCATGCCCAAGCGCTCCTTCGAACGATCGAAGATGCCAGAATAGGACATGGTCTCCGTAGCGCAGGCATCCTGCACCATGATCTCCTTGATGCCGGTGAAATTCTGACTTCGCATCATCTCCGCGTCCTGGAGGTAGTCGTTGCTGAGATTGGGGATTTTCCGATAATCAGGACCGATGGAGGACCGACGGTGCATATCCTCCGGCGTGACGGGCCGGTTCAGATAACCAAGGTCGTATCTCCACGTACGGGTGTCGTTGATGGGCGCATACATGTGAATTTCCCGGTTAAAAACCGGCACCCAAACCTCCACGGGCATAACAAAGCTCGAGACGCGTATATAGTGTTCCTTTGGATCGGGCTGGGATCGAGCGGCGATTAAACGCACCCCGAAGTCAGTCTCCTCTGTCTCGTATTCGGCTGTCAGGTCCTGGAGCACGGGTCTACCTCGACCGAACTTTTGGGCACCATGGTGCATGATGGCCACATGGGCGGTATCACACTCCCCTTCCAGTCCCTGTAACCAATTGCATTCCAGGAGGACCTTGGTGACGTAAACATTCTCCTTTGGCGCCTGCGTAAAGCGATAGTTGGGAAAAAGAGGCATTTTCTCCCTGGGACCCAGGTAAGCCCAGATAATTCCGGCAACCTCATGCGTTGGATAGGACAGGTGTTTGACTTTATCCCTGATGACACTGCGGTCTGGTTCTCCGGGGGTATCTAGTACGTTTCCCTCCACGTCATATTTCCAACCATGATAGATACAGGTCAGGCCACACTCTTCGTTGCGTGCATAAAACAGCGAGGTTCCGCGATGGGAACAATGTTCGCCCAGCAATCCGACCCTGCCCTCACTGTCTCGGAAGGCCACCAATTCTTCGCCCAGTAACCGCACACGCACGGGACGGCCGTCTCGCTCGGAGATTTCTTCCGAGAGCAGCGCAGGCAGCCAGTAGCGCCGCATCAATTGACCAAGCACCGCCCCGTTGTCCGTCCTGGTAATGAGATCATTGTCTTCTTTGCTCAGCATAAGCGTCCTCCTTACTCCTCACAGCTATACAGCCAGATGAAGAAGGCACATGAGACACGAATAACATTACACCCTGCGCCCGATTCCCTCCTCACTCAGTACTAAACCGCATTGCCCACTGCTCTCTGCTACTATGCCGTGGTGTCTCTTAAGTGTCCCTTACGGCCGTGTGAAATAGATCGTCTACACTAGACCGCCCCTGGGTTAAGCCCTGCTCCGCGGAGCTGTGAAACATCATCTCCAGCATTTTTCGATTGGCCTTCAAGCCCAATGGAAAGGGATCTTCTCCAAAGATCTTGGTTTGCCTTCTAATATCGTCTGCCAAGAACAATAGATATCCAGCCCCCTGTTGTTTTGCCCTTTCATAGGCTACTTCCTTGCTTTTCTGAAATGCCTTGAAGAGTTCCATGGCCACCCAGGGCTCTTTTTCCAAAACCTTGTTCTTGACTATCACCATATGGTTTACGGGGATCACCCCCGTTTTGCCATAGAAATCACCAATAATCTGCCGGCCGAAATCGGGAAATAATTTTCGGATTCTTGGATTATCCTCGATGATGGTGCCTCCATGACGGTCGATAGGCTTGGCCACGCCAGGGTACTGGCGCGCAATCACACCATAGGCAGCGTCCAGCTCTCCCCTGTCTAGCATCACATCAAGAGACTGATCTTCCTTGAGCCAGTGAAGGTCAATACCGGTGGGCGGGGTCTCGGCCAGCCCCAGCTCACCTCCGTGGCTGTGCTCAACTGTTCGGCCGTTGAACCAGACAATATCTTTGGCGCCAATTCCATAGAGCTCCTTCAGCACCGCCTTCATCCAGACCGCCGCAGTCATATTGTAATCGGGGACGCCCACTCTTTTGCCTGCGAAGTCTTTTAGCTCGTTGATCTTGGCCCCCGTATTCACAAACAAGGTAAGCCAGACAAAGGCCTTGGAGAGAAAGACCGGCAGACCGCTCCATTGCCATCGGGTACCGTCGCCCCGCTCCTTGGTCATGGAAAAACTGGAGATGGACATTTCAGACACGTCGAATTCTTCATTTTTTAGATTGCGGTAAAAGAGGTTTCCCGGATCAATGATGACAAACTCCAGCTCGATGCCTTTTGGTTTTACAGTACCGTCGGCTAAAGGCTGTATGCGGGGATTGTTGGAAAATCCGATGGTAAGCTTGAGCATAGTGCCTCCTCGGTTTTAATGAGATGGTGAGTTTACGCGGCATTCCCGTAGCGGATCATAACAGAACATTGGCGTATGATGTCAACCTGAGACTGGCTATCAGGCTAGTGGTGCGGTTGCGTGGATGAGAACCCTGGTCCTAACGATGAAATGAACATGAGTTTGCACAAGGAGTCGCCGTCCCTTTTCCTCGACAGGCTCGGGATGGTGAGCGAAGTCGAACCACGATTCAGCGGTGCTTCGGCGGGAAGGATTGCTTGCCGATGTAAAAACCGGCGAGGAAATCATGGGCTCGGAAACCCGCCCCCCAGCGGGAGCCGATGGGCTCATACCTCGAGGCCCCGTCGTTTGATCCGGCACGTCAACTTGGCATGAACCTGCAGTATCGGACGTCTCCCTTTCTTCAGGCCAGGCCCCCTGCGCCCTGGATTCAATGAGCGACGAGGGGGCGAGGATGAAGAACGTGGGCATCGAACGTGGTGCTTCAGAAATTCACTGGCTTATTGCCCACGGCCTGAAGACTCGCGCACCGAAGAGCACGGATGGATTGGGAGAAATTGGTCTTGGCGGCCTGCGCCGTATGAAAACCAGAGGCCTCCCACTCGCAGGACCCTCGTCGCAATAGACCGCATATCCGAATCCACGAGGACCGACTGGGGCTTTCAATGGGATCGCTATCCGTATAATAAGGTTTGAAGTGAATTCTTTATTAGGGCGCTGATAGGAGGATATGCCGTGATTCTAATCATTGGTGGCATGGGATTCATCGGTCTGAATACCGCTCTCCGTCTGCTGGACGTGGGAGAGAGTGTTGTCATTACGCAGTACAGCATGCGTCGAGTGCCCGCCGTTCTTGAGCCGGAGTTGGATAAACGGGCCTTTGTTGCACCAATGGACGTGACAAAAGGCTATGAGGTGATGGACGTTGTTCACCGATACAAAGTGGAGAGCATCATCTCATTTGCGGCCCCTCCCGCCCGAGGCATCAGCGCTCAGGAAGATTACCGCATCTATACGGACGGGCTACAGAACACCCTCGAGGCGGCACGGGTTTTCGGCCTGCACAGGGTATCCCTGGCCAGTTCCACCTCGGTGTACGGCAGCCTTCAGGAAGGGCCCTTCCGGGAGGACATGCCGCTACCGGTTCAGGCCAAGACCCAAATAGAGGCGTTCAAAAAAGCCATGGAGGTCCACGCATTCCACTATTCAACTCGGATCGGTCTAGACTTGGTTGCGCTCCGCATCGGCAGCATCTACGGGCCCCACTACTACAGCATGTTCAACCCCATGAGTCGCATGTGCCAGGCGGCGTTGAAGGGTTCAGACCCCGACTTCTCCGATCGCCCCGCCGGCTCCATACGCGAGGATGACGAAGGCGATTGGACCTATGTCGCGGATCTAGCCAGAGGTATCGAGCTGGTACACAGGGCGGGAAAGCTTTCCCACAACACTTATAACGTAGGCTCAGGCAAGGCCACTTCCACCAGGCGCATATTTGAAGCGGTGCAAAAGATCATACCAGGTGCGCGCTGCTCTGCTCTCAAACCCGGGCGAAGCGGCGCCATGCCCATAAACCCGGTTATGGACTTAAGCCGAATTAGCAAGGATGTCGGCTACGAACCTGAGTACGATATCGACTCCGGTATGGCGGCCTACGTGGAACATCTCAAGGGACAGCCCTAACAGCAAGAAGGCTCTTCAGCCCTCTAAGCGAAACCCACAGGACCCGTCACGATTCCGCTTGATTTACACCGACACCTTCCCATCGTGAGGCGGAAAGGATGTCACGATAGGCGTCGAGCCAATGGGTTCCTTCATCGGCCACAAAATGGCCGCCACGAACCCGGTCATAGTATTCCGGGTGATCTGCGCTGGGGGGCAGGGTCTTATCCTTCTCGTAAGCAAGCGCGCTCCGAATCAAGAGACGACGCACCCGGGCAATCATAATGTCGCTAGGGGCCAGATGCTCTATGGTGCGGTCGAGGATGGCTCCCATGCTCTCCTGGATCGCCTGGTCCTGCATTTGGACTCCTTCAATTCCGGTATAGCTTTGGGTACGCTGGACCTCGCGGTCAATACCATAGTCGTTAGTTGCGTTGAGGGAGAGCCGCCAGCGACCATACCAATCCGTGGTGTTGGGGAGATAGGGATAGTTTCGTGAGGCGCCGGCAATCTCACCGTCGCGGACGGGTCGGCCTTGATAAGGATAGGCTCCCTGCTTGATGAGCTCCACGATCATGGTGTGAGTGTCGTCCATAGGCACATAGGCGCGAGTCAACACATTGGTTTGCAATGAATTGATGGGGGGCATGGTCCAGAAAGGAAAAAGGAAATGGCCGAACCGCCAGTAGGTCTGTCCCTCATGGGCCGGTCGGTGGGCGGCGTAGATGTAGCCGTAATCGGTTTCCTGGATTTTGTATTCCGGCGCCCGGTTAGCAACCACGAACTGTTGTTGAGCGTCTGGCTGAAAGGCGCTGCGGTCGATCTTACCGAAATGCATAATCCCCACGTGGGAGGTATCCAGCTCCCCCTCCAACCCCTGGAGCCAGTTGGCCTCCCGCTGGGTAAAACGGATGCTGAGCTGATCCTCTGGCACTAACGTGGATTCCACAGGGGGAAAGGCGGGAGGAGCCTCCTGGCGCTCACCCATGTAAACATAGACAACCCCGTTGCGCTCCACAATCTTGTAGGCCCCGGCTTTCACCTTGTGTTTGAAATCTAAATCCGGCGGCAAATTGGCTTGATCGACGCAATTGCCTCGCACGTCGAACTTCCATCCGTGATAGACGCATCGGATTCCGTCCTCTTCGTTCCTACCAAAAAAGAACGAGGCGCCGCGGTGCGGGCAGCGGTGGTCCATGATACCCGCTCGACCCGAGGAATCGCGAAACGCGATGAGCTTCTCCCCCAGGAGCACCAGCCGCATGGGATCGCCGTCAGCTTTGAGCTCCGCAGACATGGCCGCGGGGATCCAGAATTGCCGCATTAACTCCCCCATGGGCGTACCACGCCCAACCCGGGTCAGGATCTCGTTATCGCGTATGTTGGTCATGACCGTCCCTCCTCCGGCACATCACTTTCAGGCCGGGTTTTCCTCCCGTAGGAACCCCGACGGGTCAGGGTCATAAGGAACTTGTTAAAATCCTTTTCGCCTCTAAATTTCTTCATGTCATATTTCTCCGCGTGTGTCATACTGTCCAATGCACGACGAGGCGGAGGACTCACTGGTGTAGAAGGATACCCAATCGGGACAACGTGGTAGATTCTCAAAGGTTCGGGAACCCCCAACAGAACCTTGAGCATGGTAGACATATAAGGAGAGCTGGCGTCGCTCACGTATTGAGCCCCCAAGCCTAGGCTGGTGGCTGCAAGATGAATCAAGAGAGTCGCATTGGCCAACCCACTGTAAAAATGGGAATCGGATTTTTCCTCCCGTGTTCGGATGGGATAGGATTCATTGACTCTGGGATCGCCGAGAACCACAATATGGACCGGCGCATTGCGAAACCCGGCCCCCGTCATCTTGATCTCCCCTCGCACGGCCATCTCCCTCTCTTTTTTATGCTCCAACTGCTTTAGGTATAGATCCGCGATTTTGTTTCTCGTTTCCTGATCTCGGACCACGATAAATTCCCAGGGTTGCCCATTGCCCCCCGACGGCGTCCAACTGGCAACCCCCAGTATTTTCTTGACCACCTCTTCGGGAACGTCCTTGTCCTTCTGATATCCCCGGATGCTTCGCCGGCTCATCACTAACTCGCAGAATTCATCAATACTCGACATGGCCATCTCCAGATCCGGATTCAACCTAGAGTGTGAGACTCTCGGGAAAGAATAGATCCTCAAGCTTCGGTTTTTTGTCTAAAAGTCCCTGCTGGACCTGGTATTCCATGAGAGTCTCCAAGGACTTCCGGGCACAGGAATCCAACCTATAGGAGAATGGATCGTCCTCCATGACTTCCCGCTCCCATCGGGCTTCTTTCTTTTGCTCTTCGTTCATGTAATTCTCCGCCAGTGCACGGGCCTGTCGAAAGACCCTCAACAAACTCCCAACCACCCAAGGATGCCCGGCCACTAGTTCCTCCCGTAAAGCCAAACTATGGATGATGGGGATAACCTGAGTTCGCCGGAAGTAGTCTGCCTCCACTCGATACGAGTCTTCGAATAGGCGACGCAACCTAGGATTTTTTGCCAGGCCAGGATAGGGCTCCAGCGCAGCGTCTATCTCACCCTCCTCCAGGAGCTCAATGGCATGCTCCCGAGTTCTCGGCGCCGATATGAACTGCACCCGGACGCCTTCGGGTCGAAGGCGTAGCCCTTCCTCCCCCACATCGTTTTCGGCAACGTACCAATCCATCTCCTCTGGCCGTACCCCGTAATCGTTTTGCAGCAGTCCACGCACCCATACGGACGTGGATGCATTGTAACGATGCACGGTGACCCGTTTTCCTTTCAAATCCGACGGCTGGCGCACCGATGAATTAGCCGGGCAATATATGCATCGATGCCGAAACTGGCGGGAAATAAATACTGGAAATATCTTTAAGGGCACTCCGCGGTTACGAGCCAGAATAAACGAAGACGTGGAGCATTCCCCACCGGGAATCTTACCCTCAATGATCCATCGGTGGCGAGCACCCGTGTTGTCGTATCCCTGCGAAAACTGGCTCCGGCACTCAAGATCGATGCCCTCTGGTTTAACATGCCCGTCGAACAGGGCCTGAGTGCGGTTATTTAGGGACAATCCTAAAGTGAGGGGCAAGGGCTTAGCCATGGTCATGCCTCCCTTCCTGGTTGGAAGCTAACATACGCAAAATACCCCCATCTGTCATCAACGGGTGGACGATTTTCGCAAGAGTCTATGAGAGAAACCTAGACAAATCAACTGCGGATTGAGGCTCTAAAAGAGGGACGGCAACCGAAACTTGAACTCCGGCTCATTCTGGATTAATCTTTAACAGAATCGAAAATATCTGAACCAGAAAATTCCAACACCTTGGAGGTGTAATACTGATGGCAACCATGATAGCTTCCGACTGTATCAATTGTGGCGCCTGTGAGCCGGAATGCCCCAATAACGCCATCTCCGCTGGCGATCCCATCTATGTTATTGATCCGCAGCTCTGTACGGAGTGCGTCGGCTTTCATGATTACGAAGCCTGCGCAGCGGTATGCCCCGTGGACGTATGTGTAACCGATCCTAACAATATTGAAACAGAAGAAACGTTGATCGCTCGGGCTCGAAAGTTGCACCAAGATGAAGAGTTTGGGGAGAATTTCGAGTCGCGATTTCGAAAGGAAGAGAAAAAGCCCGAGGCAGAAGCCGCAACGGCCCCCGCCCCATCCGCGGAAGGAGAAGAGACTCCTACTACAGAGAGAGCAATTTCCGAAGGGCAACCCGCGATTGACGGCGGAAAAGTTGATCTATCTAAACTGGCTTTGCCCGACGCGGCTCAATGGGAAGTGGCTGTTCAGTGTATCAAATGCGGCCAGGACTATACGACACCAGCAAAGCACTTCATGATCGGCAATGTCCTATTCTGCCCCCATTGTTTTAAATCCATGGTTGTCAAGGATAACCTGAACTTCCAAATTCTATCCCTCCTAAAGGAATCCTACGAGAACTGGGAGCGCAGGCTAGAGGAGTTTCAAACCAAAAGGGAGAAACTGATCAAGGAACTTCAACAGTCCCTCGAAAAAGAACAAAAAGGCCTTGAGTTAGAAAAAGAGAGAGTGACCCGTTCCATAGACAACCAACTCAAAGGAATTGTAGAATCTTACAAGGCACCCGGCACCCCCACAAACAAAAGGTCCCTTTTTCGTTGGGGTTAACCCCGATCCGACTTTGATCCGCCCAAATCATCCACCTATCCTATGGCATGCAGCCCAGAGCCTCCTATGTTTCGAGAATTTTGTCAGATCGGGGGTAAATTCCCGTACCCATGCTGAGCTTCTGGCTCCACCTCGTCGCCCTAACAGTGTATTTGGGGTCCCTGGTTGGATTTTGGGTTCTTGGCATTTCCCAACTCTCCGGCCTTCAAACCCATGAATCTCAGGTAGTCCTTCTTATCCATCGGCTGAAAGTTTACAATCCCGTGCAGATCGGGGCACTTGGTGTATTGATTGTTACGGGCGCATTTCAGCTGACGGACCTGAAGGATACCCACCGCGCCTTATATACGCGAGAATTTGGTGAATCCCTCAGCCTTAAACTTCTGTTGGCCTTCGTCGTTATCATCCTCAGCACCTATCAGGCCCTGGGAGTGGGCCATCGCTTTGTTAGGCGTAGTGAAGCGCCCGAACCTGTGTCCCCTGGGGAGTTTCGGTCTGTGGCGACAAAGCTTCGAATCCTAACCCTTGTCATCTTTATTACGACCCTTGTCACCGTGTGGGTAAGCATTAGGATTTGAGAGCGGCGGGGCAGTTTGAAAGCTATTCATTTGGCATCGCTATCTATTGGAAAAACAAGACAAAACTCAAAATACCCGCTCCCTGTTGACAATTTTTTTTGGATTATTTATAAGGGCATTTCAGGTCAGCGAACGCTCGCTGGCCTTTCTTATCAGATAATTGATACGTACTTCTGCTTTCACACTAGAGGTACCACATGCCCAGAACAAAGAAATCTTCCAAGGAAGATTCAGCGAAACAGAAGGGTCGTTCTACAAATAGTATCTATCTCGACGACTCGGACGATCAAGGATTGCCTGGTGATGAGGCGGGCCGGCTGAAAATCAAAAAACACTACGAGGAACTATTAGGAATTCGTCTGCAGAAACTCAAGGGTCAAGTCTTGAATCGAGAAAAGATTAACAAAAGCATCGAAGGCATCTATTTCATATGTGGTGAATGCAAAAAGGTTTGCCACAACCTTGATGAAGGCTTGATTCAGGAACTGGAAAATCAAGTTAACCTCTGTAGCGCATGCGCTAAAGGAAAAGGGATTCGCAGCGCTACGGCTCAGGGATAACCCTAAGAAATCACCGAACCCGCAACGGTGGTGCCGCGTCTTGCAGCTACCGTCTCTTTCCTTTCTTAAAACGTGGAGTATCGCTCAAGCGCTTTCAAACCGTATCCGAATCTCCATGGACAATCAATGGTGAAAGGACAACGCTACGCAGTAATCATGGCAGGAGGGCAAGGAGCTCGGTTCTGGCCCCTCAGCCGAAGCCGACGCCCCAAACAAGTCCTTAAAATCCTTGAAGGCAAGAGCCTCTTTCAAGAAACCGTAGCGCGGATCCTCCCTTATTTGGCGGGGATAAAATCCTAATCGTTACCGTTAAGGACCAGTTCCGCTTTCTACCCATTACGGCAGGCCACTCGTTTAATGAAATCCGGATCCTTATGGAACAGTGGAATTTTCGTCCGGAAAGTTTCAACTCTTTTAACCCTGCTAGAAGGATTCACTCTTCGTGTTTACAGCGGTCTGCAGAAAATCAAGAAAGAAACCAATGAACAGAGGCCTACCAGACTAACACCCAGTGGACAAAGAATTCTCCGGAGAGAATACAAAAAGAGGCCGAATATATCCATCGACCACGCTCCTACTTGAAAAAGCAGGATCCAAGAAGAAGGTTTTGACCGTAGAGGCAAATTTTCCATGGAGCGATTTGGGAAGTTGGGCGGCTCAGCAGCAGTTTCTTCCAAAAGATAAGATGGGCAATGCGGCCATTGGACAGTGGCTCGGCATCGACTCAAGGAACTGTCTCGTTCATTCACGGGATCGTCCGGTGGTCCTCATAGGGGCAGAGGGGCTCATAGTAGTGGACGCTCCCGACGCGCTACTGGTTGGGGATATTAGCCGTGCACAGGATATTCGGGAAGCTGTTAAGAAGTTAGAACAAAGCGGTAGGGGTAAGCTGATTAAATAATTTTTTCAAAGAGCCAACCGATGCCAAAACCCACCCCAGAAGCCAGGACTCCGAGAAAAGTCATTTCAAAACCGGACTTCCAGGGGTTGACCATTGTCAACCGGGTTTTCGCAACACCAGCCACAAAGAGAAACAACACGGACACCACAATGGCCACCCAAATGGCGCTACCCGGGGTGCGCATGAAAAAGTAGGGAACCAGAAGAGGGAGTGAACCACCCAAGAAAGAAATCCCCATGGTGAAGGCCACCTTGCTTGGGTCATCGAGATGTTCATCCATCAGACCAAGCTCTTCACGCTTCATAATCCGGAGCATGAGCTCTTTATCGGCCGTGGCCCTTTTCACAATGATATCCTGCTCAGACCCACTAAAACCCATCTCTTTGTAGATCTCCCTAAGCTCCCGAACTTCCTTTTCCGGCGTCCTTTCAATTTCCCATCTTTCCAGCTCCACTTCAGACTGGAAGAACTCCCTTTGGGACTTCGTGGAGAGATAGGCTCCAATGGCCATGGAAAGCGCTCCGGCCGCTATCTCGGCCACTCCGGCCAAGATGACAAAACGCATCTCCGAAATGGCAACGGTGACCCCCGCCAAGAAGCCTATGGTGGTCACCAATCCATCGTTCATCCCGAAAATGACTTCGCGGATGGCTCTACCTTTAGGGGTATGCCAAGCTTCACCGTGATGTGTCCTCGGTCTGACAGCCATGATTTTCCAAAGCTAACACTTCCATTGGCAAAAACCAATGTGGACTGGATTTGACTTCTCATTCGCAGTCCTCTATTTTTCAGCCCTATTCTCCATGGATGAACTCCAGCCAAAGAAACCTCCCAGAGGTCCATTGCGCGAAGATGAAGCCGTTATATTCCTAGACCGAAAAGAGAGGGAATACCTGCGAAAGCTTAGGAAGGGCAAAAAGATTTCAATTCGTGGAGGTATGATTCTCGCAGAGGACCTTATCGGTACGGATGAAGGATCCTTGGTTCGTTCCTCCATGAACGAGCCGTTCATCGTCCTGCGACCCACGCTTGTTCAAATCATCCCGAATTTGCCACGCAGGGCTCAAGTCATATATCCCAAAGACACGGGTGTCATTCTCCTATGGGGCGACATCTTTCCCGGTGCGAGGGTCATCGAAGCTGGGGTTGGGCCCGGTGCGCTGACCATGGCTTTGCTGCGCACAGTGGGACCGGAGGGCCAAGTGACCTCCTATGAAATCCGTGAAGACTTCGCAAAAATGGCACAGGATAATATTGCCGCCTTTTACGGACCCGCCCCCAATTGGAATCTTAAGGTTAAAGATATCTCTCAAGACCTGGACGAGACGGAGGTGGATCGAATCATTCTCGATCTCCCGCAACCCTGGCGGGTAACCCCCAAGGCCTGGGGGGCGCTGCGCCCTGGGGGCATCCTTTTGAGCTACGTGCCTACAGTCCTTCAGATCAAAAATTGGGTGGACTCCCTCAAGGAGCATGGAGGATTTACCTGTATTGAGACCATGGAAAACCTTTTACGGTTTTGGCATATCAAGGACCTCAGCGCGAGACCCCAGCACCGGATGGTTGCCCACACAGGATTCATCACCTTGGCCCGACGCCTCAAGGATACGGCCACGAGTCTCCCCGGAGCCCCATAGCTTCACGGCCGTGGATTTCTGCGCGTCTGGACAATAGGTTTTACCCCAGGTCCTTGCCAGGGTACTCTCGACATTCAATGTCAAATTTCCCAGTGAACCCGACATGGACACAGTTCATTTGGAAGGATACGTGCTAGGGGAAACCATTTTGACGGGACATTAGTAAACGGATGACTATTCTTTTACGGCTCAATTTGCTCCGTCACCACATTCAAGCGCTCCAGCAATTCCATCCGAGAGTGCACACCCATTTTTTGAATATTGACTTCAGATGATTTCGGACTGTGCTTGGACTGATATGGAGGACCGAGCAATAGCCACCACACGCCGGTTGGCTCGTAACAGGCGAAGAATCTCCCATTCACGTGGGGTGAGGACATGCAAATCCTTATGAGGCATCTCCCCGTTGATTTCATCTGCCAGCTCTATAAACCGTGCCTTATTAGAAAAAAACTTCAATTTCTATGAAAGGTAACGAGGATCCACCGGAATGCAATGCCCCCCAGCCCTGGGCCTGGATAAAATGGCATAAATCCGAAAGGTTTGGTTGCCGCAGTTCCAATCACCTCCCAAACATCTAAGTCCAGCCGATGACACATCATGGTAAACTCGTTCACCAAGCCAATGTTGACACTGCGAAACACGTTTTCCAGGAGCTTAACCATTTCCGCTGAATCCGTATTGTTTACGGGAACCACCTGTTCCACGATTAAAAGTCTGACTCTTTTTTTGTAAGTTTCAATAAAACTTTCATATAGGGTCTGACCCCAATGGTTGTGGATAACCGAGTTAAGCCTTATATATTAATAACCTTCAAAACAAAATTTAAAACTTTAGCCGACCGTTACTGGCTAAGAGCGTTTGGCTGGTTAGATTTTGGGCGTTATTGGGTTGATTGCGTTTGTTGGGCTTAAGGGACCAGAGGTCGGGAGTCAGAGGTCAGACAACGGAAATGGGCAATCGAATATCGGACTCGGGGAAAAGATCACTCACGCAAAGACGCAAAGCACGCGCAGTTCGGAGAAAAAAGTCAGGGCAAGGGTTAAGGGACAGGACAGTTTTCAATCCATTTGTGGATTAGGTAAGATTATTGAGTGACCATTAAGCGCAACAACATCCGGAAGATACAAGCCTGTATCAGCAATCCAGTAAATCAAAGAACCATAGGAACGAAGAAAATCGTCGGAATCATCGGTGATGCGCCGTCTCACTATGCCAAGAGCCCACCTATCTGGAACGCAGTATTCCAGCAATTGAAATTAAATGCTGTGTATCTACCGTTTGATGTGCAGCCAACCCGCTTGAAGGATTTAATAAACGCTCTCAGAGAGTCGGACCGGCTCATGGGAGCTAACGTGACGGTTCCTTACAAAGTGCGGGTTCTCGATCT
Organism: uncultured Binatia bacterium (SeqCode); assembly: GCA_965218425.1. Taxonomy (GTDB): domain Bacteria; phylum Desulfobacterota; class Binatia; order UBA9968; family CAXXLF01; genus CBDCDW01. The sequence continues at coordinate 406,290 of OZ244621.1, forward strand.
CTTGGACTCCCTGGATGAAAAGGCAGCTCAAATTAGAGCTGTAAATACGATTGTTAAGGCCAAAGACGGGAAACTGGTAGGCTATAATACTGACGGGAGCGGTTTTATCGAAAGCATCCTAAACCCACGGTATGGACAAGGCGCCCCTTTTGTAAAATCATTGAAGGGGGTGGACGTTTTGATGATCGGCGCGGGTGGCTCCGCCCGTGCCGTCGCCTTTTATCTCGCCGGGCTGCTGGGCAAAGGAACCTTTTTTATTTGCAATAGGACAATGGAAACGGCCGTGTCCCTGGCGGAAGAAGTAAAAAATCTTTTCGGCAATGCGAAGGCGATCCATGAAAGGGACATCCCGAAATGGGCACCAAAGGCGGGATTGATTGTTAACTGTTCCACCAAGGGTCAAGGGGGAATCAGAAAGACCTCTGATGGAAGGGTTACCATGCTGGAGCCATACTCCGCCCTGGCCCCTGCCCATCCCGTGACTTTACCAGGCTCAGACGAAGGCAAACCTGAATTGTATCGTGATTTCCTTGGTGCCTCTCTATCTGACATAGAGGCAAACAACGAGGCGTCGCTGAGGCTGGCTGTGTCAATTCCACTTAATGTGAAGTTTTGCGACCTGGTATATTTCCCTTTAGAGACGGTCTTTTTACGTCACGGGCGTCTTAGCGGACATGAAACTTTGAACGGCAAGGGTATGAACGTGGCTCAGGCGGCAGATGCGTTTTTCAATAAGATCTGCAAAGGGATGCTCCGGGAAGGGAAGTTGCATAACCTCAAGGCCTACCAAAGCATTGTAGAGACTATGTCCTCTGCCTGGTAAACCCCAAACCACGGGCTCAGATTCTGCCACATCGAACACACGGCTGAATGAATTCCCCCTTATGACTTTTTTAGGACTGAAATTCGAGTGTTCCTATCGGACCACATTGGTCCATTGAAATCGTTGAAACGGCAGGTTAATTGATACTCAGGTACGCGGCGTTTTGTGGTACGGGGGAAAGGTTTTCCACAGCATAGACCCACCTAGAAGTACTAGAACGATGGCTAGCCATTGCGCCTGTGTCATACCGAGAGCAATTACCGGATTGATCCGCCAGAACTCCACCGAGAAGCGGGCAATGCCAGCCAGGATCAAATAAAGCCAGAAAATCACTCCGGGCGGAAAGTCTTTTTTCCTCACAGACCAGAGAACTCCAAAGATTACGAAAGATTGAAATGTTTCGTAGAGGGGGGTTGGGTGAACCTTTACACCCTCAGGATATGGGATACCAGTCATGGGATGGACCCAGCCGATGATCGCGTTGGTGTATTGAGCCGCCCAGGGAACATCCGTAACCGTTCCCCAATCGCCATCCCCTGCAATGTGACATCCGATACGGCCAATGCCGTAGGCGAGCGCCACCGCGGGTGAACAGATATCAGCCGTATGGAGCCAAGGAATCCCCTTTTTCCGGCCTACCCAACTGACGGCCAGGGCACCGCCAAACAGGCCACCGTACCAGGTGAATCCGGCACCGCTCAGGATCAGATCAAATGGGGCCTGAACAAAACGTTCCCAATCTTCAAAAATGAAAAAAATCCTGGCACCGAGCAGTCCTCCCACAGCAGCCGCAATCACCGTCGTAGAAGCAAGGTCGGGGTCATACTGGTAGCGTTTGAGCTCGCACCACGCAATCCAGCCGCCAGCAAGGGCGGCAACGGCCATTAAGGTTCCAAAGCTATATACTGTGAGAGGACCAATCGTAAAAATAATAGGATACATTATGGTTAATTTAGTCTAACTGGTCTATTCGGTCTATCTAGTCGATCTGGTTTGTTGTGTTGTAAAAGTTCATCGGGTTAATTGAGTTGACGGATATTGTGAGGCATGTTTGGTTGACCCGGACTGTCTCATCTATCTCGTCTGTGCGATGAATCCGCAATGGGTACACGATCTGTCGCTTATGGTACCCGCCAAAGAAGGAATAGTAAACCCCGAATTGGTGCCTAGGGAGTTTAATGAGTTCTTTGGGTAGATTGAGTTTATTGGGTTTTAGAAATCGGACATCAGAGATCAGAAATCGGAACTTTGAAAGTCAGCGGTCAAGGGAGTCACCAGCAATTAACCGCAGATTCACGCAGATTATGATTCACCGCAGGGGCCCAGAGGACGCAGAGATTTTCCGGTTTTTTGTTTGTCGGGAGACGACGACAAACAAAAACATGCCTCTTCCAAAGAATAGGTCTTTTGCCGGGTTTAGGGGCATCACCGAGCTCTGAACTCTGTTATATCCGACATCCATTAGTTGCCGACTGCTAGCTGCTCACTGCCCCCCGGCAATTGAGGGGCGCGATGTTTTGGTTTCATTCGTAAAGATTTGACTAATATTGTCTGACAGTTTACGAGAGTATCAATGCGTCTTTTGATTCAAAGAGTTAGCGAAGCGAATGTGACTATTGAAGGGAGCGAAGTTGGCGCAATCGGGCCTGGCCTCTGCTTATTTCTAGGTGTCGCAAAAGATGATACGGAGGAGGACTCAACCTATTTAGCCCAGAAGGCCGTGGATCTGAGGATATTTGAAGACGACGAGGGCAAGTTCAACCGGACCTTGGTGAACGTGGGCGGAGAGATCCTGGTGGTCTCACAATTCACCCTTTATGGGGATTGCACCAAGGGGCGGCGCCCCTCATTCAGCCATGCTGCGGCACCCGAAGAGGCAGAGCGACTCTACCGGCACTTCGTCGCACAGCTTCGAGCAAAATCCCCTAAGGTCGCTACCGGTCAATTCCAAGCCAAAATGGACGTATCTCTTGTGAACGACGGCCCAGTGACCTTTATAATAGACAGCAAATAGTGGGCAGTTAGCCTATCGAGTCTATTTTGTCTATCTCGTTGATTTTGTGGTACAAATGGTCCGAAAAGGTCAGATTAATAAACCAGACCGAACAAACCAAATCGACCAAATAAACTAGATAATCCGGATAAACCAACCTGACCAAATTGACGAAACAGACTTGAGCCATGCACGTCGTCCTATACCAACCTGAAATCCCACCCAATACTGGTTCCATTGCGCGCCTGTGTGCCGCGACTAAAACCCCCCTCCATTTGATTGCGCCACTTGGCTTCAAAATTGACGACAAGCATTTAAAACGCGCCGGCCTCGATTACTGGGGGTTTGTTGATCTACGACTTCATGAATCCTGGCAGCACTTTCTTGATCTGCATGGCAAAAACCGTATGTTTTTCTTTTCTAAAAAGGCAAAATGCTCCTATATCAAAGCGGAATTTCAAAGGGGAGATTTCCTGGTTTTTGGCCCCGAGACTCGCGGTCTCCCCGAGGAACTCTTATCAGCTAACCAAGAAAAGGCCTACGTGATCCCCATGATGAGCGAAGGGGTACGGAGCCTCAACCTTTCCAATGCCGTGTCAATTGTTCTCTATGAGGCCCTGCGACAACTGGGTCAAGTATAAACCAGGCCGCTAAAATAGACACACTTGGAAGGGGAAATCGTTCAAAATACCTACAAAAGTCTTGACGAGAGCGAAGAATGTGATTAATGTTTCTATCCGCTTGATATTATTACTTAATGGAGGGGAATTTTCCTATGTTGTCACGGCGCTTAAATTCTACCTGGGTAACGCTGCTTTTATTGGTTTTCCTATCCGTCCTAATAGGATCAGCGGATCCAACCACAGCAGCCCAAAGCAGTAAGCCCTTCAATCTCATACTCTCCTACACAGACGTCACAGTGGGGCCAGGCCAGGAATTCGAGATGGATGTTGACGTGGCCAACCCCGGAAAAGACCCCGTGCTGGTCTTGCTAAAAACCGATTCGGTTCCAGAGGGTTGGAAGGCCGCATTTCACTCCCGCTATCCCAGCTTCCCGGTGCGGTCAGTAATGGTGGAGGGCGAAAAGTCCAAGACTCTTGAGTTCAAGGTGGACGTTCCGGACAAAGTCGAGGGGAAGTCCTACGAGATCAAGGTCTCCGCCAGTGACAGAAATGGCCTAAACGCCATGTCGGAAACCATGACCTTCCGCCTATCACCCAAGAAGGTGGAGACCGGAGGACTAAAAACCGAGAGCCAGTATCCTGATTTGACCGGCCCCAGCAACCAGACCTTCAAGTTCAGTGTGGATTTAAAAAACGAAACGGACAAAGACCTGACCGCAGCTCTGGCAGCGGAGGGACCCACAGAATGGAGGGTGCGCATCAAACCACAGTTCGAAGATAATGTGATATCTTCCGTGGCCCTCAAGAAGGACTCCTCCCAGACTCTGAGCGTGGAAATCGATCCGCCGGCCCTGGCCAAAGCGGGCGAGTATCCCGTGACCTTCAAGGCACGATCCGGCTCTTTTACGGCAGAGAGACAATTCAAGATAAACCTCACGGGTACGTATGACTTCATCATGGGAGTCCCCACCATGGGAAATACGCTGGCCCTAAAACTGAACACATCCGTTACGGTGGGTAAAAAATCCGACGTGGAGTTTCTAGTGGCCAACACGGGCACGGCTCCCCTGACCAATCTTGGCTTCGACGCCACCAAGCCGCAAGGGTGGAGCGTGGAATTCGAACCCAAGAAATTCGACTCCCTCAACCCCGGTGATGTCCAAAAAGTAACCACCATAATCCAGACGTCAGATAGAACCATTGCCGGGGACTATCTTCTGACCGTGAGTTCTAATAGTCCTGACGCAAGAAAGTCCATCGATTTCAGAGTCACCGTGGCGACTCCAACACTGTGGGGATGGATTGGGGCAGCCATTGTGGCAGCGGTGGTTTTGGGTCTGGGGCTTGTATTTGTCCGACTGGGGCGGCGATGAGCGCGATTATTGACACCAGCAAACTGACCAAACGCTACCGCGACATGCTAGCGGTCAACGATCTCAACCTTAAGGTTGAACAAAAGGAAATCTTCGGCTTCCTCGGACCTAATGGAGCCGGCAAAACGACTACGATCCTGATGCTGATTGGTCTAACGGAACCCACCAGTGGAAGCGCCTCCGTGTGCGGTTTCGATCCCACCCGAAAGCCCCTGGAGATCAAGAGGAGGGTGGGCTATTTGCCGGAGAATCCAGGTTACTACGAGGACTTGAGTGCAGAGGAAAACCTGCTCTACATCGCTCGGCTAAACCAAATACCCTTGGGGAATAACGGCCAGAAGATTGTGGATGTACTGGCACAGGTGGGTCTCGCGGACGACAGACGGCGGCCCGTGAGGGAGTACTCTCGCGGTATGAAGCAGCGCCTGGGCTTCGCAGAAGTGCTGGTAAAACAGCCTGAGGTGGTGATTTTGGACGAGCCCACTCTCGGTATCGACCCGGATGGAGTCACCCGCATACTCGACCTCATCACAGAGCTGAACCGGGATCGAGGGCTCACCGTCCTACTCTGTTCCCATTTGCTCCATCAGGTCCAAAGGATCTGTCACCGTATTGGCATCATCGTGAATGGGAAAATGATCGTTCAGGGAAAGACGGACGAGCTGGGAAAGACCATTCTCAAGGAACACCAATGGAATTTTCTACTGGAGGTGGGCGGCCAGGCGGAGGATCTTCAGGCGGAGTTGCGTTCCATCGCTGGCGTAGGGGTGGTGGAAGAACGAAACGGAGGTTGGTTTTTACGGTGCACTAAAGACGTCCGGCCGGATGTCTTTTCCTTGGTAGCTAAAAAGGGCCTCACCCTGCTTCAACTCCGCAGTGAGGATCCAACCTTAGAAGAGATATATCTTAAGTACTTCCGAGAAGCATAAATGTCGATCCAACTAACTTCGCCTAACTTCGTTTCTCGTCCTTTGATCTCCTTGCAACGTACTGCCAAAGTACGCTTCAGTCGACTCGGGGCTCGCGCCTCGTTATGCTCGTTCCATGGATCCACAAGAAGTTATCCACTAGATAGAGAGCGGCAAGCAGATTTCGGAGAACGGAGCTCAGAGGTCAGAAATCGGAAGTCAAAGGTCGGCCGTATCGCCGAATTCCGACCTCTGATTTCAGACGTTGGCTCTGTCGAACGCAACAAACTCAATGAACTCAAAAAACCATGGAAACAAGTTGGCTAGCTCAACTAGATAGACTAAACAAACCTTATTGACGAAAGAGACGGGACCACAATGAGCGTTGTTTTCTGGAAAGAGCTTTCGGACCATTTTAGTAGCCGTCGTTTCATGATCCTGCTGGTGCTGATCATTCTGACCGGATTCTGGGCCGTCTTTACCTCAGGTCAGGCCATTCGCGGACTTGCCGATGAAGTACCCACACGGTTTGTTTTTCTACTCCTTCTCACGTCGCAACCCGGCGCTCTCTTTTCTCTGGCCGCCTTTCTTGTGTTCTTCGGCCCCCTGGTGGGTATCACACTTGGTTTCGACGCCATCAGCGGAGAATACGCTCGGGGGACATTGAGTCGAGTCCTCTCCCAACCCATCTATCGTGACAGCCTGATCAACGGAAAATTTCTCGCAGGCCTCACAACGGTTGCAATCTTCTGGGCCGCCATACTTCTCATCGTTATCGGCCTTGGCATTACTCTGCTTGGTTTTCCACCCAACGGAGAAGAGCTCTGGCGCATGCTTATTTTTACACTGGTTGGGATCCTTTATGTGGGCTTTTGGCTCGCGCTGGCCTTGCTGTTTTCCCTGCTCTTCCAGCGTACCGTCACAGCCGCCCTGGCTTCCCTTGCCGTCTGGCTCTTCCTTGCCATCTTCGTCGGGATGATTGCTCAATCCCTCGCATCGCTGTTTGCCTCCTCCGGTGTTAATTTTGACGTCATCATCAGCCGGATATCCCCCAATACACTTTTCGTCGATGCCGTTCGGATCCTGATTGATCCCGGAAGGGAAATTCTCGAGCGTGCAACCCGAGGCCAAGCGGAAGGGATCTTGCCCACCCCGCTTGCTCTAGGACAGAGCGTTCTCTCAATATGGCCCCATTTGACCACGTTGTTTGCCATGGTAGCCATCTGCTTTGGGGTTGCTTATATCAAGTTCATGCGCGACGAAATTCGTGCCTAGAATCGGTGAACGGTAGGCAGTAAGCAGCAGGCAGCAAACACTTGGAAGCAGAGCGCAAACCGTCTAAAGCTATGAACCTCAGACTTGCGAATAAAGATACACGCCAAAGGCACAAAGGATACCAAGTATCGATAAAGAGCTGAAAATTTGAGCTTCGGATTTCGGATTTTACTTCGTTGGCGTCTTGGGGCGAAAATCTTACTAAGCCGAACCGCTTATTTCCCCTGTCCCATTTTTTCCGCCGCCGCCAGGATAGACTCGACGATTTTCTTGTAACCGGTACAGCGACAGAGGTTGCCCTGCATAAACCGAATTACGTCCTCTTCCGTAGGGTTAGCATTTTCGGCCAGCATCGTTTTTGCGGTAAGAATCATGCCAGGGGTACAAAAGCCGCACTGGAAGCCACCCTTCTCAATGAAGGCTTCCTGCAAGGGATGAAGCTTGCCCTGCTGGGCAAGACCCTCAATGGTCAGGACGTCACGGCCTCTTGCCTCAAAGGCCGGTAAGGTACAGGAGCTAACGGGCCGACCGTCTAGGAGCAAGGTACACGTGCCGCAGACCTGCATGTCACAGGACCTTTTTGCGCCGGTTAGGCCCAAACGATTGCGCACCACATCGAGCAACAGCTCATGGGGCTCCACTTCCAACTCATGCTGTCTACCATTGACAGTAATCGTCACTGGAATAGTTTGCACGGCCCGTCTCACGTGACCATTAGGCATGAGCCCCTCCCCCGCTCCTGCTGGAGAAGTCCTCTTCGACCATCTTTTGAAAAACCCGCTTCAACAGGACTTGAATGATATGCTCCTTATACTCAGCCGACCCGTGCAGGTCACCAATGGCCTCAGCGGCACGGCTGGCCATTTGCCCGGCTTCACCTACGAGTTTGGACGCATCACGGAGTTCTTTACCCTTCAGAACCGCTTCGGCTTCTTCCACACGACATGGTTTCGGACCAGCGCAACCCACTGCGATCCGCACATCTCGGATCAGCTCCCCGTCTTCCAAGGCCAAATGAAGCGCCACCCCCACACTGGGGCGCTGCAGATATCCGAACTTGAGATACCGGACCGCTGATTGAGGCGGAGGAACTGGCACTCGAACTTCAGTCAGAAGTTCATCAGGATTCAAGCAGGTTTCATAGGCATCCACAAAAAACTTGTCCATGGGAATCTCCCGCACGTTAGCGGCGTTTTGCGCAATCAGGCTTGCCCCAAGGGTCAGAAGGAGGATTCCCGGGTCCGCATGTGGTTCGGCAAATGAAAGGTTTCCTCCCACCGTTCCAACTTCACGAACCCTGATATTGGCAACATTTGCCTCCATCTGAACAAAGGCCGGGAGGGTTTGCCGTAGCTCGGTGGAGCATTCGAGTTTGCGGTGGGTTGACAGGGCTCCAATATGCACCGAATCCCCCACTTGTTTAACGCTGTCCAACCCCGGAATATTTTTAACGTTCACCAACCGCTCCGACTGAATAAGCCCTTCTTTCATGGCCAAGAGTAACTCGGTCCCTCCGGCGTAGACTCTGGCAGATTCACCATAACGTGATAGGAGATCGGAGGCGTCCTTCACCGTCGCAGGCTCGTCCAGACGGAATCTCCTCAGCATCTCAAGATTCCCCTTCTAAGTTTTTTTTGATTGCTTGAACAAACTCCGCCATCACCTGATCCGCTTTTCGTTTGATCATACTGTGACCCAATGCAGCTAACTTTCCCAATATATCAACTGTTGCCACCAATGAAAGAAGGGTCCCCGTCCCTTCCTCTGCTAACTTAACATCCAGTTGGAGCTTCATGAGACTGCCAATTTTGCTGTCGCTGCCCGACGCTCGAGCCTTGATGTGGGAGAGGGGCTCCCTTTGCTCCACCTCGATTCTCATTGGAAACTCCACGCGAAACGGACCAACCTTTTCTACCATAGTAGCGGTATAAACCTTTGCATTTTCGACGGTCTTCGCCTCTTTACATCCGGGAACACATGCAATGAACCGGTCCACGTCCCAGATAAAGTCCCATACCATTTGCCTAGAGGCCGAGACTGGTATTTGCTTCTCAAATTGCATCTATGGACCCTACCGTTGAATAATTCCTTGGGGCTGTTCGGTTTGTCTAGTCGATTGAAGAGTTTGAGTCAATAGCGGAGGCGTCGTCCATTGGGTTTTCGAGTTCTTTGAGTTTATTGAGTTCATTGGGCTTGGGAGGTCAGAAGTCGGATGCCAGACGTCAGGAATCAAAGGTCAGCGGTATAACCGATCTCTGATCTCTGTTAGCTGCTAACTGGTTCATTGTGTCATTTCCAGATACCGCTTGAGGCGCTCCAGGGCCTTTTCGATGTTGTCCACGGATCTGGCGTATGAAAACCTCAGATATCCTTCTCCGTTTGGGCCAAAATCGATACCTGGAGCAACACCCAAATGAACCTTCTCTAGAATATCCATGGCCAGCTTGAGGGAGTCCTGGCCAAGGTGCTTTGCGTTGACGAAGACATAAAACGCACCCTTGGGTTCGTGCTTGATGGTGAAGCCTAGCTGTCTTAAGCCGCGGAGCAACATTCGTCTTCGCTCGTCGAAAACGGAAACGATTGAAGCCACCTCCGACCTGGCCTGATGAAGCGCTGTGATTCCGGCCCATTGCACGAAGGCATTGGTAGAAATGAAGAAGTTTTGATGGATTTTCTGTACGGCTCGAGCAAACTCCTGCGGTACGATCACGTAGCCCAGCCTCCAACCCGTCATGGCGTAGAGTTTGGAAAATCCATTAAACACAAAGGCGCGATCGGTGAACTCCAGAGCCGAGTGAGCCTTTTCCCCGTAGGTCAGGCCATGGTAGATTTCATCAGAGAGGAGCATGAAACCCAGTTGTGCGATCTTCTGCATGCGTTCCTCAGAGAGCAACGCTCCGGTGGGATTGGCGGGTGAATTGATCAAAATACCTTTCGTGCGCGGTGACAGCTTTGGACAGACCGCCTCGGGATGGTACTGAAAACCATCATCCTCACTCACCTCCACGGCAATGGGAACCCCACCCTGAAAGGTAATCATGTTAGCGTAACAAGCGTATCCAGGATCCGGCAGGACCACCTCATCTCCTTGCTCCAAAAGGGCGGATAAGGCCAAGGCAATGCCTGGGGAGCTTCCAGCAGTGACAAGAATGCAGTCTGGCGAGACCTGAACACGATACAACTCCCAATATCTGTCGCTAATGGCCTCCCTGAGCTCCAGTAACCCCATGCTGTGAGTGTAGCGGGTCTTCCCTTCACTCAAGGCGCGGGCAGCCGCCTCCCTGATGACTTGAGGAGTGTCGAAGTCTGGCTCCCCCAGCTCCAGGTGGATGACTCGCTTGCCAGTTCTTTCAATCTCCTGGGCTCGCTCCAAGACATCCATTACGAGAAAGGGTGTCATGGTATCGGATTTATGTGGGCTCATCTTGCTTTTAGGTAACTGAGTGCGTTGGGTTTATGGGATTTGTTGCGTTTATGGCGTTGGTTGGGCTTATCTAGTCTGTTTCGTCTTTCTAGTCTATTCGGTCATTTCAGTTAATCTGGCTCTTGCGGTTTGTTTGGTTCTGGAGATGGAAAATCAGAAGTCAGAGGTCAGAAATCAGAGGTTAGACACCAGACGTTGAAAGTCAGAGGTCGGCCGCATCACCGATCTCCCACGTCTGTTCTCTGACATCTGAGATAGATCATCCGCCTCACCTAGCCGACGCCCGCCACGCTGTCTTTGATGTCTTTGAACTCCTTGGTGAGGTATGCTTTGAGTTTTTTCTTGAGTCTTTCCTCAATCTGGCGCACCCGCTCACGACTGATCCCAAACTCCCCGCCGATCTCCCTGAGAGTAAGCGGGCTGTCGGTTAATAGACGCTTGTGGAATATATACAACTCCTTATCCTTGAGACCTTGAGCAAAATCTTGGATTTTCTCTTTCACCAGCCGGCGATACTCCACCTCTGCCAGTTGATCCTCCGGGGTCTCCTTATCATCGGGCAGGAAATTGAGCAGAGTCAAATCCTGGTCTTCACCAATGGGAACATCTGTGGACAGATCTCTATGGGACAAACGCTGTTCCATCTCCACGATCTCCCCCTCTTTCACCTCAAGGCGTTGGGCCAAGAGCTTTGGCCCCGGCGTGTATCCCTCCGCTTCCAGCTTCTCCTTTTCCTTTTGCAAATTGAAAAATAACCTCCGTTGAGCCTGCGTGGTGCCGATCTTGACCATGCGCCAATTGTTCATGATATAGCGAATGATGTAAGCGCGAATCCACCAGACTGCATAGGAAGGGAATCGAATGCCGCGGTATGGATCATACTTCTTGAGCCCCTCCATGAGGCCGACGTTTCCCTCCTGAATCAGATCCAGAAGGTTTCTAAATGCCTTTTCATACTCGCGCGCAATCATCACTACCAATCTGAGGTTAGAGGTCAGGAGCTTATAGGCGGCCTTGATATTGCCATACTCCTTATATTCCACTGCCAGCTGATGCTCTTCCTCCCGGCTTAGAAGGGGGTAACGTCGGATCTCACTCAAGTATCGTTGGAGTGAATCGAATGGAACAAGGGCCTTGTCAGAGGAATCCTCCCCCTGGTCGAGTTCCCCCTCTTCCAGAACTTCAACCTCAGGTACCTCGTTTCGGGGCTCTCTTTGATCATCATTCATTTGCATGTAAATCCTCGAACACCACCGTTAAAAAATTATAGGTCTTTTAGCCGAATTTGCAATGAGCACTTGCCCGTGGCTTTCCGGTTCAGGTGGAAATCACCAAGGACCGGCCTTGGAGCGGTAATTCACCAAGACCAGGGTCCCGGGAGGAGTTCCACGCCGAATATTGAGCCTGCACTCCGGCAGGGTTTATCTTGACAGACTGCCCCAGTAACTTTATCTTCATCAATGGTGAGGTAATGCTATGGGCATCTGGAGTAGTCTAAGAACTCTTTTTGGGGCACCTTCCAAGAGAAACGGTGAAGGTGAGTCGCTTGACCTGCTAGGGACTCTAATGAATGATTATCACCTTCTAAGACGGCTGGCCAGGCAGATCGACGCCCACGCAGCAAGCGCACCCTATCCATATATATCCAAGCGCCTGAAACGAATTGCCCTTGAAAAAGAGCAGGAGGCAAGACTTCTAAAGGAAAGAATAGTTCAACTAGGAGGTCAACCTGAAGAGGTAGAGCCGGGTCTCCGCTCAGGGAAAAACCATTGGGCAAGGATGGTCCAGGACTCCGAGGATGAAAAGGAACTGGAAGATCAGTTTTTAGACGATGCCCTACGACTTGGGTCAGAAGCGCCCGAGATTGCAGAACTATTACGACAGCTGGTTTCCAGCAAGGCATTTCATCGGGACGACCTGCAAGATCTCGTCGCGAAGGCGGACCCTCAGGCATCTCAGAGCTAAGCTGGAGAATTTGAAAGGAATTTTAGGGAACAGCTGGGAACCGTTACAGGATACTGTAACTCTTAGTGTTCGACCTCGGATAGCCCCCGGGTGCGCGCGCAAAAGCCATATCCAGGGCCATACCTGTCATTATGGCATGCCAGGCGTCATCTCCCGACAATCCCGCAAGTTTAAAGGACCGCCAAAGAATGATTATATCCTGCTCCGTCAAGTCATCGAAATTTTCAATCTGAAATTGCTCATTTTTTACTACGACTTGATTTGCCTTCATAGCACCCCTTCACCGAGGACTGGCTTTAGCTAGGTCCGTAGGGCAATCCTCATGCCACGCCCATAACCTACTGAACTTGCATACAAAGCAAATACATGGAAGGGCATCCTTCCATGCACCGAAAGCAGATTTGGCAAATAATTGGCACTTTTTGTACAATGACCGCCCAACATACGTAGGCACATATTGTAGGTTGCTGGCGAAACAGGAAGCAGCGCCGACTCAGTCAACTACGGCGATTGCGGAGATTTCCACCATACAATCAGAGTTGTAAAGGCTCTTTGCCTCTATGAGTGTAACAGCGGGGAAATACTTGCCAAAAACTTCCCTGTAGGCGCTGCCGATGGGTTTTTTATTCTGCAGGTAGGCCTGTAAATCAGTAATATACATGGTAAGCGAGGCATATTGATTTGGCCGCCCCCCTGCTGCCTCAATGGCAATCTTGAGATTTCCCATTACCTGCCGAAATTGTGCGACGAAATCTCCCTTTCCCACAACATGGCCATTCGCATCGAATGGGGCTTGCCCGGCGACCAACACGATATTTCCCGACTTGATCCTCGCCACGTGGGAATACCCCACAGGATTTTCCAGCCCGGATGGATTGATCAAATCAAAAGCCATATTTTTATCCTTTCCATCAACAATAATCTCGCGTCAAGACACTTATGACTCGCGCAAAGACGTAAGGGACGCCAAGGGAGGAATTCTTGCTCAATCGGGAGATGACGATTGGGCAAAAGACCTGGTATACCTACGTATTTAGAAGAGCCATGTTTTTGTTTGTCGTCGTCTCCCGACAAACAAAAATAGTAAATCTCTGCGACCTCTGCGCCTCTGCGGTAAATCATTATCTGCGATTAATAGCCTGTGATGCTTTAGCTGATAAGTTCGCCCATGCCGGTGATGAAGCTTCTAACCTCCCCCACCACATCCTCAGAGGCCGGAACATAGGGAAGGATAATACGGGTAGCACCGGCTTCTTTATAGGGCTGGATTTTCGACCAGACCTCTTCAGCCGAAGTGGCAGCCACCAACGGCAAGCCGCTGAAGAGCCGATCCGTGATCTCGGCGCGCGCCGCCTGAAAACCAGAAGCGCGCCAAGCCTGTCGCATATTTTCCACCTCAGTGCCAAAACCCATGCGGCCTAAGAGGTCACGATAGTAATCCGCCAGGGCATAATAGGTCAGCACCCCGCTCATGGCGTTACGGGCACGAGCATAGTCCTTTACAACGCAGCATCGTACCTTGCAGATGATCTCCATATCCTTGAGCTCCCGGCCGCAGTCCTCTGCCCCCTGATTGACCTCAGAGATGATGCGACGAATTTGTGTCGGATCGGCCATATTGATAAGCACACCGTCGGATATTTTTCCCGCCAGCCGGCTCATCTGTGGTCCAAAGGCTGCAAGGTAAACGGGGATAGACTTCCCCGTTGGCTTGAACGCTATCTTGAATCCGTCTGCCTGGAAAAATTTACCATCGAACCTCAGCTTTTCGCCTGCCACGGCACGGCGCACGATTTCTAAATACTCCCTTACTCGCCCAATGGGACGATCAAAGGAAGCCCCATGCCATCGGGCAATGGTTGGGTTGGAGACTCCCACTCCTAAAAGGAATCTCCCCTGGGAAAGCTCATGGAGACCCATGGCCTGTAGCGCCAAGGTCGCCGGGGTACGACCGAGGATATGATAGACGGCGGAGCCGATCTTGAGGCGCTTGGTCACCGCAGCAATAGAGGCGAGCATCACCGTAGGGTCTTTATTGTTAGCCTCGCCACCCCAGGCGCAATCGAACCCATTGCCCTCCGCTAGTCGCGCAAGTTTAGGGATAGCATCCATGGGCAACTGGGCCCCCGAGTTGAATTCGATGTCCAACCGCATTTCCCGAACAGTAAGAAGTCAAAAGTGATTAGTCAATGGCCAACAAACCAGATGTCAGAGAACAAGAAGTCAGACGTCGGAAGTCCAACCTATTACCAATTTCTGACGTTCGATCCCTCGAACTCAATAAACGCAACAAACGCGATAAACCCAAAGAACTCGACGAACCCAATCGACTAGTAAACAGAATCGACGCAACAGACCACATAGACGGAATAGGCTTGTCATTGCCCCAAACCTGGGTTATAGACAGACTGTGATTATCGACGCCCACGCCCATTTAGCACCAAAGAGCTGGTACAATCCCAGGTCCCCCCAGGCCATCTTTAACATCGATTGGGTGCTGGAAGAACAGGAGAAAGCCAAAGTTGACCTAACCGTCTTTGGCAACAACTGGATTCGCACTCCGCCAGGGTCACAGCCTCTAGACGTCGTTAAAGAATTTAACGAGTTCGCTGCCGACGTGACGGCCAAATATCCGGGGCGGATGTTGGGCCTCGCCTGTTCAGTCGCCTTTGGCGGCGATTCGTTTCTGAAGGAGACGGAACATGCCATCCGCGATTACGGCCTCAAAGGCATCATGATCAACTCCAGCGTCCAGGGTGAATACTTGGATTCACCCCGTGCCACACCTTTTTTCCAGTTGGTTTCGGATTTGGATGTTCCCGTTTTTATCCATCCCCCTCGCGTTACGATTGGGGCGGAAAAGATGGAGATTTTCCGCCTTCCGGAGATGGTAGGAAGGCCTTTTGACACCACCCTGTCTCTCACCCGCTTCATTTTTACCGGAGGGCTGGAGAGATTTTCACGGCTCAAGCTGGTCTGCGCCCATGTCGGCGGCGCCCTTCCCATGCTGCCAGGAAGACTCGACTTTGGGTATGAGCTGAGAGAGGACAAGAGCTTCGGACCATGGGAGCCGGACGTGATGACCCGCCCACCCAGCACCTATATTCGCCAGCTCTATTTCGACACCATGGGCTTTCACCCGCCGGCAATCAAATGCGCCGTTGAAACGGTAGGAGCAGACCACGTGGTCTTTGGCAGCGACTTCCCCCCCGTCCCCATCCCGCTCAAACGATCCGTGGATGCCGTCCACCAGACCGATCTTTCCGATCAGGACAAGGCAAAGGTCCTCGGTGGCAACCTGGCAAAGCTCCTGCGCCTGCCGGATGGTCAATAGCAGATAGTGAGCAGTAGGCGGATAGCGGCGGACAGTTCTTCCGCACCACTCCAAGCCATCCCAGTTATAGCGAGCAGTAAACAGCAACCGGTAAGCTCAACAGCCCTAGCCGCTTCCCGATAAACCAGATCAACACCTCCCAGATGTCAGAGGACAGAGGTCGGAGATCGGTGACGTGGCTGACCTCTGACGTCCGATCCCTCGAACTCAATAAACCCAACAAACGCAAGAAACTTAATAAACGCGAAAAACCCAATCGACTAAATAGACAAAATGACCGGATAGATTAAAAGATGCGCGGCAAGGTTGGCGTAGATGGCCGCCACCACATCATCCATCAAAACATGGACGGTTCCGCTATTTTTGTCGAAGTATGAAGCCGGAAACGGCTTCAGAATGTCGAAAGCACGAAACAAGACAAAAGAGAAGACAATGAACATCAGGCTGCCCTGATGTATGGGACTCAAAAGAGCGATCCACTGACCCACCACCTCATCATACACCACGTAACTGGGGTCTGATATCTGAGACGAACGCAAGAGGACCGCTGTGGCCTTCAATCCGGCAATAACCAGGGCCAGCGTCACTCCAATGAGAATCAGGTTGTGCTGCAGGAAGGGAACAAAATAATAAACCGCCACCGCAACCGCACTGGCAACGGTCCCTGAGGCAACAGGTGCATAACCCACATAGCAAAAGCTTCCGATAACAACAGCCCACCGTGGCATAACCTATCGCATCCTGTTTAGAGCACCATGTTCCATGAACAAGTCAATTACCGCCATTCGGAAGGGATCACTTGCTGCACAGGATTGGTCGCGCGTAATATTTATCTTGCGCGATTTTAGTTTTGGTCTGATTGGATTATCCAATGCTTTTGAGGGTTACTTTAAATTTGCGGGTTCTCCCCTGCCGCACGATGCTCACAGTCACCGTCTCACCGATTACGTCCCCCAGGATCACTTGATCGGTAAAATCCCGGCGGGTGCCGCGCAAAACCGCTTTTGCTCCTGCCCCCCCGGGCCTGACGTCGACGATTAAAGTCCCCGACAAGCCCATCTCCTGGGTCAACTGGTCCTCAGCCACCTGCACCTCGAGACCGGGTCGAGTCACTTTCCCGCACCGGATCAGTTGTGGAACGATGCGGTTAACCGTATTTACGGGAATGGCAAAGCTGCTCCCTACGGACGCTCCTGACGGACTAAGGATTGCGGTGTTCACGCCGATGAGACGCCCAGAACTATCGAGCAAGGGTCCCCAGAGTTTCCGGGATTGATGGCAGCGTCCGTCTGTATTACCCCCTGTATGGGTCGGAGCGTTACGAACTCAATCTCCCGCCCCAGCGCGCTATTGATACCCGTAGTCAGAGTCTGGTCCAATCCGAAGGGGTTGCCTATGGCAAAGACCTTCCGCCCCACTTGAAGATCATCCGAGGTGCCAATGAGAGTTGGTTTGAGACGGCTTCTGGGAGCCTCGATGCGCAGCACCGCCAGGTCCTTATCCGGGGCCACTCCCACACGACGGGCTTTCCAGGTGGAGTGATCCGCCAGGGTCACCTGCGCAACGTCAGAGCTCTGAATCACATGAAAGCTGGTTACGATATGTCCAGCCTTGTCCCATACAATACCCGACCCTGTGCCTTCCGGGATTTGATCCATATTGAGGGAAAAGAAATCCCGCTGCACCGTCAGCAGGGTGATATTCACCACTGAAGGCGAAGCACCACGAAAAAGCTTGATGGTGGACTTCTCATCAGAGTCGAGATTCCCCCGGCGTGTTACGGGACGCGGATACCCTTGTCGATCCGCAGCTCCATTCTCCCGTACCCAAACTTGCGAGGGCAGCAGTGCCTCCATTACGAGCACAACGACGATTGATCGAACATGCATTTCTCAATGAAGATAGCTGTCGATCGGAGAACTGTCAACGATATCTGCGTTATTCAGTTCGGTCTGCCTGGCCTGTTTGGTTGATTGGGTTTTTCCCGTTTATGGCGTTATTGCGTTTCTTGAGTTCGTTGAATTTAACGGGTTCAATAGGTTTGTTGCGTTTGCTTAGTCTATTCTGTTTATCTCGTCTATTTCGTTGATATCGTCCTAACTGGACGGAAACCACCAAAGAGGCTAAGCGAACAAGATAGACTGACCGATGGGCCGCCCTGCTGCCGACCGCATCTTGCAAACTGGTTGGGAAAGCTGCCCACTGGTATTTGCCAACTATTGACCAATCACCATGGACTCACTACAATCAACCATTCTCATTTGACTGGTCGTGACTGAACAATGGTCACGGCTCACCCATGAATCTCTTTTCTCCATTGCTCCGCCCGCTCTTCTGGTACTGGTCACGTCAAGCGAGACCCCAGTTTAAAGGGACCACCCCCATGCCGGGGTTGACTGAACAGGTCAGGGTTCGTTGGGATTCCTTTGCGGTCCCACATGTATTTGCAGGTAACGAACAGGATCTCTTTATGGCCCAGGGGTACCTCCATGCCCAGGAGAGACTCTGGCAGATGGATTTAACCCGCCGTTTTCACTGTGGCCGCACGGCAGAGGTGTTTGGTGAGAGAATCGTACCCTGGGAAGAAATTACAGTGCGGATCAAGGATAAGACCACAGCGGACTTAGACCGTCTGATCCGTCTCATTGGGGTGCGTCGGTCCGCCTGCGACTCCGTCCGGCTCCTTCCGCAACACTCCTTGAGTCGAATCCAGGCCTACTGCGAGGGAGTCAATCGCTACATTGAGACTCATTTTAATCGTCTACCCTTGGAATTTCGCCTCCTTCGCTATCACCCCGACCCCTGGCGACCGGAGGACTGTCTCACCCTTGAGAAGGGTTTTGCTATCCTCCTTTCCACGTCGCTGTTTACCCGCCTGGCGCTGACCGCCCTCGCGGACAAGTTCAAAGATCAGGAAGCAAAGTTGCGCTCCCTTTTTCCCTCCTACCCCGGCTGGGGAGCCAGCATCACCCGGTATAACCGTGAGAGCTTTTCAGAGACCGCACATGATCTGTTGCGCTTCATGGACGGCACTTTCTACAATAGCCAATGGAGTACCGCCGGCCAGGGAAGCAATAACTGGGCTGTTTCCCCTTGGAAGTCCTCAGAGGGAAGGCCCCTGCTGTGCAACGATCCACACCTGAGAATGACACTGCCGCCAACCTGGTACTTCATCCATTTGGAAACACAACCAGCCTCGGCAAACGCAGACGGTTATTGCGTCTGGGGAGCATCCATTCCCGGCTCTCCATGCATCCATCTCGGCCACAACCGCCGCATCGCTTGGGGAGCCACTGCGGCCCTGTGCGACGACGCGGATCTGTATCGCGAAAAGCTCCACCCAAAGGAACCCAATCGCTACCTGGTGGGAGACCAGTGGAGGGAGATTGAACGTAGGGAAGAAACCTTTGCCATCAGGGGAGGCAAGGAGTTTAAAAAGTCTCTTCGCTTCACCCGCCATGGACCTATTTTAGACGATCTCTCGGAACATCTCGCCTCCCATGAGGCCATCGCCCTTAGATGGACGGCCCATGAGTTGAGTGAGGATTTCAGAGTCATCTACGGCGTCAACCGAGCGCGTAACTGGAACGATTTTCTGGAGAGCATCTGCTACCAGTGCTCTCCCACCCTTAACTACGTCTATGCGGACGTTGAAGGAAACATCGGCTACAGTTTGGCAGGGCAAGTTCCTTTGCGCTCCCACTCTCCCTCCCTCACGCCTTTACCAGGCTGGAGCGGGGAATTTGACTGGAAGGGACATATTGCCTTTCTGGAACTGCCGCGCCTTTACAATCCACCGCACGGCATCATCGCCACGGCAAACAACTGTATTGCGGATAGCTCGTATCCTTATTACCTTTCAGCACTGTTCGATGCCCCCTATCGCATCGAGCGGATCAAGGAGCTCTTGCTGGCCAAGGAAAAACTCTCCCTCGACGACATGATGGGTATTCAAGCAGACGTGGTTTCCCTACAGGCCAAAAAGGTGATCCATGTTCTCGAAACCGATCTCGACGAAATGGCACGCAAAGACGACTCGGTGGGGCAGTGCGTTCTAACGCTTAAACAATGGGACGGCGGCTGTCACGAACAGAGTACCGAGGCCGCCCTCTACCATGTCTTTTACCGACGTCTTATGGTGAATTTACTGGGACCGGAACTCGGCGAAGAACTGTTCCTCGCCTATAGCGAAATATACAATCAGGCGCTGACCCCCACCGACGAGATCCTCAGTGATCCCAACTCTCCTTGGTTTGCCGCCAGCTCCCGCCAGTCCCTGGTGGAAAAGAGCTTTCGGGAGGCGTTGGCAGAACTGTCCGCACCCAAGGGAAATAATCGGGGGATTAGAAATTGGGGGAAAATTCACACTTTGACCATGGACCACGCCATGGGTCGTGTGGGGTTTCTCGCTCCATTCTTTTCAATTGGTCCCTTTCCAGCCTCAGGGAGTGGCGTCACGGTAAACAGCGGCTTTTATCGCCACTCCTTTCCCTATCGGCAGGTGGTGGGGACCTCCCTCAGGATGGCGGTCACGGTGGGTGATTGGGAACGCGGTCGCTATATCCTTCCCTCGGGACAGTCGGGTCACCCCTTTTCAAAACATTATCGCGATCAGTTTGAGATGTGGCGCTCCGGGGACTACATCCAACTGGCCCACCCAGTGGAGGAGATGGAGAACTGGCCCAGCTTGACCCTAACTCCAGCGAATCCCAAATGAGCTTCCCCTTAGACCCCTTCCAATAAAATGTTCCACGAAAAGACTTCCATAGTGTTTTTACGCAAAGAGGGATGCGCTTGAAAATCCGAAATCCGAAGCTCCAAATCTCAAATAAAGAAGACACTTAAACCCGAATATCGAAATCCAAAACTCGAGTTTCTCAAGTTTGTTGTCTTGGTCATTTGGATTTGTTTGGATTTGTTTCGATTTTCGGATTTAAAGTTTCGAATTTTTAATTCTTTACTCATTTTTGCTCCCCTTTGCGCCTTTGCCGTGAAAATCTAATGGATTATCCAATGAGGATAAGATAGAAAATTAACCTGCCATGCCCGCCGCCCTGTTCGCTCTTGGCACTGCGATTCTGTTCGCCATACATAACGTCCTCATCAAGAAAGGTCTCGCCACGTCAAATTCAACTACGGCGGTCTTTATTACCATTGGAATCAATGCGGGCTTTTTATGGCTCTTTGCAATTCTGTTCACCCCCCTCCACTACCTGGCCACCTCCGCCGTGCTCATCTTCGTGGGGGTTGGCCTCTTTCAACCCGGTCTGACCCGCCTGCTCACCGTAAAAGGCATCGATACCCTCGGCGTAGCCATTGCCGACCCCATTCGAGCAAGCACTCCGCTGTTCAGCTCCTTGACGGCGATCCTCTTTCTGGGAGAACAAATGACCTTTGCCATATTCTGTGGCACCCTCCTCATCATCGTTGGCGTAACCGTGCTTTCACATCAAAAGAGCGCCGGCCGTCCTCTCCGCCTCCTTTATATATCTTATCCGATACTGGCCTCCTTAATTGTGGGCCTTTCTCAGGTGGCAAGAAAGTTTGGCCTCGTCTTCATCCCACACCCGTTCCTTGCCGCCGCTGTAACCGCCACTTCGTCCTTTGCCGTGATTTCCTCTCTTCTTTGGTTTACTGGGAAACGGAAGGCCGGACTTCGCATTACCAGGCAATGCCTGCCTTTTTATGCCGCGGCAGGAGTCTCCATCAGCATGGCCATGGCTTCACTTTACTACGCCCTCTCCTTAGGTGAAGTGATCGTGGTGATTCCCGTTACCAGCGCCGGACCCTTCTTTGCCCTGACCCTGAGCGCTATATTCCTGAAGGATATCGAGCATGTAACTCTTAAAATCGTGCTGGGAGCTTGCCTTATCGTGATGGGTGTAATGCTGGTAACTCTTTGGAAATGACCCCGCCCTTCCTGCCAAGGCGCGTTTCATGATATATTATTTTGATGTACCTCCGTTTCTTTGGATTCCCCCAGTAGTTTTCCTTTTCCTTAGCGTAGTTATTCCTTCCGGGTCCGCTGACCTTTACCGCTGGGTGGATGAGCGCGGGGTGCTCCATTTCAGCGATAATGAGCGCAACATTCCGCCCCAATTTGAGGAAGATGTCAGTAAAATCAGAGGCTTGTCACCTTCCAGGCCCTCCAATAACCCAGCCTTTACCGGCCGTGCCGCGGTACCCCTCAAAAAGAAAGGCATAACAGCTGTAGTGGAGGCAAGGATCAATTCCACCACCACGGCCAACTTTATCCTGGATACCGGTGCATCCTACACGGTCATCTCTGAACAGGTTACCAAGGAACTAAAGATCGATCTGGAGAAAAAACACCCAAAAATCTGGCTGCAAACCCCCAATGGCATCATCGACTTCCCTTTGGTAACTCCGGACTCCATCGAGGTGAGCGGCCTCAGGGTCGATGACCTAGGGGCGACAGTGCACGATTTTCAAAGGACACCAATATCACGGGACTCCTGGGACTCAATTTCTTAGGCAAGTTCCGTATAGACCTGGACACGGAGAAAGGTGTCCTGGTTTTGAAAAAAAGCAACCCTTCCACCTCTCTCCTCTCCTCAAAAGAACCCTGAACCATGGAATAGGCCCGTCTACTGGGCGCGAAATATAAGAGTGCAAAATTTGCACTGATGTACTAACCTCCAACATCATATTTAGACTCCTTTTGTTCGGCCATGGGCCGTTTTAATAAAAGGAAAGGGAGGAAGGTATGCCTACAGCAAAGGAACGTCGTGGATCACTACGCCGGCTGATGAAACGTCCCACACTGATCGTGGCACCAAGCTCGTTCAATGCCTGGAGCGCCTGTCTGATCGAAGCCATAGGTTTTGAGGCTGTACATGTATCCGGCAGTTCAATAAGTCGTGCTCACGCCTATTCGGACCTGGGCCTTCTCGGAATGTCGGAGATGGTTGCCGTTCACGAGCGCATCGTGGAGGCTACTACCCTTCCCATCCTGGGAGATGCCGAGGCGGGCTTTGGCGGAGCCATTCAAACGGCACGCACCGTTCGCGCCTACGAACGCGCCGGTGTGGCAGCCATCCACATAGAGGACGAGCAGTTCCCAAAAAATGCTGGAGCTGACCATGCCGTGCTGCCGGTGGCGGGCATGGTGGCAAAGCTCAAAGCGGCCCTTGACAGTCGTACCGATGGCGACTTTATAATCATCGCCCGCTCCAATGCCCGAGCCTGCGAGTCCCTGAGCCAGGTGATGGATCGTGTATCGGCCTATGCCGAGACCGGAGTGGACGCCCTCTGGCCTGGAGTCCGGCTAGAAGACGAATTGAAGCAATTGGCCCCCACCGTTCAACTTCCCATGGTGGGAGTCCCACCGCGACAAAACATGTCCCTCGATGCGTACGGCGGGTACGGGTTCAGAATAGGATGTATTCCAAGCATCCTGGGCCAAGCAGCCACGGTGGCCATGGCAGAGCTTTTGCAGTCCCTCAAACAAACCGGTTCGGAAGAGGAGTACTGGAGGGCACGACCCGATACCCAACAGTGGCGGCAATGGTTCGGCAATTTAGGCAAGAAAGAGGAAGAAACAGTCACTCGAGTCGCTGGGACACCAACCAAATAGGTAAGACTTTGGGGAAAGGTTTGTTTATACCCTTCCCCGCAAAATTCTCAAACTCAAGGTGCCAGCTTTTAGGAACAACCGCTCACGGCACCGCAGTTCATGCATTTATAGCAAGCGCCGCTTCGAATCATGATAGCCCCGCAATCAGGACAGGACGGGGCGTCCTGCTGGTAAAGATCCGTAGGAACACTCAATACCGGTCGGGGCGCGCCGCCTCGTGGGGTCTGCGCCGGTAAGGAGACCACCTTCTTGTTGACAGCCCCTTCTTCGTCCGGCTTAATAATACCAACCTCCCGCTGCACCTGCCCATCCAAGAATTTAGTGGCAAGCCATCGGAAGATATAATCCATAATCGACTTCGCCATGGGAATATTCGGGTTTTTGGTAAACCCCGAAGGCTCGAACCGGCTATGACTAAACTTGTCCACCAGGACCTTTAATGGAACACCGTATTGCAAGGCCATGGAGACGGCTGTAGCAAAGGAATCCATGAGACCTGAGATGGTGGAACCTTCCTTTGACATGGTGACGAAGATCTCTCCCGGCTGGCCATCCTCGTATATGCCCACCGTGATATAACCCTCATGTCCGGCAATATCGAATTTATGAGTAATGGATTTTCTCTCATCGGGCAGCTTGCGCCGGTAGGCACGCGGCTCCGTGGATTCTTCCTTATGCGACTTGTCCTCTTCTTTGGACGTATTTAACGGCTGAGTCCATTTAGAGCCGTCACGGTAGATTGCCACTGCTTTGAGACCCAGGCGCCAGGCCTCGATGTACGCCTGAATGATGTCATCCACGGTAGCTTCCGAAGGCATGTTGATGGTCTTTGAGATGGCACCGGAGATAAACGGTTGGGTGGCTCCCATCATCTTCACGTGCCCCATGCAGTGAATGGACCGGCTGCCACTGGGCGATTTGAAGGCGCAATCGAAAACAGGAAGGTGCTCTTCTTTAATATGCGGCGCCCCCTCGATGGTCTCGTGATCATCGATGTACTCCACAATTTCCTGTACCTGCCTGGAGTCGTAGCCCATTCTCTTCAACGCTCTGGGCACCGTGTTATTGACCATCTTTAAAAGCCCGCCACCCACCAGCTTTTTGTACTTCACCAGGGCAATTTCAGGTTCCACGCCTGTAGTATCGCAATCCATCATGAAGGCAATGGTCCCTGTGGGCGCCAATACCGAGATTTGAGAGTTCCTCACCCCAGCCTTCTCGCCCTCCGCACAGACGCGGTCCCACACCTCCCTCGCCGCAGTCAACAGATCCAATGGGACATGAGACGGAGAAATCTTCCCCATATGATTACGGTGCTTATCCAGCACACGAAGCATGGGCTGGCGATTGACAGCGTAACCGCCGAAGGGTCCAATTTCCTGGGCCATACGAGCAGACTGGAGATACCCCTCCCCGGTCATCAGAGCGGTTAAGGCTCCCGCATAGGCCCTGCCAGAGTCCGAGTCGTAGGGCAGGCCCAGAGACATAAGCAATGCGCCGAGGTTGGCGTACCCCAGCCCCAGCTCACGAAACTTGCCGGCGTTGGCGGTGATGGCCGGTGTTGGATACGAAGAGTTATCAACCAAGATGTCCTGCGCCAATATCATAATATCCACGGCACGACGGAACGCCTCGGCGTCGAACACTGCATCATCCCGGAGAAACGTTAGTAGATTCAGAGATGCGAGGTTACATGCGGAATCGTCCAGATGCATGTACTCGGAGCATGGATTTGAGGCATTGATTCGTCCGGTTCCTGAACAGGTGTGCCAATCGTTGATGGTGGTATCAAACTGCATGCCCGGGTCACCGCAGAGATAGGTCCCTTCGGCAATCATCCGCATCAAATCTTTGGCTTTGTAAGTTGCGCAGGTGGCTCCTGTGGTGACGAAACGGGTGCTCCAATCCTGGTCATTGAGCACGGCATTCATAAATTCGTCGGTCACGCGCACCGAATTGTTGGCGTTCTGGAAAAACACGCTCCCATAAGCCGGTCCATCCAGGCTGGAGTCGTAGCCCGCCTTGATCAAGGCCCATGCCTTCTTTTCCTCCCCCACTTTACAATTGATGAACTCCTCGATGTCGGGATGGTCGGCATCGAGAATGACCATCTTTGCCGCGCGTCGGGTCTTTCCTCCCGATTTGATGACCCCTGCGGAGGCATCCGCCGCCTTCATAAAGGAGACAGGCCCCGAAGCCGTGCCACCACCTCCCAACTGCTCTTTGGAGGAACGAATCCGGGAAAGATTCACCCCTGAGCCCGACCCTCCCTTGAAAATGACCCCTTCCTGGCGATACCAACCGAGAATGGAATCCATGGTATCGTCAACTGACAGGATAAAGCAGGCAGAGCACTGCGGCTTCTCTTCGATGCCGCAGTTAAACCACACCGGGCTGTTAAAGCAGGCCCGTTGATTAAGGAGGAGAAAGGTTAGCTCATCAGAGAATGTTCGGGCGTCCTCTTCCGAGGCAAAGTATCCATCGGCCGTGCCCCAGGCAGTGATGGTATTCACTACCCTGCCGATAAGCTGCCGCGCACTGCGCTCCCGCCGCGGTGTACCCAAGGGACCACGGAAATACTTTGAGGACACCACATTGGTGGCCATCTGTGACCAAAATTTAGGAACCTCCACATCGTTTTGCTCAAAAACCACATTCCCTTTGTCGTTCAATATGATGGCGGACCGAATTTCCCACTCCACCTCACTATACGGGTCAACCCCCGCAGTGGTGAAATAACGCTCCAGACTAAGCCCATGGCGCACACCAACTGCACTGCCGTTTGTCTTCGCTGTTACTTCCGCCAATGCTGTTTCCGCTATCTCAGTTGCTGTCGTAACCATCTTTCCCTCTCTCCTCTCTAGTTTTTATCTACCACCCCATATTGTGGAACACCTATTATGGGCCCCTATATATTGTGTTGTCAAGAAATAATTTAAGGTATATCCTTTTCTGCACGCATCGTTGAGCCCCACCAGATGGAAAAGCTAGCAGAAATACTAGAAAAATCCCTCAAGCGATTGGATCAGGGCGGTCGCCTCACCGAGCATGGGGTGTGGCCCATCTGGAACGAAACGGTGGGCATCACCATCGCCCGTAATGCCCAGCCGGAGAAGATCCGCAATGGCACACTTTTTGTAACGGTCTCCGGCTCCATATGGATGCAGCAGCTCCAATATATGAAAGAGATGATCGCCGACAAGCTGAATCAGCGCCTCGGTAAACAGGTGGTCAAGAACATCTTCTTCGTGGTGGGTAGAGTCAACTACGAAGAGGCTCAAAGCACCGCTCTACCCAGGCCTTCTCAACCTTCATCTGTTCCAGTCAAAAAGCTGGACGATGAAGTCCTTCACTCCATCAACGATCCGGCCCTCCGCCAATCCCTGCAGCGGCTTCACGACGCCGTGTCACGCCGGCGTAGCCCCTAAAATCCCATTCGTTCCCGGCTAATTTAGGTGGCATACGGGGGCTCCCACCAACATTATCGTGGGTCAGCCGTGGTGAACGTTTGTAAGCTAAAGGCTTACCGCTCCATAGTCAATAAAAATCCGTAGCGGCACGCAGATAATCTCAAACAGTGAGTAGCAAGCAGTTAGCAGAGGTGGGACACCAGGCGTCGGAAGTCGGAGGTCAGTCGTATCACCGGTCTCCGATCTCTGACTTCTGACCCCCCACCCACTACGGCCTCACGCCCAACATAGCGCTCACCTCTCCTGTGTACTGCTTCCCTTTGGAATATATAACCAGGGGTGCTATGACTTTAAGATCACTCTTGGCCCCTTTGACTCCCTCCACCAGGACCAGTGTTGCCGGGTCACCCGCAAAGGAGTGAACAAATCTCACCCGTTTGGGCTCCAATCCTTCATCTCTCATACCCACCATTAGGTCATTTGCGCGTGTGGCGGGATAAACCAGGGCCATCTTACCCCCTGACGCAACAAATGGGCACCCCCACGAAGAAAGTCGCCTAAAGAAGCCTTGACCTCATGGCGGGCGATATACCGCTCCGGGTCGGGGTTCACCCGGCCGCTGTTCAGCTTCCGATAAGGAGGATTCGAAACCACAGTGTCATATTCACGTGGGCTAAACTGTCCCTCAACCGAGCGTACATCCCCCTGGAGTACCTCCACCCTATCCGTCAGGTCATTTATGGCGACGCTTCTTAGTGCCCTTTGGACCATGGACCTCTGTAATTCCAGGCCCGTCACTCGGACCGAAGGGTGCAGGGAGGCCAGAAGTAGGGGTATGAGGTAGCCCAGGTTTGACGGACACCTAAAAAGGGGACAAGATCCCCGCAGGAGGTGTTCGATGGGCAAGCGAAGGCGTTTCACCCAAGAGTTTAAGTTGGAAGCTGTTCGACTGCTGGAGGCGGGCGCTCGGCCAGCAGCGGAGATTGCACGGGAACTGGGAGTACCTCGCAATCGACTGTACAAGTGGCAGGAGCAAGTGACGAGGAAAGGGGCGGCTGCGTTTCCCGGCACAGGTCGAGGTAGAGACAACGATGAGGTAGCACGGTTAAGGCGAGAGCTGGAGCGGGTAACGGAACAACGAGATATATTAAAAAAGGCCGCAGCGTACTTTGCCAAGGAGCTCAAGTAAAGTACGCGTTTATACGAGCTCACAGGACAGAGTTTAGGGTAGTGAGGATGTGCGAGGTATTAGAGGTCAGTCGTAGTGGGTACTACGACTGGAGCGGTCGAGGGGAGTCTCGGCGTAGAGCACAGGATAAGGTTGTGATCAAAGAGATCCGCAAGGTGCACGAGAGCTACAAGGAAGCGTACGGGGCAGTCAAGACATGGCTGACGCTGAAGGAGGCGGGGGTGACATGTGGGAAGCATGGGGTGGCGAGGCTGAGGAGTTTAGTGGGGATAGAGACGCGTCGGGTGCAAAGGTTTCGATTGGCCTACAAGGCTCGTCACAGTGCGCCACCGGCACCGAACTTGTTGCGTCAACGCTTCGAAGCGTCAGGCCCCGACCAGGTATGGATGGCCGATATTACCTTCATTGGTACCCGATCTGGGTGGTTATACCTGGCGGTAGTGGTGGACCTTTACTCTCGGCTGGTGGTGGGATGGTCAATGAAGCAACGTCCCACACAGGAGTTGGTCAGTGAAGCTTTACTGATGGCTATCGAACAGCGCCAGCCTATGGCGGGGCTGATTCACCATAGCGACCAAGGAATCCAATACGCTAGCAATCACTACGTTGAGTTGCTCAAACGCCATGGGGTGGTGCGCAGCATGAGCCGCAAAGGGAATTGCTACGACAATGCAGTGGTCGAGAGTTTGTTCAGCTCACTAAAGAATGAACTTGTACACCATCAGGATTATAAGACGAGGCAGGACGCTAGGTCGGATATCTTCGACTACATTGAACTGTTTTATAACCGAAGAAGAAAGCATGAGTCGTTGGGATACCACACCCCAATGGCATATGACTCGATCAAACGTGTGGCTTAATTAACTGTCCGTGAAACCCGGGTCGCTTCAACTTGACCCCGTTTCCTGACCCCAGATCAAAAACCCTATCTTGCCTGCGGAGTTTAACAAAATGGGCCAGGAGGACCGCATCCAGGGAAAAGCGGTATCCACCCTTACCCTGGAAGACAGACACCTTGCCGCCCAATAGCCCATCCAGGGTTTCATCCCTGCGTGGTTTGATTGATTTCATCATAACATTGCCAAATGGCGTAGTTTTTTGATAATATATCTAAAATTACTCCAAATTTGAATTTTCGTTTGAAAATCAAATCCGGCGTCCATATCTGAAGGATAGAACACAGGGAATCCGGGGGCATCACCAGGACTTGTAACACTCTTGAGCAACCGTATCTCCTACTCTGCCCAATGAATCGGAATCGCTGCAAACGTGGGAACTGAAACTCTGGAAAAGGCGAAAGTTGAATCTTGGAATGGCAAGACCAGCGGCTCTGGTGCCGTCCTGGTAAGTCAGTTGCTTGCACTCCTAGGTTATCTAGGTCGCTCCACCCTGCATAATCTTGCCGAAATGGGGAGGATGTTCCTTTTTCTTTTTTCTTCCATTCTCTGGTTCTTTCACCCTCCCGCTCAGATCCATCTCATCATCCAACACATCAAGAGTGTTGGCGTCGACTCCCTCATGGTAGTTCTCCTGTCCGGTCTATTCACCGGGATGGTGTTGGGACTGCAGGGTTACTATACGTTGGCAAAGTTTCAGGCAGAGACCTGGCTCGGATCTGCCGTCGCGCTGGGCCTCATACGTGAGCTGGGCCCTGTGCTCTCGGCTTTTATGGTTACCGGGCGGACCGGATCCGCCATGGCGGCTGAGCTCGGCACCATGAGGGTCACGGAACAAATCGATGCCCTTTATTCCATGGCCATTAACCCCATCAAATATCTCGTCTCTCCACGGATCGTCGCCGGCGTCATCGCCATGCCCCTGCTCACTGCCCTCTTCGACGTGGTGGGTATCTTTGGGGCGTATTTGATCGGTGTGGGTCTTCTGGATGTGAGTTCAGGGAGCTATTTTTCCGGCATGGAGAAGAGTGTCGTCTTTCGAGATGTGTTCAGTGGATTCTTGAAATCCATCAGCTTCGGTTTGATCATTACCTGGATCTGTTGTTACAAGGGATTTAATGCCCCTCCCATGGCCACCGGGGTGAGTCGCGCCACCACCGAATCCGTGGTGCTATCCTTTGTCCTCATTCTTGTTTGGGACTACTTTTTGACTTCGGTTTTACTTTAAGTATGGGGATGATCCAGGTCGTTGAACTGCATAAGACGTTTGCCGACCACCAGGTCTTGAGGGGTGTGAACCTAACGATTGAACCGGGAAAAATCACCACGATTATCGGCGGAAGCGGCAGTGGCAAGACGGTGCTCCTCAAGCACCTGAACGCCCTCCTTCTGCCGGACCGGGGACAGGTCCTGGTGGACGGAGTGGATATAACCAAATTAAGGCAGAATAGACTCAACAAGGTTAGGAACAAGTTCGGCGTGCTGTTCCAGGGGGCCGCGCTGCTGGACTCGTTTAGTCTCTTTGATAACGTAGCCTTCCCGCTGAGGGAAAAGACCGAGATGAACGAAACCGAAATCGAGAAGAAAGTCATGGAGCGATTGGAGCAGGTGGGTCTTGAGAAATGGGGGTATAAATTCCCCGCGCAAGTCAGTGGGGGCATGAAGAAAAGGGCCGGGTTGGCGCGAGCCCTGGTACAGGACCCCGAGATCGTTTTATTCGACGAACCCACTACGGGCCTGGATCCCCTCTTGGCAAAAAGCATCCACGACCTGATCTTCAGTTCCCATTCTCGTTTCGGTTTCACCGGAGTCATTGTGAGTCACGACATCCCCGACGTCTTCGAGATCTCCCATATCATTGCCATGCTCGCCAACGGTGTCATTGAAGAAGTTGGAACACCCCAGGAAATTCAGAAATCCAAAAATCCAATTGTCACACAGTTTCTCAAAGCTGAGACTGAAGGTCCCATGGAAGTCTTGTAGGAGCCTCATTGATGAATCAGTCGCGGGTCGATATTCTGGTAGGCATCTTCGTTCTTGCGGGGATGATCAGTCTCGGTTATCTCGCCATCAGCCTCGGGAAACTCGAGGTCATGGGGAGCAGCGGGTACACCGTTTACGGCGACTTCGCCTCAGTGGCGGGTCTCAAGGTGGGAGACCCGGTGGAGATTGCCGGGGTGAAGATTGGAAGAGTTGAATCCATTAACCTAGCCGACGGAAGGGCCCGCCTGGGGTTCCGAATTGAGCCCAGCGTGACGCTGCAGGACGACGTCATTGCATCCGTCCGGTCCCGCGGACTTATTGGCGATAAATTCGTTCTGCTTACCTTGGGCGCCTCGGACCGAGTCCTCAAAAACGGCGGCAAGATTCGAGACACCGAGTCGCCCCCCGACTTAACGGAGGTCCTGGGTAAGTTCATCGGCGGCGATTTTTCATCAGGAAAGAAGTAACGACGTCGGGTTGAGACTCACTCGTACCCCACCGCCGCAACGATATTGGCGGAGGCAGCCTCCCGGGCCGGCACACAAGCAGCCAACAGGCAGAGCACAACAGCCAGAACCAAGCAGGCCAAGGCCACCCCAAAGGGGTAGTGGTACTGGAAGGTCCAGCCGGTGAGGATCTTCGTGTTGTAGACCACGTGCTGGTAAGAGATGATGGTTCCAGAAACCAAGCCCAGGATACCTCCCGCCAAGCCTATCCAACCCGCCTCCGCCACCACCATCAGCTTGAGTTGACCCTTTGTGGCACCGATGGCCCGCAAGACCCCAATCTCGCGGTTTCGATCCAAGACCGAGGTGAGCAGCGTATTGATCACGCTCAAAACGGACACCACAACGGCCACCAATAAAACCGCGTAGTTCACAATAAATGACTGCTCCATGATTCCCACCACGCTCTCCCTCAACTCCCGGTGGGTGCTCACAAACAGCTGGTACTTTTCTCCGTAGTCCCTCTTGACTGTCTGGATCACGGCCTGCTCGTCGGTGCCCGGGGTCAGCCACAGATCAAAGGCATCCACCAGATCGTCTTTCCACAACCGCTTGTACAGTGCGCGGTCGATCAAACGCTGCCTGAATCCGACGAATAGTCCATATATACCCCCAGCACTGTAAACCGCTGTATGCCGGATGGCGTGGCAAGCTCCATCATGTCCCCCTGTCCCTTACCAAAACGGGCCGTAAAGCTCTCGCTCACAATTACCCCTGCGCCCTCTGCCATCTGACTCAGCGCCTCTGTCTTTCTGCCCTCCACCATGGGCAGATCACGTACCGTTTGAGAGTCCTTAGCCGAGAAGGATTCCACCAGGATGGGCTTCCCCTGATAGGTGGATCGAATCAAGCGATAGAAATCCACCACCCGAACTCCACTTAGGTTCTTGAGTTCGTCTGCAAGGTCTTCCTCTCTAAGAGAGACGTTCATGGGACCAGCCGTCCTTGCGCTGGAAGTCACGATAAGATCCGCCGTGACCATCCGATCCACCCAGGATATGAGGGAACCCCGCACGCTATTGATAAAGGCCGCAATGGTAAAAATGGATGCGAGGCTGATCATCAGGGTTGCAACCGTGATGCCGGAGCGAACGGCGCTCCGGTCCAGGTTGTCGATGCCCAATCGGCCTCCCACCCAGTTGAAGGGCTCCATGCACAGGCGGAGGAAGCGAACACTCCAGTGGAGGAATAGCGAGGAGAGAAAGCATAGGGCAAGCAAGAAAACCAGCGCGGCAGCCATCCCCAACGTAAACCCTCGCAC
Source organism: uncultured Binatia bacterium (SeqCode) (assembly GCA_965218425.1). Taxonomy (GTDB): domain Bacteria; phylum Desulfobacterota; class Binatia; order UBA9968; family CAXXLF01; genus CBDCDW01. The sequence continues at coordinate 438,850 of OZ244621.1, forward strand.
ACCACTTAGGCCACCAGGCGAAAAGACCCAGACCAATACAGCGGCCATGAGCAACAGAAAGCCAAAAACAGTCGCGCGCACCGGTCTCTGGGACCTGGGAGACCACACCGCTCGCCGGTAGTTTTCCAGTGGGCTCACCCGCGTTGCCTCCCATGCGGGGTAAAGGGCCGCCACCAGGGATACCCCCAACCCGCTTGCTAGACCGATCCACAAATCACGCCAGGAAAAGGCCGTGCTTGTTAGATCCACTTCAAAGAAGAGATTGCTCACGCTCTGTACCGTTAGAAGCACGGCACCCTTGGCCAAAAGGAGCCCTATGGCAACCCCTGCCAGAGACCCCGGCAGGGCTATCAGGAGGGCCTCCAACATGAGGAGCTTCAGGAGATCCCGTCTGAGTAGTCCCAGACAACGCAGAGTGCCAATCTCCCGCTTTCTTTGCACCACAGAGATGGCAATGGTGTTGTAGATGAGAAAAAACCCAACGAAGAGAGCAATCAAACTCACAAAAAAGAGCCCCACCCGAAAGGAAGTGAGCAGCGACTCGATCTGTTCCCCCCGCTCCTTGGGTCGCTCCACCATGGCTACTCCCTTCAACGCTGCCGCGACTCTTTTTCTTACCGCATCGATTTCCTCCCCCTCCTCAACGGTCAGGTCCACGATGTCGAGTTTCCCCTCTTTACCGAAGGCCCTTTGAGCCACCGGCAGATCCATCAGTGCAAAACTACCGCCGAAGACCTTTGCCGTGCCTTGCTCCTTCAGCAGACCACGCACGGTGTAGTCCTGTGTCCCAACACTAGTGTTCAGCGTTACCTTCGAACCCACGGGAAGCCCCAGTCGACGTGAAAGGGACTCCGTCAGGGCGATGGAGTCTGGCCGGGCAATAAAATTCAACGCGCTATCGAAGCTGAACGAGGTACCGGCAAATTGATGGTCACGGATAAAGAAATCGGTCAGGAAATCCACTCCATAGACAAAAAGCCGCTCGCCTTTAAAGTCAACCAAGGGAAGAAACCCTTCCACCGCCGGCGCCGCCTCCTTCACCCCCGCTGTGTCGCGGATGAGCGGGTAGAACGACTCCTTCACGCCGCTCTCTGCGTTCACCACCTGCAGCACTGCCTTTCCGGCAATGAGGTCAATGGTCCGTTGAAAGGAGACGCTCAGGGTCCTGTTGACGATGGAGATGGAGGCGATAACGGCCACGCCAAGCGCGATCCCAAGAAGGGTGAGCCAGGTGCGCAGCTGATGCTGTTTGAAATGCGGTAGAGTAAGGGAGGTGATAAGTCGGATCACGACGGGCTTTCCTCCTCAATGAGACCGTCGCTCAGGTGGATGACCCGATGGCCGTATTCCGCGGCACCGGGGTTATGGGTCACCATCACCACCGTACAGCCTTCCTCCTGGTTGATGCGGCCCATCAACTCCAGGATCGCCTCCCCGGTCTTTGAATCGAGATTTCCCGTTGGTTCATCCGCCAGTAGAATGGGCGGGGAAAAAACCAATGAGCGGGCGATGGCCACCCGCTGATTTTCGCCTCCGGATAGCTCCTCTGGAAGATGGTCCATGCGCTCGGAGAGACCAACCCGCTCCAGCAGGACTTCCGCCCTATCCCGCGCCTTGGTCCTGACCTGCTTGTCCAGTATCAAGGGGAGCATCACGTTCTCCATAGCCGTAAGGGTTGGCAGGAGATTGAAGAACTGAAAGATGAAACCGATATTTCGCCGCCTGAAAAGGGTGACGGGATTGTCCGGCATCTGAGAGATGATCCGCCCCGCCACCATCACCCCCCCCTCCGTAGGTCGATCCAATCCCCCCATGAGATGAAGCAGGCTGCTTTTTCCGGAGCCACTGGGCCCCATGATGACGGCGAATTGTCCCTCGGGAATAATCAGCGAAACTCCCGCCAGTGCGTAGACCTCGTTCTTTCCCTGACGATAAACCTTACGGACATTGAACAGGCGAATCATGGTCGATGGCGTTTAGACGGACAGGAAACAAAAGAGGCGGACAACCCTGTTAAAGGCCCTCTTCACCCTCCAGGATAAGACTCGGGATCTGTAGCTGTGGAGCTGGCCCACCCTTTTGATGGGCGGCCTCGATCTCACTCAAGTTAGCCTTTACCCCGAGAGTGAAGGTGTCCACGTTCACTCTGCGATGGACCGGCGCATAGGCTGCGAGTTTTTCCAGCCCAGCGCGCATTAGCTTGATGGCTCCTATCAAGACCTCCTGCTCCCATTTAAAATAACCTGCGGCAACTTGAATAATACCTTGGTAAAACAGGCGGTCATGGCCATGGTCCTCTAGCCAGATCTCCTCCAGGGTCTCATGGCACTGGTAAAAAAGCCCCCGGTTAAACTCCTCCATCCCTTTGAGGAAGCGGGGATCCCACTCAGTTTCTATGATCTTCGTATCCATGCTATGATTACTAATCTCGTACATTTATAGCATGCTGATTGGGAACAATGACAGAAACAAAGTCTATTACAAATGAAGTCAGGTTAAAGATCGATTCTCTCTCCTACGGTCCGTACGGGATTGGCAGGGACCAAGGCCGGGTGATCCTCGTGCCACAAACCGCCCCCGGAGACGAGGGGGGAGTGAAGATCGTTGAAGAGAAAAAGAACTACGCCGTGGGCAAGCTCACCCGTCTCGTTAAATCCTCCACGGTGCGACGGACCCCACCCTGCCCTCACTTCGGCAGCTGCGGCGGATGTCCCTGGCAGCATATTGAATACTGGGCCCAGCTTGTCGCCAAGGAAAAGAGCATAACGGACGCACTGCGACGCATCGGCAAGCTCGATCGATATGAAATGTTTCCGATCCTCCCCTCCCCGCAGGAATACCGCTACCGCCGTCGCATCCGGCTACACACCGATGAGCAGAACAGACTCGGCTTTCACCGGGCGTTCTCCCATGACTTGGTGGAGATCGATTCCTGCCTCATTGCCGATCCAAGGGCCGATCAGAGTCTGAGTGCCGCCAGAGAGTGGATCAGACAGCTGGGCACGGAGGTTCGATACCTGCAGATTGTGGTGGGAGATCTGGGGAAAAAGGCCATCCTGGTGGGACGAGCGGATGGAGACTTCCGCGCTGAGGATAATTCGGTTTGTACTGAACTGTTAGAGAACCATGGCGAGATAGGCGGGTTGATTTTGTCCGGGTCGGGCTGGCGTCACTCTTGGGGACAGGAAAAAACCCTTCTACGGTTGGACAGCGGCTCATGGGCTGAGGTGGACGGAGACCTCTTCATGCAGGTGAACCGAGAGGCCAACCATCGGCTGGTGGATCTGGTCCTTCGATGGGGAGAGTTCAATCAACAGGACCGTCTGCTGGAACTCTTCTGCGGGGGCGGAAACCTCACATTGCCCATGGCCCGCCTGAGCCATGAGGTGGTGGCAGTGGAATGGAACCGCCGCTCCATCAAGAGCGGGGAGCGCAGCGGTCAGCTGAATCAGGTGGAAAATATTCAATGGCTCTGTTCCGACGTCTCCAGGGCAGTGTATCGAATGGCCAAAAGAAAAAATCGCTTTTCTAAAATCATCCTGAACCCACCCAGAACAGGTGCCAAGGGGTTGGAGCACGACCTTGCGTCTCTGCAGGCTCAAAAGATTTTTTATATCTCCTGCGACCCCGCCACCCTGGCACGGGACCTTTCCGCCCTGACCAAGAACGGTTACCGCTTGACCCGGATCCAACCCATCGATCTCTTTCCACATACCTTTCACGTGGAAACCCTCGCCGAGCTTGTGGCTTAAAACTTTACCCTCACCCGATAGCGGAGCTTGGCCTCTTCATCCTTTTCCACAGGGACGTCGAACCGCACCGTATGGGCTTCCACATCCTCATAGTCATGGCTGTTCTGCACGATCTCCCAGTCACCAGGGATCGGCTCGACGACGCTCACCGTAACCGGCGTCTCCTTATGATTGCGTAGTTTAATCTCAAATGAAACCTCATAGAGGCCGGTGGCTAGCTTCCGCCACTCCGTCTGTTTTCTCTTCGCCACCACATCGAAGGCGTCTCCCATCTTCACTCTGACGGTCTCTTCCTTAGGGGTATGATCGATCCGATCCTCACCGATAAATTGCAGGCTTGCGTCACCGTCCGCCTTGTAGACTCGCACGGTCCCTTTGGGTAAAGGCACACCGAGACGATTCTCTTTCTTGTTGGCGGTCTCCACGTAGACCCCTACCTTCTGATTGGATACCGGCACACCGTAACGGTTCTGGTAGTAGTGCTGCGCCCCATAGTAAAGGAAGCGTTTGTTCACCGGCACCTCAATGCCGTTACTCAGTAGCATGATTTCCTCGCCCACAAATTTTTCCAATAGCTTCTGGGGTGTCAGCAGATCGTACTCATAGTTCTGTTCGAGGATCTCCAGCAGTGACGGATCGATCAAGGACTTGACATGGACCGTTTGCGGCATGATCTGCGCCGCAACACCACTAAACTTGAGCTCAGCTAGACCCGGGAGCAACTGGATCCTCCGCACGTCCTTCACCAATCCCATGTTGCTGTTGTACACAGTGACCGAGACGCCTTCCCGGTCACCTATGGCGGCAATGTGTCTATGTGTGGTTTCTAACGCTGCGGGGGCCTGACTCCCTCTCAACGGCGGCAGGAATGCCAACGTTGCAGATGCAAAGGCCAAGCCGGTTGCTAAAAGTATGGTTTTTAAATTCGCCCTCATGTTGTCCTCCTCTGTCCCAATTCCAGGACGGTTTTTTTAGTACTGCCTGGTTAGACAGGGGGACGCAGAAAATTGTTCCAAATTTCTCGAGAGGGCGACAACCACCTGAAGTATTTAGTGTTTTTGCTTATTGGGATTGAGCTATCGGCAGGATGGTGATCTGAATGCGGAGCCGTTCAGCTTCTGTTGCCGGATCGGCGGGCTCGGTGGAAACGACCTTAGCGTCTTCAATGCTTCCTAGCGATGCCAACGCGGATTTGAATCGCTGGTATTCTGTAGCCGGGATGGTGATCCAGAGGATCTCTGGTTGGGAAGGCGAGTCCTGTTTCATTTTCTTGACGGCATCTCGCGGTCGTGTGACCTGTCCTTGGAATTTTTTCACCAGCTCATCAAGTTGTTGCCGCAGATCCTTGCCTCCTTGGGAGACGGTCCGCGGCTCTAGAGCCAACCGGTATTGGCCGGCCTGGGGAGCCGGTCTCTTTGCCGGTTCCGTTCTCCGCCTGGGCGCCGCCCGCATCTCCTTCAGCGCCCTGTCTCGGGAGTTCAATGCGCCTGCGGCCCCCGCCATTTCATCGGCCGGCTCGGCCTTCTTCTGGGACAGGGCCATGGGCGCGGCAGCGCGGGGCACCCGTTGCGCATTGCTCTCTTTGAAGTCCTGCCGTAAGGCCATTTCCGATTCGGCGGGCAACGACTTTAACAACTCCCTCTGCGGCGGCTCACCCTTCTGATAGAGATAGACGGCGAGGATTCCCACGAGCACCACGGCCGTGGCATGAATGGGTATCTTGATCCTGAAGGGTTGGAAGATACGTTCCCAGAGGCTGGGTCCTGCTGCCTCCCCACGCACTTGTGCCATAACCTTTCGAGCGAATCCCGGTGGCGGATCAACGGACGGAAGACTCGCCACGCTCTTTATGCTCTCCGCTAGGTCATCCGCCACCGCCAGACAGTTGGGGCAGAGATAGAGATGGTCTTCCACCGCCCGGTGTCTGCCCGATTCAAGGGTGCCCCCCAGATAGTCGGAAAGCCAGGCTTGGATCTCTTCACATTCCGTTACTGCCATTTTTTCCTGCCAAAATAAGGGGCCAGCTTGGCTCTGAGTGCCTGACGCGCCCGATGAAGCCGTGATTTGACGGTACCAAGGGGGACGTCGAGCGTGTCAGAGATCTCCTCATAGCGAAACTCTTGTAGATCATGGAGGAGGATAAGAAGCGCGTCGTCGTCATCGAGCTGGTTAAGACCCCGCTGAACCAGCTCATGCCTTTCGCGTTGCTCCACACCCTCAGCCGGGTCTGATGAGGGATCACCGGGCGGGTCGGCAACCTCCCGCTGTCTGGCAGCTTGCAGGCTCTTTTGCCGGTTCTTCGCGTGGTTGACACCGATCCGGTAGAGCCATGTGGCAAAGCTCGAGTCGCCGCGAAACCGCTTGATGGCGCGGAAAGCCGCAAGAAAGACCTCCTGGGCCACCTCCGCTGCCTCATCGTAACCTCCCAGCCAGCGGTAGAGCAGATTAAAGATCTTCTTTTCGTGGCGCCGAACCATTGTCTCAAAGGCATCCGCATCCCCTCGTTGGACCTTTTGGACGCACTCCCAGTCGCTTCTCTCCTCAGGCACCATTAGACATCAGTTCGAATGAAAAGGTTCCAGGAATTTTTCGGCAGCCGTTACGATTATGCGGCCGCCAATTCCTTCAGGGCACGTTCGTGTAACTGAACGATATCCGGCTCGAGTCTGGCGAGATTCTTGGCCACGGACGCTTGGTCCACGGCGCGGGCGATTTCGGTGAAACCGGCATGCTGGATCATAGCGGGAAGCTCGGTTTGCAGTTGGTTCATGACCCACCCGAGGGCGTTTGGGGTTTTAGTCTTGTCAATGTCGCGGTTTTCACTTTTCGGTCCGGGGGCATAGTGGAAATGGGGCTTATTCATAAAGCAGTCAAAACGGAGGGTCTCCACCCTTTTACCGCCTTCATTGCCAAAAATTCGAAACGTGGCACCCCAATCCCCCTGACCACCGCGACGGGCTTCAATAATGACTTGAACGCCGCCACTTTCAAATTCGATCTTTTCGTTTGCCATAACCAGGATCTCCCTTTGGCCAAACGTGGCTCACCCTTTGGGTGTGAAACCTGCTCCCAATTCAACGCGTGTGGTTATGCCGCGTGCGGCTTGTTTGCCTTGAACGTATTTAAGTACTTGAGCACATCGGCCAGGGGCAGCACGTCGGAATACTTTTGATTCATATCAAAGAGGTCCATGGCATGACACGCCTCGTGTCGGTCAAAAACGCATTCCTCCACCACGATCATCTGGAACCGATAGGTACAACCTTCAACCACGCTGGCACGTACGCAACCGCTGGTGCTTTCGCCGCAGGTGATAACAGTGTCCACTCCCAGGTAATTCAGATGCCCGATGAGAGGGGTACCCCAGAATGCGCTTGGAGACGATTTTTTTATCACCGCCTCGCCCGCAAGGGGCTTCACCTCATCGATGATATCGTACATGCGCCACTGCCGTTCCAGGGCCTCGGCGGACGGCTCAGGCCGCTTTTGTCCGCGGCTGTTAGCCCATCCTGCGATGCCAGATTTATCTAAACCTGTGGTGTGAACGACGGGGATACCCGCCTCGCGGGCCGTGTCCAGTAGCTTCTGGATGTGGGGGATAGCATTCCAGCCGGCAAGCCCGCAACTGCCGGGCCAGGTTTTGATTGCTTCTAATATGGGTTCCGGCTTGTCGCCGAAAACCCATCGGTAGAGGTCTATGAGAAGCAGAGCGGGTTTCTGCCCAAACCCCACGGTTCTCGACCCTTTTGCCGCCACATGGGCCTTATCCTGCTCAGTAAGAAAACGATCCCATACTCGCTCTGCCATAACGGACCTCCTTTTTTGATGCGCCGTGAATTTATCGATTACTAATGAAGGCAAATTATCATCACTCCCGCCCGGCGTCAAGCAACGGTAGAGGCGGGGTGAGGTATCAGTCTATGTGTAAATTTCGGTAGGGGGAAGGGAGTGGAGAGGAAAATGGTTTTCACATTTAGCCGAGAAGGCAAGGTCTCGAGGGGGTTAAGGGATAAAGGCCCAGGGTATTTTTGCATTGGGAAAAGACAGAAGGGGCGCTACCTCCACAGTTGCACGACAAATACAAACATAAGCAGCTCACCCCGCTCCTGGGTCTCCAGCACCAAACCGAAGGCGAGGGTCAGTGAGGCTTTAACCCCGGATCCAGAGATCTCCACCAAACGTCCATTGATCTCTGTAAGAGTCCGATGCCTCGGTTCATCCGACTCGACAATAACTCTCTTGAGACTTCCTGCCGATAAGATATCCATGGCTCGCTTCCTATTCCCACCACACCCCTCCCCTGTGAGTGCCTCAAGTGTGGGTTGGACAGACTAGACGAACAAAAAAACGAAAGTCAACGTAGGATCAAACCCCGGCCCAATCCACGGGTGGTTTCCGAGGTAGTGAATTAAAACAAAACCCAACAAGATGAGATGGATAAGTTAATAAATATGGGTCATGCCTAGCTGAGGAATATAGAATGATGCATAAGGCTATACATGGCAATGAAAAACAAGCATGCGAAGCGTTCAAGGACTTCTGAGGCCAAGATCCGGAGGGTCGTGCGCTGTTTTGCCGCTGATTTGACCGCACTCCAGGCGGCGGCTCTGAGCGGTCTGAACCGCCACACCGTGAACCGGCTCTACCGTGGCTTGAGGGAGCGTATTGTGCTTGGTTGTGAAACGCAGCGTCCCTTGTTTGGTGTCGTCGAGGTCGATGAGAGCTTGTTTGGGGCGCGGTGCCTACGGCAAAACAGCCGTCTTCGGCATCTTCGAGCGCCAGGGGCAAGTCTACACCGAGATCGTCTCGGATTGCTCGAAGCCGACGTTACAGGGCATTATCCGGGGCCGGGTGGACGCCAGCACCGTCATCCATTCCGATGGCTGGCGTGGCTACAACGGCCTAGGGCCTGTTAACACTAGCGTAACGCCTCGATGATGAGCGAGAAGAGGATGAAACCGAGGAAGATCACATCGAGCTTCTCGAAGCGGGAGAAGACTCGCCGGAAACCCTTCAGACGACGAAACAACCTCTCGATTTCGTTGCGTCGCTTCTACATGTGGCCATCGTACTGCCAAGGGTCGACTCGCGTGGCCAACGGCGCCACCACGGGTGTGAACCCCAGAGCCAGAGCCAACTGGCGTGTCTCGTTACCTTCATACGCCCGGTCCATGACGAGCGAGGGATTGTCGTGCTGCTGACCAGGGCGATTCAGCAACTTACGTCGTTCTGGAGCGTCGTGGGCCTGTGCGGGGGAAAGCGAGAAGGTGATAGCCGTTCGAGCATCCGCGGCAACCATATGAATCTTGGTGCTCCACCCGCCGCGGGATTTGCCGATGGCTTGGGGACCGTTTTTTTTAGTGCCCCGGTCCCGTCGGGATGGACCTTGACGATGGTGGTGTCCATCGACACGGCCTCGATCTTGATGCGCACCATCTGCTCCCTCTGTAGTTGCTCGAAGACCTAGTCCAGCACCCCGTTCTTCGACCAGCGATTCATTCGAGTGTAGATCGTGTGCCAATTGCCCAACCGAGACGGTAACCCACGCCACTTGCAACCATGCTCCGCTACATACAAGATAGCGTTCAGCACCTGGCGGTTCGAAAGGCTGACATTACCCCACTGCACCGCAAGCTACGGCGCAATACGGTCGTACTGGGCTTGAGTCAGTTCCATCCCCAAAGTGTAACGTATTTCCAGCATTAGTGTTTACAGGACCTAACCCTTGGGAACAAAGCTATTTATCCGTCTCGGGGCCCTTGCCTTATTGGCCCGATCATCAGGAAAGTCGTTGCTGGTAGGCCCATGAGCTTCTACCCGTTGGCTCTTCCGGATGATAGTGGCGGCGAGTTATTCGTTGCGGTGGATAAATTTCCTGTCATAGGTATCCAACTGTTACCAGAGAGGTCTGAGATCCCCAAACTGCTGGTTTGCGAAATCTCTGAGTGATGGGTGAGACAAAGAGGGCCGCTGAGGAGCAGGTAGACGAGGCTCTCAAATGCGGGAAAAACATCGGACCATTTCAAGAGAGTCCCAAGGCGACCACATCCGCAAGTACCTATTGATCCTCGTATAATATAATGACATCAGAAAAGGCTGGACTGTTTCCAGAAGGCGGTAACGAGACGAGGCCTGCGGCGCATTCGGCAAAGGGCGCGACGAGCATGGTGGCTGAGTTGAGCGAAGTCCTTGGCACAGAAGTTGGGCAGTTCATGATGCTTCCAGTATCCCCAGAGGTATTCGACGGGATTCAGTTCCGGTGCATAGGCCGGCAACCGTTCCAGCACCAACGCGCCTTCGGTAGCGGCAACAAAGTCCCGAACCAACCGGCTCCGGTGGCTGGGCAGTCCGTCCCACACTACCAGCAGCGGCCCGGAAACATGACGCATCAAGTGCTTCAGGAATTCGATGATCTGGGGGCTCTTGATGGCTCCCGGATACACTCGAAAGTACAAGCGCCACCAGGTGACTCCGGCGATGGCCGACAGACTCTTCCAGTTGAAGTGATATTGCAGCACTGGCGTCTGTCCTCGGGGCGACCACGTACGATACCGATTCGGCCGCTCGCTCAGCCCGCTTTCGTCCACGAACACTATGGTTCGCCCCTCGTTTCGGGCTTTTTTTTAATCTCCGGCCAGCGCTTCTTCTTCCACTGCCGGATCGCCTCTTCATCTCGTTCCAAGGCACGTCCCGTCGGCCGCTGGCAACTCCACCCCAACTGCCGCAATATCCGCCAAACATGGCCCGGATGGTATGTGACTCCGCAGGCTTCCCCAATCAAGTGGGCCACTCGCCTTGCGGTCCACAGGCTCGTGTCGTACCCCAGCGCTTCGGGTCCCCGTTTCAAACCGCCCTCGATCTTCTTCAGATCCGCCGGGCTCAGTCGCGGCTTGCGTCCGGCACGCCCCGCCTGCTTGAGCCCGGCTCTGCCGCTCTCGGCCAACTGCCGCGCCCATCGATTCACCGACTGGCGGTGCACTCCCACCCAACGCGCCACCTCCGCCTCCGACAGCCCTCGCTTCAACAGCCTCCCCGCCTCCATCCGCCGTCGCTCCAATGCTTCAAAGTCCCGTCGCACTCCAAGTGGGTTTCCCATACCACCACTATACATTAAGTTCTTATCCAATGTTACTATATTATGCGGTTCTCAATAGATAAGTTATGGAGCCACCCGGCGGACTCGAACCGCCGACCTACTGATTACGAATCGCGGTAGGGTTGAGGCACAAACCAAGAAGACCCAAGCATTCCCAACTATTTTGGCAGCCTAGAGCTTCTATGATTGGGGTTGTTTGGGTCTCTTGGGAAGCAGTTCTCGGACAAAAGACGGACAGTGATCTAGAGATACCTTTGTGCATTTCGTTAGTAAATAAGTGACAAACTCGAACTCTGGACTCTCCGATTAAGAGTTTCCTCGAAGAGGCGACTAAGATGAAAAAAATAGTTGTGCGGACCAAAGAAGGAGGACGTGACCTGCTCCCCTTGATTGTCCTCACCTAGAGGTTAGTCTTTGACCGAAGAGGAGGGGCACGCATGCGCAAGAGCAGGTTCAGCGAAACACAGATCGTCGGGATTCTGAAGGAGCACCAGGCGGGGCTGGGGGCGACGGAGCTGTGTCGCAAGCACGGCGTCAGTGACGCGACGTTGTACAAGTGGCGCTCGAAGTATAGCGGGCTGGAGGTGTCTGAGGCGAAACGGCTTCGGAGCCTGGAGACGGAGAACGCCAAGCTGAAGCGTCTTTTGGCGGACGCGATGCTGGACGTATCGACGCTCAAGGAGATGGTGGGAAAAGACTTCTGACGCCCAGGTCCAGGAGAGAAGCCGTGGACTGGGCGATGAAGGAAAAGGGTGACTCGCAGCGGCGGGCTTGTGGTCTGTTGGGCATCGAGCCGCGGGTCTACCGTTATCGGTCGATGAGACCGGATGACGGGGAGTTACGGCAGAAGCTGCGGGAGCTGGCGGCGGAACGCCGTCGTTTCGGGTATCGGCGCCTGCACCTGTTGCTGGCGCGGGAAGGCGTGGTGGTGAATCGCAAGAAGCTCTACCAGCTCTACAAGGAGGAGAAGTTGGCGGTGCGCAAACGGGGCGGTCGCAAGCGGGCGCTTGGGAGCCGGGCGCCGATGACGATCCCGCAAGGGGCCAATCAGCGCTGGTCGGTGGACTTCGCATCCGACGCCTTGGTCGACAGCCGGCGTTTCCGTGTGCTCTGCGTGATCGACGACTTCACACGGGAGTGCCTGGCCACCATCGTAGACAACTCCATCACCGCAGAGCGGGTTGCCCGAGAACTGGACCACATCGCTCAACGGCGCGGTGATCCCCTCCTAGTGGTGTCCGATAACGGCACCGAGTTCACGTCGAATGCGATGCTGCGATGGCAGCAGGGTCGCCGGGTAGAGTGGCACGACATCGCTCCGGGCAAGCCCATGCAGAACGGGTTGGTGGAGAGCTTCATCGGGCGTGTGCGTGATGAATGCCTGAACGAGCACATATTCATCAGCTACCGCCATGCGCGAGAGATCATCGAAGACTGGAGGGTTGAGGTAGCCCAGGTTTGACGGACACCTAAAAAGGGGACAAGATCCCCGCAGGAGGTGTTCGATGGGCAAGCGAAGGCGTTTCACCCAAGAGTTTAAGTTGGAAGCTGTTCGACTGCTGGAGGCGGGCGCTCGGCCAGCAGCGGAGATTGCACGGGAACTGGGAGTACCTCGCAATCGACTGTACAAGTGGCAGGAGCAAGTGACGAGGAAAGGGGCGGCTGCGTTTCCCGGCACAGGTCGAGGTAGAGACAACGATGAGGTAGCACGGTTAAGGCGAGAGCTGGAGCGGGTAACGCAACAACGAGATATATTAAAAAAGGCCGCAGCGTACTTTGCCAAGGAGCTCAAGTAAAGTACGCGTTTATACGAGCTCACAGGACAGAGTTTAGGGTAGTGAGGATGTGCGAGGTATTAGAGGTCAGTCGTAGTGGGTACTACGACTGGAGCGGTCGAGGGGAGTCTCGGCGTAGAGCACAGGATAAGGTTGTGATCAAAGAGATCCGCAAGGTGCACGAGAGCTACAAGGAAGCGTACGGGGCAGTCAAGACATGGCTGACGCTGAAGGAGGCGGGGGTGACATGTGGGAAGCATGGGGTGGCGAGGCTGAGGAGTTTAGTGGGGATAGAGACGCGTCGGGTGCAAAGGTTTCGATTGGCCTACAAGGCTCGTCACAGTGCGCCACCGGCACCGAACTTGTTGCGTCAACGCTTCGAAGCGTCAGGCCCCGACCAGGTATGGATGGCCGATATTACCTTCATTGGTACCCGATCTGGGTGGTTATACCTGGCGGTAGTGGTGGACCTTTACTCTCGGCTGGTGGTGGGATGGTCAATGAAGCAACGTCCCACACAGGAGTTGGTCAGTGAAGCTTTACTGATGGCTATCGAACAGCGCCAGCCTATGGCGGGGCTGATTCACCATAGCGACCAAGGAATCCAATACGCTAGCAATCACTACGTTGAGTTGCTCAAACGCCATGGGGTGGTGCGCAGCATGAGCCGCAAAGGGAATTGCTACGACAATGCAGTGGTCGAGAGTTTGTTCAGCTCACTAAAGAATGAACTTGTACACCATCAGGATTATAAGACGAGGCAGGACGCTAGGTCGGATATCTTCGACTACATTGAACTGTTTTATAACCGAAGAAGAAAGCATGAGTCGCTGGGATACCACACCCCAATGGCATATGACTCGATCAAACGTGTGGCTTAATTAACTGTCCGTGAAACCCGGGTCGCTTCAGGTCGACTACAACGCCAGAAGACCACACACGAACCTTAACGGACTCACACCGATGGAGTTTGCAACCCGGTCCGGAGCGGACCACAACGAAACACCACTAACTTATAGGTGAGGACAAAAAGGGGAGCAGGTCAGACGAAATGAAGTATTTTGAGGAGTTTCATCCGTCCGGTTACATGTTCTGAGAAAGAATCAGTGAACCGAACGCCTTCGATGCGGGTATTGGCAAGATCGTTTTATGTTTCTCCTATCTAGAGGATATAGTCTCAAACACTCTTTTGCGGCTCCTGGAACTCCATCCCGGCGACGGGTGGATCGTCACGTCTGAACTATCGTTCAAGAATAAGGTGGACATGAGGCGAGCCTGGTCCGACAGCGGCTCGTGTCAACGCGGTTCAACGTTGGAGACAACCCTCCGGCGAGGTACTGGATGAACTGGTCAAGATCCTGTTTCAGGCTGAGGAGCTTCACAGTCGGATAATGCACTCATCGTGGGGCTGGACAATGCGGAACGATGAGCGTTGGACGCGGAGCAAGATCACGACCAAAGCTAATCACGGATTAAGGGAGCAGTCAGAAGAGATGGGGCCCGATGAGCTCCTCGACATCGCCGACTATATCTGCTGTGTAGGGATGGATGTTGAGGAATTTTTTCTAGACATGGAGACAAAATGCTCATTGGAGGACTCTAGTGGAGACGAGTCCACATAACTCGCGCCTTCAACCGCCCTCCAGCTGGACACTACGTGTTTCTAACTTCGCAGTAAGAGGAGGAGCCGATTAGGGTTTGCTGTCCATTTAAGCCCGGTCAGATTGGACCCGCACTGGGCCTGGATTCGCTCTGCATCAGACCCTCAGGACGTAATGAATGAGCTAATGAATTGCGTCTGGTGCGTTTAGTAGATTTTTTGAAAGGGAAGCAGTGGCCGTTAAGGAAGACCATGCCCGAGGAACAAGTATGCTAAAACCCAAAACACGGAGACGACTAGCTTGTTAGGCCTCGAAAATGTACTGACACATGATTAACATTGAAAAAATTACTATTAATTCAGTTGCGACACAAGGACTAGTACTAATGTAGCCGATTTATAGAGACTTTGATCTCGCTGTTTCACCCACGCCGTTTTGGACTGGTTGGTGTGCGTTGTCAACCTGCGTCTTCGCTCGCTTATATTCTATTGTCGCCTCGCGCAAAACAATAAGTGCTGTATGTAAAAATAGCACGGCGATTCCTGTGCCAATCAGCAGATCGGGCCATGATGCGTTTAGCCCCCACACACCGACCGCTGCGACCAGAACGGAGAGATTGACGATAATATCATTTCGCGAACAAAGCCATGTCGAGCGCATATTAAGATCATCCGAGCGATGACGATACAGAAGAAAGAAACAAAGGCCATTTCCCAGTAACACTAATGTCCCGATAATGCCCATTGTCTGTGCGGTAGGCACGATATCCGCGAACCATTTGTATGCGGCTTCGATCAGGACCCCGAGGCCAAACATAGCCATAATGGCACCCTTGAAAATTGCCGCCATGACTCGCCACATCTCACTGCGCCAAAGGACGTACAGACTGAATCCGTACACCAGTGAATCGCCCAACATATCCAGCGAATCGGCCAGGAGGGCTGTCGACCCAGCCAAAATGCCTGCGATGAATTCGACGAAAAAGAGGCCTGCATTGATGGCCAATACGATTTTAAGGATCTTCGAATGGTCAGTTCTCAGTCTTTCGATTTCGCCTGATTTTGTCTCGCAACAGGAATCCACGGCTCTTACCTTACCATTGGGTGAACGCGGATGCCAGGAAAACGGCAAACAATGCTCACCTCGGCCAATACATGACGATGGAGATCAGAGCGAACATTGAGACAAATACGAAGTGTGGTGGAGTCGGGGAAGACTATTACCAAGGCACCAATATCACAGGTAATTTGGCTGTCAACGAGTCCAGGAGGAAATTAAACGACGCATTCATTGCGTTTCACCGGCCCAGCGAGACCAACTCATTGATAGTCAAACGATCGGCTTTAAGCCTGCGACGCCCAAAAAGGGGACAAGATCCCCGCAGGACGAAATCGAATAAATTTCATGCACTCACATTGCCAAGATATGTTTCTCTATGAGCTCTTTTACGGCGGTAATGGTTGGGGTCTCTGTGTGACGTCGTCGCTCAACAAGCATAAAACTGGCAGATAGATCAACGCCTTTGACGGTCAACCGAACAAGCTGCTTTTCCCTGAGCTCGCCTCGGACAGTGAACTCCGGTAAGATGCTTACTCCGATTCCTGCGCGAGTGATTTCTTTCATCCCCTCGAAGCTACTGATTCGTGCAACAACGGTGTATTCTGACAAACCCTGCTTTTCCAACATCCTCTCTAACATTTGTGTGTATGCGCCACCTTTGAGCCCCATCACGAGTGGTGTAAATCGTAATTCCTTGAGCGGAGCAGATCTTTTCCCTGAAAGAAGGTGGTCAGGAGATGCCACAAAATGAAGTTTTTCCGTTCTAAGCTGTGTTGCTACAAGATCCGTAGGGTATTTATCGGCTAAAATGAGCGCTACGTCCACTTCCCCGTGGCGGACGGATTCCCAAAGGCGATATACGGTCTCAGCTAAGATGGTGACTCGGACTTTCTGATACTTTTCGCGAATATTTTTTACTATTATTGGGAGCACGTAGCTTGCGATACCGGATACGGCTCCAATTCTGACCTCACCTCCGATACCACCCGCGAGGTCCAGGAATAACCTTTCCAGATCCTCGGTTCTATTGTTCACCTCCCTGGCAAAGTCCAGAAAAATCCTTCCGGCTTCGGTTAGCTGCAATGGCCGCGGCGATCTCTCAAAAAACTTGAGTCCCGCCTGCTCCTCGAGTAGAGCAATTTTAGTGCTTAAAGTGGATTGGGACAAACGGAGCCGTTTGGCAGCTTTAGTAAAACTTCTTTCTTCACATACTCCAAGAAAGGCTCGAAGGCTATCCCGTGAATATTCCATCATATATATCGATAATTTTAATCAATAATTTCTATTTGACAGATAATATCCGTAAATCGTCTAATACGCAACACGCTCAGATACAACCGTGAAATTTCGTCAGGGTTCCGATCAAAACAAACGAGTAATCGAATAAATCACGGAGGGTAACTATGACTAGGCTGGACAGAGCAAAGAGCTTCGGTCAACGTGCGGCGCACGAATTAGCTGTGCTGGCGGCTCGCTTCGCAGCCGGGGAAGCGGAACTTATTTCCACTTACTTCAACTGGGACAGACGGAGTCGAGAGACGGACATTCACTGGCTTACGAAACAAGTTGGTCGAGAAATCGAATCCGCCTTTACCGCATTCAAGGGCATTCAGAAGCATCTGGAAGGGGACCCGCCCCGCGTAGATAGGAAATGGGTCGAGGAAGAACTTTTCAGAGCCAAACAAGAAATGAACCATGGCAACCTGTATGCGGATATCCTGGAAAGTCTCACTGGTGAGCGCATTGATACAATGGAAGTGGTCCGTCGTTACAACCGATGGAATCCCGACTCGTCTCTGCCGAACACTAAGGAGTATGTCAAGCTCGCTGCGCTGTTCCGTGAGCAGGAAGAACGATCCGAACCATGGGCACGACTCGTTACTTCAGGTGGGCTTTTAGAGGGGGGTAGCTGTGGCTTATTTTACGCGGCTGCGTTACTCAAAGGTAAAGGCAATGATCTAGACGAGCAACTTGCGAGCGCAAACGAAATTGTTCTTAGAGACGAACGGGGACACGGTCCAGCAAACCTTCTGGAGATTTCAGAGCTGATCACTACTGAGGAGGCGTTGCAAGAAGCGAAAGAAATGCTGCAAAAGCGAGGGGAACAACGGTTGCGATCCCGTAACGAACAATTTAGCCACCCGCTCAGTGAAGAGCGAATCGCTGAAATCGCCCGGGGAAAGGTCGACGTCAGCGTTGTAAAAGAAGTATGGGGAGAAAATCTTTATAGCTTTGTGGAAAGGTAGAAATGTCAAAACTAGACGGTTGTTTCAGATCAAGGGTCATACATGGCTTTATAAATGATCGGTCCCTGTTCGCTTGGACTATGGCAGAAGCATGACTTTATGTGAGGCCTTTTCCTGTTGGTTACGTTTATTTAGGCGCATTGGTCACTTTGGGTTGTAGACCAAGAATCTTAAAGGAGGGAGACAAAAAATGGCAATGATGACTGGCGGTTTCGCAGCAGTCGAAACGTTGCGCTCAGAGGGCGTACGCCACGTTTTCGGACTAATAGGTTCTTCTACAATGGAAATGTACGATGCTTTGTACGACTGCTCTGAAGTAGAATACATCGGAGCTCGACATGAGACCTGCGCCGCCATAATGGCTGATGCGTATGCAAGGGTATCCGGAGGTCCAGGGGTTTGCTTGGCCGGCCAAAACGGACCTGGCGCTACCAACCTGATAACAGGAATTGCCCAAGCCTTTCTATCTTATTCGCCAGTGCTAGCCATTGTCGGGGCTGCATCCACTAGTCACATGGGGAAGGAATCCTTTCAGGAAGTGGACCAACAATCGCTTTTTGCGCCTGTTACCAAGAAATCTTTGATGGTTTACCAGCCTGAGCGAATCCCCGAGTTTCTGCTGGAAGGATTAAAGACCTGTATGGCAGGACGCCGAGGTCCCGTCGCTGTAAATATTCCACGGGATTTTATGGGCAAGGAGATTGAAGTCGAGTTTGTCCCGTCTCGCCAAAAGAGTTACAGCGGTTTGACCGAATGGCAAGCTGATCCGCAGCTGCTGGATGAAGCAGTGCAAATCCTCGCTGCAGCTGCGCGCCCGGTTATTGTAGGAGGGGGTGGAATCAAATGGTCTCGGGCTACTGAGTTTACAGTATTGCTGGCCGAGCAACTCCAGTGCCCAGTTGTTGCTTCTGCAGGGCATGGGGATATAGTTCCCAGTGATTTTGAACTCTTCGGAGGCCAAGTCGGGCCTAGAGGAAACTGGGCTGCTACAGAAACAATGAAGAATGCTGACGTGATCTTAGCTTTGGGCACAAGGCTTGGCTTTAGCTCAACCTTCTATTCGCACGAATTTGTACCGCGTAACGCCCAAATAATTCAAGTGGAGATCGAGCCTGCTGCTATTGGACGCTATTTTCCTGTGCACCTTGGCATTGTTGGAGACGTCAACAGGGTCGCTCGTGGCCTGTTGGAGCGAATAAAAACTATACCACAGCTGAACCACACAACGTGGCTAGAAGAATTCCAAAAAAACAAAAAACTGCTCGCTGAGCAGCGGCAAAGGGCAGCTGAAGAGTCATCGCCGCTGATTAAACCCGCGCGACTGTTTGCCGAACTTCGTAAGTCGGTCCCGCGCGAGAGCATATTTTCGTTAGATGGCGGCACACTTTGTCTTCAGGCAGCTGATGCACTGCAATATTTTCAGCCACCAGCGTTGCTAACACAATTGGATTTTGGCCTTGTTGGCTTTTCATTACCAGCCGGGTTGGGCGCAAAGCTGGCTGCGCCAGAGAGGCCTGTGATCAGCCTTATGGGCGATGGAGGTTTAAGCATGACACTCGGCGAGATTGGCACAGCTGTTGCCCACCAGGTAGCCCTAGTTGCCATAGTGATGAATAATAACAGTTGGGGGGCAGAAAAGGCCTATCAAAAGGATTTCTTTGGCAAACGATATCTCGGTGTGGACCTAAAGAACCCGCGTTTCGATATAGTGGCACAATCATTTGGCGCTAGGGGCGCTTATGTGGAGGACCCAAGTCAGATAGGCTCACTGGTTGAAGAAGCCATTAGTAGCAAAACCTTTACAGTCATCGAAGTTCCGGTTGATCCCGAGGCTCTGTATACTTTTCGTCGTGACGCCTTCGCCCATCGAGCCACGAAAACCTCCTAACAAGAGATTGGAGGAGAATCTATGGCGCTAATTCTGAGCAATGAGGAGATTGAGGACTTGCTCAATGCGGAAGAATACCTGGATGCCCTTGAGGGCATTTATAGAGAGATTGCAAATGGAGTTGCTGCTAATAGCCCTCGCATTGATGTGCTTAAACCCGTGTCTTCTAAAGACGGTGGTTCAATAAACTATTACATGATGAAAACCATGTCGGGAGTGGCTTCGCAATACGCTGCTATACGGTTATTAAGCGATCTTGTCTGGTTTCCAGAAGTCGGGAGAGAGGTTAGAAAAGACCGGCTTCCAGAACATCGGCATCGCTATAGCACTACGAGGGGATTAATCCTCCTCTTTAGTCCCAAGAGCGGTGAACTTCTGGCCGTTATGAGTGAAGGTTATATTCGGAATGTTCGAGTAGGAGCGGCAGCGGCCATTGCTGCGCGATATCTCGCTCGGGAGGACGCTCACTCTGTGGGATTACTCGGGAGCGGCTTTTTAGCAAAGGCTCATCTGGAAGCCCTTTCTCATGTACGCGAGCTTCATAAAGTTCAAGTCTATAGCCCTAACCCCGAGCATCGTAATCAATTCGCTGAAGAGTTGAGGGATCAGATGGGCATTGAAGTTATTGCCTCAAAGAGCCCGCAGGACGCAGTAGCAGCCACAGATATTGTAATTTTAGCGACCAATTCCCTGCAACCGGTCATCAAGGCCGAATGGCTCGAACCGGGCATGTATTTCACGTGTGTCCGGCATTGCGAGATTAGTCGTGAATCCTTTCACCGGTCGAATCTGGTTGTGCTCAACTCGAAAATTCATTTCGGAGTTCAATATTATCTAGCCGACACTGACGCTTCTTTGCCGCAAAGTCTCGCTATGGACTATGAAAGAGGATATCCACCAGGAGATGTTAAAGACATTTCTTGGAACGAGCTCCCTGATCTCGCGGATCTGACTGCAGGTAAACATCCGGGACGCACCGACAAGCGTGAGATTATTTGCTTTAACAATAGCGTGGGGTTCGGCTTGCAGTTCACTGCTTGCGCAGGGAGGGCATACGAGCTGGCTAAAAAGAAAGGTGTAGGTCAAGAAATGCCGAGAGACTGGTCCTTAGACGTGGTACGTCCGCACTCTAGGTAAATCGTACCTGAAATAGCGTCAATAGAAATATGACGGCTATTGCCATGGACACTCAAGTTCAGATCACCATATTCAAAGAAAGGAGTCTAGTATGTTAATTGCGTCAACTGTCGCTTTGTGTTTTCTGTCGTTTTTCATCGCTGGACCAGCTGAGTCAGCGGAGCACTTTTACAAATCTAAAACTATCCGTGTAATAGTGCCATTTAGCCCAGGAGGTGGTTATGATCTCTACGCCCGCCTGTTGGCACGCCACATGGGGAGACATATACCAGGGAGTCCAAGGGTAATTGTGCAAAACATACCTGGTGGTGGAGGGATGATCGCCCAGAATTTTGTCTACAGAGTGGCCAGACGTGATGGGCTCACCATAATGACAACAACAAGAGGCATTGCGTTGCAGCAAGTACTTGGGTTCAAAGGGGTCAAGTTTAACGCTGCTCATTTTACTTGGATTGGAAGTGCCAATGCAGAAAGCAAGGTCGCTATTGCAAGTAAGAATAGCAACTTTAGGAACCTTAATGACGTGATCAATTCACCTAGCCCCATGGCTGTCGGGGGTGTCGGGCCAGGAATTGACGTCGACATTTACGCAAAAGCCCTAAGGGGAGTCTTGAATGCGAATCTGAAGCTGGTCACAGGGTACCGCGGCGGAGGACAACTTCTGGGAGCGATAGAACAAGGGGAGTTAGACGGGTTGTTTGGTTTTTCTTGGTCTACGGTGAAGGCCCGGCGGCCCCCTTTTATCAATGTTATAGGTGATCTGAGTTTGTCGCGGAATTCCGAACTGAAAGACATGGGCGTAACATGGATATTTGATCTTCCGATGTCTGTTGAATCTAAGCAGATGCTTGAGTTGCTCTTTTCCCCTTCCAAGATGGGTCGTCCGTTCGCAGGACCCCCTGAGGTTCCCGCAGACCGAGTCAAGGTATTGAGGCGAGCCTTTGCCGACACAGTTAAGGACCCAAAATTTGTCGCTGAGGCTAACCGAGCACGTCTTGGGATTCAGCCGCTTGCGGGAGAAAAAGTCACTAAAACCGTGGAGAGTATTTTGAATTCCAAGCCAGATATTCTCGACAGGATTCGGGGAATCCTTAAGTAAACCCAGAAAAGCAGCCCGGGTTCAATAACTTCCACAACAAACTGACGACTGCCAAATTGTGTTTCGCTAGTCTATTCTGAGGACCCAGTATTCTGTGTGGCGTCGACCCGCCTTATCATTGCTGTGAGGGTGCCTAGACGAGCTCCTGGTGCAGAGTTAAATGAATCTCCGCAGCGAAGAGTGGTTGATAGGATTTGTGATTTTGATCACAGGCGGTTTCATAAAAGGAACAGTGGGCATGGGATTTCCTCTTTTCAGCGCACCCTTTTTAGCACCACACCTTGGAGTACAATATACTGTTACGTTCCTGGCTTTACCGATGTTTTTGACGAGCGTCTACATGACGCTCAACGAAGGTCGTTTACTGTCAACTCTTAGGCGCTTCTGGTCATTGATCGTTTTGCTTTTTCCAGGAACCTGGCTAGGTGTGCTTGGGCTGTCTGTGCTGGATCCATCGGTTCTATTTATTGTTTTGGGGCTCGTTACTATTATGTTTGTGTTGCTGAACTTTGTTCAGATCAAATCCAATCTTTCCTCTCAACAGGAAATCTGGATGAGTCCAACAGCGGGACTATTGGCAGGTTTAACAGGTGGGATGACCGCGATTTATGGGCCTCCTATCTCTATATTTCTGGTCACCTTGAGGTTAGAAAAAAATGAATTTGCAGCGTCGGTAGTTTTGATAAATCTATTTGCTTCCGTTCCCTTGCTTTCATCGCTTGTTGTACGTGGACTTTTGGGACTTGAGGAAGCAATCTTTTCGGCATCTGCCTCACTGCCCGTGTTCATAGGTATGGTGCTCGGGAGGAAGTTGCGGAGCATTATCGATCAAGAACTCTTTACAAGGATTGTCCTCATCGTGCTGTTGGTTGGAGGAGTGAACCTAGTAAGGAAGGCTTTTATGTGAGCTGCCACTTGGATGTATAATGTTTTACGACGTATAACGTCGAGAGCGCGGAGCGAAAGATTGAAAGCCGGAATCTATGTTGGCGAGAAAGCAATATATCAGAGACACCGTCCGTACGGCTCTAGCCTCTGGGCGCAAAACGCTGTCGGAGGGGGAATCGAAGCGATTGCTTCGGGCGGCGAGGGTTCATGTGGTGAAGGGGAGACTGGTGGGCGATGCGAACGCTGCAGCCCAGGCGTCTTCTCAGATAGGGTTCCCCGTCACCCTCAAGGCCTCGGGAACAGGTATCTGGCACAAGACCGACCTAGGCCTGATTCAATGGGATCTAAGCACAAAGAATTCAGTCAGTAAGGCCTATAAAAGGATTGCTTCCTCTTTGAAGAGGCATTCCTTATTGGGTAGTGTCGACGGTATCTTGGTGGAGGAGCATCTTGCGCAGGCGCCTGAGCTTATCCTGGGATTTAGGCGAGATCCGTCGTTAGGGCCTATGGTCATGCTGGGAGCCGGCGGAATTTATACGGAGAGAATCGATGATGTAGCGTTTGCCCTGGCTCCAGTGAGTGCCGCAGAGGTACGCAGGATGTTGCGGCAGCTTCGCTGCTTTCCAATTCTGGCGGGTGGTTATCGCGGCTTGCGCAAGAACGATCTCGATTCAATTGTTCATGCCGTTCTGGCTTTGGCTGGCAAAAATGGTCTCGGCCTTTCTCTTAAAGAACTTTCTGTTATTGATATCAATCCAATCCGTCTCTATCCGCATGGCTATTATGTGCTTGATGCTAAGATCCGCCTCTCGGAGCCCCCTGAGAGAGATGATACATTGGAGGATGGGGAGCGCCCGGGGAAGGAGATCTTGTCAGAATTTGCCCCGCTCTTTCGACCGAAGTCGGTCGCTTACATTGGGGCGTCGCCCACTAGTCGAAACATAGTAACGCAAATGATGAGGGCTACAAAGGATATGGGTTTTACTGGATCGATTTATCCTATACATCCAAAGGCCCGGTCCATTGACGGATCGCGGGCCTATCGGAATTTGGCAGAAGTCCCAGAAGTGGTTGACCTTGCCTGTGTTGGAATTTCTGCAAACAGCATTCCCGATATACTGAATGAAGCAAAAGGAAAGGCAAAATTTGCCCACATCTTGTCGGGTGGATTTGGCGAGATGGGAAAGTCGGGTCATCAACTAGAGGCGAAGGTTTTAGCAGCGGCACGGGCCGCTGGGATGCGCATTCTAGGCCCCAATTGCATGGGTGTTCACTGCCCGGAGGGGCAAATCACCTGTATCGACGGAGCCGAATTAGGTCCTGGTGTTGTTGGTTTCGTGTCGCAGAGTGGCGGGTTCGGGACCGATGCCATTCGCCGAGGTAATTCCCGCGGCCTGGCCTTTAGCAAGGTCATTACTGTGGGGAATAGTATCGACCTGGATTGTGCTGATTTTATCCGATACCTCGCCATTGATCCTAAAACGGACGTTATCTTGGTTTATGTTGAGTCCGTCCGAAATGGACGTGCATTTTTTCAGGCTTGCAAGCTGGCAGCTTTGCGTAAGCCTGTATTTATACTAAAAGGAGGCTTGTCGAAGCACGGAAGCCGCGCAGCTTTGAGTCATACGGGGAGATTGTCCGGCGGAAGGACAGAGTGGTTCGATCTGATCAGGCAGGCTGGGGCCGTACCGGTACATTCGCTCGACGAGTTACTCGATGCGGCGGTTGCGATTCAGGGAGGGTCTCTGCCTCAAGGAAGGCGGCTTTTGCTCTGTGGTCAGGGTGGCGGGGCGTCCGTGGTTGCTGCAGATGCAGCACAACGTTTAGGGTTGTCCGTCCCGCCACTTGACGCTAAGACCCGTACCCGTGTCGAGCTTTTGGGTCTCCCACCGGGAACTTCCCGGGATAATCCGATTGACGCCCCGGTTGGGACGCTTCAGGTGGACAACGGAGGCTTATTCCGTCGACTTGTGGAGACGGTCTCCTCTCGTCACCGGTTTGATTTGGCGCTCATGCACATTAATTTGCAGATGGTTGTTTCTTTTGCCCCCTACCCAAAGGAGGTCATTCAGAATTTTATTGAGACGGCGGCGTTCATCCGACAACGAGGCTTGATTGTTCTAGTTGTGCTCAGAACTACAGGAGAGGGGTTTCTCGAAGACTACCGAGCAGGAGCAGCGGTCCTCGCACGACAATATAAACTCCCCGTATTCCAGGAGATTAATAATGCCCTGATGGCGGTAGTGGCCTTGAGGACATATGCCGACCTTCATGCGAATCCACGGAGGGACCAGAATGGCTGATGTCGAGTTCGATAGAGAGGATGGGATAGCACTTGTAACGTTGAATCGGCCCAAAGCTCTAAACGCGATTTCTCGTGAGATGTGGCGACAGCTTATTGAGATTTGGGATGAGATACGCAGCGATGAAGCTATCCGGGCCGTCGTTGTGAGCGGAAACGGAGATAGGGCCTTTTGCTCGGGGCTCGATCTCAAAGAATGGAGTCAGCTCGGGGATCCTCGTGTGCGCGATTTTTGGGAGGCTAGCGGTCCGAGAGATCTTGGACGCGGGTCGCAGATCTGGAAGCCGATGATCGCGGCCGTCCACGGGTATTGTTTAGCTGGCGGTTTTGAGATCGCATTAGCTTGCGACATCCGAGTTGCCAGCGAAGACGCAACATTCGGATTCCCAGAAATCAAACGGGGGTTTTTCCCAGGAACAGGCGGAACCGTGCGCCTCTCCCGGATGATGCCACTGGGCCTCGCGTTTGAGATGCTTTATACGGGAAGGACGATCTCCGCTGAGGAGGCGCTACGATTCGGTCTAATCAATCGCATTGTGCAGCGGGGTGACTTATTTTCAGAGGTAAAACAGCTTGCCCAGGTGATCGCCAACGGCCCACCTTTGGCCCTTCAGGCCGTGAAGGAAGTCGTCCTCCGTAGCTTGGACCTTCCTTTTGCGGAGGCTATCCGGCTAGAGGCCGGCCTGCGTGCGCTTATAGGCCACACGGAAGATGCTCAAGAAGGCCCGCGGGCCTTTGCGGAAAAGCGTAAACCGACCTTTCGGGGAAAATGATGAGAATACACGCCAGGATGAGCAGCTTCGCCATAGTACCTGTCTGCACCATGGCGGTCATTAATAGCTCCTACAATGTAACTGTTCCAGATTTGTTTAGGATCGCAATGCTTATCCCTTGGGACTACGTTCTCTAAAACCCTATTCTGGTCTTTTAAACTGAGTTACTATTCCTGATTTCTCCACAGCGTTCCAATCGACCGCACGCTGCGCGAGGTAATTCACCATCAGTGACCCTGGCATTCCCGCTCTTAACTTGCAGCAGTATAATCTTTATGCGATCTGTATTTTTTTCTCGTTTGACACCTCAAGTGAGCCCACTTGATGACAGATCAAACGTTCTGACCTAACTCCAGCTCCCACAAGACTATTTGCTGACCTGTCCGTGAATTGTCCGAGTATTTATTAAACGGGGACGGATTACAGATCAATTCTCGAGGCCGCCCCGTCCGTTCGCAGCCATAATGAGATTATACCGGTCAGTATTTGCTGTTCTGGTGAACTGCCGAATTAGGCTTGACAACGATTTGGAAAGTCACGAGAATCACACATGCCGCGTAGAAGTTGTTAGCTAGAGTATGCTGACCAGCATAATCCTAGCTAGGCACCAACAATAGATCCCGTCTTCACGATTCAATGGTCAGAGTTTCTCCTGGCAAATCGATTAACCAAGCTACTTCCGAAGTCTCGCGGCTATTCAGTTATGATCCCGACATCCCGACAGGAGAAGGCAATAGATCTAGCCGTTGTTCGAAAGCAGCCAAACGGTGCATCACGGGTCGTTACCTTTCAGGTCAAGGCTTCCCGTACCTACTCGCACGAGCCGCCAAAGCGCGAGTCCACGCAGCGGTTCCGCTTTTACACATGGTTCAATAGATTTTCCGTGCCTGATGAAACTGACTTCTTTCTCCTAGTCGGTATGTATGCACCCGATGCAGCCCGTACAAAGCCTGTCGGGCCGCATTGGTATAAGGACTGTACACTCCTATTCACATTAAAGGAAATGAAAAGGTTCATGTCTTCTTGCCTGACAGTTAGGGGAACTGAAGATAAGATGTTCGGATTCGGCTTCGACAATGAGAAAAAGGTGGTTCAAACCCGTGGCGACCGTCATAGGCGAGGACTGGACTTCACTTCCTACCTACTCGACAACAGGATTGCGATTGTGGAGAAAGCCCTTGGCACTTAAAAAGCGGCTCTAGGGCGACGGTGCGCCTCTTGCTCGCCGCGCCTGAGCCACATCGTTAGGCATCACCGCGTCATTGACGTTGACACCGGATGACTACATGAATATCTGGCAGATTGCCTGTGGTGAGCCGGGACGCGACTATCGAGACGTATTCCTTCGTCACGATGTAATGCTAATTGGCCCTGGTTGGCCCGGACGATTCGATGAAAAGATATATCGAAAAGCACTGAATGACGGAGACGTGCAACGCGGCCATTTCAACCAGATTCGCTCCTTTAAGGAGAATCCTATGCCAGGCGACCTTGTGCTTCTCCGAATTGGCCATGACGTTATTAGAATCGGAGTTATTCCTGAATCAGGCGAAGCTGGTTACGGTTGGAGCGATACCTTCGACGACATCTTGGGCTGGAACTTGGAACACTACCGGCGTGTCATTTGGGGTCAGCCACGCTCAGCTGCTCTGCTGGAGACTGGGCAGCCGCTCTTTTCCAATTACAAGAAACAGCCCACCTTCACTGGCGTCCACGAGCGTTGAATCACGCGTTTGGCTAAGGACCTAGCTCGCAGGGTGCCAAAAAGAAGACTTAAGAGGCTCCCTCCGGAGAATAAGGCGATGTCCCTCGAGGATTCTGGAGTACAACTCTTTCAAGACGGCTTGTCAAATGAATCCGTCAAGAGGGCAATCGATGCAATTGAGAAGACGCGCCGCCTGGGGAGTTGGTACAATGAGACCTCTTTGAGTGGGCGTGAGCCCTCGGAGCATGAGATCATTGCCCATACCACGGTTCCCTTGATGTTTGCCTTGGGTTGGTCGGAGCAACTGCTTGCTGTGGAGTGGGAGCATATTGATCTTGCCTTCTTTGATCATACACCCACGGACCCGAAGCATTGTACGATGATTTGTGAGGCAAAACACCCGTACAAGCCACTTGAGAGCGCGCTGGAACAAGCAATACACTATGTTCGGGTAATGGAGCTCAAGAACTGTCGAAAGATCCTGCTAACATCGGGGACTCGACTACTGACCTACCGCCGTCGCGGCAATGAGTGGCAGCTCAACGGGTATGCTAACTTGATGAAGCTTCGCATGAATCATGCGATTCCCAGGGGAGTCAGTGCCAGCGCAACTTTGATGAACCTAGTTCCTGCTAGGGTTGGCAGGTGAGCACAACGGCGCTCCCAGAAAAGAATGTCGCAGCTATTTGTTACAACAGGTGGATTGACCCATTATCCAACAGAAAAATGAGTGCGTAACTAACGGCTTGAGGAGACGCCTTGCGCTCCTCAGCCTTCGCGTTAGACCTCCCCAAAAGAAATGCCCTCAGAACGCAATTGAAGGACGCTTCAATCCAACGTTAAAGCAAAGATTACCTTCCAACCACCATTTGATATAGGAAAAGGGTTAGCGCGTTTGATTGATAGTCAAACGAGCCATGCCAAGGTTATGAATTGACACAGCTTTTTACCTTCTGTCCGTGAATTGTCCGAGTCTTAGGAGCAGTCCTTCCTCCGACAAAAAGCGTATTCGGGACACAACCCAACACCTCTCAGTTATAGCAAAGATGGAAACCTTACCACCGCTTTGTCATTTGTTATTACCCAAAGGGCGTGGCTATTGTGGTATAATGATGAACGGCCTCACTGGGGACTCAACCTTAAATCCGAGGTGCAGTTTTTAATGGAGCAAAACCCCAGCTGTGCAATATGTGGTGGCCCAATACAATCTCTTGACATGACCTCTTGCAGCATCTAACATGCCGCTGTTCACGGACTTAGGTGATAAATAAAAGAGAGGGTTTCGCAGATGTTGAGCGCCTCCGAGAACCAGACCCTGTGTCGGGTTGGACCGGGCACTCCTATGGGGAACCTCATGCGGCAGTACTGGCTCCTGGTACTGACCTCGGATGACTTGTATCCTGATGGGCCACCCCGGCGCGTTCGTCTTCTAGGGGAGAACCTTGTGGCCTTCCGTACCGCCTCGGGGAAAGTGGGCCTCATCGATCATGCATGTCCCCATCGTGGCGCGTCGCTCTTTTTTGGCCGCAACGAGGAAGAAGGCATCCGCTGCATCTACCACGGGTGGAAGTTCGATGTTACCGGGGCCTGTGTCGAGCAGTCAGGCGAGCCGAAAGAGCGCAATTTCAAGTCAAAGGTAGCTGCAAAGGCCTACCCCTGTCTCGAGCGCAACGGCATCATCTGGACCTACATGGGGCCGCGCAAGACGCCGCCGCCCTTGCCCAGCGTCGAAGCCAACCTGCAGCTGGAGCCGCCCAGAGTGGATCGTACCCTCCGTTACTGCAACTGGCTGCAGGCGCTAGAGGGCGATATCGATACGGCACACAGTGAGTACTTGCATGGCCCGGCCAAGATCGATGTCTCAACGATGACGCCGGGCACCGGCCGCTACTACAACCACCAGCACCGGTTTCGGGACAAGCTGAAATTCGTCGTCAAGGACACTGAATATGGGGTAAGCTACGGAGCCTACCGGCCGGCGGAGCCAGGCACGACCTATTGGAGGATCGCCCACTTCCTCTTTCCGTGTTTCACAATGCCGCCGAGTCGCCCAATAGGGTCCTGCCTCACCATGACGATGTGGGTGCCGGCCGACGACGAGCACCTTATCAAGTGGATGTTAACCTTTCCTGACCGCGCTGACCGCTCTCGCGATTATTATCCAGATTATCTGCCCGACACAACGGATTGGCTGGGCCGTTTTCGTCCTGTCGCGGCGGCTTCGAACGATTACCTCATCGATCGTGATAACCAAAAATCAGTCGGGTACTCTGGTATCAAGGGCATCCCTATGCAGGACACGTGCGTGACAGAGAGTATGGAGCCCATTATGGACCGTACGAAAGAGCACCTCGGCGTCACCGATACGATGATCATTCGAACGCGGAGAAGGCTGCTCGAAGCGATACGAACCCTAGAAGACCGCGGCGTGGCACCTGCAGTTGACAAGCCCGAGCTATATGCGACGCGTAGCGGCTCGTGCATCTTACCAAGCGATGTTGACTGGTGGGAGGGTTCGCAGGAGTTGCGGAGGGGGTTTACCCAGTTACGCGATGAAAGCGTGGGACGCTGAACCTAACTCGAGTTTGATAAGGCTGCCGCTATCCCCAAGAAAAGGAAGCATGAGAAAGTGAAGCCGATCATAGCAGTGTGCAGAAATCTTTATGGCTACGAAGCGAGTGCTCGAGAATATTTACCTGAGTCCTTGCGCGATTTACATGCCAGAAGGCCGGGACTCTTTCCGGAACCGGATCATCTCCACCACGCCCAGTCATTTGAAGATCTGCGTCGCCGGCAGGCGAGGGCGGAACCCGAAGAGGACCTGGCCTTTCTTGATAGTACGGATACTGAAACTGTCGTCTTTGTTCTTAATGCCGTGGGGTGTGCCAAAGTCGTCAATACAAATTATGCAATCGTGGCGACTAGAGCAGTGAACGACTGGGTGCATGACAATTACTTGACATTCAGCCCAAGATTTAAGGCATTGGCTCTGCTTCCCATGCAGCGGCCGGAAGCAGCGGTGGACGAACTCCGACATGCAGTGATGGACCTCGGAATGCTAGGAGCGGTACTCCCGTCCAACGGGCTAAAGGGTCTCCTAGGCTCTTACGAGTATTGGTCCGTCTACGAGGCGGCGGACAGGCTGGGATGCTGCTTAGCTATTCGAGGTGCGAACCACGGAGGGCTAGGGTTCGATGATCTCAACGTTTACGCTCCAGCACACGCCTTAGGGCACCCTTATGGGCTTTTAAACTCGTTCGCAAGCATCCTTTACAATGGCATTTTTGACAGGTATCCACGAGTTAGAATCGGATTTCTGGAAGGAGGAGTGGCCTGGTTGCTAATGGCCATGGAGCGCTTCGATATGGCGCATAAAGATTACCCGCCCTACGATCTGAGGGGGGAGTTGTTACAATTGAATGGCGAGGAGAGCGTCAGTGATTACATTCTTCGCCACGTTAGGCAGGGACAACTTTTTTTGAGCTGTTCAGGGAGTGAGCCATTGCTCGCTCAAGGAGTGCGGATTTGCGGCGTAGAGCCTTTCCTGTACCAGGAGTTTACACACCGTGTCACTGCGGAGGCCACGAAGGAGCTGGCACAGAAAATACTGAACCGAGAAGACTTAACTCCGGAGGAGAGGGAAACTATCATATACGTGAATCCCAGGAGGTTCTATAACCTGCCTGTGGAGACTTAGCGGAGTTGGCTTCCGCGGCCGAGAGGAAAGAGGCGTGTGGAGCAACGTTCGAAACAGAGGGGGGTTGCTTTTGCCCGTACTGTGGCGGCATTGTTTGGCCAAAGCAGGGGTACTTCTAGCAGCTGTTCTAGCCCTTGCCCCCACGCCTGTTGATGAGTTCGAACAGGAATGGGAAGCGCTAATCAAGGCGGTCAAGGCTGAGGGAAACCTCGTGGTGCATGCTCTTGCTGTGGCCCGGAGGAGCCATCGGGAGTCGACGCCTCTGGACTTTGGATCATCCAATCACGAAATCCGTTTATGGGAGGCGAACGAATGCCCTTCGCCGATCTAAGGGAGTTCCTCGCTTGCTTGGAGAGACACAATGAACTCGTCCACGTAACCCGGCCCGTCGCGCTGGAGTACGAAGTGGGCGCAGTGACTTACAAAGTCGCCCAGTCTGTGGGACCTGCGCTCATATTCGACAGGCCAGGCGGCGGTGCGGTGCCCCTCGTCGTCGAACTTATTACCAGTCCAACACGCTTCGCCCTAGCTCTAGAAACCTCTGTAGAAAACATCCACACGGAGTGGATTCGACGCATATCGAGACCGATACCCCCGCGGCGGGTAGGGACGGGCCCATGCAAGGAAAACATCCACACGGGTGATGATGTCGACGTCCTCAAATTTCCCATCCCTATCTGGAACGAACTGGATGCGGGCCCGTACATCGATCAAGGCGTGCTCGTGACCCAAAATCCGGAAACTGGGGTCCGCCGGACGAATATCCCCCGAATCCAAGTGCACGGTGCGCGGCGGTTGGGACTGGGTCTCCAAGGAGAAGCGCTGAGAGGGCACCGTCGCAAGTGGGGGACGGAACAACCGTTCCCGGTGGCCATCGCCATTGGGACGGATCCAAGCCTTGTGATGACGGCGATGACCTCGTACCCAGAGCAGGCCGACGACCTGGCCGTCGCGGGTGCTTTGCGAGGCCAACCGATAGACGTCGTGGCGTGCGAAACCGTCCCCTTGCAGGTGCCGGCCACAGCGGAGATAGTCATTGAAGGCGAGTGGGACCAGAAAGAGGAGGAGGACGAGGGACCATATGGGGCAATGAGCGGGTATTATAACCTACGGGCTAAGGGACCGGTCGTCCGAGTGACGGCCATTACCCACCGCAACAACCCCATTCACAACGACCACTACAATGGGCGCGTTTCTGCGGCGTTCATGGCCGTGTCGAAGTTTAGCCGAGAGATTGACATTCTGCGGCAGATCTCTCTCCCAGGCGTGAAAAAACTGGTCATAGCCCCTGGTAGCCGGGCCTCTCCCATCTGCATCGTTTCGATCGAGCAGCGGTACGAAGGGTATGGAAAGACGGTGGGTATGGCCATCCTCGGCACGGAACGCGGCCGCCAGATCAAAACTGTCATTGTTATAGACAGTGATGTCGACCCCGGCAACTGGACCGATGTGGAGTGGGCGCTGGCCACGCGCATGCAGCCCCACCGTGATGTGGTTATCATCCCAGGGGCCGCTGGCACTGGCCAACATTTCGATCCATCCCTTTCCGCCGAGGACCGAGCTGTTGGGCGCTCCTCGAAGATGATCATCGACGCGACTAAGTTCAATGCCGCAGACTACCCACCACCGTGTTTGCCGAAGCCCGATGTGCTGGCAGAGGTCGAGCGCAACTGGGGTAGCTATGGGATCGAACCACAATGAGCAGCCCTGCCCCCTCAACAAGGTCGTATATTGCATCCCACCGTCTCTGACAACGGAGGGCACGGTGCTCCGCCATTCGCCGGTGGTACCAGGATCTCCCGAGTTCGAGTTTTTGTGCCGCCGCCGCACTGCACCGTGCATTCATCAAAAGGGCTAAACTCGCCTACGACATTAACTGTTCGATCCAACTCTAGACTCGGGACTCGGGATGACATTCCCAAATGCCTCAAATTAGCGAGTATCCAATGGATCTGAGCCAGTGACCTACTGATTACGAATTGTCCCGAGGGGCAGACTGAGAAGGAACCAGAAGGAAAAGATAGCTGAAATTTAAAGAACTACGAAGAATGTTTTCCTGTTCAGTACGGGTCGTTTTGGCTCATTCTGGTAGCAAAAGTGGTAGCACAGATTAACCCGCTGGACCTAGTGGGGAAACCCCCTGCGATCTACCCTTAGGTCCGCTGCGCTTCTAAGACAGCTCAGAAACAAACTCATTAAATGTCATTTCTAGTTTGGCTCAGAGCCGCTCTGGGCTTGG
Source organism: uncultured Binatia bacterium (SeqCode) (assembly GCA_965218425.1). Classification (GTDB taxonomy): domain Bacteria; phylum Desulfobacterota; class Binatia; order UBA9968; family CAXXLF01; genus CBDCDW01. The sequence goes on from OZ244621.1 coordinate 472,107, forward strand.
GCTTGCTGCTTATTGGATCGCCGGGACGCAATTAATGAGCTATTGAATTGCGTCTGGTGCGTTTAGTAGCTTTTTTGAAAGGGAAGCAGTGGCCGTTATGGATCGCCGTAAGGGACAGAGCCAGTGCTCACCTGGTATGACAAGCGGGTCTGTTTCATAGACCTTTTGGATGAACAGTCGGGTCATATGCTTTCTCTCGACACCCTTTGAATGTTTCTTCACTCGTGCTAGGATTTTAATAGTCTTCGAAGTTCCTCAAAGGATAAATGAGTATCCAACAAACAAACCTAGAGAATCATTCTTTAAGGCCGGAGAAAGTAACATTTACCGGAGGGCAAGGTGAGCTCGCTGGTTTTTTCTTTTTACCTCCGGGTAGAGGACCATTTCCTTGTGTAATAGACAATCACGGTAGTGGCATATCTCCTGGGACAACCGACCTATCACACCCGCAAACAGCAGCATTATTTTTATCTTGGGGTTGTGCTTATTTTTTCCCACACCGTGCCGGATATGGTGATTCATCAGGGACACCACTCGCAGAAGCAGTTTCTGCCGCGCGGGGTACAACAGAACATGATCATCAGTTGTCTGAAAGGCTTAAAATGGAGAACCGCGATGTTATTGCAGCGCTTAACTTTGCATCGACACGCGGAGAGATAGATGAAACACGTATTGTAGTTATGGGAAGTTCGCTGGGCGGAATCCATACTTTGTTAGCGCTCGCCGCGGATACCCGTTGGCAATGTGGAATTGATTTTTCTGGTGGTGCCAGCCAGTGGGCGCAACACCCTAAGATAAAAAAAATGCTATTAGATGCGGCAGCTGCCCTAACACAACCTATTTTCTTAATTCAGCCCAAAAACGATTTCAATATTGCGCCAACGAATGAGTTAGGTGCGTTATTAAAAGAGGGTCGCCATAAATATATAGCAAAAATCTTTCCACCGTGGGGTACAGATGGAATTGGAGGCCCATAGATTTTGTGCTGCAGGACAACAAATTTGGGGTCCGGACGTGAAAGAATTTCTTAAGGAATTTATATAGAAATAAACAAATTTGCCCGGCATTTGGTTGAACAAGAAAAGCTGCACTGCCACCAGAGGAAAGACCTTTCGTAAAACTCACACACATTCCATCTTCAAAAAGAAAAGAATTAGAACGGTAATCAAGTGGTTGATAACACTAGAGATGAGAGTTGGTGGGACCACCTGGATTCGAACCGCGACAGCGAGAAAAACAAGGGTAGGCGAAAAGGCTAGCAACTCCGCGTAGGTTGTGGGAAAGCTGGCTATTTATGCTGTTGGTCCACCATCCCAAAACGTTCCTCAAAAACCCCATTGATCCCTTTAAAACTAAAATCGTTTCGGTGGAGCTGATCAATGGCCCTGATGCCGAAGTTATGAGCCGTGGGTTGCGCTGATTAGAACACCGGGTCCAAATGGACAGGACATTCCAAGAGAGAATTGGCACAATACAAGCTGGAATCCGAAAGGGACGGAAACCCAGAATAGCAAAAAGGCATGCTTGACCCCGGTCCTTGGATGTCTCAAGGCGGCCCCTTTCTCACCGGCCCTGTACTACCGACTCTTCTTATCTCTCAAACAGGCCAAAATCCCTGCTACCATGCCTTTTGCATAGCCCCTAGAATAGTGTTTATCGTCCCACGCAGCCTCAACTAGGGTAGCTCGAATTTGGTAAGTGGTGTTGTACCCCACCGCATACCCATCCTTGTACCCTGTGTCGTACCGCGAAACCGAATCCTCACACGCAAACAACCCGATGCAGAAACCTAAAATCAAAGCCGCTTTCTTCATCGCCAAATCCTTGCCAGCTTTTCAAGCACCTGGGCAGTCTCCACGCCAAAGCTAGCAAAGCATGGCCGACGGTTTCTCCTTTCGGGTAAAGATTAAGCCGAGGTAATGCCAGTGTTAGACCCGTACCACCCACCCTGCGACCTATCAGAACTCTAACAAGTTCTTTCATGGTGAACCTCCTATTTAGGAAAGTCACCTTCTTGGCCGCCATGGGTGATCGTAGCTGGGTTTTCGCATTAGGGGAACCCAACACCACAAGGGTGTCACCACAAAAAACGTTATCTAGGGCCTTCCAAAAAAAATTGGGTAGGGCCGGGCAAACCCAAGGCGGCGACGCTGGCGGGGCTATTGGACCCGGATTAGGGATGCTGACTTATTGGTGACTTGCCATTTCCTGCTTCCCAAGCATTTTAACCTAACTACCTGAAAACGTGGAGCCACCCGCCGGAGTCGAACCGGCGACCTACTGATTACGAATCAGTTGCTCTACCAACTGAGCTAGGGTGGCTCAAATGAGAAAAACCGACCAGGCTAACGGTTTGTATCATACCAAAGAGAGTCGCATTCCGACAAGCCTTATCCAAACACTTTCATAACCAAGCCTGCACGTGACCTTGCCCCCTAAAACGAGTCCAGGTGAAATGTTAGGGATTTTGATTTTAGGAAGGAGGCAAGGATGGCAAGAAAGCGATTTACGGCCGAGCAGATTATCCTCAAGCTGCGTGAGGCGGAGGTGAGCTTGGCCCAAGGGAAGGCGGTGGGCCAGGTGTGCAAGCAGGTGGGGGTAACCGTGCAGACCTACTACCGGTGGAGGAAGGAATATGGAGGCCTAAAGATGGATCAGGCCAAGAGGCTCAAGGCCTTGGACAAGGAGAATGCGCGGTTGAAGAAGCTGGTGGCGGATCTATCGCTGGACAACCAGATCCTGAAGGAAGTGTCCTCGGGAAACTTCTAGGCCCGGCGAAGAGGAGACGAGCGGTGATATGGGCCAGAGAAAGATTGGGACCTGATCGAGTCTCCGAACGCCGGGCTTGCCAAGTGTTGGGACAGCCGCGATCGACGCAACGAAGAGTCCGAGAGATCCCGGAAGAGGAAGCAAGACTAGTGGCTCGGATGATGGAGCTGGCCAGCGAATACGGGCGATACGGCTACCGGAGGATTACGGCCATGCTGCGTGGGGAGGGGTGGAAGGTCAACCACAAGCGAGTGGAGAGGCTCTGGAGGCAGGAAGGGCTGAAAGTCCTCAGCCGTCAGCCTAAGCGAGGGAGGCTCCGGTTGACTGATGGCTCCTGCATTCGCCTGAGACCGGCGCATCGAAACCATGTGTGGAGTTATGACTTCGTGCACGAGCGAACCGAAGACGGTCGGGCCTTTCGGCTGTTGAGCATCCTGGATGAATACACCCGGGAGTGCTTGGCGATTGATGTGGCCAGACGGATGAATCACCGGGATGTGCTGGAACGGTTAGCGGAGCTATTCGTGGAACGGGGCGTGCCGCAGTCCCTTCGGTCCGACAATGGCCCCGAGTTTACGGCTCAGGCTATCCGGGACTGGCTCAAGGCCATTGGTGTCAGGACACTCTACATCGAGCCTGGCAGTCCTTGGGAGAATGGCTACGTGGAGAGTTTTAACGGAAAACTCAGGGATGAGCTGCTCAACCGGGAGGTGTTTGAAACCCTGAGGGAAGCTCAGGTGCTGATCGAAAGATGGAGAAGAGAGTATAACCAGCGGCGGCCTCACAGCGCCCTGGGCTATCGTTCTCCGGCACCGGAGGCCTTTCTGCCCAGAGCGCAGGCTGGGAATTCATCCCCATGGGCTGGACTCCAGATAATTCCGGCTCTAACTTAAAGGGTGGTACCACTCCTGGGGGCAGGTCACACGCGACTCGATAGCCGCACAAACGAAACTGTTTCGAACGGTTTGTATGGGCGGGAATTCTACTGAGTACCGGTCGGCATATCACCGAAACTCTAATTGGTTTCTGGGTTCAATTGTGTGGCGGATCTGATGTCTTAAATAACGGAGATTTAAGATTATCTCGATCAACAAACGCTACCGGTTTGGTCAGTATACTATGGTCGTGACACTGAACGGTTGGTGTCTCGCGCTCAAAGACGGGTTAATGTCCCGTTACTATCGGCATTTCGACAATATTCCCCTTAGAGCTTGATTGTGAATATTAAAAGCACCCTTCCGACATGGCAATGGGTTCAGCGTGACCCATTCCCTCAATTATGGTTCCGCTGTTTGAAGGTATGCCGTAATACGTAATACGGGACCTTGCGACTTTCGTTACATCTCTGTTCGATTCCACATTACACGCAATATGCATTGCGTCCCGTTCGGCTCATTAACGTGCGCTTTCGACCGAGAGATTCATGCCGCCGATCCCCTCGATTTCCACCTTGAGGATGTCTCCCGGCTTGAGCGCCTCCTGAAATTCGGGGGCGTCGGGGTTACCTGTGGATATAAGATCTCCTGGGTACAGGGTTCCTACCCGGGAAAGATAGCTCACCAGTTCGGCCACTCCATTGATCATGGCATCGGTCTTGGCGGATTGTTTGAGTTGGTCGTTGACCCACAGTTTCATGGACAGCTTGTGTGGATTTGGGATCTCATTCTTGGTGGTGATCCACGGGCCCATGGGGGCGAATGTGTTGAACCCCTTTCGCACGCAGCGGCTGCCGATAAGATTCTCTCCCGAGCCGTAGCCACGGGCCGTCACATCCAGAAAGATGGTATAACCGAAGACTGCCTCAAAGGCACGCTCCTTTGGGAGATCGTGAACCTCTTTTCCGATGATCACTCCCAGTTCGAGCTCCGGAAAGATGGTCTCGGCATTCTTTGGAATAATGATGGCCTGCTCAGGCCCGACGACTGCTGACGGGGGTTTGAGAAAGATGGCTTCCAGGAGGTGTTCGGGTTTAACGTTTTCTGCAACTCCCCTCCCCTTGGATTCGCCGAGGTCCGAGCTGCCCCTTTTGTAGTTGCCGGCCGCTGCCCAGAGCTTCGAGGGTTTTTCCACCGGCGCTTTCAACTGCTTTGGATCGATTTTTACGCTTTTGCCCTGACTCATTGCCTTTCCCAAAGCGCCTTCAACCCGATTGAAATGTGTCAACAGGTCGATCATGGTGGCCCCCTTGGGCAGGACGCCTTCGCGCGCGAGGGCATCACCTATCAAAACGAATGTGTCGTCCTTTACAACGGCTAGTTCATCCGGTTTCACTGATGCAAACTTCATGCCTTACTCCTTTTCTTGATAGCGTTGACTATTAAATTCTTAAAAGAAATTGACTCGCGCAAAGACGCAAAGGGCGCCAAGCTCAGAAAATTTCAAGTATCTTTAATTAATTCTTCTCCTCAGCGTAAACTTTTTCCGCTGCTGCTTTGGCTTCTTCACCGGAAACTTTGAGACCATAATCGGGAAGGATCCGGCTCAAGCAATCGATCAAATTCACGACGTTCTCTTGCCTGCTCGACTCCCCCATCAGGCCGATGCGCCATGTCTTGCCAGCCAGGGGTCCTAAACCACCCCCGATCTCGATACTAAATTCTTGCAGGAGTCTCTTTCGTACCTCGGCGTCTTTTACCCCATCGGGGACACGGACGCTGTTGAGCATCCACAGGCGATGGCCTTCCTGGGCCGCGAACTCGATCCCCATAGCGCTGAGTCCGGCGGTTAAAGCCATGTGGTTGATGCGATGGCGGTTGAAGCGGTCTTCCAATCCCTCCTCAATAATCACGGCCAAGGCCTCGTGAAGCGCGTAGTTCATGGAAACGGGGGCCGTGTGGTGATAGACCCTCTCCTCTCCCCAGTAGCGTCCAATCATGGTCGTGTCGAGGTACCAACTCTTAACCTTGCCGTCGCGACGCTTGATTTTCTCCTCGCCTGCCCTGCTAAATGAGACCGGCGACAGTCCTGGCGGACAACTGAGACATTTCTGCGTTCCGCTATAGGCGGCATCCACTTGCCACTTATCCAGTTCAACCGGGCATCCCCCCAAGGAAGTAACCGTGTCGAGGATCAACAACGCCCCATGATCGCGAACGATCTTTGCAATCCCTTCAACGGGTTGCCAGACCCCGGTGGAGGTCTCGGCGTGAACCAGACAAACAATCTTGACTTGATTACTTTTGAGGGCATTTTCCACCTGCTCTGAGCGGATGATTTCTCCCCAGGGAGCCTCCACCCGTGTAAGTGTGCCACCGTAGCGTTCGACGATGTCCGCCATCCGCGTACCGAACACGCCATTTACACACACGAGCACCCCGTCCCCTTCCTCCATGAGATTCACCAGACAGGTTTCCATACCCGCGCTTCCTGTCCCTGACACAGGAAAGGTCAGTTCATTTTCCGTTTGGAATACCCGCCGGAGCATGTCTTTGTTGTCCTCCATGACCTTAAAAAATTCAGGATCAAGGTGGCCCACCACCGGGGCTGACAGAGCGCTTAGAACCCGAGGGGCAACATTGCTCGGACCTGGTCCAAGGAGAGTTCTTTTTGGAAGATTTAAAGGTGATACCATATGACCCAGATTCTTATGTATCAATATTTGACAGAACGACTTTAACAACGTGTTTCGCGCCAAGACGCTAAACTCGCAAAGAAAGATATTCTTCTACATTCTGAAAACTTGGCGTCCTTTGCGTCTTTGCGGGAGAAAACCTTCTCCCAAACCTGAAATTTTTACTTCACCTGAGAATGTCAAATAATTTTGCTTACGCTTTTTTGAGTCGCAAACGCTCCGCTTCTTCGTAAGGCGCCCGCTGCATTACCGCGTGAAGGTCCACGGAGGTCAAGGCGCAGTACTCCATGCCGAATGTCGGCCGCTCATGGGCCATGCCCTCTTCCAAAAGGCGCTGCAGGGCCATGCGGTTAAACTTGCCGTGACCCATGACTCCTTCCTCGTGCTCTTCCAAGTCGGCTTCATGGTGGGTGGAAAAATAGGTGGCCTGGTCCTTGGTGAATCCATAGTGCTTCGTCAACGCCTCGAACCAGGAAGCGGCCCAGTGCCCGATGCTCTCCTCCGTTACGATCCCCGCGTACCATTCGGCCGAGGTTCCTTCATAGAGAAGGCTCCGCATAAAATCGATCTTTGCACGAAACTCCGAGAGCATGGGCCGGTTGAACACCTCCTCTTCAGTCAACCCAAACGCCTTTGCGGTCTCCATCATCACAAGGAAATGACCCGGTGGCTTCGGATGGATAAACTCGTCGGCGATCTTCTCTCCCATGGGTCCCATGAGGTCCCGGTTCGTCTTAAAGAAGGGCAAAAACTTGTGGTAAGAGCACGCAATGAGCGTATTGATTTCTATGGTCCAGGCCCCCCAGTTCCTGAAAAAGAGGCGCAGGGTTTCCATGGGGAGTTTTCCGGTCGCCAGCTGCTGCATAAACGGGGACTCGGCGACCTTTTCCTGCCAGCGGACTCCGGCTTTGCGGTACAGATCATTCACATAGACTTCCGCCTGGTCCTTGTTTAACGGTTGCATGTCTCAGTTCCTTTTTTGAAAACCCAGATCTCGTCCACTCGTTAAGGATCGACTCTTTCCTCCCGGTAAAGGTTCAAGGATTTTAGCACCGGTGAGTCGCTCATAGAAAATAGCATAGCCTCCTCCGACGAGGAACGATTCGTGTGGCCATGGGCGTACCACACCGGCACCACGAAGGTGTCACCCTGCTCCCAACCGAAGCGCTTTTCCCCGATCAAGGTGGTGCCGGCGCCTCGAAAAGCGTGATAGATGACCGTGCTGGTGTGCCGGTGCACTTCCGTTGTTTGCCCGGGTCGTAGATGCTGGAGGGCGCACTGGACGGTGGGCATGGTGGGGCCATCCGTGGCGGGATTTCGAAATTCCAAAAGGGTACCGTCAAACGGGTCCTGACCATCACCCGATTCTAAAAGAGCTCGTAGGGTCTTGTTAGTTTCGTGCCATTTGAAGTGAAAAAACTCTGGGGTCGCGGACGATGTCGGCCTCGCGTAACCGTACAGGGGAGCCACCTGTTCACTGCTGTATTTAACGGGCTGTACCGGCTTATCATAAGACTCAAAGACCAGCTGATGCAGCGACCGAACAAGCGGGAAGTCAAGCCCATCGAGCCATATGATCGGCTGGTTGGTACCACCGCTGTGATCATGCCAGGTGAGCTGCGGTGTCAAGATAAGATCCCCTTCATCCATCTCGCACTTTTGACCGTTGACCGTCGTAAAAGCACCCCGGCCCTCGATAACAAAGCGAAGCGCAGCCATGGTATGGCGGTGTGCCCGGGCATGCTCACCCGGTTTCACGTACTGAATGGACAACTGCAACGTGTGGCTGGTGAATCGCCGCCCCTTGAGTCCGGGGTTAATTAGGCGAAGTGTGCGGCGCTCGGAATTTTCCAGGTTTACAACCTCTCCCGCGCGCATGAGCATGGCGTGCACGTCTGACCATTTCCAAACATAGGGCAGTACGCTTGTGGCTGGGTAGGGTGAATAGTTCTCGGGCCCTAAAAGCCAATAACCCTCGATGTTTTTCTCCGCCAGGTCATGGTCGAGACTCTCCATGCTATCGGTGGCACGCGGATTGTTCATGATGATCCTCCCGGGCTTGCCGATTACTGATCTATCTGGTCCGAACAAGTCTATTCAAAGCACCCGTAAGATGTCAACGCGCCCATGGCAGTGCATTGACAAACTCTACGTTATTGGATACCTACGCTCCATCGCAACAACCAATAAAGAGACCTCATGACCGCTACCAGATCATCTATCATTCCCGTTCTTATTGTAGGCGGAGGTCCGGTGGGCCTGGCCCTGGCAGTGGAACTCGGAGTGCGTGGCATCAGGTGCATGCTTGTGGAACAGGGTGACGGCAAGGTCCTGGCTCCCAAGATGAGCCAACTGACCACGCGCACCATGGAGTTCTGCCGGCGCTGGGGCGTCGTGGATCAGGTCAAGAATGCCGGATGGCCGCAAGACCAGCCGGGGGACTTCGTTTACCTTACCAGCCTGGTGGGCCATGAACTGTTACGCCGTAGGGTCCCCCCCTACGCTAAACAGCGCGAACTCGCATACACGCCTGAAGGACCCCGTCAATGTCCGCAGATTTTTTTCGATCCGATCCTGCTTCGGCGTGTCGCCGCATTATCGACAGTGACGCTGCGTCATCGGACTCGCTTCGACTCGTTCACCATGGATTCGGAGGGTGTCCATGTAGGTTTGACCGACATGACCTCAGGGGAGGTTGAAACCATCGTTGCTGATTATCTTGTGGGATGTGACGGGTTCGAAAGCCCCGTGCGCAGGGGGCTTGGCATCCCGTTTTCCGGTTCGGGGGTATTGAGCTTCAGCGTAAGTATATTTTTTCGATCCCCGGCACTCCCATCGCTACACAACAAGGGCTGGGCGCGTTTCTACAGGCCGGTGGACTCCACCGGACACTGGGGCGACTTGATCGCCATCGATGGGCGTGAACTCTGGCGATTGACTGTACTCGACCTCGATCCGGACACGGACATGGGGAAGTTCGACGTGGCCGGATGCCTGCGTAGGGCGGTGGGAACTGACTTTCCTTACGAGGTTATTTCGGTCCTACCGTGGAAACGACGGGACCTGATCGCGGATGGCTACGGTCAGCAGCGCATCTTCATCGCCGGTGATGCAGCCCATCAATGCTCCCCCACGGGCGGCATCGGCATGAACACGGGCATCGGAGACGCGGTGGATATCGGCTGGAAGCTTGCGGCGGTCCTGGACGGATGGGGAGGCAAGGGGCTGCTGCAATCCTATGAAGTCGAACGAAGACCCGTCGCTGTAAGTCACGTAGCAAGTTCAACCGAGCTGTACCGGCGGCTAACGGCATATTCTGGAGGAGCGGCCATCGCCGATGACACCCCCGAAGGTGAACGTGTCCGTCAACAATTCGTGCGGGAATACCACGAGTCCGAAGGTAAAATCGAATCTGCAAACGAAAACGTCAAGCTCGGCTATTGCTACGAGCGCTCACCGATTATTTCGCCCGACGGAACCAATGCGCCTGACGACTCATCCGGGGATTTTATCCCATCGGCTCGACCGGGGTCCCGCGCGCCCCATGCGTGGATCGGCAACGGCAGGTCTACCCTCGACCTATTTGGCCAAGGGTTTGTGCTTCTCTGCTTCAGCAACGCCCCCACAGAAGCAGCGGGCTTTGTGGATGCCGCAGCCACCGTCGGAGTTCCGTTCCATGTGGTTAACATCAACAACACAAAAATCGCCGAGCTGTACGAACGCAGATTTGTACTGGTTCGACCGGACGGCCACGTGGCCTGGCGCGGCGACACCTGCCCTGAAAACCCCCGGGACCTATTGGATTTGGTCCGTGGCGAAAAATCATACTGAATTCACCGCAAGCGTGAGGCTGGCTGTTGACAGGTCCAGGGGAAGATGGTTTATGAAATCTCGATGACTTCGCTCAACCGTCCGATCGCTTCATGCAAGGAGGTTATTGATGCTTACACTGAAGGGCGCGTTCTCTAACAACCCCAGGTCGGCCCCGTTGGTGGAAGGCGCCGTGCAGGTCGAGGGTGTCGACATCCACTGGGAAATATTCAAGAACCCGGGCGAATTGTTCGCAGCGCAGCTCCGGAACAACAGCTTCGACGTATTCGAATTTTCCATTTCCGATTACGTGAACGTTCTCTCCAGGCCCACCGCCCGTTGGGAGTGGACGGCCATCCCGATTTTTCTCAGCCGTGCATTGTTGCAGCTTAATACCTGGGTCAACGTAAAGTCGGGCGTCACGAGTGCGAGCGACATGAAGGGCAAGCGCCTGGCGGTGGGAGACTACACCCAGACCGCTTTTGTCTGGTTCCGAGCCATGGTTGACCGATTATACGGTATCCAGAGCCAAGACATCGCCTGGTATAACGCGCGCGTTGGGACCGACAGCCACTCGGTGCTGCTCGGTTTGAAGGATGAGCCTCCTCCAGGTGTTTCCATCACCTTCCTGACCCGGCTAGAGGAGGCCAACGAGATGCTACAGTCAGGCGCAATCGATGCCGCCAACGGCAGGAGCATCCCCATTGATACTCAATCACCCAATGTCCGCCCCCTGTTCCCCGATGGCGGGCGCGGCTTTTTGGAAGAGTTTTACCGAACAGTGGGGTTCACTCCTGTAAACCACACTGTAGGAATCCAGCAACGGGTGGTAGAGGAAAATCCCTGGCTTCCGGAGGCTCTGTACGACGCCTTTGAGCGCTCGAAACAGGAGGCCTACCGGCGTGACCCCGCCAACAGGCTTATTCTGAGAGAAGAAGCCGGACTGGAACTGGCCGAATCGGTTTTCGGACAAGATCCGTACGTGTCCGGACTGGCAAAAAACCGGGAGATGCTCACCATGACCGTTGACCAACTGTTTAAGGACGGGCTGATTCGGGACCGGGTGGATGTGGACGCCCTTTTCTGGGAAAGCGTACGTAAATCCTAATGGAGAAAAATATCACTCGCGCAAAGACGCAAAGCAAAATCAGCTTTCAGCCATCAGCCTCGGACAGGTAGCAGGAAAGCGAAGATCGCAATTTAGTACCGAGTCACAAGCGCCGAGTTCCAAGTGGGGAGGGATGAGAGCTGAGAACAGAGAGCTGAAGATTGAAAAAGAGCCAAAAAAAGATCCGGACGCCCTGCGCCTGCGCTATCGCTTTGCTTTTTGACGGTCCGCGAGAGTCTCTCTTGAGTAGGTGATATTCTTTTAGGAGAACAGATGCCTAACAAACCGATCCCAATCGATGTAACCGTGGATGCGAGGACCACAGGCCTGCTGGTCCTGGATCTAAACGCCCGGTGCGAAGACCCCAAGGAACCCTGCCATAAACTCGTGGGGCCGGTGGCAAAATTTTTACCCAGGGCAAGAGAGGCCGGGATCTTTATCGTTTATACGGTGGCGGATCGCTACCAGGGAACTCCTTTAGAAAAGATGCCCACAGCGTTTCAACAAAAAGACGATGAGCCGGTGACTTTCCCGGCCGCTTTCGACAAGTTTTACGGTGGAGAACTGCACCACCTGCTGACGGCTCGAGAGCTCAAAACCTTGATCGTCACCGGTGCATCCAGCAATCAGGCGGTACTCTACACGGCAACGGCAGCCGTCAGACCTTTTGGATATGATGTGATAATTCCTCTGGATGGGCTCATTGCCCGTGGGGACTACGAGCAGGAATACACGCTGCACCAGTTCACGATCTTACCCGCAGGCGCGGCTGAAAAGTTCAAGATCACCCAGTTCGACCGGATCACCATCGCACAGTAAGGCAACCTGAGGGTCACACCTTGAAACCGTGCTCGAGATACCATTGGGCCGCCCCGGGGTGCAGGGGAACATCCAAGGGCGTCGCCTCGGTATCCTGTCCTAGCTGGCCGATGCCGGTGTAGGCGCCCTCTTCCCATGGAATCTCAGTTTCGCGCGCCTGTAGGGCACCGCAGACCTTGTAGGCCATTTCGTCCGGCAAAGATTCCCGCGTGTAAAGGGGCCAGCCACCGAAGTCAATACAGGTATGATCTGTCTTGAGACCGGGATACTTGCCCGCGGGGATTACGGCCCGCCGCCATCCAAGAGCTTCCATCTTCTGAAACGCCGGTTCCTCAAGAGTAACGGGCTCCAATCCCGCTTCCAGAGCTTTGGGAAACCAGGTTCCAAGTCCCTCGTCAAAGACCGCGTCCACTTCTCCCGCCTTCAGTGGGGACAAACGACGCTCATCACCGGGACCACCGGCTAGAATCAATTTACCCCCCCAAGACTCAAGGTCGGCCACGGTAAAGCCATAAAAAGATAACAGCTGGTCTATCAGTACGCGCGTCGAGTGAGTAACGTCCTCACGTATGGACAGCCGGAGCGGATATTGTTTTTCCTTGATCTGGCTCAGGGAGGTTAGTCCAGTGCGAGGATGGATAAGACAGGCGAAACGGTCCCAGGACGGGTAGTTTGCCACAACCCTCACGGGGAGCGGCTTGGAGAACAGACCCTTGCCACGATAGGCTTGGGTCAACATGCCCGACGGGTTAACCACCGCCATTTCCAGATCGCCTCGCACCACGGAGTGGGCCAATATGGGGGAACCCGAGGACAGGCGAAGCCAAGGGCGATAGTTCTCGCCGGACCCACTACCCACAGAGATACAAATATCGCGGTTCCCGAAATACGGTTCCTTTGGATCGCCTGCTATGTACAACCCGATCTCCCAAAGCATCTTCGCGCGCCTAAAGTTCGCGCCACGCGGTAACGGTTCCATGGTCTACCTCCCGGTTGAACAAAATCTTTCTCAAGGCACTGAAGGAGTCATCGGTAGTCCTCAGTTGAGAGCGCGTACATTACGTTCGGGAAGGGGCTGTTGTCAAGCCATGAGAAAACCAAGCTAGATTATGAGGTGTGACGTACATACCGGCCTCTCAAGGACAACGAGTTGAAGGGTTCCCCCCGCTCTGCTACATAGGAGCGGGTTTGTAGCGATCCGTGAAACGCGAGATACAGGTTAAAATTAACGGTCGAACATACCAGGAAGAGGTAGAGCCTCGTCTGCTTCTGTCTTACTTTCTGCGCGAGACTGTCGGCTTGACGGGAACCCACATGGGCTGTGTCATCGGGGAGTGCGGCGCCTGTTCAGTCCTGGTGAATGATAAGCTCGTTAAGTCATGTCTTCTCTTTGCCGTGCAGGTGGACGGAAAAGAAGTTTTGACGGTGGAAGGAATCGCGAAAAACGGTGATCTCCACCCCATTCAGGAAGCCTTTGTCCAGAAATACGGTCTCCAATGCGGCTATTGCACACCGGGAATGATTCTGGCGGCCCACCACTTGCTAGCCCATAGCCCGGACCCCACCGATGACGAGATCCGCAGGGGACTCTCGGGAAACCTCTGTATGTGTACCGGCTACATGCAAATCGTGGAGGCGGTTAAAGAAGCCGCCAGGAGCCTTAAGAATGGCTAAATACGTCGGCCAATCCACAAGAAGCAAAGAAGGTCCACGGCATGTCTCGGGGAGAGGCTTTTTTACTGACGATGTAAGATTGGCCGGGATGCTCCATGCCGTGATCCTGAGAAGCCCGTATGCCCACGCGCGCGTTTTAAAGGTAAACGATGCGGCCGCCCTCGCCGCCCCTGGAGTCGTCGCCACCTTCACGCCTCAAGAGCTGAAGGAAAAGACAAAACCCTTCAGGCCGGGTCGATACTCCGCCGGTTTAGCCCGGCCCATTCAGGAATACGCGGGCGCAACTGATAAGGTCCGCTACCTTGGCGAGCCGGTTGGGGCCGTTGCCGCGCGCACTCGTGCCGAGGCCGAAGACGCCCTCGAGCTAATGGAAGCCGAGTATGAACCCCTGACTCCGGTAATCCAAACAGCCGATGCCCTTCGAGCCGATTCTCAACCCATCTTTGAAGAGCTGGGTTCCAATAGAGCCTGGACCGGCACCCTCACCTACGGTGACATCGAGGGTGCCTTTAAACAAGCCGACAGGGTCGTCGAAGAGAAGCTCAAGATCCATCGCTACAGCTCCACCCCACTCGAGCCCCTGGCCTGTGTTGCATCCTTTGACGCAGCAAGCAAAAAACTAACGGTTTGGATCAACACCCAGGTCCCAGATAACATTTACGACGCCCTTAGAGATGCCTTCGGCCTGGACGATATCCGGGTGATCATCCCGGACATCGGAGGCGGATTCGGCCAGAAAATTCACCTGATCAAGAACTACGCCGTTCTCATAAGCTTCCTGGCCATCAAGAGCAATCGCCCGGTCAAGTGGATCGAGGATCGAAGCGAGCACATGATGGCGGCGGGCCATGCATGCCAGCAGGAGTTTGAGGTTGAAGCCGCAGTCAAAAAGAATGGGACGGTACTGGGGCTCAGGTTCAAAGAGTACGATGACGTTGGTGGATCCATGGGGACCCTCACCATCCACTTCACCAATAAACTAAACAACCTCACAAACACCTATAAAGTGAAGGCCATGTCCATGGAAGGTCATTCACTCATCACAAACAAATGTCCCGTGATTCCCAATCGGGGCATTGGCAAGCCGGCCATGTGCTTTGTCTGGGAGCGGATCATGGACAAGATCGCCCAGGAATTGGATTTGAGCCCCATCGAGGTCCGCTCCGTCAATCTGGTGCAAGCATCTGAGATGCCGTACGAAACTCCCAACGGGAATATCTATGATAGCGGTGATTACCCGGGACTCCTAAAGCGACTGCTGGAGAAGGTCGATTACGACAACCTCAAAAAAGAACAGGAAGAAAAAAGAAAAAAAGGAACCTATCTGGGAATTGGTGTGGTCATCGGTGTGGAGCCGGGCGGCAGAAATGCAGCCCGTGACATGGCCGTCTTCCCGGAAATGAGACAAGTCCCGGGAGCCGGCGGAGTGAACGGCGCGACCATTAAAATGGAAAAGAACGGTACCATAGCCCTTTATCTAGGTTCACCCAACTGCGGTCAGTCCCATGAAACCACCAGTGCTCAAATCACCGCAGACATCCTCGGAATTTCACCCGACCGTATAAGTGTTACAACCCCCTTCGATAGTGACCTAGCCCCCTGGGGCGTGTCGGCGGCAAACAGTGGCAACAACTTCCATCTCTACGACGTCGGGGCCATCCAGGGCGCCGCACGGAAACTTCGGGAAAAGATCTTGACCTTTGCGGCCTACATCCTTGCCACATCTCCTGAAAAGCTCACCATAGAGGATGGAGTTGTATTTATAAGCGGTTCACCAGGGAAAAAAATAAGCTTCGCCGACCTGGGAAGACTAGCCTATAGCAACCAATCGGTGATGCCTTCAGGCTTTGAAGGAGGTTTGCACACGACCTTTTACTACACCTACCCCCATGCTCAACCCTATTTGACGCCAGACGTAAACCGCAAAGTGCGAGCGCAGTTTTCTTTTTCGGCGGCAGCCCACGCAGCCGTGGTGGAGGTCAATGAGGCCACCGGGGAAGTGAAGGTCCAGCGCTACGTAATTGTCAGCGACAACGGAACCATCCTCAATCCCAGTGTCGTGGATGGACAGGCCTTCGGCTCCGCCGCCCATGGGATATCCGTGGCCCTGGGCGAAGGCTTTGTGTACAGTTCGGACGGCCAGCTCCTGACAGTAACCCTCACGGACTATGGCAAGTCCTCAACGTTGGAAACGCCGAAGATCGAGTTGGAACACTACCCTGTTCCCTCCCCTTTCAGCGCCCTGGGTCAAAAGGCGGCGGGCGAGGGGGCAGCCATACCATCCCCGGCCGCCATCGCCAGTGCCGTGGAGGATGCGTTGAAACCTCTGGGGGTTAAGGTAAGGGAACTACCCCTGTCTCCGGAATCGGTCTGGCGTCTCATTCAAGATGCAAGGGGAACGTCAACATGATTCCCGGTGCTTTTGAATACTACGCTCCAAACTCTCTGAAAGAGGCCCTCTCGCTTCTTTCGGGTCATGGTTACGAGGCGAAGTTGCTCGCCGGAGGTCAGAGCCTGGTTCCCTTAATGAAGCTGCGTCTCTCCAAGCCAAAGGCGATCATCGACATCGGAAGGGTCCCTGAACTGGACTGGATTCGGCTTGAGGGCAGCGATATTCTAATCGGCGCCGCCACAACCTATAGCCGGCTTGAAGGGTCCGAACTACTCAAGTCTAGTTGCCCCCTATTGCCTCAAACCGCAAACCTAGTTGCCGACCTACAAGTACGGAACCAGGGGACTCTGGGTGGCGCCCTGGCTCATGCTGACCCGGCGGCCGATCTGCCAGCTGCCATTCTCGCCCTGGACGCGGAAATCAAATTGGCGGGCCCCAGCAGCGAGCGATGGGTCAAGGCGCAGGATTTTTTTGTCTCCATGCTAGCCACTGCACTAACACCCGAGGAAATAATTACGGAAATCCGCGTTCCTGTTTTGGAGCGGGCGAAGACCGCCTATCTTAAAGCGGCCAAGCGGGCGGAGGGATTTGCCATTGTTGGTGTCGCAGCGTGCTTAAAGGTAAACCCAAGCGGGGTATGCGAAGATCTCCGTATCGGCCTCACAGGGGTTACGGACAAAGCCTTTCGGGCGGAAAATGTAGAACAAATGATAAAGGGTAAGAAATTGGAGGCCAGACTAATTGAGGAGGCTTCGGCACGAGTGATCGATGGTGTGGACGTGGCGGACGACATTAATGCTTCAGCGAAATATCGCTCCCACCTGGCCCAGGTCTATACTGCCCGTGCCCTTCAAACTGTGTCCGGAAACCCCTGAGTTAAAGCGTCGCGGGAGGTGTTTTCCGAAGATTACTTGCCCAGCTCTTCTTTGGCGTGCTTCATGCGGATACTGATGGCGCGCTTGCCCACTTCCTTGGCCTCGCGGAAGCACCTCTTGTTTAGCAACAGGTAGCATACCCTCTCAGAATCAAACCAACCTGCGGGTGCTCTGACCCCAAAGCCTTTTCTGAAATATTCAAGGCTCTCTTGTAGAGTGGCTCCGCCTCATCCTGCCTACCCTGGGTCCGGCAGAGATCAGCCGGATGATCGAGGGAAAGGGCTACTTGTGGATGATGCGGTCCAAACCTCTTTTCAGATATTTCCAGAGACCGCAGATAGAACGGTTCCGACTCAGTGCGCCCGTTAGACTTGCCCGAACGGAATCCCCTGAGCCATTTACAGCCCGACAGGCAGTCAGTGAAATCTAAAACGGACATAGCATCAAACCCCTTGCACAGAATATATAAGCTAATAATGCGCCAGCTTGTTGTGTCAGATTTGCAACGGAAGTATCTGGAAATACAAGGGTTTCTGGCGGGCGGGGATCCCATGGAGCGACAAAACCCGCAATGGCGCCGCACTTTAAGACGGGCCTGATGGTTTGTGGCGCACCCATGCCAAGCCCCCCATCCGGAGGCGAATTCCAGGGAGCGCATTGAGGTACAGTCCCATTTCAAATTTGTACCGCCCCATGGGACGCTGAAGAGAAATTTGAGACTTGGAACAAAATGCATATTCATCGTTGACACAAGGCTTAACACCTAAATAAAAATGAGCCGATTCGACTTCGAATCTCTACCCCAGGGGATTGCTGAAGGCCGCACCCGGTAGCGGGGAGAACGGGAAATGCTTGGTCCTATCAGGACTGCGCTGAAACGCTGGGGTCAACAGACGCTTACGAAATATCGCATCATGAATACTAAGATCCCGGTCAAATGGTCCAACTTCTGGAATAGCCGCGAGATGTTCCCTCTCCTGGTGGATCCGGCAATCGAAGAGGATCGCTTCATGTTCAATGATAATGAGGTTGCCTTCTTCACCGAACTTGCTGATCAAACCAAGGAAGGGATCAACCGTTTCAACCGGCAAAAGTTTTTCCGGGGCTTTCCAAACATGTTGACGAAAAAGCGTTCCACCGACGGTTAACCTTCCGTGAACTCATTTCACTCGATCCTCAGTACCGTACCAGCCGGCCATCAAATCGAGCTTGAGGCTCTGAACTCTAAGGTATAGAATGCCCACGATTCGTCGAACTAACCTGAGAGGAAAGAAAACCCATGCCATTAACTCTAAACGACTTCGATAAACAGGTTGTGCTCATTTCCGGTGGGGCCATGGGAATCGGACGGGCCACTGCACAGTTGTTCGCCAAACGTGGCGCTCAAATTGCATTCTTCGATGTTAGAGAGCCGGAAGGCCGAAAACTCGTAGATGAATTCCGCGCAGAAGGGACAAAGGCATCGTTCTACCCTTGCAACGTCACCCGCGGGGTGGAGGTGGAGCGAGGGGTTCAAGGAGTATTGCGGGACTTTGGCCAGGTGGATGTACTGGTGAACGTCGCCGGCGGTTCAAAGCTGACTCCCTTTTGGGAATTGACCGAGGAGGACTGGGATGCCCAGGTTAACCTGAATCTTAAGGCCGCCTTTTTATGCTCTCGAGCCGTTATCCACCATATGATGGAGAGGCGACGCGGCGTGATTGTAAGCCTATCGTCGGGCCAGGGGGCCTCACCCGCGCCGGGTCGAGCACCATACTCCGCCGCCAAGGCAGGCATCATCGGGTTTACCCGGACCGTTGCCGCAGAAATGGGACCCTACGGCATTCGGGTGAACGCCGTAGCCCCTGGAGCAACAAGAACTGAACGGACGTTGGAACAAAATACGACCACTGGAGAGTTGGACCAACGGGTGGCCGCCATCCCTATAGGACGTATAGCGGAGCCCGAAGATATCGGGAACGTAGTGGTTTTTATAGCTAGCGATTTTGGTCGGCACATGACCGGGCAGGTTTTGTTTGTGAATGGGGGAAATCTGATGCCCTAATTCCTGGGGATCGCCGGGACACCTCCTCCCCAGCTTCACGAACCTTACCCATCCCTCGTTTCCGGCATTACCCATTCTTTAAGCGGCCGTCCCTCAGCCAATGCCTTTAGCTCTCTTTGCCAAAGTTTGCGCCGTAGAAACACCGCACGATCCACCGCGCCCAGATGTTCCCGTGACCGGTCGCAAATTCGCCCCTGCCCTACTTGGGTGACGTAATCCTCCACACGAAACAACTCATAGGTGCTCAGTTTCGGATCGAGTTCATGGATGGCCACCTTACCCGCTAAAACTGCTTCCCCCAGCTCCAGCGCCGGAGTCCCAGATTGAGCCAGGGCCCGCCGGCGGGACAGTTCGTAAGCCTCTGCATCCGCACCCGTAAGGTGAGCCAGATTGATCTCGAAACGGTAGCTGCTGTCGTCATCAACGGGCACCGCCCATACCATGCGGTCTTCCCAAGCACGATTTGCTTCTGTGCTGCTGGCGCTGGCCATACCAACCCGAACCGTCACCTCGAAGTTGTTGGGCATGATTGCGAGGATATATTCCTGCGGTTTACCCGAGACCGTGGCGGTCACCTTGACACCATAGGAGGTTTCCTCGCCCGTTACGGCGCGAAGATTTTGCCGGTCCGTTCTCTTGGCCCGTTTGACGGATTCATTGTGGGTGTAAAAGACATGTCCCATGTCGGGATCATTGTCCAGGCGATTGTAGTAGTTGCAAGGCCAGCTTTCCGGTGGAAGGGGGATGAGAACCCCTGGTTGGTCGAACTGAGGATAGCGTCTGAAGGGCGGCGGATCACCCTCGCCCAGGTAGGCAAATACGAGTCCCAGATATTCCTGTGTTGGGTATGTCCGAATTTTGACCTTCTCGGCGTAAGTGGCCTCCTCACCCGGCTGTTCCACACATTGGCCGGAACCATCGTATTTCCAACCGTGGTACCGGCAACGTATACAGTCCCCCTCCACCCAGCCGGTGGAGAGTTGGGTCCCTCTATGGGCGCAACGGAAAGCCACCAGGTGGCAGGTACCCTCCTCCCCTCGGTACAGGGTGAAGTCTTCGCTCATGATGCGTATGGGTATCGCCTGTCCAGGAGCCAAATCTTCGGCCCGGTAAACGGGTTGCCAGAACAGGCGCATGTATCTGCCCGCGAGGGTCCCAGGTCCCGTATGCTCGAAATCCGTATAGTCTCCGGCCGCCATACTGACGCTCCTATAATATAATAATATCCGGGTGGCTGACTGGCTTTATATCAAACTCACCAAGGAAAGACTACATTACCCTCCGTCTCAAATACGCGCTCAAGTAATCGACGATGGTCACAAGGACGTACAGAGCAATCAAGAGGGTCAAGAGTTGATGGCCCAGGAAGAGGCTGATGGCGATATGAATCCTCTGACCCAATCCGCCGGCACCAACAAACCCCAGTACCGCAGCCACCCGGATATTCACCTCCCAACGATAGAGAGTGTAGGAAATGAACTGGGGCATGACCTGGGGAAGAACACCGTATATAAGGATCTGCATTTTACCGGCACCCATGGACTGAAGCGACTCGACGGGCTGGGGGTCCACGTCCTCCAACACCTCCGCAAAGAGTTTCCCCAGGACTCCCCCCGTATGCACCCCCAGGGCAAGGACTCCTGGGAAGGGTCCCAGGCCAACGAGAAAAACAAAGATCAACGCCCAGATCATTTCCGGGACGGTGCGGAGAAAATTCAATATCCCCTTTGCGCACAGATAGGGAAGGATACGCGCCAGACGCTTCCAACGCCCATCTCCTTCCATCTCATAGAGGAGGCCTGAGTAAACCAGGTTACGGGAGGCGAAAAACACCAGCAACAGGGCGATGACAGCAGCCATGAGGATTCCCACGAAGGATATGGCAAAGGTCTCCATGGCACCCATGGCCGCATCCACCAGCACGCCTTTGGACAAGTCCGGTGGAAACAGCCCCTCGATGTAAACATAGATCTGTCCGGCCCCATCCCGGCTAAACAATTGGCCAAGGTGGATTTCCGAACCTTGATAACTCCAAACGAATAACGCGGCCACGAGAGCTAGAAAGAAATAAACTCGCAGCGACGACCCACGGGATACTCGATGTTGATTCCACGGCTGATCCGCGTAGGTTGTCCTCAAGGGGCCATTACTCATAACAGACCCCGTATCTTGGCGCTGATATAGTCCGCGGCTGACACCAAAATAAAAAGCATACCCAAGAGTGTCAGCACTTCGTGGAAGTTGAACATACGCATGGATATTTCAATCTGCTGACCCAAACCGCCCGCGCCCACCAGGCCTAAGATTGCCGACGTCCGCACCGCGCACTCCCAGCGATAGAGGGTATAGGAAACAAAATTGGGTAACACCTGAGGAAACCACCCGTAGAAAAAAATCTGCAGTTTGCTGGCACCTGTGGACTGGAGAGCCTCCAGGGGCCGGGTATTCACGGACTCGAAAATCTCTGAATAAACCTTTCCGAGCATCCCTCCATAGGCCACGCCAATGGCGAGAACCCCCGGGAAAGGCCCCAATCCCACGGCGCGCACAAACATGAAGGCCCATACGAACTCGGGTATGCAACGGAACAGGCTGAGTACGGCGCGGGCAAGAGAGTACACCATCACCCTCAGGCTGTAACGGGTTAAGGAACCCTGAACTTCGGCTTCATTGAGGACACCTCGAAAAACCAACGTACTGGTGGCCAGCAGCCCGAGGGGAAATCCGATCATCACGGCAATCAGGGTCCCCATAACCGAAATCTGAACGGTTTCCATGGCAGGCCCGACCATAAAGAAGAGAAAGTCCCAGGAGAGCTCCGGTGGAAACATGCCGGTGATAAAACTCGATAGGTGTTCCCTTCCCTCCTTTTCAAAAAAAATTAGAAAATTGACTTCCGCCCGCCGCCAACTATCCACCAGCGCAACGAGAAAGAATATTCCAAAGATGTAGGGGAAATGAGAGGTTTGTCGTTTTCCCAGATCGACCATGTTGAATCCGGAGGCTTACGTAGAAAAAAGGTCCGCGTCCTTGAAAAAGTCGTCCATCAGGAACTGGGCATTGCCTTTCTTAATACGGTCACGGTCTCGGGTCATGATTCTCGAGAACCATTAACTGACTAGCCTGGGGAAAAAGTGTATTGACCTTTAGCTACAGACACGGAGGGTATGCTCTTTGGTTGGAGATTCATCTTGCCCGTTTTCGGGAAGATGACCTGAATAGAGTTCCTCCAGCAGCTCGTCGCTCACCTTATCTGGGGTAAGATCGAATAGAGCGTTACCGTTCTTGATGCCGATGATACGGGGAAAGTTTGACAGGGCAAGGTCAATACTGTGAAGATTGACCATGAGGGTCTTTTGCATATTCTGACTGATTTCGATCAGTAATTTCACGATACTTGAAGCCAGGGAAGGATCCACCGAGGAAACCGGTTCATCGGCGAGAATCACCTCTGGATTCTGTACCAGCACCCGGGCAATGGCCACCCTCTGCTGCTGGCCTCCAGACAGCTCATCGGTACGGCTAAAAATCTTGTCTTCGATGCCGACATTCTTTAGCGCCTCATAGGCGCTCTCGATACCCACCGGCCGTACAAGCGACGCCATAGAACGAACCAGGGACCAGCGACCGAGATGCCCGCAAAGGACGTTGTGCACCACCTTTAATCGCGGCACCAGGTTGTGCTGTTGATAGATCGTACCGATCTTTCGACGGACTTCCCTGAGCCTTGGACCATGCAGGCCACCTGTGTCGTCCCCATTGATCCACAGCTTTCCGGAGGAGGGCCTCAAGGTGCAGTTGAGCATGCGAAAGAGGGTGGTCTTACCGGCCCCGCTGGGTCCGATGAGCGCCACCCTCTCCCCGTTCCTAACGTTCAAACTGATGTCGCCAACGGCAACCTGATGCCGGGCAAATACCTTTGCGACACCTTCCAGACGGTACTGGTACAAGGCCCTAGCTCAATCCTAGTTGGTTTTTAACATCCCCGCGGCAATGGCTGCCTTCTCGATCCCCTCCCACTGGGAATCCTTGGCGGGAACGTATCCTTTGGTTCGGTGTAACTTCAGCAGCTTCTTATGAGCTGGTTTATTATCATCGAGCTTGAGAAATGCCTTGGAGATCTTCTTGACCAATTCCTGGTCGATCCCACCCCTGATGACCCAAACGTAATCCACGTAGTCAGGAGTGGTCCAAAACACTTCAACTTTGCCCGTGTCGACCTTCCTGTTCTTAAGCAGTTTGTCCCAGACCAAGAAGTTAAGGGCACCGGCGTCGACTCTCCCCGCTTCCACCCAGGCAGCCGTTGCATCGTGCGCGCCACTAAAGGCGAACTTGGCAAAATCCTTTTCCGGATTGATCCCCGCCTGCCACAAAAAGTAACGCGGCATCAAGTGTCCCGACGTGGAACTGACACTACCAAAGGCGAAGGTCTTTCCTTCAAGGTCCTTCAAGGATCGAATGCCGGATCCCTTGCGGGTAATAAACTTGCTTTTGAACTTTGCGTCCTCCTTGCGCATGATGATTCGCTGGGCGTCCTTGGCCCGGCGAGCCGCTTGAACCGACGTGAATCCTCCGTACCACACCAGATCCAGCCGATTGGCCGCGAGGCCTTCCACCGTCGCCGCGTAGTCCACCACGGGAACGAATTTAACGGGAATGCCGATCTCTTTGGACAGATACTTGGCAAAGGGCTTATAGATACGCAAGAGTTCCTGAGGGTTTTCGTCCGGAATTGCGGACACCCTCAACTCGGTCAATTTTTCTTGAGCCGGAAGTTGTACGGCCACCAATAGAAAGGCAATTGCCATCCAACTGTGGCGAAATTTCATAGGAGCACCTCCGTGGTTGGAAAACCACAACAGTTAATTATGATAGCGCCTATATGTCAAATAGAAAATACCTATAATGACCCATAACGTCCAGGTAAATCCTATGGATCCTCAACAGCGAGACATCCACGCAGACCTTGCCAGGGCTCCGGCTGATTTATGGCCGC
Source organism: uncultured Binatia bacterium (SeqCode) (assembly GCA_965218425.1). Lineage (GTDB taxonomy): Bacteria > Desulfobacterota > Binatia > UBA9968 > CAXXLF01 > CBDCDW01. The sequence continues at coordinate 496,165 of OZ244621.1, forward strand.
TGTTTCAAAAAGTGAACGAACGCAAGTGAAACCGGCGAAAGAAGGTGGCTACGATGATAAACTTGATAGAAGTCCCGTTCTAGCTTGAATCCTCGAATAGGGACAACCTTGAGGAAACCGTCCTGGACGTCCCTGTGGATGGATGTCCTGGAGAGGATGGAAACTCCCAGTCCGGCAATGAGAGCCTCTTTGATGGCGGCAGTGCTGCCCAGCTCCATGGTCAGGTTGAGTAATTTTTCCGGCGCATATCCTTTCCTGGCCAGCTGGCTCTTAAAGGAACGTAGGGTCCCCGAACCTCCTTCCCGTGAAATATAATTCACCTGGGAGAGGTCTTTTATTTCAATAGATTTGACGCGACTCCATGGATGGTTCTTGGGAACCACTAAAACCATCTCATCCCTCCAAATCCGATGGAAGGACAGCCTTCGGTCCTCGCCCTTGAAGCCCACGAAACCCACCTCCACCTTGCCGTCCATAACCTCTTCCAAGATCCCGGCGGAGTCGCCGATCCTGAGAACCGGTTTGACCTCGGGGAACTGCCGGATAAAGGCCCCCAGTATGCCCGGCAGGATGTATTCCCCGGGGATATTGCTGCCACCCACGCGCAGCACACCCCTGACCTTCCCCTGGAACCCATCCACGGCTGCCAAGGTTTCCCGCTTCAACTCGAGCAAAACCCGGGCTCTTTCCAAAAGGAGACGACCGAGATTTGTGGTGGTCACCTCACCCCCCACGCGGCTCAGGAGCTTCGACCCAAGACTCTCCTCTAGCTCACGGACATGCGCGCTTACAGTGGGCTGTCGGAGTAAGAGGTGCTCCGCGGCAAGAGAAAAGTTCTTGAGTTCCGCAACCCAATAAAACACCTCCAGTTTGTGGAGATCCAACTCGCCTTTGACTTTGGACATGCCCTTCACTTCCCCCTTGGACCTCTCTGCTAACAAAATGCACCCCATGAGCCCCAAGGGCGGGTTCACCGGACAAAGATCTCTTTGCAGACCTATTGGGTAAGGACTTTTCTGGCGAGACCACGTACTTGAGCCGTAACGGGGCGCATGGAATACACAACCGTTTCCCAGATCTCATCGTCTGTTGCACCGTGCTTGCGAGCCTCCCCGAGATGACGCTTAACTCCCGATTCATTTCCAATGGCCAGGTTAACCGCGAATCGGATCAATTCGCCCACCTTGGGTTCCAAGGAACCTTCCTTAAACTTGACTTCAAAAAATTCCGCTTCCTTAGCCATGGGTATGCCTCCTTTATTTTGGAAGTATTCTCTCTTGAGGGTAGGGTTTACCGCGTTCGCGCAGACAAGTCTACCCTGGTGACAAACTGAAAGTGACAAATTCTGAGGGCCCTCATCACACGCTAGAACCGAGCTAGTCCCTCCAGAGAACCCTCATTGCCTTTGTTCGCCGTGGCGGTTATCATCTTTGTATTATGTTCAGAACCATGGTCAAAGCCTCCCTCCTTGAGAACATTCATAAGGCCAATGGAGCCGAGTTCCGAGCTGAGGACGGTTGGCGCCTTCCACTCCATTTCGGCGCTCCCCTCGATGAATACCAAGCCGTTCGCTCGCGGGTGGGTCTCTTGGATCACTGCAATCGTAGCCTTCTCCGTTTTACCGGTGAGGACAGGGTCCCTTTCCTCCAGGGCATGGTTTCCAATGATGTAACAAAGCTACGCCCAGGCCAAGGTATGTTCGCAACCTTTGCCGACGTCCAGGGAAAGCTACTGGCCGATACGGAAATATTCTGCACGGAGGACTCATTCTTGGTGAAACTCTTCGAATCATTGAGCAATAAGATACAGACTCATCTCCAAAAGTACCTCATTGCAGACGATGTGGAGATTGCCGACCTGGCGGATGAATATGGGATCATGTCCCTTCAGGGAACCGAATCAACCCCATTGCTGGAGGAACTGTCCGATTCAAAGGCCTTGCCCGACCAAGAGCTGAGTCATGGAGAGTTTCAAATGGGTATCCACAGTTGCCGCCTCGTGCGAGCGTCCCACACAGGGGAAACCGGATATGACCTTTGGATCACCCCAAATGACCTTCCCGCACTGGCGGCATTAATACAAGAAAAGGGCCGAGCCTTTTCCGCGCAATGGGTGGGCATGGAGGCCCAAGAGATCCTCAGGGTTGAGGCAGGAATCCCCCGTTACGGTGTGGACATGGACCAAGAAAACCTCGTACTGGAGACGAACCTGGAGGATTCCGTGAATTTTGACAAGGGCTGCTACCTAGGCCAAGAGGTGATCGAAAGAATCCACTCCCGGGGTCATGTGAACAGGAAGCTCGTGGGCATGGTCCTTGAGGGAGAAAGCCCAGCCCAGAGAGGGGATCCAATCAAAGCGGAAACCAAAGAGGTAGGAAGGGTAACGAGTTCTGTCTTTTCACCCCTGCTTAAACGGCCCCTGGCGCTGGGTTATGTCCAAAAGAGTTGTACCCCTCCCGGGACCTCCGTCATCATCGGAACGGAAAAACCCGTTACCGCCACCATTTCTCCCCTTCCCTTCAGCCGGTAACACTTTGCCACCGCTTCGTACCTGACCGGTGTAATTTTTTGCATTCCCCGCTAGCTGCAAAGAGAGTATGATCTTATAAAAGCAGTTAATACTTGAGGAGGAAGTTTCAATGGCAACACGCATCGCAATCAACGGATTCGGTCGAATTGGGCGCCTGTGCCTGCGTTCCATGCTGGAACGACACAGAGACCTATCCGTTGTGGCGATCAATGACATGGCCGACCTGGAGACCAACGCGCACCTGTTGCAATACGATTCCACCTATGGAAATTTTTCCGGCTCCTTGAGCATCGGCGAGGGAGTCCTCAAAGTCAACGGTTCGAATATTGCGGTTCTTAACGAGAAGGACCCCACAAGGCTGCCCTGGAAAAAACTCGGTGTGGATATCGTTATCGAGTCAACGGGAGTTTTTACCGACGGGCTCAAAGCACGAATCCATATCGAGGCGGGGGCTAAAAAAGTTCTCATAACCGCACCGGCAAAAAATGAAGACCTCACCGTAGTTTTGGGAGTGAACGACAGCGCCTATAACCCCAAAAAGCATCAGATCGTATCAAATGCATCCTGTACCACCAACTGCTTGGCCCCTGTGGTGAAAACCCTTCATGACAAGTTTGGCATAGCAAGAGGCCTGATGACCACCACCCACGCCTATACCAACGACCAGCGGATCCTGGACCTGATGCATAAGGATCTGAGGAGGGCGCGGGCTGCTGGGATGAATATTGTTCCCACCACCACAGGTGCAGCCGTCGCCATTGGACTGGTGATACCGGAAATGCGTGGGAAACTCGACGGTCTCTCGCTTCGGGTCCCCACATCAACGGTATCCATTGTCGACCTGGTGTTGGATCTCAAGCGAGCCACATCCACCGAAGAAATTAACAATGCGCTGAAAAAAACGGCTGAGAGTATGCTCCTGGGCATTATGGCTTACACCGACAAGCCGCTAGTTTCCAGCGACTTCCGCGGCAATCCGGCGTCGTCCATTGTGGATGGCCTATCCACCACTGTACTGCATGGGAAAATGGCCAAGGTGCTCGCCTGGTATGATAATGAGTGGGGTTATAGCTGTAGGGTTGGCGACCTGGCCGCTCGCATGATATGACAGAATCCCTACAAGGAGAGATTCCATGGTTGCCGTCGACATCATGACCAAGAAGGTGATTACCGTGAGCCCCACCACCAGTGTCAAGGATTTGGCCAAGGCGCTGACAAAAAACAAGATCAGCGGTGCACCGGTTACGGATAAAAACGGGAAACTTCTCGGCATCGTTTCCCGCACTGATGTGGTAGCTAAGAGCGGCGCAAAGGTCAAAGATATTATGAGCAAGGACCTTATCAGTGCCAATGAAGACACCCCCGTGGAGGAGATTGCCAACCTCCTTACCACCCACAGGATCAATCGCGTGCCAGTCCTACGAGGGAAAAAATTGGTGGGAATAGTGAGCAGGACCGATATCGTCAGGGCCATCGCCATGGGGAAGCACATCGCGCTGCACACCCCCATCTATGACCTCTAGCAGCGACCACTCCACGGAAACGAGTATTCCTTAGCTCGATCAGCCCTTGTTGATCTTATCCAGCTCCGCGAGGAGGTCTTTATTGTCGGGGATCCCCTTCTCGTACAACTGCTGAAAGCGCACGACACCCTGCTTGTCGATGATGAAAACTGCTCGTTTGGGGTACCCCTGAGGCCTGAGGCAATCGTACTTGGCAGTGATTTCGCCGTGGGGATAAAAGTCCGACAACATGGGGAAATTGATCCCCCCCATTTGTTCAGCAAAGGCTTTGTGTGAAAATACTGAATCGACGCTTACGCTCAGGACCTGAGCGTCTTTGGCCTCGAAGCTCTTTCGTTCGGCTTCGAAGTTGATGATCTCCTGTCTTCACCCGCCTGTGAAGTCCAGGGGATAGAACGCCAGCACCACGTTTTTTTTACCAACGAAGTCACTTAATGCAACTTTATCCTCTCTCGTAACCGGAAGAGAAAAATCCGGAGCCTTGTCACCCACGCTCGGCATCGCCATATCGATCTCCTTAAGATTTATTCTATTGCTCGTACCCTAGGCCCGTTAGCCCGTCGCACAGTCACAATGTGACTAGCATAGTATTGACTTACAATAAAGCTTGATGTAATCCTCCAGGGCCTCTCGTGTGCTGGGAAAGGCTAATTGTTCCCACGGAAGTTCGGAAGTGCTGAAAGACTTAGCCTCAGTGGATTCGTCAAGGGGTTTCAGTTCACCACCCACCACCTCTGCAGAGTATACAACAATAACATCGCGCGCGCGTGGATATGAATAGACACCAACAAGAGACCCGAGCCGTACGTCCATGTCAGACTCCTCCTTGGTTTCACGAACGGCCGCATCCCTCACGCTTTCCCCGCGATCCACATAACCACCCGGGAATACCCACTTACCCATGGCCGGCTCAATCCCCCGGCGCAACAGGACCACTTTGTTCTCGATAGTAAAAATAGCTCCGGCCACAACCTTCGGGTCTAGATAAAAGACAAAGGAACACTTCCCGCAGACCAATCGATCCGGTTCGTTCGGTTTCAGCTTGCGGGATTCTAATCTAGCGCCGCAGCGGGGACAGAACCGGTATGGGTCATGTCCGTGATGGTGATGATTTTCGGCTGCCATTGGCTTTTCCTTCCCGTAGAACGAGTTGAAATAAAACAGTGGATCCGTTAACCCTAGGGACATGTTACGGGCTGTCATCTTCGATTTCAACGGCGTGCTCATCGACGACGAGCCGGTTCACCTTGAGATGTTCCAGAAGGTTCTGAAAGACGAGGGCCTATCACTGGATGCAAAGGACTATTACGAGCACTATCTAGGCTTCGACGACCCCGGGTGCTTCAAGGCCTATTATAAGCGGGCCGGTCACATCCTTGGTGACACGACTCTCGAAGAGCTGGTCCAACGCAAGGCACAATACTACCGTGAGTCTATTGAAAACCGAATGGTTGTATTCCCTGGAGTCAAACAACTCATCCCGGAGCTTTCCGCACAAATCCCTCTGGCCATCGCCTCCGGGGCTTTGAGAAGTGAAATCGAATTAATTCTAGAAAAAATTAACTTAAAAAAACACTTCCGAGGTATTGTGTCGGCGGAAGACGTCAACGAAGGGAAACCCAATCCCGAAATATATAACAAGGCACTCGATCTGTTGAAACAAGCGGCAAAGGGCGCTTCCATTGAACCGTCAGAATGTCTGGCCATGGAGGATTCCCGTGAGGGCATTCGTGCGGCCCACGGCGCACGGTTAAAATGCCTGGCTATAACCAATTCCCATTCCGAAAACGAGCTCTCGGAAGCGGACTGTGTGGTCCAAAGCCTGGAACAAGTCAACCTGAACTTTCTCGACAATCTTGTGTCCACTCCGAAAAAGCCGGCTTGACACCAATCACCACGTTGAAGAATGGCTAGACATCCCGCCAAAAAAACAGTCATTCCGATGTCGGCAAGCCGCTAAACCTCCATTACTAATCTGTCCTCCTCTACTCAAAGATGGCCATAGTCCTGAGCTGTGATATGCCGACATACAAGTCAGTGTTTGCCTAACTCTTTGGGTTTAATGATCCCTTTGTATCTCATTGAAAGTGGAGTAGAATTTTAACTGTACGTCGATCGGTAAAATTATAATATGCCGCCATAAGCCGGAAATATGCCGGTCAGCGTACTACTTGGCGTTAGATTGCAAACCCGCAGTTGGAGTCTTATGGAACATCGTAGAAGACAATCAAAAATGCGTGATGAAACCTTACGCGAACATCCGATCATTTTCTTCGACGGTGTCTGTTGGATCTGCAATGGATTCGTTGACATGATCATAAGAGCCGATACGAGAGGCGTATTTCGTTTCGCGACACTTCAGGGGGAGACGGCAAAGGAGATTCTATCCACGCAACCTGAAAATACCAGCGACTGGTCGATGATCTATGTAGATGACCGTGGCATTCACGAGCAGTCGGATGCATCTTTGGAAGTCTATAGGCGTTTGGGAGGGTTTTGGAAACTTTTTAGCCTGGCGCAAATTATTCCGCGCGTAATTCGCACCCCCGTATACCGGGTCATTGCCAGGAATCGATATCGGTGGTTTGGGCGAAGAGACTCATGTCGAATTCCAAGTGAATCCGAAAAGGAGCGATTCCTACCCTAAGCTGGACAACGAAAAACATCCGAGATCATGAGTTGAACATCCATTTGTCGAGGATGGTAGCAATTTAAGTATCTTAATCGTCGGGGGATCTGGAAACCTGGGATCCCATCTGACCAAGTCCCTAACGAAAGGTTCTCGACTTTGAAGGAAGGCCGGAGCATCTGTTGAGGGTCAAAAGACGTAAATGATAACGAGAAAGCTTATGTTCGGACGGACGCCTCTGTACCCCGCCGAGCTTTAACGTCATTTTTTTATTCAAGACGGCACGTGAACGAAACCTCCATGCCTGCGCCACTCACCACGACCAGATTGCTTCGAGGCGTCAAGGAGCTCAGCGCGAGAGATAGAGATCTCGCAGGAGTCGTTGAGCGCTTTGGCCCCCCGCCACTTTGGGCGCGACGCCCGGGCTTCGCGGCATTAGTCCGCATCATACTGGAGCAACAGGTATCGCTCGCATCCGCCCGCGCGGCCTACGCTCGGCTCAAAGCTGCGGCCGGCCGCGTTACGCCTCATCATATCGCAAGTATTAGTCATGCCCGGCTCCGCACATACGGTCTCACACGCCAAAAGGCAGCCTATTGTAGGAATCTCGCCAAATGCGTTGTGGGTCGTAATCTTACGCTCGGTCACCTCTCGCAACTTGATGATCTCGCGGCACGTTCAAAATTACTCCAGGTTTCCGGCATCGGACCGTGGACTGCGGACATCTACCTGTTAATGGTGCTTCGTCGCCCTGATATTTGGCCTGACGGCGATCTTGCGCTGGCCAAAGCTACGCAGCAGGTTAAACGACTCCGCAGTTATCCAAGCCAGGAAAAGCTTCAACGTATCGCCAGAGCGTGGGCACCTTGGAGAGCCGTTGCAGCCCGCATCCTTTGGCACGTCTACCTATCGAGTAGATGATGGTTGCTATTCGCCTTCCTTGCGAGAGGGCTCTTCGAGATGCAACCTGCCAATGAGTGTGAGAAGAATGGCGAATAAGGGGGCTAGACCTGAAAACCCAAAGGCGGCGGCCAGGGTAACCCTCTTGGTGATGAAGCCCAACACGAGTGGACCTATTGCATGTCCGGCGTCATATAACATCATATTCGTGGCGTTGGCACAACCCCACCGGCTGCGCGGTACGCGATCCAAAATCATGGCTCGTAGGACCGGCTGTGTCGTGCCAAATCCCATATCCCAAAACAACGCCACCAGGGGCAGCGTCCATACTGCCTACGTAAATGAAAGCACAAGCGCAGCTAGCCCTACTTCTCAGCGGCATCGCGGGCGCGGCGTTCGGCTTGATAAACCTGGTGTTGACACCCCGGAGAGGGTCGGGTTTGAATAATCGAATGGAGCCTTGAATCGGCTAACTGCGAAAGACGAGGGATTTGATCACCACGGGAACGGCGCCCGAGGAATGAATCAGAGCACCGATATCAACGAAGTCAAACTCACGCAGATCGATCCCATCGATGGAGATAACAGGGTTCTCTAGATGCATCTCCTCTTTGAGATGAAGCCCGAGCACTCCCCCAACGTCACCATCACTCACCAGCACGAGAGGGTTGCCCTTGGCTAGAATGTTCTTCAGGGCGTCTTTCAACCCCGAGCAAAATCCCTGCATGCGTGTAAAGGTAGCCGAGCCTTCCCAATGAAATGCCACGGCAACGGGCTGGGTGGATTGAAGGAGATCCATCCGGTTCAACGCACGCTCAGCGGCACTTTTGATCTCCCCTTCACGAATCTCCTCACCCTCCAGGGAAAACTCAGGGGTCACAACCGGCAGGCTTCGCACCGGCAAGATCTCGGCGGGATTGACAAAAATGGTACTGCCACTTACCTGGACCGTGTATTGAGACGCGCCTATGGCCGTGGCGCGAATGCGGGCGGCCGGTTCGATGATGGGGACACCTGAACTCTCAACGCGCTTTCTCACTTCGGCTGCCAGTAAGGAGCCAAGGTCACCGTAGGAACCTGGTTCCTTGCCGTAGATGAATTCAGAGACGCCTCCAGAAAAGCTGACGGACTCAATCCTCCCCTTAAAGGACAAAGGAGGGAGGCGTAGGAGCGAACGCGTTTTAAAAGAGATATCGCCGGGAGCAATAACCTCAATGAGCCGGTCTGCCATGTTCGAAGACATGGTTCGCAAGGACTCCTCGTCTACCCTTACCCCGAGAGTCAATTCCAAGCCTGCGGATGCCCCGTGTATCCTTCCGGCCTCCTCGATGCGAGTCAAAGTTTTGTCTTCGTCGAAGGCCACAAGACGCGCACCAACGTCAATGGCCGTCACCTCGCGCACACGACCCTCGGAGCACAGGGCTAGTTTGCTCGTTCCGCCCCCGATATCGATATTCAACGTCATTCCGTTGGAACCGCTGGACCGCGCCACCGCACCCGAACCATGGGCAGCCATGGTGGCTTCAAGGCCGTCCCCCGCACTCACGGAGACGAAACGTCCGGCTTCCTCAGCGAACAGCTCACCAATGGCACGCGCGTTACGTCGGCGCAGGGCAACACCGGTAAGAATTAGTGCACCCGTGTCCACCTGATCTCTCGTAAGGCCGGCTATCTGGTACTGCCTGTTGATAAACCCCTCCAACACCTCTACGTCGATCTTGATTTCATCCACATAGGGGGTCAGGAGAATTTCCGATTCATTGAGAACGGTGCGACTCACAACGACGTATCGGCTGTGCTGTTGTTCCAATATGAGTCTGGAAAAGATGAGATGGGTAGTAGACGAGCCGATGTCCACTCCCACGCTTGTGAGCTGGATCTCCTCTTCCTCAACAATGTGCCTGGATGCACCGGTAAAACCGAGGCGTTGTCGTCGAGCGTCCATGCTGTTCCTTCAGTGGATAAATGATTGGCGAAGCGAGGGTACTACTTGAAGATGGAGTCCACCATTCTGGACTCCACCCCTTCCTTCTTTAGCGTCTCCTCATATTCATTGCGAATATATGGGTCCTCGTCCCGGTACGCAATGGCGGTTCCGCCATCTTTGATTTCGATGGCACCGTAGTCGATAGCCTTTTCCCCCGGCCGGCCGGCTTCGCGACCTGGAGCATTGGGACCAAACCAGGCCATCAAACGAAAAGGGTCATGACTGGTGCCAAAATGTTGGTGGAACCAGTGTCCTCCCATGGGTGCGGCACTAACCATACCCACGGGCTCGTAGTCCTGTCTTTTTACCTCACCGGCTTTTCCGTCTCTCCAGGGAGTCGTGCCCAGGGTTGCGGGCCAGGTATAGGTGTACCCCTTGCCTTTAATACAGATGAGGACGGCCGCCGAACCATGGGCGTGGGCCTTCGAGTACCGACCCGTTTCATGCTGGCCGATCCAAAAATAAAACTTGTTACCGGTCATATGGGGCTCAATCCTCCGGTAGCCCGGCGAACGCCGGTTATCGCGAGGCAATTCACAATCCACAATGTCCGAAAGGAGATTGGTCCGGCGCATGGCGAGTCCTCTCACCGGATCGGGCTCGATATCCTCCTTGGGCTTGTAGTAATCTTCGCTCGCATCGTAACGGTCCGTAAATGAATAGGGGCAGTTGAAAATGAAGTCACTGTTCATGTAAAGGTTCATGGCGTTTGGTGCGGTAGTTCCCCCGAGCAATAGAGCCGGGCTAGAAGCCGCGTTGACGATCCGATGCCAGGCATTCATGGGAATGGAGAACAGGGAGCCCGCCTGCCACTCAAAGGTCTGTTTCTTATTGCTTCCTTCAGCCCAAACCTCAGTCGTTCCGCGTCCTTCCACGACGAAATACTGCTCTTCATAGAGATGGCGCTCCGGGTTCAGGGCACCTGCGCCTGGAAGCTCAATAACGTAACATCCCCAGAGGCCCTCCGTGCCAAAGAGCTGAATGAAGGTACCGTTGCCGCCCACACGCTTCCAGGGTTTGAGAGGTAGGTCCTGGATCTTCCTGACCCCAATGGCACGGTAAATAGGAATCCCCTGTTCTTCCATAAAGGTATCGTAATGTGAATTGGGACGTCCCCATTTGCCGTAACCTGCCTTCTCGCTTTCCCCCGTCGGTTCGTGCCATTCTTGCGCGTAATTTTCAGCCATGTCATCGCCTCCCTACCGATAATTACCCCCTAGCTTGGTGTTACTCATTTTCCTCATTTTTGTTTTCACTTCGGCGTTCCGAAACTGTGGACTGTTTTAATTTCTTAGAGTATTCTTCCAGCCGCTTTTCCACAAGTCCATTGATGGAGGTTGGAGGATAATGACCCTCACTATCCCTCTCACCGGCGGGCGTACCGGTTAGAACTTCGATGCCCTCGTCGATGGTACTGACGGCAAAGATGTGAAAATTCCCTTGTTCAACGGCCTCCACCACATCAGGGCGCAGCATCAGATTTCTTAAATTGGAGCGGGGTACCACAACACCCTGAACCCCGGTCATTCCTTTGAGGCGGCAGATATCAAAAAAACCCTCTATCTTACGGTTGATACTTCCGATGGCCTGGATGTCACCATTTTGATTCACCGAACCGGTGATGGCGATACCCTGTTTGATTGGGACCCCGGAGAGACTGGAAAGAATGGCGTAGAGTTCAGTGGATGAAGCGCTGTCACCGTCTATCCCCTCATAGGACTGTTCGAAACAGAGACTTATGGACAGAGAAAGAGGCCGGTCCTGTGCGTACTTGAAACCAAGGTAGCCGCTCAGTATAAGAACCCCTTTGTCATGAGTCTTCCCGCTTAGTTTGGTCTCTCTCTCAATATTAATAATCCCTCCGCGGCCCAGGAAGGTCTTACAGGTTATCCGAGAAGGCTTACCAAAGCTAAAGCCTCCCATCTGATAGATGGCCAATCCATTGAGCTGCCCCACCACGGCTCCTTGAACATCCACTAGGATAGTTCCCTCGGCAATCATTTCTTGCAGCTTCTCCTCTATGAGGTTGAACCGAAAGGTCTTTTCATCCAATGCCTTTTCCACATGTTTACTCTTGACCAAGTCACTCCCGTCCTTCTTTGCCCAATAGTCAGACTCCACGAGGACATCCAAAATATCGCTAAAACGGGTCGAGAGCTTTTCCTGGTCTTCCACCAATCTCGCCCCATACTCAACGATTGCCGATACCCCGCCGGAATCGAAGTGACGGAGCCCTTCCCTCTGACAACAACCGCTAATGAAACAGGCATAGGAAACGATACTATTGTTGGACTTATCGATTTGATAGTCAAAATCAGCCTTCACCTTGAAGGTTTCCCGGAAATCGGAGTCTGCAGTTGAGAGGTACTGATACAGATGAGGGTCCCCGATCATAATTACTTTTGTGTCAGTTGGAATGGGCTCGGGTCTCAGACCCTGGGGAGGCATCCAGCCGAACTGGGAAGCCGGCTCTTCGATTCGATGTTCTTGATTCTTGATCACCCGCTTTAGGGACTCCCATACCCCCGGATTGGACAACACATCTCGATCGTAGAGAACTAAATAGCCTGCATTGGCACGATTGATGGAACCCGCCTTTACCTGAGTAAAGTCAGTGGTAAATCCCCCAAGGACCTGACGCTTCTCCACCACGCCGAACACGTTATGGTAGGTGGGATTGGTTTCAATGATGATTGGTGGTCCCTGGGTATCGCTGTTGTCCACAAAGACATTGACTCGGTAAGGTAGGAACGGATCGCTGGGATTTTCCGGAGGCTGAAGAAGGGCCAGTGGCCCCGTCCCGTCGGTGGCCTCGGTCTCTTTAAAATTTGCTAGGTTGCCTAGAATGTCGTCTTTCACTGCGTCAAGATATTTATTCACCTTGGGATAATCCTCGTACTTGTCTTTGAGCTCCGACAACGGAATGCGTACCAGGTATTCTCCGGCTTGCCTGTCCAACGCACCTAGCTTTTCGGCGATTTCCCGTTCCAGCTTCTTTCCCTCACGTTGCGCCTGATCCACTCTCTTGCCGATCTCGTTTTGTTTCTCTTCCAATGCTTTTTCCTCTTCCACCGGTAGAGTCAGGTACTCGTCCTCCTGCATGGGCTTGCCGTCTTTTCGGAGCGGTATCATGACTATTCCTGCCGGAGAGAATCTAATGGCAAAACCGCCCTTTCGCCCCTCTTCCATTACGCCTTCCATGATTGCCTGATGGCGCTTTTGCATGTCCTCCACCAAGGTTTGTCGCTGGCGGGCATATTCTTCGCTCTCAAAAGTCGCCTTCACCTCCTTTTGAAGCGATTGCACGAATTCTTCCATATCTCTTTTGAGGATTTTCCCCCCGCCTCGCCGCACGTTCAATGCCAGCGGTCGGTCGGGGTCAGCGAAGTTATAAACGTAGCACCAGTCTTCGGGAACGGAAGAATCCTCCTCCGGATGAACCATTTCTGCGGTAACCTTTTTCAGAAAGGCTTTGATGATAGTGGTCTTCCCTGTACCGGTTAGTCCATTAACGTAAATGTTAAACCCCGGTTTGTTGACCCCTAAACCAAACTCAATGGCACGCATGGCTCTTTCCTGCCCGATGAAATCGGCCAGGGGAATCATGTCCGAGGTACAATCAAACGGGATTAGTGATGAGGCACATTTCCACCGGAGTCGATCCGGTGAAACCTCATAGGTTGCCATAAATCCCTTCTAGCTTTGGCGGGAACGAACATATAACCTCACCAACAGGCTACAGTAATAGATATACGATCCAATTGCCAGATACTCACCACTACATAAACCAGTAAATAATGAGTCCTTCTCGAGATTACAAGGATTAGCATTGGGAACCTTCTGTCCAGCTACGAACATCAGAATTCACCATCGCCAAAAATGTGGACCCACTGCAAACTACTTACTAAACAGATTGAGAATCTATACATAACCCGTTGATATCATTACATTCTTATCCAACACAATATTATTGGCAGGCCAATTTAGCGGGAAATCTTTGAAGCGATAAAAGGCCCTCGACTCTCGAAGACTCAGGTGGATACGACCGTTGAAAAGCTCAAAAACGCCCATGAACTCCTGACCGAACTCGAACGAAACCTAGAACTCAACCGTGACACCACACGACGTGAAGCAACCCATTCGAAGAAGTCATGATGCAGGATCTTACTTCGTTGGCTTTAGAGCGATGACATACTTCTGAAAGCAAGCCACCGCATCCCCTAGCATTGCCGGCATAAGCCTTTTCTCCGGCTCAAGGAGGGTATTCCTCCGCTGGGTTTCCAGGTACTGATCTGTCAAAAGAGTGTCCGGTTGGAAGAGGGACGATATCCTATCATCCACGCTGCTAGAACCGGACTTTGTTGTCATTGAATTTCTAATCACAATATTCACCTACCCTCTTACCGATTACGCAAGGGGTATGCCAGTGTTTTATCCTGATAATCTGGAACAGTTCAGCCAGAATTCTTCCAAAATTTGGTAGCCCGACAACATGAAAGTCTCAAAACAAGGAAGTGAACATGGGTAGAGCGTTATTATATTGGCGGCGGGAGGAATCAAAAGGCAAGGAAATGACCGGCCCTAGAACTTCGCCATCAGTTTCTTTACCTTTAATTCGATAAGGTCGCGTACGGAGCGAAAATCATTGGGTTCCATATTTTTCGGGTCCGGGATGTCCCAATCCTCCCGTTCCTTGGTGCGCACGAACGGGCACTCGTCTCCGCACCCCATGGTGGCCACGAAATCGAATTCAACGTCCGGAATTTCCGAGAGCGTCTTGGAGAAATGGCGACTGAGGTCGTAGCCCAACTCATTCATGGATCTTATGGCCTTGGGATTGATCTTCCCGGATGGGCGGGAGCCTGCGCTGTAGGCTTCCACCCTACCCGTCCCGTGCATACGCGCAAAGGCCTCGGCCATCTGGCTGCGATTGGAGTTTTCTATACAGACAAAAAGAACCTTTTTCACTTTTTTCGATTCCTCCATCCACCATAGAATCAGCTGGATTGGCTAAAAAGTGCTCTAAATAGTTTTGCTCAAAAGCCTCACCGGCAGAGCATTCTCGTCTTCGGCTACATTACGATCCGTGAAAGGAACCTTATTATGGAAAGAAACTCTTTCACCACGTTACAGGAAGCTCAGCCAGTCGCCGTATATACCGTAACTTCTTTTTCCATCACTAGCTTCTGATTTTATACTCCAGCAGAGCAATATCCAAAATAATCAGGCCTCTTTCCTGCTTTTTGACCATCCATATAACGCCAGAACCAAAAAGGCCGCCAGTACGGGGAACAGAACGAAATCAAGATATGGGTTAAGCGCTGCCAGTCCGAGCAGGCTTAGCCCAAAAACGAGAATCGGTGTGAAGCAACAAACTGCCGCAATGATCGAACCCCAAAGACCTGTCTTGAAACACTTACTTGCATCCATGACACATTCTCGCTGGTTAATTGCCGTTGGCAGAGCACCTCGCGATCAGATGTGTGTCAGAAGATCAAAAATTTCCATGAACGTAAAAAACCCAAGTCATCGTTAAAGCAGTGGAAACCCACAGGGCGATGGTCGTCATCCACCGTGCCCTTTTCCGAATCCCGCCCCAATAAATATAATGGGACCGAGCGACCAGGACAACGGCCAATAGAAAGAACACGCCCCGAAACGGCGCAAACCAATCACGAAACGCCGCCAGACCGGCGGCTAGGCTAGTGCCTCCGCCCAACAGGGCGTAGGCCAGCGCTGCGATTCATCACCAACTCCCAGCAAGTGCGCTCAACACAGAACCTATTGACGCTCTAGTCGGAGATTTTCCTTCCATAACACCTGCCTTTCTCTAACCAATAATTTCTAAATGCCTTCTCGGCAATTTCATTGTTGTAAAAAACTTCAAGACGCTCACTTTGTCCTACACCTTGCTTGGAATTTCTTTAGGTGGATGTGATCGGACGGACTCTTCCTCGCGCGTAAACATCCGGGCCACCAGGACGAGGATCGGAATCAGATACATGTGACCGCTCACCCACATGATCCCCCCTCCCAGCGCCTGGTCATTGATGGGACTCAGGTCCATGAGCCGGGGCATCGCTTCGTAGAAAGGATAGAGGACCTTTTCCGGCAAGGAAATCACCATACCCAGCACCGTATTCTGAAGGGTGGCTGCCACAAGATACATGATTCGAAACCCGTAGGGAATTTCACCGTGTAGTCTTGGCGCCGGGTTCACCACCGGCCACCAGAATACAAGGGAAGTGGAGAAAAACATAAGGTGTTCGACATCATGGGCCCACCCGCTGCGCAGGGCCAATTGGTAAAGGAAAGGATGATGCCACGCCCACAGGCTGACAACATAGACAGTCCAGGCCACGGGCAGTAGGGTCAGGGTCCAAAGCAGGCGGCGGAAGGGAGACACGGGATTTAACAAACGGCAAAATGGTTTTCGCCACTTCACTGGAAGGCCCCACAAAAAACCCGGCAACGGGTTGGCCAAAAGGAAAAACAAAGGCGCAATCATCAGCAACAGCAGATGTTGAACCATATGCATACTGAGATTTGACCCCGACAGTGCGTCGATAGGAGATAATAGAGCTAAAATGAGCGCCCCTAAGCCAAGCCAATAAAGGGAGATCTGCCAATGGGATACGGCGCGAGATGTACGCCGCCGGAGCTTTAGCCAACCGCGGGTGTAGACTGCGGCAAAAAGAGCCAGGACAAAAAGAATATCCGGACGCCAATGCCAGTCTGCAGTGGGATTGGCCTCGGACGGGATATGAGCATGGCCATGCCCCCCGAAGACCAACAGGACAAGAATCGAAAGGATTAATGCAGTCATCCTAGCGCCCATAGGGCGATGATCCATGCGGGTAAGAATGCAACAACTCCAAGTAGCCAGAGGGTTGTTGAGCCGCCTCTATTATCCTTGGCCAAAAGGCGCCTGTTCAAAACATCGGTAAAGATCACCCCAAGTAGGGCAGCCGCCGAAGTGATAAGGACTGATCGGGGTAAAGGAGTGTCGATGACCTCGGCCGGCGTATTGCCCAGCAGGGACAAAACAGCCATCAGCCAGGCGGGAGCCAGAGCTGCTAACCCCAGGAGCCAGGCATACTCCACCACTTGGAAATTTCCCCTTCTGCTATGAAAAACAAGGGTACCCGCAGTGGCAATGACGCCGATGAACCCCACCACCACGGACAAATAAATCATTTAATACGACCTCTCAGTCTTTATCTCTAGATAATAAGAAACTACTCCAGAGAAGCAACGATGTCCATGACCCGGTAGGCGATGGGCAAAACAGAGTGGCCTTTGTCGTGAAAAATTTTCAGTTGTTGACCCGCACGCCTGCGCGTATAATTGAATTTTGATGATAACGAGGTTTTGGCCTGTTCTATTAGCGGTATTCCTTTTCACCTGCTTAGCCTTCTCCCCCTTGGGTTGGGGTCAAGAGCGCGAGCATTTCCAGATCATTACTGGATTTTCGTACCTCGAGGCACTGGTAGCACCGCCCAAACCGCATACATGCCCTTTACGTTCCGATATCTAACGGCAGTCCAGACTTCGCAGCGGGCTTCGCGTTGTCGAAGCGCTTCGGTAAATTCTAGGGCTTTCCAGACACATCAACCGACAATCCTTTTCCGTCGCAATTCTAATCTGTAGTCAATATTTGAGACATTTCGTGGCATATCACCTTCGCTCCTTTCACGAATAGTCGCCTCTCCCCTACTTCACGCCTTCCCGCGTGTGAATTTGTCCCGTAATGACCATGACTTGCTTTCCATCGGCGTCCTCTCGCCCAGTCGGCACCACTCCTGCACAAACAGGGCCGGTCAGTGAGAACAGCAACCCAGGAAGGCAGCAAAATGAAGGCTTCGACATTTAAAAGCAATTTAATTGTAACGACTTTGACCCTCCTCTTTTTGTTGGGACCGGGGACAGGCAAGGCCCAAGGCGACGTCAAAATCCGCGGAGAGAATCTCCCTCCTGACGTCTTGCAGATGGTGGACTCCCATTTACAGGATCCCAACAAAGACGTCGATGGAATCCAGTTCCGCGACCTAAATGCAGAGCGGGCCCTGGACTGCGGCCGAGACTGGGAACAGAAGATTCACAGCCGGATTGAACGTGAAAAACACGAGCGATTCGGGGGCGGGAATAATCGCGGGCGAGGCAGTGATCGAATCGGTGCCTTGCGTGAGCGGGCTGAAAGATTCGTCCGTGAGAAAGTGGATCGTTAAGGAGAGGGGATAAAGACTTCTTCTGAACCAGGTACAAGAATGACCGTCTGGCGCTTTTATTTAACTCTTATCCTAGATCTTCTAAACCAGAAAAGCGATACGCCAATCAATAAAACCAATGTCCCAATGCCAAAGTAAACCATCCGTCCGTGACGGTCATTGCCGTATCCAACGGTATTTGCCGCAGCCATCACGGGTTGATGAAATGACGAATCATCCTTAAGGAGTGAACTGATTAGCTCACGAGTCTCCGGTTTGTACCAATCCTTGTAGCCCATGCTCCTAGCCAGAAGATTTCCATTGCGACCGATGAGGTAGGTCACAGGCAGCCCGTGAACGCCGTATTCGCGAGCAATCTCCCCTTTTTTATCCATCAGCACCGGAAAGGTAAATTCGTTTTCCGTAAGAAACGACGTGATGGGCTTTTCCCGCTCCATAAAATTGATGGCCACCACTTCCAGACCTTGTCCTTTAAACTCCTGGTACAGCCTCTCCATGGAGGGCATCTCCAAGCGGCACGGAGGGCACCAAGTGGCCCAGAAGTTGAGCACCACCAGCTTACCCTTAAGATCATCGATTCCCATCTTCTTACCCCCAGGGGTCACAGATGAGAAACGAGGAGCCGGTCCCGGGTGGTCAACGGGAGCGAGTCTTAAATTGCGCAAAGTCTTTTGCTCTTGCCCCTGAGCTGCCAAAGAGACAAGCAAAAAGCAAGCTACAGCGGCAAAAACAACCGCTAATGTGGTTTTCATCACCCCAGGGGACATCTTATGAGCTTAGCATATCAATCCGCAATATGCCTTGTTAACAACGTCTCTTATGGCTTAACCCCGTTGATTGCCTGCTTGTTCCCAACAATCCACCGACAAACCCTGTCTCCAAATCCTGTCTCCGTGCTTGAAATTTGGGTGGCAACGACGCCTTTATAGAAAAAGCAGTTCGCCAACAGCATGAGCCCATTCCTAAACGGACACTTTCTACGTCTAACCAATCATCAACCTTTCACGTGAGGGCCAATAGTCCAATCTCAATTTTTCACCCCACGGCAGTCTCCCCGGACTAACAATATGTACATTTTCTGGCATTTACCCTAGGAATCAGCTGCAATAATCAGCTCCTGGGGCCTCCTAAAATACACCCAATTCCCGGCATGATTCTGGCGTTTTATCAGGGGGGTCGCCCGTTAGAGCCCTGATCCTGGGGAGCATGGGAGACCCTCAAGGAATAGATTCAAACAGGCCGTATTGACCATCCTTTTGCTGGTTTCGCTTCTCTGCACGTCGGGCCGCGTCGCACCGCTCTTGTTGGGTGTCGGGGGCGCCATGGCTACCTCACCAAGAAGGGTGAAGGAGAGGATCGCAAGAGCGGTTCGTCCATAGAAGAAGTCCATCACAAGCATGCATCGGTAGTTACAAGTGGAAGGGGTGGGCAATTGGCCTTTGAAACGGGAGGGAGATCGCAATGAAAAAAATAGCTCTTCCCATAGCAATTTGTTTCACACTGTCAGCAGGATGCGCACAGCCCGAGGAATTGCCCGGATACAGAAAACCTCGCAAGAGGAATCAAGAGATCCATTTCCGAATAACCTCTTTTAGTTTTGTATTCCCTTCTTTATTAAAAAATACAACTTCCCCGTACTCTTCATATATCCCGCAGCGGCAGCGGCTTGCGGTCCGGCGCCGAAGAAAAGATCAACACGTTTTTTCCCACGAATGGCGCTACCCGTATCCTGATTGAGAACAAACCGGCTAAAGGGCTCCCAACCGATTAACTTCCCATTTGAATTCAGAATCGGCCTCCGTGTAACTATAAAGGCAAGAGCACCTTTGGGGAAAAGTCGCCTGTCGGTGGCAATGGACCGACCTGCCGTCAAGGGAACACCGAGATTTCCTATGGGACCCTTTTCCACAATGCGAAAAAAGATATACCTTTCGTTCTTGGCAAAAATTTGATCTCGTTGCTCAGGGTGATCTCCCAGGTACCGGCGCAGGCTCTGCATGGAAATCTCTTCCTCCCGAATCCTTTTTTGATCCATCAGCACCTTTCCAATACTCGTGTAAGGCAGGCCATTGGAAGCCGCATAGTTCAATTGTAGAACTCGTCCATCCTGCAATCGAAGGAGCCCCGATCCTTGAATGTGAAGAAAAAAGAGATCCACGGGATCCTTGGCCCAAGCAATCTCATATCCCTTTCCCTTTAGGAGCCCCACCTCGTCGATCTCGCGGCGGGAGAAGTAGGGCACAAAACGATTTCCTTTAACCCGGCCCACAATGTTTCTTCTCTGGAGTTCGGGCGTGAAACGACCAATGTCCGCATCTAAAAGATCGCCAGGTCTTCCATAAATCGGGAACCGGAAGATAGACGACTCCTCCAGGCTCCCCTCGATCACCGGCTGATAGTATCCAGTGAAGAGCACCTTATCCCCTGGACGTTTCACGGCTTTATAAATGTCAAATTGAGAGTGGACGGCTGCCATCAAACTCTCCTGTGTATCCAGACGATCCAACAGCTCCAGGAATGCGATCAGAGACTCCTTCACCCCCTGTGCGGTAAACGTTCGGGGCCACTCCCCTACTTTTCGATCAGCAGGAACCGCATCTAGATATTTAAGGCTATTGTGGATAGCGCGACGTATGGACTGGCGATCCAGGTCGTCGGTCAGCGCAAGACGCTCCACTGCGCCTCTTGAACCCACCGCCGGACAGGAAGAAAGAAACAGGAAAGCCAGCATCGGGACAATGGTGAAGCGAGTATGCGAGAAGATCATGATCCGTGTTTTTCTCGATGCATTCTTTGTGGTGAGTTTATTCCTACACAAAATTCCACCATTTGAAAAGTAAAAATAGTTCTTCACATGTGCAATGAAAAAGGGGTAGACTTCAATCCCGCGCCTCCCGTAAAGGGAATCCAGCCGATTCCATGAACGGCCTCAGTTTCCTAGACTACATCATTGTATTCATTTATCCCCTTGGGATTATCACCACGGGGGTCTGGATCGCACGCAAAGTTAAAACCTTCACATCCTCACCATTGAGGAGCTTTTAATCGTTATATTCCGTAGCAATTGTCAATTTTCTCGGAATCCAATAACCTCATTTTAAAAATATGAAGCTCCTCTGTTTTCAAGCCAAGCGATTTTGGTGGAAGACATACTCAAAAAGCCTTTCTCCGGTCCAGGATCAGGACATGGAAGAAGAGGTACAGGAGGGGCTGATCGTTTTTTTTCATGTTGAACCAGCGGATCAAGAAGAGTCAAGGAGAGGGTCGGTTCTTCGCCAGAGCTTAAAGCATATCAAGTGGTTGGCAAACAAGAGGAAGATTAAAAACATAGTGCTCCACTCGTTTGCCCATCTTGGCGGCAAGGACGCCTCGCCCCCGTTTGCTCAGGCATTAATCGACGAACTTGCCGAGCGACTGCGCGACACTGACTATCATGTGCAGATCACCCCATTTGGATACTTCTGCGAATGGGATCTCAGCGTTTACGGCGACAGCCTTGCCAAGGTATGGAAGGAAATTTGACGAATCTTTACAGAGCGTGCCCCAGTAGGTAAAGTCCCAGGGGGCTATTTGCGCTACGGAACCAAAGCACGAATGAACCATGGAGGATCAAGAACATGATCTTTTTAACCAATGATCACATCCAGGAAGTCCTGGACATGCGGGCATGTATCGAGGCCGTAGAGGAAGCGTACAGGGAGCTGGCAGAGGGAAAGGCCTCGTACCGACCGAGGATCGATTTCTATGTTCCTCAGGAACCGCATTACTATAGATGGGGTACCATGGAAGGGGCTTCACGCAGTCTCGGAGTTTTTGCCATCAGGATGAAATCGGACATGCTGGTATGGAACCAGGAAGGCGAATTCAAAACCGAGGAAAAATACTGTATCGAGCCAGGCACCTACTGCGGACTGATTTTTCTCACCAGCGTGCGCAACGGCGAGCCGTTGGCCCTGATGAACGACGGGATCCTCCAGCACCTGCGGGTGGGCGCATGCGCGGGCCTCGGGGCCAAATACCTCGCCCGGAAGAACTCCAAGGTGTTGGGCATGCTTGGCTCCGGCGGTATGGCTCGTACCTATGCCGATGCCATTCGACAGGTTCGCCCCATCGAGCGGATGAAGGTTTTCAGCCCCACAAAGGCCAACCGGGAGAGATACGCCGAAGAGATGACCCAGCAACTGGACATCGAAGTTCAGGTAGTGGACTCACCGGAGCAGGCCGTTAAGGGAACTGATATAGTAGCGCTGGCCACGGACTCTCTCATCCCGGTCATGAAGCCCGAATGGGTTGAACCGGGCATGCATGTCACCAACGTGCGGTCAAATGAAGCAGGCCCCGATTTGTTGGCAAAGATGGATGTGATCGGACGTCTCGGAACGGCCACCATGATGTTCGATCAACCCCCTCCAGGCACCGTTCAGGGTAGTGACGGCATGTTCGCCTATTGTGCAGGCACAACGGAAGAAAAAAAACGGATTCCCACCGCCCCCCACCGCAGCATCGACAATCCCAAGGTGGGTACCCTGCCGGACCTAATGGCGCGGCGTTGGGGCGGACGAACCAGTGATCAACAGATAACTTTCTTAAACAATCAGGGCACCCAGGGCCTCCAATTCGCCGCCGTTGGCGCAAGGGCCTATGAGCTTGCCACCACCAAAGGACTGGGACACCCGCTCCCCTCAGAGTGGTTCTTACAAAATATCCGCGATTAACTGTCCCTTCGCTACAAGCGGCTCCCGGAGGTGTAAATTATGCTTAATTTTTTCAGCGCCGTACCTCTCGATACGTTGGGGCGCTTCTCCTGGTGCTACCTTTGGAGTCAGTCCTGGGCGATCAAACAACCAACGAGATTGTGGCCGGATCGCCCATCCCAATACCCTCAGAAATGACCCCATCAACCGACCAGGGCATGGAGTTCATGGTTCCCGGATTCAAGGGCGGCCAGGTGGTCTATCAAGGCAAGGTGGAACCCAGGCAGGTGATCCGTTTTTATCAGAAAAATATGCCCCTCAATGGATGGCATCCCTATGCCAGCCTGGTAACGGGCGGCGGGCTTTTGGTTTTCACCAAGTCCAACAAAAGCATCCTCATCATGGTAAGTGAAAGCAACGGCAATACCACTCTTGCCATCCTGGCCGGTGTCATGCCCCCCGGTCCATAGATATCAATAGTGTGAAATGCTCCCCGGTTCTAAGACACGACAAATCCGCCGCAGTCTCCTGCGCTGGTATGAAAAGAGCCGCCGGGATCTCCCCTGGCGTCACACATCTGATCCCTACGCCATCTGGATTGCCGAGACCATGCTTCAACAGACCCAGGTCAAAACAGTCCTGCAATACTACCGCCGTTTTCTAGCAGCCTTCCCTAACCTGAAGTCCTTGGACCGTGCGCGCAGAGACAAGGTCCTGGCTCTGTGGTCCGGCCTGGGCTACTACCGTCGAGCGGAAAATCTAAAAGAAGCAGCTCGAATCTTAGCGAGGCAATATGGGGGCAAACTTCCTCCCAACCATGAGGTCTTGCTTCGACTGCCCGGAGTCGGCTCTTACACCGCAGGGGCCCTCATGAGTATTGCCTTCAAACAGAGCTACCCCGCCCTTGACGGCAACACAAAACGGGTGATCTCGCGACTCGTAGGCTTGAGGACGGAATCCCAGACTTTGGAGACGGCACACCAATTGGTTCCTCGCTCCGAGCCCGGTCAATTCAACCAGGCGCTTATGGACCTGGGTTCGGGGATCTGTCATCCCAAGAATCCTAACTGCTCCCATTGCCCTCTGTCTAACTATTGTGTTGCCAAAACCTCGGGGCGATCCCTTTCCAGACTGCGCCCCAAGCCCCACACATCAACTAACCTAGAGTGGCCCATGATCATCATTCACAAGGACGGAAAAATTCTCCTTCATCGTAGGAGCCGGGACGGACTGCTCAGAGGGATCTGGGAATTACCGGGCGGACAAAGGAGCGGAAAGGAGAATGTCATGGCGACAATGATTCGCCATCTCAGGTGTCTGGATGGGAACACACATGGGATCTTAAAAATAGGAGAGGTGCGTCACAACATTACGCGCTACAAAATAAGATCACCAATTTTCTTGTACTCCCAACCCAAATTTCCTAGTTCTCGTGAATCCAGCTGGCGTTGGATACCCCTTGCTTCACTGCACCGCTATCCCCTCTCTTCCCTGAGCCTCAAAGCGGTACGACTCTACGCCGAGCGTAGTGAAATCCCCATTCAGGGTTAATTACCATACGCTTACTTATCTCACTCCTAGGGCATCTCTACTTTGGAAGGTGAGGGTTAAATGCATGTTCCCAGGGAACTTTTCGAGTTTTTGATTGGTTATGTAAGTTGGGGACGTATCCAAACGGAAGGACCTTGAAAATGAAGAGAATTATCAATCCAAGCTCCTTGTTTTTTCTGCTTACCCTCTCCGGCAGTTGCGCCACGGTACAGGTATCGCGTGAGGCGCAAAGCGGCCGCTCCGCATTGAAGTCAGGGCAACCCAAAGAGGCCTTCCAACAATTTGAGGCCGCTGCGGCTCAGAATCCCAACTATACGACCCGTTTTACCCTTTAGAACACGGGGATATGGACCTACGTCGGCAGGGCCTATTACCAGATAGGTGAGAAAGACAAGACGCCAGCGAGCCTGAAGCGGGCGCAGGACAACTCTAAAAACGACTATGCTGGTAGAACCTAATCTTGGGCTTGTGATGGCACAGACAGGGAACAGCGAGACGGGAAAGCGGAACTTGCAGCCGGACTTGAGGAGCTAGCAAAATGGCTCGAGAGACTGCCCAATGAAGGAACTGACGGGCAGTATTAGGATCCGGATCATCATCTTGCAGACGGCACCTCTGTTTGCCACCTAAGCAGCGGAGCAACTGTCCCTAAGCGCTCATTAACTCGTAGAAAAACGCAAATCTGCTAAAAACACCTTCCCTGATGGATGAGCAAATTCCCAATTTTGAAGCAGTTGCGGCGCAACCCAAAGACCCATCCCTCTTTCCGATCCTAGCCGTCAACTTTATCGGAACCTTGGGATACAGCATCATCCTTCCGTTTCTAGTATTCCTAGTCACCCGGTTAGGAGGAAATGCACTCATATACGGGATCGTAGGTGCCACCTATCCCGCCTTTCAGCTGGTGGGAGCCCCCCTTTTGGGGAAATGGTCCGATCGGTATGGCAGAAGAAAGATCCTCCTGTTTAGCCAAATGGGAACCCTGGTATCCTGGTTTATCTTCTTACTAGCCCTGTTTCTCCCCATGAGCTCCGCATGGAAAATCAACTCCGCAGTTTTTGGAACGTTCTCAATAAGCCTCCCAATTATTGTTTTGTTCTTCGCCCGGGCCCTGGATGGGATCACCGGCGGAAATGTATCCGTCGCCAATGCCTACCTTGCCGATATCACCGATGAGGAGCATAGAAATGAAAATTTCGGAAAGATGGCCATATCCGCCAATCTTGGTTTTGTTCTGGGCCCCGCCCTGGCCGGCCTTTTGGGAGCCACCGTCCCGGGTGAAACCTTGCCCGTCTTAGCGGCACTGACTATTTCTTTCATTGCAACGCTGATGATCGCATTCAATCTCCCGGAATCCCACCCGTGTTTTCTCAATAGAGACCCTGAAACGGTCAATGTGAGAAAAGTTTTCGGCCAGGAGCACAAGGAATGCTTTGAATTAAAGGGCGGTGAGAAGATAACTCTGAGAGGGATATTCCAGTTAAACAACATTCCCTATCTCATGACCCTCTATTTCCTGATCTTCCTTGGTTTCAATCTCTTTTATACCGCATTTCCATTCCATGCGGTGAAGAGTCTCAAGTGGTCCATCATCGATACCGGAACGTTCTTTTCAGTACTGAGCCTAATGATGGTCATTGTACAAGGATCCGTTTTGAGTCGAGTCGCCAAAAAATGCTCAGATGGATTCTTGATCGTCGTTGGAAGCCTGATCTTGGGGACCAATTTCGTGCTGCTTACCTCGAGGGACAACCTTATTATCTACCTAGCTGCCGGGTTATTTGCACTGGGCAATGGACTCATGTGGCCGTCCGTTTTGGCCACCCTATCCAAGACAGCAGGTGAAAGACTTCAGGGCTCCGTGCAGGGATTTGCCAGCAGCTTCGGAGGTGTCGCTAGTATTTTGGGACTCACCATGGGAGGGATTTTGTACGAATGGTTAGGGCCCGGGATATTCATCGTATCGGCAGGCATTATTTACATGGTCTTCCTCATGGCCCTTAGCCTTTTCTATATCAGGAAAGAGGTTCCAGCGGTTGAAGGACCATAAATTGTGGCTCAACATGGATATGTACAATTCATCCCCCAGAGGACCTTTATCACTGATGATTACTCTAAGGTTTCCCCATGACCCAGAGAGGGAATTCTCGGCTCCTAAGATAAATCTATGGATCGATCCGGAGCACCGACTTCCCATCAAAGCTGAGTTCTTCGACTGGGATCTGAGAAAGGTGAAGTCCCACGGTTACAAAGGCTTGATGTTGAACCTCGGTTTGACCGAATACGACTTTGACCGTGATAGCAAATCCTACGGTTTCTGAAGGAAGCGTCAAGAACTAATCAGAACCAAAAACGAACCGTAACATTTCTTGTAGGTCGCACTTGAAAACAATTGAATCTCCAGTATGAATACCTAAAATCAAACCGCTCGCTACGCAGGATGCCAATGACCACGTGTTGGGCCACGAAGAGATACAGAGTCCGGGAAGTTAGCTAACTCCACCCATCATGCAAAAAACTAAGGAGGAATCCCGGGTGGAGACTCTTGAATACGCCAATCTTATTCTTGCGGTCATTCTAGCGGCCTTGGCCACACCCGTGGTTAAGTGGTTGGTGGTGCACGGTGGTAAGCTGGGGATTGCAAACCCCAATGCGATCTCATTCTGCAACATACTTTTTGTTGGCAACATCTGTTCAGGCGCCGTCGTATTAGCCACATTCGGTTGGAGAAGAATTTGGCATGAGCTAAGGGAACTGGATTCGAGAACCAACTTGCTGCTGGCCGGCAATTTACTCATTGGAACCGTTGTTGCTCCAATTTTGCTATACACGGCATTGGAAACCACTACTGTCACTAATCTCGTCCTTTTGACGAGAATTGAAGCGGTGGTTTACTCCGTCCTCGGGGTTTTCATTTTCAAGGACCCCATTTCAAAGTCCAACTGGGTAGGATTAACCTTTATTACGGTGGGGACCTTGGCGCTGGCCTTTTCCCAGAGTCAACTTATGAAGGGGGACGGGCTGGGCTTGCTTGCTGGGATCCTTTTCGCTGTGGGATCCGCCTTGGGAAGGAGCGTATTGAAACAGATCAGCACCTCTTCATTTGTTTTTATTCGTAATCTCGTAGGGGGCATCATATTTTTTTGGTTCGCCGTCATTCTCTACGGAGCACGCCATTTTGCCGATGCTTTTTCCGCGGATCTCTGGTTGGTCATGACTGTTTATGGCGCAGGGGTCGTGGTCCTGGGTCAGATGACGTGGTTTCGAGCAGTAAGCGCACTCTCCTCAGGGGTGGTTTCCGCCTGGTCAACCCTGACTCCACTACTAGGCGTCTTGTTCGCTTATCTCCTGGTTCATGAAATTCCAGATATGTCCCAATGGATCGCCGCGTTTATCATTATTGGAGGATTGACCATCACACAGATTCCCCCGGCACGGATTGCCGCATCTCCCAGAATAGTGGAAAGGGGATTGGCGGGCGCGTGATACATGTTTTCTGAATTCATCAAGTTGAAGGAGGGCGAACATCATGGAGGTTAGAAATTCAACCCTCGGTGAGTTGACTGCAGGGATCTTGAAATGCCTCAAGCAATCGGAATGGATCCCCATCCTGCTGGTCCGGCTGTCCGTGGGATTGCTTTTCTTCGAATCCGGGCGGGGTAAGCTTTTTGTTAAGTTAGAGGAACTGACGGAGTTCTTCGTCACACTGGGAATTCCCTTTCCTCACTTTAACGCGGTCTTTGTTTCTACCGTGGAGTTTGTGGGGGGAATTTGCCTCATTCTTGGCCTGGCAACCCGCCTATTTTCGGCCCAGTTAACCGTCATCATGCTCGTTGCCATTTTCGCTTCTGAGGTCAAAAAAGTAAGCAACTTGGGAGACTTCTTGTACCTGCCGGAAGTATCGTTGCTAATAATCTTCCTATGGCTGATGTTTTCAGGACCCGGTAAAGTCAGCATCGATCACCTTCTATCACGCAAGCTAGGGTTCGAGGTGCAATAAAATTAAGTCTGCACCGAGCAATTGTCTTTCACGTGTTCCGTAAACTCTCACACCACTGGCCCGAGTATCTGATGGAGGCTGCCGGACTCGGGATCTTCATGCTTTCAGCCTGCATCTTTGCCACGGCCCTTGAGTACCCGGGCTCTCCATTGCAACAATCCATTGCCAACCCAATCATCCGTCGAGCCCTGATGGGCTTAGCCATGGGGCTGACGGCAGTCGGCATCATTTACTCGCCCTGGGGCAAGCAATCGGGTGCCCATATTAACCCATCTATTACCATTGCCTTTCTACGTCTCGGAAAAATTGAGCCCTGGGACGCGGTATTTTATATGACCGCTCAATTCATCGGGGGATTGTCGGCAGTCTTGATAATTGCCTTCCTCCTTGGAGGTGCACTGTCCCACCCCTCCGTTAATTACGTGGTCACCATTCCGGGCACAGACGGGACGGGCATTGCATTTCTCGCTGAATTCGTTATTTCCTTCATACTCATGTCGGTTGTGTTGGTTGCCACCAACACCCAAAAGCTGGCCCGGTGGACCGGCCTCTTGGCCGGGGTCCTTGTAGCCACTTACATTACCGTGGAAACCCCATTCTCTGGAATGAGCATGAACCCTGCTCGCACCCTCGCATCCGCTCTTCCGGCTCATCTGTGGACGGCACTCTGGGTATATTTTACCGCCCCCCTTGCGGGCATGCTTTCGGCAGCAGAGCTGTATTTAAGAATAGGCGGGGCACATGAGGTATTTTGTGCAAAGCTCCATCATCAGAATAACAAACGCTGCATATTCAGATGCGGTTACCGCACCCATGGGGAGCCGGTGAGGGGGAGTAAGGTTTCCACAGGAAGCGGAAACAATACGAAGGCGGACTCTGGATATTGAAGGCCTAAAGGGGAGGATGCACCATGTCTCAGGATGAACATTATGATGTGATCATTATCGGAACGGGAGCGGGGGGAGGAACCCTCGCTCACAGGTTGGCACCCTCGGGAAGAAAGATCCTTCTGCTGGAGCGCGGAGGCTATGTGCCAAGGGAGAAGGACAACTGGAGCACCAAGGCGGTCAATCTCGACGGAAAGTATCAGACCAAAGAGCTATGGCACAACAAGGACGGCAAACCCTTGCACCCGCACACCAACTACTATGTAGGCGGTAACACGAAATTCTACGGAGCCGCATTGTTTCGACTACGTAGAGAGGATTTTGGCGAGATCAAGCACCATGGCGGGGTCTCACCATCCTGGCCCATATCCTACGAAGACCTGCAATCCTACTACGCTCAGGCCGAGCAGCTCTACCACGTCCATGGAAAGCGTGGAGAGGATCCCACGGAACCGCAGGCCACCGATCCCTATCCGCATCCACCCGTAAGCCATGAACCGCGCATGCAGCACCTGAGTGATGACTTTGAGAGATCAGGCCTCCACCCATTTCATACCCCCCTTGGGGTGATGCTGAACGAGGGGAATCCAGAAAAGAGTCCGTGCATCCGTTGCGAAACATGCGACGGACACCCCTGCCTGGTAAATGCCAAGGCAGACGCACAGACGGTTTGTGTGGACCCAGCCCTCCTATACCCCAATGTCACGCTTCTAACCAACGCATACGTGAGCCGCCTGGAGACCAGCCCTTCAGGCCGCGAGGTTAGCAAAGTCGTGGTCCAACATGCGAATGACCTGCATGAGTTTTCCGCCAACATTGTGGTGATCTCCTGCGGGGCCATCAACTCGGCTGCACTCCTGTTACGCTCTTCCAACCAGAAGCATCCGCGCGGCCTGGCCAATGGCTCTGATGTGGTGGGCCGTCATTATATGGGACATGTCAATTCCGTGCTTATGGGGGTCTCCAAGTGTCCCAATCCAACCATTTTTCAAAAGACGCTTTCGCTAAATGATTTCTACCTCCTCTCAAAGGAATGGAACTACCCCATGGGCCACATCTCCTTCGTGGGCAAGCTGGACCGGGACACTTTGCGGGCCGGCGCCCCCGCCATCGTACCGGGTTTTACCCTCGAGTTGATGGCCCAGCACTCCTTGGATTTCTGGCTCACCTCAGAAGATCTGCCGAACCCTAATAACCGGATTACTTTGGATGCCGGAAGTAACATCGTGCTTTCCTATCGCCCCAATAACGAAGAGGCTCATAAAAGGCTGGTGGCAAAGCTCAAGGACCTCATGAATCATCAATCCCAGTGTCCAGCCCACGGTCACCAATGCCACGTGGGTCTGTTTTCCAGGAACCTGTTTCTCGGTCAGCAAATTCCGCTGGCCGGTGTGGCACATCAAAACGGAACCATTCGCTTCGGACAGGACCCAAAGACTTCCGCCCTCGACAGCCACTGCAAAGCCCACGAGCTGGATAACCTGTACGTGGTAGACGCCAGCTTCTTCCCTTCCTCCGCCGCGGTGAATCCCGCACTGACGGTCATGGCCAACGCACTGCGCGTGGGGGATCATCTAATTGAGCGTATGAAATAAGAACCCTCGAGAACGGATGATTCAAATAGATAACATTATTCCGCCACCAACGGTTTTATTAAGGAGGTTTTCTTATGGCAGAGTCTAAGAAGGATGAGCATCTACCCGATGTGGTCATGCCCGTGTGTGGAATCGAGAAAATATTGACTGGACAAAAAGCACTGGTTACGGGAGCCAATTCTGGCATCGGCAGAGGAATCGCTGAGGCGTTGGGGGAGGCAGGGGCAAACGTCGTGGTCAATTACTATTCCGGCGATCAAGCTGCCGAAGAAGTGGTGAAAGAGATAAAAGATCACGGTGGCAAAGCATTTGCTCACAAGGCCGATGTCTCCAAAGAAGATCAGGTTCAGGCCATGTTTCAACGCATGTTCAAGGATTTTGGCACCATTGATATTCTTATTAACAATGCTGGTCTCCAGATTGATGCACCCTTCGACGAGTTGACTCTGGAACAATGGAACGGCGTCATCAGTGTAAACCTGACGGGGCAATTCCTTTGTGCCCGGGAGGCCATTCGTGAGTTCAAACGCCGAGGTGTGGTGGAATCGGTGTCTTGTTCTGCCGGTAAGATCATCTGTATCAGTTCCGTTCATGAGGTGATCCCTTGGGCGGGACATGTGAACTACGCGGCTTCCAAGGGAGGCGTCATGCTCATGATGAAAAGCATCGCCCAAGAAGTTGCCCCCCATCGCATCCGAGTGAACAGTATCGCGCCGGGAGCCATCCGTACGCCAATCAATACTGCCGCCTGGAGTACCCCCGAAGCCTTCAACAAGCTGATGGGACTGGTTCCCTATAAGAGAATCGGCGAGGCAGTGGACATCGGTCGTGCGGCCGTATGGCTCGCATCGGACCACGCGGACTATATAACCGGCACCAGTTTATTCGTGGACGGAGGAATGACACTTTACCCCGGATTTGAAGAAGGTGGATGATTGAAGAGAAGGCAGCTCAGCGCCTCGAAAGGCATGGACCAGAAGGCGCGCCAGCAGTGAAAATTCGCGCAATGTCTTACAAAGTAACCACCTACGTCCGAATCCTCATAGTCCTAGTGCTGTGGACGGGGAGCACACCCGTTCAGCCATGGGCCGAAGACTGGCGAGTCCAGGCCGTAGATTCCGTGGAAATGACGGTTTCGGACATGGAGCGTTCAGTGGGCTTCTTTACAAAAGTTCTCTCCTTTAGGAAGGTGTCCAACGTTGAGCTAACCGGACGCCCATACGAAAGGCTTCTGGGCCTGGTGGGTGTGCGAGTTCGCATGGTACGTTTGAAACTGGGCAATGAGTTTATCGTGCTCTCTCAATACATTGCGCCTCCCGGGGGCAGAACGATTCCCGAGGATTCCCGTAGTCATGACCTGTGGTTTCAACACATTGCCATTGTTGTCAGTGACATGGACAAGGCGTATCAGAAACTACGCCGGCATGGAGTCAAACAGGTCTCCACTAAACCTCAAACCATACCAGAAACAAATCTTGCCGCCTCGGGCATCAGGGCGTTTAAGTTCCGGGATCCGGACCACCACAATTTGGAGTTGCTCTATTTCCCTCCGGGGAAAGGCGATTCGCGGTGGCAAACCTCGAACCAACAACTATTCTTAGGAATCGACCACACTGCCATCTCCATTAGTAATACAGAATCCAGTCTGAAATTTTACCGCGATTTCCTAGGACTGACCGTCGCAGGAGAAAGCTTCAATACCGGAATTGAACAGGAGCATCCGGACAACCTATTCGGGGCAACAGTCCAAATCACGGGACTCCACCCAGGTTCTCACCCTCCCGGAATCGAATTCCTTGAGTATGTAACTCCGCCGGGGAAACGACCCATACCGCCAGGCACAGAGGCCCATGACCTGTGGAGTTGGCAGATCCGGTTGGTGGGGAAAGATGTGAACTTAGCCGAACGACGAATGAGCAGAGCGGGTTACCGCAAAGTATCATCGGCGGGTTCCAAATTCAGCGATCACAGGTCAGGATTCTTCAAGGGTCTCGTGATCCTTGATCCTGACAGCCACAGGGTTCTTTTAATCGAGAACCCTAGTTTACACGTGATAAAGTCCTCACGAACGGATTCCAGTGCTTAAGGAAGACTTGGTCCGGGCTCCAGTTCCCTCTATACTATACCAGGCAATGGGAGTTGGCTCCCACCCAGGACTTTGATGCAAAAAAATTACATTATTTATGAATTAGAAAGGTAACACCATGGCATATCAACCAATTGAAGACTACGGAATCATAGGCGACATGCATACGGCCGCCCTGGTGGGGATGGACGGCTCCATCGATTGGTTTTGCTTTCCGAATTTTGACTCCCCCAGCGTCTTTGCAGCTATACTCGACGACAAAAAGGGCGGGCGATTTAAGATTACCGGAGTGGACAAAGGGATTATGCACAAGCAGTTCTACTGGCCTGAGACCAACATCCTGGTGACCCGGTTCCTTTCCACCGATGGGGTAGGAGAGATCATAGACTTTATGCCGGTGGGAGAACTGGTGGACGGTCACGGACACCACCAGGTGGTCCGTAGAGTCACCGTGGTCCGTGGCAGCATGCTGTTTAAGATGGATTGCACCCCCGCTTTTAACTACGCCCGAGACAAGCATGAGGTATCCTTGACCCCAGCGGGCGCCTGCTTTCATTCCCCGGCGCTCAGCCTGGGGCTGGTCACCACAGTGCCCCTGAAAAAGAACGGTTCAGGGGTCACCGCGGAGTTCTCGCTCCACGAGGGAGAGTCGGCAACTTTTATTCTTCAAGACGTAGATTCCAACACCGGTTGCGGGTTGGGACTTTCCGAGCCGGAGGCATTCGAGCTCTTCAAAAAGACGGTAAATTACTGGCGCCGCTGGATTTCCACGTGCACCTACCGGGGACGGTGGCGGGAGATCGTGCACCGCTCTGCGCTGGCACTGAAGCTGATGACCTTTGCACCCACAGGAGCCATCGTCGCGTCGCCCACCTGCAGCCTTCCGGAAGGAGTGGGAGGAGAGCGCAACTGGGACTACCGGTTCACGTGGGTCCGGGATGCGGCTTTCACGATTTATGGCTTGATGCGTATTGGCTTTACCGACGCGGCTGCCGAGTTCATGCACTGGATAGAAGCTCGCTGCCATGAGTTGAATCCCGACGGCTCTCTTAACATTATGTATCGCATTGACGGGAGCCATATTGAGTCCGAAGAGATTTTAAACCACCTGGAAGGCTACAAGAAATCCCGTCCGGTTCGAATCGGAAACGGCGCAGCCAACCAGCTCCAGCTGGACATCTACGGGGAGCTCATGGATTCGGTCTACCTCTATAACAAATACGGAAGCCCAATCTCTTACGATCTCTGGACCCACCTGAGACAACTGGTTAACTGGGTTTGCGGAAACTGGCGACGCAAGGACGAAGGGATTTGGGAGGTGCGGGGCGGACAGCAAGACTTTCTGTACTCCAAGCTCATGTGCTGGGTTGCAGTGGACCGCGGCCTACGCCTGGCAGACAAGCGATCCTTCCCCGCCGACCGTGAGCGCTGGTTGAAAGTTCGTGATGAAATCTACGAGGAAATCATGAATCAGGGGTGGAATCCCAAACGTGAGGCCTTCGTGCAACATTACGGAAGCAGTCATCTCGACGCGGCCAACCTGATGATGCCATTAGTTTTTTTCGTCTCTCCCACCGATCCCCGTATGCTCAAGACTCTGGATGCCACAATGCAGCCGCCGGAAAAGGGCGGGCTACTTTCCAACAGTCTGGTTTATCGGTACGACGTGGAGGAAACAGCGGACGGGCTAAAGGGAGAAGAAGGGACATTCAATATCTGTACCTTCTGGCTGGTTGAGGCGCTGACCCGGGCAGGCCGCTTGGATGAGGCAAGGCTCATGTTCGAGCAGATGCTGGGTTAT
The DNA here is from genome assembly GCA_965218425.1 of uncultured Binatia bacterium (SeqCode). Lineage (GTDB taxonomy): Bacteria > Desulfobacterota > Binatia > UBA9968 > CAXXLF01 > CBDCDW01. The sequence goes on from OZ244621.1 coordinate 530,575, forward strand.
GCCAACCATGTAGGTCTATATGCCGAAGAAACCGGCCACAGGGGCGAGGGGCTGGGTAATTTTCCGCAGGCCTTTACGCATCTGGCGTTGATCAGTGCCGGATTCAATCTTGACCGAGCCCTTGGGACTCGAGGTTAGTCCCGAACCGTCAGAAACACTTGGATTTGCGCGACCGTGGAGTTCATGTTGCAAGAACTTTAGCCGTATGGGCAAAGGAGTTCAGTGAAAAAGAGATCTCCGGCTACTTCAAGCCCAATGGCCCCCCCTCTCTTGGATCAAAAATATGTTCAAGACGGTCTTAGGGGGTGGGCAAGTTGGAGACTGGAGGTTACGGGACAGGTCAAGAAACCCAGGAAATTTTCTCTGACCCATCTGAAGAGAATTGCCTCAAGAACCCAGATCACCCGTGACGATTGTGTGCAGGGGTGGAGCGCCATCGCGAAGTGGAAAGGCGTACCATTTTCTGAGGTCATGAAAGTGGTTCAGCCAAATCCAGTGGAAACGCAGCTGGGTTATAAGATGGCAAAGTATATCACCAAAATCGAATTTGTTGCTAGCATCGAAGAGATCCGCGGGGGAAAGGGAGGATAGTTGGAGGACTTGGGGTACGCATGGTACGCCGGGATTTAATGGATGGGGTTTTTGAATAGATGAAACACACAATTTCACAGACCGAGTTCGAAGGATTTAGGGCATACCGGATGAAATCGGAAGACGCCCTGGTCACGGCGACGTTTGTCCCTGATTGCGGTATGGTGGGAGCATCTCTAACCCACAGAGGCGAAGAATTGCTGGTTCAAGAAGACGGTCTGAAGGCCTACGTTGAGCATGGTAAAACCTTCGGTATTCCTTTGCTACACCCATGGGGCAACCGGTTGCAAAGTGACGTCTATCGGGTTGGAGAAACAGTAGCCGACCTAAAGCCGGTGACCACACTCGTGGCTCGCGATCCCAACAGTCTACCCATTCACGGCTTAGCCGCAGGCCGCAAGGGGTGGACCGTGACGGAGCTAACTCCAGGCATGACCTATGCACGTCTCAGTGCAAAATTAGAGGTGAATTCAGATTCAGAGATCTTCGCCGGTTTTCCGTTCCCCCATCGGTTAGAACATAGAATTACCCTGTCGGGATTCCGTGGGGGCGCCTCTCTTTCCATTGAGACAACGTTGACCGCCACCGGGGACCTGGGCGTTCCCGTTGTGTTCGGATGGCACCCCTATTTCCATCTGCCCGGAGTAAAACGTGAAGATTGGATCGTTGACGTGCCTGTGCGCCGACATTACACGCTCAGCGAGCAGAATCTTCCCACAACGGACCGCGAACCTGTGGCCGTGAAAAAGGGACCCCTCGGTAACCGAATATACGATGATCTGTTCGATGAATTGGTATGCGCAAACGGTAATCGAGCCGCATTTACCCTGGAGGGAGGACAAAGAAACCTGGCTGTGTGCTTTGAATACGGCTATCCCTATGCAATCGTATGGGCTCCCGCGGGCCGGGACCTCATCTGTTTTGAGCCCATGACCGCGGCCACCAACGCCCTCGCCAGTGGATGGCCCGAATTGATTAGTGTGGAACCTGGTGATTCCTACGAGGCCCGATTTTCAATTCTCGTGAGTTGAGGTGAACCGGAGTCTCGCCCATGCTTCGAATTGGGCCCGTTGTCTTGCCCCCTCCCGCCAAAGGACGAAAGCGGAAGAAATGCCTCAAAGCACAAGCAGAGACCGCTGAATAAAATGCTGGATGAGTAATAATTAAAGGGGCGATCCAACGGACCTTGATTGTTGGATTATTCAATTAAAAAGGAGAGTCAAAGGCCATGAAACGTGTTTTTCTGTTTATTGCTACCAACTTGGCCATCATTATACTGCTCAGTATAACGTTACGTATCCTGGGAGTAGACAGCATCCTTGACGAGCGGGGTGTGAACTTAAATATAAACGCCCTATTGATATTTTCCGCTGTGTTCGGCATGGGGGGCTCGTTCATCTCCCTTGCCATCTCCAAATAGACGGCCAAGCGGCTAACAGGGGCCCACGTCATCAATCGGCCACGAAACGATGCAGAGGGTTGGCTCGTTAATACAGTGAAACGCAGCCGGAATCGGCATGCCCGAAGTGGCCATCTACGACTCACCAGACCCAAACGCTTTCGCCACCGGTGCACGCCGAAACAACGCCCTGGTGGCTGTGAGTACCGGCCTCCTGGACAGCATGAAGGCCGAGGAAGTGGATGCCGTGCTCGCCCACGAGGTGAGTCACATTGCCAACGGTGACATGGTAACTCTTGCCCTTGTACAGGGGGTTGTAAACACGTTCGTTATCTTTTTGGCTCGCGTCATCGGCCATATAGTAGACCGGGTGGTTTTCAGGAATGAACGTGGTTATGGCATAGGCTATTTCATTGTCGTCATTGTAGCCCAACTCGTCCTAGGCATGCTTGCAAGTGTGATCGTCTTCTGGTTCTCCCGGCGACGCGAGTTTCGGGCCGACGCCGGCGCTGCGCGCCTGTCAGGAAGAGACAAGATGATAGCGGCCCTGGAGTCCCTGAAGCGTAGTAGCAAGCGGGCACAGCTTCCCGAGCAGATCGAAGCCTTCGGCATTTCGGGCGGAGAAAAGGGCGGCATCAGGCGGTTGTTCATGACCCATCCGCCACTGAGCGAGCGTATCGCGGCCCTCAAACTGGGAGTGTGAAAAGGCGGGAATTGTTATTACCGCTGGATAGAAGTCAAAACGATCCCGTATCGTGCGCCAAGAGGAGGGTCCCCTCCTATCATACGAGAAACAGCGACAGCGCGGGCCAATAGGTGATCATTATAACCGTCAGAAGCAAAATGACGAAAAAGGGGAAAGTCGCACGGTAGAGCTGCGAGATTGGCTTTTCGAATCGGTAGCCGGCAATGAACAGGCTCATGCCCACAGGGGGAGTAAAATAACCGATCTGCATGTTGGCCAGGAAGATAATTCCAAGGTGGACGGGGTCGATGCCATAGTTGATGGCAACAGGGAGAATCAGCGGGATAACAATCACCAACGCCGAAAAAATATCGAGCATGGTGCCGAGGATCAATAGAAATAGGTTCAGCAGAATAAGAAATGTAATGGGGATCGATACATGCTGACTAACAAAGTTAAACAATTTGATGGGCACCTCGGCGTCAACCAGATAATTCGTGGAGGCCAACGACATTCCAAGGATGATCAGGATTCCACTCACCAGGATCATGGACTTCCGCATGATCGAAATCAGATCGAAGAACTTAACCTCTCGATGAATGATCACCTCGACGGTCAAAACATAGTTGAGTTTCAGTTTTTCCAACACAATCGGCGTGTATAGTTCCTTATCCGCGAGTCGGCGTGTCGCAGAAGGCAAGGTTTCCTTTGCACATCGATACACCCACTACATTCACCGTGCGTGCCGCAGTGGCGGTATTTCCACTGGAATCCGTCACTTTGAATACCACAGTATAACTCCCATCCACTCTCGTGTTGACGTTGGAAGTTACTACGACACTTTCTGTCAGATCCCCTCCGAGGTTGTCTCTGGCTGTCGCCCCCTTGTCCGTATGGTTCGTACCGATCTTTACCGTAATCGGGTTTGATCCCAGGACCTTGATTACGGGTAACTTCAACTCTCCCCCCACAGCGGTTGTGCCCCCTCCGCCTGTGCCAAATCCGATAGTATCCGCAATCTCGGGCGTCACTGCTTCGATCACATCCACGGTTGAGGTGGCTACCTCGGACTGGTTTTTCTTCCTCCATTGAGGTCGCACCGAAAACAGGCCCCCCCCCGGGGGATCATCCCGTTGGCATCGGTTAACACCCAGACGTCATTAAGGTCAACGCAGGAATCAACACACTCCGTCTGCTCGGCAAACACAATCATACGGTTGCTGGCCAGATTATTATTATAAACCGAGGTGTGGCTACCACGTCTACTTGGAGGCCCGTCAGTGGTGGAGATTTCCGACCACGCCGGAATAATCGTTCGTCCATTTGAATCGAGCCCATTGGTAGGAGGATCGTAGATGGCTGCGTGTAGGTCCCGCGCACCTGGTTCGGGTACCATTTCAAACCTCGAGGAGGAGGTTAACCAGGCACCTCAAAGTTGCTGATTTAGTAGAGTCTCAATCCGCTGTCAATAGACGCTACCAATTGGCGATGAATCGTTGTCTTGACACCAGTGTTCATCATAGAGTATTTTCCATTCGAACCACCGATAATTGTCGTCCCATTTCCTCTTCAAGATAGCCTTAGGGACAATAGGCGTGTAACGACAAACCAGTCAATGACTGTCGCTTCACAGCAACTGCACTCTCCGCCCTGAGTGAAGGGAGCCACGGATGCCTGAGCAACCCATAAAAGATAAGACCGCTATCGTAGGGATCGGCTGGACAGCCTTCTCGAGGCGGTCCGGATCAACTGCCATGAACCTGATTCTGGAGGCGAGCCTCAAGGCGGCTCAGGACGCAGGCCTTTCAGTCCAAGCCCTCGATGGGATTGTGTGTCATTTCCACAAGCATATGGACACCGTGGCGCCACGCGAAATGGTGCACGCTCTTGGGATGAAAAAATGCAACTTCGAGGTCTTCAATTCTACAGGCGGCACGTGGAACTGCGCAGCGACGCTGACAGCAGCCTCCCTTGTCCATAGCGGGATCTGCACCTCCGTGTTGGTTTACCGTGGCATGAACCGTTACAGCGAAGGGCGGGCACAACGGGCCAGGCGCGCTGAGGAGGTTACAGGGCCCGACCAGTTCACCACCCCTTTCGGATCCCATCACGCAGCGGCTACCTTTGGCCACCGGGCCACAGCTCACATGGCCCGCTACGGGACCACCACCTTGGATTTTGCTCACCTTGCGGTGACGGAGCGTCAGCATGCCATGCTCAATAAGAAGGCCATGATGCGAAAACCCATGACCATCGACGATCATCAAAACTCGCGCTGGATCGTTTACCCATTCCGCCTCTTCGACTGCTGCCAGGAAACCGACGGTGCTGTGGCGTACATCGTCACCTCCGCCGAGCGGGCACGTGATCTCAAGCATCCGCCGGTTTATATCATGTCCGGAGTTGGCGGTTCGGGACCCACCGAAGGGTTGTGGGAAACCAACGGGGTCAATGCCGCGCCGCTTCTCTACGGGGGAGCCGGCGTCACTCCGAAAGACGTGAGTCTGGCCGAGATCTACGATCCCTTCACCTTCATGTGCATGAGCCACATCGAAGACTATGGTTTGGTTAAAAAAGGTGAGGTTGGCGCGTGGGTACGAGAAGGTCATAACAAACTCGACGGCACCTGCCCGGTGAACACCCATGGCGGGTTGCTGTCGGAGGGACATATCCACGGGCAGAATCACGTCATCGAGGCCGTGCAGCAGCTCAGGCCGCAAGGTGTAGTAGACGACCTGTGCGAAGGAACCCATAGTTATGACCGGAGCCAATGCCGCCAGGTGCGAAATCCACAGATCGCACTGGTGTGCGGCGAGGGCGGCGGCAGCGCCATGCTGCTACGGAGGACGTAACACATGACGGAATATGCCAAGCCACTACCGGCACCCGATTCGGATTCCAAGCCTTTTTGGGATGCGTGTAAGGGACACGAGCTTCGGGCGCAACGGTGCACGGCGTGCCGGCGCTTTCGTTGGCCGCCCCAGGGTGTGTGCCCTTCTTGCTATTCCTGGGATTACGAGTGGGCAAAGCTGGCGGAGACCGGTATCGTGAATTCCTTCGTGGCGGTGCACTACGTTTCTGTGCCCACATTCGCTGACGACGTTCCTTACGTCATCGCCCAGATTACCATGGACGGCACCGATGACCAAGTCACCCTGACCAGCAACGTCATTAATTGCCCATGGGAAATAGTAAAGGTTGGAATGGCGGTGAGTGTGGTGTACGACGACGTTACACCGGAGTATACTCTACCGAAATTTCGCCCCATCGCATCATCGTGACCCACACCCGATTAACAAATTCTCAAGGTCATGGAGGTAAACCCTGATGGCTGGACCCTTGTTTGGAGTACGAGTGTTGGATCTCACCCACGTCCTCAACGGACCCTTCTGCACCATGCTGCTGGCTCACATGGGAGCGGAGGTCCTAAAGGTAGAACACGGCTCGGGAGACCGTTTTCGCCACGCCTGGATGCCCCCCGATGCCAAGCATGACGGCTATGAGTTTCTCATGGTGAACAGCAACAAGAAAGGAATCACCCTCAACCTCAAGCATGACAAAGGCGGTAAACTCTTTCGCGAGCTAGTCAAGAAATCCGACGTGTTAGTGGAAAACTTCACGGTGGGTGTGATGGATCGTTTGGGCTTCGGCTACCATGCCTTGCGCGAACTCAACCCCAGGATCATCTATGCGTGCAGCCGGGGTTATGGGGAGAGCGGGCCCTACAAACATGTGCGCGCCAACGCCGCTACGATCATGGCCATGTCCGGATGGCAGTTCGCGGCGCAAGAGTTGGCTGGAAAACCCGGGTTCAAAGCCTTGGGCATCGGCGACGAGGCAGCCGGATTTTCCATGGCTCTTGCCGTTTGCGCGGCTCTGTATGCTCGGGAGCAGACAGGGAAAGGACAAAAGATCGAAATCTCCATGCAAGAAGCCCTCATGGGCTTCATGGTGAGCACTTTCCACACCCTCTTCGAGGGTCGCAAGGTCGGCCAGCCACCAAAGGAATGCGCCGACGGGCATTACGCCTTTCACCTGCCCGATGTTTCTGACGAGTTGTGGGGAAAGCTGTGCACGGCCATGGGAACACCCGAGGTGGCCAAGGACCCGCGATTCGCAACAAACAAGGCCCGACGGCGGAATTATGAGGACGTGGAAGCCCTGGTCTCCAAGTGGGTCCGTGGTAAAACTCGGCAAGAGCTGTGGGACATGTTGAGCTCCTTCGGACTCTCCAGCGGTATGGTCCTGGGTCTGGCAGAAGTCCTGGATAATCCACATATTCAGGAGCGCAGGGCCTTTGTCGATATCGAGCACCCAGAGGCCGGTGCCGTCAAACTGCTCGCGCCTTGGATGCGCTTTTCCGAAACGCCAGGGGCAATCACCAGTGCGGCCCCTTTGATCGGACAGCACAATCATGAGGTGTACAATTCCATGCTTGGCTTGAGCGAGGCCGAGGTGAACCAGCTTGCGGAGGAAGGCGCCATCTAGCCATTCAGGATGCGGAGCGTGCAATTGCGGTGGGTATCGACCGTACGAATGTAGACGAATCGGCCTGCGCTAAAATCAGCCCAAACGGAGGGTCATTATGAATCAAGCCCTGGAGGACGTTCGCGTCGTCGATTTAACCCATGCCCTCAACGGGCCGTTTTGCACCATGGTGCTCGGCCACTTGGGAGCGGAGATCATCAAGGTGGAGCCCCCCAAGGGAGACAACTTCCGTCGCTCCTGGATGCCACCGGGGTCCCCCGTGGACGGCTACGAGTTCATGATGGTCAACACCAACAAAAAAAGTGTGGCCGTGGACCTCAAGACCAAAGAGGGGCGTGAGATCGTCCGTAAGCTTATTGCCGTCTCGGACGTGCTGGTGGAGAACTACCAGAAAGGGACCATAGAGAAATTTGGCCTGGACTACGAGTCGGTGAGGAAGATTAATCCGAGGCTGATTTATGCCTGTTCGCGCGGCTATGGTGAGACGGGGCCATACTCGCCCTATGGGTCCAACGCCGGGGTCAATAACGGCATGAGTGCCTGGACCCACGCGTCATGGCAGTACAACGGCGCCCCTGGGACCAAACCCATTGGAATAGGTGACGAGGCGGGGGGCATCAGCATGGCAGTGGGAATTTTAGCGGCTCTCCACGCCCGCGAGCGAACCGATAAGGGACAGAAAATCGAAATCTCCATGCAGGAGGCTGTGTTGGGATTCATGGCCAGTACATACCACGAATATTTTACGGGCAACAAGATAGGCTCCCTACCGACCCAAGTGGGCGACGGTTATTTCACCCTGCGACTGCCCGAGATCACCGATGCGAACTGGAGGAAACTCGCGGCGGCAATGGAGCGCGAAGACCTGCAAGACGATCCGCGGTTTGCCACCGCGCAAGGGCGACGAGCGCATCGTAAAGAGCTAAGCGAAGTCCTCTTTACCTGGGCGCGGCCGAGGACTCGGCAGGAATTATGGCTTAAGCTTCGCGATCTCGGCTACTTTGGAGCGCCGGTGCTTTCCTTGGAGGAAGTACTTGAGGACCCTCATATCAAAGCGCGTGAGGCTTTCGTCCAGCGAGAACATCCAGTGGCCGGGCCAATCACCTTGTTGGCGCCATGGATTCGCATGTCCGAGACCCCATCCGGCATTCGCCAGATGTCGCCAAGAGTAGGCCAACACACAGACGAGGTGCTGCGGGGCCTGCTCAACTGTACGGACGTGGAGGTCGAACACCTACGTGAGGAAGGGGTCGTACGTTAGCAAGGTCTGCATCCCTCCACCCTTTGGAGCCCGGGCATAAATGGGTTTCCATCCGCTTCCGGAACAATCGTTCAGGACCCTATCAGGTTTAGGGCCATGGTATAGGTCCGGCTCCGGCAATCTGCTTAAAGACAGTGATAACCTCAGGGTCTTTGGACAGTGATCTGACCGCCGTTGTTTGCTCATCCGCCAACACAGGAGCCGGAGGCTCTCCCGTCAATTTTTCCCATTCCTTCGTCAACCGAGGATCTTTAAGGGTCTTGTCGAAGGCCTCCTTCAGAATTTTAACGCGATCCGCGGGAACCCCGGGAGGAAGCAGATAGGGTGAACCCACCAAGCGAATGTTGCGGCGAAGCTCCAGCGCTTTCCGCTGCGCTTTCGTTTTCGAGAACTGATCCAAGGCAGGAACGCCCTTAAAGGCCGGATGAGAAATCCGGTGCCCCTTGGGAACCTCCATCACTGCGTGAAGATCGATGAGCTTGTCGCTGATCCATTCGGGGTTTCTTCGGAGCATGGTTGCGTTGTTATTAGACCGCGCGTCCAGTTCCCCGCGTATGAATGCCACGTCCATTTCAGGCCCCGAGTAGCCCACGACGAAACGAGCGTTTCTTAGGTCCAAGATCCAAACAAAGAGCCGTGCCTGGGTATAGACATCGTGGCCGATATTCTGGCCGCCGACCCTGACCCTGGGAGCCGCCCGAAGCTTGTCCAAGGTGTCGAGACCCAGGTCTTTTCGGGTAAAGAACGCATAGCTACCCTTGCTGTTGCCCGAGCCGAGGTAGGCCACCTTCCGAACATCGTAGTTTGCACCGGGCTGACCCAATACGGCATTCATTAAAAAACCACCGCCAATGTTAGCGATGGTAAGACCGTCGGGGCGTGCCGCTCTGTAGAGGTGGTTTGCGGCCAGTCTCCCACCGCCTCCGGGCATGTACTGTGAGAGGATGCCGGGGTGTCCCGGAATGTGGTCCGAAAGGAACTTCATTATGCTCCTCACCCGCATATCCCCCGCCCCGCCGGGCCGGCGTGCCTGAATCAGCTTGATGGTTTTACCCTTAAAAAAAGGTTCGGAATCCGCACGGGCAGGTGAACCAACGGGGAAAGTCAACAGGGTTACAATTGCGATGGGACCTAGCCCCCGCAGAGTTCGCCTTTCGTTCATCTTGGTGCTCCTCCTCTTGCCTTGCTATGGTTGATCAGGATTGTGTCAGGCAATATTCTCTGATAGTCGATTTGAGAGCTTACTGAAACACGACGCCCCACTCATTGTCAAGGAAGGATGAACCGGGTCCTTTTCCTTAGGTTGGGGGAGCGGGAGGATGCATATGACTATAGGAGACACACCAATCATCGACTTCGACAACCACCTGGTGGACGACCTTTCCTCCTAGGGGCAATGGGTGGAAGAGGAGTGGAGGTCTGTTCTACCAAAACAAATGCCCGGCTCAGCGGATGAACGACCGCGGACCTTGGTGGGGGAGCAGGTAATGTTAGGCAGCGAACCTGCTTCGCCTGAGGGTCGATTAAGCACCAAAACGGATTTGGATTTTATTCTGACTTGTTCGTTCTGGTGCCGGGAGCCGGACTCGAACCGGCACGGGCCTTGCGGCCCTCGGGATTTTAAGTCCCGTGTGTCTACCAAATTCCACCATCCCGGCGTAAAAGGATTCAATAACTTACTGCCCCGAACTCGTCAACCTGTTCAGATTAATCATGTCCCAATCATTTTCTGAAGGGGGGCAGGATACCACCGCTCCTCTCGATCAGATCCAACCCTTCCTTCGTTGCTGTAAAAGGATTAAAGTTGACCGCACGGCCCCGACACTTCAACACGGTTTTGGTTTTGCGGAGCGTTACAAAGTTATAACTTCTTGATCACTCCAATTTTATCGCCAGTGGCTCATGGTTGATCCCAAGGAAAGCCCCTCTGAAGCTTCCTTTCATTTAAGAAAAAAGCTTGCAAGCAACCAGAAATTAGGCTATTTATCTATCTTAAAACTTACTCTAGGAGGTTTTCCGCATGATGGAGTGGAAGAAAAAGGTCTTAACTTTGGCATTGGGCCCTGCCTTAGTGGCATTGACTGCCCATGGTTGTGCCCTTCTTAACCATACACACCCAGACCTTCAGGTGGATACAAAGGCGGTTGAAGAGGCCACACGGGCTGCCCGGCAGGCAGCATCTAATGCGGATTCAGCAGCGTCAAGAGCCAATGCGGCGGCAAGAAAGGCTGAATCAGCGGCGTCCTCTGCCAACTCGGCCGCATCCCGTGCCGAGCGAGCGGCCACCAAGTCCGAGCGAGCGGCCACCAAGTCCGAGCGAGCAGCCACCAAGTCCGAACGGGCAGCTGATAGGGCCGAAGCGATATTCAAGAAGACGCTCAGGAAGTAGATCCACAATTTTTGTTTACAAGCTATGGATAAGTCAAAATAGACCGGAGCCAGAGGGCGAGAAACAGCGGGGGGGAACAAACTGCCTAAGTTGTGATCCCCTCAAAGCTATGAAGACCAACCACTTGGATGTTTTTGGTTAGTTAATCTCCTAGTAATAGCAGAGGCGGCTCGGACGATGACATGCCGCTCTGGACTTCGCGATATATAACTTAGCGCAACGTACAAAATAACCCCTCCTACCAACGTAAATAAGAACAGTGCGCTCGGGGTAATCGGCGATCCTTCCAATCCCACCCAGTCAATTCTACGAACAATCAAAGAAAGCGGAAGGGCCATGAGCAGAGCGTTAAAGAGGCTCCGGAGGAATGAAATTGAAAACTCCTTCCAGGGGAATCCACCTATCCGACCTTGCAAGATGAGAAGCAAGACCAAGAACTGACAGGTTGATGATATAGAATTGGCCAGGGCCAGGCCCCCATGGGAAAGAGAAAATATCCCCAAAGTTTGCGATATCCCTGCGATGGCACCGCCAAACCCACCGGCATCCCAACCTGCGGAAACCGGACCCATCAAGATCAGGCTCAACAAGAAATTCAGCGCGAAGGTAAACAATGCAACCGTGACCGGCGTCTTGGTATCTTCCAGGGCGTAAAAAGCGGGCACCACGATTTTCGTGCCGGAAATTCCCCATAACCCAAGGGAAAACAATACCAGGGCCTGGGCTGCTAACATTGTTGTATGGGCGTCAAACGCCCCACGTTGAAATAACAGCGCAAAGACCGGAACCGACAAGACCATGAGACCTAAAGTCGCCGGAAGAGTAATAAAATTTACCAGTCGAAGAGAATAGGAAAGTCCATCCTTCAGCGCCGTGAAATCTTTCCTGGCCGCCAAAGAGGAAAAACTGGGCAAGGCCGCAGTTCCCATGGCGATGGCGAAAATTCCGAGTGGGAACTGGAGCAATCGATCCGCATAGTAGAGGCTAGAAACGCTTCCTTCGGCAAGCATGGAAGCCAGGACCGTACTCACCAGGACGTTGACCTGGTAGACCGCCGCCCCAAGCACGGCCGGTCCCATGAGGAGAACAAGGCGTCTTAGAGCCGTATGTTTAAAGCGAAAACACGGCACAAAGGACAGGCCGTAACGGGAAAGAAAAGGAATCTGTAAGGACAGCTGGATTATGCCACCCAGCAACACGCCGTAGCCCAGACTGACCACCGGTTCAGATAGCATGGGTGTGACCATGAGGGCGCAGACGATGATGGAGACGTTAAGCAGAACCGGGGACAACGCAGGGGCCATAAAATGACGAAACGAGTTTAAAAACCCCATGGCCAGGGCCACCAGGCTGACGAAAAAAACGTAAGGGAACATCAATCGAGTCAAGAAAACCGCAAGGTCGAACTTTTCCGCATTGGCAAAAAACCCAGGGGCGAAGAGATAGGTCAAGGGAGATGCGAATAAGATCCCAAGAACTGTGAGCACCCCCAGGACCAGGGCGGCGAAGGTGAAGACCAACCGGGCAACCTCCAGGGCCTCCTCTTTGGTGCGGTTGGTCAAATAGTCCGTAAATACAGGGACAAAACCCACGGAAAACGCGCCCTCGGCGGTCAAACGGCGCAGGAGATTGGGAATCCGAAAGGCAACAAAAAAGGCATCGGCAGGCCCCCGGGCGCCAAACAGGTAACCAATGACGATGTCACGCAAAAGCCCGAAAACTCGGCTAAGGAGTGTAAAAAAGCCAACCACTCCTGCCGCCCGGGTAATTTTGCCCACCTCATCCATTGCGTTGACTCCTCAACCAGTTAGTGCTAGGTTTGTGGCTTAGGAGGGATACCTTGGCCGTACACAAATCCGTTATCAAACGCCACCGCCAGAGCTTAAAGCGAAGGGCAAGAAATCAGGAAATCAAATCCAGGGTAAAGACCCTGATCAAGAAGGTCCGACTATCCATCGATAAAAAGGATCACGCCACTGCCGCGACCCAATTAAGGGATGTCAACAAGATCCTCGATAGCGCCGTGAACAAAGGAGTTCTCAAGCACAACACCGCATCCCGCAGGATGTCTCGATTGGCCCGCGCCGTTCATGTGGTGTCCAAGGCCAACTAACGATCCGCCGAGTGAGCCTCGTCCCAACCCATACCCAATCGTAGGCCCAACCATAGTGCTTATCCATGGGCCCTAATTAAAACATCTCAATGATTTTCTGATGCATCTTACGCGCAAACCGGTTGACTAAATCGGCTCTGGTTTCCCGACTCATGGTCTCTGTAAGCTGGACGTCCGTGAACAAAGGGATATCTGTTGCGTTCAATGTTCGCCTTTGAAAAGCGGACGAAGTGGTCACAACGGCCCCCCTGGCGCCCACGAAGGTTTCTTTAATGCGGCTACCCTCGGTACGCCACAGGAGCTCATTGGGAGAACGGCGCCGGAGGGTCATGTCCACCTCCAAAACGGCCTCATATTGCAGCACCTCGTCACTGGCGTTTACCGAGACAACGTTGGTGTCCAGGGAACGGACCACCCCGCTGAGTACGGCATCCGCCTGATCCAGTTGACTCGCGGGTCGAACCATACCCTTGCGTCGAAACTCACTTTTCAAGGCCAGGCTAATCTCTTTCTCAAGCCCCGCACTCTCACTGGAATTGACAAAATTCGCCACGTAAATGGAATTGACATTTTCGGGGAAGGCCTCCCCTTTCCCCGCGAAACGATAACCGCAACCGCTAAAGCTCAAAAAGGCAAGAAACAGCAATGCCGTAGCAGTAAAAAAACTCTCAAGGCGAATTGAATGAACTAATTGAGAACCAGCTCTGCGGCGGCTCATGGCGTTATCCTTCCAACACGATATTGATCAGACGTCCCGGAACCCGCACGATTTTCTGTATCTTTTTATCCTTGATGAAAGCACCGACCTTTGGATCCGCCAAGGCCTCTTTTTCGATGGATTTCTCGCCGGCGTCGACGGGAACCGAAATCCTTCCGCGGACCTTTCCATTGACCTGAATTACGATCAGTGACGTCTCCTCTTCCAGGGCGTCCTCCGAATACTCCGGCCAACTCTTCCCTTCCAGTGAGTCTTTTTGACCCAAATCTTCCCATAGTTGACAAGAGATGTGGGGAACGAACGGATAGAGCAGCACCACAATGGACTCCAATCCGCTTTTCACCAGCGCCGCCGTTTGTTTCTTTTTAATCTCCTTCTCGTCTATGGCGCTCAAGGAATTGAAAAGCTCCATGACCGCAGCAATGGCGGTATTAAAATGGTACCGGTTTTCAATATCGTCGGTGACCTTCTTGATGGTGCGATGAATTTGCCGGCGCAGGTTCTTCAGGTCATCGGACACTTTACTGGAGGCATCCCCCTTTGCCTGGAGCAAGATTTTTCTTTGTTGATAGATGAAACGCCACAACCGGTTTAGAAAGCGATAGGCCCCCTGTACCCCCTGGTCACTCCAATCCAGGTCCTTTTCCGGAGGGGCGGCAAACAGCGCAAACAGGCGTGCCGTATCCGCGCCAAATCTTTCAATCAAGAAGTTGGGATCCACCACATTTCCCTTGGACTTGGACATCTTGGCGCCGTCCTTGATGACCATTCCCTGGGTCAGTAGGTTCGTGAATGGCTCGTTGATCCCCAACCATCCCATGTCCCTGAGCGCCTTGGTAAAGAACCGAGCATAGAGAAGGTGGAGCACCGCATGCTCAATGCCGCCGATGTATTGGTCCACAGGCAACCAGTAGGCTGTTCGTTCTTTGTTTAGTGGTGACTTGAGCTCATCCGGGGAAGCGTAGCGGGCGAAGTACCACGAAGATTCCACGAAGGTATCCATGGTATCGGTCTCTCTCCTGGCGATTCCCTTGCACTTCGGACAGCTCACCTGGAAGAACTCCGGATGGTTGGCCAGTGGCGACCCCCCTTCTCTAGACAACTCGATGTCTTTGGGTAGAACTACCGGGAGATCCTCCTCGGGAACCGGAACAACCCCACAGGCATCACAGTAAATGATGGGTATGGGCGTCCCCCAATAACGTTGCCGCGAGATTCCCCAGTCCCTCAACCGATAACGAACCGTCCCCTTCCCCCATCCCTTCCCTTCGAGAAAAGCGGCAATCTTCTCTCGTGCCTCCCCACTCTCAAAGCCCGAGAAGTGATCGCTGTTCTCCAAAACGCCTTCGTCCACATAGGCCTCGGCCAGGTGGGCCACCTCCGGCAGCTCCGCTGCCTCGGGTTGAACCACGATCCGCACCGGCAATCCGTACTTGTCGGCAAACTCAAAGTCTCGCTGATCATGGGCCGGCACACCCATGACCGCTCCAGTGCCATACTCCATGAGAACAAAATTCGCGACATAGATGGGAATATTCTCTTCGCTGAAGGGGTTGTAGCAGTAGGCTCCGGTAAAGACCCCCTCCTTCTCATAATCAGGTTCTTCCCTTTGAGCCTGGTTTACTTTTTTCATCTCTTGGATGAATTCCCTTACCCCCCTCTCCTCGTTCTTGCCACGGGAGAGGTCCAGGGCCAAGGGATGCTCCGGGGCGATGGAAACAAAGGTGGCACCGTAGACCGTATCCTGGCGGGTGGTAAAGACCGACAGATTCCCCCTTTTTCTTTCTTCCAAAGGAAATTTGATCTCAGCCCCAAGAGATCTTCCGATCCAGTTGCGTTGCATGGTGAGGACCTTTTCGGGCCAACCCGTGAGGGTATCGCAATCCTGGAGCAACTCATCCGCGTATTGTGTGATTCGGAAGAACCATTGATCCAGCTTTTTGGTCCCAACCTCATGCTCGCACCGCCAGCATCGGCCCTCTTCCACCTGCTCATTGGCCAGCACCGTTTGACAGTGGTCACACCAGTTGACCGTGGATAATTTCTTGTAGGCCAATCCCCGTTTGAACATCTCCAGGAAAAAAAGCTGCTCCCAGCGGTAATACCCTTCTTCACAGGTGGCGAATTCCCTGTCCCAGTCGTAGCTGAACCCCATTTCCTTCAGCTGCTGGCGCATGGTGGCGATATTTTCCATGGTCCATTTGGCCGGATGTATTCCCCGTTCGATGGCCGCGTTCTCCGCGGGTAGTCCGAAGGCGTCCCACCCCATTGGATGCAGCACGTTGTACCCCCGCATCCTCTTATAGCGGGCAATAACATCGCCGATGGAATAATTTCGCACATGGCCCATGTGTATTTCGCCGGAAGGATAAGGAAACATCTCCAGAAGGTAGCACTTGGGAAGATTAGAGCCCTCTGTCACCCGGAAGCTCCTGTTTTCCTCCCAGACCTTCTGCCATCTCCGTTCGATTTTTTCGGGTTGGTATTTTTCGTCCATGGCTTGACCTGTGCCTACCTGGAGTTGAATTTAGAGCTGTTCTTTGGTCCCGCCTGACGCGGCCACATGGTCCAGCACACCGTTGATGAATGTGGCCGAATCCTCTGAGCTGAAGCGCTTGCTGACCTCAATGGCCTCATCGATGCTAACATTGAGGGGGATATCAGGACAGAATAATAGTTCATAGCTAGCCAAGCGTAAGATGGCGAGATCCACTTTGGGCATTCGACTAAGCTTCCAATTGTCAGTGGATTGTTCAATGAGTTGGTCGATCTCTTCCCGATGCATGACCACTCCGGCGACCAAGCGGCGGGCGAACTCTCTCGCTTTGACGTTTCCTTCAAAGTAGCTCCAAAAGAGTTCCAGCGGCGCCGAGGAGGCGTCCCCGGTGATTTCAATCTGATAAAGAACCTGTAGGGCAAGTTCTCTACCTCTGCGCCTAATACCCATAACAATTCAATGACCGATACCTTTGCCTCGACCCGGCGCAACCCCACCAGGCTGAGCAAAGGATGAAGTTGACACTTCTATGAAATTTCTTTTTCCAGGCAGACCATCTCGATGGCCGTCAGCGCCGCTTCGTATCCCTTATTATCTAATTCTTTGCCTGCCCGTTCAATGGCCTGTTCTACGGTGTAGGTGGTAAGAACACCAAATGCGATGGGAATCCGATGCTCCATCATGGCGCGGCCAATCCCCCTGGTAACCTCTCCCGAAATATACTCGAAGTGAGCCGTCTCACCCTTGATCACGGCGCCCAGACAAATCAACGCATCGTATTTTCCGCTGGCTGCCATCTTGGCAGCCAGAAGGGGGATTTCAAATGAGCCAGGGACCCGTACCACTTCGATATTGTTGTCTTCACACCCATGCTGCTTCAAGGCTTCCAGAGCGCCATCCAGGAGCTTATCGGTGACGAAATCATTGAAGCGGCTTGCAATGATGCCGAACTTCAATCCCGCTGCATGGAGTTTGGCCTCAATGACCCTCATGTTCGTCCACAGTCGGGATAAAACCCTACTTTTCGTGATTGGCCTGCACCTTGGACAGAAGATGGCCCAACTTTTCCTGCTTCGTACGAAGATAACCGATGTTGGACTTATGCGGAGTAATTTCTATGGGGACCCGCTCAGCCACGGTGATACCGTAACCCTGAAGTCCGATAATTTTTTGCGGGTTATTGGTTAGCAGTCTCAACTTCTCGATTCCTAAATCCCGCAAGATCTGGGCGCCGATGCCATAGTCCCGAAGGTCTTCTTTAAAACCCAACTCGATATTGGCCTCCACGGTGTCCATGCCCTGGTCTTGGAGAGCATAGGCCTTGATCTTATTGGTCAACCCGATGCCCCTCCCCTCCTGGTTCATGTAAACCAGCACACCCTTTCCTGTTTCGCTGATCAATTTGAGTGATTGGAAGATCTGATCCCCGCAATCGCAGCGTTCCGACCCAAAGACATCCCCGGTGAGGCACTCCGAGTGCATCCGTACCATGACGTTTCCCCTGGTTGGGATTTCTCCCTTGATCAGAGCCAGGTGTTCATTCGCATCCACGTTGGTTCGATAGGAAATGGCTTTGAAACTGCCATGAACCGTATTAAAGACGGATTCTCCCATTCGCTTGACCAAGAACTCGCTGCGCAGCCGATAGGCAACTAGATCCGCCACCGAGACGATCTTCAGGTTGTGCTTGGATGCGAGTTTTTTAAGATCGGGCATCAAGGCAACGGCCCCGGCTTCTGTTAAGATCCGGCTAATGACCCCTGCCGGCTGTAATCCGCAAAGACGTGCAAGGTCCACCGACGCCTCTGTGTGCCCCGTCCTCACCAGGACTCCCCCGGTGCGAGTCTTGGCGGGAAATACATTGCCCGGCACTCTCAGGTCGCTGGGTTTGGCTCCCACACGCACAGCGGTCTTAATGGTTTCGGCCCTGCCTGCAGCCGAGACACCAAAACCGGAAACGCTCTTGGCGTCGATGGGAACCCCAATGGGCGCGCTTAGCGCAGGCACATTGGGCTGGGCCGGTATGAGAATACCCAGCTCCTTCATCTTTTCTTCTGTCAAGGTCAGATAGATAATCCCGCCGCGGCCCCGGCTGAGGATAAAATTGATGGCCTCTGGGGTTACCTTGTCACTGGCGATGAAAAACGTACCATCACTTTCCGGAGAGTCCTCGTCCACCAGGATAACGATGTCGCCCTCACACAGCGATTTTAAGGTTTCCTCAATGGATGACATGGTCACGGTTCAATCCTCGCTGTCCGGAATCGATTTGTTGGCAAATCGCTCGGATTTACTTGATTTGCCCGGCTTGATAAGTTGCTGGACGTACTTTCCAATCAGGTCTGTTTCGATATTGACCTTATCACCAACCCTACGCCTGTGCAAATTAGTGTGCTGGAGGGTAAACGGAATGATAGCAATGGAAAAACACTGGTTTGCACACTCATTGACCGTCAAACTGATCCCATCCAAGGCAACGGAACCTTTGGGCACCAGCATCCGATAGATGGGCTTGGGAACCCTCAACTCAAGGAAAGTAAACTCTTCCCGCTCTTGAATGGCCTTCACCGTCCCTATCCCATCCACATGCCCGGTAACCAGATGACCCCCAAGACGGTCCATTAATCTGAGGGGTCGCTCAAGGTTTATGGGATCCCCAACCTTTACTCCGTTCAGATTAGTTTTTTCCAGGGTCTCGGGTGAAACATCCACCGTTAGACGCCCCTTGGATCTGGTCACAACGGTTAGACAGGTACCGTTGACCGCGATGGAGGAGCCCAATTTGATATCCCGCCCCGGGAGATGGGTACTGAAGGTGAGCTTTCCCGCCCTTTTGCCGATTTGCCATCGGTTAACCTTACCCACGTCTTCAATGAGCCCGGTAAACATTGTTCTTCGTTAATCGTTAAAGGCCAATGGTTGATGGTTACACGTTAATTGATTATCCGTCTCAAACACTTGATGGTTGATTCTTCCTCTTATTAGTTTAATCTTTTGCCTTTTTACTATTCCCTTTTTAGTCTTTTTTCCCAACTTTTTACTTCTTTATATATCCCGTGACCATTATATCCTGGCCGAATCTCTTCGTCTCCATATCCTTTACGATCTTGCTGCGGACCATCTTGCTGATTCCCAGACCGTCCACCATGTCCCTGCCCTCGCCGCCAATGATCTTGGGTGCATAGAAAAACACCACTTGATCCACTACCCCTTCCTTCAGGGCCCGTGCCGCAGTGCCCCCTCCCCCTTCAATCATAACACTCAGGAATCCCAACCGACCCAACCTCTTTAAGAGAGCAGAAAAGGGAATCCATCCCCCACGCAATGGGAAACGCCAAACCTCGGCGCCGGTTTTTTCGATCCCCTTGGCCTTCTCTGCCGAGGCACGAGGGCCGGCGGCTACGATGGTCCTTTCGGGATTGCGCTGACGGAGCAGATTGGCGCCGGTAGGGATCCTTAGCCGTCCATCCAGCACCACCCTGAATGGATCACGACCCTTCGAGATACGGCAGGTGAGCTTTGGATTGTCGGCAAGCACCGTACCGATGCCAACCACCACAGCATCCACTCGGTCACGCAATCGGTGAACGTAATCCCGCGCGGCTTCCCCGGTGACCCACTGGGAATCCCCCGTGGAGGTAGCGATCTTGCCGTCCAAAGTAGCCGCTAGTTTTAGAATGACGAATGGAACGTGATGGCGAATATGTTTGATGAAGGCCTGGTTAAGCCTTCGACATTCACTCTCGAGGACCCCCACTCGAACCTGGATTCCCGCCCGGCGAAGCCTTTTGATCCCCCTACCCGACACCCGTGGATTGGGATCCACCATCCCAACCACCACATGCTTCACCCCAGACTGGATCAGGACCGGCGTGCAAGGTGGGGTCCGACCCTGATGGGTGCAGGGTTCAAAGTTAAGGTACAGAGTGGCCCCGCGAGCCCGTTTGCCTGCGCGTTTGAGGGCAGCAATTTCTGCATGATCACCCCCAGCGCGTCGATGGTAACCCTTGCCCACGATCTTCCCCCCGCGCACCACCACTGCTCCCACCATTGGATTAGGACTCGTCCTACCTGCACCCTTGAGGGCCAAGCCAAGGGCCAAGCGCATGTACCGTTCATGGAGATCATCTCCCATTCGGAAAACCGAGTCCCCTAACCCTTTTTCTGGGCGCGGGCCCCCTGCTTCCCAAGGCTCAACCCCTTGCGCTCCTTAAGCAGTTCTTCCAATTCCACCATGAACTCACCGATATCCTTGAAGGAACGGTAAACAGATGCGAAGCGAACATAGGCCACCGGATCGATATCGTGGAGTTCCCGCATTGCCGACTCACCGATGATGGCGCTCTGGATTTCCTTTTCTCCCCGCTCCTGGAGTCCCCGCTCAATGCGGTCGGCGGCGGTCTCAATGGTGTTGATACTAACAGGCCGCTTTTCACAGGCCCTCTTTAGGCCGTTAACGATCTTCATACGATCGTATGTCTCCCGTCGTCCATCCTTCTTCACCACCAGGGGCATGGTTTCCTCCACCCTCTCATAGGTGGTAAATCGCCGGGTGCACTTGGGACACTCACGCCGACGACGAACCATGTCGCCGTCCTTACTGAGTCGGGAGTCGATCACTCGATTATCAAGTTCATGGCAAAAGGGACACTTCACCGTTCCATAACCTCAGCACGATTCACAAAAGAATAAATTCAACAAAGCTCATCCCGCCAAGACGCTACGGAAACTAGTCGGCAGTTAGCAGGACGCAGTAAGCACATCTGAATTTAGAGAACCCCGGCGTAATAGTTCATTCCCTACTGCTTGCTGCCATCCGCTCGCTGTCACCTGGTTTCGCTTCGTCCTTTGCGCCTTAGCGCGAGTTATCTCTTTCCCGACGTATGACAGCTTATTAATCCTTCCCCAACCTGTGGGGATAGACCGGAAAGCCTTTGCAAAATTCCCGCACATCATCACCGATGGATTTGAGCGCGCCGTCGTCTGCCACACGACTCAAGGCGTTGGAGATAAACCCGGCAATGGTGTCCATCTCCTTCTCCTTCATTCCGCGGCTGGTTACCGCTGGCGTCCCGATCCGGACACCGCTGGTGACAAAGGGTGAGCGGGTCTCAAAGGGGACGGTGTTCTTGTTCACCGTAATCCGTGCCTTGTCCAACGCCTCCTGGGCCACCTTTCCCGTCAACTCCGATTTGCGCAGGTCCAACAGCATCAGGTGGTTGTCCGTGCCACCCGAGGTGAGACGAAACCCTCTTGTCATCAACGCTGCCGCAAGGACCTTGGCGTTTTTTGTGATCTGTTCCTGGTAGGCTTTGAACCCCGGCGCCAATGCCTCTTTAAAGGCCACCGCCTTAGCAGCGATAACATGCATGAGGGGGCCTCCCTGGAGTCCGGGAAACACCTTACTGTTGATGGCCTTCGCGTGCTCTTCCCGACACAGGATCATCCCCCCCCGTGGGCCCCTCAAGGTCTTGTGGGTCGTGGTGGTGACGAAATCCGCATAGGGCACCGGGCTCGGGTGCTGTCCGCCAGCCACGAGCCCTGCAATGTGCGCCATGTCCACCATGAGACGGGCTCCCACCTCGTCCGCAATCTCGCGAAACTTTTTGTAGTTCAGTATTCGGGGGTAGGCGCTCGCTCCAGCGATAATGAGCCGTGGGCGATGCTCCCGCGCAAGCTTTTTCAGATTGTCGTAATCGATGGTTTCCGTATCTTCTCCAACCCCATAGGGGACGACTTTGTAAATCATCCCTGAGAAGTTCACTGGACTTCCCATGGACAGGTGGCCACCATGGGCGAGGTTCATACCAAGATAGGTATCCCCCGGGTTCAGCACCGTAAGATAGACCGCCATGTTGGCCTGTGTGCCGGAGTGGGGCTGAACGTTTGCGTGGTCGGCTCCAAAGAGCTCCTTTGCTCTGGAGATGGCCAGGTCCTCCACCAGGTCATGAAACTCACACCCTCCATAATACCTCCGCCCCGGATACCCCTCCGCATACTTGTTCGTCATCACCGAACCCTGAGCCTCCAGAACCGCCTCACTGACCACGTTCTCCGACGCGATCAGCTCGAGGTTGGACTCCAGCCGCTTGGTTTCGTTCCGAACGGCATTAAACACTTCCGCGTCTGCCTGCTTAAGAAAAGACATACTTTAAATAGATTCCTCCTCTATCAATATGGGTGCGGAGATCCGAAACCTGAAGGGGTAGAGCCGTTCTCTGGCTTCAGCTCTCGTCTAGTCTTTGACCTGAGTCCCGAGCTCGTGCTCCACTTGCGTAATCTTATCCACGCGGCGCTGATGTCGGCCCCCGGCAAATTGGGTTTGCAGCCAACACTCCAAGATCTGTTCAGCCACGGGTTTTGCCGTTGCGCCACCGCCGAGAACCAGGATATTCGAATCGTTGTGTTCTCGACTCATCTGGGCCTCTGAGGGATCATGCACCAACGCAGCCCGGACACCGGGAAACTTGTTTGCCAGTATGGACATCCCGATGCCAGAGGTACAGACCAAAATCCCACGCTCCGCGCGCCCCTTCGATACCTCCAGGGACACCAAACGACCGTAATCCGGATAATCTACGGACGTTTTGTCGTTGGTTCCCATATCCACCACTTCCATCCCTCTGGATTGAAGGACATAGACCAAATGATCCTTCAATTCCAGTCCCCCGTGGTCACAACCAACGGCAATCATAAACGTCAGCTCTTAAAGTCTCTCCATAAAAAAATCGCAGAAGCCTGGCTTTCGCCACGGTGACTCCTGCGATGTGTTCCTAAACTGATTAGTAAATACCTTGCCGCACCCGTGGTTCGGCACTTACCCCTAGGTCTCCCGTGTAAAATGACGGTGTTTTTACTTGTGACCCTCGATATAAGTGACAACATCCTGAACGGTCTTGATCTTTTCGGCGTCCTCGTCGGAGATTTCCATCTCGTATTCCTCCTCCAAGGCCATTACCAGCTCAACGATATCCAGGGAGTCAGCCCCTAAATCGTCTATGAACGAGGCCTGCGGCGTAACTTCCTGGTCACTCACACCCAGTTGCTCACAGACAATCTCTTTAATCCTAGTTTCCACCGTTGCTGCCATCGCTCTCACCTCCTATACAACTTTTTCCTTACATGTACAGTCCGCCATTCACATTGATCACCTGTCCTGTGATGTAACTGGCACCAGGACCCACCAAAAAACAGACTGTCTCTGCCACATCCTCCCTGGTACCAAACCGGGACAATGGAATGGTTTGCAAAAAAGACTGCTGAAGCTCGGGGTTGAGTTTAGCAGTCATTTCAGTATCAATAAACCCCGGCGCCACTGCATTTACTGTAATCCCGCGAGACGCCACCTCGCGAGCCATGGACTTGGTAAACCCGATAATCCCGGCCTTCGTTGATGCGTAGATGGATTGTCCTGCATTGCCAATCTGTCCTACCACGGACGTCAGGTTGGCAATTCGGCCGTATCGTTTGCGAATCATACCCCGACAAACGGACTTGGTACAGTGAAAGGTCCCTTTTAGGTTTACACCAAGGACCCGATCCCATTCCTTAGCGCTGGCACGTACCAAGAGACTGTCGGAGGTGAGACCCGCGTTGTTGACTAGAATATCAATTTTTTTATGCCGGTCAACGATTTTCTTCACCGCTCCCTCCACCTGGTCTTCCTGGGCCACGTCGAAGGCGCAGAGCTCACCTGAGCCCCCTGCGCTCACCACGTCGTGAAGGGACTCCTCAGCGGCCCCTTTATTTTCCCTGTAGTTAACAACAACCTGGGCCCCACGTCTACCTATGGCCAATACAATGGCCCTCCCGATCCCCCGGCTTCCACCAGTGACCAATGCCACCTGACCTTTTAGAGTCATGTCCATTTGGATGCCGACTCCATAATGGCCCCAAGGCTTTGGGGACTGTCCACGTTTTTTGATTCCAGGCTAGAATCTATCCGTTTGATCAGGCCACAGAGCACTTTTCCCGGCCCGATCTCCAAAACACGCTGGCAGCCCAACTCCTTCAGGCGCTTGACCGATTCCTCCCACCGAACCGGACTCACCACTTGCTCCACCAGGAGGGAAACAATCCGGCCAGGATCCGAATTGACCTCCGCCTCCACGTTGGTAACAACTCCAATGGCAAGGGGCTTCACCTTCACGTCGGCCAGAACTTGTTTCAGCCCGTCGGATGCGGGTTGCATGAGTGGACAGTGAAATGGGGCACTCACGGGAAGTTCCAATGTCCTCTTGGCCCCTTTTTGCGATGCCAAGGTCATGGTTCGAAGGACGGCATCCCGCTTTCCCGCAATGACGACTTGCCCACCACCGTTGAGGTTGGCCAGAGACACCACTTCACCCTGTCCTGCCTCATCGCAAACCGATTGAAGGACGGGTGCTTCCAAACCCAGGATCACGGCCATGAGCCCTTCACCCTGGGGGACAGCCCGCTGCATCATACGGCCACGTTCACGCACGGTTCTCAGGGCATCGCTAAAACTGAGGGCACCCGAGCAAACCAACGCACTGTATTCCCCCAAGCTATGGCCGGCAACAAATTGAGGTCTTACGGGAGATTCCGATTCAAGGGAACGCAGGGCGGCAATGGACACGGTCAGAATGGCCGGCTGGGTATTCTCTGTTAGGACGAGCTCCTCATTGGGGCCGGAAAAGCATAGACGCTTCAGCGGCAGCTCCAACACATCTTCCGCCTCTTCAAAAACTTCCTTCGCGGCGCTGAACTGATTGCAAAGCTCCTGGCCCATTCCCACAGTCTGGGAGCCCTGCCCGGGAAAGACAAACGCGACTTCAGCTTTTTCCGCCACCCTCGGTCTCTCCATCTTTCGTTTGATCCGCGGGCTTGTCACCTAGAGTGTCGATCTTTGACCTGATTTGCCGCCAGACCCTGCGGGTAAGCTTCTTTTCCATACCTTCCCCGCCGTCGCTGAGACTCTCAAGGGAATCTGTAATGTGCCGGTTCACGTCCTGTGAGATGGTCTCCTTCGCCACGCGAATGGCGTTCTTGACGGCCTTGGGTGACGACCCGCCATGGGCAATGATCACCACTCCGTTCAACCCGATTAATGGGGCGCCCCCGTACTCCGCATAATCCATCCGGTGATAGGCCGCCCGCAAGGAACTACGACTCATCAAAAGGCCCAGGCGGCTCAGTTGACTCTGCTGAAAGGCGTCCTTCAATACATTCACCACCCAACTGGCTACTCCTTCCACCGTCTTGAGAACCACGTTGCCGGTAAAACCATCGCAGACCACCACGTCCACGCTGTTGTTAGTAATATCGCGACCTTCCACATAGCCGATGCAGTTCAACGAAGTTTGGCGAAGCTGCTCGTTGGCTGCCCGGGTGAGTTCCGTCCCCTTTCCGTCTTCCTCTCCGTTACTCAGAACCCCCACACGGGGACGCGAAACGGATAGCACCTTCTCCGAATAGATGGAACCCATAACACCGAACTGCAGCAGATGGTGCGGCTTACATTCAGTGTTGGCGCCGCCATCGATCATCACGGGACCCTTATTGGGAGTGGCGGGAAGAACAACCAGGATAGCCGGTCTTTCAACGTAGGGAAGTTTTCCCAGGAGAATCATCCCCATGGCCATCATTGCACCCGAGTTTCCCGCACTCACCACCGCTTCCACCTCTCCTCGTTTCATCAGCTCAAAGGCCACCCGCATGGAAGTGTCTTTCTTTTTCAGGCTGCTGCTGGGAGACGCGCTCATGGCTACGGTTTGTGAGGCGTGCACGATCTTGACACCGGGATGGTTCAACAGGCGGCCCTTCAACTCTCGCTCCACCGCATCCTTTTGACCCACCAGGACCACCTCGACATCGAGCTCATTTGCGGCAAGAACCGCGCCCTCAACCACTGAACTGGGGGCACGATCGCCGCCCATCGCATCAACGGCAATCCGTATCATGGATCGAAAATGAGGTTTTTACGCCTCTTCGGTAGGCAGCACGGCTTTACCACGATAATGGCCGCAGCTGGGGCACACACGATGTCGGGCCGTGGTCTCTCCACACTTGGGACACACGCTCCACTGGGGTGCCACCAGGCCGTCGTGGGACCTGCGCTTGTTTTTTTTACTCTTTGAGGTTCTTCTTTTCGGTACTGGCATCTAAAATTTTCCTTCCTGGCTACTATAGGACACAGGAGACTCAACAGACGAGCCCGGGAAGGCTATTGATTCAACCTCAGGTTTCGGAAGAAGGCCATTCGAGGATCACCTGATTGGGCGGGACATGGACAGGACTCATGGTTGAGATTCACGCCACAGCTCGGGCAAAGCCCCTGACAACCCTCGTCGCATAGTGGACGCATGGGAAGCGCCAAAAGTACCTGTTCACTAATAAATGGGGATAGATTGATCTCCTCAGACGTATAAAAGCTCAGCCCCATCTCATCCCGGTTTAATCCCCTACTCTTGGCAGGCGGTGGTTCGGGAGTCAAAACGAAGTCGAAGTCTTTTTCCAGAGGAAAGGAATAGTACCTGAGACAACGACTGCAGCAACCCTCTATCACCGCGTCTAAGTACCCCTGAAAGAACAGGTCCTGGCCAGATCGATAATAAGAAAGTTTTACGTTCAGAAAGGGTGGGAACCGAAAGTCTCCCCGCTTTTGACCCTGATCGTTCCGGCACAAAGCCTCTAACCCTTCCTCAAATTGAATCTCCTTAAACGACTCTGTGATCTGGTTTGCGGCTATCTTCAAGAAACAGCCCCGCCGTACGAAATACAGGCATGAGTATTCAGGATTTTCCCACTGATGTCAAGCAGACAAGATCCCCCTCTGAATGCCTCAAAACAACCGGCGTCTTGGCTACTTGCCGGAGAATCCCCCCCTCGTATTCGGATATGACGGTCAGTTCCTATCCAAAGTTCGTGGCACGCATAAAAGGAGTCCCAAAGTCCGGTGTCCGCCCTGCCCTGGATGCCACCCTGGAAAAATGCTCCTTGGAAAAGGTGACCAAGCGGGTGGGAAGCTCCACTGTATACACCATCGACTCCATCTCCTATAATCAGATAAATAAGACCGCCAGCGATTTCTTGGATCGTGGCTAACCCTGTCCCGGGCACAAAGTACAGGTCTCCCTTGAGAACAGAGGGGCTTTCTGTTAACGATCGTCAATACACAATGAGTCTTCCTTCTGACCTATACGAAAGGTGGAGTGGCAATCGCTATAACTCCTTCAACCGAGTTCTCAAAGAGAACTTCCATCGAAAGGTCCATAAGGTAAGTGTCAGAACAGACTTCACCTGCCCCAATCGAGATGGAAAGGTGGCCGTGGGAGGCTGCACCTACTGCAACAACTCGAGCCACACGCCGGAGAGATACAGGCCCCGGGTACCCATCAGGGAGCAGATGGCCCAGGGGATGCAAGCCGTACGTCGCCGCCACAAGGCCGAGAAGTTCATCGCCTATTTCCAAAGCTACACCAACACCTATGGTTCCGTATCTAAACTGGAAAACCTCTATCGCGAAGCCTTGGATCATCCCGATGTGGTGGGTCTCTCGGTGGCCACCCGTCCCGACTGCGTTCCGGATGACGTCCTGAACCTCCTGGCCGATGTATCACAGGAAACTTACCTCTGGTTGGAGCTGGGGCTGGAGTCCATGTATGACAAGACCCTTCGATGGGTCAACCGAGGACATGGAGTGAAGGAATTCATCGACGCAGTGGAAAGGACCAAGGCAAGGGACCTGAGGCTCTGCGTCCACTTGATCCTTGGATTTCCCACAGAAAGCCGCGCGGAGATCCTCGACACCGCGGGGTTTCTCAACTGGATGGGGATCGATGGCATTAAGCTTCACAACCTTCACGTCATCAAGAACACCGCCCTGGAAAAAATCTACCTCCAGGGAAACTTTGAACTTTTGAGCAAAGAGGATTATATATCTCTCCTCATTGAATTTGTTGAGCTCCTGTCTCCACAGATCGTGATTCACCGGCTCACCGGCGAGACCTATCGGGCCCTCACCGTGGCGCCGGATTGGTCCCCCAACAAGATCGGTATGCACAACGAGATCCGTAGAGAACTGGAGCGAAGGAACACCTGGCAGGGAAAGCTCCATAGGGGATTTCCTTCGCAGAGTGTCATGGAGGGCGTGTCGCTGTGAACGGACGACTCGGTTTGATTCATTCCGTATTGCCGGCCACGGTGGATCTCCAAACCACCATACCGGAGTCTCACCCCTCCGCCCGCAACCTGGGAACAGAACGCATAGGATCCGGCACCCTGGTGGATTCGGATGGATATATTCTTACCGTCAACTACGTGGTGAACGGAGCGAATTCCATTACGGTCACCATGTTTGATGGAGAAAAGCTCACGGGAGACCTGACAGCCCAGGACCCGGAGTCCGGCCTGGCACTGGTAAAGGTTGCGGGTAAAGACTTTCCCTACATGCGACCGGCCCCCGCAGAGGAGCTCACAATGGGCCAAGCGGCCTTCATCGTTGCCAGTGCCGGCAATACGGGGAGACGAGTGCACGGAGGATACGTAACCTCTTTGGATCCTTACGACGGCCAGTGGGAATACCTCCTGGAAAAGGGCATCCATTTGAGCGCCTTCAATCCCGGCTTTGGAGGAGGGACCCTGGTGGACTTCAAGGGCCGCATGATGGGCGTGTGTGCCTACAACTTGAACGAGTTGGCAAAGTTTTCCCTGTCCATCCCTATAGAGTTCTACCTCCAGAACGAGCAGGAGCTAAAACAGCACGGCAGGGTCCAGAGCCGCGCCCCCCGCCCCTGGTTGGGTATCTACGCTCAGCTCTATGCAGGTCACCTGGTGGTCTCCGGAGTGACCCCCGGCGGACCTGCCGAACAGGGCGGGCTGAAAGAGGGGGACATCATCCTTGGAGTGGAAGACAAGCCTGTGAAGACCCGTCCGGATCTCTACCGTGAGATGTGGAAGAAAAGACCGGGAGAGAAGATCTCGTTCAAAATTCTCAGAGAGGAGGAATCGGTCAATATAGACGTGGTGGGCGTAAACCGAAGGGAATACGATCGCACTTCCCGCTGACGTCTCCCCCGTCTCCTTCTGTAACTCCCCTTTCACTCATGGGCGAAAATAACAGCCAAAATAGCTACCGCGTACTTTATCGTGTCATTTACGGTGACACCGATCAGATGGGAGTTAGCTACTACGCCAATTATCTGAAGTGGTTCGAGATGGGCAGGAACGATTTCATGCGAAAGATCGGAACGCCGTACACTTCCGTTGAAAAGAGCGGACTCATGTTTCCGGTCATCGAGGTTTCCTGCCGCTACCACCACCCCGCCCGCTACGATGATGAAGTCATAATCGAGACCAGCCTCACCGAGCTGGCGCCAGTGTCTCTGATCTTTTCCTATCGACTCCAGCGTAAAGACGACGACCAGCTCCTCGCCACGGGCTGGACCAAGCACGCCTGCGTAGACCGCGAAGGTCAGATCACCAAGATGCTGCCGGACATGTTGGACAAGATGAAGGCCTCACTCCCCCTGTCCGCCTCTACCCCACAGAAAAAAAAGAAATCAGTCAGAACGTTTTAACCCCGATCCGACAAAGTGTAGCTCCAGACCATTTACCCATTATCCGTGGGGGTTAGGACTTGTCGTCAAAGTTAGAGCACGGCATTGTTAATTCTGTCGGTTGGGGGCCAAGGCGTTCTGGATCTCTTCCCTCACCTCCAACTCCGTCTCAACTTCCAAGCGTTCTTGAAGTGCCTCACGCGCATCGTCAGATTTAATTTTTCCCAACGCCCAGGCCACATGCTGCCGGACCAGGGGTTCGTGATCCTGAAGTGCTTTACTCAACGCCGGCACGGCCTCAGGACTTTGAAGGTTTCCCAACGCCACCGCTACGTTGCGCAGAAATCCACGCCGCTTCGCCCTCAATACGGGAGAGCCATGAAAGAGTCGTTTGAAATCCTGATCGTTGAGGGAAAGCATGGGGATAAGTTCCGGAGCCAACAGACCTTCCCGTGGGGAATATGCCGCTTCACCAGTCGGCTTTGCTTTAACATTGTAAGGACAGACTTCCTGGCAGATGTCGCAGCCAAAAACATGGTTCCCCATGAGGGGACGTAGATGCTGCGGAACGGCACCCTTCAATTCGATGGTGAGATACGAGATACAGCGCCGCGCGTCCAAAACATAAGGACCCACAAAAGCCCTGGTGGGACAGGCCTTAAGGCAGAGATCGCAGCTCCCGCACCGATCCCTGATTGGCTTGTCGTATTCCAGCTCTATATTAAGGAAGAGCTCCCCCAGAAAGAACCACGAACCTTTCTGGGGCGAGATGAGCATCGTATTCTTACCGATCCAACCGATCCCCGCCACCCCCGCCAGGTCCCTTTCCAGCACAGGCCCCGAATCGACAAACGCCCTGCCCTCCACAGGCTCGGGCAACGCCTCCTTTATAATGTTAAGGAGCTTATTAAGCCTCTCCTTGATAATATCGTGATAATCATCACCCCAAGCATAACGCGAGATCCAGCCCTTCAGTCCATCCGGCTCCGTCCTCTTCGCCGGGGTTTCATAGTTCATCCCCACTGAAACAACCGACACCGCCCCCGGAACCAGCTTGCCCGGTTCCCTCCTCATCTCCTCCGTCCTTTTCATATAGGCCAGTTCCCCTCCAAACCCCCTCCTCAACCACTCCGCAAAGCTCTCCTCATGGGGCGGCGCCTTCACCGGCGACACCCCCACCAGCGCAAACCCCAACCTCTGCGCCTCTTCCTTTATAAAAGAGGTCAACCCCGCCATATCTCTGTGCTTTTCAACTCTCATACCCAGAGCTTATTCTACTTCCTTTTGTAGTAAAAAACCCAAAGAAAAACCGGATAGTGGTCGAGCTATAATCAAAAAATATGGAAATAGGAAATAGGTAGGTGTGCCCTTTCGTAAATCTCCAACGAAAGGCTGCCTGGGCAAACAGGCAGAGAAAAGATACGCCAATGATAGGTCGTCATACGAAAGAAAAAGGTAAAATGAATAGGGTTTATGTCGCACGACATGGCCAATCGACATGGAATAGGGATGGGCGATGGGCTGGCCACGCTGATCCCCCATTAACTGACCTGGGTCGTCTTCAAGCCAAAGAATCCTGTAAAGCTCTCGGCAAATTCCCATTCACTTGTGTGGGTAGCTCGTGTCTCCAGCGAGCAAGGGAAACCGCGTCCATCATGGCAAACGAGATGGGTATAGCCTTATTGGAACCCTTGGCCGACCTCAATGAACGCCATTTTGGCGAAATAAGCGGATTAACTGCGCAAGAGATCGAACAAAAATACCCTGAGTTGATGAAAGAGTGGCGGGTTGGTAATCCAGTTGAAATACCGGGTGGAGAACCATGGCAAGAATTTGTTGAGCGAGTATTTAGCGGCCTAAGACAACTGTCAACACTACAGGGGAACATTCTAGTCATCGCTCATATTGGCGTGCTTCGAGCTATTGAATATAATCTAGGTGAGACAAGGAGGCGGCACAGAAACCTCGACGGTATGTGGGTAGACGCTGTCTGACAACTCGTCCCATCCTGATGGAGGTCATAATAGGACCAGGTCTGACATCGCAGCAATTTTTGGGTTGCTACACTCTGACTTCTTCTCATTGAACACCTAGAGTCGCGCTAAACCTACGCCTACTCGATGATCAGCACACCTTACGATCATATCGCCGACCAATTCAGCGCGGCACGCGCTAAGCTTCAGCCGAAGGAAGCAGAATATCTTGACGCGCTGCTCGACTCCCTGGAAGCCGGCGGAACGATACTCGACCTTGGTTGCGGCACCGGACATCCAATTGCCACCCATATCGTTTCCAGGGGACATCTTCAACCCATGGTCCAGAAGTTCCATCGCTGGCTCAAGCCCGGCGGCCGTACGATGGTCAGCGGCGGCGGGGTGGTGGTGGATCATGGAAGCGGTTTTACCGACACCATGTTCGGTCACGAATTCTTTTATGATAGCCTGCCGCCTGACCGTATAGTTGCAACCATCCAAGAAACGGGACTCGATATTGTTATTGCCGAGATATGCGAGGAGCCGGACGGGGCCCGAAACAGGGGCAAGTGGGCAATCGTCGCATCGCGCAAGGCCCAAGCCGGCGCCGCAGCCTTCGGAAGCCAGCTCAAAGAATGCACACGGGACCTATGAAATGCTAGTCAAGTTTTTGCACCTTGTCGCCGATTAGGAATTTCATCCCGTCGTTTCCGACAACAAGCGGTCCTTTATAGTATTGCCGTGTGGCCTTGATCAGCTCCTCTTCGCCACCTCCACCCCAGATAATGTGCGAATAGACGGCGAGTTTGGGCTTAACTCGATTGAAAACGACCCCTGCTTCATCCGGACCAGTATGGTGCGAGCCGCGACGACCACCGTCTTTTCGCCGGGTCACGTGTACTTCGTGGATGAGCATGTCGACGCCTTTTGCATATTTGATGAGATTTTCTGAAAATCGCGTGTCACCGGATACTGCTAGCGAGCGCCCCTTGTAGTCGACCCGGTAGCCTAAAGCGGGAAATTCGCTGCGTGATTCAGGGCCGAAGCGCGGCGGCCAGTGATCGACATTAAAAGCTGTGACCTTGACACCGTCTTCATCGAAGACAACACTTTGCACCACGTCCGTTGCCTGGACTTTTGGAGGAGAGCGACGACGGTTGGAACGATACCTTAAATCCCAATCAAAGGCATTACGGATATGAAACATCATCTGCTTGGTGCCTTTGGGTCCCCAGATTCGTATGGGCGTCCGGCGTCCGAATGTCCAACCGGTAATGAAGATATCCGCAAGGTCCGTGACGTGATCGGAATGCAGGTGCGTGATAAAAATCTTGTCCACATGGGCTAAATAGTCACGCCCTAATTCACTCAAACGAATCACTAGCCCGCGTCCCGCATCGAAAACCAAGAGTTTGCCGTTGGCTTCGACCAATGTAGTTGTATTCATGCGCTTGGCAATCATATTGCGGCCGCCACCTCCCGGTCCACCCCCCGTGCCAAGCAGCGTGGCCCGAATGGTTCCTGGGGGCGGGGGCTCCACGGCCGGCAAAGTACACACTACGCATAGGGTAGCCAGTGCTGTCCCCATGGCGGATTTTCCAATCATTGAATTTCCTCTCACAGTAAACGGTTCGATCGATAGGTGCCGCTCCGCCGTCGCGGCGGGGTGACTGCTATGGGCGCATTCGTTCCCGCGCCCTTCGCATCGCGGCGCGAATCTTAGCCTCGTCAATTCCCAGGACGCGCACGGCGTTGGCAAAATCGGGCGGTGGCGGACCAATGGCGGCACGCAGATCATTCACCGAGACTCCAAGCTCTTCGGCGGCGGCCCTTAGCACTGCCCTGCGCCCCCTCCCTGGACCCGATCCTGGCCCACCTGGCCGTCGCTCATTGGCGCTGTTCTGTATAGAGACTTTTGTGAGATCGCCGCGAAAGCATCCCATGGTGTATGGATACGCTACGGTAAAATGATAATGAAAAACGGATTTGGAATTTCCGTCCCATTTCACTTGATGGATGTGACCGTGACATTCATCCAGATCGTTGACCTGAAGCTCCTTTCCGCCCGCGCCGAAGAGACCGTAAATGCCAAAGCCGTCAATGGCGTACCCCAAAAGGTCACTGTGACCACCAGCCTCAGAACGGGTGTCGTTAATGCATTTCGAGTAATCGTGATAGTGATATTGGCCCGTACGTTGGGGATGACCATTACACGAATCCTGAATCTCGTGGGCCGGTGCATCTCGGCCCTGGGCATCCAGGGCATTGTAAAGCGCAACGCCGGTCAAAGCGAAACCCACCATGCCCATGGGCACGCAGGTGGGAGCCGGCGCCAGGGTGGGCACGGCGGGAAGTACCATGATAATATCTTGTTCCTCGATGGAATTGGGGTTTCGATCGTATCGATAGGCGTCATCAGTCGGGCTGATGGGAAATCTGCCCGTTGCGTGTGTGGGAAGATTATTGGCGCGAACAAGCCTCTTGTCGCCCACAACAGATACCGTAATCGAGGAATTGGGCCACATGATTTGACCGTCGACCCTGGGTTTGCCCGCCGGGTCCCAGGTGCCCGCATCAATCCATTCGCCGCGCCGGTGTGCTCCACCACCGAAAAACGAAGTCCGGCAGGAAAACACGTGGCCCAACTCCGGGGTCCGCGAGATTTTGCCGTCGCCCAGGGGCAAAGGATGTACGTGGCCTGGACTGACTGACCCAATCGTTAAAATCAGCGAAGTTACAAGTCCAATGACGATTGACTTCACGACACACATTTGACAGTCGACGGTTGCAGACAGGGACCCGGATTTAAGTTCCAGTGATGGGTCCCATGTCCGGTCGATACCTCATCAATAGGAGACTCTACATTATTGGCTGGGTATACCGACGCAGCGGGTATATTTGTCGATGTGACCAAACCCATGTCGTCGCTAAGAAAAAGCAACCGCCAAAGCCGGGTGAAACGGTTAGCCGGGTTAAAAAGAGACCTCAACGCCAACTTCCGGCAGAAACCTCACCGAAGGAAACTATCCTTAGCAGAATCGATGTTGACGCGGTCACATCCTATACCGGTCGATGGGTCAATACGATGACGAAGGACGGCATCGAACGAGAGGGTAAGATCCTGGATGTGGCGGACGAATCGCTGCGCATCGAACAAAATTTTAATTTCGGTTCAATGACCACCGACGCCAAGTCTCGCGAGATATTGGACCTTCTCGTCTCGGATTCGTAATAGCAATAGTAAGACCCTTCAAACAGTTCGAATAGTTTAATTCGTTCAATCCTTCCCAATCCGAATTACTACGCCTACATCAAGACCACATTGGCGCCTCTCGATTTATAGGTGTGTCTTTTCACCCGATCGAGCTTCTGTGCTTCAAGCCGAATGATTTTACTTGGACCGTCACCTGCAGGGCCGGTCATGTGGATCTCGCCAGGAAGAAAAAAGGCGGCTTGACCCGTATCCTGGGTAAAGCGGTCGTATTCTTTCAGCTCCGGTGTTTTCCGGTCCCCGTTCTCCGGACAGGTCCAGCGGAACTTCACCTGTTGAGTAGCGCCCTTAAACACGCCATAGACCACAAAAGAGGCACCATGGTCATGGGGATAGCGTTCACGTGAACCGCCCTGTGCATTGGGATCAGGGATAGAGATCATGAGGCAAAAACCCGGATCTGGATGTCCATGCTCCGGATCCACATGGAGATCAATTCGTCCCGTGCGACCGGCGGCCCTCTTTTGGATTTCGTCCGGGAGGCCGGGTGAAAGCAGAAGATTCTCCATGTGCTTGGAGATGGCCCCCGCTTGCGCGCGCGGGTCCTCCGTGCCCGCAAAGACCTTCTTCACATCCTCGATAAACCGATCAATGGTATAGGTACTGGATTCTGACATGGCTAAACCTCCTTTAGATTCAATGGGTTCATACCGATCAAGTTGACAATCTACCGCCAAGCGCAAGGGAATATCAAGGGATTTATGGCGGAGGGATCCGGTCCATTCCTGGCAACGGGGACGTCTTGTACCAACCATCCGACTTCCGCTAGTGATCCGTGGAGATTATGCTAGAATAACTTGCATTCGCAGTCAAATGGGCAGTGATGGGAGATTCCGTAAAGCAAATCCAAGATCTCATTTCTGAGAGAATTCTCCTCTTCGATGGTGCCACCGGGACCATGATCCAGGCCCTTAACTTGGATGAACAGGACTTTCGTGGGAAGCGTTTTGCCAACCATAACCGACCTCTCAAGGGATGCAATGATCTACTTTCGGTCACTCAACCGGCGGCTATTGAGAAAATCCACCGGCAGTATTTAGAGGCCGGTTCCGACATCATCGAAACCAATACCTTCAATTCCAACGTTATTTCTCTTGCGGACTACGGATTGGAGGAAGAGGCCTACAATATCAATGTGGCGGCGGCAAAGGTGGCGCGCAGGGCAGTTGAAGAGGCTAATCGGCAAACTCCGGATAAACCTCGACTCATCGCCGGCGCAATCGGGCCCACAAACCGAACCGCTTCCCTTTCTCCCGACGTCAATAATCCGGCCTTCCGTGCGGTTACCTTCGATGAACTGGTCCAGGCATATTCTGAACAGGTGCGTGGATTGCTCGATGGGGGCGTGGACCTCCTTCTTCCCGAGACCACTTTCGACACCTTAAACCTCAAGGCTTGCCTGTTCGCTATAGATCATCTGCTGGAGGAACGTGGCGTTCGCATTCCTGTCTTCGCCTCGGTAACCATTACCGACAGAAGCGGGCGAACCCTTTCCGGACAAACTCTCGAAGCCTTTCTCGCTTCCATCTCCCACGCGGATCTGGTCGCGGTAGGAATGAACTGCGCTCTGGGGCCGGATTTGATGTCTCCCTATGTTGAAGAGCTGGCGCGCCTCTCCCCTCTTCCGGCTTTTGCGTATCCCAACGCCGGGTTGCCCAACGAATTTGGCGGCTATGACATGGGTCCAGACGAATTGGCCGGTGCTCTCAAAAATTGGGTTGACGAAGGGTGGGTCAATCTGCTCGGCGGTTGCTGCGGCACCAAACCCGAGCACATCGCTGCCATTGCTGAAGTCCTTCGGGGCGCACGCCCCCGGAAACCTCCCGAGCCGGACTATTTCACTCACTTGAGTGGTCTCGAGGAGTTAACCATTCGACCGGAATCAAATTTCATCATGATCGGCGAACGCACCAACGTGGCGGGCTCACGGAAGTTTGCCCGTTTGATCCGCGAAGAGAATTACGAGGAGGCCCTCGCCGTGGCCAAAGAGCAGATTGAGGACGGCGCCAATCTCATCGACGTGAACATGGACGAGGGAATGCTCGACTCGGTCAAAGCCATGCGGGTATTTCTCAATCAGATCGCCGCCGAACCCGATATCGCACGCGTGCCCATTGTCATCGACAGTTCCAACTTTGAAGTCATTGAGGCGGGACTCAAATGCGTCCAGGGAAAGACAGTGGTCAACTCCATCTCCCTCAAAGAGGGGGAAGAGGAGTTCAAGCAGCGCGCGCGCCTCGTCAAACGCTACGGGGCGGCGGTGGTGGTCATGGCCTTTGACGAGGAAAAACAGGCTACGACCGTGGAGGACCGAATTCGCGTGGTTAAACGTTGCCACAAAATCCTTACAGAAGAGATCGGATTCGATGAAAGCGACATAATATTCGACACCAACATCCTTGTCGTAGCCACGGGAATCGAAGAGCACAACGACTATGCCATCAATTTCATCGAAGCCGCACAGCAGATCAAAGAGCTCTTTCCCCGCTGCCACCTCTCCGGCGGCGTGAGCAACCTCTCCTTTTCCTTCCGGGGAAACGATACCATCCGTGAGGCAATGCATTCCGCCTTTCTCTACCACGCCATCCAGGCCGGCATGGACATGGGCATAGTGAATGCCGGGCAACTAGCCGTCTATGAGGAGATCCCCGAGGACCTGCTTAAGGTGGTGGAAGATGTTTTGTTCAATCGTCGCGCCGACGCCACGGAACGACTGTTGGAATTCGCCGAGGGAGTCAAAGGTATTAAAAAAGAGGTTGAAGTAGAGACGGGTAGGGAGAATGAGGACGTTGACCATCGTCTTTCCCACGCCGTCCTCAAAGGAATCACAGAATACATCGAGACTGATTTGGAGGAGGCGCTCAAAAAGTACGACCGGCCCTTGCAAATCATCGAGGGCCCTCTCATGAACGGCATGAGCGTGGTGGGAGATCTATTTGGCGAGGGGAAAATGTTTCTCCCCCAAGTGGTGAAAAGCGCGCGGGTGATGAAAAAGGCCGTCGCTTATTTGACTCCGCTTATCGAGGCGGAGAAACAGGCGGTGGATCAAAATCAGGCCAGGAAAAAGATCGTTATGGCCACAGTAAAGGGTGACGTCCATGATATCGGAAAGAATATCGTAGGGGTGGTGCTTGGATGCAACAATTATGAAGTCGTCGATCTTGGGGTGATGGCTCCCTCGGACAAGATCATCAATACCGCAATCGAAGAGAAAGCCAACGTGGTTGGCCTAAGCGGTCTCATTACGCCGTCTTTGGATGAGATGGTTCACGTGGCAAAGGAAATGGAGCGTCGAGGCATGGACGTCCCCCTATTAATCGGTGGCGCCACCACCAGCAAGAGACACACGGCCGTCAAGATCGCCCCCTCCTACCGCCATGAGACCATCCATGTCATCGATGCCTCACGGGCGGTACCCGTTATGGGCAATCTCATGAGCCCCGAATCCCGTAAGGCCCTAGATGTGCAAAACCGGGCTGAACAAAAAAAGATCGTTGCTGACTTCGAGGGGAAACAAGCGGCACCATTATTGACTTACGAGGAGGCCGTGCGACGTAAAAAACATAACGAATGGGACGAGTCGCACATCGCGGTGCCAACCTTTACCGGCCGCAAACAACTCCGTGAATTTCCTCTGTCGGAACTTGTTCCATTCATTGATTGGTCGCCGTTTTTTCACGCGTGGGAGATAAGGGGAAGCTTTCCCGGGCTTCTGGACGATCCAACGAGGGGGCCCGCGGCAAAGGAGTTGTTTGCCAATGCCAAAGAGCTCTTACAGGAGATTGTGGAAAATAAATTACTCACCGCGCATGCTGTTTACGGCCTCTATCCCGCCAACAGCGAGGGTGATGATATTGTTCTCTACACTGACCCCTCCCGCTCTCGGGAACTCAAACGCTTCCATACCCTCCGCCAGCAAAAAGAAAACCAACGCAACGCCTCCCAGATGGCCCTTGCGGACTTCATTGCCCCGCGAAGCACCGGCTTGGTGGATTACATGGGTGCATTTGCCGTAACCGCAGGACACGGCGCTGAAAAACTGGTGGAGCGTTTTGAAAAAGACCACGATCAGTATAATTCCATTATGGCAAAGGCCCTGGCCGACCGGCTTGCCGAAGCATTTGCCGAATATCTACACAAGAGGGTCCGGATTGAGTGGGGCTACGGCAAAGAGGAGAACCTGACCAACCAGGAACTAGTGGCCGAGCTTTATCGGGGCATCCGCCCCGCCCCGGGTTATCCCGCTTGCCCTGACCACACTGAGAAATCCATCCTCTTTGAGCTCCTGGACGTCGAAAAGGCTACTGGTATTACCATGACGGAACACTATGCCATGCTTCCCCACGCCACAGTGTGCGGTTTGTATTTCGCCCATAAAGAGTCCCGCTATTTTGCTGTGGGTCCATTGGATAAGGATCAGGTGGAATCCTACGCCCAGCGCAAAGGAATGAGCATCCCTGAAACGGAACGCTGGCTTTCCCCCAACCTGGGCTACGAACCCTAACCCAATTACCATAGATATGGGTCTCCCCTTCTACCGACTGGTGGGCCAATAGCGGCCCTTCTTTTCGGTAAGAGTCAAAGTAACGCTATACAGTTTTCTTAAGACATCTTGTTTCAAGAGCGCGCTTGTAGTCCCGGCCTCAAGCACCCTACCCTTCTTCAAGATCAGCATTTTTTTAAAGAGAGGAAGGATTTCTTCGATGTGGTGGGTTACGTAGATGAGAGCCGGAACCTGTTTCTGACGACCAAGCTCTCGGAGACTTTCTAGAAAATTCTCCCTTCCACCCGGGTCCATTCCAGCGCACGGCTCATCGAGAAATATTAGATAAGGTTTGGTCATGCGCGCCCGGGCGATGAGAACCTTTTGCTGTTCCCCTTGGGACAGGGTACCAAACTCTTGCTCCAACAGACCGGCACAGCCCATCTGGACTAAATATTCCTCGGCCTGGGAATAATCCTTTTTGGTGGGCCTTCCCCAAGGACCTTCCAGAAGTCCAATTTGAGCAAACTTTCCAGATACCACGGTCCTCAAGATTTTCTCGCGGGATGGCATCTCGAATGGCAGCGTGGAAGTCACCCAACCAATGCTCTTTCTGAGATCTCGAAGATTGATCAGGACTTCTCCATTACGGTAGATTTCACCGCCGTCATTTGGCCAAATGTAACCGCAAGCAGCCTTGAGAAGAGTTGTTTTCCCCGATCCATTGGACCCAAGAATCACCCAGTGCTCTCCCTGTTCAACCGTCCAGTCAACGGAATCCAGGATTTTTTTCCCGTCCACGGTATAAGAAACGTTGTGTAGTTCCAGGGCGGGGATCTTTTTCATAGCTACATCCATCTTCCAAAAGTACGACGCACCGGGCTTAATCACATGGAGGATCAGAGAGGCTGACGG
The DNA here is from genome assembly GCA_965218425.1 of uncultured Binatia bacterium (SeqCode). GTDB lineage: Bacteria > Desulfobacterota > Binatia > UBA9968 > CAXXLF01 > CBDCDW01. Next base: position 570,878 of record OZ244621.1, read on the forward strand.
CTGCAGAATCAGAGAGGGTAAGGCGAAAGAGTTGATCCCAATAGAATTTGTAATTCGGAACCGAAAAAAGTTGCTGATCCTTACTTCCGCGTGCGTCTCATGGCTTTTCCCAAGGCTACCAAGAACATCACGCTCTTGCCAGCCGCGTGGGGTGAAAAGAACTCCGTCACGTCGTCATCGAAAAAGGTAAGACCGGAGGCCCCGAGGCGTTGGGCATAGGCGGACAGATAGAGTCTTCCGCCGGCAATACCGGCTTCTAACTGGGCCGCGCGATAACCGCGGTTCCCCAACCGTTCCAAGATCAGGTTGAGATCCGCCAAAAAGAAAACATCGACGCTGGCATCGGCAGGTATCTCTTGACCCAACCCCAGGTGCCCCGCTTCCTGCCTGAAATTGCCCTCCTTTATCAGTTCAAGGGCCAAGTCGTCTCGGTGAAACACATACGCACCGGGGGATAGCTCATCCACTGCGTTGACGATGAGGTATAGTTCGTTCAAGGCACCACCATTGGAAAAATCACCGGGGATGCGAGCCGTGGCTAGCTTGAGCATGGTTGAGAGTTGGGCAAAGGTAATGCTTTCATGAGCAAACTGTCGGGTGGAGCCGCGACGAACAATGACCTGCTCTATGGTATCTCCCGGCGTCTCCTCCGGGGGATGAGGTCGTAGAGATATGATGGGTCCACTGGGCTTTCCCTCTTTTTTGCTTGGGTCGCCGCCTGAAGACTGCTGGCGCCAGGTGGCAACTTCTTCCCGGCTTTCCAAAGACGACGCCCTGTGCATATTTCGGATGGCTGGATAGTCAACTTCGTTATTGGATAGAGCCATGGTCTCCAAATGAAGCGGCCCCATGTCGGGCGAAGGGACAGGCGGCGCAGATGCAGCGTCTCCAAGGGGGACTAGGGTCAGAGCACCTTCACGCTCAGGGTCGAGACCCAAAAGTTCAGCAAGGGCTCTGTCCACGAAACCCACGACCACACGGGATCTCACTCTGCGCGCCGCCGTTGCGGCCAACAGGTTAGCCAGAATCGTACCGCTGTCCCAAAAGCAATGACGATAGGCTCGATCCTGGTATTTCCACGAGTTGCGCCAGTAGGTGGAGGCACACACCAACGTCGCCGGGGCACTGGCCACGGAGGGTTCTTGACCACTGGCCTCTATAACAACGGAGCGGTAATCCCCGGGGCGGAGCTTTCTAAGCGTAAAGTCGTTGGGACTGAAATGATAGACCCCTGCTTTCAAATCGGATAGTTCACCTGTGATCAGGTAGAGATCAATGTGATAGAGCGCCCCAGTACACGCAGCCGCACGAAAAAGAATCTCCCCTCCTGGATAGGCCTTTCGTTTGGTAACCCCAGCGGAGAAATGAAGGATCTCCGCTAAAATCTGTCTATTGATATTGGGTTGACCATTTTGCGTAGAGCCTGTGATCGAGACTGCGGTGAGAGCAGGAATCCCGGAAGAGGAAAGGTCCTGGGGTATGGGGATGGCGTCAAGCGTGGAGTAGATTTTAAAAGGGAGTGGCTGGTTTTCCCAGTCCAGGAAATGCGGGTTGGTGCGTATGCTGTAAAACGAATGTTTGGTACGATTATGATAATCCCATGCGGCTTCGAGTTCGCGGTTATTCATAGAAACTGCAACGCACCTCAGGCAATCTCAAGGAACTCTTCCACTGCAATGGAGTCCCTGTTCGGCTCACGGTAAACATTCATTAGATCTCCACCCCTTTCCATCAGCTCAATCTGATTCATTAATAGCTGACGGTAAAGGGCGATTCCCTTGTCGGAAGTCGCAAGGTGCTCGGTCTCACGGCTGGCCACTTCTCCCTGAGTCACTACAGCCATGTGGTCTTGACCGTTGGCGGTGTCCAGAAGGAAATTTCCGCTGTCGTTCATTCCCGGCACGTTCACGAAATGAGGCGTTTCCTCCCAAGGAATGGAGAACCCTGTCCTCTCAGCCAAATACACCACAAACCACGTGCGGGTATCATCCAGTGGAAGCACGAAATTGATTACCTTACTGTTCTCAACCGATCCAACCAGTGTCGTGGCGGGGAAAAAAGTCGGCGCTCCAACTTTCCAACTGATTTCCTTATCGCTTCCGACCATGTGTCGCTCGATGATACCGTTTTCAAACAGATCGAAGGCAATCCTCTGAATCGGTTTCGGAGCGTAGTGGCCCAGGAATTCCTCCAGTTGACCTCCCCCCTTGATTCGAAGGACATGTTCAAAAAAACGGCCGTGAAGAAACTCCACATGGTAGGGGTCAAGAAGATTTTCCATCACCTGCAGCCAATTGCACTGGATCACCGTGCCGTTGATCTCACGCACGGCATCGTCCCAAACCAGCGTGTTGTAACGGGGCAATCTAGGCACCGGCTCAGGTCCTAGGTAAGCAAAGATTAGCCCGCCCAATTCCTGAGCAGGATACTCCCTTGTCCTCACCCGGTCCCTGAAAAAACCTCGCAATGGGCTCAACGGTCGATCCACACACCCGCCTATGGAGTTAAACAACCAGCCCTGGTAGGACCAGCGCAGATTTTTATGCTCCGGTATGCTGTGCGCCAGAGACCCATTCCTATGGACCGAAGACTCGGCCAGAACCCGTACCCGGCCTTTTTTATCCCTGCAAACGATTAACGGCTCGCTCAGGACATTGATCTTCTTTACCTGACGATTGTTTAGCTCCGCGACCGCCGCCACTGGATGCCAGTAACGGCGCATGAGGTGCCCCATGGGGGTACTGGGTCCCACCCGAGTCAATGTCTCGTTTTGTCCTTGAGTCAGCATGCAATGGACCGACGATCCTATTGCGACAACCTAGGGCACATTACTTCTCGTTGGCCTCTTTTAGAAGAGGGGCAAGCTCACCCCGCTCGTGCATTTCGTGAATGATATCGCAGCCTCCGATAAACTGACCCTTGACATAAACCTGTGGAATGGTTGGCCATTTGGAGTACTGCTTGACCCCCTCACGAACCTGTGGATCCTCGAGCACATCGACTGTCTCAAATGGAACTCCATAGGATTGTAAAATTTCCATAGTATGCGCCGAGAAGCCACATTGCGGGAATTGAGGGTTCCCTTTCATGAACACCAGCACGTTGCTCTTCTTGACCTGCTCCTCGATCTTTTTGATTACGTCGTCTGCCATGTGAATCCCTCCTCGCTTTTTTATAATAATTTAATTCTTTCCTGACTGTCTAGCTCCACTTACACGGTCTTTGTCCGAGGCGTTCCTTCAAACTTTCCCAGGCGTTTGAGGGGCCCCACGGGAGACCGAAGTTTTCGAAGTGCCTTCTCCTCGATCTGCCGAATCCGCTCACGGGTAAGTGAAAATCTCTCCGCCAACTCCTTAAGCGTGTGGTCACGTGCCATGCCGATACCGAATCGCAAACGTAGAACCACTTCTTGCCTAGGCGGTAGAGTGGCCAAGGCTTTTTTTATCTTCACACCAAGGTTCGCCTCCATGGCCCGTTCCAAGGGTTTTAAGGCCTGCTTGTCTTCCACGAAGTCGGAAAGAAGCCCCTCTCCATTTTCGCCACTGGGTGCGTCCAGAGACACAGGCTCTGATTCCAGCTTCATCACCCTGCGAACTTCCTTGAGAGGAAGGCCCATTTCCTTGGCAATTTCCTCGGGGAGCGGTTCCCGTCCAAGTCTTTCCACGAGACATCGAAACGTGCGAACCAGTTTAGTCCTTTCCTCGATGACGTGAACTGGTATCCGAATGGTTCGCCCTGAATTAAAAATGTCCCTTCTAATGGCCTGACGAATCCACCAGTTCGCATAAGTCGAAAAACGATATCCGAGCCGGTAATCAAATTTTTCCACAGCCCTCATCAAACCGATGTTTCCTTCTTGGACCAGATCCAGGAACTGAAGCCCGCTGTTCGCATACCTTTTTGCAAGACTAACCACCAGGCGCAAATTGGCCTGGGTCAGTCGTTTCTTCGCCACATCCGCTTTTTGTTCCCCTTCCAGAATGGAGTTCACTTGAAGTCCGAGTTCCTCCTTTGAGGTCTTCAACTGGCTTTCAATGGCTCCCACGGATGAGAGAATCTCGTTCCGGGATTTTGTTTTCTTACAACTACGAGTCTTACTTTCCAGTTCAGTCAACCGGGAGTAAGAACCCTTCAATCTCTCGGCAATCCTTTGAATCTCAACTTTCGAAAGGCCGAGGCCCGCAATCCATTGAGTTGCTCGTCCCCTCTTTCTTGCGATTTCCTTTTCAAATTGGACCTTGCGTCGCAGCGAGATTTTCCCTCTTCCCAATACTCCCTGAGCCGCAGCAATTTCTCGGTGGAGCCTACGGAGCTTTGTAATGGTTGCCAAGAAGCGCTTGCGGAGAGAGATTTCGCTGTCCCCGCCGACCGAGGGGCCCGAGGAATCGTCACCGTCGGCAGTCTCCATTAATACGTGACACACGTTGAGCTCATCATTCGCAATTTTATCGCCCAGTTCAAGGACGTATAGCAATGCCATCGTCGATGAAAGCACGGCCGTATGAATCTGGATCTCCCCTTCTTCGATTTGCCTCGCTACTTCCACCTCACCCTCGCGTGTGAGGAGAGGAACGGACCCGATTTCACGAAGGTACAGCTCAACCGTACTGCTACCCTGGGCAATTCCCTCATCGTGGTCTTTTTCTAACTCATCTCCTTCACCTTCGCCATTGGACTTGGAAGAGTCGGTGCCCAAAAGATCTTCCTGTTCCTCCATCACCGCGAAATCGGGAACAGAAAGAGATGAAGGGACGTCCTCTATTCCACTCTCCAATCCCTGGGAAACCTCATCTTGACCGCCGTTATGCTTAATTACTATTCCCATCACTCCCCTCTTTGCTTTCCATTGCTTTTAAGAGCCACAGGTAGATACGCACAGTTCGCTGTTCCATCCGAAACGAACCATCCCATCTACAGGGTAACGATCATTGAGTGTCGTCGCCACGATTCCCAGTAATATAGATCTAAAAGGTCTACGTTGCAAGTCTTAATTCAAACATTTTCAGACCCCAATTCACAGCACGGAATTTGGAAAAACAGTCATTTCAGGCTAATCGTCTTTAGGTGCGTATCTGTTCCCTGTTGCCAAGTGCAACGAAAATCGCCTTTGCCCTGGGGCTGGGGGATTCTCTTGTGGGTGTGAGCCACGAGTGTGGCTTCCTCCTGGAGGCCAAAGAAAAAACCGTGGTCGCAACAAGCAAGGTGGATCCCCACCGAAACAGCAGCGGTGAGATCCACAAGATCGTCGCGGAAACGGTGAAGGCTAATCAGAGCATCCACAACATCGATCTCAACCTGTTTCAACAAGCCAACCCAGATCTTATTTTGACCCAGGGACTCTGTGACGTTTGTGCCCTTGATTATGACCAGGCGGTGGAGGCGGCGCAATCTCTTACTAAACCACCCCAAATCATATCCCTCAACCCTTCCACCCTCTCCGAGGTACTCGGCGACATTTCCCACGTAGGGCAAAACACAGGAAAAACAGAGGAAGCAGAACTCTTTGTGACCGGCCTATCTCAACGGATCGACAGCGTTAAGCAGCGTGCCGCATCCTCAGACCTTCGACCGAAGGTGGCCTGCCTGGAGTGGTTGGATCCAGTTTACAGCGCGGGTCATTGGGTACTCGAGATGGTAGATAGCGCAGGTGGGACCGATGGATTGGCAAAGGTAGGACAGGTTTCGAAAAGACCTTCCTGGAACGGGATGCGGCAATACCAACCCGAGATTATCATTTTAATGCCCCGCGGTTTTACGGTTGAACGAACCATAGAAGAGGTGGATCAGTTACACAAGATTCCAGGATGGAATGAGTTGCCCGCCATAAAACACGGACAGCTATTCGCCGTGAACGGCCACGCTTATTTCAACCGTTGCGGCCCTTGTCTGGTTGATGGCTTAGAAATCCTTGCTCAAATCATTCACCCGGAAATTTTTTCCTGGAACGCTACTCCCGACACCGCACGGAGACTGTGACGAAACCAGATGATCGCAAAGCTCTTTTTGCTCTTCACCCTCGTCCCCCTCACGGAACTCTATATTCTGCTGGAGATCGGCTCGTATCTCGGCGCACTCAATACGATCCTGCTGATAGTCTTCACGGGCATTCTGGGGGCTTATCTGGCCCGGATGGAAGGGATCAGGACAATCCATCAAATATCACAAAACCTTGCCACGGGGAGCGTTCCGGCCGAGGAGTTGATGGACGCGGTGTTGATCTTTGTCGCCGGCGTCGTCCTTGTCACACCGGGAGTGATAACCGATGTGGCAGGGTTCTTGTTGCTTATTCCCTACACGCGCACCCTGTTCAAGCGCTGGCTGAGAAGAAAATTCGATCGCATGGTTGCCACAGGTGATTTTCAAGTTCGGTACCGCGGCTGGGGGGACGACGATAAGTACTAACTGAACGACTTCTACCCATTGTCACAACTACTTGACAGTTCAAGGCCTAGTATGCGATTAAGACAAAGTTCAAGAAGAGCTTAAATTTGTCACCGCCAAACATACCTGCTTAGGAGGAAATGAACATGGCCAAGACCGAAGCTAAAGCGCCAGTAGGCGAATCTGATGTGAACGGACAGTTCCCCTTTGACGATCTTCGTTCCTTCATCGAAACGGCAAAAGAGATCGACAATTACCGCGAGATCGATGGGGCCGATTGGAATCGCGAAATCGGCGCTCTCACTGAGGCGGCAGCCGAATTGATCACCGACCCCCCAATGCTGATCTTCGACAATATCAAAGGATACCCACCCGGGTTTCGAGTCGTCAGTCTTTCCATTGCTTCCGTCAAACGCGCGGCCTTGGCCTGGGGACTTCCCATCGACAAGCCCAAGCTGGAACTGATTCGCCTGGGCACGAAAAAGCTAGGGACGGCAAGGACCAAACTTACCCCACCCAAGAAGGTCAAAACAGGGCCTGTCATGGAGAACGTCTTGACGGGAGACAAGGTGGACATGTGGAAGTTTCCAAGCCCTCAATTCCACCTTCAAGACGGTGGACGCTATATCGGCACGGGGGACATCATAACGATCCGGGATCCGGACTCAGGTTACCTTAACACGGGGACCTACCGTATGCAGGTGCACGAGAAGGATCTGCTGGGCTTATGGATCAGCCCAGGCAAACACGGGCGACTGATCCTCCAGCGCTACTGGGAACAAGGAAAGAGCGCCCCCATCGTGGCGTCCTTTGGCCATGACCCACTAACCTTTTTGGCATCCACGGCATTTCTGCCCTGGGGCAAATCGGAATTGGATCTCCTGGGCGCGGTGCGTGGCAAGCCCATTGAGGTCATTGAGGGACCTATCACGGGTCTCCCCATTCCGATCCACTCCGAGATAGCCATTGAAGGTGAGGTTCCCCCTCCGTCCGAGCAAGCGCGGGACGAGGGACCCTTTGGTGAGTGGCCGGGTTATTACTCCGGTGGTACCATCGGCACCGGCGAACCCCAGCCGGTGGTCCGCGTCAAGGCCGTCTATCATCGCAACAACCCCATCATTTTGGATTCAACGCCTCTGTGGCCCGGTGCATGTAAATACGCCATACCATTCATGGCGGGAGTGTTCTGGGATCAGTTGGAGAGCGCTGGTATTCAGGACATCAAAGGGGTCTGGCAGCACACATCCTATTGGATCGTGATTTCGATTCGCCAGCGCTTTGCCGGACACGCCAAGCAGGCTGGTCATGCAGCACTTGGCGCACGGCAAGGGGCATACAATGGGCGTTATATCGTAATCGTAGATGAGGACATCGACCCAAGTGACATGAAGGAAGTGGAATGGGCCATGATGACCCGGGTGAACCCGGCCACGGACATTGAGTTAATCGATGGAACCTGGAGCACGCCCCTGGATCCCCGCATGACACCTGAGCAGCGGGAGAGCGGCGACCATACCAATAGCCGGGCAATCATTTATGCCGTGCGACCATGGACCTGGAGGGACAAGTTCCCGCAGGCAAGCAGAACGGAAAAGAACCTCCGGGCGGAGATCGTGGCAAAATACAAGTCGATTTTGCCGTTTCCGAATCTTTAAATAGCGCGGCTAATAACCCAGTTCCTTATCGACCCGGTTTTTTAGCGGCTGACCCGAAAGAAAGCGCCCAAGGTTGTCCCTGAAGATGGGGTTGACCTTGTCCAATTTCTGCCCCGAGCTGCCCAGCCTTGGAGTCACGATCACATTGTGCAGGTCTCAGAGTTGGGAGCTTTCCGACAGGGGCTGTTCGGGCGCCGCATTCAGGGCGGCACCCGCAATCCATCCTTCCCTCATGGCCCGGCCTAAAACCTCCTCCTCCATGGCACCTCCCGCCACCAAATTGACAAGGTAAGCGCTCCCTTTCATGTTGCGGAGTTCTTTCTCGCCAAGGATACTGTCGGTGGACGGGACCGAAGGAAGACACACGACTACGAAGTCCGATTCGGAAAGCAGCCTTGGAAGAAACTCCGGCGGCAAATTCATTTGAAGACGGTACGGTAATCCACGCCGGCTTCGCTATTTAACACGGCAAGCAGTTAAAAGGCGATGGCTGCGGGGCGGGCTAGGAAGCGGCCTCGTGGAGCTCTTTCTGGGGCTCGGGCCCTGTAGCTGTTGCGGACTTTACTCCACTGGCCTGTCTGGCGGCCTTGAGGGCAAGGCGGCGATATATGGTCACACCAACGTCGGTGGAACAAAGTGTTTCCGGGACGCGATAGTTTTGCACCTCCATGAGACGCTTGTCCTGGTAGGTAAAAAACCAGCGGTGGATGTATTTGAAATAGGTTTTCCACCAGATCTTATAAAACAACCGGTGAAGGAAATTCCGTGGGAACGTTATGCTAAGCTCAAGGATACGGGTCAAGTTTGGTCCCACATAGATTGGCCATTGAAACGTAGAATAAGTAAATCCAAACATTGGCTCCCGCCTCTTCGATAGAATAATGTAACCAGGCATGCGCACTTCGGCTCCGACACCTCCGGAGGTCCTTCGCCTTAATATCCGGTACCATATGGCATTCGGATATTTGCCGAGCCCTGGATATTCGGCTTGCATTTCACGTCCAGGCCCTTGCACAAAGATCCCTTTTCCATCGGGCAAAGGCTTTACGATCATATTGCCCCACGCGGGAATTTGTTGGAGGATTGCTTCCGGCGAGTTTCGGTGCACAAATATTGCGTGAAGCATGTCGGGATAGTTTTCTGTGACATTTCTCCAATCACAGGGCCAATACTCAAAAACATATTGAACGAGGATATTAGGCTCTAAAAATCCCGGCGGCAGGTCTTCCTCCAGTGGAGGCGCTTCGCCTTGCCCCATAAAGGCCCAGACGATCCCGAAACGCTCCTCGGTGGGATATGCCTTGACGCAAACCTGTCCCGGCACCCGAGATTCCGGCCCCTCCACAATAGCGGCGACGCATTCCCCTCGTTCATTATAGGTCCAACCGTGGTAACCACAACTTAAAGTGCCGGGAAAAAGAATCCGTCCTCGGGAAAGCTTCGTCCCACGGTGAGGGCAACGATCCACGAGGGCAACTGCCTTTCCATTTTTGTCGGGGAACAGAACGATGTCCTCACCAAGGAGGCTGACGGAAACAGGACGCTTTTTCACACGGTGCGCTTCAATGATGGGATACCAGTAGTTTCTATGGCCAAGTTCAGGCAAGTCCGGTGCTCGGGAGGAATCAGCACCAGCAGATGGAACCCGCTGTTCTCGAATATCACTTTCCGGCTGCGCCAACCTGATTACCCCTCTAAGCCCTTACCTTAATAGATAGCATTAGTCAGTTATCTTAAAAATATTAAGGCAGTTTAGCACCCCAACTGTCAAGGCCCCGTCAAGGAGAGACGTTTCTATATCTCAGGTTGCCTGCTCGGTCTCGGTCCCTCGATGGGGAGCGTCGGGTTTGACAAATCCGAGTATGACTACACCTATTATATAGGATACGGCCATTACCCCAAGGGCCGGCGCGAGCCCATACCGGTCCACTATCAGTCCGGTGACCAGGATCCACATGGGTCCCGTGATGGCCGAGAGGGTATGAAACATGCTCAGTTGAGTGTCCACCCGCGTCTCCTCCGGCGCCACGCTGATGAGCAAACTCTGCAGCAGGGAACCCCGGCCGTAAATGAAAAATCCGGCGAAAAACGTAATCCCGAACAAACCGATGCCTGCGGTCCGAGGGATTAAAATCAAAAGGGTAAACACAGCAGATAGGACCAGGTCAATACGAATGGCAAGTCGCGGAGAGGTGCGATCGGAAAACCAACCCAGAACCATGGGACCTGCGACGCCACCGAAGGTGTACATGGCTACAAAGAGCGCGGCATAGGAAACACTGATGCCGAACCGGTCCACCAGGATCACTGCTAGATAAGTGTTCAGCGCTCCGGTGCCACGACCGGCGGCACCAACCATCATGACACCGGCCAAAAGCAGAGTCCTGCGGTCCAGCATCAAGACCTTGTATTCACGGAGTCCCAACCTGGTCCTTTGTTTCGTGCCGCCGAAAGCCTCCGTGCGGGGAGACGGTTCCTCCAGAAAAAAGAAAGAGAAACTCATCAGCATCAAAGGAAGGCTAATGACCATGACCGCCTGGCGCCAATCCAGATAGTAAAGTAAACCGGCGATCACCAACGGGGCAATCCAACCGCCTATGTTACCGCTGATATGATGAAAGGCCAGGGCCTTGGCCCTGTCCTGGGGGAAGCTGTAAGCCATGACCGAACCGCCGACCGGGTGATTGGGACTGGTACCCAGTCCCCGTGTGGCCATACCCACAGCCAAATGGTTAAAGCTATGCGCCAATGACATAACAGCCATCCCAAGAAACGCCACCGCCGTGCCCACACCAAGGATATGGCTCCTGCGCAGGAAACGGGTCATCACGCCGAAGGTGATCTGCATGGGTCCCTCCACCACCATATTGATCACGGCTAGAAATGCGATGCCCGTATAACCGAAACTCAACTGATCCCTGATCACCGGATAAAGAACGGACAACCCCTGGGAACCCAAGTGACTGAGACCATGGGTAACGTTGACAACTGTCACGGTCAGCCACCGACGAGGCGCACGATCCACGGCTTGACTGGCTTCGATCATTTGGGTTGGCTCTCCGATTAAACTTACGCAAGGGAAGTCAATGCGTGAGGTGAATCGTAACAGAGTGAGGCGAGAAACAAAACACCCTTCAGCCTCTCCCGTCTAACTGACTTGACAGGAGCGGTTCTCTCAAATACTGTCTAGTTAAGGTACAGCACCATGGAACTGGATCCCAGCTCAGTCGTAACAAGGGAAATGCGAAGTTGGATTGGCCGTAAAACGCCGCCACGATCCATAGAAAAGAAGACCGCTTCCGACATTCGCCGTTACGTGGACGCCACGGGTGATACCAATCCTCTTTGGCTGAAGGACGATTACGCCGGCACCCATGGGTACCGAGGCCGCCTCCTCCCTCCCCTTCTCGTTGGCTGGGAACCATTTAGTATAAGAGGATCGGACGGTAAAGAGATCACCGAGGACATCGTAAAACGGATTCCTTTACCGCCGGAATATACGGACGCGCGCAATGCCAACACGGAGATTGAATGGCTTAGGCCCGTGTACTTCGGCGAGCAGCTTCAGGCACAGACCTGTATCGTCGATATTGTAGCCCGGCAGGGAAAATCAGGCATCGGCATTTATGTTACCCGCGAGGATCGGATCTTAGACAGCAACAGCGAAATCGTTCTCAAGCGCCAGCAGACAACGGTTCGTTTTCCGAGGAAGGACAAGCCGGAATAACGAGTATTTGCCATGGAACAGGCTGGCTTTGAACAGACCCGACTGGGGGACCAAATACCCGAACGAGAGTTTGGGCCCCTTACCATCCAGGACACGGTCCGATGGGCGGGGTTTCAGGAAAACTCCGCACAACTTCATTATGACCGCGAACACGCCAGGAGCCATAGTGGCCTTAAGACCTTTATTGCCAGTGGAGAATACCGCCAGGCCCTTTTGATGCGTGTGCTCACAGACTGGATAGGCCCACGAGGGATGATCCGAAAGTTAAACCTGCGCCAGACGTTTCCCACCTATGAAGGGGACCTCATGCGTTTTTCCGCAAAGGTGATTGAGAAATCCGCCAATGCATCGGACCCTTGGATTGTCTGTGAGCTGATAGGGAAAAATCAAGAAGACCGTCAGATACTCACGGGTCGATGTGCTCTGATGCTTTCCAAGCGTTCTCAAATAACGTCATGAAACGCCCTGGATGTAAATTTCAATCATTTGAGAGGAGTGACCGTCATGAGAGCTAAAACGCTATTCTTTTCCGCAGCTTTATTTTTTGTAATATGCCTTCTTCCGCTCTTCCTTAACAAAGCCTCCGCTGCCTCACCCTGGGGCCCCATGAGCGGAATCGAGTCCGCCGCACGCAAGGAAGGTAAACTCGTCATCTATGCAGCGCCGGGACATGCCAACCGCAAGGCCCAACGCGCCATCGGTAAAGTTTTCCAGGACAAATACGGAATCACCGTCGAATGGACAACCCTGAGCGCCAGGGATATCTCGCCCCGCGTTTTTGCGGAGCAGCGGACCCAACAGTACACGGTGGATATTACGATGTCCGGCGTGGCCGGTCATTACGGTCAATTGAAACCAAAGGGATACGTAATGCCGATCCTCGCGCCTTCTACCTTTGAGAAAGGGGTATGGCGCTTGGACCCCACATCGGTAAAGCCCAAGGCGAGGGACTGGCTATTTGTGAATATGCCCTTGCGTCCCAGTTTTTTGATCAATACCAATCTGATCCCTCCCGGCCAGGAGCCCAAAAGCTATCAGGATCTCTTAGACCCCAAGTGGAAGGGCAAGATCGTCTTTCAGACCCCGGGAAGGGGCGGGACCGGGTCCGGCTGGTTCCGAGCCACCCACAGACACCTGGGCCTGAAATACATGAGGGCCCTGGCAAAGCAAGTAGTGATCGTTGCAAAAGTAAACGACACTCCCCAAGGGGTGGTCAGGGGTCAATATCCCATCGGGCTCGCCGCTTCCACCACGCGCACCCGGCGACTCATCAATGAGGGGGCTCCCGTGAAGTTTATACAGCCAAAAGAGGGTTCCCATATGGCAAGTCAAGGGACCTGCTTTATTCTCAACGCACCCCATCCCAATGCTGCCAAACTCTTTTACCATTGGTTTTATTCAAAAGAGGGCCAGACCATCTACGCTACGAGTACCCAGGCAATCTCTGTTAGGAATGATGTTTCCCAGGATTTTATTCCGGCTAATGAACGCTATGTTAAGGGGAAACCGTATTTAATGGCGGCCCTGGAGGACCAACAAGGGACAAAACCGAGGGAACTCTTGAAGCTGGGCAAGCAAATATTCATAGAGGGCAAATAGCAGCTCAAAAGCACAGGCCATAGACGACAAGGAGGGGGTGTGGAGTCTGTCGCTCGCGCATGGGAAGCAACCCAGGAGAAAGGCCGGATCTTCTGGTCGGAAACTTTTCTTGCGCTTCCCCAGTGGTTGCTCCTCGCCCTGGTAGGCATCCTGGTTATCTATCCCATGACTATGATCGTCTTCGGTGCCTTCTGGAGTTCCATGCCCGGAGAGCCAGGGCATTTGACCTTCGATGGTTATGTTCAGGCCTTCACTCAACCGGGGCTTTTGAAAGCCCTGTGGACCACCTATTGGCTCACCTTGCTGGTCAAGTTCATCTCTGTCGTCCTTGCCATTTTCTTTGCCTGGATCATCGCCCGGACCGACACACCTGGACGGGACTGGCTGGAGGTGGGCTTTTGGCTTTACTTCTTCATGCCCTTCATGCCACTGGCCATGGCTTGGGTCCTCCTCTTGGCACCGGATTTTGGACTGATCAACCAGGTCTTGCAGAAGTTTCCCTTCATCAATGGTTCAGTTTTTAACGTCCACTCGTACGGAGGCATCATCTGGGCCAGCACCTTGACCAGCACATCCTTCATGGTACTTCTTATCACGCCCGCCTTTCGCAGGATGGAGGCAAGCCTGGAGGAAGCATCCACACTGGCCGGCGCCTCCATGTTCACCACCGTGCGTCAGATCATGATCCCCCTGATGGCTCCCACCATCCTTGGGGTTTTATTCCTGACCTTCATCAGGGGCATCGAGTCCTTCGAGACCCCGTTGATTTTGGGCTTCCCCGTTGGCATCCACGTCTATGGAACCAAATTATACGACCTGCTGCATGAGGAACCCCCCGCCTTTCCTCCAGCCATGGCGCTGACCAACGTTTTTTTGCTTTCCCTGTTTCTAATGGTTTATGTGCAGAATCGTTTCATCAGGGGGAAAACCTATACGACCATAGGGGGCCGGGGTTTTTCTGTAAGACCCATCCCTCTGGGCCGGTGGAGATATGTTACCTTTGGAGTTTGCCTGATATGGCTGGCCGTGGGAACGCTGCTCCCGGTACTGACCTTACTGTTCGGCTCTTTCATGAAAATCTTTGGAGTTTTTTTACCCGGCGGCTCCTTCACCATCAATCACTGGGTTTATCTTCTGGAGGACCCGAGCTTCTGGTTCAGTCTCAAAAACACTCTGCTCATGGGCATGGCAGCGGCAACCATTGGCTTGCTCCTCCATTCCATGATCAGCTATGTGATCATTAAATCGTCCTTTCGCGGTCGAAAGGCCCTTGAATTTTTTAGTTGGCTCCCCTGGGCAGTGCCAGGGATCGTTTTGGGGTTGGGAATCTTCTGGGCCTATGTGGGTGGGATCCGTCTTCCCTTCGCGCTATACGGGACCCTGTGGATTTTAGTGATGGCCATGATCATAAAGGAAATGCCCATCGGCATAAGGGCCATGAGCGGTGGCTTGCTGCAACTCAGTAATGAACTCGAAGAGTCGTCCCGCGTTCACGGGGCTTCTTTCATACGGACGTTTCGATCCATCGTGGCGCCCCTTCTTGCGCCGACTTTCATTGCCACATGGATCATCATCTTCCTCGCGGCCGTACGGGATTTAAGCACGGTGATCCTCCTCTACTCGGCAAAATCCAAGGTGTTGTCCGTTTTAAATTACGAGCTTTGGGCTTCCGGTAGAATGGAATCCGCATTTGCCATTGGGCTGGTAACGACCCTGATCGTTATCGTTGCAGCCATTGCGGCTCGGCTGCTTGGCGGCGGGCAGGAACTCAACTAGGAATCTACCGCCATGGGCCTAGGGACCGGATGAGCCCTGTGCCACCTTCAACGCATCCAGCCGCAGGGCGCTTTTAAGCTCGAAACTTGAAGAGAGCAGTCCGTCCCGTTGGCACTCCTTGACGATCTCAGTCAATCCCTCGATAGGCAAAGTAAAGGTTGGATCGATGCGGCCATAGAGGGAATCCATTAACTCGTCAAAGCGGCGCCGATCCTCGGGCTCTTCTGTGGGGAACCCGCTGGCCTGCACTAGTTTGCGAATCGCGTCTCGCTCCCGAGGATCGATAACAACCTTCGCAGCATGCATCATTCCACGCAAGCACGACACCACAGCGTCGAATCGTTCCTGCAACGCGTGATCAGAAACAGCGGTAACCCGATCTTGCCTCGGTGCAAAGAACTGCCCGCCATCCACCAACTGGGGATAGCCCGCTTTGTCCATGTGACGCGCAAAGGAGACGCTCACCATAATGGCCTCTCCCTTCCCCTCCTCGAGGAGTTTCAAGGTCTGAAGCATGTCGTGCATGGCACCATGGTAAACGAATTCAACGTCTTTATCCGGTTCCATTTCGAATCGGCGCAAGATTTCGCGGAACTGGATGTCCGTGGCCCCATTGGGAGTGCCGATAATGACACGCTTGCCCATGAGGTCCTCCATCTGCCGGATGTCCTTGGCACCGTAAAGATGGAAGGTATGCCCTTTACGCCTCGAACCGCCGATGTAGACCGGTTTTCCCTGATCATTGGCCGACAAAATCATGGAGGTCAAAGGATCCACTGCGAGATCGATCCATCCATGCTCCACCCCGGTTACCTGCGCCTCCTCCTCGCCGGTGGCAAGCAGTTCCACGTGGGAGAGTCCCTCCTGGGCAAAGAAGCCTCTCTCCATGGCCACCAACGGGATCGCCAGGTGGTTCCATTCATCGTGGGCGGCAGAGATGCAAAAGGGCCTTTGACGGGAGCCTTTTTCACCATCCACCGAATGCCAGGTTCGATAAGGCCCCTTAATTGACTCGTGTGCTGGGACCGCCATAGAATTGCTCTTTCTCACAACAACCGATCGTCGTAGGGCATATCCGCCATCTTGACGGCGCCGTCGTCCGTAATCAGGACCTGTTCCTCTAACTTCACGGCGACATCATCCCCCTCTTCACCGATAAAGCAATCCACCGACAGGACCTGACCCTTCTTGATGGTGTCATCCACGTCTTTTTGATTTTTCATGATACTGGGATACTCGCCTGGTGTGAGTCCGTTGGAGTGAGCGATGTGAAAAGAGTAAAGCAATTTGTGAAACTTCTCTGGTACCGGTGGTAGTTTTGACTTGAATTCCGCGATGGGAAGCCCCGGCCTGAGCAAACCGATGACGCCGTTAATGTACTCGTGGGCGCGCCGGTATCGATCGCGTTGCTTGTCCGATCCCTTGGCGCCACAGAGATAAGTGCGAGATGAGTCGAAGATATAACCGCAGGGACCGTAAACGTGGAGGTCCAGGCCTGCCAGGTCGCCGTCCTTGAGTTTCCGTTCGGTGGGCCAACGGCGCCACGGGTTCATATTTTCACCCGAGCAAACGTTTATTTGCAAAAGGCCTTCGGCACCCAGCTCCACAACCCGGGAATAAATGAGGCTGATGAGATCCTCTTCACTTACCCCTGGGGCAAGTTCGTCCCGGAAGGTACGCATGACACTGCTGTAAATCTTGGCCACCTCTTTATAGATGAGTATCTCGTCTTTGGTTTTTACCGTCTTGGAGGGCTCGATGAGTTTTTCGGCGCTCACCAAGGGCATCTCGTGATGGCTGAGGGCCATAAACGCTATGGGATCCAAGGTATCAATGCCGAGCTTTTTCCCGGCCACGCCAAACTCCGTCATGAGGTCCTTTAGCTTATCGGCCCACTTCAAGGCCTTTTGATCCGCTTCGGCGTCTGAGGGGTCCACTCGATAGATAATGGGGCGGACATCCGAATGGGAGAGTTTTACGTACCCTTCGTCCATGGATCTCACAAAGGCGATGGGTTCGCCCTGTGCAGGTACGAACGCCGTGCCCCCGGGGATGCGCAGGTTCAGCACATACCTCACGTTGATCCTGTCAGTAAGGAACATGCCACCCACATTTTCCCGCCGCATCACATCCTGGAGATTGCGCACACGATCCCGCTTGAGACGTTGGTCATCCCAGGTTTTCTCCACTGCGTTCGAGCCCATTTATTTCCTCCTACCGTTTTGCCTCTACTCCAGCGCTACCATCGTGTGAGATGGCATCCTAATTAACACAACACCCCCACCATATCAATCAGCGACCGAAGATACCCTGATCCATGATATCTTGAACTAAAATAAGAAAAAGACTATGGTTCGCGATTGTAGCCCCGCAGGGGCAAACAGAAAACAGCATTGGAGGCAGTCTATGAAAATCCTTCGCTTTAACGATGACAGGATTGGAATCTCAAAGGACGGTAATTCGGTGGCGGACGTCAGTGACGTCATAAGCCACAGGACGGAGAAAGGTCCTAATCGAGCCATGGAAGAGTTCATCGAGAGGCTCGGCTCAGGCCGTAGCGAGATCGAGCAGGCCGCAGCGCGGGGAAAGACGGTCCCGTTGAGCAGCGTGAAACTGCTGGCACCCATCCCGCGACCCAGCAAGGTGCTCGCCGCATTCGTCAACTACCTGGACAGGGCAGGCGCAGAGCCTGGGAACGTACCCATTGAATTCTTCTACAAGTCCCCTGAGCTGTTGGGACCGCAAGGAACGATTATCATCCCCGACATTCCCCCGGTGACTGTGTTCCAGCCGGAGGCGGAGCTTGGTTTTGTCGTGGGGAAAAGGGGCAAAGACGTGGCCGAGTCCGCCGCCATGGATTACGTCCTTGGCTACATGCCGTTTGTCGACGTTTCGTCCCGCGGCATGGTTCGCCGAACTCAGTTCCTAGGCAAAGGGCTGGACACATGGGGACCTTGCGGTCCCTGGATCACCACCGCAGACGAAGTCGGTGATCCCCACACCCTCCAGGTCAAATCCTGGGTCAACGGGAAGCCGCGCCAGGATTACAACACAAAGGACATGGCTCAGAAAATTCCGAAACTCATCGCCTGGGCGACCCGCTTTGTCACCCTCTATCCCGGCGATGTGATTACCACGGGCACCTTTCACGAAGGCCTAGGCCCCATCAATGACGGGGATGTGCTGGAAATCGAGGTGGAGAAGCTGGGACGGGCAAAGTTTTTCACCAAAGGGTATGGCGAGCGAAAGGAAGGAAACTGGGCGCCCCCCATTCCCCAGCCTGGACAAAGGACCGGGCCCGGGATGAGCCGGGTTTAAAACTGCCAAAGCAAACCACCGGGGAATACCCAACCGGGTAACCAACCGGTGGTTTGCCAATCTTCACCTATCTGTCAGGCTGAACGATCAAACGTTGATGACTGCCCCCATATTGACGGGGGTTCCCCGCTTCGCGCACTCAGCGAGGAAGATCTCTTTCACCTCAGCCATCACTTCGGGCGGGATATCTTCGTAGTTCATCTGGTTCCCACCTCGTTTTGTACTTCTCATGGTATAGAAAGTACTTCGGTCCACTTTATTGGTCCGGCTGCTGAGCTTCAGGGCCAAATGCTCCGCCGGGCCCTTGCTGATGACGCAGTGCTGGTGCCACCACCAGTTGGGAGGTACGATCATGGTCCCTGGCCCCCAATACTCCTTGGTCTTATTCTGCTCCCCTCCATCCGGCCACATCAGGGAATAGCCGTCCCCTTTCAACCAGATCACATGGGCGCCGGGCCCATGGCGATGGAGTTTGCTGAAAGTGCCGCCGGGGAGCTCTACGATATGCGCCCCGAGGACGCCGTTGGCCATTTCAAAGGAGTATCCTCGTGAATCAACACCGCGATTGGATTCCTGCAACTCGAGATTGTAAATGTCGGCAAAAAAATTGCTGAAGCTGATGTCCACGGGAATGTCCCAGAGATCAAATTGCTCTTTTCTGATCTTGCTGGAGAAATAGTTTTCCTCACTGTTGAATCGTTCGGGAAAGACCGCATCGTTGTTAAAGATAAAGTCATCGTTTCGCACCAGGTTCATCATGATGGGTGCCGTAGTTACCGCCAGATACCGAGCCGGTTCCGTCCCCGATCCATTGAAGTGTTGATAGTGACAATTGAGCGGTATGGCAAAGAGGCTCCCAGCCTGCCATTCGAAGAAATTCTTTTTCTTTGGATCCACCCACACGCTGGTGCTACCGCGGCCGCTGAGGATAAAAAGCATCTCTTCGTATACATGGCGCTGCGGTTTCAATTCACCCCCCACCGGGATCTCGCAGATGTAGGCGCTGTTCATCTCGCCGGTGCCGTCCAGTTGGATCTGCACCGCCTTGCCGCCAGTACGGTCCCAATCTTTGAGGGGTTCGGTATAGACATTGTCGATCTTGGCGCCCCGGACCAGATCCAAGCCTTCCTTTTCCACCCACTCGTCATAGTACAAACAGTTCCATTTCATCTCCGCCATTTTAAGTCCTCCTAGACCAAGTCTCGCTTATCCAAGGTAAATTTCTCGTTAAAGAATCAAAGCAGGGACCGTTCACATGTCCACCACCGCGTCATTGATGGGGGTGCCTCGTTTTTCACATTCTTGAGCAAAGAGCTCCTTGAGCTCCGCCATCAACTCGGGGGGAGTATCTTCATAGTTCATCTGATTTCCGCCTCGCTTGGTGCTCTTCAGGGTGTTCATGCTGTTTCGGTTAACTTTATTTGTCTTGCTGCTGAGCTTCAACGCTAGATGCCGGGCGGGCTCTTTGCTCACAATGCAGTGTTGATGCCACCACCAGTCGGGTGGAACCACCATCATGCCTTTCTTCCAGTTTTCTCTGATTTTCTCCCCTCCGTCGGGCCACATGATGGTGTAGCCTTCTCCCATCAACCAGATGACATGGGCCCCCGGCCCGTGACGGTGCACCTTGCTGAAGGTGCCGCCGGGAATCTCCAGGAGGTGGCACCCCAGGACTCCGTTCGCCAACTCAAAATTGTAACCCCGGGTATCCACGCCGCGATTCCACTCCTGCAACTTCACATTGTAAACGTCGGCATAGAAGTTGCTGAAGTTAACGTTCAGGGGCATGTCCCACAAGGTAAAGAGCTCTGTCTTTATCTTGCCGGAAAAATAATTATCCTCACCCTGGTAACGCTCGGGAAAGACGGCATCATTGTCAAAAATAAAATCCTCGTTGCGCATGAGGTTCATCATGATGGGTGCTGTAGTCACGGCCAGATAGCGCGCAGGCTCGGAACCGGAACCGTTGAAATGTTGATAGCGGGCATTTAGCGGAATGGCGAAGAGGCTTCCCGCCTGCCATTCGAAACTGTTTTTGTGCCGCTCATCGTACCAAACGGTGGTGCTACCGCGGCCGCTCAGGATAAAAACCATCTCCTCGTACATGTGCTTCTGCGGCGACAACTGCTTCTTGGGAGCAATCTCGCAAATATAGGCCGCGTTCAACTCCCCGGTCCCCTGAAGTTGGATCTGGACCGCGTTACCCCCGGTGCGCGCCCATGGCTTCAGGGGTTGGGTAAAGACATCGTCAACCTTGTGGCCACGGATGAGATCCAGGCCTTCACCTTTCACCCATTCATCATAATACAGGCAGTTCCACTTCATCTCAGCCATTCGAGCTTCTCCCTCAATACTGCTTCCCGAGCTTGCATCACCTGGGGGGGCATACAAGGTTTTTTCTGCCGTCTGGACCTATGCCGATTTTTTAAACTCGGGCATATCCGGTGTGATGCCTTTCTTGGCCAGTGTGGCCTCGAATCGGGTGCGTACCTGTGGATCTTCATCCTCATACTCCAGCAAGGTCCCGCCCTTCTTGATGGAGGTCAGGGTCCCGTCATCGAAGCGCTTGCCGGCCAGGGCGAATCCCATAGGGTACACCCTTCCGCCGTAGCGAACCGCCAAATGCCGCGCCGGCCCAGCCCCCGTGTTAAAGTGCTGGTGGAACCAGTTCGCCGGTGGGCAGTATACGCTTCCAGCCTTCCATTCGATCTGATGCACTTTATCCCCGTGACCGCTGGTATAGGGTTGGGGTCCCAGTTCATTGGGCCAGAGAAGGACGTAACCCTCGGACTGCAAACCGAGCAGAATAGCCCCTGACCCATGATAGTGGGCCTTATGATACCGCCCTATGGGCCAATGGGAGATATGCCCGATCAGTGAGTTTCCTCCAATCTGGAACTGGGTGATCCTGACCGCCGCTCCCTTGCTCTCTTCAGACTCCAATTTCGCGGTGCCCACATCGGGAATAAAGTTGGTCTCCCAGACATGGGTCATGCCGGTCTCGTAAATCTTATTGGTGACATTGAAATAGCCGTCTTCCCCGGCATATCGATCGGCAAATACCATGGGACAGTTGAAAACGAACTCGGGTGTGCGGTAGAGGTCTATGACTAGCGGGGCGTTCGTTACCGCCAAAAACTTCACCGGCTCGCGTCCGCCGTTCACCAATCGGTGCCAGGTATTCAACGGGTTGGCAAAGACACTCAAAGGACCCCATTCAAACAGATGCTTTTTTCCATCTGATCCTTCCTGCCACACCTCCGTGGCACCATTTCCGTCCAAGATACAAATAACCTCTTCAAACATATGCTTTTCAGGTTCCAAGGCGCCTCCCGGAGGGATCTCGGCCACATACATGCCCGTAATACCTTCCTGCCCATAGAGATGGATAAAGCTCCCTTTTCCCCCGGTACGCTTCCAAGGTTGCAGTTTTAAGTCCCGCACATCCGAAAGGGCGTAGCCTTCCACCATTGGAATTCCCTCAGCCTTCGCCCACTTGAAATACGCTGTCTTCTGCAGTGAAACCATCAATTTATCGAAGTCACCCATTCTAGTCCCTCCTTAAAATATTTATGATTCTTGGTTTAGACGCCCCACAGCCCCATCGTCACTCCAGACCTGTATATGCACAATATTTTAATTATTTTCAACCTTAGAAGTGGTACGCCATTGATGGACTTCATTGACAGTGTCCCCTTCCTTCGGGTATGGGTGGAGCAAATACCGGAAGTGATTGGGTTTTGCCCTTTTCTATGGGAGGACTTGGATGATCGGCGGGGAACAAAACGAGCGCCTTTGCAGAACGGGACCGGGTAGTCCCTGCGGAGAACTGTTCCGCCGCTATTGGTTGCCTGTGTGTCTCTCTAACCAGGTACCGGCAGAAGGGAAACCCTTGCAGGTCAAGGTCATGGGTGAAGACCTGGTTTTATTCCGCGATGACCGGGGATGTCCTGGCCTGCTAGGACTCAACTGTTCCCATCGTCTGACCTCCCTTGCCTATGGGCGGGTTGAAGATGGGGGAATCCGCTGTCCCTTCCACGGTTGGCTTTATGACCTGGAGGGCAAATGCCTGGAGCAGCCTGCCGAACCCAATTCCAACGACAAAGACAAGGTTCGCCACCCCGCCTACCCCTGCCAGGAGCTCGGCGGTTTGATCTTCGCCTACCTGGGACCAAGGGACAAGATGCCGCTTTTGCCGAGGTATGAGACGCTGGTACGAGAGGATGGGAGTCGCAAAGTAGACTACTACCAGATCAACAGCAACTATCTGCAAAACGTCGAAGGGGCCCTGGATACCTCCCACGCCTCATTCCTGCACATCGATAACTGGTCCAAGATGAAGCACAAGCTCGCCGCAATGCCCAAGCGAGAGATTCAATTCAAAGAAACCGAGTATGGAATCTGGCAAACCGCCACCTCTCATATCCAGGCAGCCACGAAAGGTGAATTGATCCCGGTTTTTGCGCACTTTTTCATGCCCACCGGATTCATGAGAATACAGGAGAGCCGGTTTCAGAAAGGCCTGATCCAAAAGTTTCAATCGTGGTATGTCCCCATGGACGATACCCACACCAAACGATTCCAGGCGGCCTTCTCCCCT
The DNA here is from genome assembly GCA_965218425.1 of uncultured Binatia bacterium (SeqCode). GTDB lineage: Bacteria > Desulfobacterota > Binatia > UBA9968 > CAXXLF01 > CBDCDW01. The sequence goes on from OZ244621.1 coordinate 593,934, forward strand.
CTGTTGGAAAACGGCAAGCCCTACGAGTGGCCGCCGGCTGGGGATTTCATTCAGCCCGGACCCGAAAACGACTACTTCAGAAACTATGCGGAAGTAGATACCCTTTCGGGCATCCCGCTCAGGACGTCTCAATCCGCCATCAAAGGCTTCCTTTGCCAGGACAACATGGTCAACGAAACCCAGGGGGCCATTGTGGATCGCACCCGGGAGCATTTAGGGGCACTGGATAAAGTGTTGACGGCCATGCGGGTAATGATCCTACTAGCCATCGAAGAAGTTCAGAAGGGTCGGGACCCAAAGCATATCATACGAGACGATCACAAAAATGAGATAGTCTATATTAGAGGGGATGAAGAGCAAGAACTCGCTTAACCTGAACACCCTAATACTGTGAAGATTTAGAGAGGGCACAAAAATGATCAAGGCAAGCGACCTTTCATGGAACGATGTGGTTCGCGTGGGGCCGGGTACCCTAGGCGGGCAATATCTACGCTCCTTCTGGTGGCCCGTGGCCTTGTCTGATGAGGTGAAAGACATTCCGGTGCCGGTCAAGATATTGGGAGAAGAGCTCGTGCTGTTCCGAGATCTCTCAGGGCATCTAGTGCTGCTGGACGCCCACTGTCCACACCGCAGAGCCTCGCTGGAGTATGGGAGAATTGAGGATCAAGGGATTCGGTGCGCCTACCACGGTTGGTACATCAGCCGCCAGGGAACGATCCTAGATCGGCCGGCAGAACCCATCAAGGCAACCGATCAGATCCGCCAGAACTGGTACGTGGCCAAGGAGTTGGGCGGCTTTGTCTTCGGCTACCTGGGCCCTGATAAGGAAAGCCCGCCACCTCTTCCCCGGTATGACATCCTGGTACAGGATGGATTTCGAGTCGCGGAACGCGGAGACACCGAGTTGGGTAAAGCGTACAACTGCAATTGGCTGCAGGGCGTAGAAAACACCACGGACACCACCCACCTGGCCTATTTGCATGGGATCTTCGATCGGTGCCCGGTTTTCAAGTCCATTGAGGGAGACTACGGGGTAAAAATCTACATCCTGGACGGGGGAAAAAGCCCCAACACGGTGCGATTGCGAAAGAGGTCCACGGTGCTCCCAACCATTAATCGAAAGTCCAGGGAGGAAACCGGGGCTAGGTCTACGGGAAGATCCAAGGGAACCATCCAGCAGGCCATATGGCTCATCCCCATTAACGATACCGAGTGCGGAGAGATGAGGTTGACGGTCTATCCTGAGGAGCCGCCGGAAAAACGGTATTACGGAGCAGCCATGGATAAGGCCAAAGGCAGGGAGCGAAAGCCCTACGATCGGCGGTTCTATGGTGACATTCGGGGGAACGTTCCTTTGGAAGACAAGGCCATGGTGGAAAGCCAAGGACCCATCGTGGATCGAAGCTTGGAGCACACGGGATATGGTGATCGAGTGATTCTAATGCTGCGGAAAATGATCCGTGAGGGGATTGCCGATGTGGCCAATGGCCGAAGGCCCAAGGGCGTGTTGGAAAAGGAACTGACTCAGATCGATCTGGATATTGGAATTGAAGAGTTTGAGATCAACAAATCTCCGGAGGTGGTAAGAGATCTCCTACCGGAACTCCAACACGACCTGAAGGAGGTTGGCTAATTTATTGATCGGCCAACCCCTGCAACTATGATGATTCCATCTGAGCACATTGGCTTCATCGGTTTAGGCAATATGGGAGGGGCTATCGCGCTACGTCTATTGCGGGCCGGTTACCGGATGACAGTCCTTGATTTGGACAATCAAAAGATGGCGCCGCTCCTCAAAGAGGGAGCTTCGCGGGCCTCATCGCCTAAGGAAATAGCCCGGAAATCCAATGTAATTTTAGCTTCGCTGCAAGCAGATTCCGTAGCAGAAGTGGCCTGTGGTGCCGATGGCATCGCGGCAGGCGGAAAGGCTGGCATGGTTTTCGTGGACCTAAGCAGCACCCCTCCTGAATTGGCAATCAGGGTCTCCAACGACTTACGGAGTCGAGGGATCGAAATGCTGGATGCACCCGTGAGCGGAGCCGACATCGGCGCCACCAACGGCAACCTCACCATCTTCGTGGGAGGAAGCTACGAAGCCTACCAACGGTCTCTACCCGTGCTCCAACAGGTGGGGCGCATGGTCACCTACCTTGGAAAGAACGGGAACGGACAGTTAGGCAAGCGCATCAATCAAATGATGCAGGCCATGAGTGAGCTGGCGATCCATGAAGGGCTTCAGTTGGCAAAGGAAATGAATTTGCCCCTGAAAATGTTCGCCCGTGCAGCCTCCGCCGGCTGCGCCCAAACCTGGCGATTGGATGAACTCGTGGATGGCGTGTTTAATCAAGGCGAGACAAAGTACAAACTCAAGCTTCGCCCAGGTCGGACAGGTACCGCCCTTAAGATGGCAAAGGAAGTGGGGATCACTCTACCCGGGGTCGAGGCTGCACACCGGGTTTTTTCCGATCACCAGTGGCGGATCGAGATCGATTTCGAGGAAAAAGACTCCTAGATAATTCCGCTCAGGCGGATTTTTTTCGGATCCCCTTGAGTACTTCATCCATGTGGCTAGGGGCGCCGATCTTTGCCAACTCCGCCTCAAAAATCCTACGAATCTCCGGGCTCTCGTCTTCATACTCCAGCTGGCTCCCACCCGCTTTCACGTCTTCTGAAGTACCAAACTGTTTTTTCAGACCCGGGTATTTTCTGCTGGTAAAGGGCTTCAATGCCAGATAACGAGCGGACTCGGCACCCTTATTAAAGTGCTGGTGATACCACATCTCGGGAGGGACAAATAGGCTCATGTCGTGCCAGTCGTATCTCTTGAAGTTGTCCCCTTCCGGCCACATCATGGAATACCCTTCCCCCCTAAGCACGATGACATGGGCGCCGGCACCATGGCGATGGGCTTTCTTGTAGGTGCCCACGGGAAATTCCGATATATGAGCCGACATGACGTTATTGGCGATCTCTAGCATGATACCCATGCCCCCTGCACCACGGGCGCTTTGGTCTTTCAATTGGAACGCTTTAACATCCTGAATGAAATTACTTTCCCAGAACCTCTCTGCGAGAAACTTGCCCTTGCCGCTAAAGAAATCATCCTCGCCGGTGTAACGGTCCTTGAAAACATAACCACAATTAAAAATAAAATCCTGGTTATGAAACAGGTTCATCACCGTGGGGGCATCGGTCATGCCCAAGAGTCTTACGGACTGGTCCCCCTGGCCGTTGAAGTGCTGGTATGAGGCGTTTAGTGGAGGCGAAAAGAGGCTCCCCTCTTGCCACTCAAAGGTTTGCTTTTTTCGTTCGTCCGTCCAAACCGTTGTGGCCCCGCGTCCACTCACAACGAAGACCAGTTCTTCAAACATATGCTTTTGCGGCTTGGTTGACTTGCCCGGTGGAATCTCCAGAAGATAGCTATCATTGACCCCTTCGCTCCCCTCCAGATTCAGGTAGGCACCCATGGCACCCATCCGCTTCCAGGGAGCCAGTTCCACCTTACGCACGTCCTGGATAAAAAACCCTCCAACAACTGGTAGATTCTCCTCTTGTAGAAATTGGGCATAAGCGCTGATGCATCCAAGCTCGTTTCCCCTTACCTGTTCAACTGCTGCAGTCGCCATAGAGCACCTCCGTTGCGCGGACATCTAACAATGATTTAATGCAAAATGATAGCATAAAGGAATATCGTTCTCAACCAAACCCTAACCACAAGACGACGCAGGAGAGCTTGGGCTCGCGGGCCTGCCCCTCGGCGGGAGCCGATGGGTTTAAACCTCGAGGCCCCGCCCTTTGATTCGGCAGGTCAAATTGGCATGAGCGTACAGCATCGGACGTCTCCCTTCCTTCGGTGCATGCCCCCCCCCACCCTACACTCGCGAGGCCACGAGGGGAATGAGGATGAAGGGCGTGGGCATCGAATGTGGCGTTTCGAATATCCACTGCCGTATTGCCCACGACCTGAGGACTCGTTCCCCGAAGAGACTACGCAGGTCCTACCGCAGCGCGATATGTGACGAGTATTGGCCCGAAGGACAAGGACGGAACTGGATTTTTAATAGGCGGGAAGCGATCTGCCGGCATCCAGGGGTAATAGAACGCCGGTGATGTTCCTGGCATCCTGCGAGGTTAAAAACAAAACGGCGGCGCCCACGTCTTCAGGCGTATGGAGTCTCTTAAGCACCGCGTCCTCCTGAAGCTGCTTGAGCTGCTCCGGTCTCTGCCGGATGGGTGCGGTGAGAGTCGGTCCAACCAGGACCGCATTGACCCTGATATTTTGATGCCCGTGGTCGGAAGCCATGGCTACCGTAAGGGCGTTCATCGCCGCCTTGCTCGCGGATCGAAGGGCTCGACCTTTAACTCCCGAGCCGGCAATGGAAGATAGGTTAACGATGGCACCCCCACCCCCATTGGCCATTACGGGGATTGCCGCGCGGGAAAGAGTGATGAGACCTTTGAGATCCGCTGTCATCTCCTCATCAAAATCTTTTTCCGAGATGTCCATCACCGAGCCCACCACACGCCGAGCGGCCCCGTAGTTCACCAAAATATCGATCCGGCCATACTGCCCAACCGTATTTTTGACGATGGATTCCGCATCCTCTGGGCGGCTCACTTCTCCTGCCAATAGCCTGCAGTTTCCTCCCAAGGCCTCGATTGAGCGAAGGGTCTCCTGCGCCTGCTCCGACGCTTTGTAACATCCAGCAACCTTGGATCCTTCGCGAGCAAGAGCTTCAGCAATGGCCCCCCCTATTTCGGAATCAACACCGGTGACCAGGGATACCTTGTTTTCTAATCTCATAAGGTTTGTCCTCTTATATGATTGACGTTCACCTCAATAGGAGGCCCTTCGCCGGTTGAGAGCCTCGGCGATCTTTTCGGGTGTAATCGGAGCGTCCATGATTCTCACACCCGTGGCATTGTACACGGCATTGGCTATGGCTGGAGCTATGACACTGATGCCGCATTCGGCGACTGCCTTGGTACCGAAAGGTCCCGGTCCGGCATTTGCGATCACATGGGACGTGGCCAATCTTGGGACGTCACGAATGTTGGGAATCTTGTAGTCGCCCAAATGAAGAGTTGTGATCCGACCGTCATCCACCTCCAGGCCTTCCATTAGGCTAAAGCCCACACCTTGCATTATTCCACCGTCGATCTGTCCCTGATGGATAATGGGGTTTATAATTTTCGTCACGTCAATGACAAAATAGATCCGCTCAGGCCTTACCTGGCCGGTCTCTGAGTCAACTTCCACGTCAACCACCACGGCATAGAAAGAATACAGATCGGAGGCCCCATCCTTGCAATATCCAACTCCTTTAAGTGAAGCTTCCCCAGATTGGCCTGCCAGCTCCTGTAGAGTCAAGAATCTTTTTGTTGAGCCCGTAACCCACGCTCGACCTCTTTCCCACCGCACTCTATCAACCTCAACCTTCCAGATGGCGGCGGCCAAATTACGCAACTGGTCGATCATGGACTCGGCAGCCCAGGCTACTGCCCGCCCTTCAATGTGCACTCCCCTCTGCGCTCGTATTCCCTCGTCGTAGACCCCGCCGTCGGTGCCCTGGAGGTCGATTTGAACCATGTCCGGATCCACGCCCATGGCTTCCGCCGCCACCTGCTTGTGCATCGTGTGGGCACCCACCCCCACATCCCGAACCGAAGTTACCAATCGCAGGGAGCCATCGGGTTGGAGAAAAAGTTCCGCCGAGGATTCACCCGGTCCAATGTGGTGGTTTCCCATGCTCAAACCACATCCCATAAGAACATGGGACCGATCCTTGGACCGACGAGGTTTAGTCTTGCGCCATCGCGTGAGTTCGGCAACTCGCTCGAGAACCTCCCGGCCCTGGGGATCACGCAGAGGTCGTTCACTGGGCTGACTGTCACCTTCCTGGAGAACGTTGCGCAAGCGGAACTCCAGAGGATCCATCCCCAGCTTCTCCGCCATCATGTCCATGTGGCTCTCGACGGCAAACAGAGACTGCACCTCTCCTGGCGCTCTAAAATAGCCGCAGGGGACCTGATTGGTGTAGACGATCAATCCCTCCATGCGCACGTGAGGCGTGCGATAGGAGCCTGCCAGCATGAATGTCCCGGTCATGGCGTTTTGCGGATTACGCGACCCGTAAGCACCCCCGTTGTAGACGATTTGGCCATCCCAGGCCCACAATCGTCCGTCGCTCTTCACACCGGTACGGAGTTTGACCACACCCGCATGCCGGGGTTCGCCGTCCAAAAGGTCTTCCGAATAATGATTCACAACCTTGACCGGCTTACCGGTGGCCCGGGCCAGATAATAGATGTAAAGGACATCGTCGTAGCCCAATTTCCCCCCGAAGGAACCCCCAGTCGATACGGGATGGACCACGATCCTCTCTTCGGGGATATCCGTATGGGCGGCTAGCCATCTGCGAACGAGGAAGGGCGCTTGATGGCAATGCCAGACAGAGACCCGGCCCTGGGAATCCAACTCTACGACGCCGGCTCGAGGTTCAATATAACCCTGATGAACCATCTGGGTGCGGAAGGTATTCTCAAAGATATGGTCCGATTCTTTGAAACCTTCTTCGATGTTGCCCTTGTTCGACCGGTGAGCGGATCGCACGTTTCGGAACGAAGGCTCTTTGAAAGGACCCTTATAGCTCTCGTAATCGGGATGGAGAATGGGAGAGTCCGGTGCCATGGCCTCAAAGGGGTCGAATACAGCCGGTAGCTCCTCGTAGTCCACCGCAATGAGCTGCAAAGCCTCCTCGAGGGTTTCCCGATCCACCGCTGCGACACCCGCCACCTTTTCACCGATATAGCGTACCCGGTCCCTGGCAAATATGGGTTGGTCCCGCAGAGCAAACCCCTCGAGCCGTTCAGATACATCACCAGCGGTGAGCACCACCGCCACGCCGTTCAGTTTCTGGGCCTTGCTCACATCAACATTCAAGATGCGGGCATGGGGGTATGGACTCCGCAGGAACCCTCCCCAGAGAGCGCCCGGGCGGTGGATGTCCGCCGAATACCGGCAAGACCCGGTCACTTTACTAACTCCCTCCACACGGGCAATAGCTTGTCCGAGCACTGTTTTCTTCATTGTCTCATTCCCGCAAGGGATGGTAGCAAACCAGAGTTTCCATGGTCAACGGGAATCTGCTGCAGCTCACGGAAGAACAACTAACCTAAAAAAGCATACCTATTTGCCAGGTATAGTCAGATAACCATGTTTCTTGACAAAACCCGGTGACCCAGATAGAAGCACCTTAGTATCACATCACTTTCAGATTGACGAAAGGAGACTGTCGATGTTTTACAAACACCTCAGATTTTTCGTTCTGGCCGCACCCCTCTGGCTTGTGGGTCTCAACCAAGCACCCACTGCCCACGCATCGGAAGTTAAAAACCTTTTGGAGGCGGCAAAGAAAAACGGTGAGACCAAGTTGAATCTCTCCTGGGGTCAGGTTTCCTTGGGCGGACCCAAGGGAGCTAAGATGTTCGAGGCCCTTTTTAACCAGATGTATGGCACCGACATCAAGTTGGTCTTTACACCAGGTCCATCCATGCCCCGAATGGCCGGGAAAATTATCCAGGAAGTAACGGCTGGCCGCAAGCCTTCAACGGACGTATTGATCGGCATGGTGGACCACTATGCAGGACTGGTGGATCGGAACGTACTGGAATCGTACCCGTACACCAAGCTGTCTTCACGGATTACGGAGGATCTGATGGCGCCCAAAAACATCGGCGTTGAAGTCTACACCTCCATTCCTGGAATCCTCTACAATACCAATCTCGTCTCCCCCGCCGAGGTTCCAAGAAAGAGTCTGACCGGAGTTCTCAAACCAAAATGGAAAGGTAGAATCGCCTCAACCCCATATGCAGCTTACTTTGACCGCGTTGCCATGCGACCTGAGTGGAGCATTGAAAGGATGAAAGCCTTCGGAGTCGAACTGTCAAAGTACGTAGGCGGGTTGCTGCGCGTCGGCGAAGACCAGCGTATCGGCAGCGGTGAATTTGCTTTGTTCGTCATGGCCCCCTTCCAGGGTGCACTCAAACACCAGTCCAGAGGTGCCCCCTTGGGTTTTGTAATTCCCGAGGATAGCGCCACCGTCAATTTTGCACATCTTGGGGTCCCCCGCAACGCTGTTGCGCCTAACCTGGCCAAGCTTTTCATCAACATGGTGGTAAGCAAACAGGGGCAGAAAATCATCTACAAGACCTATTACACCGATCATCACAAGCTAGCAGGCTCCCAGTCGGCCGAAGCATTAAAAAAGGTAAAATCCGCAAGAGCAAGCATCATGGAGATCAACGCCCAATTTGTCTACGATCACCCCGAAATGAAGAAGCTTCAACGCGCATTTTCAAAAATACTCAGGAAGAAGAATTAACCAGACCCATAAGCTCATCAATGTCCATTCAGAAACTATGCTTGCGGCCCACACGGGCCCCAAGTCTCAAAAGGGGAAGGAGACCGAAGATGACTAGACTGCAACTTTCGCTGATTTTCACCGCTTTTACGTTACTGGCGGCAGGCCTTCAGGTATCGAACGCCGCGGCTTCGGAAGTCCAGCGCCTCTTGGCGGCTGCGAAGGAGAAAGGTGAGACAGTTCTCAACGTCTCTTGGGGCGCGCAATCCATGGGCGGCAGCAAGGGCGCCAAAAGGTTCGAGGCCCTCTTCAATCGAATGTATGGTACCAACATCAAGGTTAACTTTACCCCCGGACCGTCAATGCCGCGCTTGGTGGGCAAAGTAACCCAGGAAGTGGCCGCCGGTAACCAGGCCTCCACGGACGTGTTGCTGGGAACCGAATCACACTATGGTTCGCTCATGAAAAGATCCGTGCTGGAGCAATACGACTATAGAAAATTGTCCCCGCGTATCACGGACGAGGTCATGGCTCCCAACAATATCGGCGTCGAAGTCGCCACGTTCATCTCCGGCATCGTCCATAACACAAAATTGGTCCCACCATCGGAGGCGCCAAAAAAACTCGAGGATACGCTGAATCCCAAGTGGAAGGGGAAAATTGCCTCCACCCCCTATGCGGCCCAATTCGACCGGGTGGCCCTGCTTCCTGGCTGGGGGGACGAAAAGATGAAGACCTATATTACCAAGCTCTCGACGAACGTCGGAGGCTTGATTCGCTGCGGTGAACTTTCACGTATCACCAGCGGCGAGTTCGTGATGATGGTCATGGGCTGCGGCAGCTACGCTGTACGTTTGGAGCAGGCCAGGGGCGCGCCCGTGGGCCATGTCATCTTGCAAGACGGCGGCACCATATCCTTCTTCTACTGGGGAGTCCCGCGCAATGCCGCCGCCCCAAATCTGGCAAAGCTTCTTATCAACATGGCCTTGAGCAAAGAGGGTCAAAAGGTGGTTTATAAGAATTATGCCACGGATCACCACGCGTTGCCCGGTTCGCAATGGGCGGCGGAGCTGAAAGAGTACAAGGCTAGGGGAATTCCCATCTTAGAAGTGGATGCCCAATACATCGCCGACCATCCCGAGCAACGCAAGCTCGGTCGGGCGCTATCCAAGATACTCAGGAAAAAGCGTTGAGGCTGAGACATATCTCTACCGTGTAGAGCGGGGCATGAGACCTTGAAATCCGAAGCGACTATTCAAGCTTCTGCAAGAATGCAGGGGCTTAGTGAACGGTGGAGTGCCCTCTCTAGAGCCTATTGGCGCCTTGGAATTAGCCCGTTGTGGCTCCTGGTGGGGCCCATGGTGCTCACCATCGTCGTACTGCTGGTCACCATCTTCTGGATGAGTTTTATCGTGGGCCTCCCGGGCACCCCCGAGGCCCACTTTTCCGTCGTAAACTACATCACATTGTACGCGGATCCTTTTGTTGTCACTGCTCTGGTAAATACCCTCGGGTTTGCAGTGACCACGATGTTTGTCGCTCTTTTTTTTGGCGTATCCATTGCCTGGTTTGTGGAACGAACCGATCTTCCGGGAAAATCCTCCATCTACACGGTAATGAGCCTCGGCATCCTCTTGCCCGGCTTCTTTACAGCCATGGGTTGGCTCTTCCTGCTACATCCGCGCATTGGGATGGTCAATCGTTGGATCATGGACATCACGGGTCTCACCACAGCGCCCCTGAGCATTACCAACCTGATAGGCATGGGATGGGTACAGGGGCTTAATCTCACCGCCCTCGCCTTCATCATGACCACGGCAAGTTTTCGCTCCATGGACCCGGCGTTGGAAGAAGCCGCCACGGTCCACGGGGCCAGTTTCAGCCAGATGTTACGGTCCGTGTTTGCACCCCTGATGCTTCCGGGTTTAGCGGCCAGCGCCATTTATATATTCACCATCAGCATAGGGGTCTTCGACACCCCCGCGATCATTGGCTTGAGTAACCGGATCTTTACCTTTAGCACCTATGTCTACACCCAGAGCATCACCGAGGACGCCCTGCCCAATTATGGCGCCGTTGCCGCTATGAGTGCGCTCATGACATCTTTAGCGCTCCTGTTGGCATATTTTTACAGCGGCGTGATCAACAAGAGCTACCAATATCAGGTGGTGACAGGTAAAGGCTACCGGCCGAATCTATACAAATTGGGGGGCTGGACGGGGCCGGTTTGGTGCTTCATCGGATTGTACTTTTTCTTGAGCAAGTTGCTTCCTTTATTACTGTTGATCTGGGCATCGCTGCTCCAATATTTCCAGCCGCCGTCGATGCAGGCCTTTAACAGTGTCTCGCTGCAAAACTTTCGCGACATTCCCTTCGACTTGCTAGCCCGAGGCGGGCTGAACACGGCCATACTCATGGTCACAGTACCCACTGTAGCCGTGGTCATAAGTTTCGGTTTTTCCTGGATGGTCGTCCGTTCTAACTTTCGCTTCCGGGCGATTCTAGATTTCTTCGCATTTCTGCCCCATGCCGTTCCAGGTATTATATTCGGCGTGGGCGCTCTCTTTGTGGCTCTATTTATTCTAAAGGGAATACCGTTGTACGGTTCGCTGACGCTGTTGGGGATTGTCTACGTTGTGGATCGACTGACCTTTGGAACGCGGCTGTTAAACTCAGCGTTGATACAAGTGCACCACGACCTTGAGGAGGCTGCCACCGTTTGCGGAGCCACTGGGATCAAAGTGGCTCGTAGTGTCTTGGCACCATTGGTCTGGCCCGCGATCCTGAGCGGTTGGTTGTGGATGGGTCTCCTAACGCTACGCGAGCTTACCCTGGCAACCATCCTATTTACCCCCAATAACGTTACCATGCCCGTGGTGATATGGAGCATCTGGAGCAGCGGCAATTATGGAGTCGCCTCCTCCATTACGCTGGTTCTATTGCTTTGTTTAGCGCCACTGGTCCTACTTTATTGGATCATCGGTAGGCGAACAATGCTGGGCAACTAATCCGCGGCTTGCTTCCAACTATCGAGGTAGTGCAGGTCATGGAAGAGACACTTGACCGCTACACTTCAGACGCAAAAAGTCAGCACGGCTAACCCCCAGCTTTGTGGGACCCGGGGTTGACAGAGATCGCGTCATCCAATACTTTGCGGTCTAGTTCTGTGGACAATGTCGCGAAGATGAAAGGAGTATCCGATGGGTTGGTATGATTTTCGTGCGCTGTTGGCCGAGTTTGAACGACGCGGAGATGTCACGCATGTTGAGGGAGCCGATTGTCACCTGGAAATCGGGACCTTGACCGAACTCATGGCCGAACGGAATGGTCCCATGCTGCTCTTTGACCGAATAAAAGGCTATCCAAATGGCTATCGAATTGCTGCCAAACCCTATTCGACGCCGGCACGGGGCGCGGTTGCCTTGGGCCTTCCGCAAGACGTGTCTCCGTTTGAAATGTTCATGGCCTGGCGAGACAAATTCAAGAGTTATCAGCCCATCAAACCGGTGCAGGTTTCGTCAGCCCCGGTGATGGAAAACGTCCTGGAGGGTTCCGCCATCGATTTCCAAAAGTTTCCTATCCCCAGATGGCACGAGCAAGACGGCGGTCTGTACATAGGGACCGGTTGTGCCATCGTCACAAAAGATCCGGATGAGGGATGGGTCAACGTGGGTACCTACCGTGTCATGGTGCATGACAATCAGACCCTCGGTTTTCAGATAGCCCCCTATCATCATGGTAATCTAATGATGAAAAAATATTGGTCGCAGGGAAAGAACTGTCCTATCGCATTGGCGATATCGCCGGATCCGTATCTCTTTTGGGCTTCCACCAGCGGAGCCCCATGGGCCACTTCGGAGTATGAACTGGCAGGTTTCATCAAGGGAGAGGCCGAACCCATCATGACCGGACCGAGAACGGGACTCCCCTTGCCTGCCAATGCGGAAATGATCATTGAAGGCGAGGTCCCTCCCCTCACCGAAGAGCAGAGAATCGAAGGGCCCTTCGGCGAATACACCGGCTACTACGCGGGTGGAGAAAGAATGAGGCCGGTTATTCGGGTTCGGGCGCTGTACCATCGCAACAATCCAGTCTTTCACGGCGAGCCTCCCATGAAACCGCCTGTCGAGAATTGGGCATGCCTCCCTTCCGGGAGTATCCTCGCGGTTTGGGAGGGACTCGAACGGTCAGGCGTGCCGGGGGTCAAGGGAGTTTATTCCCTCAACGCGGGTGGCGGCCTTGTCACAGTGGTGTCGGTGAAACAGCAATATTCGGGGCACGCAAGGCAGGTGGGTAGGGTTGCCTCTGGACTGATGCACAGTATGTGCCGGCTCATGGTGGTAGTCGATGATGATATCGATCCCTCCAATTCCGGCGAGGTCCTCTGGGCCATCGCCACGCGGAGCGACCCGGGAACGACTTTCGAAATTCAGCGGGATTGTCCCTCCACCTGGCTTGATCCGATGATGCCACCGGAGCAGAAGAATCGTGGTGAGCTAAAGGCCAGCCGCGCTTTGATCGTTGCCTGCCGCCCCTGGGAATGGATGAAGGACTTCCCAGCGGTGAGCCGGGCCAGTGATGAACTGAGGAATCGAACCTACCAGAAGTGGAAGGATCTTTTCAAGCACGAAGCAAAAAAACCCGTCGGCTGGTAAGTCAAAGAGTAGTCGGATTTAGCTCCGAGCGCGGGGTGAACTAACCGAATTATGTCCAGTAGGCAAAGGCCATGCCACAGCCGGTTGCGGCTGGAGAACGGTAGGTTGGCACATAATCGATCAATTTCATCGGACTCCGTTCCATCACTCCTGCCAACGCCACCCAATTGAGAATCTCGGAAGTGCCCCCGCGCAGCTTCTCCCTCGGCAAACGGTACAGTCCTTCCTTATCCTGAGTCGTTAACGCCTTGATGGTTATCTGGTCCAAGTCCTCGTCGATAATGGTATGACTCAAGCCCCCAGAGGCGATCACGGCCACACGACTATCACCGTCCCAGGATTCGATGGCCTGGCGCACCGACTGTCCCAGAGCATAACACCGCCTGGGCGTCGGTTGGTTGGGCGGATAGTAGGTGTTCACCATCACCGGAACCATTGGCAGGTGACACCCCGGCAGTATTCGGCGGTAAAGAAAACTGAATGCGTGTCCTACCCCGATCTCCTCGCGCAAACGATTGCAACGAGTTACATCAAATTCGTTATCCGCCAGCGCTTTGATCATGTGTTCCGCCAACTCTGAGCACCCGGGATACTCCGGCTCCGTTTCGGCCCAACCCTTTATTTCCTCAGCCTTCCAGTCGGATGTGTTTCGTCCCGAATGCCTTACCACCGGAATCGATTTACCGTGGTAGACGGCAAACGTCGGCATATTGTCGTCATAGAATTGTTCCTTCTGGTCGTCACCGAAAATAACCACCACATCAGGGCGAGCCTCCTCTAGCATACGACCCAGCTCACCGATGGCCTTAAGGCAAGCGTCATCGCGCTCCTGCATCTTGCTTTGCGTAAGGTCCTGGTCAATTCCAGCCTTAGCGCGTTCAAGCAGTCCTCGGTAATCCATTCGTGGATCCCGCTCATCCTTTTCTCTCATCAAGGACCACCGCGTTGCTCGAACGCTCAACTGGGGGCTATGGGAGGTACCCAGCCCGAGAACAATTTTTGCCATCTTTGAAAACCTCCTGCCATCGAAATGAGTGGAGCAACGGCCAACCGAAGCCGGTCTCGAAGACACCCAATCTTGTCCGAGAACCGGAAAGTTGTCAATAGGAGTAGCGACGTCGACTGGTTAGCCTAATATAAACGTGGTAGGACCTTTACGGGTCGAATCCCATTCATGGTTTGTACTTATAAAGGAGAAATCGGAGCGCCACGTAATCATACAGTGCATGGGTAACCATAGCCGCAAGGAGATTTTCGTGGGCAAGGGAGAGCCAACCCATGTAGAAACCGAGCAGCCCTGCCAGAACTGCGTACGTTGGGGTGATGAAATGCCCCAATCCGAATAAGGCGCTGGTCAACATCAACGCTACGCCAGGGTTTAACAATTCAGCGAGCAGGCTTTGCATAACCCCCCGGAACAATGCCTCTTCTCCGATTCCCGCCAATACACAGATCAAGATCAGGTCAAATTGTGAACAGCCTGCAAAAAGCGGTAGGATCTTGTGCTCGATTTCAAACATCAGGCCCCGAAAAGGACCCCACTCGGTTCGTGAACACCACCACATTGCCAGTAGCAGTGGACCTGTGGCTGCCATTCCCAAGACGACGGCCCGCCATTTTAGCTGCACCAGCTCAAATGGCGGGGCACCAACCAACCAGCCCAACCCCCAGGCCAGCACTAGGATGGAGCTCTCTACAGCGATGGCGAGCTTTACCATAATTCCTTCACTGCTAACAAACTATAAACCCGCGAAAATTCAAAATTGGAACAAACTTTACCGGGCGTTTGACTCTTTCACATAGTTCCAATTAATTAGAGCGTCAAAATACAAGGGTTTGCCGTCGAGGGCGCTGGGCACCTGGCAAACCTCGACTCCCCTGTAAAACCAACTGGAATATCAACGGGTTACCAGCTTTGCGGTCCATAGCGAAAATGAATTATAACTCCCGTACCACCAACACGCCCTGCCATCCTTCAAGCTGTTACTCGTAAAGGGAATCCATGGACTCAAAATATTAAGGAAGAAGAGCCGGGAAAAGGCCCAATTCAACTTGATGACGAGTTAAAATTGCGATGGAAGACGCTCTATAATGGATATCTCCTTTGGATTGACCCGTGCGCGATAAGGCAAGACATCTACCCCAGCCTTTTGAGCCTTGCGGAGCCAGTTGCCATACTCCTTGTCAATTTCATCGGCTGGCCTAAATGCATCACAGTCCCCCCTCTGAACCACAAACACCAAGGCAGCCCTTTCCCCCTTACGCCGCAAACGAATCAGCTCTCTCAAGTGTTTGGTTCCGCGCTTCGTCACTGCGTCGGGAAACGCCGCGATTCCTTGAAAGGCCAGGGTTACATTCTTGACCTCTACGTAGCAACGTCTCCCGGATTGCTCGAGACAGAGATCCAAACGGGTGCCGGGGCCCACCTGCACTTCCCTTCGAATTCGTTGGTAGCCCTGGAGTTCCGTGATGACTCCGGACTCAATCGCCTCGGCCACCAAACGATTGGGTATGATGGTATTGATCCCAACCCAGGTGCGACGCACGCGAACCAGCTCCCACGTATAAGCAAGACGCCTTTTCGGGTTCTTGGCCTGGGATACATAAACCGCACTTCCCGGCTCCTGACAGCCCATCATGCTACCGGTGTTGGCACAATGAGACGTAACCACCCGACCGTTGAGGAGTCGAACGTCCGCCAGAAAACGCTTGTAACGCCTAATCAGCTTCCCACGCAGCAATCGAGAAGTGAACACCATAACCACGCAACCTAAATCCACGGGCACCAAGGCCTTCTAACCAATTTTGTGTTGAATGTCCATTACAAGTCTGTTCTTTGTTGACAGAAGGCTCACTTTTTCGCTATGAGTTCCGGTCGAGAAATTTTTAAAAAGCCTGAGAAGCCCGTCAAACGAAGGGAGGACCCTATGGCGGATCTTCGCGGGGTAGGAACACCCATTGCCCATTCAGACGACAATCCAGTTTCGGATTGGATTGATGGACTTCGGAAAAAGCTCAACTTTCAGAAACGCAAGCCCAAGGACGATGCAGAGCGAGAGCTCCTTGCAAGGTGGTTGGGGTATCGAGGGCGAGATGAGTTGGAAAACATCGTGGGCACAGCCTGCTACGCCTATTCCCACTTCGAAATGGATGCCGAGTGGCGTTACCATCTCACGGATCACATCAGGACGGAGGCGGGGCACGGATGGGGCTACATCCGGCAAGGGAACGCCATCTTCCCGGGGCGAGATCAGACGAAGCCTGATCCGGATTTCGTGCGGGAACGCGGTCTTGCACCACGTGTGGAGCATATAGAGCTAATGAAACGAGACTTTTTGAGTTATCTGTTATCCGGCAATCTCTGGCCGTACGGACATTGCACGGCAGTATCGATACAAGGAGTCGATATAAGCACGCCGCAGGTATTGGATTTCGAAGAACGTGTGGTACATGCCGAAGAGCGGGGACATCACAACGCAATCCTTCAGAAACTCCATGACTACGTGTGGGAGTTGATCGAAAAGGAGGGCGAGGGTCCGGTCCGACGTCGCATCGCTGAGATCGACGCCAAGGCTCTAAACAGTCGCTGCCGAACCATATTCGACCCGCCACGCCGGGAATTTCTGCGCAGGACCTTTAACGCGCCGGTGGAGAACGTGAAAAAATTTCCCGAGTGGAGGGAATATCTCTATCTCAACGTGCTGGGCTTCCCGCCCGAGCCCGTGGCCATTGCCAACTGGCCCGAGGATGTTCCCCGACCCAAGGCGGCCTAGGAAAGATGAGACAATGAAATGGAAGGTTGAATTACAACGTCAATTTCTTTTGGTGTTTTGCCGCCATGACAAAACACCTTAAACAAAACTATATAAACGATCGTGCAATCGAGCGGGGTGAAAAACTCTGAGTTAGAGACGGGGAAAATACAACACAGAAACAACCTAGGGAAAATTCGCCTGGCAATGCCGCTGGGGAAAACGGAACTGGCCCGACTGAGCGGGCTTTCACTCTTAACCATTGATAGGATTGAAAAGGGCATGAAGGGTCGAATGGAAACCCAACGAAAAATCCTCCTGGCCCAGGGAATAAAGTTCAATCAAAAGCACGGAGTGTTTAAACAATTACGCTAGGGCTCCCCTTCCCTAAAATACTTTCCGGCCTCGCCATCAGGCATGCCAAAGGTGAAAACAAATCGGGTCCCGTCTTGGTCGGTTCCACTGCCGTATCCTTTGCCCCAGGCGATGACTCTATAAATGGTGAGGATTCGTTTGCCATCCTGACAGGCAAAAGCTACGCGGCCTTCTTTCCCGGGCGGAGCAATATTCATCATCGACCTACCAACACATTTGACCTCATTCACCTGTCCCTTTATCTCTATGGATCCTTTCTCGGGATGAGAGCGTGCAATAAGATCCCCTCTAAAGACTTCACCAGAGTCGACGAACTTGCCCACCACGGGGTATTTGACAACGCAACCCGACAACCAGACCCCCCCGGTTAAAACAATAAGCGCCGTGAGCCACCCTCTCCTGTCAATCATCATAACATTAGAAACTCCAAACACATAGGATAGACCTGTTAGGTTGATTTGTGCCATATGGACTCGCGTGAACCTCAACAGGGTGGGTCAGGGTTCTACCACATCGTCGTTATTGATACATCAGGTGCTAACTTCTATCTGGAACATGCGCGTTAGCGGCGCTGGAGTTTGACATATCCAGACAAAACGCAATAGATACAAAGTCGAGTACACACATGTTTGTAGAATCCGGCCCAGGCATCAGCTCAGGTTTACGTAATCTGCCAAAACACCTAACGCTCCTCACGGTTTCCCATGGATTTATGGGATGGGTGTTCAGCATCACCGGCCCCTTGTTAATACTGCTGAGCGCGGCGGAACAGGGAAAGCTCTCCACGGAAGCCACTGTTTCTTGGATCACTATCGGATACTCGGTGGGTGGAATCACAAGCTGGATCTTGTCGCTTCGCTACCGTCAGCCGCTAACAGCAGCCGTAACGATTCCGGGGATGGTCTTAGTGGGAACCGCATTGAACCACGTGACCTTTCCAGAGGTAATCGGTGCGTATCTTGTCACCGCAGCTCTCCTCATCCTCATTGCGGTGAGCGGAAAAATCAACGTGGTGATGAATCGGTTTCCTCTACCCATAGCTATGGCAATGGTGGCCGGAGTTTTCTTACCCTTCGGATCGAATATCATCACCGCATGGGCAAAAGACCCATGGTTATCGATCCCGACAACACTCACTTTTTTAGTCATCTCATTGCTCCCAAGTTCCACCAGGACCTTTCCACCAATCTTAGGTGCCATTTTAGCAGGACTTCTTATGGCTTTTTCAACCGGACAAACCCATGGAGAGCTGTTTCAGCTAAAGTTCGGTGCACTTTCGTGGGTGAGCCCCGCCTGGAGCTTATCAGCCATCACGGAACTCAGTATTCCTCTTCTTCTCAGCGTGGTGGCGGTGCACAATGCTCAAGGGACCATGGTTCTGCGCATGGCCGGTTACGCTCCCCCCGTAAACGCCATGACCTGGGCCTGTGGTCTCGGAACAGTGATCAGCGCCGTTTTTGGATCCGCCCCCACCTGTATTACCGGACCGGTGACTGCAATCATATCTCCGCCGTCGGCTGGGCCGTCCGAAGGACGTTATGCAGCAGGTATCGTTACCGGAACCCTTTGGCTATTATCCGCACTGTTAGCTCCCGTGGTGGTACTGGGCAAGGAGATTTTTCCGGTTATATTAATCAACCTGCTGGCGGGGCTCGCGTTGTTTCCCGTTTTGGGCAATGCTTTCGTGGAGGCCTTTAAGGGCCGACATCGATTTGGGGCGCTCGTCTGCTTCATGGTAACCGTATCACGGATCACCCTCTTGAACGTAGGGGCTCCCTTCTGGGGATTGGTTACGGGACTCATGGTGTCAATCTTCCTGGAACCCAAAGACTTTTAAACAAGCATCCCAGTGTGCCATTCTCGACCATTCGACATGGCACGGTCACGGCCTTATCCACCGACCCTGCGGCATCGGATAAAAACCCGACCATTTTATACGAACATCATCAAAACTCACTGTAAATACTTATATTTATTTAGATAGAAAAAAAGTAAATTTGGAGGAATCTGAATCTCAAAAGTGAGAGCCTCATTTCACCCCGGCTGACCCTTTCTGGTCATCAGTTCAACTTTTGACACTTATCCACACAACTTCACAATCCGTCAGAGGATTGCCGCAGGCCCTGCCCCTATTGGATATTTCCCTTGATTCAGGATACTTAGTATTATAACTCAAGTTGCGAGATAGGTTTGGTGAGTTAGCGCTGAAGGGTAAACGTTCACCATATGCTTCTGGCCAAGGTAAGAATGAAAACCGCCTTCGCACCGCCGCGAATTAAGGTCCGGCTGCATTCGTTAGCGGTTGCGCCGGAAGTGTAAACATCATCAACAAGCAGAATTCTCTTTCCCCGAATGGATTGCTTTTGATCTAAAGTAAAGGCGCCTCGTACGTTCTTCCTTCGAGCCTCTTCGGAAAGCTGCGTCTGCGGTTCCGTTACCGTAGACCTGAGAAGGATAAATGGGTTCATGGGAATCCTTCGCGAACGGCTGACTTGCTTGCCCAAGATGACTGCTTGATTAAACCCCCGCCAGCGGAGTCTTTTGGGATGAAGAGGAACAGGAACGATCAAATCCAAGGGGAATTCCCTGAATAAGCCACTGCACCCTTTGGCCAAAAGTCTACCCAAAGGTTTTCCTAAGGACGCCTTGCGTCCATACTTGAACTGCCGCAATACGGAGCGAAGCGGATCCATATTCTCGTCCCCCCGGGGATAGCACGCCCAGGCACGGGCCTGGATAAACAAAGGTGGTCGAACCAGGCATGCCCCACATAGGTGATCCTCTCCAGGAGTGTTTAGAAAAGGGTAGCCACAGGCAATGCAGAAAGGATGGGAAACCTCTCTAATCCTTTGCCGGCACTTCGAGCAAAAGCACAATTCATCCGGACCCGAGATTACATCTTTGCAAAATCGACAACGAGGTGGATAAAACAGATCAAGTAACGATTCGAGAGCAAATGCCATTTGCGTCATGCTTGCATCAGCACAAGGCCGATTGAAAATAGTCCGCCGAATGCACCGTTACGCTATGGCCTATATTGCACCATACCCCGACACCTGAGATTCTTCGTTCAAAGGATCGTAGGCTGTCAATGAAATTTTTCGATGAGGCAGTGCCCCGTCATTTCAGTCGGTTGAGGGATTCCAAAAAGCTGGAGAATGGTGGGGGCAACATCAACGGCCGTTCCGGGGCGTAGTTGATTGATCTTGATCTGGTCATCCACCAATATCAACGGAACCGGGTTACTGGTATGGGCCGTGTGAACGGAGCCAGTGTCGTAATCAATCATTTGTTCAGCATTGCCGTGATCCGCCGTGATAACCAATCGACCCTTTTTCTGCAGCACAGCTCTCACTACTCTACCGACACATTCATCCGCCACCTCGCATGCGCGCAAGGTAGCCTTGAAGTCACCCGAATGCCCCACCATATCGCTGTTAGCAAAGTTAAGGATCACAAGCCCGTAGGAATCACCCGAAATCTCTTTCAGCAAAGTATCTGTGATTTCGTAGGCGCTCATTTCCGGTTTTAGATCATAGGTAGGGACTTCTTTCGCTGAAGGGACAAGAATCCGATTTTCAAGCGGAAAGCCTTGCTCCTCTCCGCCGTTGAAAAAATAGGTGACATGGGCGTATTTTTCAGTTTCCGCCAGGCGGAGCTGGGAAATGCCGCGACGACTGGCAACCTCGCCCAAAGTGTGAACCAGCTTCCGGGGCGGGAAGGCCACCGGGAGTTCAAAGGCACTGTCGTATTCCGTCATGGTCACAAAGGAAGATAGCGGGATTCGGCGCCAACGCGAGAACTCCTCAAATGCCGTCTGGGTAAAGGCCCTGGTCAACTGGCGAGCCCGGTCGGCCCTGAAATTGAAGAAAACCACGGAGTCTGCTTCCCGAATGGTCCCATTGGGATGGCAATCCTCAATCAGGGTAGGGAGCACAAACTCGTCGGTGAGATCCTGCTGGTAGCTTTTACGGATCGCCTCCATAGCTGATGGAGCCCTGGATCCTATACCCTCTGTGAGGGCCAGATAGGCCTTTTCAATCCGATCCCAACGCTTGTCCCGATCCATGGCATAGTAGCGGCCGCTAAGGGATGCAATCTTCACTCCAGGAAAGGAAGGGAGTTTTTCGTTCAGTTCGCGCAAAAAACTCTCCCCGCTGGTGGGGGAAGTATCCCTGCCATCTAGAAAGAGATGGAGATAGACGTCCTCGACTTTCTGCAGCTTTGCCAACTCGAGGATAGCCTCAAGATGGCGCTGGTGGGCGTGGACACCTCCGTCCCCCAGAAGACCCAGGAGATGGAGTCTTGCGCTGGATTGCTTCATGTGCTTCACCGCATCGATCAATACCTGGTTGGAAAAAAAACTGCCGTCATCAATGGCACGGTGAATGAGGGTAAGGCCCTGGTAGACAACCCGGCCCGAACCCAAATGCATGTGGCCCACCTCGGAATTACCCATTTGGCCCTCGGGAAGCCCTACGTGGAGCCCAGAAATTGAGATTAAGCTGGAAGGGCGAGATGCCACCAGCTCATCCATGTTCGGCGTAGCGGCCTGAAAAATGGCATTGCCCTCAGTTTTAGGGTTCACTCCCCACCCGTCGAGGATGACTAGGACAAGAGGTCGTTGATCTTGCAAGGGCGGTCTCTCCTGGTTTACGGTGAGGCTTTTCTGGGACTAAAGGACCCTCCAAGGGCTCGTTTTTTAACCGTTAGGTGGTGGATTCAGTCCTAAAACTGAACTGGTTAACCAGGGTCGAATAGGGCTCCGGCAGGCTTACTCGAGTTGCGTGTGACCAGAGTCCTTCCAGGTCATAAAATTCCCGCACCGGTTGATAGAAGACATGAACAATGACGTCGTCAAAATCCATCAAAACCCATTGCCCCCGGGTTCGCCCCTCCACGGAAAGCGGCTTAACGCTCTGTTTCCCTAGGTCTTCTTCGATGCCCTGCGCTATGCTTTGAACCTGCCGGTCAGAACGCCCGGAGCAAATAATGAAATAGTCGGCAATGGAGGTAACTTCGTTGACCTCTAACAAAACCAGATCGTTGGCTTTTTTATCCAGGGCAAAACGGCTTATGAGAAGGGCCTTATCCCAGGATTCCATCGAAGTCAATCTTTTGATCGTCCCTCCCGGGGCACCTGATACAGCGCCTTTTTATCTATATAGGATTCAACCTTTTGCGGCAGTAAATACCGAATTGACTTCCCCTTAGCTAACCGTTTTCTGATCTCAGAGGCAGAGATCCCAAGATCCGTAAGCCTACAAAAACAAAGATGTTTTCCACTTTCGTGACGAATGCTGTCGTTGCCTGGATCATAACAAAATCCCCCCCGCACCGCAACGGGTATGGTCTTCAACGACAGGGCGTCGCCGGACCCAGGCCGGGAAGTCACGATGAGGTTGCACAGAGGGAATATCTCATCCACGTTTTTCCAGGAATCAATGGCCATAAAGGTGTCCAGACCGAGAATAAAATAGAGCGAGTCCTTTGCCAATTGCTTCCTGGTAAAATAGCGGATTGTATCGATGGAATAGGACTTGCCAGGCCGTGACAGCTCTACGGCTGAGACGCCAAAGTGTCGGTTGCCGCCAACGGCCAAACGAACCATTCGCAATCGCTCTTCAGCCGATGTGGTCGGCCTTCTTCTTTTATGAGGAGGCGTGGAAGCGGGAATAAATATAATTCGATCCAGAGAAAAGGTCTCTCGAACCTCCTCGGCGCTTCTGAGGTGACCCCAGTGAATCGGATCGAAGGTGCCGCCAAATAGGCCGATCCTCATTCTCGTATCTGCCCGTCGCCAAAGACTATGAACTTTGTTGTAGTGAGCTCCTCCAGACCCATGGGACCAAAGGCATGGATCTTGCTCGTACTGATGCCGATCTCAGCGCCCAATCCTAACTCTCCCCCGTCATTAAAACGGGTGGAGGCGTTGACAAGCACCGCCGAGGAATTAACCCGGTTTACAAACTGCCTGGATTTTTCATAGTCAGAGGTTAATATGGTTTCCGTGTGCTGCGAGCCGTATTGCTCGATATGCTCGACGGCTTCGTTCATGTCGTCCACCACCCGAACCGCCAGAACCAAGTCGAGATATTCAGTTGTCCAGTCCTCGTCCCTGGCGGCTTTGACACCCGGCGCCAACAATTGCGTCCTTTTACAACCGCGAATCTCCACACCGGACTGCTGAAATTTGACGATCATGTTTGGTAAGAACTTGGGCGCAATGGACTCATGAACTAACAGGGTCTCCATGGCATTGCAGACGGATGGACGCTGAACTTTGGCGTTCATACAAACCCGCTCGGCCATTTCCAAGGAGGCATCGGACTCCACGTAAACGTGGCAGACTCCCTTGTAGTGTTTGACCACGGGAACTCGTGAGTTTCCCGCCACCCGACGAATCAATTCTTCTCCGCCCCGGGGAATAATCAGATCGATGTATTCCTCCAACTGAAGCAGTTCATCCACCATTTCCCGGTCCTTGGACTTCACCACCTGAACCGTCCCCTTTGCCATGTGGGCCTCTATGCAGGCCTCCTCGAGCACCGCACCGATGGCCTGGTTTGAATGATAGGCCTCGCTACCCCCACGTAGAATGACGGCGTTCCCCGATTTGAGACATAGAGCCGCGGCATCGGCGGTCACATTGGGCCGAGCTTCGTAAATCATGGCGATGACGCCAAGGGGGATACGCATACGCCCCACCTGGAGACCGTTGGGGCGGCGCCACATCTTAACCACCTCACCCACCGGATCGCCCATGGCGGCCACCTCTCTGATTCCATTGGCCATGGCCTGGACGCGACCCGCATCGAGGGCGAGCCGATCCAGCAAGGCTTCTGAAACGCCCGCCTTGCGCGCCGACTTCAGGTCCTTGGCGTTCTCCTTCAGCAAAAGATCCTTCTTTTTCTCCAACTCTTCCGCCATAAGAAAAAGAGCCCGGCTCCTCACCCCTGAAGAAACCTCGGCCAGCCGGCTTGCAGCCTTCTTTGCATTTTGTCCTAACCGGACAGCTTCCTCTCTTAAAGACATCTTTTGCGCTTGCACTTTAGCCATCAGGTAACAGCATTCACTCTTATATTCAACCTAACGTTGAATCCGACCTCCGTCTCTGATTTCCGATTCCCGACTTTTCACTTCCAAGCAAGCCACGGCTGAAAGCAAATCGCTGAAAAGCAATCTAGAGCAGCACCAGGTCATCGCGATGGATGATTTCGTCGTAGGCCTTATAGCCAAGCGTTTTTTCGATCCCTGAAGTGTGCATTCCCTTGATTTGGTTCAGCTCCGGGGCACTGTAGTTGACCAGCCCCCGGGCAAACTCTCGTCCGTCGGTATCCAGGCAACGCACGCAATCCCCAACTCCAAAGGAGCCTCGAACCTCCCTCAATCCTGACGGAAGGAGACTCTTTCCCTTCTTGACCAGAGCTTCATAGGCTCCATGGTCAACCACAATCTCCCCCAACGGTCGAAGGTTATGAGCGATCCAATGCTTGCGATTGGCAAGTCTACTCTCTTCCGGAAGAATCAGAGTGCCCACGTCTTCCTTGGCATTGAAGACTCGATGCAAGATTCCATCTTCCATACCGTTGGCAATGATGGTGGGGATACCAGATGACGCCGCCTTCTCCCCCGCCTCGATCTTTGAGGATATGCCTCCCGTCCCATAAGGGCCCCGGCCGCTGTCACCGGGCTTTTCCTTGAATTCCTTGAGATCGGAGATTAAAGGGATCAACCGCGCCTTTGGATGATTGCGCGGGTCCTGATCATAAACGCCATTGACATCGCTCAACATCACCAACAAGTCAGCCTCCAGGAGGGTCGCCACTAAGGAAGACAAATGATCGTTATCGCCAAATTTCATTTCTTCAACGGCAACGGTGTCGTTTTCATTCACAATGGGTGTGATCTTTGACTCTAAGAGAGTGAACAGAGTATGTTTAGCGTTCAAATAGCGGTGACGATCGGACAAATCTTGGTGTGTGAGCAGGACCTGTGCAACGCTCTTGTTAAATTCAGAGAAAAGCCTCTCGTAGAGGGCCATGAGTTTGATCTGCCCCACCGCCGCCAGGGCCTGCTTGTGTGGGATCGTCTTGGGTCTCTCTCTCAAACCAAGGCGTGCCATGCCCGCCGCTACGGCTCCCGATGAGACCACCACCACCTCTTTTTTTTGATCGTGGAGGACCGCGAGATCCGACACCAGAACTCGAATTCTCTCCTCCTCCACTCCATTGAACGAAGAGAGTATCTGACTCCCGATCTTGATAACCACACGACGGGTCTTAGGCAAAAGGCGTTTCTTAAAGTCCTCTTGTGACACCGGTAGTACCCTCAACCGATTTGTTTTGTTCCAGCTTGGTCCCGATCAATCCCTTGAGTTCGTCCAATCCCTCGTGGGTGGCCGCAGATATGGCACAAAAAGGAATTTTCCCTTCCAGAAGCTTGAGATTCTCCCTGGCCCCAGGCAAATCAATCTTGTTGACCACCACGAGCTGTGGCTTAAGAACCAGGTTAAGACCCGACAGCTCCAGCTCGCGATTGACGGCAATATAGTCAGCCAGAGGATCTTCTTCCACAATGTTCGACCCATCCAACAAATGAATTAACAGGCTGGTACGGCTCACATGCCGCAAAAACCTATCTCCAAGCCCCTCTCCTCGATGGGCGCCCTCGATGAGCCCAGGAATATCCGCAAGGACAAAACTGCCATCGTCGCCATAGGAAACCACCCCGAGGTTGGGCACGAGTGTCGTAAAAGGATAATCAGCAATCTTCGGTCGCGCGGCTGACACGGCAGCGATCAAAGTAGACTTCCCCACGTTGGGAAGCCCAACGATCCCCACATCAGCCAGGAGCCTAAGCTCCAGATGGAGTTCCTTCTCTTCTCCCGCAAGTCCCGGCTGAGCGCGACGTGGACTGCGGTTCGTAGATGAAACGAAATGCGCATTTCCTTTTCCCCCCAATCCTCCTGCCGCCACCACCACCCGATCCATCGGCGTCTCGAGGTCGGCCATGAACTCACCCGTTTGTACGTTTCGAATGATGGTACCCACTGGAACGGCGACGGTCCTGTCCTCTCCGCTTTTTCCATGTTGATCTTTTCCCCTGCCGTGCTCACCCCTGTCGGCCCGATACAGCTTCTGAAAGCGTAAATCCAACAAGGTAGAGAGCTGAGGATTTGCCACAACACAAACGTCTCCTCCCTTCCCACCGTTGCCGCCGTTGGGTCCTCCCCGGGCTTCAAACTTCTCCCTTCGAAAACTCACACACCCGCGACCCCCATCACCAGCCCTCACTTTGATTTTTACCTCATCCACAAACTTCATAAGCACACGGGCCAGCTACATCCCGCAATCCATCTTCATTCTTCATTGCCTATCGTTCATCATTGCCCTTTCGTTGGCAAAAAAAAAGCCCCGAACGGGGCTTTTGGGCCAGGTGACGTAAAACTAAGCCGGCACGACGCTCACCTTTTTTCTCTCTCTATCCAGCCTTTCATAAAGCACCGATCCGTCGATTTTAGCAAATAAGGTGTAATCTCGACCCATGCCGACATTTTTTCCCGGGTGAATACGCGTCCCTAACTGACGCACGATGATGTTGCCGGAACGAACCTGCTGGCCGC
Organism: uncultured Binatia bacterium (SeqCode); assembly: GCA_965218425.1. Lineage (GTDB taxonomy): Bacteria > Desulfobacterota > Binatia > UBA9968 > CAXXLF01 > CBDCDW01. The sequence continues at coordinate 620,704 of OZ244621.1, forward strand.
CGTATATCTTCACACCCCGTCTCTGTCCCTTGCTGTCCCTACCGTTTCGTGAACTTCCACCTGCTTTTTTATGAGCCATGAGCTTCGCCTCTACGCCTGAATATCTAGAATCTTCAACTTTGTTAACCTTTGCCTATGTCCTTGTTTGCGGCTGTAAGCCTTACGTCTCTTCTTTTTAAAAACGATTATCTTTTTAGCGAGTGTCTGTTCAACAATTTCCGCGGTAACTCTCACATCCGCCAAAACGGGAGTGCCAATCTTGACCTCTTCGTTTCCTCCAATCAAAAGCACTGGTTCCAGAACAACCTGCTCCCCCACCTCGCCGGTCAGCAACTCCACATCAACGGTGTCCCCCTGGGACACCCGATACTGCTTTCCACCTGTCTTTACCACCGCATACATGGTTCAACTCCCTTAAGTCGGCATTTTTAATGGAAATTACCTTCAATGTCAACTAACGCGATAAAGGCCGGGCCATCTCAAAACAAGGATAATCACCGCATCCTTGCGAAAAGGAAGCCTAAGTACCTTAAACCCTTGTAATTAAAGGATTCCGGCAGCTGGTGGCGTTTTGAGAATGAAACAAGCCGTACCAGTAAAGGCCAAGGGTCGGGGTCGACAGCACAAGAGCCAGGAGAAAGCTGCCGAATAGATCCCTTCCGCTGCCGTTGAATTGGAATTCTTCGTTGCCGAAATAGGAACGGGACGTCATGAGCAGGTACTTCTTCGTTGTAAAAAAAGATAGTATAGGCCTAGGGTGACCGTGGAAAGGAGCGATCCGCCCATAAAGACCTTGAAGAAATCCCACACCCGTCCGCGGAACGAGAAGCGGGTTCCCCGCCAGGAGGTTCGACTCATACGGTAGCGACGGGAGGCCACGGTGACGAAAGGAATTAGAAAGATGAGGAAGTATACCACCAACCCCGTGGAGACCTTGATCAGCTCCCCTACGTCAAGAACATCGAGAACCACGGTCAATAGGGTCAGGAGGGCCAGGGGGATCCCGAACACGACCATGGCCTTAAGGAAACCGAAGCGGGCTTGCTTCAGGCCACATATTTGTCCAAAGACATCCAGGAGAAAATCAGGAATTCTCCGACAGGGGGCTTGCTTTCCGAGCACCCACCAGAGCCAAAAGCACCATCCCCGCAAGGTATGAGGCACCGGCCAGGTAAAATGCCGGGGTGAAACCATACCGATCCAAGACAAACCCAGACAAGAGGGTCCAGAAAGGACCAGACATGAAACCGATAAAGTAGTAGAGAGAGAATGCCGCATCAGCGATATCGTCGGTGGCAAAATCACCAATCATGGCCTGGGTCAAGGTGCCCCTTGCCTGGACAAAGGTCCCGTAGAGCAGGAGATTTATGAAAAGTAAGAGGCCCATTGAGGTTTGGTGGGCGAGCCAGAAGGTACAGACTGCCGACAGCAGCAACGTGCTCTGAACCACCAGCGCCCTTCGTCCCACCCGGTCGGAAATCCAAGCCACGGCCAACGGACCCGCTACTCCAGCCGCTTCAAGAACCATAAGCAAAAAACCCGCTTGCGAAACGGTGAGATGGAATCTCTCCATAAAGTACGGGACGAGATAGGCCGTGTTAAATCCCGTGCCACGACCAGCCGCTCCCACCATCAAGATCAAAGATGTAAAAACGATATTACGATTTTTGAGGCACTGCCAATAGGCATCCAAACCAGCTTGCGCGGCCTTCTTCTTGCCCATTCTCGCGCTGCTCGGCACCCGATCGCGCAGCAAAAAGTAGCACACACCCATCAGGATGCTCGGAACTCCAAGGATGAGAAAGACCTGCCTCCATCCCATAACGAGAAGTAGCGAGGCGGCAACGGCGGGGGCAAGAAAAGAACCGATATTGCCGGCGGTATGATGAAGCATCAAAGCCCGGCCGCGAGCCTTGGGAAAATAGCCTGACAAAATGCTGGCCCCCATGGGATTTTGCGCGCTTGCGCCAAGGCTGGAAAAAACACGGGCCCCCAATAGCTGGCCATAGTTGCCAAGAAAGGCATGAACAATCACCGACACACCCAGGATCGTGTTTCCTACCCCGAGAATCACTGCTCGCTTCATGAAGGCCGCCAGAAAACCATAAATCACCTGAAGGCCCTGAGCGGCGAAGTGGTGCGCCGCGGAAAGGATTCCGAGCTGAAGATAACCAAAGCCAAGCTCCTTCATCATGGCGGGGAAAAGCACCGATGTAACACCTGACTGGATGTGATTAAGTGTATGGGAAGAACAGACAAGCCCCAGGACAAAGGATTTCTGCGCCTGGCTCACTTCATCAGCTTGGGCTCCAGTAGCAGCGGATGAAACCGCCGCTTCCGAAGCTCCTACCGTTACTTCGTTTTGAGCCATGGGGTGCTTTGATTCCCCCGAAACCTACTTCGGCTTAGATACTTTGATTTATGGTAAATTTGGAATGAGACAAACAATACAAACAGGAGGATTCATCATCTTCGTACAACCACTCACCGCTCTCCCCCTAAAGCGGTGTCAACCAATTCTCAAGGGCGCCGGGAGCCCACTGCATTCCCAGATAGTATTCGAAAAGGCCCCAAAGCAACCCCGCTGTGCCTGCGGTCATCGCCAGGGAAAAGACCCAACTCTCCCGCGCCTCGACTTTTGTGTATAAGAAAACAAAGAGAGAAACTGAGTATGCAAAACCCAAAAGCCACACTCCTAGCGCAATGCCGGCCATCCAACCGAAAAATCCAAGAGTACGAACTATCTCCAACCTGGGCGGAACTGTACGCTCGTAGACCTCGTCCACCTGGGTCCCCTGTCCCCGGCTAGAATCCTTTTCCAACCATCCGGTGGAGTCCCGCCAGAACTGGACCAGGGACAAGGCCAGTCCCGGGAACCCTATGGACCATGGAAACAGACTTGCCTGGAGGAGCCAATCCCGGGACAAAATAATCGTCCCAGCGAAGAAAATCACGAACGACAGGCTCACCAAATTCTCCGGCTTGAAGCTCATGATTCTTCCGACTCTCCCCCTGACCTGCGAGCTCGAAGAGAAACGATCAGTCCCACTACGATGAGAGGTAACAGGATCATAACCCCGGGGCGCACTAGGAATCCCGCCCCATAGGCTGCTACTGATATAAACAGGTACTTCTCCATGAGCCTCCCCAGCACTGCTCCCAGGACCAACGGCGGCCTCGGATAGCCATAACGCTTCATGATGACACCGATCACGCCGAATAAGCAGAGGAGGATCACATCCATCATGTCCCGAGTTGCCATATAGGCGCCCAGGAAGCTAGCGCCCAGGATGATGGGTACCAGGACCGAATATCGCAACGAGGCTATCTTCGACAACTGGGGGATAAAGGCAAGACAAATCACACCGCCTATCAGGGAAGAAAAGGTCATCACCCATAGCATATAGAAGACGAGGTCCATCCTGTTCTCCAACAGGCTGGGACCCGGAGTGATCCCCATGATAATAAGGGCGAGCATGAAAAGGGCATTGGTGGTGCTCCCTGGTACGCCAAAGGCAAGGGTGGGAATCAACTCTCCACCATCTTTGGAGCTGTTTGTCGTATCTGGAGCAATGACCCCGCGGACGTCCCCTTGACCGAAGTTCGTTTTCCCCTTGCTGGTCTGCACCGCATGGGCATAGGCGAGCCAATCAGCCACCTGAGAACCCAAACCGGGGGTCGCGCCGATGATGACCCCGAGGACACTGCAACGCAGGACCAGCCACCAATTGTGAAGGGTGTCTTTGATTCCCTGAAGCATACCAGTCCCCAAGGGAGCGCTGTGTTGCTCCACGCCCATCCTGCGAACCGCAAGATCCAGGCAGGCGGGCACAGCGAAAACACCCAAAGCGATAATCGTCAGGGGGATTCCATCAATGAGGTAGGGCAGCCCCAGCATGAATCTGGGGACTCCAACGTTCAAATCCATTCCGACCATGGTAACGCTTAGACCAAAGGCGGCCGAAATCAATCCCTTGATGGGTTGTGGTCCGGCCAACAGTGAGACCGTACTGATCCCCCAAATAACGAGAACCAGGAGTTCCGGGGCACCGATCAAAAGGATCAGGGGTCTCAACAGCGGGATGGTAATGCCCATCACCACGATGCCAAAGAGACCACCCAGAATGCTCGCGCTGAAACCCGCGGCCAGGGCCCGTTTAGCCTCCCCCTTCTGCCCCATAGGGTATCCGTCCAAGATGATGGCCTGTGCCCCTGCCCCGCCGGGTATGGAGAAAAGAACGGGAAGGAAGGTATTTCCCGTGTTGGTTACCGTGTCCATTCCCAGCAATAGGGCAATGGCAATATAAGGATCGAACTGGACTACGATGGGAATGAGCAGCGAATAGGCCAGCGGCAGCCCCAGACCTTGAGGGGTCACGGCGATAAAGGTGCCTATACCGATTCCCACGAGCATGGCACCGAAGAGCGTCGGTTGTAGGACTGTTAGCGGTCCCTGAAGGAATGCTTCCAACATCGGAAAGCAAACTACTCCTTTTTAGACATATCTCCCTCAGGGGTAGTCTAGTTATCGGGACGGGAGCGGCCCCGCTCCTGCTAACTTTTTGTATAACCCCAGCATTTCCGAACTTCTGGGAATACTCCTTACCGCCTCTGCTTGCTCTTGCGGCAATAAGGGATGGTATTCCTCCCCGGTCAGTTGGACCCAAGCCTTTTGCGTTGCGGGATCCTGAAACACCTTGCGAAAGGCCTGTTTAAGGATCTCTATGCGTTCCTTCGGCACTCCCGGAGGAGCGATATAAGGAGACCCCACCAGCCTGAAGTTGGTCTGCATCTTCAATATCAACCTCTCCTGTTTCGTCCTGGTAAAGCTCCTCAGTGTCGGGGGCTTCACAAAAGCCGGATGAGGACTCAAACGAAATCCTTCCGGGATCTCCATGACCGAATGAAGGTTCGCCTTCTTTTTCAGAACCCAATCCGGGCTCCGGCGCATCATACTGGCGGGGTTGTTTACGCGGCCGTCCACCTCACCCCGGGTTACGGCAAGATCCAACTCCGGCCCGGAGTACCCGGAAACGAATGTAACGTCCTTCAAACCTATAATCCATGAAAAAAGCCGCGCTAAAGTATAGATCTCATGGCCCACGGACAAGGTCCCGATCTTTACGGAACCTGACCGTAGCTTCTCTATGGTATCAAAGCCCGCAACGCTCCGGGTGACAAAGACGTAGGTGGTGTTGCTATTGCCCGAACCGAGAAAGTTAAACTTATCGACGTCATACCTTACCCCGGCCGCCCCCGTTATCCCGTTTGAGACAAAACCTGAGCCGATATTGGCGAGGGTCAAGCCGTCCCGCCTTGCCTTTAGAAAAAGGTGATTGGCGGCCTTTCTACCGCCGGCACCAGGCATATATTGCGTGACGATGGTGGGATTGCCCGGTATGTGTTTCGAGAGCCTCGTCATGGCAGCCCGCGTCCGAATGTCTCCCAAGCCACCCGGACGACGCCCTTGAATGATCAAAAGGGTTTTGCCTTTATAAAAGGAACTTTGAGAAAAGGCGAAATCATCGGCCCAAAAGACTGTTGTCAACAACATGAATAGAACGACCCAGAACCCAGGCCTGAGCACTATTCGCATACAATTCATACGTACCTCCTAATAATCGTGTTACTCTATCAATTCAAATTCCCTGAAAGAACACAGACTTCTAACCGAAAGGCGGTCTTAAGTCAATCTGAATTGGCCTGTCCGTGAAAAATGTGATGCGAGATGTTTCCTTGACCGTATCGACTGAGGCGCGTGAAGTTTACATATTCCCTGTTTCTGTTATTTTGGGCTTCGGCGACTTCCTTCCCCTTGATCTTCCTCGGGCGAGCAACCCCCTACGAGAGCCTCAGGGCCGTGGGCCCGTCGAATCGGTCGAACCACGCCCCACGGGACTCCCGCAGCGACCCACCGGGCCTGCGCTCGTATGAACCTCCAGAGCTTCAAGGCTCCTCGTGGAGCGAGCCTCCGGCCGCAGGCAATGCCGGTAAATATCCGAAGCTGAACGTTCGATACCCATGGCCTTACGTCTCGCTCCCCAGCGTCGCCTTGCGGTTTTGAAGCGCAAGGGGCCTGGACAGAAGAGAGGGAGACGTCCGGTACTGGAGGTTCAAGCCGTATTGGCACGTCGGATAAAATTAAGGGGCCTCGTGGCCGAGGTCCATCGGCTCCCGCTGAGGGGCACGTCCCCAATCCCTACCTCGCACGGGTAAATGAGCGTTCTCGCCGAGGAACCGCTGAAGCGAAGGCAAGGCATCTCCTGTAAAGGAAGACTATGGCTGGACTGTATCCGATAGACGGGCGTCAACGATTCTTAGCTGTGCCGTAGAGGTTCCGTTCCACTCGTTTTCGCCCAAGCTGTAAACCACATCAATCACGGCGCCCTGTTGACCGGGAAAGTCATCCTTAGGCCCAAAGATGACGGCATTTATCCACTGGTTTCCTTGTCGTAGACGGAAACGCGCCCCACCGTTGAAATCTCTTCGCTCTGAGACCTCCACGCCATGGGTCAGGAAAGTGGGCTCGGGATTGCCAATCCCAAAAGGCTGAAGGAGTTGGAGCTGTCGCGCCATTGGCAGGCCAACTTCATGGAACTCCACCTTAGCATCCACCTCAAGATAAGGGATCAGATCTTCCGAGGTGAGGCATGTCCGGGCAACCTCTTCAAACCGCTGGGAAAATAGCGGCAACTTTTCTTGTTTAATGCTGAGGCCCCCGGCGTATTCGTGACCACCAAATTTTTCCAGGAGATCGGCGCAGCGGCGCAGGCCCTCTACCATGTGAAAACCACGAATGCTGCGGGCGGATGCTTTCCCCTCTCCATGGCTAAAGCCAACGACCACGGTGGGTCGGTGATACCTTGCAACAATTCGAGAGGCCACAATCCCCAGCACACCAGGATGCCAACCCTCGGACCCCAAGACGATGGAACAGCGATCTCCCTGGTTTGGATCCGTCTCGACTTTCTCCAAGGCTTCCGCCAGTACGCGAGCCTCCATTTCCTGCCTCTCCCGATTGTTTCCATCCAGTTCTTGTGCTATTCGATTCGCTTCCTCCTCCGACTCGGTGGTTAGCATCTCAACCACCTTAAGCCCGGCGTCCATTCGACCCGCCGCATTGATCCTGGGACCAAGCCGGAACCCCACCTGCCCCGCACTCACAGCGCCTGCTGGAATACCGGCCACCTGCCTCAACGCAACGATGCCGGGACGAGTAGAGGTCGCAAGCTCTAGCAGTCCTCGGCGAACCAGGACACGGTTGACACCCCTTAATGGAACCATATCCGCAATTGTGCCCAGGGAGATCACGTCCAGATGGCGGCGAATATCAGGCGCGCCTACGCCGCTAAACCACTGGATGTCGCGTAGCTTCGCTCTGAGTCCTATGATCAAGTAAAACGCAAGTCCGGCACCGCACAGGCCTTTGTCAGGAAACAGGCAGTCAGCCCGGTGAGGATTCAAAACCGCTACCGCTGGAGGGAGGGCCGACGGAGGTTCATGGTGGTCAACGATCACCACGTCCAACCCAAGGCCCTGGGCGTATTCCACTTCATGGTAATTTGAGATTCCGCAGTCCACGGAAACGACCAGTGTGACCCCCTTTTCTCGCAGCCGCTTCAATCCCTGGGCGTTCATCCCGTAGCCCTCATCGATTCGATGGGGGACATAGAACATGGGACTACCACCGATTTCCCTTAGGAAAGATACCAATGCCGACGTCCCCGTGGTCCCATCCACATCGTAGTCACCCCAGACACAGATGAGCTCTCTACCCTCAAGGGCGCTAACCAAGCGTGCAACGGCCCGATCCATATCGGCTATCAAAAAGGGAGACGGGAGATCTGTGCTTAGACTGGAGGCAAGAAAAGGTTTGGCCTCGTCGGCCTCATGGAATCCGCGATGGGCCAAAATGCGAGCCAGAAGTGGCGGGACTTTTAACCCATGAGATAAACTGGAGACGACCTTTTCATCGGTATCCAGCAAGATCCAGCGCTTTTGCATAGGCTCACCTTCTCTTACTCCGCTCGCTGAGAAGGATCACCGGCGTGGCGATGAAAATTGTGGAATAGACACCGGAAATGAATCCCACCAAAAGGGCGAAGGCAAAGGGCCGGATGACACCTCCGCCCAACACCAGCAAGGCCGAAAGAACCAACAGTGACGTGCCGGTGGTGATAACCGTGCGACTCAGGGTCTCATTGATGCTTTTGTTGATAATGCTCTCCATCCCTTCTCGGCGAACCTTGCGCATGTTTTCCCGGATGCGATCGGATATAACCACGGTGTCATTGACGGAATAGCCCGCGATGGTGAGGAGGGCAGCCACAATGGGAAGATCGAACTCATAGTTGGCTAAGACAAGTGCCCCAATGGTAATCGCCACATCATGGATCAGGGCCGCAACGGCCCCTAAACCGAAGCCAAGTCCAAAGCGGGTTCCAAAACTAGAGCCAAAGCGGATCCAGACATACACGCCCATCATGACGGTGGCGGCGATGACCGACCATGTTCCCCTCCGACGCAGGTCCTTACCCACCTTGGGTCCCACAAATTCAACTCTACGGATCTCGAACTGATCGGGGCCAAACTGCTCGGTAAGGCCTCGGCGGATCTCTCCCCCGACAGTTGCCACCTGGTCTCCCGTCTTCTCCAAACGAATGAGAAACTCGCCTGCCCCACCACCGCCAAAATCCTGAACCACGCTGTCCCCGAAGCCCAAGCCCTCAAGGGATCGGCGGAGCTTATTGATGGTGAGATTCTCGGAAAATTTAACGTGGACCATGGTCCCGCCCGTAAAGTCCACGCCAAGGTTCGGGCCTTTCACTGCCAGGAGAAGAAAAACACTGAGAACCAGTACTCCTGACACCATGAAGGCTACGTAGCGATAACTAAGAAATGGGATTTGGGTTCCTGCTTTGATCAGTTCCATGATTTTTCTCAAACACTCAAGCGGGCGAGACTCCTCCCCGACAGTCGGTAGTCGTAATAGATTCTGGTGCCGAAAACGGCCGTTATTACAGTGGTAAAAATTCCCACACACAGGGTTACGGCGAAACCCTTCACCGGACCGGTGCCGAATTGAAACAGAATCACGCCTGCCAGGAAAGTCGTAATATTCGAGTCAAAGATAGCCGGCAGGGCCCGCTCATAACCGGATTCCACTGCCGCCCTGGGTGATTTTCCGGTTCTCACCTCTTCACGGATTCGCTCGTTGATGAGCACGTTGGCATCCACCGCCATGCCCATGGTCAGAATGATCCCGCCGATCCCGGGCAATGTTAAGACGGCCCCAAACCCCGCCAATACGGCCATCATGAAAAGGATGTTTGCCACCAGGGCCACATCAGCAAGGAGTCCGGCGCCTTGATAATAGGCAATCATAAAAAGCAGCAGCAGGGCTCCGCCAATGATAAATGAGGTTACGCCCTGGCGGATGGAGTCGCGTCCCAAGGAAGGACCCACGGTGCGTTCCTCCACGATTTCAACCGGAGCCGGCAAAGCCCCGGCCCTGAGCACAATGGAGAGATCGTGAGCTTCCTTGAAATCAAAACTTCCAGTGATGGAGGCCACCCCTCCGGCGATCCTCTCTTGAATGACCGGCGCCGAATAGACCCGGCTGTCGAGGATAATGGCCAACTGCCGCCTGACGTTTTCCCCGGTAATTCTTTCAAAGATTCTTGCGCCTTCTGAGTTTAAAGTGAGTTCCACATAAGGACCTTCCAACTGCCCTCCCGGTCGAACCCTGGCGTCCGCGATATACTCTCCTGTCATCAAGGTTTTCGCCTCCAGAAGGTAGGGCACCTTCTGCACTCCAAGCCCTCCAACCACCCGCGGAGCGGTGGAATAAAGGATCTCCCTTCCAGGTGGAGGACCGTTGGTGACAGCTTCCTGCGGGTCGTTGACCTCGTCCACCAATTTAAATTCGAGCAAGGCCGTCTTTCCTATCAACTCCTTGGCCCTTTCCGGGTCCTGAATACCCGGCAGCTGAACGAGTATGTCACGTCGCCCCTGGCGTTGGATGGTGGGTTCGCTAACGCCAAACTGGTCGATTCGATTTCGGATGGTCTCCAGTGACTGCTCCACGGCATTATCCCTGATGGTGCGAAGCTCCCTTTCCTGCAGGCCAAGTAAGATTTCCGCTCCCTCGGCACCGGACTGAGCACTCACCACAACGAGATTGGGGGCCTCGCTCCGAATGAGCTCCCGCACCCGTTGAGAGCTTTGTGATGGAACCCGAACGAGCACCCTGTTGTCCGAAACAAGAGCTATACTCGTCAGGGGGATCCCCCTTTCCTTGAGAAGATTGGTGAGATCGTCCCTCAACCGTTCCAGGCTGTTTTTCACCGCCTTCTCCACCTTGACTTCCAAAATAAGGTGGGTCCCACCCTGAAGATCCAAGCCCAAATGAAGCCCTTCGGCCGGAAAGATTGCAGTCCACCACCCTGGCAGCTTCTCCACGAATGATGGCATCAGATAAACCAGCGAGGTGCAGATGGAAATCAACAGGATGGCTACTCGAATGATTAAACCTTGCGACATACTACTGCGCCTTGACCTCCTTGCCGGCAGCTTTTTCCACTTTGGTCAATTGGGCGATTTGCGGTCGGTTGACCCGAATCCTCATATTCGGGGCAACTTCCAGGGTCACCACGTTATCCGCTAAAGAGATGACCTTGCCGAAGATACCTCCGGAGGTGAGAACTTCATCGTTCTTTTTTAGCTGAGCCAGCATATTTCGATGTTCCTTCGACTTTTTCTGTTGGGGACGCACCAGAAGGAAATAAAAAATGACAAAAATTAGCACCAACGGAAAAAGACTTATCAGGGTGCTGGGTCCCGAAGGTGCCGGCGTGTCCTGGGCAAAAGCTATACCCCACATAATCGCTCCTATTCCGACTCTGAGTCCTGCACTACAATTTCTGATTCCGAGGGCCAAAGTTCATTCTTGCCCTCCCGAAGGCCCGTACGAATTTTCTCCATAAGACCATAATAAAAAGTCAGGTTATGCAGAGAATGGAGGCGGGCCGCAAGCATTTCTCCGGCCATATAGAGGTGCCGAAGGTAAGCGCGAGAGAAATGGCCGCAACAATAGCAACCACAGGACTCATCCACCGGGCGACGATCGCGGGAGAACTCCGCGCGTTTAATATTGATTTTTCCTTTCGATGTGAACAGGGTCCCGTTCCTCGCATTTCTCGTCGGAATAACACAGTCAAACAAGTCATAACCGCAACGGGCGGCGAAGACCAGATCCTGCGGTCTTCCGACTCCCATGAGATAGCGGGGCTGATCCTCAGGTAAAAGGTTTGCCACAAAATCGGTCATTTCGCAAAATTGACTCTCTTCCTCACCCACGCCCAATCCACCTACGGCGAATCCGTCAAAGGGAAAATCAACGAGATCTTTCAAGCATTGCTCCCGGAGATCTTTGTACACACCCCCTTGGATAATGGCCAGGACGGCTTGCTTCCTTGAGCCGCGGGATTCGAGGGAACGACGGGCCCACCTCACGGTTCGATGGGTTGAAGTACGGGCATAGTCCCGGGTCGCAGGGTAAGGAATACATTCATCTAGAACCATCGAGAGATCGCTGCCCAATGCCTCCTGGATTTCTATGACCTTCTCAGGGGTAAGGATATGTGTGGAGCCATCCAGATGGGACTGGAACCGCACCCCCCCCTCATTAATCTCCCTCAATCCCCCTATGCTCAACACCTGAAAACCACCGCTATCGGTCAGAATGGAACCTTCCCACCCCATGAATTTATGGAGCCCTCCTAAATCCCGAATCACATCCACCCCCGGGCGAAGATACAAATGGTAGGTATTGGACAGGATCATTCGGTAGCCTATTTCCATCAGATCCCTGGGTGAGATGGCCTTCACGCTCCCCTGGGTCCCAACGGGCATGAAGGCTGGGGTTTCGATGACCCCATGGGCGGTTTCGAGTCGGCCCAGCCTGGCGCCACTGGCCGGGTCCTTTTTACAAACTGTAAATTTGAGCATCGTTACTGGTTAGTGCTTATGCGTTCATTGTACATTGATTACTCGCAGGATTACTCAATGCGCTCATCACGAATATACGATTTTACGATTACACGATTAACCATTAAAGGATTAACATCGCGTCCCCATAACTGTAAAACCGGTATTTCAACCGAACCGCCTCGTCATAGGCCTGTCGAACCAAATCCAGTCCGGCAAATGCAGCCACCATTAGAAGCGGGGTGGACCCCGGCAAATGAAAATTGGTGATCAATCCACTGATCACCCGAAAAGTAAAACCAGGCCGAATGAATATACGGGTGAGACCATGGTCTTCTTCCAAATGTCCCTTTTTTTGTGCGATTCCCTCCAGAGTACGAGTGGAAGTTGATCCCACGGCAATAACTCGCCTGCCACTTTTTCTTGCCTTCTCAATCTTTTGGGCGGCTTTTTTCCCTAGAGTATAACGCTCTCCCTCCATTCGATGGGACTCCACCTCCACCGATCGGATAGGCTGGAAGGTCCCCGGACCCACATGCAAGGTCAAAAACACCCGCTCCACGCCCATGGACGCCAATTTCTCAAAGAGTTCCGGGGTGAAATGAAGACCCGCGGTAGGTGCAGCCACAGATCCCGGGCTCGACGCATACACGGTCTGGTACCTCTCCCAATCCGTTTGCTCCAGCTTTCGAGTACGATGGATGTAAGGGGGAAGAGGCGGCTCCCCCACCTCGGAAAGGACATCCATAAAGTTTCCCTGGTGACGGAACTGCAGACCAAATCGACCTTGCCCCATAACTCCCACCACGATGGCGGTGATCCCACGGGAGAACATCAAGCGACTTCCCAAACGCGGTTTTTTGGCCGAATCAACCATTGCAATCCAAAGACTGCTCTGGCCGGGGAAGGATTCCAGGAGCAGGACCTCTACCTTTCCTCCTGTTTCCTTCCGTCCAAGAAGCCTAACCGGAAGGACTTCCGAGTCATTGAGCACCAGGAGATCACCTGGCGATAGAAAGTCCACCAGGGAGGCGAAATCAGTGTGGGTTATTGTTCCGGCATGCCGTTCCAACACCAGGAGGCGTGACCCCGCACGATCTTCACTTGGGTAGGGTGCGATCAGGGATTGAGGGAGTTCATAGAGGAACTCTCTTAGCTCCATAATAGACTTGCCGGTCTGATGAGTTTATCGAACAAGAGATTGCCCAAGTCAGTAGAGCGAGGCAATGCCTCGCCCAAAAAGGGAATGAGAGTTAAAGGATAACCGTCGAACCTCCGGTCCCCAGCGGATCCCCTAGGTTTCCGACTCTGACTTTTTGATGAATGGGGTCAGCAAGTCAATGGGGACGGGAAATATGGTGGTGGAATTTTTTTCCGATGCCACCTCCACCAGACTCTGTAGGAAACGGAGCTGCAAGGCCATGGGTTGCTTACTGATTACTTCCGCCGCATCCGCCAGCTTTTGCGAGGCCTGGAATTCGCCGTCGGCGTGAATGACTTTTGCCCTTCGTTCCCTCTCCGCCTCCGCCTGTTTCGCCATGGCACGCTGCATCTCCTGAGGCAGGTCAATATGTTTCAACTCCACCAGTACGACCTTGATTCCCCAGGGATCGGTCTGAAGGTCAAGAATTTCCTGGATTCGCCCGTTAATCCTTTCCCGTTCGGCAAGAAGCTCATCCAGCTCAGCCTGTCCACAGACGCTCCTTAAGGTGACCTGGGCAAGTTGAGAGGTGGCGAAGAGGAAACTCTCCACCTCTCGGATGGCCCTATTGGGGTCCAACACCCTGAAGTACAAGACCGCATTGACCTTAACGGATACGTTGTCCCGTGTAATGACATCCTGCGGTGGGACGTCCATGGTTACCGTACGTAGATCCACCCGAAGCATTCGCTCAATGACTGGAATCACGTAGATGATCCCTGGACCCCGTGGATTCACCATCCGTCCAAGTCTAAATATTACACCGCGCTCAAATTCCCTTAATATCTTTATTCCGGTCACTAGCAGGATACCGAGAATAATCAGAAACGTGTATAAGGGACCAAATCCAAAAAACATAGCTGCCTCCTATCCCAGATCCTTGGCTAACTCTCCGCCCGACTTTTCACCTTAAGTATCATCCCATCAAACCCGGCCACTTTGACTTTCTCACCCACGTCGTATTCCCCTCCGTCCCCCTCCGCGTTCCAAAATTCCCCATGAACGAAAACTTTCCCATCGGGGTTCAACCTCACCTTGACCTCGGCCAACTCCCCCAACAGGCCCTCCACACCCAAGGTAGGTTTTCTCCGATGCGCCTTCACGACCAAATACCCGATCACAATCATGAACGCGCTCAAAGTACCAACCGCTGTGAAGACAATTTTCTTGTCCAACACCAAATCAGAGCCCTGGGTGTCAAATAAGAGAAGGGAACCAAGGGTTAGGGCAATGATCCCCCCAATTCCAAGCACCCCGAAACTTGGCAGAAAGGCCTCCCCCACAAGGAGCGCGAGACCCAATAGGATCAATGCCAGCCCCGCATAATTGATAGGAATGAGCTGAAACGAGGCGAGGGCCAAAAGGAGGGCTATGCCTCCGGCCACACCGGGGAAAATCACTCCCGGATTGGAAAATTCCATATAGAGACCCAGGATGCCGGCCATCAACAGCAAATAGGCGATATTGGGGTCCGAGAGGATGTCGATGATTTTCTGCCTCAGAGCCATGTTAAAACTCTGCACTCTCACCCCTTTGAAAGAGACCTTTTGCTTGGTCCCATTGATATCCACCTCACGCCCCTCGGCCTGTTTCAAAAGGTCCCTGATGTCATTGGCCACGATATCGATCACGTTTTTCTCCAGGGCTTCTTTGTCCGTGATGGAGATGCTGCGCCGCACAGCCTGGATCGCAAACTCCGTGTTTCTCCCGCGTCTTTCCGCAATGGTCTCGCTGAACGAGGCGGTAAAGTTCTCAATCTTCTCGCCCATCACCCCTTTGATCTCCTGCCCCCCTCCCGCCACGGGATGGGCAGCACCAATGTTTGTGCCGGGCGCCATGGCGGCGATGTGGGCTGCCAGCGTGATAAAGACTCCCGCCGATCCCGCACCCGCTCCACTGGGTGCCACATAGACCAGCACAGGGAGCGGCGCCCCTAAGATCTCCTTAACGATGGATCGTGTGGAGCTGAGCAGCCCCCCCGGGGTATCCAGCTGAATCACCAGGGCCTTGGCGCCGCTGGCATGGGCCCTGGCAATGTTCTCCTTAATAAAGTCATCCACGGCGGGGTTGATTCCGCCATCCACCACGATCAGGTGCACCTGGGGTGAAACGGAAACGGGCTCCTTCATCTGAGCCAGGACGGAAAACCCTGCCAGGGCAAGGCCCACGAAAAGCGATCCCCCACTAAACAGCAGGAGAGGCGAGCTCTTGGAGCACTTTCTTGATATCTTGCCAAACAAGCTTCTTATCTCCAGGATTACGCAGCAGGTAGGCAGGGTGGAGTGTGGGCATCAACTTGATGCCGTGGTAGTCATGCCAGCCCCCGCGCAATTTCATGATTGGGACCTTACTCTTTAACAAAGATTGAACCGCAAATTTTCCCAAGGCCACAACGACCCTGGGCTTGATCAATTCAATTTGTCGAACCAAAAAGGGCTCACAGGATTCGATCTCGTCGGACTCAGGATTGCGATTTTCAGGGGGACGACATTTAACCACGTTGGCAATGTAGACCTCCGACCTTTCCATTCCCATGCCTTTGGTGATGATGTCCGTTAGGAGTTGCCCCGCACGCCCTACGAAAGGCTCCCCTTTCAAGTCCTCATCCCTTCCGGGCCCCTCTCCCACAAACATGACCTTTGCCTTTGGGTTTCCCACGCCAAAGACCAAATGAGTCCGCCCCGACGACAGTTTACATCGTTGACAGTCGCCAATGGCTTCACGCAGCTCCTCCAGCGTCTTGCTTTTATATGCAGAGGTATAATCGGAAAAGAGGTTAACCTCAAGGGCTTGACCGGGAACGGGTTGATTCACAGCGTTCAGATTTCCAATCCGTGACTCGTCAATGGACAAATGAGAAATACCAACCTCAACTCGCCGCTCAAGGTGTAAGCGTAGCGAGGCGGCGATCCTCTTTACTTCCTCTTGGCTACTCCGTTGGGACATCCCTATACCAGAAGGAGCATCTTAGCACCATTCTTGAGGTACTATCAACATTATCCGGCATGTTTTAACTGCTCCATGTATACGGAGCGGAGTGTAGCGAAATAAGAGAGGGTCACATCCCAGCGGTAATCGGGGTAGGTATGGCCATAAGGATGAAACGACTCGTGATGATAACTGAGCGTTGCCTCGCCGTAAATTCCGGATCTTAGGTAAATTCGATGAGCGGCATCCTTGGTGGTTGCCAGGACTACTTTATTGGCATCCAGATATCCCGGGTCGACGTTGACTCGACGACCCGCCTTGCCGCCTTCATGCCTCAGAAAGTTGTACTCCAATTCCTGTGAGATGGTTTTGATCTCCGCCAGCCGGTCGGGTTGAATCAAAGGAACATGAGAGACGAATTTGCGTAGAAGCTCCGGGCCCATCTCCTTTTCGTAGAAATCCGTCACCTCCCATGGGAAGGACGGACTTGCCGATTCCATGGGACCGAAGCGTTCCATCAGGGCGTCTTCCACCACAGGTAACAGCGGCCCGTGATTACAAAGCAGGCCGATAAATAGTTTGACTGGTTTTGGCTCCCGGGAAATCCCCATGAATTACCAATGGTAATGACGTCTATGGAGTCGCCATGGATGAACGGCCGGAGATCAACGGAGGGTCCTTCTCCAGCGGCTATTCGTTTTGGGCCCTTTGCCTTCGGCCCTTTAGTGAGAGGAAATGATCCAAGATCCTGTCCGCTAGATCATCTTTGGTCATGAGGGGAAGAGGATGGGTCCCGCCCTTACGGTCCAGGAGAGTAGCCACGTTGGTATCCGAATCGAACCCGCTGCCTTCCTTGGTAACATCGTTGGCCACAATCAAGTCGAGGTTTTTCGCTCGGAGTTTTTTCCCCGCATTGGCCACGAGATCCTCCGTCTCGGCGGCAAATCCCACAAGGACCTTCCCGTTTTTTTTGGCGCCCAATTCTTTGAGGATATCAACGTTAGGTTTTAGATTCAGCCGAAGGGCGGCGTCCCCTCGTTTGATTTTCCGGGCCACAACCTTTTCGGGTCGAAAATCAGTCACCGCAGCAGCCATAATAACCGCCGTAGCGCCTGCATACTCCTTGAGGACAGCCTGGCGCATCTCTTCCGCCGTCACCACCGAAATCAAATTCACTCCGGCAGGCGGTGCAGGGGTCGCCGGGCCACTGATCAGAGTGACTTCCGCCCCGCGTCTGGCGCCTGCGCGGGCCAGGGAATAACCCATCTTTCCCGACGAACGATTGGAGATGTAACGAACAGGGTCCAGTGATTCCCGACTCGGGCCAGCAGTTACAACAAGCCGTTCACCCACCAGGTCCTTCTTCCCCAGCAGCCTCTGAATCTCCTTTAAGATATCCGCCGGCTCCGGTAGCCGTCCCTTCCCTTCATAGCCACAAGCCAGGTAACCATCGGCCGGCTCCATGAGTTCGTATCCGAGCCCCTTGAGCTTGCCAATATTTTCCTGCAGCACGGGGTTCTGAAACATATTCACATTCATGGATGGGGCAATCAGGACCCGGGCCCGAGTCGCCATGACCGCCGTAGTCAATAGATCATCGGCTATACCCGTTGCAATTTTTCCTATGAGATTGGCCGTTGCGGGCGCAATGACAAAAAGATCGGCCTGATCGGCAAGGTTGATATGGCCTATCTCGGATTCCTGAGTCAGATTGAATAAATCTGACGCCACGGGGTGGCCCGAAAGAGTCTGAAAGGTCAAGGGAGCGATAAATTCCATGGCCCCACGGGTCATGACCACCTGGACATCAATCCCCGCTCGGACTAGCAATCGGACCAGCTCGGCTGCCTTGTAACAGGCAATTCCCCCAGACACTCCGAGTACCACGTTTTTGCCCTTATTTTCTTCGCCTTGCGCCACGTTTTTTTAAGATATCCAATCACCTAAGGGTTTGCAATCCCAGAACCTATTGGAATCCAAATGATCAAACCTTAACAGCAAGGGCCCCTGGCGTGTCACAAGGTGTGCAAAATTAGTCCAAATCGTACCCGGATCGATCATCCTTAGGATCCTCCCCCATGGCCTCCTGATTGCATTAAATTTCAGGAAGCCGTCTCCAGCTCATGCTAGGACGGCCTACCTCGTCGTTCAACGGGGTCTCGACGGGAGAGCTGAAACCAACTTGACCTGTCGGAATAAGTCTGTAAAATTATTAAGAGAATTATGGACGCCCGCGTCAAATATTACAGGTTCTTCCTCATGGTGGTCATTGCCGTTGGTCTCGTGAGCGGCCCGGCTCTGCAATCCAAGGCTCACGCAAATGGGGACCCCGCTCCTCCTGGAGCCGGTGCTGCCACTGACCCCGTGGGAAAGTCACCCGCTGAAAAATCGTCTGAAAAGAGGCAATCCTCACTGTTCGAGGACCCCTTTGCGGTCGAGGCCGGCAATAGCGCCGCCGCAGGAGACCCATGGGAAAAATTCAATGAAAAGATGTTCTCGTTCAACCGAGAATTCGATCGCTGGTTTCTGGAACCGGTTGCCGCAGGATACGACTTCGTCCTTCCCGATGTGGCGCAGACCGGCGTCAGGAACGCCATCAGAAATATCGACGTGGTACACCGACTGGTAAATAGCCTCCTGCAGCTCAAGTTTGAAGGAGCGGCGCGGGAAATCCTTCGCTTCACCATCAACTCTACTTTCGGTATCGGCGGGCTGATCGACTTTGCAAAAATCTCAGCGGGGATTCCACAAAGCAACGAGGATACCGGACAAACCATGGGAGTTTACGGCATGAAGCCCGGCCCCTATTTGATCCTTCCCTTTTTTCCTCCCATGACGGTTCGCGACGGCATCGGCGCCATATGTGACCGGGCCATGAATCCACTCCTTTACGGTGGTATGTTCGTGGACGGAGCAACCGGCGTAAGCAACGCCGTCTCTATCCTCAACGCCGTCAACGAGCGCTCCTATAACATGGAAACCTTTGAGCAGTTTGAGGGCTTGGTCATCGACCCGTACAGCGCCCTGCGCAACGCCTATCTGCAAAACCGGGAAGCCGCCGTCAGAGAATAACCGCCCGGTCATCATATCGACTCGTAGACAAAGGGCGCCCCTTGCGCACGGGGGAAGTGCCATTCTCGCTGCCTCCAAGAAAAAACAATTGATTTCCTCAATTCATTGAATTATATGAGGGATGCGTTTGGCCTTCGCACCGGTTCCCGCTCGGGAACTGCCGACAATCCATTATGGCGGGGAGAAGCAAGCATCTAGCAGGCAAAAAGATCGATCCAAAGCCGATCAATCCGTCGACTTCCATCATCGAGCTCGTGGATAACAACCTCATCTCTTATAATGGGGGTCGTCTAAGGGAAGCATGCCAGCTATTTAGTGAGAAGATCCTTCAGGACGACGTGACCGTTGGATTGAGTCTGAGCGGCGCTCTCACCCCAGCCGGGCTCGGCATTTCAGCCCTCATCCCCCTGATCGAAAATGGCTTCGTGGACTGGATGGTGAGCACGGGAGCCAACCTTTATCACGACACGCACTTTGCCATAGGGCTTGCGTTACACCGCGGCAGATTCGATGCCGACGACGTGGCGTTGAGAGAGGACGGTATCGTTCGGATCTACGACATCTTTTTCGACTACGACATCCTGATTTCCACGGATGAGTTCTTCCGCAAGATCGTGGCGGCCCCGGAATTTCAAAAAGAGATGAGCACCTCGGAATTTCACCATCTCGTGGGCAAGTATCTCACGGAGCGGGAGAAAGTCCTGGGAACGGAAAAAAGGTCCCTTCTGGCTACGGCCTACCAATACGGGGTGCCCATCTACACTTCCTCCCCTGGAGACAGCTCCATCGGAATGAACGTTGCCGCCCTGGCCTTGAAAGGCAACAAGATGAAGTTCGACGTGTCCATGGACGTGAACGAGTCTGCGGCCATCGTGCTGGAGGCAAAGAGGGCCGGTGGCAAGAGTGCCGCAATGATACTAGGCGGAGGGTCACCGAAGAACTTTCTCCTGCAAACCGAGCCCCACATCCAAGAGGTCCTTGGTTTGGAAGAGCGAGGTTACGATTATTTTATTCAGCTAACGGACGCCCGTGCGGACACCGGAGGACTCTCGGGCGCCACACCCGGGGAAGCTGTGAGTTGGGGGAAGATCGACCCGGAGCAGTTGCCGGATTCCGTGGTCTGCTACACCGACTCAACCATTGGACTTCCCATTATGGCCGCCTACGCCCTGGCCAAGCACCCCCCGCGAAAGCCCAAACGGCTGTTCGAACAGAGAGCCGACATGCTCACAAGCATCGGCAAGGAGTTCAAAGAAAAGTTTGGAAAGATCAAGCTGAGATAGCCGGTTTGCAAACTGATTCCTAATATTGTCCGGCTCAAGTCTCTTTTGCCATCACTTTTTTTATCCGATTATAGTCCTCTTGCGTGTTCACGTTCGCAAACTCATCCCGAAAGCGATCCGGCGTGTCCACAAAGCGAACTCTGGCCTCTTCCAGTAAAAAATGCAGCGCGTAACGGCCCGCCTGTATGGACTCCTCCATGATGGGAAGGAAGCTCTTCTCATAAATTCCAAGGAGAGGCTCCATCCCTCCTTGATGCCGCGCAATGACCGCGTCCACATGGGTGTCGTGGTTATCCAAAAGCCATTGGATCAGCGCCTCGGAGACAAGAGGCATATCACAGGCGGTGACGAGAACTCCGCCCGGGAGGCGCCTCAAAGCCGTGGCGATGCCTCCGATGGGTCCGAGGCCCTCCTGGTCATCGTTAAGAATCATCATGGACCCGGGCCAGTCTCCCCGCTGTCCTTGTGCACGCACCGCTGCGAGCTTCTGGAAAGGAAAATTTCGCAGGGTTTTCACCAGACGGTCCAGGACCCTTTGACCTGAGAACGCCATCTCCGCCTTGTCCCTGCCAAAGCGAGAGCTCTTCCCCCCTGCCAGAATCACGGCGCTAAGACGAGCTGCCGAATCTTTCACGAAACTCCTCCAATGCCTCACGGAAACGCTCGGGTTCGTTTCTTGATACCGACAATTTATAAAGGGCATAACGTTGGAAGGCGTCACACCGGGCCCATTCTTCAGATGACACGGACTTACCCAAACCTTTGCTGCGATCGAGAACCGTTGCGGGAGGTTGACCGGTATCCTCCCAGGGCGGATTGGACGGCGGCGAAAACAGCTCCGGTTCCTCGCCTTTGTATTTGCGCACGAGAACGAGAAGATAGGCAATAAAGTTCCCTCCCCCTTCCTCCGCCTCCACCGGCAAGTTGCACAGGGCCCACCGCTCTTCCAGGGTAAAAGCTCCCCAGTCTTTGAGCGAGATCTTGGCCCCGGTTAAATCCAGCTTCATACGCACTTCTAGAGGCATACGGTCCAGCGACTCGTAAACCTCCGATTCAAAGCCATAGCGGTTAAACATCACGCCGCCGTATGGATCGAATCGATTTCAAGGAACTCATACTTAAGCAACCGCAAAGCATGCGAGCCCTCTCAATTTCCCTCCTGTGAGTTGGGGGACCTCCTGACCTGCCAGACATTAGCCGTAGATGCGACAAAACATAACATGGCCACGAGAAAGGCCATAAAATAACTATTGGTGGCATCATGAATGAACCCGCCAAGCCAGGCCCCGAACGCCCCGCCAACCCCTATGCTCATGGTAAAGTACCCATAAATGGCCCCGAAGCTCTTTCCCAGGAAGAGGTCGGCGGAAATGGTTGAGAGGACCAGGGCGCGGGAGCCCTGCCCTAGACCGTAAAAAACGGCATAGGCATAGAGAAGCGCCGGGAACGATTGATCATGGACAGACATAAGGGACGCGATACCCAGTGTCGATACGACCTGCACCATGGTAAAGACACTCTCACCTCTCATGCGGTCGGCGAGGGAGCCGAATAAAACCCTGCCGAAGACGCTGATCACTCCCATGAGCCCGAAGATGGACGCCGCGAAAAGCTTTGAGAATCCTGCGTCCACGGCATGTGCAATTTGATGGGTTATGACGATTTGATTGCCCATGCTCGCTAACACGCGGGAACTGAACAGAAGCCAGAAAGGGAGCGACGTGAGAGCCTGCTTGACGGTCCAATCGGCTTCTCTTCCGTCTGCTTTCGCCGACTGAACCGACTGACCCGACTTCGGAGCAAGAATAAACCATGCAGGGGGAACCACCGACAAAGCGGTGACGCACCCCAATACCGCGTAAGCGGTGGGCCACCCCCAACCGTCGATCATGATCTGCGCGAGGGGCACCAGCAGCAACATCCCCAGCCCACCCCCCGCATAGGCCAAACCCAGCACCGCGCCGCGATGCCTGGTAAATTCGCGGGCCAGCATGGCCACATGGGGCACCATGCCGATCAACCCCAAGCCCAGGGAGACCACCAGGCCTAACCAAAGGTAGAGTTGCCAAAGGGAGGAAATGGTTGCGCTGAAACCGAGACCGAGGGCAAGTATGGATCCACCGACCACCAGGGTCCTGCGCGGTCCGAGACGATCCGTCAGGGATCCGACGAAGGGGAACGAGATCCCCTCAAAAACGATGGAGAGGGATATGGCGCCGGCCGTAGCGGCGCGGGACCAACCAAAAGCCTCCAGCAGAGCAACGTAAAAGACGCCATAGGTGCCGCGGATACCCCTGGCAACACCGAGATGTACAAAGGAGGCGCCGATGAGGGCGAGCCTTTTAATACGAGCGGAGAAATCCGTGCTGTTCACTTCCTGCACACTATTATTTCATGGGGCGGAGTCATTCAAGGGATGAATCCTGATCCCATTCTATCCCTGGGCGCGGCTGAAGTGGATCGGATGAAAGATTTATGCCGCCGGCTCAATAAAGAACGGAAATCGGGAGCGGAGGTCAGATCGTCGCAGGAGTCCGCCCTTAATCAATGATAGAGCGGTTTTATTTTCAAGCAACCCTATTAGAACCTTCGCTTCATGCGGAGGTATTTGTAGCGATCGGAGCTACGAACGGGAATACTTCGAATCCGGGCTCCCCTGAGCACATTGAGCGACACCTCTACACCGGCATAACCTTTGGACCATACCTTGCGATAGAAATCGGCCAGACTTTCCACCGCCTCCCCGGCTACTCCCACAATCATGTCACCGCGCCTGATCCCCGCTTGATGGGCCGGACCGTTCGGGGTGATTCTCAAAACCACGATCCGGCCGCCCAGCTCCTGCGTATACATTCCCAGCCAGGGCCTGGAAGGCTCGGAAGAACGTCCTTGGGCAATCAGGTCCGCGAGTATCGGCTTGAGTTGATCAATGGGGATGAACATGTTTCCCGCAATGGGACCGTGAGCGGGCAACACATCCTGGAGGAAGAGAGAGCCGATGCCGAGCAGTCTTCCTCTTCGTCCGATGAGAGCGGCGCCGCCGAAGTTAGGATGGGGCGGGGTGGTGTAGATGGCATCTTCCAGGAGGTACTCCCAGGAGCCGGCAAACTCTCGTCGCGCCGCCACGAACGCCCCTTGTACGGAGCCGGCCCCCCCATGGCTGGCCACCAACACCCCGTCACGCAACTTCAATTTGGAAGATTCTCCGAATTGCATGGGTTTCGCTTTCAGGGCCTTTTGCGCCCTTAAAAGACCGAAGCCGGTATTGTGATCGTATCCGACCACTCGAGCGTCCTTGGGTTTACCGTCCGGACCGAGTACCTCGGCCTTGGCCGCTTCAAGGATCAAGTAGCCAACCGTCAGCACCAACCCCCCCGAATCGATTACGACTCCGCTCCCTTCGCGCCGTGTTCCCAGCGATCGCGCGGTAAGGGCGTCCGCGGGGACCTCCGAGCTGACCTTTACAACGGCTCTGAGAATCTCATCCGGCGTCGGAGCGGCTTGGACAGGCGCCGACAGGAAGAACAGACCGGCCCATACAACTGTCAATCGTCCATAAATCACAACGTGCCCCGCAAAATCAGCGAACCGTAATCCCCGTGGGAGATCTCCATTCACGGGCCGTACTTTTCTTTCAGCGCGTTGAAACCATCCACCCGCTCCGGAACAAGCTCGCCGCCCCGGTCGTACATCCCGAAAAACACCATGAGAAGCGGTTCGCTTCCCTTCCCCAACAGCCTCAGACTAAAAGCGTCCCGCTCCTTATCGTGAACGTCCGGCTCCCGCACAAACCGGAGCTCTTCCACCTCAGCAACGTTCAAATGACAATGCCAGGCGCCGCTTTCCACCGCCAGCCAATCGCCTTTGAGATAAACTTGGAGCTCCTTGGCCTGCACCCACCCCTCCATCACGGCCTGCGGCCCCTTCCCCATGACCAACAGCGCTCCGGGAAGCTTTGTCGCCTCATCCACCACCGCCGCGATTTTTTGATTTTCTTCTTGATCCCTTGACACGGAACCGGCCTCTTGGCTCAAGCGTAGTCCCGCCAACATAGCGCTGTCAATCCCGGTGTGAACAGCCTTCCCATTCGAAGAATCCCAACTTGCGACAATGGGCAAGGAAAAAAACAGGGGCGGCGGACTGAGGGGGCCATGCGACCTGGGAACCGAACACACCGCAGAGCTGACCCGCCCCTTCCCCCTCACCGACTCTTTGATTGACCGACGGATTTTGCTACAAGCAATTACCGCCCCGGGCATCCATTTTGAGGCCGGCATATTGATGAGCCGGCGCGGGGAACATTCATGAACGGAACCATGAAGGCAGGCCGGTTCCACGGCAGCGGACAACCCATTCGGATTGAGGAGATCCCTATTCCCGACATCCGGCGCAACGAAGTGCTCCTGCGCGTGCGACGCGCCGGGACAAACGGCGGAGACGTTCACCTGAGGCGGGGTCTCTACGACAAGTACATACCCGTCGTGCCCCTGACCATCGGACATGAGGGCCTTGGGGAAGTGGTGGAAGCAGGCCCCGAAGCCACCGGGGTGAAGGTCGGCGACCGGGTGATCGTCAGACCGAACCTGACCTGCGGGTTCTGCAAGTTTTGCCGTTCAGAGCGCGAGCATCGGTGTATCCGTCGCCAGGTCATCGGCTGGCTCAGCCGCCCGGAGCCTCTCAACCCCCGCTGTGTCGACGGCATGTGGGCCGAATACTGCCGCATCCCCGACACCAACGTGCACCGTCTCGAGCCCGAGGACGACATCGAGAGGTATTCCTTTGTCTCGGTCATCGCGGTTGGATATCGGGCCTTGAAACGGGCCGGGATGAGTCCCGGCGATACCGTGGTGATTAACGGCGCCACCGGGGTAACGGGCGTCCCCGCCGTGCTGGCGGCCATGACGCTGGGCGCGGCGCATGTCATCGCCGTCGCGCGAAACGAGTCGCGGCTACGAAAGCTTAGAGAATTGGACCCGGACAGGATCTCTATCGTTTCGACCGGCGATGGGTACGTCGCCGAAAGCATCTTGGAGCTTACCGGGAATCAGGGCGCGAGCGTGGTGGTGGATCTGGTGCCCGACACGAACGAGAGCTTGATGGAATGTATCCGCGCCCTCGAACCCTGCGGGCGAGTCGCCTTGCTTGCCGCAAAGAACGAGCCCGTCCAGCTGACCTACCACGACTTTTTGCTGCGAAGCGTGGAGATCGTCAGCTCCAATGGACGAAACTACCAGGACATCGCTGAATTGGTGGAATTGACAAGGCACGGGGTCATCGACCCGACGGTCATCACGCCGTTATTTTTCTCGCTGGAACAAGTCAACGAAGCGATCGACGCGGTGGACCGCCGCATCACGCCCGAGCCGTGCTGGCCGATGCTGCGGATTGACTGAAGAGGAAGACGAGCCGCGGCATGATCAAGCGGCTACGGGGTTTAATCTGACCGCTATATCGGCTTCGCACGGGAGAGGTCAGAGTTTTCTACGATGTATCAGCGCCCGCTCGGGACCGTCCACGATAGACCGCCATGCGGCGCCGCGTGCCGGTACCTATCGCGGTGAACGGCGCCGGCTCGTCTCCGGCCGCCGGAAGGCCGGTTATTCACAGTTTAAAGCGGCCTAAAAGGGCCTTTAAAGGCCGGTTATCGAGCCCTGAACGCCCCGTAAAATCCGGCCGGTTTCCGGCCCATTTCCAATTATTTCCGTCCGCCTACACCGATATTTAAGCCGTGATGCCGGAGTCATGAGCCGTGGGTTGCGACAATTAGAAGACCGTCTTCTAAAGGACAGAGATTTACACAAGAGAACTGGTACGATACAAGCTGAAATCCGAAAGGGAACGAAACCCAGAATAGCAAAAAGGCATGCCTGCCCTCAATTATTATTGAATGATTTTAAACAGTTTGATAGATACTTACTTTTTTAGATAATTTATTCTTGACAAGTCTCGAAATATAGACTATGCATGAAATATGCTTAATAAGCGACACTCGTCGGCTAACCAAATTGTTAGCGTCATAGATACCGAGCGCCTGCGCGCCGGTCCTGCCTCCGCCTTCGAGCGGGATCCCTCTCGGTTTCTGCCTCAGACGTACCCGACCGAGGACATTCACCGGATGCTGCGTTGTTTGAGCGGGAGATTCGACCGGTACCTTTCGCTCGGTAACGAGTATCCGGGTCTTATCTTGGCGGAAGGCGTTAAAGGTCAAGGCAAGTCGCACGCGCTGGTTTTGGCGTATCATCTCTTTGGGAATGCCGAGCCCGCAAGTGGCTGGATGGAATCACATGGATATTCGTGGTCTCCCCCCGCCGATGGAATTGTGATCGTTGAAAAGTTTACTGACCAGTACCTGCCGTTCGATTCGCTTTGGACATACATCGGCCAAAAGATTGGCGCAAAGTGGTCTCAGGATCACGCTCCGTCCCTCGTCGAGTTTCGAACCGCGCTAGCGAACCGACACATCGTGCTTATCTTCGACGAGCTTGAACGGGGCATCACAAACATCAGTGATTCCGCCAGGCGCAGCCAAAATCTCAGCTTTCTCCAGATGCTCTCGGAAGAGGCCAATCGGGGCCGCAGTGTTACCCTGATTGCAGCGATTTATAACGGGGCCGTTGAACCGGGTCTCACGTTGAAGCGAATCCCTCGGCTGGAGCTTCGGTTTCAAAAAACAGAGGACCGCGCGGCAATAGTTCGGCACCGACTTTTTTCCAACGCTGATTCCTATGATCGTAAGGCCGCTGAAAATCTTATTCAATCCTACGTAAACACGTGGCGCCGGATGGGAGTGCAGATGAGCGACGATTATCTCGCCCGTCTGAGATCCTCTTTTCCATTTTTACCGGAGCTCATCGACCTCATTTTTGAGCGAATGGGAGGAGGAGAGGCCTTCCAAGGGACGCGAGGCGCGTTAGGGCTACTCGGAGCGATGGTGGACGCGTCGGTCAAAGAACCGGGACTGCTTACGGCCGCCCATTGTAAGCTGACCAATGTCACCTGCGCCAACCGGCTGCAAGATTTGGATCCGCCGGGTACAACCATCGCCTGTGCAAGCGGTAATCTTCGCGAATTGGCAAATCAGCCTTATGCCGAGGCGATCGCCTCGGCCACGTTGCTCGCGAGCCTTGTCCCGGGAGGGGTCCGGGGGCTTTCTAAAGAGGAGCTGATTCGCCACGTGGCAGAGCCGGGATACGATCCCAACCAGTTTGAAGCCACACTTGAAACGTTTCGCCGGTATGGCTCGTATTTTCATAGAGAAGAGAACCGATTCTATTTCGATATCGAGGAAAACGAGGAAGCAAAGGTCGAGCTTGAGGCATACCGATCCGGCAACGACGAAGCCGCGCGCCGGCAGATCGCCGACCTTTGGCTCAGAGACATGTTCAAGGAGTCGCAGCAGGCTGTAATCCTTGCCGACCTTGAGACAACCCGGGGAGCTTTGAGCGGCATGTCGAAGAGAGGACCCCGATTTGTGCTCGCCCCTCGCCGCTTGTCGAACCCCGAACGAAATGAGTTGTATCAAGGCGCAGACTACCGGAATCAGATCCTTTTGCTTGAACCGCGGGATGACCAGGCGGGCCACATGAACAATCCCGACCTGTTGTCTGCCGCAAAACGATTTGCTGCGGCCACGAGTCTTGCCGGTACGGCCCGAACCGCTGAACGCCGGGACCGGTACGAGAAAATCACGGTCCGCGAGCGAAAGCTTATCCTGGATGCCCTCAAGCAGGCAGGACTCGTTTATATCCGGGTCGAGCGTCGGGAGGAGAACATCGAGGAAACCGTGTTCGAGGTCGAGCCCCTCGGCCAATCCTCTACCCGTGAAGACGTAGTTAATTTTCTCCGTACGCAGGTGTACACCCGGACTTATTTCGCCGAGCACATGCGCGAGCGGCTGACGAACCTTATGGGGCAATCGGTTGAGCAGGTTGACCGCCTCTATCGCACCACGCTCGGATATCCGGCCCCGCTTAAAGAGGACATGGTAGCCGCAGCGCTACGGTCTCTGGTCGAAGACGGAGAAACCCGCCCCCTCGGCTTGATCGGACCCAGGGGGCGTAGCTATTGCGGGCAGTTTGTGGACTTGACGCCCCCCGAATTGGACGAGGCCATACTCAGCGAGCCCTGGCATGAGACCAAGACTACTCCTCCGACATCGCAACCAATTCCGCAGCCGGGCCCTACTCCCCCTCAAACCCCGTCGCCGACACCGCCGATCACACCACCTGGCTTTGAGGGCGAGGAAGTTGGCACGCCCTCTTATCGTTCTCCGGGTGAATTACGGCAACAAATAGCCGGGCGACTCGCTGACATGTCCGACGGTCAAGTGCAGAAAGTAAGTTTCCGTATCCTGGCAAACGCCCAGGACGTGGAATTATCCGGGTACAGTTCGGGTGTACGGGGTGCCCTCAGCGGAAAGGGCACGGTCGACGTTCAAATTGAGCTGACATTTCCCGGTCCTATTACAAAGGCTGAGGTTGAGGCAAAGTGCGAGCAACTACCTCAGGTCCCGTCCGGGTCGTATTCTGGGCGGCTTCGCGTGTTGCGTAAACGAGGCGAGCAAAGATGAACCGGGCAAACTACGGATTGGACCGAACTCTGTTAAACGAGCTGACTCAGCCGGGATTCCGGTTGCCGCCGCTTACTAACTGGCTGATGACCGACGTGTGGACGATGGATCGGTACCGGGGAGTGGGTGAAAAGCCGGCCGATTACTTGATAGAGGGAGAACGTCTGGTCCATCACCGGGAGACGCTTCTCACCCTGGCCGGAGATTCCCTCTACGATGAGCTTGCATCACCGCCGATCATGAACCGGTCCGTCAAAGCGTTTTTAGATCAATATCCGGGAGGGTCCGTAGTCATTCTTGACGGATGCTCGATTCGGGAGCTGCCTCGACTCGTTCAATTGGCGGCATCCTCCGGCCGACCTGTCCTGGAACGAAGTTATGGCTTTGCCGCCGTCCCGAGCGAGACGGAGATGTTCATTGGTCAAAGAATGGGGCTTGGCCTTCCGGCAATTTCTCCTTCCACTCTCCCTGGCCGGCGAGAGCTGCGGGAACAGGGTATCAAAGCGATTTGGCAGAGGCAGCCGACTCAACGGCTGAGAGTCGAGGACGGTCAAGAAGCTTTATTGCTATGGGCCCGATTCCCGGACATGCGGTTCATGGATGCGGCGGCGTCCACGGCCGCATTGTTCGATTCTATCTGGGATATGCTGGAGACTGTCTGGATGCGAACCGTTCAAGTAATGCCGGCGTCACGGCCGGTATTGGTAACAAGCGATCACGGATACATATTTCTCGGCGCCGCCCTGAGCGACCCCAGGCTAAAGGGAGTCGATAGACCCCTTGAAGGTAAGCGCTACCGTGAGTTTCCCCCTCAAGAAGAGCTGCCTCAGAGAAAACCGGGCCTGTGGGTTGATCCGGGGCGGCGATTGGCAGTGGTGGCCGGTCGGGCCCACAATCGCCCGCAAGCGCCTTCGCCGAGCAACTCCGTTTACAGGCATGGGGGACTCAGCCTTATGGAAATGGTGACCCCTTGGTTGGTACTTGGTCCAAAGGAGTAAGGGCTATGAAGCAAAAAATCGGCACGCTTATCGAAGAGGACATTATGAGACAAGCCAAGCGGCGGGCGGCCGGGGAGGGGCGGTCTCTGAGCGACCTCATCCAGGACGCTCTCTTGCAATACCTCCATAAAGAGGCGGCGGCCCCAAAGGAACGGAAGATGGCCTATCATCTCTTTTGCGAGCGCCCGATGAAGATACCTCAGGAAGAGCTCCAACACGTGCTGGAAGAAGATACGTGGGACTTAGGCCCGAAGCAGCTTGAGCAAAGAGACGTCCCGATCCAAGATCCGTTCGGGAAAACGAGAAGGATCACTCTGAAAGACTGAAATGACGCTATGAACCTCGACGACATCCCTAGCGGGAGCCTTTGCGTGCTCGACAGTAATATCCTGATCTACGCGGAACAAGGCGCCTCCATGCAGGCGCAGCGTCTCCTGCGCCGCATTGAAGAACGCGACCTGAACGGAGTATTGCCGCAGCCGGTTTGGCAGGAAACCATGCACAGACTGATGGTAACCGAAGCTATCATGGTTGGGCAAATCCGTGGCCCCAATCCCGCTCGACAGCTTTCTCGGAAGCCGGATGCGGTGAAACAACTGACGCTCTACAAGGAAAAGATAAGGGCATTGATAACTCTAGGCCTTGGCTTTGAGCCGTGTCAGGAGAGCGATCTTTTAACCGAAGCGCTTGAGATCCAGGATCGGTACGGGCTGCTCACGAACGACTCCTTGATCGCGGCAATGGCGCTGCGACTGGAGGCGGACGCGTTGGCCTCCACGGACGCGGGGTTCGGAGGTATCAGGGAAATTATGGTCTATGTGCCCACGGATGTGAAGCTTCCTTCAAGATCATGAAATCAGAGTTTCAACAGACTACTAAGGAATCAAGGTCCGCAATGGCTCCGGCGGAATCCGAAGGCGACGGGACGCTGATGAAGCGTGCGATTGAGGTCGGGTTCCCTATCGTCGAGATCAACCGGCTTGCCGTTCCGGAGCGGAACTCCTTCAAACCCATTTATCAAATGCACAAGTGGTTCGCCCGTCGCGCCTCCTGCGTCTTCCGGGCCATTCTTCTGGGAACGCTTAAACCGGCGCACCAGCCGGATGGCGCCCCCACCGACCTCATGGCGGAGTTCTATAAAGACCACTCCGATGATCCCGATACTAAAGACAAAGTCATTCTTGATCCGTTCATGGGCGGCGGCACGACGGTCGTCGAGGCGCTCAGGCTTGGCTGCCGCGTCATCGGCATCGACCTGAACCCCGTTGCCTGGTTCATCGTCAAAACCGAGATCGAGCCCGTAGATCCGGATGCGTTACAGGCCGCCTTTGAGCGCCTGGGGGCGCGCCCTGTGGCATGGAACGGCGGGTGGCCGCTCAAGGAAACGCTGCTGGGGCTATACCGGACCGAGGTTGCCGGCGGCATTGAAGCCGATGTGATCTACACCTTCTGGGTCAAGTCCGCCATCTGCACCGATGCTAACTGCCGCCGTGAGGTGCCTCTATTCAAAGACTATATTATCGCTCAAAAAGCCCCGAAGATCCGCTATCATCGGGACGCCATCTGTCCCGCATGCAAGAAAACGTTCGATTGGGAAATCCAAGTTGCCTCCCTCATCGCCGAACCGGCACTCATGGTCAATGCACCGCGGGGAAGCGGGGGAGAGGGAAGGCCGGCGTCTCTGTGGAGCTACGCACACGAACCGCCGAAGCCCCCCAAACGCGGCAACCCATGGCAAACCGATGTGCCTTGCCCTCACTGCCAACAATCCGTCCGCATGCAGGTGCCGAGCGCGCGGAAGGAAAGAAAATCAGTTTCCCTGACCGTCCTGCTTTGCCCTGCGTGCGAAGCCGTCTGGCAATGGCGCGGCTCATTGCCGGACGGTCCAATGGACTGCCCGGCTTGCCACCATTCCTATGATCCCCGCAAGGGTAACGTCCCCGAAAAAGGAAAATTCAAGTGTAGTTGCGGCCAGAAGGACGACATCATAGCGAGTATTCGCACGTTGCCCCAGGATCAGCGCCTGCCGGTCCGGCCATACGCGGTCCAGGCGTACCTAAAGCCTAGTGGACAGCAGGACTATGATGATGGCCAGTCAACATTTTTTGAAACTAATGAGCAGGAGCCGCCGAATCATACGGACGACGGGGTGCGCAGGGTAGAAACCGATGGCCTCTTGTTTCCTGACAACGGCAAGTTCTTCAAGCGTTTCACCGTTGCGGACACGCGGCAGCTACAACAAGTAGAAGCTCTATGGGAGGAACATAAGGAAAAGTTGCCGTACCCGAAGAGCGCAATCCCTGAAGGGTACAACACCAATCAAATGTTAAAGCATAACTACCGGAATTGGGCTGAGATGTTTTCTCCTCGCCAGCTACTTGCCCTGAGCACGCTGCTCCAGGGGATAATGGAGGAAGAGGATGAAAAGCTAAAGGAAAAGTTACTTTGTTCCTTTTCGGGGTGTCTCGAACTAAACAACGTATTCACTCGATATATGGTCTCCCGTGAAACGGCAGGTGGCCAAACCGCCCAGGGCGTTTTTTCCCGCCATGATTTCCAACCTAAGACTACGATCACAGAAAACAACGCATTTGGCATAGTAAATATTGGGATGGGCTCCTTCACATCCAAATATTTTCTCGCGATTGATGGACTGAAATATCACAATTCTTGCTGGGATTTCTACGATGACACTGATGCGAAAAAGAGAAAGAAGATTGTGGTAGATCAAATCAGTACACAGGAATTGCAGCTGGCCTGTCGGAGTATTCTCCAGACTGGCGATATGAGTGAGCGTGTGTCACATGTGATCACAGACCCACCCTACGTTGGAAACGTGAACTATTCCGAGCTGGCTGACTTCTTTTATGTATGGCTACGTCTGGCTTTGAAGGACCGATATTTCCATTTTGCCCCTGAATATACTCCTAAAAACGGGGAGATAGTTGAAAACAAAACTAGAGGAAAAACGAGAAAGGATTTCTTCGACGGGCTTATCGAAGCGTTCAAGCAAATCGGTAGCCAGATGCGTGACGAGGGAGTTTTGGTCTTTACTTTCCATCATACCGACCAGAAAGGCCTTGTTTGGCAAGGGTTGCTCGAATCTCTTTGCGAAGCTGGCTTTGAGATAGCCGCGGTCTACCCCATTCATGGAGAATCGGAATCGTCTTTGCATCTTCAAAACAAAGCAAATGTCTCGTACGACCTGATCCACGTTTGCCGGAAACGAAGTGAGGATATCCCCGCGCGGTCATGGGCGGGTATCCGGATGGACATGCGGCGTCAGGCGCGGGAGGAATTACAGGCGATAGAGAAGGGCCGCTACGGCAATGAACCTCTGTCAGAGCCCGATGTCCGGCTTATCTGTATTGGCAAATGCCTGGAGCTCTACAGCACTCATTTCGGCAAGGTCCTTGACCACGAAGGCAAACCCCTCCCGCTTCACAAGGCCTTGCAAGACATCTCGGCGACCGTGGACCAGTTGGTGACAAAGGATCGTCCATTGCCCTCTGAGTTGGAAGCCGTGGATGCCTTATCATACGTGTGGCTCAAGGTTCTAGCGCCGATTCGCAACGAGATCACCGTCGACGCGGTAAGCAAGGCCGCCCGCGTCATGCAGGTATCCGTAGAGGATCTCAAAGGCGCCGACCTGATTGTGCGCGGGCGTACGGGTCGCGGGCGGACCTATGAAGTGAAACAACCCGGTCAACGCCTGCCGGACTTGCTGCGGCAGTACCAGCCGGGGCAGAGAGTTCGAACTACCCAGGGAGAGTTGTTCACTTCCGAAGGCGAAACGATCTTTTATGACATCAAATTGGTGGACCTACTCCATTTGGTTCTGGGGCTGGCGACCGCGGGAGAATCCGTCGTGCCTTGGCTGGATCGTTTCGGGGTATTGCGGCCCCAGCTCCGGGCCGCGCTTCGCTTTGCGCGAGACATACGATCGGACTGGAGGGAGCCGATTGATCGTGTGTTGGCGCTGATCGAAGGCGCGCCGCTTCTCCGGGCCATGGAGGACACCTGATGCCCGGGTATCGTCTGATCGAGGAGCGTATGCTGAAGCCTTCCAATCGCGACGGCATCGAGCAAAATCCTTATCGCATGGGCTTTCTTGATTACATGAGGGAGCTTCGCCAGGACCCTTTCCCGTTTCCTCCCGGTCACAAGGTTCGGGTCGAGGGGCTTGAGCACGCACTTCTTGCGGCAGGTGACAAGCTTGAAGAAGTAGAGCGTTTTATCCACGACGTCTTGGCCAGTCGAGCAAACGAGCTTTACTCTGTCGTGGGAAGTGATGTCCAGGTCATATTTCAGGATAAGCTTCAGAGGTCCGATGATTTTTGGGTCGAGGCCGGGCCCCGGCGGCATTTGAGCCTGCGCCCGATCTTCGGCACGCCCATCCGGCAAGAAGGACCAGGCGGGACGGAATTCTTTTTTGTGGGGTTTAATCTGACATGAGTGAGCAGACGGCTAGATACGAGCAGGTGCAAACGCCGATTGCGCCTAACGATAAGGTCCGAGTTCTCTCTCATCCCGAGTTGGGAATCGGCGAGGTACTGCGAGTGGCGGAGCAGGCCGGGTTCTATCAGGCGGACGTTGTTTTTGATACTCCTACCGGCCGGCGACTTGAAGCCTTCCCTATTGAACTGCTGGAGCGAACGGGTGATCTGTGGCAGAGGCTGAAGGAGGGCGCTTTCGACGACTCTACAGCCTACCGGATAAGACAGATCGCCGTAGATCTCGCCCACTCCAATTCGGGTGGGGAGCTTTCGGCCAGCCGCGTAAACCTTCTCCCTCACCAAATTCTGCTGGTCCATGACTTGGTCGCCATGGCCGAGCGGCGTCTTCTGGTTGCGGATGAGGTCGGACTGGGAAAAACCATCGAAACCGGCATGCTCCTTCGCGAGTTGAATGCCAGGGGCGAAGTCGACAGGGTTCTCATTGTGACTCCTGCGGGTTTGGTTAAAAACTGGCAAAACGAACTCCGCGAGTGTTTCCGTCTTCATTGCTCTATCCTCAGTCACGATTTCTATGATTACGGAACGGCTTCCTGGGAAAGCCACCCCTGGGTTATTGCCTCTATTGATACCCTTAAGCAGCCGCGTAGAATGCAGCGGCTCCTCGGAGGGCCAAGGTGGGATGTGATCATTTTCGATGAGGCCCATCATTTGTCTCGAACGCGCACCGGAAAAAAGACCGTCACGACCCAGAACTACAAACTCGCCGAAACTCTGCGAAGCCACACGCGGGATCTGCTCTTTCTGTCAGCCACTCCCCATCAGGGCAATCCGTTCCAGTTCTGGTCATTGATCCAACTGCTCAACGACCAGCTCTTTAGCAATCCGGATGAGCTGAGTGAGCACCGGGGCCTGCTGGCGCGCGTTATGATTCGACGGACCAAGCGGGAGGTGACTGACGCCGGAGGCAATCCGATCTTTCGGCGCCGCCAAGTTAATACGGAACGCTTCCCTTTGGCCCCGCGCGAGCGTGAGTTCTACGACAGCCTAAGTGAATATTTGCGGGAAGGCTACGACGTCGCCGGTATAAATCAGTCGAGGACGACTCGGCAGCAGCGGGCCATTGGTTTTGTCATGGCCACCTTCCAAAAGATCATGTCTTCGAGCCCGCGTGCGATTCGCCAAGCGCTCAGGCGCCGCCTCCTTGTCCTGCTGGTCCGAAAGCAGCTTGCGCTGGAAGCCAAACGCCGGTCTGGCGCGTCCAACAGTGATGCGATCCTCAAGATTCAAGACGAGATGCTCCAGGTGGCCCGGGCTATTCTCGGCGAACAGACCGCCGATAACTTGGACGGCGAAGCTTATGTTTTGCGTGTTCGACGCCGACTGCTAAAGCGGATGGACGAAAACTACGAGACGACTTCGTGGTCGCTCGACGGCGACGAAGAAGCGGAGGAAGGAGTATACGCTGACGCCGATATCCCCCAGGAGATCGAGAAGGTTCGGGAGTTGATCCAATTGGTTCCCAAAGGGACTGATCGTCGTTTCGATACGCTGGTGCAAGCAGTCAGCGAACTCTCCGAGAACAATTCTGACGAACGGTTCGTGATTTTTACTCAGTATCGCGACACGCTCGAATTCCTTTCTGAGGAATTGGGTAAAATCTATGGCTCGAATCGCATGGCACGAATTATCGGAGGCCCATTGGAAGACAAGGTCGCGGCTATGGAGTCATTTTGGGACCCGGATGGAGCCCGTTTTCTCATTAGCACCTCAGCCGGCGGCGAGGGGATAAATCTTCAAATCGGGCATATTGTTTTTAATTACGACCTTCCGTGGAATCCGATGGCCGTCGAGCAGCGTATCGGCCGAATTCACCGCTATGGACAGGAGGAGACGGTGCAGGTCTACAACTTGCTGGCACAGGACACCGTGGAAGAACATATCTACGGCCTGTTGGACCAAAAGCTTTTAGAGATTGCACGCTCCATCGGTAATACCGATTCACAGGGGCGACCCCTCGAAGACTTTCGGAGCGATGTTCTGGGTTATCTTGGAAGCCGTCCGGACTATCAGGACTTGTACAAGCGTGCTCTGGTCAACCGCGACTACAGGCACACGGATGCTGAACTTCAACGCATGATTCAAGAAGCGCTGCGCGCTCGCGAAGCGCTGGACCGATTGGCCCAGGATTTAGGGCATTTTAATCTCGAGCACTATCGAACGTTGGAGGGACGGTATTCTCTGGGGGAGCTTGGCGAGTGGGTCCGGGCGGCCATCCTAAACCTCGGCGGCGGCGCCGTTCCAACGGGCGAATTCTGGACCTTAATTTGTCCCGACTCGTTGCAGCGTAACTACCGTCTGCTTCCAAGATACGAGAGAGTTTGTTTTGACCGGGACATCGCGCTCCGCAATCGCGGCTGCGAACTCGGAGGGATCGGACACCCGTTAGTGGACGCTCTCCTCGCGGAAACTCGATCCCCAACCTTGGCGGGTGAAGTCGGGGACCTAGGGACGGGAGCTCTGTGTGCTCGTTATCTCGTGCGCCGCCGTGATGAACGAGGTCTCATCCAGAGTCGTGTGATTACCTTGACGTACCAACCCACCACCGGGGAGGTCCAAACGCTCCCGCACTTCCCAACAGATGAGGGGTCTAGCTCTGACAATAATGGAGATGGGGATCTTGCCCAGGCTCGCTCAGCAATTGAAAGCGCATTGGAAACCGAAATCAATAGCTGGCTCCCCAGTCGGCAGTCCCGGATTGGTTTGAATATCTCCCTGGTCGGTCTGCACTGGTGAAGACGTTACGAGGCCAAGCTGGGGGAACGACAATAACGGACAGTAACCGATGTCAGGTAACATGAAAAAGGGGTCAAGCTCCAGTAGGACGGTGGTTGTAACGGCCATCAAACCTGAAAGGAGAAAACCCCATGCTTTGGTGGACCGCGTCCAAGTGGACAGGATATTCCAAGAGCGAATTGGTACAATACAGGCTGGAATCCGAAAGGGAAGGAAACCCGGAACAGCAAAAAGGCAAGTATGGCTCCAATTATGAAAGACCCAAGAAAATATTGCATCCACGCAACGGGGCTCGGAGACTTTTTGCCTTGCTTTACAATCCAGCAGAATAGGCGACCAGGATGAAGTTCCAAACTAGCGACAACCTAATCTCCTTACTTGTTGGCCAAAACCTCTACTCAAGCGGGGATGCCGCTCTCCGCGAGTTGCTTCAGAACTCTGAAGACGCGTGCAATCTTATGGCACTAACTGATCCGACCTTTGAGCCCCAAATCAATATTCGATACTCGGCCGGTAAGAATTATTTTGAAATCGACGACAATGGTTTGGGAATGGATGAAGAAATATTTAAAGAAAGTTTTGTGACTATAGGAGCCTCCAAAACCAATTCAACCAAACTAAAAGCGTTGCTAGAACGGGCAGGTGGAACTGTACGTCCGATCGGCCAGTACGGCATAGGTATCTTAAGTTGCTTTGGGGTGTCAGAGACCGTTCAAATCCTCACGCTAGCTGAAGGAGCCGACCCTCTATCGTATAACATTCCAGACTTACGTGGCGACTTCAGTACGCTAGATGAATACAGGAATCAGCGAGGGACAACAGTACGACTGTATTTGAAGCCAAATGGACCGATGTCGGCGCGCGATATTCCCGGAGCTGTATCCCGCTACGTTCGACATGCAACTAACATCTGGATAGAAGACCTAGACAACCGTCAGCGAACGCCTGTTTCGGAACAATGGTTGGTAGATTCAACGGATGAACCAACCGTATTGACAACTGATACGATTCTGAAGGGTCGCCTCGAGCTAAGCGCTGGCTGGGAAAATATAAACCAAGGATTAGACGACCAGATCACTCTTTGCAACGGTGGCTTCTTAGTCACGGAGAATGCTCGCGACATGTTGCCCGATTACTCTGTTGGATTTCGTGGAGAAATTGACATCCGTCCTGGCAGCATGACGATACTATTGAATCGCGAAGGATTTCAAAAAGATCAATTCTGGCAACAATTTTGCGTATCAGTGAAGCTACACTATCAGTGTCTTGTCGAGCGAAAACTTGACTCTTGGCTGAACGACCCATCAGCGACTGATTTTTCCTTAGACAAGAAGCGTGCAATTCAACGAATTATATTGTTGATACTGTTTTCTCCATTGGGAGAAGTTGTGGGCGAAGCGAATATGGAAAAGGCGCGCCTGCTATTACCACTAGCTTTACACAACATTGAAAAGGACTACCGTAGTGTTAAACAAGTGATTGCTGCCGCGCAGCATAAGCCGCCTCTATACGTTTATCGAACCGATGATGATCAAGTCCTGAACAAATCGCTCAATGACGGGAGTCAAAATATTCAGCTCTCAGCTCCAATTCGAAGTTTGGATTTGCGCACCACGTTGCTACGCTTGAACGGCTTTGTTGTTGTTGAGGCGGAAAATCACAGCTATTCAGTTTTTCATAATGGGAGAAATAGAAATGTAGATATCAACGACATTCAAGCGTTAGAGCTGTTTGCTTCCGCTCGCGGACTTCTAATTGGTTTGGTTAGGGATGCCCCGGTTGACCATACGCGAATTGGTACATCATTTGATGCACAGGAGATAACCAGAATATTTGAATTAACGTCAGATCTCAAATTCCAGTCAGTTGACGCTATAGCAGACGCCGTAATTGCGGACTTCAACGGATATATTCTAAACTCAAGGAACGAGGAAATTCGACGTATTTTGTCAGTCATCCCGGACGCAATTGGTAATCCTATTCGAAAGAATTTAATCAGCGCATACCTTTCGCTTTCTGTGTACGACGTAGCGCGGTCACGACAAACACTTTACGAGTTGATTGTTGATGAAGAATTTCAATTGAAGGCTCGCCAAGAGACGGGCAAATATTTTCGACTGTATTTAGCGGATAAGATAAGGAATCTGTTGGAAGCCGAAGGAGGGAAAAATGTCTAATGTTGGTTTTTTGTTGGGTGCAGGAGCATCCTACCCATTCGGCATTCCGATGATGCGGGAGTTCTATAGCAATTTCGTCAACTACGTCCGGAACAAGAGATCGCATTGCCATGGACTGATGATTAAGCTTGAGAGTGAGGCAGCGGACTACATGGATTTGGAGACCTTGATTTCGCAACTAGATAAAATTCGTGGCATACGCGATGGTCTCAGCGCTTTGGGGAGGAAGGACGATGGGGCATTGGCCGCTGAGCTAGATGTTGCTGAAGAGTTGCGAGGCTATTTGGACGCTTACTTAATTGAGGTATGTGAACAATTCGACAGAAACAAGGTCAAGAATACGCTAACGCCTTTTGTCCAATATTGCTATGACAGCAATACTCACATTTTCTCAACAAACTACGATAGACTCATAGAGACAGCTGCCGACGGATTGGGTGTAGCTTGTAGTGACGGATTTGAACAGCAATCGGGTCGTCCAGAAGCGGCGTGGATTGGCGATGTTGAAGCGTCACAGGGGATTAGACTTGTAAAACTGCATGGTTCAGTTAATTGGTATAAGGAAGAGGGCTCGGGAACTATATTTCGGCTGGAAAGAGGGTACTCTTTACCGTCACATGAGTATCGATTGACTCATGGAGAAAGAGCGCTTCGTCCACTGATGATTATTCCAACTTTGGAGAAGACGGTGTTGCAGATTCCCTATGCAACTTTGCTTACGACATTTAGCGATGCGCTGTTGTCTATGGATTTATTGATTGTGATCGGTAACAGCATGAGAGACGAACACATAAGGAATACCATTGCGGCGAGATTGAGAGGTCTTTATGTCGTGCTTGTCAATCCCCAAGCCGATGGTCAGGTAAGCTTGTTCGGCGACGGGGAAAAGGTACAGGCGATGCCGATTGGGATGGAGGATTTCATTAGAATCGGTATTCCAAAGTTGCGACAAATGTCTAGTGAGGGATTGCGTTCAAGTGTGTGGGGCAATAGCGGTGACGACGTGAGAGCATTTGTGCAGGAGGTGCTGAGTGGCGTGGATAGCGTGGACGGGATGAGTATAGAGGATCGCCAGGTACTGGAACGGCTTAGGAGTGGGTCCTCATCAGAGCGGATTGAAGTTATGAACGGTATTGGTGGGGAGGCTCACAAGGAAGTAATATTGCAGTTGCGGAATATTGCAAAGGAGGGAAGCACGGAATCAGAACAGATTGGGGCCGTGGATGCTTTAGCGGAGGTGGGCGATATGGGGTCGATTGACTTGTTGTTGGAAGTGGTGGATGAGAGTCCAACACTGGCTGTAAAGGCTGAGGCAATATTGGCGCTAAAGCAGATTCTAAGGCAAAATGGAGTGGACGACTCTCCCTATGTGCAAAGATTTGCTTCGCGGAACCAATTGGAACGGTCATTAATGTCAGCAACGGTTAAAGTTCTGCACTGACCGTTGGAAATGCCGCCCGCCGTGTTGGGGGTGGTAGAAGGGTTAGGACAAAGGGGTCAAACCTTGTCGGGTTGTTTCCCTAACATCGGTTAAATAGCGCAATAGATCGAACAGAATTATTATGCGCCGTGTTTGTTTCCTCAAACCGCCACGGCTTGCTGCAAGGCCATGGAACGGCGGTCGCAAAGCGAATGGCCCCGTTCGTTGCCGTAGCCATAACCGCTCTGAGTTTGGCCGTGCATGATAAATCGATGGCCCGATGTTCTGCATTGTCGCCATCAAGTAATCCTGAATCTACACCCGCCGACGACCGCCCCACCGCGCTCGTTTCAGTCCGTATCGACTCCCTGCATGCATGACGCTTTTCTGTTTCCGCGTTATGCCAAGGGCAATACAGTCTTTGGATGTGCTGGCGCAGGGTCTGTAGCGAGGCTGAGCTTGGCAGACTGCGACTTCCTGACCTCTGCCACACCACGGCTAGTCATGCGATCATGTCGGGAGAGAACCTGACCCTGGTCGGCACGCTGCTCGGGCACCTGCGGCATCGAACCACGGCGGACTACGCGCACCTCGCCGATGGGCACCTTATCGAAGCGGCGGAGCGCATCGGCGCGATCATTACGGAAGCGATGGTGTGTGCCAACAACAACCGACTCTGATATGTTCGGTACGTCAAATAACTACCCTGGATTTCTCGAAGTCCATATCTCGTGCACAAACTCACGAGCGCTTTTAAGATCAAGATCTGTCGAAAGTTCGCGTGTTTCGATCACCTGTTGCACCCACCCTGGTCCATGCCCACCGACGGATTTGCAGAAGCCTTCCAACTCGCCAACAGGTACGATCCAGAGGCCCTTCTTCTTGAAAAGCGCTTTTAGTTTTTGGAACTGTTGCGTGGCCTGCCCCTTGGGAATGGCGGCTTCTCCCGCTTCCTTGACAGCATCCCAAGGGGACGCCTTTCTAAATATCTTCTCAATTTCCTTCTGCGTTTCTTTTGGAAACTCACCCTTCGTCTGTATGGTTTCCAATTTCCCCAAAATCGCCTTTTTAATTTCACCCGTATTCGACCACGGTTTGTGTTCCTCGATAGATTTACGAATAGTTCGGACAATGGGCTCTATTTTATTCCAACTTATCCCAAGAATTCCGACAATATTTTCAAGAACATCATCACTCTTCAAAATGTCTAAATCTGATATAACGTCCACCCGCACGTCGAGTTCCGTCAACGCCCTTGCCAGCGCAGCCATTCGATGCTTACCGTGTGTGGGGTCAGACCTTGACATTTGACATGATTCATCTCGCCTTCTCAAAAGTTGCGAAATGGCCCGTAAACCGCCCATGCAAAGCCCCTGAAAGGGCCGTGCAACGACCGCGCTCGATGCCGCCCATGCCCGGGCAGCTTGCCGAGCCTTGCATCGCCGTAGACCGCCTGCGCCTCCGTAGATTGCCCTCGCCCCTGCCTTGGGCATAGCGCGGAAACAGAAATGTATTCCCGCTTCGCTCACCGGTCGATGCATCGATGTGCGCCATCCGCTGCGCCTCCCCTCACCCATGTCACTATTCGCAGACCACCCCGTCGCCATCGCCGTCGCGCATGAAGGGGTAAGCCGGATGGCCGCGCCGTACCGGTGCGATGCCGTGCCGCCGCGCCTCGCGGCAGGTGATCCGTCCGTTGCGGTTGTCGTCCCAAAGACGCAGGGCGTCACCAGACCCCAGAGCCGTGGCACTATGCGAAGCGGGCGGATCGGAAGACGCTGGCGAGCCGTCGGCGCAGGCATGGACGACGAGCTCGGTCGAGGAGCAAGACGACAGCACCTGTTCCAGCGCGTCGGCCTCGCGCCGGTCGATGGTGAGACCGTACTTGCGGCGTACCTCGATGATACGGGCAGCGAACCAACACTGATTCTTATCCGACATCCATTCGGCGGCGTCCTTGGCACACTTACCGGATTTGCTGCAGCGGTTCACCTTTGGGCTCGCCAGGGTCAGGTTCAGCAGGTCGGATGCGAACCGGCGTCTCATGGAGCGATCAGCCCCACAGAGCCCGCTGTCATGGGCCTCGGACCGAGCGACGATGTGTTCAATGTCCGTCTGCCGGATGCCAGCGAAGCAACGCCCCGTGTAGGGTCCGTAAACCTTGCCGATCGCGGAGACAATCCGGGGCTCAACCGACTGCGGATAGTGGTAGTCGCGGGAGCTGTAGGGGGAGCAACGGTGCTCTGGCGCGACGACAAGACCGTTCCAGGTCTGGCCATCTTCCGCATGGACCACTCCTGCGATCAGAACCGCGAAAATAGCCGTGATGATAAGGTGGTTGAAGATCCGTCTCTGGACTTTGACGACACTTGATTCGGATTACGATAGTGACGCTGGAATTAAACCGCCAAGACCTAAAACCAGGCAATCGAGCATTGAACAATCTTGCGCTGCCAGATAGGTGTAAAAGACAGTTCTGGCCTTAAATTATTGTGCATCGCCCCAACGACGTTATTGCCGGCCATAAAGTTCTGTGCTCAACTCTTGCAGCCATCCCGCAACGAACCTGTTGTTTTAGCGCTATTTGTGTAACTCATATGCACGCTTCAACAATATTCCCAGGGTTTCATGCTTTTGCGTTATGTCACTTTCGTTGAGTTTGAGTTTGTAACTACCCCGACGCTTGTTATAGTCAAGAAGATCCAGCTCCGCATTGGTTATGAGCTCTGTATTTTCTGTGGTTTCCGGAAGTCTTATTGAGATGCGAAAGGCGTTTTTCTGAGGTTGACACAATGCAAAATTACATGCGCGGCTCTCAACCAAGAAACCGATGTAGTACTTGTTATAGTTGAACTCCACAGACGGAAGAAACAATTTCGTGATGTCCAGCACTTTATCCGCGAGCGCAACAGTCTGTTTAGTGCCACGTTGTTTTTCCCAATAATTACGATCTGTTGGTTCTGACGTTTCTTCGTCTTCGTCTGGATAACCAAGCTCCACGGCAGATAGAATTTTCGTAAACTGGAGGCCTACTCCCTCAGGGGTTTCAATCGCCGTGACTTGGATAGCAATAAGTGGAATAAACCCGTTGAATAGCCCAACTACATTGAGAAACCGGCTTGTAATGTCTTCTGCAACAATTACAGCGGTATGGTTGTATTGGGGGTATCTTTTTCTTTCTAAATCCCAATATTCAATCGTTCTGATGATGTGTGATTCATCAGTCGCGCCGAGTTGAATCTCTACTTCGTACCGCTCGGAACCGTCCACATCCTGTAGCAATAGATCTAACCGACCTGCCCTGCTATGAATGCGTTCTTTGTCTTTGAGAATGACGTCACCAATACCCAATATTGAGGGGTCCTCGGCAACGATTTTCTGAAGCCACTTTTCGTCTAGTTGTGGGTGATCCTTAATACTCAACGTTTGCAGTTTGATGTGCTTCATTCACCCAATATACAACACGATCGAATGTCGGCCAAGGGTCTGTATCAGGCTAGTACAGATTGCGCTTTAGGGCTGCAAAAGAAAGGTGAATTTGATGGTGCGCTCTACCATGGAACTTCTCGCGACAATGCCCGAGAGGATATCTTCGATGACGATCAGGCAAGCTCGGTAAGGCCGAGCGGGACAGTTTGATTGGCCGTGCGGCGCATGGTGATGGATACAGCCGGAGAGAGGTAGCCGATTATCCAGGCCTGCACTACGCTACGGTCAGCCGGTCGGCAAAAAAGGAGTGAAATAAGATAT
Source organism: uncultured Binatia bacterium (SeqCode) (assembly GCA_965218425.1). Lineage (GTDB taxonomy): Bacteria > Desulfobacterota > Binatia > UBA9968 > CAXXLF01 > CBDCDW01. The sequence goes on from OZ244621.1 coordinate 665,340, forward strand.
AAGACGTGAGCCCAGTGTCGGCTATCGACAAGAGATCCTCAACGGAGGCTTACGTTGCACTGATTCGCGGCTTTTGATACCACTGATCTAAACAGACTATTCACCAACCTTCAATAGCGCGGTGCTGAAGTGAAAGTTATTATCGGTTCTTTATAGAGAAATGCTGTGGCCCGTATTCCTTACATTCCGAGTAACCCATCCTGTCATCAAATAGAAGTATTGAATGCCACCCTACAGCGTATTCCAAAAGATGACCCCATCGTTCTCTCGCTTGCCCGGAAAACCGGTGCAAAATTTTTCTCTGAGAGTTCAATAGCTCAGCTAATTGCTCATCTCTCCCGGCGTTCCGGAAAGCTTGTGATTCGTGATACACACAATAGCTGGTTGCCAGCTCATTATTATCGATTCACATCAAAAATTGATGGCGTAGCTGCCTTAGTATATTCGAACCTCATTAGCACAGGACGCTTAGAGAACGTAAAGAAACTTGCTGCACCTGACTCACTATTTACAGCTCTGAAATCTCGTCTTTTGGTGTCTGGATGTCTTGAGGATGCAGGTCCGACTCGCACATTCACTGCAATTGATCCTGATTACCCAACACCTGCTGAACTGGGCAGGCCTCAAGTCCGTAAAAGTGATTTTCACAACATAGTGCGAAGTACGCTAAGTCAATACGAAAATCGCTTAAAAGGGAAATCCTACGAGAGGCGCCGGGCAGAAGATCGACTTATCAGCTTTGTCTATGAAACCTTCCAAAACACGATTGAGCACGGACGCTTCACCAAAAATAATGATTTAATCGATGGCATTCGCTATTTGCGTCTGCATGTTTACGTTGATAATAGTATTTCAGATTTGTTACGTCGAGCAGTTGGGTTTCCAGAGCTTCAACAGTTCATAGAACGAACACAACGGCAACGGAGCACCGTAAGATTTGTTGAATTAGCCGTCGCTGATGCTGGGCAAGGAATTACATCTCATTACCTAAATTCGCGATCCCCAACAGCGCCGGCTCCGGATGATCGAGCACAGGTTCTTCAAGAACTGATTGATGGAAGGCTTTCAAGCAAAAGGTCGATGTCGGGTGTTGGACTGGGTTTACCCAACGCAATGTCAGCGCTCAGGGAACTCAAGGCCTTTTTTAGCCTCCGTACTGAGGAATTTTGGCTATATCGTGATTACAGTGACCAAGACAGCGCCGCGAATGTTAGGCCGCCCCTTCATCCCGTTAGTAAAATTAAATCAATAGCACCACTCGCTGGAACCCAGTTCAACGTATTGATTGATTTCCCGAGGTAAGGAGGGTGGCCGTATTGCTCCATGTCCTCCCTTTTAAATTCGTTGATGGTAACGTGGTCCGAATTGGCATTTTGCTGGATATCCCGGAAAATGTAGACCTCACCACAATTGAAACCGAGTTGCACACGCAGCATCGGCCTCATTTCCTTGCGGCAGACCTAATCCTGCTCCGCTTTCCCCCGTGGAAAATGCGGCAACCGGAGCCGCTAGCAGTCGAGAGGCAAGGTGTTTCTAGAATTGCTGATCGATTTCCCAATGCCCAGGTGCGAATTTTATCATCGCACAAATACCAACACCTGATCGGAGACAATTTATCAGCAATCTATACTGGGAAATTCGACTTTGAAAACAACAAAGGATCGTTCTTAAATGAATTACGAGCACAAGAACTTCAATATTTAATTGAACGGTCAGACGCAATTCTTAGTGCCGATTCAAAATATACATTTCGTCTTCCATCTGGAGTATTCTCCTCTCACTTTCTTCGAGTCGGCAACATCCAAACCAACAGTCACAATCTTGATATATTTTTTTTCTGGATGCTTCCTTATCTGGTTGATGTTGGAGGTATTCTGGTAGATACGTGGTCGATTGGTTCGATCGCGCTAAACTGCAGTCGGCTCACCGATAGATATGACCCCAACAATAAGAGTCTCATGAGAGTCGAGATGCGGGACAGTTATTTAGACGGTAGAGCCGAAACCCGATCTGAGCTAATCGAGCTGATAAAACGAGTATCGGACGATTTCAATTCTCCATTCCTTTCCGTATTTAGTGCTATGATGACTAGCCGTTCCTTGAAGAACTTTTGGTCGGCTCTCGATATAGAAAACTGTCCTTCCGAACTGATTCGACTTTTAGTGTTATACCGGATGGGAGATTCCGAGATCAATCTAGATGGAAAAGATGTTCCGATATTGTGTAACTTCAAAACATCGCAATCGAGCGACGTTTCCAACGAGAACCACGCTCAGAAGGCTGTTATCGAGATTGATCGCGGTACATATTTTCCGGTATTTATTAAGGAAAAGGAAGTTCGCCTTACCACAGACATTGCTTCTAAGAATCAAGAATTTTTTAGAAACTACGGATCATCGAATGGAATACGTATTCACGCTGATAGTATGGTAGATAGACAATTTTATCGGCATCACGGAATTTACATTGATATTCAGAAATTGCTCCGGGAGGATTGCTTTCAGAGGCGACTGCGCGCAATTCTTACGAAGTTTCATCGATCACCCAAAATGGTGATTGTACCGCCGCATGATAGTGGTAAAGCTCTAGCGAAGGCGGTAGCAGATCATTTTCAGCAAGAGAATGGATACAGACCGCGTATCGTCATTCATCTCGATCTAGGTTTCCCTCCTGGTGATGGTGTCGAGAACCATGACCGACAGAAAATGGCGGGGATTCATAAAGAATTAAAATCTTACGCAAATGAGGACACAATAACGGTGCTTGACGACGTTCTAACAACCGGATCTCGACTATTGTCATATCAGAAACGACTCCGAGATATAGAGTACGTTGGGCAAATTCAATATCTCGTAGGCGTTCAGAGAATGCCGTCGGCGCGGGCTTGGGCCGATCTAGCTTCTACGTTGCGTCAGAATAACCTTGGTCAGAAACACACTGCCGAATTCGTAGAATCTGTCGTATTGCCGAACTGGGATCACGACAGTTGTCCCTTATGTGTAGAGGGAAGGCTTCTGAGTGAGCTCAAAAAGGATGAATCAGTGAAAGTTTCTGATTGGAGCCTCAAACGACTGCAATTGTTGCAAAGGTCGACAAATGATGGTCTAACCAAAGATGTATTTTTTCAACCCCCGAACACACCCTCACTACGACTTTCTATAAATTCTTTCTTCGGTGACGCAGATGCGCCCCAGTCAGTGGTGTTAAGCTCTGTCGCTGCTGCAATACAAGAAATGAGAGAGCACGAAGACCCAATGAAACGATTGGAATCGCGGGGCTTTCCTGTACGGACGGTGTTTGCGTTTGAAGACATATTCAGCAGGTATACGGACGGCATTCTTCGTGCGTCTATCCTGCGCAGCTTGACCTCAGAGGAACTTCAGCCGAGTGCTCACGGAAAAAGGACCTTGCTAATCGAGCGGGCAAAGATGTTGTTTAACACAAAGGAAGAAGACGAGTGGAATATCCAACCGGAAGTAGCGTTGGCTATCGGACTAAGAAAAGTTCCTATCGAATCTGCTGATGAAGGCACCATACAACGATTCAAAGAACTCGGTCTCAACGATTTGGTCCCGATTGTAGAAGCAGGAAAATCGTAATATTGCTTAACCTGCTGGCAGGATCTGTTATCGCTAGACGGTGGAAATCCGCGCCCGCTTCCCGGCCGCACGTTGTGGGGGTCAGACCTTGACATTTGACATGATTCATCTCGCCTTCTCAAAAGTTATTGAGGGAGCACTAAAGCTCTCCCGCCACCGTCGCCCCCCGGGTTGCACTGTCCCGACACCACGGGGCGGCGGCTGCTGCAATATGCGTCAAGACGCCGTCGCATGACGTGGAGCGGCACGGCCATGTCGTCTTTTGAAACCGCTGTCAGGCTTGCCCCTTTTCTATTCCGGGTTTCCTTCCCTTTCGGATTCCAGCTTGTTCGTGCCAATTCTATTGTGGAATGTCCTGTCCATTTGGACCCGGTGCTTTCCTGTCAATGGCATTTACCTGGGCGTGTCTTTTGTGAAAGCATGGGGTCTTCTCCTTTCAGGTTTGTTGGCTGCCATAACCACTATCCTACTGGAGCTTGACCCCTTTTTCATGTTACCTGACCCCCGGTCCAATGGAGCCGTTGCTGGCAACTTCTATGGGAGTGGCCATGAAGGGGTTGCAGGCTCGCTGGAGCGCAACGACCTGACAGCAGCAGCATTTGGGGCCAGCCGATATGCAGACGATGAGCCAAGACTACCGCTTGAGAACCCACTCACTAGTAAAATAATCAATGGTATGGCTAAATTCCAAAAAGGCCAAGTGTTGGTATAGAAAAGGAGAAAGCATGAAAAACGATGGAGGATCGGCATTTCCGAGTCCGGGAGTGGGACAATACGGCATGTCCCTCCGTGACTGGTTCGCGGGACAGGCGTTGACTGATCTAGTGGGATCAACGGTGGGTGTACAGGTACCGGTCGTGGTAAAGGCCGCCTACGAAATAGCCGACGCCATGATCGCGGAGCGAGAGAAGCAAGCCGAGCAGGGAAAATAACCAACGGGAAACTAACGCGATGGCACTAGGCACGAAAACAGGTGGGAAACCGTTTGAACAGGGCAATAAGCTGGCAAAGGGCGGCCGCAGGAACCCGCCTGGAGGCAGACCCAGCAATGCCCAACTGGCAGCGAAGACGGCCATGATCGAGATTTGGGAGAAGGAACTCGCCAAGAAGGAAAGAAAAGTGGCGGCGCGCTATGCAGAGCAAGCTCTAAAAGATAACAGAGAAACCGGTGTCATGCCTGCCTTTTTGCTATTTTGGGTTTCCTTCCCTTTCGGATTCCAACTTGTATTGCACCAGTTCTCTCTTGGAACGTCCTGTCCATTTAGAGGCGGTGCTCTAATTGGCCCAACCCACTGCTCGGACTATGGGGTCAGACTTTGACATTTGACATGATTCATCTCGCCTTCTCAAAAGTTATTGAGGGAGCACTAAAACTCTCCCGCCACGGTCGCCCCCCAGGTTGCACTGTCCCGACACCACGGGGCGGCGGCTGCCGCAATATGCGTCAAGACGCCGTCGCATGACGTGGAGCGGCTCGGCCATGTCGTTCTTTGAAACCGCCGTCAGGCTTGCCCCTTTTCTATTCCGGGTTCCCTTCCCTTTCGGATTCCCGCTTGTATTGTGCCAATTCTCTTTTGGAACGTCCTGTCCATTTCCCGTCGATTGAATTTACCTGAGCGTATCGTTTGTGATAGTCTATCCCGACATAAAGCATGGGGTCTTGTCCTTTCAGGTTTGATGGCCGTTACAACCACCATCCTGCTGGAGCTTGACCCCTTTTTCATGTTACCCGATTCCGATTACGAAGCGATTGGCGGCCCTTCGAGGAGGCGGAACAGCCGGTCAGATCATCCCGCCCACGAATCCTTGCTTGCGAATCCTGGCCACCGGCTCGAGGCGCGCCTTCCTGGATCGGCACTCCCGGCAGCGAAGGAGAGGCTCCAGGTCCTCCAGGCGCATTCCGCGATGCACTTTTCCCGTCTCCGCCCGGGCCAGGAGATCGGCGGGCTCCAGGGCCGTCTCCCGGCCGCACGTCCCACACGCCGCGATGAAATACCAACCTCCCCCGGCGTAATCGCCCAGGCAAAGCGCCACTACTGGAAATCCTCCAACGCGGGAATGCGGCCGTACGCGATCTTGGCCCCGGCGTAGCCGCCCGCAGGAGCGCACCCGCCGTAGCCGATGACGGTGCGCGCATAGCGGCCGTTGATCGAATCGACGGCCGCGCTCACCCTCGCCCTGACCGACCCGGCATCCGGCTCTCCGAAAGGCAGCTCGGGCTGCACGCCGGCCGCCGGCATGAACCGGTCGAACGACACGGCGATGCGGAACAGGGAGGCCCGGCCCCGCGCCTCGGCGAGCGCGGCCCAGAGCGCCGACAGGGCGCCGAGGCAAGTCAGGTCGTCGTTCGCTCCTGGGACGGCCGCCGCGGCCTTCCACGACGGCGCATCGAGGCAGTCGGCCGACAGGGTGAGCCTCCGGGCGAGGAACCCCTCCCGGCGCAAGCGCCGGGCCGCCTTCACCACCAGTTGCCTGGCCATCGGCCGGGCTGACTGCGCGCCGCGCTCCCCCGGAGGCAGGACCCGGCCGTGGCCGATGGCGCCGCGTTGCGTCTGCGGCGCTTGCACCGCGTAGCCGTGCAGCGCGTACCAGCAGCGCGCCCCGCTCACATTGCCCCAGACCGCTCTCAGCCGTCCGGGTTCGCTTTTCCAAAGGTCTTCGACCGTCGTTATCCCGGCCCGCCCCAGACGCGCGCGCATGCGCCCGCCGACTCCGGGCAATTCCTCCAGCCCGAGGTCGAGCAGCGGACCTGGCAGGTCGCCGGAAAGCAGCACCGTCAGGCCATCGGGCTTTTTCATGTCCGCGGCGATCTTGGCCAGCCACCTGTTGGGCGCACAGCCGATGGAGCAGGTGACGCGTTCCCCCACGGCTTCCCGCACGCCGGCCTTGATCCTTCCCGCGATCTCTTCGGGACGGTCCCGATCCTCCAGAACCATGGCGAGCTCGTCGATCGAGCAGATCACATCGATCGGCAACACGGAGAGCACCGCCGCCACGATCCGCCGGTGGACGCGCACGTACAGGTCCGGCCGCTGCGCCACGAGAGCTATCCGGGAACACAGCCGGCGCGCATCGGCGATCGAAGTCCCGGTCTTGACGCCGAATCTCTTGGCCGCCGCGTTGGCGGCGATCACGCAACTGTTTTTCGCCCCCGCAAACGGTATGACCCCGACGGGAAGGCCGTGCAGGCCGGGGTCCGCCTGCTCCTCGCAGGACGCAAAAAAGCCGTCAAAATCGATGTAGAGCCGCTCCGGCGCAGGTGGCTGGCGCATAGTTCCCCCCAAGCGAAAAGAAAGCGAATATACGCATCATGAGCGGAAGATGCAAGTGGGGCGGTTTCGAACAGGATCGCTCAGGGGGAGGCCGTGGCGCCGGGACAAATTACGTGGATGGGGAGACGGAGGGATCACCTGCCGCGCTATGCCCAAGGCAAGGACGAGGGCAGTCCTCAAAGGCGCCGGCGGTCTACGGCGATGCAGGGCTCGGCACGCTGCTCGGACACCGGCGGCATCGAGCACGGTCGTTGCACGGCCCTTTAACGGGCATTTAAGGGGCTTTGCATGGGCGGTTTACGGGTCGTTCCGCAACTTTTGAGAAGGCGAGATGAATCATGTCAAATGTCAAGGTCTGACCCCACAATTCGATCGTTTCAAGGCTTCTCCCTTCTCTCCGAGGACTCTGAAACGCCACTCTATTCCAGCTCTGAATGGATGTCGATTTCGCGGGAACGTCACTTGCGTGATATACTTAAGAACTGTGTCTATCCATTCCTTAGTTCCTGACGCGAAGGCCCTGCTCGAACTTGAGCCCGAGGAGCTTGCAGGCGTCCTGATGGAATACCTCAACTCTCTTTCTCCCTCCGACCAGCAAAACCTAAACCGGTACAACTTCAGTCTCAATTCCACGGTTCAAGAGTATCCACAGGACCAGCAGGAAGATCTGAGTCAGGCCCTGATGGAGGCGTGGGTCTGGCTTGAGCGTGAAGAGCTTCTAGTGCCTAAGCCTGGGTCAAAAGATGAGTGGGTGATCATCTCTCGCCGCGGTCGACAACTGAGAACACGCGATCAGGTGTACCATTACCGTCAAGTGAACCTGCTTCCCCATCACCAACTTCATCCTAGAATCGTACAAAAGGTGTGGGCATCGTTTCTGAGAGGCGACTACGATACGGCGGTGTTTCAGGCATTCAAAGAGGTCGAAGTTCGGGTTCGGGAGGCCGCATAATGTGCAGACACGGACATCGGAGTCGCCTTGATGCGGAAAGCGTTCGGGAAACGCGGTCCTCTGGCAGACGTTTCGGCGCCAATGGCGGAACAGCAGGCGCTCTCTGATCTCTTTGCGGGAGCAATCGGATCTTACAAGAACCCCCACAGCCATCGCAGCGTGACCATCGACTCAAGCGAGGCTGCCGAGATGATCATGCTGTTCAGTCACCTGCTTTGCATTGTGGACAAGCGTTTGTCCAACGATTAGTAGTGTATCAGTTTGGTCGGTCGGTACCCCTTGACAACCCTGACTCTGTCTGTTTTATGGTACTATCATGCTGTTTGCGGCGATGAAGGTAGTTCTCCATACTCAACGCCTGATCGGGGCCGCCCTTTTGCTGGCGGTTTTTCTCCTCCCCCTCCACCTCCATCCCGTTAACCCGCTGCTACTGATCAACAAGGATTGTACCTGTTACTCGAGTGCGAGGACACAACTCGGCCTGCCTCATGCCAAAATCACAGTCGCACCCGTCATTCAATCCTTACCGCTTGTATTTCCAGAGTCTTTTTTTCTCGTTCCGCTTTTTGCCCAACCACACCCGAGCCGCGCCCCCCCTACCCTGTAACCGTTTCGTTTTTTCTTAAATCGATAGGGTATTTTCTCCTTTCCTCATGAGCGAAGGGAGCGAACCGTTTGCATTTAGGGGGGAAATTCATGATTTCTTTAAAAGAACGATCGTTTATGTCAGTGTGCGTAGTGTCGTGTTGCGTAACGTTGTTTGCCGGGGCGGGTTTGACCAAGGAGGACGAAGTTGCTTCTTTGAAAAAGCAGCTCAAGGCGATGCAGCAACAAACGCAGAAGTTACTCCTGCGGATCGAACGGATAGAACGAAAGTCGGAGAGATCAAGATCAGGGAACTCAGGGCAAGAGCCTGCTCAGAACCAGGCAAAACGGGAGAACGCCAGTGCGCCAAAGGGAGCGCAATCTAGCTCAACCACGTCTGATAGAGCACGCTCCATTTCCAGAGCCTTTAACCCCGCCGTCAGTGTGAATGGGTTGTTTCTCGGTGGCTGGGCTTCCTCGGTTGATGCCGATAACGAGCTGACGGGTCTGGACTTCCAGAATGGGTTCAACCTGCAGGAGGCAGAGTTTCGTTTCACTTCGGATGTGGATCCGTATTTCAATGCGGATATGACTGTGGCCGTCGCTCCAGAAGGAGATGTGGAGCTGGAGGAGGGATTCGTTACCTCGAATCAGCTTCCCGGAGACATCATGCCGCGTGGGTTAAGTCTTAAGATCGGAAAGTTTTTTACCGACTTCGGTAAACACAATTTGCTTCATAGTCATCAGTTTCCTTTCATTGACCGTCCCCTGGTGAGTGAATCCGTGTTTGGCGATGAAGGGCTCAATGAACCGGCAGTTGGTCTGAGCTATCTCTTCCCCGTCCCCTGGTTTTCCGAGTTCACCTTTCAAGGAATGCAGGGGGATAATTCCAACCTCTTTGTCCTTTCAGATGACGCTTCTCCTCAAGGGGCCTTCCTCGGCCACTGGAAGAACTTCTTCGATCTCAGCGACGAAAGCACTCTTGAGTTTGGTAACTCCTATGTCGGCGGACGTAACTCCGGTTCGGGCTATTCGCAAGCTATCGGTGTCGACCTAACTCTCAAGTGGATTCCTTTGAAACGCGCTCAGGATCGGGCCCTCATCTGGCAGAACGAATACATTTATTCTTCCGTCGATCGAGACGATAGCGCACGGCGCGAGACGGGAGGACTGTATACTTCACTCCAGTATCGTCTCTCTCGTCTATGGTGGTTGCAGGGTCGCTACGATCTGCTTGGAGCCCCCAACTCCAGAGAGGGAATGGATCATAAATGGACGTTGCTCGCAGCTCTGGTGCCGAGCGAGTTTTCGGCCTTGAGATTGCAGTATAGCCGGACGCAACGGGAGTTTGGGGATGACATCGATCAGATTCTTTTTCAGCTGAACTACACCCTAGGCTCTCATCCGGCACACAAATATTAGGAGAAACCTATGAAATGGTTTAGCGTATGGGTCTTCTCGGTTGTTTTCTTAACTTCTCCGCCGGCCCCTCTTGCGGGGAAGACTTTGTCTGTGGTCGCCACCACCACTGATCTTGCTGCCATCGCCGAGGCGTTGGGAGGTAAAAGGGTGAAAGTAAGAAGCGTCGCAAAGGGGGCCCAGGATCCCCATTACGTTGCCGCAAAGCCCAGCTACATGCGCTTGCTCAATCGAGCCGACCTGCTTCTTTATGTGGGACTACAGTTGGAAATTGGTTGGCTGTCCCTGTTGGTGGAAGGGGCTAGGAATCCGGGACTCGTCTCCCTTGATCTCTCCCGGGAAATCTCAGTCCTTGAAGTGCCTGGGGGGGAGGTGACCCGCGCGCAAGGTGACATTCACCCTGAGGGCAATCCCCATTACTGGCTTGACCCCAGGAACGGTTTCGTGATGGCGAGACGTATTGCCTTGCAGTTCAAGGCCCTGGCGCCCGATGATGGGCCTTATTTTGAACAGAGACTGAACCTTTTCGAGAAAAAGCTGCGGGATCGTATCCAAAAGTGGGAACAGCAGATGACGCCTTACCGTGGTCAGGAGATCGTTGCGTATCACAAGCAATGGGAGTACCTGGCGAATTGGTTGGGATTGTCCATTATTGGCTATGTGGAAGATAAACCGGGAATTCCACCGGCGCCAAAACATGTGGTCAGACTCACGCGCTCGATTCGGGAGCGTAAGGTCAAAGCACTGCTGGTTTCCAGCTTTATCAATCCGCGTATCCCGCAATCCGTGGCCCATAAGGCTGGGACAACCATGGTCATTCTTCCTGCATCCGTGGGAGGTGATAAGGGAGTGAAAACCTATAGCGATCTATTTGAATCTATTGTAGGAAGCCTGCTCTCAGTCCTAAAGCAAGGTCGGTGATCGTCCATGATTGAGTTTATAAACATCATGGGCCCGGCCATAGCGGCGTGTTTCGTTCTAGTGGCCATTTATGTCTATTTCGGCATTCACATCGTTCGTCGCGGGGCGATTTTTGTTGATTTGGCCCTGGCGCAAGTAGCGGCCATGGGCGCTACTGTGGCATTTCTCGCGGGTTATCCGCTTGAAGGCGGCGTTGCTTATATTTTTTCCCTGGTTTTTGCCTTTTTAGGTTCGCTGGTTTTCACTTGGACCCGTGCCCAAGAGGGCAGGGTTCCAGAGGAAGCGATTATAGGCATTGTTTATGCTTTCTGCGCCGCCGCCGTGGTCCTCCTCGTAGATAAGGCCCCCCACGGCGCTGAGCATATAAAGTACTTACTTGTCGGAAACATCCTCTGGGTAAAATGGAATACCATCGGGCAGATTTTCGCCGTGGCCGTAGTGGTTGGACTTTTCCATGTCGTATTTCGGCAAAAGTTCCTGCTGGTTTCGTTTGATCCGGAGCGGGGTCGCCGACAAGGGATATCCGTTCCTCTCTGGGATCTCCTTTTTTATCTATCCTTGGCCTGGGTGGTGACTACTTCCGTCCAAATAGCGGGGGTGCTTCTCATCTTTTCATTCCTGATTGTACCGGCGGTCTGTGGGATCTTGTTTAGCGGCAGTTTTCGGCTGAGCCTCTTGGCGGGTTGGTTGGTGGGTGGCAGTGTGAGCCTGGCTGGGAGCTATCTCTCTTATGGTTGGGACCTCCCCACTGGAGCGTCCGTAATCTGCACCTTTGGGTTTGTCCTCTTTTGCCTCGTTGCACTGAAGAGACTCATCTTGACCTGGCGACGGCCTTAACTTATAAAAGGAGGAGGAGACTAGGCCATGGGTGAAAACATATCCGCGAAAGAACTCCCGGAAATCCTACCTGTTTTTCCTCTGACGGGATCTTTGCTCTTGCCGGGAACCACCCTTCCTCTACATATTTTTGAGCCACGTTACCGCAACCTGGTGGAGGATGCACTGGGAAGCGACAAGGTTTTCGGCATGATCCAGCCGTTTGCTCCTCAGGAAGACAATCGCCCCTTGCCCGGCGCTGAAAAGGAAATACCGCAACTCTACCATGTGGGATGTGCCGGCTTCATTGAAAAATGGGAAAAGACACCTGACGGGCGTTACGGAATCTATCTGCGTGGAGTTAATCGCTTTCGCATGGAAGAGGAATTGTGGGGGTCAGACCTTGACATTTGACATGATTCATCTCGCCTTCTCAAAAGTTATTGAGGGAGCACAAAAGCTCTCCCGCCGCTGTCGCCCCCCAGGTTGCACTGTCCCGACACCACGGGGTGGCGGCTGCTGCAATATGCGTCAAGACGCCGTCGCATGACGTGGAGCGGCACGGCCATGTCGTCTTTTGCGCCTCTCGCCGGACCCTCAGTCGCCCTCGGCGCATGCCGCCGCCGTAAGATCATCTCGAACCGTTCGGATGCCGTCACGACCCTTTGCGGTATTGCCGACTCAAGCTGTCTGGTCCCGATCCCGGTCCGCTTTACACACTCCGATTCATTGATTCCCGGTCTCGGCTCCCGCACACTCCCGCCGCAAGACGGGTGGATTCCCGTTAACTTGACGATACTGACGGAACACGGCGGGGCCGTGTCGCTGACGGGATCCGATACATTCGAGGCGTTTCTCAAAGCGGCATAAAGACCTGAGTTGATAGTGCCGGGAGCTTGCTCGGCTGGACGGATTCGACGATCACACTGAGATGGCGCTCCGGTTTCAAGCGAACCGTGGTCTGCCGTTCAATGGGGGTACCCAATCGATTTCAGCGATAATGATTGATGGTCCGCGCACCGGTTTTGCCATGTGGAAGCAATCGTATGGACCCCGACCGGCTCCACCGACTTTCCCGCCGAAATACGACCCCGGAAACAGCCGGGAAACGGCCCTTAAAAGCCGGTTATCCACAGCCTGTGAACAAATTTCCAACTATCTGATTCACCCAAAATTCGAGACCGGGCCAGCGTTCAAATCCTGAAAAACAAGGGTTCCATCCCGCATCAGCCCACTTCCGGTCTTTTTCGTCGCCCTACATCAATCAGGGCAACCAGAAAACATTGAATCGTCAAACGAGAAGATACCAGCCGATCTAGGCTTTCTTGTGAAGGGCTTGGGGTTCTCCTGACTTCAGCGAAATGACTTGAGGCTCCTTGCCCTTCACGTTGCAGCGGCCCTCAAAAAACACGCCCTCCTCCATGATCAGGACGGGTGTTACTATATCGCCGACTACTCGGGCTGATTTTCGTAATTCGACACGTTCCTGCACAGTGATATGGCCGGAGAATTGACCTGCCAGGATCGCCGTACCCGCTCGTACGTCGGCCTCTAGCCTTCCCGATTCGCTGACTATCAGGGTGTTGGAAGAGATCAGCTCTCCGCTGAATTTTCCGTTCACGATGAGGGTTCCAACAAACGTCAGGCGGCCTTCCATTTCACAGCCGTGATCGATAACCGACATCGCGGCGTGTTCGGGATTTGATTTGTGTTTGGACTTCCGAAACCTCATGGTTGAACCATCTCAATTATGCTCGGTTATGAATTGGGTTGATTGTTAGCGAGCTTCGTTTGTTCTCTTGGCTTCAGCAGGGTAGGATCTGCGGAGTGGCGTTCGGGAACGGCTTCAGAGCCCCGTTGCACCTTCACCACGTTGCCATTGAAGAAGCCGCCTTTGGATATTACGAGAGAATCCGTTTCGACGTTACCGCTTACGCGTCCCGTGGCCGTGATCTCGACAGTGCCGGTGGCGACCATATTACCCTCGTACTGCCCCATAATGAGGGCGTCGGTCGTGCGGACGTCGGCGCGGACAATCCCCTTCTCGCCGATCACGAATCTGCCGCCTACATTGATTTCACCCGTGACTTCGCCCTTGATCTGGATCGATTCGGTAATATTAAATTTACCTTCCAGCCGGGCGCCTTCGCCGATAACGGTGAGGGGTGGAACTGAAGGATCGCGGCGTTTGTTTTTGAACATAAATGGATCTCCTCGGGCCTGGAATCAAGCACGGATCGTGCCAAAAGAATCCCGTTCACCTCTACATGATCACCATCTGACGGTCAAGTCCCATTTTTCCCGTAAAAGGCTGAGGCGTTGGATATCCTCTTTCCCACATCAGGCAACGGCCAGTTGAGCGGGAGAAGCCGTCATAGTCTCCATCGAGGTTGTTCGAGCTGCTTGATCACGTTGTGGGGGTCAGACCTTGACATTTGACATGATTCATCTTGCCTTCTCAAAAGTTATTGAGGGAGCACGAAAACTCTCCCGCCGCTGTCGCCCCCCCAGGTTGCACTGTCCCGACACCACGAGGTGGCGGCTGCTGCAATATGCGTCAAGACGCCGTCGCATGACGTGGAGCGGCTCGGCCATGTCGTCTTTTGAAACCGCCGTCAGCCTTGCCCCTTTGCTATTCCGGGTTCCCTTCCCTTTCGGATTCCCGCTTGTATCGTGCCAATTCTCTCTTGGAATGTCCTGTCCTTTTGGACGCGGTGTTCTAATCGGCCCAACCCACGGCTCATCACCCCGGCATCACGGCTTGAATACCGGTGTGGGCGAACGGAAATAATTGGAAATGGACCGGAAACCTGCCGGATTTTCCGGCCCGTTTAGGGCTCGAAAAACGGGCCTTAAATGGCCGTTAAATCGGGGCTGGCGTTCAAACCCCTGAAAAACAAGGGTCTCATCCCGCATCATCCCGGTTCATCCCGCATCATCCCGGTTCATCCCGCATCATCCCACTTAAAATCGGGGTCAGGTAACATGAAAAAGGGGTCAAGCTCCAGTAGGATGGTGGTTGTAACAGCCATCAAACCTGAAAGGAGAAGACCCCATGCTTTACGTCGGGATAGACTATCACAAACGATACGCTCAGCTAAATGCCATCGACGGGAAAGGGAGAGCCCGGGTCGATTCAGCCCGCCCCCGGTTTAAAAATTACCTATGGCAGCGTGCGATTCCGCCCCGCGACAATGGACTTTACCCTTAGCTCCTTCCTATGCTGCTCGGCGTGCCACAGGTCATAGCTGGATTGCATATTCATCCATAGGTCCGAACTTGTGCCCAAGGCAAGGGAAAGCCTCACAGCCATCTCGGGACTGATCCCGCTGTGCTCGTTGACAAGCTCGGAAAGCGCCTTGCGGGAAACAGCCAGACGCCTGGCCGTCTCGGTAATGGAGATACCCAAAGGCTCAATCCACTGTCTTAGCAAAACACCGCCGGGATGAGGGGGATTATGCATTCTCATGACCACCTCCTAATGATGATCCACGTAATCAACTACTTCGGCGTGTCCGCCAATGAAACGAAAGTCCACGCTCCAGTCTTTAGCAACATGCACAGACCAAACATTCGCACCACGAGGCTCCAATAGATGCAAACGGAAACCAGGCGCCCCCATATCCTTGGCGGACGCGGCTGGGTCCAAAGTGGCTAAAATATCCCTGAGCTTGTCGGCATGCTTGGGCTGAATGCCTTTCTTGTTGCCGGTCTCGAAAAACCTCTCTGGCCCCTTGTGCTTGAAGCCCTTAATCACCTGACGGGTTATAACTTGTCACGTAACAGGTTACAAGTCATTGGGACCGGGGTCGCGTTCGACGATAGCACGCCGGGAACGGCGTTTTTTGCCGGACCCGAAGGTCCGGCCTATCAGCCTTTGCCGTCCGCCAGGAACCACTGGTACGGCCGGTAGGGATAGGTCCGGTAGTACTCGTAGGACCAGGTCTTGAACTCCGGGAAGTTCTTCAGCGCGTTGTGGTGGTAGACCGGGTTCGGCGCTTGAACCGTGCCGATGAACAGCAGGTTCCCGGTCATGTTCTTTACCAGGCGGGCGCCGAGCTTGGACGATTCCGCGCTTCCGACCGGCGTCGACTGGAAGGCGTCGATGTCCTCGCTGAGCTGTATCACATAGGCCGGTGGCTTCACGCCCTTGGTCCCGCCGCTTTCGATATATTCCGCCCACAGCATGCCGGTGCGGTGCCCGAAGTAGTTCTCGAAGGGAGCGACGAACAGTTCCTTGTTGCCAAGCACGATTGCCGGCGGCGATACCCTTCATGTCCTTGAGGGTGACCGGCGGGCAGGCGGCGACCGCTACGGCGCTCGTGAGTGCGCACGCGGCGCCGGCCGCGATGGAGACGAGCTTGTTCATGAAACCTCCCGGGGTTGGATTGTCACGCCGGGTCGGAGGGCGCCCCCCCGGCCGGCGCGCGCCACATTGCCTTCTACCGTAACCCCCATCTCACGGGCAGCTTCGATAATCGCCGCTATCGACCTTGATCCCGCCCGCCAACAACGGACATCCGATTTTGGGCGACAGCCCGTTGCATCTTGTATTTAACGCGCGTTCCCAAGCCGACTCACGGTAGTAACAATGGGGTTAGGTTCACTCTAAACTCATCACTTGGGACCGGACACCAGCAGATCTGAAATCAATTCTTTCAGTTGTGACGAGGGCGCCTCTGCGGAAGCAAGCATGTCTCGAAGGCGTTCTCCCCTTTCGGTCTGTTCGCCTGCGATCTGAATCAGCGCTTCGAAATTACATTCTTTTTCGGACCATTCCTTGGCGCAATAAAGCTGTTCCAGCAGCTTTGAGCGAAAGTCATACGCTCGACGATAGACGCCGCTGGCCGCAACAAATTCATCAACCACATCCGGCAGTTGGTACTGCGCCGACTCACCGTTTGCAATCCTGGTTCTCAATTCGGTCGAAGTGAGTTTCCTCAATCCCTCGGGCAAGGTGAGGGGATAAACTCGGTCCTCGTAGACCTGGTTATCCTTTTTTGCGAGCAGCTCCTTGAGTTCTTTTTCACCCAGAGGGCCGCGGTTGGCGGCAATGAGCTCTACTTCAGCGAAGAGTCCCTTCAGGGCTCTATCTCTGTCCTGGTAATAGCGATGGTCAAGGATCTGTATCACCTTATCCATTCCGACTATGCAGAATAGCCTGGCCTTGTTTCCTAAAAGTGAGCGAAACGCCCTGGCCTGCTCGAAATAGAGACCTTTGTTGACCGCAGCCACTGACGCCCAGCCAAGTTCCCCGGCGATCAGCGACAGCAGGAGCAGCCGGTCCTCTAGCGAGAGACCTTCAACCTTTTCCTTGTCAATGGTGATCCGGCTCAAGGTGAAAAAGACGTGATCCAGTTGAAAACGATCTTTAGCGCAACGGGCCAGTTCAACATGGGCCAGGGTCGGAGGATTGAACGCGCCGCAAAGGATGCCGACACGGCCGGGAGCGGAATCTTTTGAAGGCTCGACAATGACTGCCTTGGGAGCAGCCTGGGGATTGAGTCCGTCGAGAATGTCTCGAAGTTGAAAGAGACGGCTCAGGTTATAAAATTCACCGGTTTCCAAGGAAACTCGCGCCAAACGGTTGGTTAGTTTCCTTTGGCTTTCGTCGCCTTGCCCTGGGCTTTTTCTTTTTCCTGCAAGGCACGCCAGATCTTTGGAGGAGAAAGGGGAAGATCGTGTATCCGTACGCCGACGGCGTCCGCCACCGCGCTTGCCACCGCCGCGGCAACCGGAAGAACCCCCCCCTCTCCCATGCCCTTGGCGCCAAAGGGTCCCGGGCCATTGCCGTTCTCTATTAGATGAGAAGAGAAGCTCTCCGGAAGGTCGCCAAAGGTAGGCACGCGGTAATCGATCAGGTTGGGGTTCAGCAACTGTCCATCCTCATTATACTTCATCTCTTCAAAGATCGTATGACCAAGGGCCATGATGACGCCGCCCTCGTCCTGCCCCTCACACTGAAGCGGGTTGATGGCTTTTCCCACGTCGGATGCGGAAACGTACTTGAGTATCCGAATGACCCCCGTATCAGGATCCACTTCCACTTCGGCGCCGCCCCAACCGACTTCCCAAAAGGTGGTAGGGGAACCCAGGATCGATTTCTTGCTTTTCTTATCCCGGTAGATCCCTCTCCCCACGATCCCTCCCCCACCGCTGCCGTAATATTCGAGAATCGCCTGGCTATATGGCAGCGCGCGACCCTTGGGGG
Source organism: uncultured Binatia bacterium (SeqCode) (assembly GCA_965218425.1). Classification (GTDB taxonomy): domain Bacteria; phylum Desulfobacterota; class Binatia; order UBA9968; family CAXXLF01; genus CBDCDW01. The sequence goes on from OZ244621.1 coordinate 683,115, forward strand.
CATAGACCTTGCCGTCCTTGAGGGTGAGTCGATCCGCCTTCACCCCCAAAACCTTCGCCCCGGCGCGGAGGAGTTGTTTCTTCACATCCTGCGCGGCGCGCTGCACGGCCAGTCCCATAACCGTCATGGAACTGCTGGCGCTGGTGGAAACGTCATAGGGAGTGACGTTGGTATCCAACTCCGCCACCGATACCCGGTCCAAGCTCACGGCTAACTCCTCGGCCGCCACCTGGCTCAGTGCCGTGCGGGAGCCCTGCCCCATCTCCACCGTAGCCGTCTCCACCACGACGCTGCCGTCTGCAAACATTCTTACGGCCGCCTCTGCAACCTTATAGGTCCCGCCGCCGTCTTTGATGCAGCAGCTCAATCCTTTGCCGGTATTCGGCCTCGACGGTTTCCGCTTCCAGTCCAGGGCCTCCGCGATCTTCAGCAGACCTTCCTCGAGATCGCAGTCCACGGGCGAATCACCGGGGGTATAGGCCTCGCCTTTTTTAAGAAGGTTTTTGACGCGAAGCTCAAGGCGATCGATACCCAGCCGTTCGGCAATCAGATCCATTTGCGATTCGTAGGCCCAGGTGACCTGAACCGCGCCAAATCCCCTGAAGGCGCCGGCCGGCACGGTGTTGGTATATACCCCGTGGGCATCCACCTTTGTGCGAGGAACACGATAGGGACCCAGGGAGCGATAGCCGGCCTTTTGCGTAACCCTCGGACCGGCGTCCGCGTAGGCGCCGGTATCCATGTAAATCTCGCACTCCCTGGCGGTAAGACGCCCGTCTTTGTTCACTCCGGTCTTGATCCGGACACGGGCCGGATGGCGTGTGACCGTCTTGAAGCTCTCCCCAACCGAGAGTGCGATTTTCACCGGGCGTCCGGTTTTCCACGACAACGCCGCGGCGATGGGCTCCGTCTTGACATAGAGCTTGCCGCCGTAGGCCCCGCCCACCAGGGGAACCACGACCCGGACCCGGCTAAGGGGAAGCTTGAAGATTCCCGCAAGATGCTCGCGCAGCGTAAAGGGATCCTGACAGGAGGTCCATACGGTCAGTTGGCCCGCATCGAAATGGGCAAGGGTGGAGTGAGTTTCCATAGAAAAGTGCTGGACCTTGGCAAAGCGGAAGGTGTCTTCATAGACATAGTCGGAATTTTTGAAGCCATCCTCGACGTCCCCGCGACTGTAGCCGAAATGGTAACAGACGTTGGTGCCTTTGAACCTTGGGGGCGCGCCGTACTTTGACCCTCGGAGTTCGGCTTTGACCGACTCGGTCTCGTGGACCAGCGGCGCGCCGGGAGCAAGCGCTTCATCGATAGTGGTTATATTAGGAAGGTCTTCATACTCCACATCGATCTGCGCCAAAGCTTCCTCCGCCACCGCCTCATCCGTTGCGAGCACGGCAGCCAGGGGATCCCCCACGAACCTCACCTTGTCCACCGCCACGACGGACTGATCCTTGTAGGTAGCCCCGTAGCGGTGATTCAGATCGGCAAGGTCGTCCCGGGTCAGCACCGTGATCACCCCGGGAAGGCTCTCCGCCTTGCTGGTGTCGATCCGGACCAACCTTGCATGGGGCACAGGGCTGCGTAATACCTTCCCGTAGGCCATGCCGGGCAGATCCAAATCCCCCGTGTATCGGGCCAATCCGTTCACCTTATCCACTCCATCCAGACGTGGGACATCATGGCCAGCAATCTTGAGGGTTTGCTTTGTTCTCATGGCTTGTTGCTAAAAGAATTCAATTAGATTTGTCGCGCCAGGACGCTAAGCTCGCAAAAGATAATATGATCCTAAATTCTCCGAACTTGGCGTCCTTTGCGTTTTTGCGTGAGACATTTTCTTTATCGGCGAATTTTCGGGCTGTCCTTCTCGGGAAAGTACCTGTCACAGAACGGGCAGTGAAATTCCATGCCCGAGCCCAGCATATGGGGATGAGCAACAAATAATTTAGCGCACTTTGGACATGTGACTTCTATGGCCTGTCCCATGGTTCACCTCGTTATTCCTGTACCCGCAATTCGCATGATCGTCAACTGCTGACAGCCTCCCGACCTATGCCTTCGTCATTCGAACATACTATTCAACAGATAACCGATATCCAAACTATCCCCAGTAAGTTGTCCTGTCGAGGGGAATATGCCGCAACACCTCCCCGGGAATAAAATCCTCCAGCTTAACCCGTTCCATGGCGTCCTCAGGACACTTCGATACCTGGGAATAGGGATGATCCAGGGGACGGGTGGCGTCGATAATCATGCCGGATGTCTTGATCTCATCGACTAACGACGGATCGAGGAAGTTGCCGCGAAACAGGGGTTGCAGGATGGAGACCTGCAGATGGGGTTGAACCCGGGTGGCCAGGGCCCACAGGATCTCCGTTGGATTGAAGATGTCGATGTCGTCGTCAAACACGAATACGTTTTTTGCGTGGTCGAAAGTCATAGCCGCCGCGGCGGCACGGCCGGGGTCCCCCTCGGACATTTTTTTCATGGCAATAAAAATATTGTACCCGGCATGACGACCCATCTTGCAAACGGCCGTAACCCCCGGGACCGCCTCACGACAGCGGCGGAGATAGGCTCCTTCCCGGGGCAGATCCATCCACGGCTTGTCGCCTTCCGGTGTAATGACGGATTGATACATGGCCCCCTTGCGGTAATTAATCGCTCGCACCTCATAGTGGACGCAGGTGGTGTATCGTTGGGGCCCGAGGTATCCCGTCCACTCCCCAAAGGGCCCTTCCACCACGCGTTTGCCCGGGACAAGGGCGCCTTCAATTACAATTTCGGCATCGGCGGGAATAAGCAGGTCCTCGCCAAAAGTCTCCGATGGCGTTAGACGCAGGGGTTCTTGAAAATAGCCGCCGATCACGTCGAACTCGCTCACCTCGAAAGGCCCGGTGTAACAGGCCCCCATATGATAGGCGGGGTGGTGGCCGAGAACCGTAGCCACCGGACATTCGAGTTTATTGTCCTCGTAATCCCGAAAGATCCTCCACATGTGCCGGGGGGAAGCGTACAACGCGGTGGTGTTCTTCGACTTCACCTCGATTCGATGATAGGAGCAGTTATAGATGCCTGATCCTCGGTCCTTGGTGATGCTGGACAAAGTGATATAGGGCCCGCCGTCCATATAGTGGTGGCGCATAATCGGCAACTGGAACAAGTCCACCTCTTTGCCCGCCTTCACCACTTCCTTGACCGGCGCTTCTTTTTTATCCACCACTACCGGCGGAATACGCTTTTCTTCTCGCTCCAAACAGATCCGGGCCATCTCCGCCCTGCTCTTTTCTTTGGAGAGACCCAGGGCGACCTGGGTCTTGCGCTGGGAGATCTCGCAGTTCATGACCAATTTAAACTCGCTTGCCTTTCCGTCCAGACCCAGAGCATGATCGAACACCAGAATGGGAAACTTCTTCATCTCATCGAGGTGTTTGATGATGGCGGTCACATCGTAATGGGCCGGGTCCACCTTTTTATCGATCTGGACGATCTCGTTGGGGATCTCCCTACGGCAGTCATCCAGGAAGGTCTGTAAACTCTTGGCCATGAATCCTCCTCACTTGAATCATCTCCGTAAGTTAGGAGATGAGGAGCATGCAAAGTACTTATCGGGAACCCCTTTCCTTGTCAACGAACGCGCGAACACATTCAACCTTGAAAGCACTGACCGACCTGGGGAGCGGCCGTCCTCGGCAAGCGGGTGTTGAGGACCGAGTGGGAAAAACTCTGTCCTCGGTCCTGATTTGCCGATGGCTGAGAGCTGATGGCCATCTGTTGAGCTTCCCGCCGAGGGGCCGGTGAAGCGAGGGGATGGGAGGTTCCACTCATGGTTCGCCTTGAACAAGAAGGTGAGCGGGATTAAAATAACGAATCTTGCGACTCTCATTCAAATCGTACGGAGCAACCACCCTTGCCCTTTGCGCGCTCTTGATCCTTGGGTCTTGCACCTCTCCCCCGGAACAGGCTCGCGAAACCGTTTTTCGAGTCAATCTAGGCACTGAACCCCCCAGCCTGGACTGGTCTCGGGCCACGGATCACGTCTCTTTCAACGTCGTGGTCAACTTGATGGTGGGCCTTACGGAGTTCGACATTGATTTGAGGCCTTCTCCCATGGTGGCATTGTCCTGGGAGGTTCTCGACGACGGGAAAAGACTTCTCTTTCATCTGCGGGACGACGTCCGCTGGAGCGACGGCGAGCCCGTTCGCGCCCGGGATTTCGTCTATTCGTGGCGGCGGCTGCTGAATCCCGAAACCGCCTCCGAATACGCCTACATCCTTTTCGACATCGTAAACGCGGAGGAGTTCAACCAGGGCGAGGTCAAAAACCCGACCCGGGTGGGCGTGCGAGCCCTTGACGAGCGGACCCTGGAGGTTCGGCTCAAGAACCCGGCGCCCTACTTTCTTGCCATCACAACCTTCGAGGTTACCTTCCCACAACGTCAGGACGTGGTGGAAAAATTCGGCGACCGCTGGACAGATCCGGCCAACATCGTCACCAACGGTCCCTTTCTGCTGGAATCCTGGAAGCATGAAAACGAGATCGAGCTCAGGGCCAACCCGGATTTTTACCTGGGCAAGCCCGCCATCGATCGAGTCCGGATGGCCATGGTCAATGAGAAAACCACCGGCCTGGCCATGTACGAGAGAGACCAACTGGACTTTATCGACAACAAGAGTATCCCCATCTTCGAAAAACGACGCATCGCTCGACGCCCCGGCTACAAGGTCGTACCCCAGCTGAGGGGTTACTATTACGGCTTCGCCACTAACCGAAAACCCTTCGACGACGTGCGGGTCCGACAGGCCTTTGCCCTGGCCATCGACGCGCGGGTCTTTCCCAAAGTTCTCCACGGGGGAGAGCAGCCGACTAAATCCTGGATTCCACCCGGTATGCTCGCGTACAACAAGGAAATCGGCCTCTCGTTCAACCCCTCGGAAGCGAAACGCCTGTTAGCGGAAGCCGGTTACCCCAACGGTCGGGGTTTTCCGGAGACCACCCTGGGATACAACACCGATGAGACCCACAAGACGGTGGCTGAAGCGATCCAGGGCATGTGGAAGAAAAACCTCGGCGTGCTGGTTCGACTGGACAATCAGGAATGGAAGGTCTATCTCAGCAGGCTCCTCCGAGACCCGCCCCATATATTTCGTCTGGGTTGGGGCGCCGATTATCCCGATCCCAACAACTTCATGAACCTCTTTACCTCCAATAGCGGGAACAACAACACCCGGTGGAAAAGCAAGCGCTACGACGAGCTGGTGGAGCGAGCGGCGCGGGAATTGGATGACAAAAAACGGCTTGAGCTTTACAACGAGGCACAGCGCATTCTCTGCGAAACCGAGGTTCCCATCGTCCCCCTGTTCGTCACCACGGAAGCAACCATATTAAACCCGCGCTTCACGGGTCTAGAATTTAATTCCATGGCGCGTCTCATGCTTCGTGACGTGCGCCTCAAGGAACCGTCGACCTGACCCCATGGGTCGCTTTATCCTCAAGCGCGTTTCCCACGGTCTCGCCGTTCTGTGGGCGGTGGCGACCCTGACCTTCATCCTCATGCACGTCACGCCCGGCGGGCCCTTTGATCGCGAGCAACGCCTTCCGCCCCAGGTGATGGCCAATCTGCATGCCAAGTACCACCTGGACCAGCCCCTGTGGAACCAGTACCTGCTCTACTTGAAAGGGCTCATTCGAGGTGATCTGGGCCCCTCCTACAAGTACCTTCATCGAACCGTGGCAGACATCGTGAGCTCCACCCTCCCCGTCTCCGCTCTGCTGGGATTTTTGGCCCTGGTCTTCGCCATCATGGTTTCATTGCCCACCGGCCTGCTGGCGGCCTGCTACCACAACTCTTGGGCGGACCGGTGGTGTTTGTTGCTGGCGACCCTCGGCATTTCGCTACCCAACTTCATCTTAGGGGCCCTTCTCATCTGGTTTTTTTCTCTGCAAATGGGCTGGTTTCAGGCGGGGCGGTGGGGTTCAGCGGATAGTATGGTGCTACCGACCATAACCCTTGGCGCGGCCCCCGCGGCGTATCTATCCTATCTCCTTCGTTCTACCTTGATCGAGACCCTTGGCGAGGATTTCATCCGAACCGCCCGGGCCAAGGGCCTCAAGGAGACGGTGGTCCTCTTCAAGCATGCCCTGCGCAATTCCATCAATCCCGTGCTGACTGTCATGGGTCCTCTCCTCGCGGTCCTGGTCACGGGCTCCTTTGTGGTTGAGTTCGTTTTTGCCATTCCGGGAATGGGCCGGTTTTTTATTTCCGCGGTAACTGACCGCGATTATCCCATGATCATGGGCGTCACCCTGGTTTATAGCGCGCTTCTGGTAGGCGCTAATTTAGCCGTTGACCTGCTCTACTCGGCCACTGATCCCAGGATCAAGTACCGTTGAAGTGCCTCTTATGGAATCGGCTAAAGGGTTATTGGCTATATGGAAGAGGCTCTGCCGGAATCAAACAGCCATGTGGAGCCTCGCCTTCATTGTGCTGGTGGTAATGGGGAGCTCCCTGGTTTCTCTGCTCTCTCCCTATAGTCCCGGAGGGCTGGATGAGGCCCACATTTTGGAGCGACCCAGCCTGAGCCATTGGATGGGAACAGACGGGTTGGGAAGGGACCTTTTGACCCGTATCCTGTACGGTGCGCGAGTCTCCCTCGCCGTCGGAGTGGGCACAACACTGCTGGCCCTCATCATTGGAACGGCTTACGGCCTGGTTTCCGGCTACTCCGGGCCGCGTGTGGACAGCTTTCTCATGCGGATAGTCGATATCTTCTATAGTCTGCCCGATCTGCTGGTTTTCATTCTCTTATCGCTGGTTCTGGGGCGGAACGTCATCGGTCTCCTGGTCTCCCTGGGACTCGTGACCTGGGTGAGGTTTGCCCGAATTACCAGGGGAGAGGTCCTACAGGTTAAGGAGTCCGTTTATGTCGAAGGGGCCAGAGCCATTGGCGCAAGCCACCCCAGAATCGTCCTGCGGCATATTCTACCCAACATCATGGGTCCCATTCTGGTGACCCTGACCTTTATGATCCCGGGGGTAATCCTCGCGGAATCCACTCTCAGCTTTATCGGTTTAGGGATTAACGACCCCTATGGGAACTGGGGAACTAGTTGGGGAACTCTGGCTCAGGACGGCTGGCGCGCCATGCGAACCTATCCTCATGTTATCTTCTTTCCGGCAATGGCAATCTTCCTGACCATCCTGTCCTTCAACTTCCTGGGAAACACCCTCAGGGATGCCATGGACCCGAAGGATAGGATGAGGTAATGGCCCTCACTTTTACTTTGAGGACGATTCCCCGGTGAAAGACGGCGCCTTACCCTGGAGCAAGGCGCCCATTTCGGCAGCAGGTAGGCGCAGGCCGACATAGAAGGGGCCGAAAAGCGCGTATATGGCGCTGGCTTCGTCGAAGCGCATCTCGTAGACGATCTTCTTGAACTCCAGGGGATCATCGGCAAAGAGGTCCACGCCCCACTCCCAGTCGTCAAATCCCATGGACCCTGAGATGATCTGGTTGATCTTGCCGGCGTATCTCCGGCCCACCATGCCATGATCGTGGAGCATCCGCTGGCGATCCTTCATGGGAACCTGAAACCAGTTTTGGCTTTCTCCCCGCTTCCTTCCCATGGGGTAGAAACAGAGATGCCGCCGGGGTGGAATCTTTGGCCACAGCCTGGGCGCCATGGCTTTGCGCTGCACAGCTAATTCCGCCTCCACCGCCTCGGCCCACTCAGGGGAACCGGGCAGGGTCCCTTTTTCCTTGAGCTCGCGGTAAAAACGGCCGGTCATCTGGTACAGACCCAACTCCACCACCGAGAGATACGAAGTAGTGGGTTCCAGGAACCGGGCCAGGGGGAGATTGGCCAACCGCAGCTCTGCGCCGTTCAGCTCCTCAAGGGTCCGACGGAAGTGGAAGATCATGAGATCCCCTTTGTGTCCCAACAACGAAAAGAAAGCCGATTGCCCATCCTCACCCTGTTCCATTTTTTCCAGCGCGGAGGTGGTTTCTTTGATGACACGCTCCTGGTCGTGTGAAGTGAGATCCCTCCAATCAGACCAACGGATACGAAACATCTGGTGAAGGATACTCCATCCATCCAAGGTCAGCGGAACCCCGGGCAAACCATCGTCTTGTGATTTTACTTTTTTGTTCACTTTTTCCCTTTCCATCGCCAACGCCTCATTTTATCTTCATTCACTTGCCGGCTTCAACCCTGTTTGTTCTTGTCTCTCTTGGTAAAGGGGTCAAATCTTTTATTGACAAATAACATCTTCCGGATTTTCCAGCCGCCTCCGAAATCTTCTATCCACTTCATGCTTTAAGTGAATCCCATGGCACGCCCGGCCCACCGCACCGCAACTCTTCACTCCAGACTCCCTGGCTGCTTCCACCAACGTCATGTCGCTTAGCCTCTCATTAGGCACATCCCAACTTTCCTCCCCTCGTTCTCCCCTCCTCTGCGGCTCCTCACCAGATCTTCTACCCCCCATAGATCGTGTGCCTGTGAAACCGTCTTCAGAAATTCCCCATAGTCGCCCCTGCTTAGGAACACCTTTCGGCGGGCGGATCCTCGGTTCATCAAATGATAGACCGCACCCCGATATTCAATGCGTAAGGGCCGTGACATTGATAGCCTTAATTGCGGATTTGCTCCAACGTCTGAAGCCGTTCCGTCTGCAATGTCACCATCATCCTCCCATCTTCCCTGATTTGTAGACTTCAGGCTCATCTCTCGTTGGATTCCCTACCTCCCCTCAGGCTCACTTCTCATTGGACAAGACCCCCCCTTGACTAGAACTCCGCGAGGCTCTACCATGGCTTCGCGGCGAATGGGATGCGGGAACCGGCGGAGACATAACCGCTCCGGTTCACGACTTGGGGAAGCAGGTTCAAGTCTGCCCCCGTACAAGTTTACCCTACTAGATGGGAGGTCTCGGATGGACAGGAATTCGATAGATCCAAAGGTTTACGATCTCTACGACGAGTACTGCCATAGCCCGATGGACCGTCGTGAGTTTCTTCGCCGTGCCAGCGTCCTGGCCGTTGTCGGAGGGTCGGGGCTGTTGATGGCGCGGGCGCTGCTGCCCAACTACGCCAGGGCGCAGATGATCTCCTTCACCGACAAGCGCATCAAGGCGCGCTATGTCGGGTACGACTCGCCTGGCGGCAACTCCGGCAAGATGCGGGGGTATCTGGTCCAGCCGGCCGGTCCGGGTCCGTTTCCCGCCGTTGTGGTCATTCACGAGAACCGCGGCCTCAATCCGCACATCGAAGATGTCGCGCGGCGTGCCGCGGTCGCAGGGTTCCTCGCCCTGGCGCCCGACGGCCTTGCGCCGATCGGTGGCTATCCCGGCAATGACGACGAGGGCAAGACGATGCAGCGGAGCCTCGACAGAGGCAAACTGCGCACCGATCTTCTCAACAGCGCCAAGTATCTCAAAGCCCACGCGCTATCGAACGGGAAACTGGGGGCTACCGGCTTCTGCTTTGGCGGAGGCATAGTCAATTTTCTCGCGGTCCAGATGGGAAGCGATCTGAACGCCGGCGTGCCGTTCTATGGCTCCGCCCCAAAGGCGGCTGACGTCGCCAAGATCAAGGCGCCGCTCCTGATCCATTACGCGGAAAACGACCCGCGTATCAACAAGAAGGCCCCCGGCTTCATCGAGGCGCTGAAGGCCAACAGCGTAACGCACGAGGCGCATACCTATCCCGGAACGCGCCACGGCTTTCACAACAATTCGACGCCGCGCTACGACGAAACCGCCGCAAAGCTTGCGTGGGAGCGGACGGTCGCCTTCTTCAGGAAGCATCTGTCGTAGTCATCGTCGTCCATAGACTGAGGTGGGGTCGCTGACTGCCTGGACACAATGGCGTCCTTCATTCCGCTTTCCGTTAAAGGGATCAAATCTTTAGTTGACAATAACATCTTCCGGATTTTCCAGCCGCCTCCGAAATCTTCTATCCGCCTCACGCTTTAAGTGAATCCCATGGCACGCCCAGCCCACCACACCGCAACTCTTCACTCCCAATTACCTGAAATTGGTGTCAGGTAACATGAAAAAGGGGTCAGCTCCAGCAGGATGGCGGTTGTAGCGGCCGTCAAATTCAACTCCGAAATGATCAAAACACGTTATCCCAAGACATGCCCCCTTCTACTCGGGATGGCGGCGTTCCAATGAGGGGGGATTCGTGAGGCGCCGCCCGGCCCGATTCAACGGCCCTTTAAGGCCCGTTTTTCGAGCCCTGAATGCCCTTTAAAATCCAGCCGGTTTCCGGCCCGTTTCTATCTAATTCTGCCGGAATTTCCAATTATTTCCATCCGCCCACAACGCCGCAGCCCAAGTCGCGGGGGTCATCAAAAAAGTCGTGGGATTCAAGGCCGAGCCGCTGCCGTTGCAGGCTGAGGCCGAAGCGTTCCATGGGACAGAAAGACGGGGCGGCGCCGAGGGTGAGTACGCGCGGACCGCGCCCCCAGATCCATGGGACACTCCCCCGGATGGAGACCGAAGAAACTCCAAGCCGTCACCTGGCGATCTGCGAAAAAACAGGATGACACGCGGTACCTTCGCCCCGGACAATCTGAATCGGCGCTGATTCCCGAACCACCTTGGGCCTGCTTGGTCCGATTGCGCCGGCTGGCCCACTCGATCTCGGCCGGGGTGGGCCAAGGTATTGCGTAATGGCCGCCGGGGACATGATGGATGCGCGTACCGTCGCAGGCGCCAACGCCGTCATCGCCCTGCGATGTTGCAAACTCAGCGGACGCTTCGAGAACTTCCGGGAACGACGGGCCACCGCCGGAAAACGCACGATCACAAAACTGACCTGCTCCCGCAAGCCGGACAGAAAGGGATAAGCCGCGTATGGGTTTACCGCAGTACGAACTGAACCGGGACAACCAGCACAACCTGTGTCCGATCCAAGCTGTCAGGAATCCGTGGTAGCGGCTGAGCGCGTTTGATCATTGCAATGGCCGCCCGGTCCAATAAATCATAGCCGCTGCTCCTCTTGATCCGGTAATCCCGCAAGCGCCCGTCTCGATCTATCACGAAATAGAGATAAACCGTGCCTTCTTGACGGCGAGATCGGGCTCTTCTGGGATATTCTTTGTATTTCTCCAACCATGCTTGCAGCCGCGCCATGTAATCCGCCCGTGCGCCGGCCATGCCGCCGTCGCCGATGGAGCTGGGACCGGCCCCGGCACCCGATCGGCCAAGCGCACCCGGTACCGCAACCGATTCGATTTCCACGGCAGTCGCAACGGTCTCGGCCCGCGCGGCCTCGACAAGGGTCGCGGCGGCCGGGGTCACCGCCTCCACCTCCAGGGGATCCCGTGGCGGCGCACCGGCCTCCTCAGCCAGGCGCGGCGCCAAAGTCGGCTCGGGCGACGTCGCTTCGACCAACTCCGCAGGCGACGCCTGTTCTACCGGCTGTGACGCAACCGATCCGATCTCCACGGCAGTCCCGGCGGTCTCGGCCCGCGCGGCCTCGACCTCGGCGGGCTTCACCATCTCCGGCACGACGGGTTCTATGGCCAGTGCCGGAACCGGCGCCGGTGACATTGTGACCGTCTTTTCACTAGGTCCTTGCAGGGCGGTTTCGGTGGCGACCACCCGCTCCGCCTCAAGTATCCTCGTGATCGTTCCGGCAACGCTGCCTGGTTGAGCGACGGCAGAGCCAAGCGATATCTCGATCCCAGCCGGTTCGGTGCTCTCGGTACTTTCGGTCCAGCGGATATTCGGCTGCCACAACAGTCCCGCCATCACGATGACATGCATCAGCACGGCCGATGAAAACGCCATCATCCAATGGTACCGGCCGATTCGCATCAGCGTTTTCCGGGCAAGGTGAGAAGGTGGAGTTTCTCAACTCCGGCATCGCGCAACAACTCCATCACAAAGGGGTCAAATCTTTTCGGTCTGTTGCCCAAACGTCGGTTCAATAGCGCAATAGATCCAATCGAGCTATAACGTGTTTGTTTGCTCAAGCTATGACGGCTTGCTGCAAGACCATTGGATGGGGGGCCGCAAAGCGAATGGCCGCCCTCGTTGCTGCAGCCAATACGGCTCTGGGTTTTGGCCGTGTATGAACAATCATCAGCTGGATGTTGTGCACAACGGCAATCAAGTAATCCTGAATCTGAACCCGCCAACGACCACGCCACCGCGCTCGTTTCAGTCCGTATCGTTTCCCTTGAGCAAACGATCGTTCCATGAAATGCTGACGAACCTTGATATCTCTTCTTGCTGCTTGACTCCGTGCCCGGCTACGCACGCTATCCAATATCTCCTGGCGCTCATGGCGTTTGATGGTTCGCCCCGCACTTTGACAGTGAGTGCATTGGAGCCGCAAGGCACACTGCTGACACACCCCGCGGCTCGTCACGTACTCAAACGCTTTGCGCTCCACCCAGTGCTTACGCCGCCTAAGCGGTTGCCCTGCCGGACATGTATAAGTGTCGGTTTCTGGGTCATAAACAAACATACTTTCAGGAAATATCTTGCTCCGACGCTCCTGCTTATCCTGAGTCTGTTTCAATACCGCAATGTGAGCCATTACCCCACGGTCATAGCACTCCAGAAAATTAGCTGTAGTCCCGTACTTGCTGTCGGCTACCACCACCTGGGCACTGCGTTGGGTATGGGCCTGATGATCCTTAAGGAGATCTGTCATGCGATGTGCTTCATTCTCATCCCCAGGGCCAACCATCGTCGCGGTAATCACCCCATACGCACCGTCAATCCCTCGGTGGGTCTGATAACGCAAATTAGAGTTCCCTTTCTTTCCCTTGCGTAGCACCGAGGCATCTGGATCGGTCGCCGACACGTAGCGCTGGTTGACAACGTTTTGCCGGGCAGGGTTCTGCGGTGGATCCTCATGCTTGTCCTCTCTTGCCTGTTCCCGCTCCTCCAATCGCCCCTCCAACTCCTTGTATGCTGGCCTCAGGTAACGTTTAAGCCCCTGGGTGTCTATGATCGAGTGGCTCGATGCATCCGCAGCAATCAAACTGGAGTCGCAAAATAGCTTACTCCCGTCTACTAACCCGCTCTCCACACACTGCCACACTACTGGTTCGAAAAAGGAGCGAAACCACTCTACCCCCCAACGCCTCCTCGCCTTGCTCAGAACGCTGTGCTCGGGTATCTCCGAATCCAACTCCAATCCCAGAAACCACAACCAGTCCAGCCGCTCCGGTAATGTCGCCATCAACTCCCGCTCGCTACCAACGTTGTACAGCACCAAAAGCATCATCAGCTTTAATATCATTGGCGGTGCAATCGATACGTTGCCGTTGTATCCATATCGATCCTTGACTTCTTGGTACACAAAATCAAAATCCACCATCCGTGCTACTTTGCGTAACACGTGGTCCGCTCGTATTCGTTTCTCCAGATTGATCCCTGTGTAGAACAGTGAAGGCTGAGGGGGGGGTTGATGACCCATCATAGCTTTGCTCCCTAAGTACCGAAATAACTGAGAGCATTATAACCAGAGGGCTCTCTTAACGCATTAAAAATATCGATTTAGGCAACAGACCGCTTCGACTGCCCTTTTATCACCCGGTGGTGGAAGAGGGGCTACGCACGGCGCTCCGAAACCTGGCAATCAAGGTTAAAGCACCCCCTCCCAGTATCGAGTTGGCGTTATGTGGGGAAAGTGGAATTGAATGCTTAAGCTAGTTTGGGAGCCCCTTGTACTCACAGAAGTTTTTCTTTCCAACGGCCTCGATAAAACCACAAGGCCATGGAACCTCCCCACACCGTAAATCCGCAGGACATGGCCATCCACAAGCCGTTCTCCTGTAGATTAAATACATGGGGGAGTAGAAGGGCCGCACCAATCTGCACACCGGCCAAGGAGACTGCCGTGATCACCATTGGCGGAACCGTGTCGCCGGATCCGCCTAGAGCCGCACCAAGAACCATGGCCGCGGCTAGAAACAAATAGAAGGGAGAGGTGATCTGAAGGAGTCTCGTGCCCTGGCGGATCACTTCCGGATCTCGATTGAAAAGCCCTATGACACGGTCTCCGAAAAGCAAAAACACGATTGTGAAGCCCAACAGGATTGCGCCGTAGACAAAAAATGCGGCCCAGGCGGACTTTTCGGCTCGCTCGGGTTTGCGAGCTCCCAGGTTTTGACCCACCAAGGTTGAGGCGACACTTGCCATGCCCCAACCCGGTGACAGAACGATAATGAGCAAGCGGATGACGATTCCATAGGCGGCCAGAGTGTGGGTGCCGAAACTGGCAACGATCCTGATCATTGCTACAGCTGATACTGCACGGAACGAACGTTGGAAGGAGCGGGGAATTCCAATCCTAAGAATCTTCCAAAGCATGGTCCGATCCACGCGCATGGAGCGAAGCGAGACTTGAACGCCCCTGCATCCGCGAAATAGAACGAAGACGAGGTACGAAGTGGCGCCCACATAGCATAAGACCAGACTGATGGCGGCCCCGTTCACACCCAGCGCAGGCACTGGACCCCAGCCAAACACAAGAATCGGTTCCAGGGTGACGGTAAGAAATGTCACCAGCAACATGGCCCGGGCGGGGATCCTAGCCTCGCCTGCACCTTGAAGGATCGCCATGATAGAATGGGCGAGCAAATATAGAGAAGCGCTCATGATGATGATGCGGAAGTAAGTAGAGGCCAATGGAACAACGGCGGGCGCGGCACCCAGCATTATGGTTATGGGTCTTGCCAAGATCCCCCCCACGATAACGATGGGGAGAGAAATAAACAGCGCGAGGAATATCCCCTGTTGGGCCACATGAGACGCTTCCCCAAAATTCTTTGCCCCAACAGCGCGCGAGATGAGGGCCCGGAATCCCATGCTAGTCCCCGAGATAAAGGTCCAGAGAACGTCGAGTACGATCCCTCCAATGGAGACAGCCGCAACGGCTTCTGGACCTAACTGGCCGACAAAATAGATGTCCGCAACACTCGAAAAGTTTTGCAGGAGACTGCCGACCACCATCGGAACTGCCAGGAACCAAACCGCTCGGAAAATCGGCCCTTCGGTCAGATTGCGACTCTGTTCGTTCACGTTGAGCTAACCAAAATTTCCAGCATCTATTCTTAGCAAGGGAGCGCTGATCCTCCGGCCTCGCACCACCACCCACTCAGCGTAGTTAAAAGGAAGGTGAAGCGGTCCTTGCCAGCCTGCACCTGACCCCGGGTTCGTGCCCCCGCTCAACTGCGATCATCCCATGGGCAAGATGGTTGGTGTCAGGACAGGCTCTTCTCGATTCCAGCCTCGGCGATTCCATCAAGGTAGATCTTCCAAGCGATCATGGAATCCTCGGCAGCCTGCAGGGCCGCCTCTTTCTCATTATCCGCAGTCATATACTTTTCCAGTAACCGGACGGTGCCATCACTGTGGACCCGGTCCACGGAATCGTGGAGGGTCCAGAATTCCATATCTTCCAGGGTAAGGCCGAGGTGACTTGTCCAATTCTCAGACTCCGCGGCGGAGAAATTTCCGCATTCCGGCTTATTGGTCCTCTCAAGCATCACCTTCGCCGCGGCACCTTCATACCAGGTACGATTCTTTGTCAGCGTCTCCCATGTGTGCAGCGCCACAACGGTGGTGGGTAGCGGCTTAGCCTGCCAAATTTCATCGGCCGTGAGACCGATGGCGGCGCCTAATTGAAGTAGCAGATCGTAGTGGGAACGTCCTTCGATTGCTTCCTCTTCGTAGAGGTTCTCGCCAACGATGAACTTCCGCAGCTCCATGTGAGGACAGTTCCCCACCACATAGGCCCAACAGCGCCGGCTGTGACGGTTGAAAATCCCCCATTGCTGAACCAACACCCTGGCCCCCTCGACTCTCAGGCGGTCTTTCGAGTAAGCAAACCACTTCGATTTGGGATGATAGTTAGCAACGATTTTATCCAGCGCTTCAGCGAAAGGAGACTGTTGTCCACTCATGGGTACCCCGCAATGCGATTGAATACGAACTCAACCTTCTGAAAATTAACCTACGTTAGGCAACATGAGGTTGTCAACATCGCGTAGGCGTCCATTCCTGGCACTTTGCGCTTCGGGGACTTGCTTCGCTCCACGGGACTCCCGCAACGACCCATCGGGCCTGCACTCGTATGAACCTCCAGAGCTTCAAGGCTCCTCGTGGAGCGAGCTTCCGGCCGCAAGCAATAAGCCGTGAATATCCGAAGCTGAACGTTCGATACCCATGGCCTTACGTCTCGCTCCCCAGCGTCGCCTTGCGGTTTTGGGCGCAGGGGGCGTGGACCGAAGAGAGGGAGAGGTCCGGTACTGGAGGTTCAAGCCGTATTGGCACGTCGGATAAAATTAAGGGGCCTCGTGGCCGAGGTCCATCGGCTCCCGCTGAGGGGCACGTCCCCAATCCCTACCTCGCACGGGTAAATGAGCGTTCTCGCCGAGGAACCACTGAAGTGAAGGGACGCCAGCTCCTGTAAATGCAAGCTGAATCCGTTGCCAGGACTCAGGTTCTTAACTCACGGAACCACACTTTTCGCGCTACAATTCTAGCAAGGTCAATCCTTGTTTGACTAAACGGAGGTTTCAATGTACGTAGGCCGCAAGGGAAAGAGGCAATGGCGCAAACAGGAATTCTGGTGACCGGTGGAACAGGACTTGTAGGGGTCTATGCGGTAGCTATGCTCTTGGATCAAGGAGAACGGCCCGTTGTTTATGATGTGAAGCTGAACGAAAAGCTGCTCCACGCTGTGGGCGTGGACCCCAAAGCGGTCAGTTTGGTTCAGGGTGATATACTGGACTTGCCGGGGCTTAGATCCCTGATCAAAAAAAACCATATCGACCGCGTAATCCACCTCGCGGCATCGCTGGGTGAGGAAGTGCAAAGACAACCCCACGTGGGCGCCCGGCTTAACGTCTTGGGAACGTTGAATGTCCTCGAAGCCGCACGGTTAGAGGGCATATCACGGGTGGTATACGGCAGTTCCGGGTCCGTCTACCTTGGTTCTCTTACCAAGGCAACCAAAAAGATTGACGAAACCATTCCCATCAATCCGCCGTCAATCTACGCCGCAACGAAAGCAAGTTCGGAATTGCTGGGTCATAGTTACGCACAGGGCTTCGGATTTGAGTTTATTATTGTCCGTTACGTCGGCGGTCTCTACGGACCATCCCCCGTATCTTTAAAGTCAACCCGGGAACAGGCCATTGGAGCCATGGTAAGGGCGGCCATCAAGGGCCAGCCCGCCTGCATCCAATGGCCCTATGGCCCATCGGAACTCGTGTATGGTAAGGACGCGGCAAAAGGGACTGTTCTGGCTTGCCTCAAGAGTAACCTTAAGGACCGTCTCTTTCACATCGGTAGTGGAGAATTGATAAGCGGAGATGACGTTGTTCAGGCACTGAAAAAACATTTTAACAACCTGAAAATCACGCTCAAAAAGAAAGGAAAGCCCCCCCTGCTCCACCCAGAATTGCAAACCTTAAACGATCATTCCCGCTCACGAGAGCGGCTTGGCTATGAGCCTGACTATCCGTTGGAAACCGCACTGAGTGACTACGCAGCCACCTTAAGAAAAATTGAAGCACCCTCGAGTCACCAGTAACTAAAAATGTTTCTGGATTTTCCCTAGGAATTATCCAGATGGAAGAATTCCACGGCGTTACCCACCGTCATTTTGTACTGCTCGTCCTCGGGGACACCCACAAAGCTTTCCTCCAACACGCGATTAGAGTTAGGCCAATCCGACTCGAGATGTGGAAAGTCGTTGGCCCACATGACCCGGTCCACTCCCATTTCTTGACGCGCAATGCGGACACCCGCCGGATTGCGATTGAATCCCCAATAGGCATGTTCCCTTGCGTACTCGCTTGGGAACTTGGCCAGTTGAGGCAGACCATAAACCCGCTCGACCCAGAAGCGCTGGCGGCCGTACTCGTTGTCCAGCTGATCCAACCAATTGGGAATCCAACCGATCTGGACCTCGGCGACATAGACGCTTAACTTCGGAAACCGGTCAAATACTCCAGCCCAGATAAGCTGTGTGATTTGAATGGCCCCGCGAAAGCCGTACTTGTTGAACCGGTCCACCATATCCGGAACTGCAGCCTCGGGGTCCGGTTTCCGTACATAATTGAACGACGGTACAGGCGGAGGAGGCGCACCACGTTGCGGGAATCCAAACGCAACATGAATTGTCAGAGGCATCTGCATTTCAACCGTAGCCGTCCAAAACTGGTCGTCTTCCGGCGTGGGGAACCGCTTTCCTGAAGGGAAGGAGTTTAGGGCGATGGCCTTCAAGCCCAGTTTCTTGCAATGCTCCAGCTCAGCTATAGCGTCGCTCAAATTTGTCATGGGAATAACGCCCAACCCAATAAGACGATCCGGATTGCACGAGCAGTATTCCTCGGCCAACCAGTCATTGTAAGCGCGAATTACCGCTTTAAACGCATCGTCGTTCCTGATGCCGCGCCAAAAGGCGGGGCCCACATTGCCGGGAAACAACACCTCTGCGTCAACACCATCCATGTCCTGCTCTTTCAGGCGTTGTTCGGGTGAGCCTGTTCCAGGCGAGTTTTCATAGTTCTCTCCTGGAAGGGGATCAAAGGGTCTTCGCTCCTCGTAGGGCCGGCCACAGGCGATGTTGGAAATTAGCCGCTCCAGAGGCTTGCCCTCCTGCAAGACCGCAAGTGTGCCGTCCTGGAGGGTAATCACCTGGGGGGCATGATCCCGGTACTTCGCAGGGATTCGGTTCGTGTACCGATCGGGCCTGATCTCCAGGTGCGAATCCGCCGATATGCAATGATACTTCATTGTCATTCCTTTCCGTTCTATGGCCAGCGATTACGTAAATCCGGACGAACTTTCCAATAGTCTTCAAATGCCTTTGGACCGGCACGTTCGTAAACCCGGTGGTGGACCTGCTTCTCCGCATGGTGCATTACAACTCGCTCCGAGTATTGGGTGTGCAGCATTTCCCCTTCCGCCGCCAAACGATCGGCACCGGTAAGATCCTCCAAGTACTGCTCCAGTTCCACGGAGTTCATGATATTACAACGGTAAACCAAACGTCCGTCCTTGTGGATCACGAACACGGCATTGGGCCAGATGCAGTAGTTCCGGTGGACCGTCCCTGCCAGGTCGTCCACCAGGATGGGTACCCGCACGTCTTCCAGCCGTTGGAGCTCCCGGGCATGGGAGGCCTTTTGCTCCCAAGAGGTATGGTGGGGGTAGTTTTCACCGGGGTGAGATTCCCGTGTATAGAGAAGGAAAAAAAAGACCCCCCGCTTCTCGCACTTTTCACTGAGGCGATTGAACGCTGGAATTTCGTAGGCGCACATGGGGCTGGTAATCGCACCAGTCATAAAGACCACATGGCCCCGGGTTCGCAACTCGCTTAGCCGGAGGATTTTTCCATCAAGGTCCTTTACCTCAAATTCTGGGGCCGGAAAACCGACCTTGGAAGGCATTAAGGCCCCCGGATTTTCCGGTGCCGCCGCCCCAAAGACAAAGTCCGGTGTATTATACGCACGTTCTTCTTCGGTCATTGATCCGCTTCTATCCTTTCCCTTCCTCTCGGTAAACTCCCATGGCCTCCAGCATCGGTCGGTCGGTTGTGGAAAAGAGGATGGCGGGCTTGTCACCCGAGCCGTTCACATGCCGATGCCAACTCCAATTGGGAACTACGAAGAAGTCCCCTTCCTCCCACGAGACCTTTTCTCCCTCCACCTCCGTAACGCCGTTTCCCTGAAAGGCGTGGTACAGGTGATTGGCGGTGTGACGGTGCTCCACTGTTCCATCACCCTCCTCCAGCATCTGGATCCAGCAGGAAAAGGTGGGGAAGGTGGGCCCACCATTGGGGTTACGGTATTCTAAAACACGCCCATCGTACGGGCTCTTATCACCCGGGAGCATTTCACGGAGAGCCGGCAAGGTCTCTCCCCACTTGTACACCAGTTTTTTCACGCTTTTGCCTGGAGGGGCAAGTGTGGTTGGGTTACGCACCACGTTGTCCACCGGGCTGTTAAAGAGCCTCACGTCTTCAGCAGGATGGGGCTCTTGAAACATGGTCCGCAACATTCCCATCAGACCGACGTCGAGACAGTCAATCCATACTGCGTCCCGCTCCGTTTCATTGACGTGGTTATGCCATCCCCAATTGGGTTGGATCAGCATGTCGCCACGTTCCATTACACATTTCTCACCGTTGGTAATCGTGTAAACGTCCTTGCCGCCTTCCAGGACAAAGCGAATGGCTGCAGCCGTGTGCCGATGGGAATAGACCGCTTCCCCCGCCTTCACCAATTGCACGGCCATCCCCAGCGTATGGCTGGCACCGTAGGTCATATTGGGGTGGACGAGTTGGAGAACCCGGCGGGCCCCCATGTAATTGGTGGGGATCAGCCTTGCTGCCGCGTCCAATCCCTCCCTGATCTTGGACCATTTCCAGAGTTTTGGCGGACCGAAGGGTTTTGGCGCACGAATGATGTCCTCTCCCGAAGCCCAAAGGCCTCTCATGGATTCCTTTTCTAGTTCCTCATTGAAATCATTCAGCTCCGTGATTTCTTGCCATGTTGTCATGGTAGCCCCTTTGCAAAATTACTTGCGCCTGGTTAAAGCAACCCAACTATTCAAATTGATGTAATTTTTATATCGCCAGGAAAAGGCCATTGTCAACCTGCAGTCCCAAACAACGAGACAACTAGGTCACAGGAATGAAACTGTCTTTTCTTATTCAGACTCGGGCGCATTGACGAATCTTGGCCGTCCGGCTACACTCCATTTCTTTTTGGATGAAAGTACAGGATTGGAAGAGCTCGGCGAAACAAATCAAGAAGATAAAGTCGTTACCGTCCACCCCTGGTCGTCTCTCCTCATACGTGACTTCGTTTTGATTTGGACCTCAGGACTGTTTGCGGCCACCGCATCCCAGATGCGGCAAGTCGCCATTCTTTATCAGGTGTATCAACTTTCCGGGTCTTCCATAAAGCTGGGCCTAACAGGTTTTTTTCAGTCTCTCCCCTTTATCATCTTCGGACTTGTGGGCGGAATCCTGGCCGATGTCGTTGATAGAAAAAAGCTCATTATGTCCGCTCAGCTCCTTAACCTGCTGCCTGCCTTCGCCCTAGGAGCCTTGACCATCAGCGGTAGAGTTCAGGTTTGGCATATCTACGTTTTCACCGTGTTGACTTCTCTGGTACAGGTGTTTGGCCAACCTGCCCGTATGGCTCTCATCCCGGGCTTGGTGCCTCGAACCCACCTGATGAATGCGGTGACACTCAACACCCTGACCCACCAGGCTAGTCTGCTCTTTGGCCCTGCACTGGCGGGGTTATTCATCGATCGCATCGGACTGGAACACACTTATTTCCTCAGCGCCGCCCTATTCGCCCCGGCCATTTTCGCCGTCATGGGCATCAAGGCTCCCGGTAGACCCGCCGGAGCCCGTCGCAAGATTGGGCTTCAGAACGCAGTTGAGGGAGTACGCTTTATCTGGGTCCAGCGAATTATACTTTCACTACTGCTCTTGGACTTCGGAACTATTCTGGTGGGATTCTATCAACCCTTGCTCCCCATTTTTGCCATCGACGTGTTTCGGGTAGGTGCCAGCGGCTTGGGGCTTTTATACTCCGCACCCGCCATAGGCCTATTGTTGGGTTCGGCATCGCTGCTATTGCTGGGGGACATCAAGAGGAAAGGAGCCATTGCAGTGGTCGCTGCGCTCCTGTTCGCGGGGAACCTGGGACTGTTGGGGTCCGCGCCGTGGTTCTGGTTGGGGCTAATGGCCGTTGGAGCGCTAGGTTTTACCGACGCCATCAGCGTGACCATGCGACGCACTGTAGTGCAACTTCTGGCACCCGACAACATGCGGGGCCGGGCATCCAGTCTTATTACCGTCTTTGCTCAGGGGGCAAATGCCATGGGGGCCCTGATCGCAGGCACCGCTGCGGCCTTTTTAGGAGCACCCAAAGCCTTGATGTTGGGAAGCGTACTTTGCGTCATCGTAATTTTTAGCATCAGCCGTGCTATTCCCCAGCTATGGCTCTACCGCTCGGAATAACCTCCCCCCAAGAAAGTTTGTCTCGCCAAGACGCCAGGGGAACCAGTAGGCAAAAAGCAGCTAGCAGAAAACCGTGAAACCAGCGCTAAGCGTTCAGTTTAGGGTGTGGAGAGTAGGGTATAGGGTTCGAACTTCAGCTCTTCATACTCCCTACACCCTGCACCATTTCTTAATCCCCACCCAGCCCTCCGCACTCGTTGTTTGTCACTGATTGGTCGCCTTGCGCCATGCGCTTTGCTGCTTAGGCTCAGCACTCGCTACTCAGTACTTAGTCTGCCTTCTAGGGCAGACCGAAGTCACCCCAGCGAGCCGCTATCTTTGCCATGTATTCCCTGCTTGACTTATTAATGGGTGGAAGGGTCTCAAACTTAAATTTGAAACTTGCATTGATGCCAGTGGGATCAGGGATATCGTTATCGATATCCATCATGGCATTTCTTCCGCCCCTTGGCCGTACATCTTGCTCTGACTGGCGGATCGCCTTGCCCTTGAATATATCCTGGTCGTTACGAACACCGGTCACGACCCGCCACATGACATCGTTCCAGTTGCGCAAATCACAGTCGTCGTCTACCAGAATCACCCAGCGGTTAGGGGCAATGGCCCAGGCCGTCTCAATGATCCGCTTTGGCTCCTCTGGGTCCTTGACATCGGCAGCAATGATGGCACCACCCCAACTCCGTCCGCCCAACTCCGGAAAGTAGGCTTCTTTTACGTTCTCCATGCCCTTTTCGCCCTGCAGGCGTGCCTGGAAGGCGCCCGAGCGGAACAGCCACCTGGGGTAGTCTTCTTCCAATAGACAAATGATTCCGTAAGTAATCGGGTCCTTTCGGTGCGTAATGCAGCTAACCTTCATGGGAAAGGCATCGAGGTTTTGTCCATAAAATCCTCCCGCCTCCCCATGGGGACCCTCCACCATACGAGCATTTACCGCAATCTCTCCCTCAATCACATATTCCGCTTGGGCTGGCACTAGTAGATCGTTGGTTTCGCATTTCACCAACTCCGTTGGGCTTCTCCTCCACGCTCCCGCCGCTTCGTACTCCATGTTCCCTTGAGCATCCACATACACCGGACTCCCGGAAGCAAGAGTGAGCAGCGGATCCATTCCCATAAC
This sequence comes from uncultured Binatia bacterium (SeqCode), assembly GCA_965218425.1. GTDB lineage: Bacteria > Desulfobacterota > Binatia > UBA9968 > CAXXLF01 > CBDCDW01. The sequence continues at coordinate 706,255 of OZ244621.1, forward strand.
CACGGCAATAGGGGTAGGCTGTCCCTTTTTTTCGTTCCGGATAATATCTCTATGAAGTTGACCAGAAACTGTCATGGTATTTTTATCTACGATCATGCAACGGTAGGTCCCCATATTCAAAATGCCGGTGTCCGGGTCGCGGGTGATCACACCTGCAGAGGTGCCGAGATACTGCCCGCCGTCAAGCTCATGCCACCAAGGCGTCGGAATCTCCAGCAGGTCCACGTCGCCTCCCAAGCAGATCTCTTCTTTGCAGGGACCGGTTTGCACCGTCACGGAAGGAAGCCGATGATTGTGGCCATCTACAATGGCGGCATAGATCTTGTCGGGATCGGGATGGGTGTTGAAGGCTATGGCAAGCTGCTCCACAGAATAGATGATGTTACTCACCAAGGGTTTACCTTCATAGCCCTTGATATTATCAAAGACCAGTCCGGGACCTTTTCGCTCCATGGCACGTGTACAGATAGCACCGATCTCGTGCTTCAGTTCCACCGGTGCCTTAATGTGGGTCAGCAATCCAGCTTTATCGAGAAGCTGGAGGTACTCCCTGAGATCACGGTAGCCTACTTTCTGTCTTTCCAATGTTGCCATTTCCTGCTCCTTTCAGAACCCAACCTTAAACAATCATGAAACCCTCGTTACGAGGTTAATCCGCTGCGGGCGACATCTCAGAAACCACACGACCTAGCAACGGTGAAGTGTCTCTGAGCCTTAAAATCTGTATACGCAACGTATCTTCCGTAACCATCCGAGTATGGCAACTGACGCGAGTATTACCCACCTGCACTTCTACCTCCGAATGTTCGATCATATTTTGCGTCCGGTGCTTGTTCTCGATGCTGGCGGTCGTGGCATAGAACTTGCCGTCGAAATAGATCAGGTTGATCTCTACTGTCCTGGGCAACCCCGTCCGTTTCCCTCTGGTGGTAAGTGTTCCTACAAAGACAGATGGATCTCCTAGCTCCATGGAAATCGAAGAATGGCCCGGACTCATATATGCCTTATTCCCACTTGCAATCCGAATCTCCGCGCGACCAAAGCTACCCCTGCCGTTAGAACCACGATCACAAGGCTGACGATCCCGGCACCCTCCAGGTCCGCGCCGTCGGAACGGGACATGAGTTCCAGGGCAAGGATGGACAGGGTTTTCGTGCCACGCTCGGCGAGCAAGATGATGCTAGAGGTCGTACCGGCGGCAATAACGAAATTGAAAACGCCGATGAGAACAAGGGTCGGCATGAGCAGAGGGACCCAGATCCTGAAATAGGTGGACCACCACCCGGAGCCCAACACCCGGGCGGCTTCTTCCATGTCGGATCCCATTTGTAGATAAACCCCCTTGATGAGCTGGGTGCTGGTGAGCTTGCCCTGTAAAATCACAACCAGCACCAGGGCATACATGGTTCCGTAGAGTGGCGTCAGAATGGGCGTTCCCAGGAAGAGCCACAATAGCCCAAGGCCCGAAAGGATGCCGGGCATGGCGGTGGACATCCATAACAGTGAGTCCAATACGGTTCGTCCGCGCCACTGGGTGCGCACCAATACGTATCCCACAAGGGAAAAGAGAACCGGGCTCACCACCGCCGTGGAGAGGCTGAGCACGAATGTGTTTATCAGCGAGCTGAGGAAAAAATGATCCGTCAGGACTTCCTGGTAATGGCGCAGGGTAAAGAGGGGCTTGCTGGTAAACCACCCCACTCGGGTCATGAAACTCCCCCCAATGAGCGTCAATACGGGTACAATGGTTAAAAGCGCTACGATTGATACGACCATCGCTTGCACAAGCCGCCGCCACGGCCCGAGATGGATGAGTCCAGGTTTGAACCGGCCCGTGACTACTGTATAGCGCTTGCGTGAAATCAGCCACCGCTGGGTCGGTACGATAATCGCGATAATCGCAAGAACAATACTCGCCAGAGCCGTGGCCGCACCATAGTTGGGCGGGTCGAAGAATCGCACGAACTGGAAGATCTTGGTTGAGTATACGTAGAAGTTGATGGGGGTGCCGAGGATCTGCTCAGTTTCAAAGGATTGAAAGACGCGCACGAGAGAGAGCATGAAGACCAAGATGATTGGAGGGACCATCACGGGAAAGGTGACCCGGATCATAGTCTGAAAATTGCTCGCGCCGGCTGTCCGACTTGCCTCTTCAAGGGCGCTATCCATGTTCCTGAACGCAGGTGTCAAAAGCATCACAGTGCCTGAAATGGTATTGGCCATTAAATGGGTCCAGATAATCCCGCCAACGCTGTAGATGTTAAAGGGGCTATCTTCCACGAAGGGGAGAAACCCCACGAGTCTGTTCAAGAGCCCCACGTCCGGATCTAGGAGGAATACCCACCCCACAGTGGTGGATATACTGGGCAGCATAAATGACAGCCAGAACATGAACTCAAGCCCGCGGCTACTTGGAATATCGGTACGGGCCAAAGTCCAGGCAATGAGAACGCCAACGGGAAAGCCGATCCCCGTATAGGCAAAATAGACCACAAAAGTGTTACCAAGTGCTCTTAGGATGTCCGGCTGGGAAAAGGCAAAGATCCAGTTCTCCAGGGACCAGACCGCCGGCTGCCCCGCCGCTGCGACATTGAAGCTGTTCACCAGCACTACGGCAATGGGCGCAAAGATCCAAAATCCGAAGCCGACAATCATCACGGCCATCACGAAGGTAGCCGTACTGATCCAGGACGGCGACGATGGCCAGGGGGTCGCCTGTGCCGACAATGCTTTAGCCATTGTGAAACCTCAACACAATCTGTGCTCCAAAGTTGTTATTACTTGCCAACAGACGCAAGCGCTTTTCGGGTTACGCTCATGGCCTGGGCGAGAAGCTCCTGGTAGTCTCTCTGGCTGCCCATCATGAGATATTTCCTGCCCTTCTCGCGACGGTTGTCGGGAAAGACTTTATCCAGCGGCAAATCGTCACGCAGGGACTGGTCTCCAGAACCCTCCTGCATCATATTTTGCCCCGCCCGCGTCAGCCACCAGTTGGCGAAAAATTTCTGCGCGTTCGGGTGGGGAGGACGATCCAGCACATACAGCGCCCCGCCGCCGGGGCTAATTCGAGACGCTTCTTTGAGGTAGTGCGGGAAAGCGTTCTCCACCGGGTGGCCTTCTCTCTTGAGCCGACGCACTTCGTTGCCGCATGCAAAGAGGCAAAACGCATATTTGCCCAGGGCCAGCTTTTCCCCGGCCTGACGCGCGCTTCTTGTCACTGTAACATCCATTTCCGTCAGCAGTCGGCGCAACCACTCCCCGCCCAGAGACAAGTAAAAAAAGGCCGTAGAGCCGGACACCCCCACGGTGCGTGGATCCCGCATGATGATCTTGCCCTTCCACTTAGGTTTCAGCAGATCGAAGTAGGACTGGATCTCCTTTGGGTCGACTTTCTTGGTATTGTAGGTCAGGTCGGCCTTGGACGCATTACCCCGAAATCCCAGGACGGACTCTTTCCGTGAGTCGAACCAGTGAAGCTGGTTTTTGAACCATCCCTTCGTATCGATGACCTCAGGGAAGAACAGCATGGGTTTCAAAGGCTGGATGGTACCCGTGGGTATCAGCGTAGGAATCGCAGGGTTCAATCCTCCCATCCACACGTCGAGGGTGTATCTTCCCGCCCTGCGCTCGGCGAGCACTTTTGGCGCCTGTTCCCGGGAGGACCCAGTGGAGAAAGTGACCTTGATATTGTACTTCTTCTCAAACTCCGGCATTAACTTGCCGATTCCCCTGCCGAGACCGCAACAGATAAATGCCTGCAGCTCACCTTCTTTTTGAGCCGCCTTGAGGAGTTTGTTCTGCTCCTCTTGGAATCCGCCCTGAACGGATACCGGCGAGGCGGCGATGCCTAATAGGCATACAATCGCCAGTGGTTTAAGGCTTAGAGTTATTTTGCCAATCATAGAGCACCTCCTACGACATCAATAAGCTATATTTAGGCTTACGCTATAACACTGAAAATTAACGAGGCAAAATAGTCGCCGGATTTCATTTACCGGCAGATTCCAATGCTTTACGAGCTACCTTCATGGCGTCATTTAGTATCTCGGCATAATTGTCTTGGCTGCCCAATACAATGTAGTCCTTACCCTTCTCGCGACGATTCTCCGGGTAGACGGCGTCAATGGGAATATCCTCACGAAGGGAATGGTCGCCGGAAGCCCGCTGCATCATGATCTGCCCTTGCTTGCCCATCCACCAGTTCACAAAGAACTTCATGGCATTTGGGTTCGGCGCCTGGTCCAGCACGTAGAGAGCTCCCCCCCCGGGGCTGACTCGAGAAGCTTCCTTCAGATAGTGCGGAAAGGCGTTTTCCACCGGATGGCCTTCCCTCTTCAACCTGCGCACCTCTCCACCGCAGGCAAACATGCAGAATGCGTATTTACCGAGTGCCAGTTGTTCGGCTGCCTGACGGGCGCTCTTGGACAATCTGACATCCATTTCCGTGAGGAGCCTTCGTATCCACTCGTCACCGAGAGATAGATGGAAGAACGCCGTGGAGCCGGATACGCCCTGCATGCGCGGGTCACGCATAATGATCTTGCCCTTCCACTTGGGTTTCAACAGATCGAAGTAGGACTGGATCTCCTTGGGGTCCACCAGCTTTTTGTTGTAGGTGATATCTGCCTTTGCTGCGTTGCCCCGAAATCCGAGAACGAATTTTCTTTGTGGGTCAAACCAGTGCAGGCGTTTTTGGAACCACACATTGTTGTCCAAAACCTCCGGAGAGAAAAGCAACGGCTTCAGAGGGACGATGACGCCCTGCGGTATGAACTGGGGCACGGACGGATTCAACCCCCCCATCCACACGTCCAACGTGTACCTTCCGGCTCTGCGCTCTGCGAGCACTTTGGGTACTTGCTCACGGGAGGAGCCGGTGGAAAAGGTCACATCGATCTTGTACTTCTTTTCAAACTCGGGCATCAACTTGCCGATACCCCTGCCAACGCCGCAACAGATAAAGGCCTGTAGCTGACCTTCCTTTTGAGCCGCCTTGAGGAATTTGCTCTGCTCCTCCTGATAACCACTTCTGGCGGGTAAAGGCATGGCAGCAAAAGCAAAAAGAGTCATCACCGTTAGAACCGCGACCTTCAAACTAAGCTTTCGAAACATAGCAACTCCTCCCAATTATTTGACCGTTGTTACTTCTTATGCTTTCATCGGAACTTCAGCTTTTCGCGTGTGGTCTTTCCAATTCACCGTGGAGGGAATGACCTCCGAGATCACCACTAGATGCGGGAACTTGTTAAGCTTGGGATCTCGAACCACGTGAGTTGGATCTTTTCCCTCTTGAACCTCTTTCATGGCCTGCAGGATCTGTTTACGGGTCGCCACAATGGCCTTATCCGAGGAAACCACGTGTTCCTGAGTCCGGTTTTGGATCGGACCCTGGCTCTGCGTCGCATAGGCATCATGACTGGGAAAATGATGACCCAAACCAGTGTAGGTCTTTGTCTTGAGCTCTTCGCGATCCTGCATATAGCGGTTACCTTGATTGCGGATCAACTTGTAATCCGGAGTTCTGTGGGACCCCTCTCTCCCCAACAGTTGATCGCTCACCGGTTTTTCCCTGCTGAAGGAGAACACGTACTTCCAGTGATGGGTGTCGTCAATCGGCACATGCCAGTTGACTGAATAACCTGCCCCTCCGGTGGGTCCTGGAAAGGCGCTGAGGTTAGGAAGGATAAAATTCGACACCCTGAGATAGTTCTTGTCAGATCCGCTCCTCCTAAGAGTAGAAATCCTCACCCCGAAGTCCGTGAACTCCACCTCTATGTTCGGAGCCAGGTCTTTGCCGTAAAGGGTGTTGATGGAAGAGGCGGTGCCACGAACCTGCCTGTTCCGGTCACGCTCCGTTTGCTCCAGATTGCGATGCAGGAAGGACAGGTGCACCGGGTCGATATTCCCCTCGTTGGACTGCAAGTAGTTACATTCGTGAAAGTACTTTGTGACCACCGAATAACCAGCCGGAGCGTTCAAGAACTCATAGGCCGGCAGCAGGGGGCTTTCGCCGGGGCCCAAATACGCGAATATGACCCCCGCAGCCTCCTGACACGGGTAGGCGGGGTGGCGCACTGAGTCACGGTGCTCACCCCCTCTGGATTCCCCAGGCTGATCCAGGCAGCGGCCATGAATGTCGTACAGCCAACCATGGTAGATGCACCTCAAACCGCCATCTTCCACGCGGCCATAGCTCAGGTCCGCTCCCCTGTGGGAACAATGTATCCCTAGCAGCCCGGGACGTCCCCGATCGTCCCTAAACAGGATAAGATCCTCGCCCAACAGCCTTACCGGCAACGGCGCCCCCCCAGGTGGGAGTTCCTCCGAGAGGGCCGCGGGTTGCCAGTACCGTCGCATCAGCTCACCACATGGTGTGCCAGGCATGGTCCTCGTCAGCAGATCATTGTCCTCTTGGCTAATCATAGTTCCCTCACTTGATTTTGGTTTCGAAAGCACAAATAGCACACAGTATTAGAGTGTCAATCAAAACAATTAGGTGGCCTGCCCCAGCGGAGGGCACTCCAAGGACAAAAGATGCACTGATAGCGAACAAAAGAGCACAGGATTCAAAGTCACGGGCCGAATGAAAATTCCAGGTTGTCCTGGAACTCTTCCATTTTGCCTGATGTTAGGTTCGAATAGGGAAAGGACAAGCGCAACGTTCCTCAGCAAGAGTCATCACTAGTTAAGGGAAAAAAATTCTCAAAATTAGACGCGTCAGAGAAATCCAAAGTAAGCAGTAGGCAAACCTGAATTAAGAAGACCCAGGCGGAGGGGGTAATTTCATATTGTTTGCTGTCTTGTAATCCTTAGTCCGAATTGCTGCCAGCTGGTTTTGCTTTGTGCTTTGCGTCTTCGCTTTCGTCTTGACCCTGCGGCCCTTCCTTATTAAAAGGGAAAGGCAGTCAAAATGAGGACATTCGAGCCCCCGATGGCTTGCCTGCCCATATCGGTCTCAAGCAGATCGAGATGGAAATTTCCTTATCATCAAGGGAAGGAGATACGGTTATGATTCTGATCACAGGCGGTCTGGGTTTTATCGGCCTCCACACCGCCAGGCGATTCCTGGACGTAGGAGAGAAGGTGGTGCTCACGCAATTCCGGGTGCGTCGAGAGCCTGACTTCATCAAAGACGAGATCGGCAAGCGTGTGTTCATCGAGAGGTTGGACGTCACCAGCGCTCACGATGTCATCGACGTGGTCAGGAAGCACCAAGTAACAGGCGTCGTGCACCTGGCTGTCCCCGCCCTGGCGGCGTTGTCCGCAGCAGAGGATTATCGGGTTAACGTGATGGGATTCCTGAACATCCTGGAGGCGGCTAGGGTATCAGATGTCAAACGCGTGACGTGGGGTAGCTCAATTTCCGTTTATGGTGGTATCCCTGAGGGCCCCTTCCACGAAGACACCCTCCTACCCGTTGAGTCCCGCAATCCCACGGAGACATTTAAGAAGGCACTGGAGATCCTGGGGGCACACTATGCCAATCGCACGGGACTCGATGTAGTGGCTATGCGAATCGGCGGTCCCTTTGGTCCGCTCTACCATACGCTGGCCGCGGCCACGAGCCGGATCTGTCATGCAGCGGTCAAAGGTACCCCGGCGGATTTCAAAGGTACCCGCACCGGCGTGCCCCACGAGAATGATGAGGTGGGCGCGTTCTATGTCAAGGACTGTGCCACGGGAATCCAGCTTCTTCAGATGGCCGATAAGCTACCACACCGCACTTACAACATCAGCGGCGACGGTCCACATACCTACCGTGAGTTTACGGAGGCGGTCAAGAAAGTAGTTCCTGGCGCCCAAGTGGAACTCGAGCCCGGACTGGGCCCTCGGCAAAGGACCAACGCCTACATGGAAATCAACCGGATGAGAGAAGATGTGGGCTTTAAACCCGATTACGACCTGGAGCGGGGAGTTGCGGACTACATCGGGTGGCTACGAAAAAATCCAGTCTAACCTAGACCAGTGTATGCCGTCGGCTGCAAAAGTTCTGAGAGGCCCGATTACCCGCACCACATATCGTTTCGCGCACAGGAGTAGGGAGGAATATTCCCAAATCCCTTAACGGCTATGCCATGAGGCCGCAAGAACAAGCCCGCGGCACGGGGTTTACCCGGAAACAGGAAGGAAGGTTTTTCTGAGGCTATAAATGGCGTCGTTTGCGTTGCGCAAATGACCGCTTAGTTTTCTGATGACATTCAGCATAATCTTTGTGCCGAGAGTCGGGTATTCCTGAATGAGCTTCACGATTTCTTTTTCACCCCAAGCCAAGACTCTTGTATTCTGATCTCCCGCAGCGACGGCCGAGGCGGATCTTGGTTGTCCATCAACGCGGACATCTCTCCAAACAGCTCACCATCTTTCACTTTCCCTAAGCAGGCAGATGCGCGATAGCACTTTGGTATCCACCGGTCTCCCTCCTTGTGAACTCTAAACTCGCCGAGTCACGCCCTGCACCCTTTTAGTGTCTCAGTTTGTGGTAATTTTTCAAAATGGGTGTGCCCGGGCCGCACCAAGGGTTAGAGGCAGCCACTGCCAGTGAGCCGCTTTGAGTCTCCGACTGAATACAAGCCAAATCAGTGCGGCGGGAATAAACAGCACGATCATGTATTTTGAACAGAACCCGAGCCCCAGGAAGCAACCGAAAGCACCGTACCATCGAGGGTCCCCGCTTTCCATTGCCTTGAGCATGGCTAGCAGGGACAGGGACCAGAAAAACATCAGGGGGGTGTCCGGCGTTGCGATCAGCGAACCCATGCCGAAAAACGGAGAGGTCAGGCTAAGGCACAACCACCAGAAAAGCTGTCGCTCACTCATGATGGGTCGCAGGATTTTAAGCCAAATTAAAAAAGTCCCATGGCCCAGAATGACCGAGGGCCAACGAACGGTGTGAAAAAGCGGCTCCAGTGGGGTGCCGAGTAAAAACAGCCAGGCCACGAACGGTGGATGATTCAGGTAACTGAGTTGAAGGTGCCTAGTCCAAACCCAGTAGTAGACCTCGTCGTCGTAGAGAGGGATAAAGGCGGTGAGAAGTAGCTTGATCACCAGCGCGACAAGCCATATTTTGAGTAGAATGTTCACAGACTAGGATGGGGTCTAGGATTGTTTAATTCATGAGCCGCGCAGCACAAAGTAGCGGTAGCGACCCGCTACAAGCTCATGGATAATCCGAGCGCGCCAGTTTGCCTTTTCTTTGCCGTAGATCTTGGCGGCGGTTCTTTGGTGCAAAAGTACTACGGATTTGGGATGCTCACGCAGAAATCGTTCGATCTCCTCTTTGTTGTTCAACAGCCTGACCAGGGCACCGGTGTGAAACCCAAATGCCCCCATCTTGGAGAATCCCCGTGCTGGAAAGGCTAGACCAAACTGCTTTTCAGAGCCGATTTGCTCCCGAATCCATCGCCCCGCGGGGGCGTAGGTCTTGGCTGGATTGATGGTTGGCATAACCCAGGTGAAGCCGACGAAGTAGATGGGAAAAAAGGCAACGGCCATGCGATAAAAGGCTCCCGGTAAGTCTCCGCGACGCCACGCACCCAACACCCATATCCCCCCGGATAGACTTATCACGCCCAGGGCGAGGCTCGGGAGCCGCATACTCAGAGCGATGTTTTTATACAGGGGGTCCAGATCCAGTCGGGCCATAACGGGTCCTGTACCCACAAAGCTAATGAAACAGACCACTCCCCCCGAGATGAGCAGTACGGTATAAAACGCCACCAACACACGCGCCGGACGGGAGTCTCTCAAACCGACGTCAGCCCCCACTTCGATGGTAGTCCTAATCCACGGCGCCATCAGAAGTGCAATGGCAGGATATGCGGGCAGCAGGTACATCTGCCGCTTGGTTACCGCGATGGACAGAAACACGAAGAAGGCGGCGAACCACCAAATCACGAGCTGGGTGTGGCGGTCCTGCCACAACCTATTTCGATAAATCCGCCATAGTGCAAAGGGTAAGAGGGGCGTCCAGGGTGCAAGATCGTAACCAATCGCAACGAAATAATAGTAGAACGGCCTTTCGTGCATACGTGCACCGCTGAGAAAACGACCGAAGTTTTGAGCCCACAGCTCATAAAGCATGTTGTCCGAGCCCATCTCCTTCGCGCAAGCTACGAACCAGGGTACATAAATGGCCAGGCTGATGAGGGACAGAGGGGCAAGCTCCAGAAGCGGCCGCCATTCACGCCGCGCCCCGTGCCAGAGAGTGAGCACAAGGCCTGGCAATAACAACCCCAAGGGTCCCTTTGTCAATAGAGCCAAGCCCAACAGGGCAAACCCAGCCGCCCTGGGCCACCAGCGTATTCCATCGCCAACACCGCCAGCGTAGACGAGCAGTCCGGTGCCAATAAAGAAGCTGAACAGCATGTCGGTGCGGTAGCCAACGGCCTGCAGTGCGAACTGGGAGAAGGTTAAGAGGAGAAAACCGGCCCAAAGCCCTGTTTTCCCATCGTACCAACGGGACCCCACGGCACAGGTTACAAGCACAAGGCAAATGGCAGCTAGCGCGGAAGGCAACCGTAGAGTGAACTGATTCATACCACCCAGCACGGTGGATGAGATGCTGCCCGCCCAGTATATGAGCGGCGGATAGTCCACCCATATGACTCCCATGCGCCTTGGCGCAATCCAGTCACCGCTCACAAACATGGCCTGGGCCACCTCGGCGATGTTAGGCTCATCGGGGTACCACAGATCAAACAAACCGATGCATCCGACGTACAGAGCAGCGCCAAGGAGACCAAGCAGGAGCAGCCGGTACTGAATTAGAAAGCTTGGCATCACTCTAAGATATTTCCCAAATGGATAAAGGGCAAACCAAAATCAATGAAGGACTATGGACGGCCTTCACGTGCAAGAGACCTTAAGTGACACTACCGTTGGGTTGACATAACTCCCACGTTGGCGAATACTGTTTACACCCGACGAGGACAAACATGAGCTATAACGCTTGGTTTCAATGTATCAACGGCTGTCCCGGACAGTTCAGCTTGCTCGAGAGCATCTACCGCTGCCCCTCCTGCAACAACCTCCTAGAGGTGCAGCACGATATGGAAGCACTCAAGACGAGGGCTCCTTCCGCATGGATGAGGCTCTTCGACGATCGCTTACATCAAAACGAGTATCCCTACGGTTCAGGAGTTTGGGCCAAGAAGGAATGGGTGGTCCCCTTCATCGATAACGAGAACATCGTATCCACCTATGAAGGGAACAGCAACCTGTTTTGGGCAAACCGATACGGCAAGCAGATCCACGTGGAGGACCTTTGGGTCAAGCAATGCGGCAACTCGCATACCGCATCCTTCAAAGACCTGGGCATGACGGTGCTAGTCTCCGTGGTCAAGCAAATGATCGCCAATGGCTCACCCATCGATGTGGCGGCTTGCGCCTCCACAGGAGACACTTCGGCGGCGCTGGCTGCCTATTGCGCCGCAGCAGGGATACCCGCAGTGGTATTGCTTCCACGCGACAAGGTGTCACCCGCCCAACTGGTACAACCGCTGGCCAACGGCGCCCTCGTGTTATCCCTGGACACGGATTTCGACGGCTGCATGGCCGTGGTGCAGAAGATCACCGCTGACCCGCGTGTCTATCTGGCAAATTCCATGAACAGCCTGCGAATCGAAGGTCAGAAGACCGTGGCCATCGAGATCGTGCAACAGTTTGATTGGGAAGTGCCCGACTGGATCGTCATCCCCGGCGGCAACCTCGGAAACGTGAGCGCCCTGGGTAACGGATTTCTCATGCTCCACGATCTCGGTCTGGTTTCCAAGCTGCCGCGCATCTGCGTTGCACAGTCTCAAAACGCAAACCCCCTCTATCGCTCGTTCCTGAAGGGCTTTGAAAGCTTCAAACCCATGACGGCGAAGATGACCCTTGCCAGTGCCATACAAATCGGGAACCCCGTCAGCTATCAACGCGCCATTCGAACCCTGCAACGATTCAACGGCGTGGTGGAGCAGGCCTCGGAACAGGAGCTTGTGGATGAGTCCGCGCGCGCGGACCGCACGGGCATGTTCAATTGTCCTCACACAGGGGTTGCTTTGGCGGCACTTCGAAAGCTCGTGGACCGAAAGATCATCCGATCCCATGAACGAGTGGTGGTGATCTCCACCGCTCACGGGCTCAAGTTCGCCGATCAGAAGATCGCCTATCATCAAAGCAGTCTAGAGGGCATACGCTCGAGTCATGGCAACAAGCCCGTGGATATGAAACCCGATGTAAAGCCTGTGACAGACGCCATTCAGCGGCATGTGGAGAGGGTGCGACTCCTTGAAGGGTAATGAAAGACCGAAAGACCGAAAATAGCGGTACGCCGTCGCCAACCCATGGAACCGAGGGTACCAGGAAAACTCCCAAGGACGAACCTGGAACCGCCAGTGGATCACCCGCGCAGGCGTGCAAGGAAAAGAGAGGGATCAGTACCCTTGCCGTGCATGCCGGTGAGCCACACCCAAAGCCAGGGAACGCTCTTGCCACACCCATTATCCAAACCGCCACCTACACCTTCGCCGACACTGAGGAGCTCAGCGCTCATTTTGAACGACGCATCGAACGTGAAGAATACGGCCGCTACGGAAATCCGACTCAGCGCACCGCCGAGCGAAAGTTAGCGATTCTCGATGGCGCCGAGGATTGCCTTCTATTTGCGAGTGGAATGGCCGCCATCACAACAACCCTCTTCGCCGTGCTTTCGCGGGGCTCCCATGTGGTGGTGACGGATGATTCTTACCGTCGCACCCGTCAGTTCTTGACCCAGATCCTGCAGCGCTACGGCATCGAAGTGTCTACCGCACCCGCGGGCGACTATGTGGCCATGGAGGATGCGATCCGTCCCACGACCCGGGTCCTCCTGAGCGAGTCCCCAACAAACCCCTACAACTATGTTCTCGACATGGAACGGTTTTCCGAAATTGGCAAGAGGCATCGGGTAAAGACCATCATCGATGCCACTTTCGCGACTCCTTTTAACCAGCGCCCCCTAGAGTTCGGCATTGATCTGGTGTTCCATTCTGCGACTAAATATTTGGGTGGACACAATGACCTGTTGGCTGGAGCGGTTCTGGGATCCGAAGCCATTATCGATGGGATCCGGTCCCTACAAGCCGTCACTGGGGCCGTGGTGGATCCCTTCGCCGCCTACCTCCTGGTTCGCGGCCTCAAGACCTTTGCGCTACGGGTGGAGCGGCAAAACGCCAATGCTCAGGCCCTTGCAGAGTTTCTGGCCAAGCACCCTCGCATAAATGCAGTTCATTACCCCGGTTTACCCAGCCACCCCCAGCACGAGGTGGCCAAACGGCAGATGAAAGGTTTCGGTGGGGTGGTTTCCTTCGAGGTAAAAGGAGACCAAAAAGCCACCTCCCGCATCGTGGACTCGTGTCGCATTCCTCAAATTGCTCCCTCCCTGGGCGGCGTTGAGAGTCTGATCGAACAGCCCGCCTTAATGAGCTTCTATGAGTTCACCACCGAAGAACGCCTTTTGGTGGGGATCAGGGACAACCTGATCCGATACTCGGTGGGCATCGAAGATGTGGAAGATCTCATCGCCGATCTCGCCAACGCCCTCGACCAACGGTAACTCACTCACGACGAGACCCGATCCATCCTAATCTCGTGTTGACATCAACAAACCTTATCGAATAGTGTCTCTCTGACCAATCCTTAGAATTAGATTTCTATATATCCGCAAGGGGAGGAAGTCCTATGCCCACCATAGATGCTGATGCCCATGTTATCGAGACAGACCACACCTGGGATTTTATGGACGAAGCCGAGGTCAAGTACCGGCCTGTTAATTTAGCCACTACCGATCAGGGTTCCAACCGGCTTTACTGGATCATCGATGGTAAGCTCAAGCTCCGTCGTTCCAATATCGGCTTGGATACCACGGAAACCTCCCGGGAGATGCTCGATGTGGAGGCGCGCCTGAAGCATATGGACCAGCTGGGCGTGGACATTCAAGTGCTCTACCCCACAATCTTTACGCGCAAGATGGCGGACAACCCTGCGGCGGACCTGGCTTTGGCCAAGAGCTACAACCGGTGGATGGCTGAAATTTGGAGTCAGGCGAAAGAGCGACTGCGCTGGGTGGCTGTTCCACCCTTGCTGGACCTGTCCAAGGCCCCTGAGGCGTTAGAGTTCGCCAAGGAGAACGGGGCTTGTGGGGTCTTCATGCGCGGTTTTGAAGGAGACCGTCACCTTTCCGACCCTTATTTCTTTCCTTTGTACGCCTTGGCAAGCAATCTAGACATGCCCATCTGTATTCACGCCGGCAACGCTAATCCGGAGGTGGTCAACTTCCTTGGAGTAGGCGAATCGCGCGGGAGCTTTTTAATTTCAAAAATTCCCGTTATGGGGAGCTTCCATAGCTTGGTCTTTGGCCAGGTACCTTCAAAGTTTCCCGGGCTCAGGTTCGCCTTTGTTGAAGCCAGTTCCCAGTGGGTACCATATGTTTTGCATGACGTGGTCCGGCGCACTGCGCACCGCGCGGGGAAACACCTACAAGGGAAAATGACAGATCAGGTTCTACGGGAAAACAGGCTTTACGTTGCCTGCCAGACGGACGACGATATCCCTTACGTCCTCAGTTATGCAGGGGAGGACAACCTGATCATGGGGACTGACTACGGTCATGCCGACACGGCAGCGGAGCTTGAAGCCATTTCCACCTTCAGAAAAACATGCCCAGTGGATCGTCGCATTGTGGACAAGATCCTCGACCACAACGCCGCCGCGCTCTACGGGCTATAATTCTCTATGTTGGAGCTTTATCATAATTATACGTTTGTTGTGGGGCCAAGGTACGCTCCGCCCTGGAGGAAAAAGGCACGGAGTCATGGCCCCAGGTAAAAACCATCCTGCAATAAAATTAACGGCTCCACTCTTACCCGATAGAATATTAAACAGAACGACTGCAATAAAGTTTTTCGCCCCAAGATACCCCGGATTAAAATCCGAAATCCCAAGCTCGAAATTTCAAACAAACCAAAACGTTCAAATCTAAAAATCAAAATCCAAAACAAACTTGTTTAGAATTTCATGTTTCTCGGTCATTTGGAATTGTTTCGAATTTCGGATTTCGAAATTGTAATTTTAATTATACTTGGCGTCCTTTGCGCCTTTGCGCGGGTCACCTCTTGCCCAACTGTGTAATCCAAATTTCATTCGCACATTGGAAACACCTTTGGCTACGGTCATGCCGATTTAACTCCTCCTGTAAGGCCTCGCTTTGTGCGCTTCACGGATTTCCGCTGGCTCGGTTTTTTGCCCGAGAAACCTCTGCGCAACAGACCCCTTTCAGTAAAGGACTTGATGATTTCCACCAGCGGCTCTGCTCGTGCCTCTGACCCCGCGCCCTCGCCGGGTTTGAGCGCAGCTATCCCCTTCAACACCTTTTCCACGCCTGGCACCACCATGGGATTTAACCCGTAATGATGGTAGGTCTCACGGAGCTCCACCATTTCCTCGGCCCTACGTCCTGCGTGCAATGGTAAGGAGAGCATTGACTGGCCAACTTTACTGGCGATGCCGGGGTAGCTCCTTTCATAGTCCTGCAGGGTTTCACTCAACAAGCCAAGTTTTTCCGCACCCACCAGCAGCTCGGTGAAAAGACCAGCCAGTCCCTTGCTCAAACCCGCATGGAGCACTTTGAATGCCGAGGCCTGTGTGGACTCCGTCCCAAGGACCTTGACCCGTAGCCCCAATTCGTTCAGCGGAAGGAGGCTGCTAGCGTGATCCCCTGAAACATAAACCACTGTACCCTGGTCGATCTTCGCGGCGCCACCGAGGATGCAGCCGTCAACGAACCTGGCGTCGGCACGGGTCAGTAGCCGGCCTATCTCCGCCGCCGTCATAGGCGAGATGGCATTGGCATCCACATAGAGAAGATCACTTCGCCCGCTTTTCGTAAGGGCCCGGGCCACACCCTGTGCAACCGGCCTTGCCGCGAAGGGCACCACAATTGAAACAATAAGATCAGCGCGGGAAACCAGTCCCTCCAGCGATGAGACCTGTTCCACGCCGACACTTTCAGCACGCTTTCGTGTTGCTTCACTTCTGTCGCCCGTATAGGTCAAGACTTTTACCCTGTGAGCGCCCAAGGTACGGGCCCAGTGGTAGCCCATCTCTCCAATGCTGAGAATTCCAATCTGATTGAACGCCATAGTTACCTCATTTCTCTTGGTTCGCATTCTTCGTGAAACGTCTTCTTAACTGCCTCATTGATCAATACCCGGCTAGAGATGGACGAGTCAAGATGAACTGAGCGGTGGTTGAGGAAGGCAGTACTTGACCGGAAGATTCAGGTGAAATAAATAGGTCGGGCATTTTACAGTTCAAGAATAGAAGTTAGGGACCTGGAAGAGCGGTGAGCTAATGGGCGAAAAAAATGTCGACACTTATGGAGAGCCGCATAATATAATGACATTGGATAAGAACTTAATGTATAGTGGTGGTATGGGAAACCCACTTGGAGTGCGACGGGACTTTGAAGCATTGGAGCGGCGGTGGATGGAGGCGGGGAGGCTGTTGAAGCGAGGGCTGTCGGAGGCGGAGGTGGCGCGTTGGGTGGGAGTGCACCGCCAGTCGGTGAATCGATGGGCGCGGCAGTTGGCCGAGAGCGGCAGAGCCGGGCTCAAGCAGGCGGGGCGTGCCGGACGCAAGCCGCGACTGAGCCCGGCGGATCTGAAGAAGATCGAGGGCGGTTTGAAACGGGGACCCGAAGCGCTGGGGTACGACACGAGCCTGTGGACCGCAAGGCGAGTGGCCCACTTGATTGGGGAAGCCTGCGGAGTCACATACCATCCGGGCCATGTTTGGCGGATATTGCGGCAGTTGGGGTGGAGTTGCCAGCGGCCGACGGGACGTGCCTTGGAACGAGATGAAGAGGCGATCCGGCAGTGGAAGAAGAAGCGCTGGCCGGAGATTAAAAAAAAGCCCGAAACGAGGGGCGAACCATAGTGTTCGTGGACGAAAGCGGGCTGAGCGAGCGGCCGAATCGGTATCGTACGTGGTCGCCCCGAGGACAGACGCCAGTGCTGCAATATCACTTCAACTGGAAGAGTCTGTCGGCCATCGCCGGAGTCACCTGGTGGCGCTTGTACTTTCGAGTGTATCCGGGAGCCATCAAGAGCCCCCAGATCATCGAATTCCTGAAGCACTTGATGCGTCATGTTTCCGGGCCGCTGCTGGTAGTGTGGGACGGACTGCCCAGCCACCGGAGCCGGTTGGTTCGGGACTTTGTTGCCGCTACCGAAGGCGCGTTGGTGCTGGAACGGTTGCCGGCCTATGCACCGGAACTGAATCCCGTCGAATACCTCTGGGGATACTGGAAGCATCATGAACTGCCCAACTTCTGTGCCAAGGACTTCGCTCAACTCAGCCACCATGCTCGTCGCGCCCTTTGCCGAATGCGCCGCAGGCCTCGTCTCGTTACCGCCTTCTGGAAACAGTCCAGCCTTTTCTGATGTCATTATATTATACGAGGATCAATAAAGCCGTAGGGGCACCTGTTCCCAGGGCGGAAGGACCTCAAAAGGTCACCGGTCAGGCCGTTTATACAGCGGACGTAAAACTTCCAGGCATGCTCTGGGGCAAGATTCTTCGTAGCTCCCATCCCCACGCTCGCATTCGTCGTATTGATACTGCCAAGGCCCGCCAAGTGACCGGTGTCAGGGCCATTGTCACCGGTCTGGATATCTCCGGCCGGCTCATGGGTAAGTTGATTCGTGACATGCCTGTTCTCTGCTGGGACGTGGTTCGATTTATCGGAGATCGAGTTGCCGCCGTGGCTGCTGACACACCCGAAGCCGCAGACGAAGCTCTGGAGCTGATCTCCGTGGACTACGAGGAGCTAGAAGCGGTCTACGATCCCATCAAGGCCATGGAACTTGACGCTCCACGCATCCATGAAAACGTCGCTGGCTACGACGGTGCCCCTAAAACCCGACTCGCCGCAGATGTACCCAATGGCCTGACGCGACTGGCGTGGCAGAAGGGCGACGTGAAGCAAGGACTTCGTGCGGCTGACATGGTATTGGAGCATACATTTCGTATCCCCGGCCGGCACCAAGGTTATATCGAGCCTCACGCTACCGTCGTCGCTATCGAACCCAATGGCAAGATTCAAGTCTGGGCTTCCACCAAACACCCCTTTGGCAATCGTTCTCAAATGGCAAAGACCCTGGAAATCCCGGAGGACCGAATCTGTTTTAATGCCGTGAATTTGGGGGGAGAGTTTGGGGGAAAAGGGGACGCGTCAGATGCAGCCGTTGCCTATTTTCTTGCCCAGCAGGCGGCAAGGCCGGTGAAAATGGTCATGACCTCGGCTGAGGAGCTTACTGCGGGTAATCCGGCCCATCCCACAGTGGTCACCGTGAAATCCGGAGTAACGCGAGATGGCCGCATCACCGCCCGTTCTCTACGGGCCGTCCACGCAAGCGGCGCCTACGGCGCCCTTAAGCCCAATGCTACCCTGTCCACGTGGAATTATGTCGGCGGACCCTACCGGGTGGATCATGCCTATTCGGAGTTTTTTCAGATCTACACGAACACGGTGCCTGGCGGCTATTTTCGTGGGCCGGGCGGCCTGGCCACCTTCTTTGCCCTGGAATCACACACAGACATCGTTGCCAAGGAGTTGGGCATGGACCCCGCCGAATTCCGGCTTAAAAACCTCATTGGCGAAGGCGAAAAGGACACCACAGGGCAGCGGCTCCAGAGTGTGAGATTCCGTGAGGTCCTTCAAGCAGCGTTGACTGCGGCTAGTTGGAAGGTATCCAAGCCACACGCCAACCGAGGAAAAGGCATTGCGCTGTTTGGGCGCCACACTGGTGCCGGCGATGCCGGGGTGGCCGTCACTGCTGAACCCGACGGCACCTTCACCGTCATAAGCCCAACGTTTGATCAGGGAGCTGGCGCTCATACCATCTTGCAGCAACTCGTGGCTGACGAAATGACAGTCCCCCTCACGCAAGTAAGAGTCACAGCGGGGAACACAGACACTGCTCCCTACGATTCCGGCGCCCGGTCCAGCCGGGGAACCTACGTTGCAAGCCACGCGGTCATCGAAGCGTGCGGGCAGCTTCGCACCGATCTCTTGTCAAAAGCAGCCCAACTATTGGAATGCCAACCGGAAGAAGTGGACTTTCAAAATGGTAAGTTTCGACTTCGAGAGGACCCGAACCAACAAGTGGGTCTGAGACAACTCCTAGTTCGAACTCAGGGTCCCCTCACTGTCACCGTGCAAGAGAATCTTCCTCAACCTACCGATGTAACCTACTTCTGCGCACAGGTTGCCGACGTGGAGGTGAATCCGCAAACCGGAACCCTACGGGTGCACCGCATCGTGACCGCCCACGACGTAGGAACAATTATAAACCCCATCATGCACCAGGGCCAAATCGAGGGTGGCGTTGTCATGGGCTTGGGCCAAGCCTGCATGGAAGAACTGATTATAGAGAATGGCCGGGTGACCAATGCTAACGCCGGCGACTATAAAATGCCCACGGTAGCGGACATCCCTAAACTCAAAACAGTCCTTGTACGCTCTGGGGGCGGCCCGGCGCCCTACCATGCCAAGGCCATTGGCGAACTGTCCAACAACAGTCCTCCGGCTGCCATCGCCAACGCCGTAGCCAATGGCGTAGGGGTACGACTATTCGAGCTGCCTATCACCGCTGAACGCATTTACAATGCACTGCGTGGCGATAATGCACGTCAATAAACACTGACCGAACACAATGATCTATCGACGTGGGAATCCATCCTCGAATCAGAATCCGTTGACAATCAAACGCTCTCTTGTTAGTTTCTTCCCTCTTGGTGATTTAGGATGAAATTTGCGCATTTTTCACATTGCTGGAACAAACCCGGCATGACTGCGGCTCAGCGCTACGAGCAGCTGTGGCGCGAACTGGCGCTCGCCGACGAGCTTGGATTCGAATTCGGATTTACTGTGGAGCATCATTTCAACCCACGGGAGAGTTGTATGGTCTCCCCACCGGTCTATTGCACCGCCGGCGCCGTCCACACGCGACAGATGCGCCTCGGTCCCATGGGTTATGTGGTCCCCCTCTACGATCCTCTGCGCATCGCCGAGGAGGCGGCGGCACTGGACAATGCCACCAACGGCCGCCTGGAACTCGGCCTCGTTTCGGGAATCATACCTGACTTCTTTGGACCCTATAAGGCAGACTTTCAGAACCGCAGGGCCATCGCCAACGAGGGAATGGCCCTGGTAAAAACCGCACTCACCTCGCAGGGCGCATTCAACTTCGAGGGAGACTTTCACCAGTATAAAGATGTAATCATGTCAGTGAAGCCACTACAGAAGCCGCACCCGCCGTTCTGGATGCAGTCCCGGGATGCCGACACGTTGGCGCTATTGGCCAAGGAGGGTGTCCACACCGGTTATCTATTCTTCCTGCCCAGAGCGGACACGGCGCCGCGGTACCGTCAGTATTTGCAATGGTGGCAACAGGCCGGACACCCGGACAAACCAAATATCGGTTACTGGGCCTTGGTGTACGTGGATGAGACGGACGAAAAAGCACGAGCCCAGGCTGCGCCCCATATCGTCCATGCATTTACCAAGGTCTTCGGTACGACACCTGATGGCAGGATCCCCCACTTACGGCTGGCTGAAAACTATGAAAAGAGAGGAGAACCGGGGGCAGCCGAGATTGCCAGGAACCTGATTGACGTTAACTACCTCCTCGATCGCAATCTCGCGTTCGTGGGTTCTCCGGATACTGTGGCCCGCCAATTGAAGGCTGCCGCAGGTGAAGGACTTTTCAATACTATCTTTGGAGAGTTTAATTTTGGGGCCCTGGCCGAAGAAGATCTCATGCGCTCCATCAAACTCTTCGGCACCGAAGTTTTACCCCGCCTGCGGGATTACCGCCCGTACTAGTAAGAACTTACTGCAGAAGCGCCGGATTGCTCTTCCCCTTGGGGTGAAAATTTGTCAATTCTGTTTGGCCTCGGAGCCGCTCTGGGCCTGGCTTTGCTCAGTGATGGGCCGCTAGAATGAAATTAAAGAGCTATTTAAAAGTGTCCTACGGGTTGTTGGACGAAGAAAAACGGCGGCCCTGATGTGGACCGCCCCCTTCAGTTTGCACGTTGCCATCCGGCTTCATGGGAAAGAGCCGGGGGAGCCATTCGACTCTTCCTGGCTCGGATTGTATGTGCAGCGGTGGGTCAGCTCAGAGTTACCCTAAAGCAGCCCCCCTACAAGGATTTATGCCGACACTATGGTCCGTACGTTCCTTCTCCTGGGATGCCGAAACATAACCATACCTCCGGCGTCGCATAAACTCGGCAACTCTCATCCATGCCCCTGTCGCAGATACCGGGCAGTTGGTTTTCATCCCTGTTGTTACACGGGCGGATGAATCCCTGCAAAATTATAGGAGATTCTTTTGAGGCTGTTTTTATTCAGCCCAATGGAGGTAGAAAAATCTTACCCCATAAATGCTGTTTGCCTCGGCTGGGGACTGTCACAAGGCATCTAACTGCCTGCAATCTTTTCAGAACAATCAGAAACTAGCTGATTGGTGGGAAAGGTAAGTTTTTTCTTACCTGAGGTAATATAAATCTTACCTTTTCTTTGGGTCGAGCTGGTCTATGTGAGACCGCTCCCTAGTGTTAGGAAGGCGAATACACCGACATCATCTGGAAAAGAGCTGTCAATTATCCCCAGAACGCAATTAAACGACGCATTGATTGCATCTTGTCAAAGCCGAACTAAAAGGCTTACAAAGCGTGCAGCGTTTGCAGGTTTTGGGTTGGATTTCTCTTGTTAAGGCAACGGCATTGCAACAGAATCATGCAAAATACTGACAGGTCAATACGGTCTGTTGCCCAAACGTCGGTTCAATAGCGCAATAGATCCAATCGAGCTATAACGTGTTTGTTTGCTCAAGCTATGACGGCTTGCTGCAAGACCATTGGATGGGGGGCCGCAAAGCGAATGGCCGCCCTCGTTGCTGCAGCCAATACGGCTCTGGGTTTTGGCCGTGTATGAACAATCATCAGCTGGATGTTGTGCACAACGGCAATCAAGTAATCCTGAATCTGAACCCGCCAACGACCACGCCACCGCGCTCGTTTCAGTCCGTATCGTTTCCCTTGAGCAAACGATCGTTCCATGAAATGCTGACGAACCTTGATATCTCTTCTTGCTGCTTGACTCCGTGCCCGGCTACGCACGCTATCCAATATCTCCTGGCGCTCATGGCGTTTGATGGTTCGCCCCGCACTTTGACAGTGAGTGCATTGGAGCCGCAAGGCACACTGCTGACACACCCCGCGGCTCGTCACGTACTCAAACGCTTTGCGCTCCACCCAGTGCTTACGCCGCCTAAGCGGTTGCCCTGCCGGACATGTATAAGTGTCGGTTTCTGGGTCATAAACAAACATACTTTCAGGAAATATCTTGCTCCGACGCTCCTGCTTATCCTGAGTCTGTTTCAATACCGCAATGTGAGCCATTACCCCACGGTCATAGCACTCCAGAAAATTAGCTGTAGTCCCGTACTTGCTGTCGGCTACCACCACCTGGGCACTGCGTTGGGTATGGGCCTGATGATCCTTAAGGAGATCTGTCATGCGATGTGCTTCATTCTCATCCCCAGGGCCAACCATCGTCGCGGTAATCACCCCATACGCACCGTCAATCCCTCGGTGGGTCTGATAACGCAAATTAGAGTTCCCTTTCTTTCCCTTGCGTAGCACCGAGGCATCTGGATCGGTCGCCGACACGTAGCGCTGGTTGACAACGTTTTGCCGGGCAGGGTTCTGCGGTGGATCCTCATGCTTGTCCTCTCTTGCCTGTTCCCGCTCCTCCAATCGCCCCTCCAACTCCTTGTATGCTGGCCTCAGGTAACGTTTAAGCCCCTGGGTGTCTATGATCGAGTGGCTCGATGCATCCGCAGCAATCAAACTGGAGTCGCAAAATAGCTTACTCCCGTCTACTAACCCGCTCTCCACACACTGCCACACTACTGGTTCGAAAAAGGAGCGAAACCACTCTACCCCCCAACGCCTCCTCGCCTTGCTCAGAACGCTGTGCTCGGGTATCTCCGAATCCAACTCCAATCCCAGAAACCACAACCAGTCCAGCCGCTCCGGTAATGTCGCCATCAACTCCCGCTCGCTACCAACGTTGTACAGCACCAAAAGCATCATCAGCTTTAATATCATTGGCGGTGCAATCGATACGTTGCCGTTGTATCCATATCGATCCTTGACTTCTTGGTACACAAAATCAAAATCCACCATCCGTGCTACTTTGCGTAACACGTGGTCCGCTCGTATTCGTTTCTCCAGATTGATCCCTGTGTAGAACAGTGAAGGCTGAGGGGGGGGTTGATGACCCATCATAGCTTTGCTCCCTAAGTACCGAAATAACTGAGAGCATTATAACCAGAGGGCTCTCTTAACGCATTAAAAATATCGATTTGGGCAACAGACCGAAAAGACTTGACCCCTTCGCCATTTACGCCAGAAATCAGCCATCGGGTCATGCGGGTCAGCTTTAGGCGCCCGCGCCCGGCACGAAGGCTCCTCCACGGCAGAGTTTAAACACCCGATAGGATACGCGAACCTCACACGATTTGTGAAACTAAAAGATTTTGGGGTATGGGATATTTCAATTTGGGCAAATGCGCGGCGGTGGCGTTGTCAGACTAACTGGATAAGGATTCGACCCGCCGACGAGGCAGACCGGACACAGGGGACATCAGCGATGTACCCTTGACGTACATCATCCAACTTGTTATCTTGGCAGGAAGTGATCCTCGGCTATCGAGACAGGAAGACGCGGGCGTTCGCCGAAGGACGGTCGGTCAAGGCGTTCCGCAGCTTCGAGAGCCAGGCCGCGAGACGGCTCGCCATCCTGAATGCTGCGCCTTCGCTCGATACCCTGCGGTCCCTGCCGGGAAACCACCTCGAAGCGCTCAGGGGCGACAGAATGGGCCGGTACTCCATTCGCATCAATCGGCAATGGAGACTGTGTTTCGAGTGGCCGGCCGGCCAGGCAGGACCGCACAACGTTGAGATCGTGGACTACCACGGATGACAAGGAGGAAGGTCCGATGTTCATGAGAGCAGTGCATCCCGGCGAGATCCTGAAGGGCGAGCTGGAAGAACTGGGGATCACCCCGACGGAGTTCGCACGGCAGATTGACGTGCCCCCTAACCGGGTGAGCCAGATCATCGCAGGCAAGCGTTCGGTCACCGGCGACACCGCGCTACGCTTCGGCCACTGGTTCGGCGGCGACCCCCAATTCTGGCTCAACCTTCAGGCGCAGTACGACCTGGTTCAAGCCCACAGGGAGACGGGCGCCGAGATCCGCCATCTGCCGACCAGGGCCGGAACTCCGGGTAAGGGTGCCGCGCCGGGAATCGCATGAACGGCAGCGAGAGCAAGGGTGCGGCTCGAGCAACGGGACGGGACCGATGAGGAAAGCGGACGGCGCGGTCGTGGAACCGGCGCGCGGCGCCGGGACAAGTTGCGCGGATGGGGAGACGGACGGATCACCTGCCGCGCTATGCCAAGGGCAGGGGCGGGCAGTCTTCGGAGGTGCCGGCGATCTACGGCGATGCAAGGCTCGGCAAGCTGCCCAGGCATCTGAGGCATTGAGCGCGGTCGATGCACGGCCCTTCCAGAGGCTTTGCATGGGCGATTTACGGGTCATTTCGCCCCGGAATTTCTCGGATTTTCCCAGCCATTTTCAATTATTTTTGATCCGCTGCGCCGACGAGCGCCTCGTCGATGGCATTTAGCTGAGCGTATCGTTTGTGACAGTCTATCCCGACGTAAAGCATGGGGTCTTCTCCTTTCAGGTATGACGGCCGCTACAACCACCATCCTACTGGAGCTTGACGCCTTTTTCATGTTACCTGACCCCCCATTACCGCGACGGGGAATCCGGAAGTAGAAACTGGAAGACCCTGACAGACTGATCTGGGCCTGAGTCGCCGGGCGAAAGCGGCGGTGGAGATGGATTCGAGTACACAGATCCCTCGCAGCGACGGGTGCTGTTCGCCGTGTAGCGGCTGTCAGTGCCGGTAGCCCCTGAGCCGGTCGTAACCCTCAATCTGCTCGCCCGTGAGTTCGCGGGTACTCTCGATGTGCGCGAGCAAGTGGATCGCCTGAAGCTGTCCGCGCATGATGCCTAGATGTTCGGTAACGCGCTTCACTTCCGCCGCCGTCGGCTGTCCTGAAGTAAACAGGTTCGCAAGGTGGAACTCCGCTTTGAGTATGTCTTCACCTTTGGCAATTGCCTGGGTGCTCATCTTCTTATGAATCGCCTCGATACGCTCGATCTGTGCGTGGTTGAGATCGAGTTCCGACATGAGTTCGAGAAGATGCTTCGGCCCAGGGAAGTGGTTCAACTCGGCGGCTCGCGCAAGGCCCATGCCTTCGCCGTTCCGCAACTCGCGCACTTCATCGGGCGTAAGGCTTGAAACTTCGGTGCTCTGAGCATGCGCATAGGACGATGTCTTGTGAGTATGCTGTGCCAGTGCGGAAGTTGAAGCGGCGGCGAACAGGCTGATCCAGCCAAACAGCCTGAACATGGCGGTAGGTGTCGTCATTGATCGACTCCGTGATCGAGAAACGGGAGACCGGCACTGTTGCCTGCTTCAGAACCCGGCCGCCGCGCCAGCCTCTTTCCAGGTCCTGGGTCTCTGTCTGCTCTCATCGGTTCTCACCTCCACGCCCTACACTAATTCCAATAAAGGGGTCAAATCTTTTATTGACAAATAACATCTTCCGGATTTTCCAGCCGCCTCCGAAATCTTCCATCCGCCTCACGCTTTAATTGAATCCCATGGCGCGTCCAGCCCACCGCACCGTAACTCTTCACTCCAGACTCCCCGGCTGCTTCCACCAACGTCATATCGCTTAGCCTCTTCATTCGCCGACGCCTCATTTTTATCTTCATCCACTTGCCGGCTTCAACCCCGTTTGTTCTTGTCTCTTTTGAGTATTGACTCGCCATTGTGCCGGTTTTTCTTTATCTCACAAAGGGATGCGTTGGGTCGCAATCCCGCTAGCCCTTGCCGTTCTTTTCATTTCCGTCAGCGCCACTCAAGCACGATCTCCCCGAATCCGGGAGACTACCCTCGAAAACGGGCTCAAGGTGTTTGTTCTGGAGAATCACAAGAGCCCCGCTGTCACCTTCCAGGTACCTCAGGGGAAGATCCACGAATACATCCCCAACGGCGAACCGGCCGTTCGGTAGTCTTCTCACTTTCCCGTCCTCACCTCTTTCCCAATTTCATACTCTGCTCTAAAATTGTTTCCATAGGAGCGCCAAGCGTTGGCAAAGGAAAAGGCACTAGCAATTATAAAGCGGCTGCGCGACGAAAAACACCAGGCATTCCTGGCCGGCGGCTGTGTGCGGGACGATCTCCTGGGAAGGGCTGCCAAAGACTACGATATTGCCACGGACGCCCAACCCGGCGAAGTCCAGCGCATCTTTCCTCAAACCATTCCCCTGGGAACCCAATTCGGCGTGGTCCTGGTGGTTCTGGAGGGGGAATCCTTTGCTGTAACCACCTTTCGCTTCGACGGTCCCTACCTCGACGGGCGCCACCCCAGCCATGTGCGCTTCGGCAGCATGGAAGAGGATATCAGGCGACGGGACTTTACCATCAATGGGATGCTGTACGACACCTACGAGAACCGCGTCATCGATCTGGTTGGCGGTGCAGAAGATCTGCGCAGGGGCGTCGTCCGCGCCATCGGAGACCCCCGCCGGCGATTTGAAGAAGACCGCCTTCGCATGGTCAGGGCCGTACGTTTCGCGGCAGGCCTCGGATTCACCATTGAAGAGAACACTTTAAGGGCCATCCAAGGAGAGGCCCCATCCATTATCCAGGTTGCGTGGGAGCGAATTGGTGAAGAGACCACCCGAGTGTTGACCGAGGGCGGGGCCAGGAGAGGTTTCGAGCTCTTGGACACCACAGGGCTGCTAGGCGCCCTGATACCCGAGGTGGTGGCGCTAAAGGGTGTCGAGCAGAGTCCAGAATATCACCCCGAGGGAAACGTCTTTACCCACACAATGGGGCTGCTCGGTCATCTTACCGCTCCCGCGGAGACCCTTGCCTACGGCTGCCTCTTCCACGACATTGCCAAGCCACCCTGTTTCGAACGGCGGGGCGATAAAATCACTTTTTACAATCATACCGAGAAAGGCGCCGAAATGGCCGTGGAGATCCTAAAACGGCTGAAGCGAAGCCGGACGGTTTGGGAGAGGGTGGCTTTCCTGGTGAAAAATCACCTGCGATACACCCAGGCGCCGAAGATGCGCCTGAGCACCTTGAAGAGGTTTTTACGCGAGGATGCCATAGAGGAATTGTTGGAGCTCTGCCGGATCGATGCCCTTTCCGCCAATGGAGATCTCCAGTACTACAATTTCTGCAGGCAGAAGCTGGCGGAGCTCAACGAGGAAGAGATTCACCCCTCCCCGCTGCTCAGGGGTAAAGACCTCATTGCAATGGGCTTCTCTCCGGGGCCAATATTTCGGGAGATTCTTAAGCAGATTGAAGAGGGTCAGCTAAACGGTGAAATTTTGAGCAGGGACCAGGCAATGGACTGGATAAGAAAAGAATATGGCAACCCAAAGGAGGAACGGGGTAAAATCGAGGTAAAATAACCTGGTCGAACTTTTCCAGGCTATGAACCCGGATCTTCATGATGGGGCACCTTAAGGGCCAAACACTTCGCGCTGCCGCCTGCTTTAATAAACTCGCTCAGGGGGGTCTCGTAGACGGAGAAGCCCTGTTTTTCTAAGCTTGATCGTACTTCAGGGCAACCATCGTTCATGACGATGTTCGTGCCATCCACGATTGCATTGCAAGCAAACCTCTTGGCCTCGGCTTCCGGCACAGGGATGAGAGTTGGGATGCGACTTTCCAGCACTTTGATACCGTAAGGGTCAAAGGCGCCGGGGAAAAACAGCGCCCGGTTGCCCCCCAAAGGACAAAAACACGTGTCTAGATGATAGAACCACTCATTGGTCAGCTCCAGCGACAAGACCTCTCGTTGGAGCAGCTCTGCGATTTTATGGTGCGGTTGGATATCGGATCGGATATGGTAACCGGCATAGAAACTATCCCCGCAAAGCAGGAGGTCCCCTTCTCCTTCGAAAAACTCCTCCCCCGCAATATTGACAATCTCGTAGCCTCTTACCTGGAACCATTCCTCAAACTGAGACGCCTCTCCCCTTCTGACCTCGTGGCGGAATTTGCTCGGGAAAAATGTTTCGTTCCAAACCAGGCCAGCGTTGGCGGTGAAGACCATGTCGGGAAGGCCAGGTACGGGTTCCGCCAGCACAACCTCTACATCCAGCCGATCCTGAAGAAGTCGCGAAAGCAGTCTCCATTGTTCTTTCGCCAAATCAGTATCACTGGGTTCATTGCGCCTCATCCAGGGGTTAATCTCGTATACGATGCCATAGTATATGGGAGGACACATCAGCAGTCGCATGGTTAAACTCCACTAATTCCAAATGATTGTGTTCGGTTCGGCCCGTTAGTTTTTCCTCTTGCCTTTATCCTTTTTACCTTGGCTCCTTGTCTTTCCCGATGCGATCGATTTTTCTTCACCCAGGTATTGGCAGAGTTCTCTCAAAAATGATTCCACGTCCGTTACCAATCCAATGGCTTGAAAGGTGCCGCGGTCCGTCAGCTTCGTGACCACCGCCGGGTTGATGTCGACGCAGACGGTTTTTACGCTGGCCGGAAGCAAATTGCCCGTGGCGATGGCATGGAGTGTGGTGGCCATCATCAGGGCAAGGCTTGCCCCGCGCGCCTTTTCCCTCATGAGTTCTTGTGCCTTGAGGGTATCGGTCACCACATCCGGGAGAGGCCCGTCATCACGAATGGATCCCGCCAGGAGGAAATCCGCCCCTTTCTTTACACAGCTATAGAGGATTCCCTTGGTCAGAATCCCCTGCTCCACGGCCTGCCGTATCCCGCCCGCCCTGCGGATTCGGTTGATGGCCCACAGGTGGTGCTCATGCCCCTCGGCGGCCCGGATCTTTTTATCCAAATAAACCCCCAGGGAGGTCCCATAAAGGGCGGCTTCGATGTCATGAACCGCGAGCCCATTCCCGGCAAACAGCACATGGACATAACCCCCATCGATCATTTGCGCGATGTATTGAGATGCGCCCGTATGGACCAACCCCGGACCCGCAACCGCCAGGACCTTGCCGCCATCGCGACGGATTCTTTTCATGGACTCGGCGATTTCCCGGATCAAAATACCCTTGGGTCTCTCGGTGGACACCGGGCTCGACATAAACTCGAACACCTCACGGGAGACCCGACGCTCCACAGGGAGAATTTTGACTCCACGATGACCCACCACGATGGCATCTCCCTTTTTCACCCTGTGAATGGGAATGGTCTCCGCCCGTGCGCGGGCGGGGTCCACACGAATTCCACAGTCCATCTCCGGAGACTGGACATCGATCCAATGATCATTGAACCGGACCTGAGTCTGAAGATTCGTGGTGGCGTAAAATTTGTCCGGAAAGACCCCGTCCATCGGCGCCGATGCTAACCGCACCGGCTTCTTTTCCTCTTCTATGGGTAAGGCGCCATGCTCCTTGATCCGGGCCAGGACGTGGTCCAACATCTCACGGTTGCGACCCTCAATGGAAATCTTCGCGTAACTTCGATCGTTACGGCGATGCCCCACCTGCACCTCAAGAATCTCAAACTCTCCCCCAAGGGCGGTGATCAGATCCAAGACCTTGGGAAGGATGAGGGAGTCGACGATATGACCGGAAAGTTCGACGACACTGCTTACCATGGGCGTAACCTACGCATTACATTCTATGATAACTCTAAGTTCAAAGACAGCAAATTCAATATTCACGACAATACAATACTTCCTATCCGTAGATTGCTTTAAACATCGTTTCGCATCCTAAGCTTTCATGCAATTTCTTTGCCTTCAGGCGCTCAAGGGCTTAAAATAATTTAACACCCTTATTGAAACCTTGAAAGTGAGGAGGGCGCCCATGGCAAAACGTTTTAAAAATTTTATTGATGGACATTGGGTCGAGGCCAAATCGCGCAAGACCTTCGAGAACCGCAATCCGGCCAACCGCAACGAGCTAATCGGCCAATTCCCGCTCTCTAGTGCCGAGGACGTCCATAGAGCTGTAAGCGCGGCTAAAAAGGCATTCCAGAAATGGAGCCTGGTACCGGCGCCGAAGCGAGGAGAAATTCTTCAGCGTGTGGGGGAACTCATGCGCCAGCACAAAGAGAAATTTGCCCGAACCATGACCCGAGAGATGGGAAAGATCCTTAAGGAAAGCCGGGGGGACGTTCAGGAGGGGATCGACACCGCCTTCTATACAGCCGGTGAGGGACGAAGGTTGTTCGGCGAGACGACGCCCTCGGAGCTGCCGGATAAATTGGCCATGTCCATCCGGGTACCTGTTGGAGTCTGTGGTCTCATCACCCCGTGGAATTTCCCCATGGCCATACCCACCTGGAAGCTTTTCCCCGCGCTTCTCTGCGGCAATACCGTTGTGCTTAAACCGGCGGAAGACACCCCCGCCACGGCCGTCAAACTCTGCGAGATTCTTGATGAGGCAGGGATCCCACCAGGTGTTGTGAACCTGGTCCACGGCACGGGAGAAGAGGCAGGGGCCGCACTGGCGCGCCATCAGGACGTTCAGCTCATCTCGTTTACAGGATCCGCCGCGGTGGGGCGAGAGATCGCAGCCTCATGCGGCAGAGACCTCAAGAGAGTATCTCTGGAACTGGGAGGCAAGAACGCCCAAATCGTGATGGAGGATGCGGATCTGGACCTGGCGCTGGAGGGGGCCCTCTGGGGTGCCTTCGGGACCACGGGACAACGGTGCACCGCAACCAGCCGACTCATACTTCACCGTGACATTAAAGAAGAAATGACCAAGCGACTCACCACGCTGGCCAAAAAGCTAAAGATAGGTGACGGCCTGGACGAAAAGATTGAAATGGGACCTCTCATTAATCAGGCGGCACGCGATAAAGTTCACGGCTACGTAGAAATCGGCAAGAAGGAAGGGGCAAGGCTTCTAACCGGAGGAGAGCCCTACGATAAGGGAGAACTCGCCAATGGAAATTTTTATCTTCCCACCGTATTTGATCAGGTGAAGCCTACCATGCGGATCGCCTAGGAAGAGATCTTCGGCCCCGTTATCTCAATCATCGAGGTCAAGAGTTTTGAAGAGTCCATAGAGGTATTAAACGGCACCTCCTACGGCCTATCCAGTTCCATCTACACCCGAGACGTGGCGCGCGCTTTCCGTGCCATGAGAGACCTTCAAGCCGGGATCACCTATGTTAACGGACCCACCATCGGGGCCGAAGTGCATTTGCCTTTTGGCGGCGTCAAGAATACCGGCAACGGCCATCGCGAGGCAGGTACCACAGTCTACGATATTTTCACCGAGTGGAAATCCGTCTATATCGACTATTCCGGGAAGCTACAAAAGGCTCAAATAGACAACGTTGACTGATAGCCATGGCAAACCAAAAAACAGCCCGAAAAGAAATCGCCTTGATTGGCGCGGGTAAGATCGGAAAGTTAACCACTCATCTACTCCAGAAAAAATACCAGGTCACCGTTTATGACATTGACGAGGAGAAGGCCAAAGAGTCGGCCGGTCCCAAGGGCGCCCACGAACGGCTCGACATTAACGAGGTTAAGGACCTGCGGCGTGCCCTAAAGGGCAAGGAGATGACCATTTCCTGCTGCCCATACTTTTGCAACGAAAGGATAGCTCTCGGGGCGGCGGAGATAGAGGTGGCCTACTGCGATTTGTCAGAGGACGTTTCTTCCGGGAAGGCCATCGAGCGCATAGCCAAGGATGCCTCCACAAGCATCATCCCTCACTGTGGCCTTGCGCCAGGAGCCGCTCAGATCATCGCCCACGACATGGTGGAGCGGTATCACCCTGTGACCAGCGTCTCCATTCGGGTGGGGGCCTTGCCGGAAAACCCCACCAATGCCCTGAAATACAATTTAACCTGGAGCACTGACGGGTTGATCAACGAATACGGCAATCCGTGCGAAGCCATCATCGACGGGAAACTCCGCAGCGTGCAACCCCTCGAAGGATATGAACGGGTAAGCATAGAGGGCGTGGAATACGAGGCCTTCAATACCTCAGGGGGGTTAGGCACCTTGGCAAGAAGCCTGGAAGGCAAAGTGAAAGAGTTGAATTACAAAACCCTCCGTTACCTGGGACACCGGGACCTGATGAAATTTCTCATGGTGGATCTACAATTGAACGAGTACCGCGAGATCCTAAAGCATATCCTGGAGTCCGCCGTCCCCACCACCGAAAAGGACCGGGTCGTCATGCTTATTTCCGTGGTGGGCAAAACCAACGGTTCCCTACGCCAGGATACCTATACCAAGGTGATCCCTCACGGGGAAGTGGACGGCATCCACTGGACAGCCATTCAGATTGCCACGGCTTCTTCGGTGGCCGCCGTTGTGGATCTATGCTTGCTGGGGAAAATACAAAAGACCGGGTTCGTGCGTCAGGAAGAGATCGATTTCCAGTCATTTACAAAAAGCGAATATGGTTCCGTATACGGATAGACGCTAGTCCTGAACTCGAGAGCCCCGCGGCCTTACGTCAACGAAAGAGCCTTCGGGCATTGTCCCCCAAGACCTTCTTTTTCACTTGCGGCGCAAGCCTCGATTTCTCGATAATTTTGACCGCGTCCCCGAGATACCCCACGGTAGGAAAATCGCTGCCTAAAAGTACCTGCCCTTCTCCCATGGTCTGCACCGCAAAGTGAACCTCCTCCGGAACCCAGAAGGGAGGCGCGGTGTCGATAAAGATTCTCTCGCGATAGCGATCGAAAAACCCCTTCGATCGGTTATCCCAAAAGGACGGGTTCAATCGGTTTTTCAGGGCAAAAAATGCTCCCCCCATGTGAGAAAAGACGAAACGGAGCTTGGGAAAGCGATCCAGGGTACCACTCAACATCAACCGTGTCATGTTAATTGTAGTATCCATCGCACGACCCAGATTCCTCGTGAGGTTGAACTGTTCCATACCGTGGGGATGGGCCATGGGAAGCTCCCCTGCGGGATGAACCAGGATGGGAATATCCAGCTCTGATACCGCCTTGTAAAAGGGGTACAGTCGCCGGTCATCCATAAGAATCCCCTTGATATGTGTATTCATGGCCACGGCTTTGAAGCCGAGGTTCACAACTGCGCGCTTCAATTCCCTCCGGCTATCGGCAGCAAGGGGAGGCACATGGGCAACCGACACGATACGACCCTTGTGCCGCTCAGTGGTTTCCGCCATTGCATCGTTGATGGTTCGAGCCGCTTTGATATTGACCCAATCGAGCCAGACCCCCACGTGAAGGGCCGCCTGGTCCACTCCAGCTTTATCCATGGACTTGATCTGATCCTCCATGCTCGCCGTCATGGGAGGAGGAGAGAAGAGCTGTACCCCTTTACGAATTATCCGAAAGCGTCCATTTTTCCATCGGACCTTCTCGCCCCAGCGGGTAAACGGCTCTGGCCTCAGGTAATGTTCCTGGGGAATCCAGTGGTGGTGGACGTCGATAACGATATTTTTCTTCGCCACGGCCCCTCCGAATCCGGAATTCCCTAGGGGAGGATTAATTCCTGGGGAAAACCACCGGGGTTTACCCCTTTTCACTGAGTATCACACCAATGGACTTGGTGGGTGTGGTCCCGGGGTTCTTGTTGTTAATCCAAACACCCACGTCTTCAACAAGGGCCTCCCCTTTTTTGTACTGCTTTTGTGTCCCGTCCTCCAACTCCACCAACAAAGTCCCTTCCAATACGTACATGACGGTAACGCCGCCTATACGGATTGTAAAGATTTTTTTGCGGTTAGTCGTCTCGGTGAACGGTTTCCATGGAAAAGGCCGGGTAACAGACCGCGATGTACTCCGCCCCTTGCGGACCGGGGCTGCTGTACTGAACCCATTCCCCCCCATGAACGATCACAGCTGAGCCTGCCTTGACCTGAAGGGTTTCTTTCTCGGTTTTCACTTCCAGCATGCCCTGAAGCACCACCGTATATTCATCGAACTCCGGTCGCTGGCCAGGCTCGACCCATCCAGTGGGGCTCTTCATGCGGGCGATGCTCAAGGCCTCGGTCCTTGAGTTGACTCTTCCTACGAATTCCTCGATCACCTTGGGCTTGTTGCCGGCTGCAGAAATGACAGAAGGCTTTTCAATGACGGTTGGCATCGGTTTAATCCTCTTTTTGTGAAAACCATGTCAATACGGTCTATTGCCCAAACGTCGGTTCAATAGCGCAATAGATCCAATCGAGCTATAACGTGTTTGTTTGCTCAAGCTATGACGGCTTGCTGCAAGACCATTGGATGGGGGGCCGCAAAGCGAATGGCCGCCCTCGTTGCTGCAGCCAATACGGCTCTGGGTTTTGGCCGTGTATGAACAATCATCAGCTGGATGTTGTGCACAACGGCAATCAAGTAATCCTGAATCTGAACCCGCCAACGACCACGCCACCGCGCTCGTTTCAGTCCGTATCGTTTCCCTTGAGCAAACGATCGTTCCATGAAATGCTGACGAACCTTGATATCTCTTCTTGCTGCTTGACTCCGTGCCCGGCTACGCACGCTATCCAATATCTCCTGGCGCTCATGGCGTTTGATGGTTCGCCCCGCACTTTGACAGTGAGTGCATTGGAGCCGCAAGGCACACTGCTGACACACCCCGCGGCTCGTCACGTACTCAAACGCTTTGCGCTCCACCCAGTGCTTACGCCGCCTAAGCGGTTGCCCTGCCGGACATGTATAAGTGTCGGTTTCTGGGTCATAAACAAACATACTTTCAGGAAATATCTTGCTCCGACGCTCCTGCTTATCCTGAGTCTGTTTCAATACCGCAATGTGAGCCATTACCCCACGGTCATAGCACTCCAGAAAATTAGCTGTAGTCCCGTACTTGCTGTCGGCTACCACCACCTGGGCACTGCGTTGGGTATGGGCCTGATGATCCTTAAGGAGATCTGTCATGCGATGTGCTTCATTCTCATCCCCAGGGCCAACCATCGTCGCGGTAATCACCCCATACGCACCGTCAATCCCTCGGTGGGTCTGATAACGCAAATTAGAGTTCCCTTTCTTTCCCTTGCGTAGCACCGAGGCATCTGGATCGGTCGCCGACACGTAGCGCTGGTTGACAACGTTTTGCCGGGCAGGGTTCTGCGGTGGATCCTCATGCTTGTCCTCTCTTGCCTGTTCCCGCTCCTCCAATCGCCCCTCCAACTCCTTGTATGCTGGCCTCAGGTAACGTTTAAGCCCCTGGGTGTCTATGATCGAGTGGCTCGATGCATCCGCAGCAATCAAACTGGAGTCGCAAAATAGCTTACTCCCGTCTACTAACCCGCTCTCCACACACTGCCACACTACTGGTTCGAAAAAGGAGCGAAACCACTCTACCCCCCAACGCCTCCTCGCCTTGCTCAGAACGCTGTGGTCGGGTATCTCCGAATCCAACTCCAATCCCAGAAACCACAACCAGTCCAGCCGCTCCGGTAATGTCGCCATCAACTCCCGCTCGCTACCAACGTTGTACAGCACCAAAAGCATCATCAGCTTTAATATCATTGGCGGTGCAATCGATACGTTGCCGTTGTATCCATATCGATCCTTGACTTCTTGGTACACAAAATCAAAATCCACCATCCGTGCTACTTTGCGTAACACGTGGTCCGCTCGTATTCGTTTCTCCAGATTGATCCCTGTGTAGAACAGTGAAGGCTGAGGGGGGGGTTGATGACCCATCATAGCTTTGCTCCCTAAGTACCGAAATAACTGAGAGCATTATAACCAGAGGGCTCTCTTAACGCATTAAAAATATCGATTTGGGCAACAGACCGCTTAATCTTGAAATCTAACGCACTAATCGTCCACCGGCTTAAGCTCGAAGGTGGGGTGCATTGCGCACCCACTGGGTTTCCCCCCTCGGGGCCACGAGATAATTCCGTCCATCAACCCTCAGCAAATTCACCGGCGTTGAAAATAACCGGCCGCTCTTCCGTCCGCGAACCATAAGCACATAATTATGAGACAAACCCAATCCGACTCCTACGAAGGCGCCGAACAGTCTATTGAATGCTCTTTCTAACGTACCGGGTTGTCGAAACGATGCCATGGTTACTGCGACCGGAATACGCGCTCTTACGCAGCCGCTATATCAACCCCAGGAACGAAACCTTTCCCGTGCGGCCTTTTCCATCTCCTCCGGGGAAACATCACGAATATGGGTGGCCACCAACCAGTGATGACCGAAGGGGCCTTCAATCTTGCCGTAGCGGTCACCCCAGAAGGTGTCCTGAACCTCCATGGTCACCTTGGCACCGTTCTAAACGGCACGGGCAAGCACAGACTGTAACGTTTTAATCATCAGATCCCCCATCCACCGCTCAGATGGATATTGGTGCCGTTCACGTAACGGGCTTCTTCGGATAAAAGATAGCGCACCGCAGAAACCGCGTCTCCAAGGGTACCTAGGTATCCTGCGGGGATTCTCTTGACCATGGCCTCCAGCTCCTCCTTGGGCGCGCTACCGGAATCCACGAAGCCCGGCGAAATGGCATTTGCAGTGATACCATGGGGAGCCAGCAGACGGGCCAGAGAACGGGTAACCACAAGCAAGCCAACCTTTGCAATATAGTGGGCCGTCAGTTGGGGTTGGGCGATAAGCTGGTCCGCATTGGCCATGCCAAAGCAGACGATCCGCCCCCACTTGCGCTCCATCATCCCTTTCGCAACGGCACGACTCAAGTAAAATACGGGGTGCAGGTTGTTATCGAACATGGAATGCCACCCCTCAATGGTTTCCTCCAAAAGGTTAGCGCGGTGATAGGGACCGGCGCAATTTATGAGCGCGTCAATGCGCCCCCAACTGCCCTCAATCTGGTTGACTAAAGTCTCGACGGCTTTGGGTTCGGATACGTCACACTTGATTGCGAGGGCTTTTGAGTTCTTTTTTCGAATGGCGTCCGCCACCTCGGAAGCCTGTGTCTCACTGGTGCGGTAGCATATGGCCACAGACCAACCTTGATCGGCGAGATCCAGGGCAACTGCGCGCCCTATGCCGCGCGCCCCCCCCGTAACCAAAGCCACTCGTTCACTCACGGCTTAACCCCCATGGCTATCGGAAAAATCATGATTCGCACAAAGACGCAAAGTATTAACAAAATTACAAATTCAAATCTCGAAATCCGAAATTCGAAACAATTTCAATAACCCAAATACAGAACAAAACTATTAATCGCTTGGCCTCGGGTACTCGGCTTGTCACCCTTGAGAGAAATACCAGAGCGCCGGTTAGATGTTTTGATCATAAATATTGAGAGGTTTCGGAACCGCATAGAGTTTCGTGCTTCGGATTTAGAATGTTGGCTCGGCGGAGTTTCGACGGGATAAACTTTGGCGATGTTTTTCTTTTAAACATTTTAAAGCGAATAATCGAAACGGCGCAATATACGCCCGTTGGGGTCCCACTGACTCAAAGCGATTAACCGGATATAATGGGCTTGAACTTTTCGTACAACTCCTTGAGCTTGGCCTTGTAGTGCGCCACATTCTCATCGGGTTGGGCGGGGTCCCATTGAGAGGCGAGCTTGGAGTTCTCATTGATTTTTACCTTTGCCCCTTTTCCGGTAACGTAGTATGAGATTTGGTCTCCGGGCTGGTAAGGACGCTGTGAGTTCAAGGCCAATTCGTAAGCCGCAGCAGGGTTACGCTTTTTCGCTTTGATCTTTGCTTGATACGTATCTATGGAATCCTGTAAGGACTCCGTTTTCATGAGCAACGAGATATCCATCCGATGCTGCTCGAGATCTTCCATATACTTCTCATAGAGGCGTGGGATTTTGTCCTTCTCGCCCCGTAGAAGCAGGAGAAGCATCTCCTCCAACCACTGGCGTTGGAAGAGCTCCAATCCCCTGGAACGCAGCCCGGAACCCTTAACCAGCAGCCTGTCCTTCTCGTCCAGGAGGGCGTAGTTTTTCATCTTGTAGCTGAACATCGCCGGATACCGTCCATCCAGTTCTAAATCGATCCCCTTTGGGAGCGAATCGGCAAGTCCTTGAATGAGTTGGTCCTCGTCCTGTTCCGTTTTGACCCCTTTGGGCGGAACAAAGTAAATCCCATCCGTATCAATTTCGATAATCGTTGCCCCTTTTTCCTTGAGAAGCGCCACTGCTGATTGGATCAACTCCCGTCCCTTTGCAGTTACCTGATTCGCAGCCTCAAAGTCATTGAAATGACCCATGGAAAAACCCAAATAGCCGTAAAACGAGTTGATCAAAATCTTGAAGGTGGATTGCAGACCCGAAAAGTAGATCCTGGCCTCCCTTGTCTCCGCCTCCCGAGCCATCTGCTTCGCGCTGATCCTGAAATCACGCAGATCCCTGAGCAGGGTGGAAAATACTTTAAGCTCATCCTTTTTGGGGAAGAAATCATAAGCCAGCATAATCGAAGGGTACAATGAAGTTACGTCGCAGTGGAGCACATGGTTCGCCACTCCCTGAAATTCGATGTCAGTGTATCCGCCCACCACCGTCTGTCCACCCCGGGGCCTGGGTACGGACTGGTGGCGGTGCAAATATTCCCGGATGAATAGCGAATCGATCTTGGTGGCATTCCCCCTCAGGGCAACGTTTTGATAGCTGTAGGGAAAGACCTGAGCTTCCACGAAGTAACTGGGGGAAAGGAGCTCCGAGATGGCTCGCGTTTCACGTACATCGTCCATGGCATAACGAAACAGGGTGTCCGGATCATGGTCGAAGTACCAGCTAACCTTGTCTCCTGGAATATACGTGCGCTCCGAGCTTGCCACCCCAAAGTGACGAGCGATCTCCTTCAATCCATATCCCGACAACTCCCGGGTAG
Source organism: uncultured Binatia bacterium (SeqCode) (assembly GCA_965218425.1). Lineage (GTDB taxonomy): Bacteria > Desulfobacterota > Binatia > UBA9968 > CAXXLF01 > CBDCDW01. Next base: position 745,201 of record OZ244621.1, read on the forward strand.
CCACATCGAAATGCTGGGCAAGAATCCAGGTGTCAATGATATGACGACCAAAAATCTCATACTTTCGGTAGGTGATGGACCGCTCAGCAATCTGCATCCGTGATGGATGCCCTCTAAGGTTGCTTTTGTCTCTCCCAAGCTTCAACTTCACGCCGTATCGACGAGCCCTGGCCTCCAGGTATTCCAGATCGAAACGAAAGAAGTTGTGTCCCTCGATGACGTCAGGGTCCCTTTCCTGAACCACCTGGACCATTTCGGATAACACCTCCGCTTCGTCCAATTCCTTTCCCGATATCAGCTTCTCCCAGCCCGTTGAATCCGAAAGAGCAATGGCCGTGATCCGATCCGATTCTCGCTCCGGGTTAGGAAAGTCGAAGCCTGGCTCGCAGTAAGTTTCAATATCCAACTGCAAGCGCCTGAGCTCGCCAAAGGCCATACCCAGAAAATGGGTTTTGCCTGCAATAAGGAGGAATAAGTGAACCGGGTCGCCAATATAAAGGTAGGGAGCATCGGGGGCCGAAATTCCTTTGCCGCTTTTCTTTTGCAAAAAAGACTTGGCCGAATCCAACTCCTTCAAATTTTCAAATTGCGCCACATGGCTTAAAGGTGCACTCCCCCCGAGGCCCTCGAGGTTAACTTTCCCTTCCCACCCTTGAAGCCATTTTTCATCCTCGATGAGCAAAATGGGTTGGAACGATACAGACTCGGAAGAGACCTGATCTCCCTGTCGAGAAAAGATCCTGATCTTATCCGCTCCCTCCACCTCAAAGGCAATGAGACCGGGAGTAGCATCGTGACCGAAGAGCACCCGATTGTCGTAGAAGGAAAGTTTCTGGGTCCAGTTTTGATCCATGGCCAAGGAGACACTCCAAAAGTATCGTGCGATATTGAGTCCCGGATTTCGCGCTTCAATTGTAGCAGGGCGCCTCCTCTCTTCCAAGATGTTATCGGACCCGGGTTTAGGAACCGCTCATCTGATTTACTGATCGTCTACATAAAATTTCAACCGTCCTTCTTGAAACGGCTCTGGGGGTGAGCCTCGGCTCCGCCACCAACCCCCCCATTCCCCGGAAATTGGTTGGAGGTCGACCTTCACGAAACTTCTCCTGGCGGAAACTGTTCGGATTATGATATTAATAGAGAAGTGGAACCCGTCCAATACGATAGCCGACCAACCATGAAGCGCCCTGTTCTGGTCATCGCATTTTCCGGTTGGAGCGATGCAGGGGCGGCGGCGAGCACGGCGGTTCGCTACCTCACCGAGCAGCTCATCGCAACTAGGTTTGCCAGTGTCGATCCTGAGGAGTTCTATGACTTTTCCTCCCAGCGTCCACAGGTCCGACTGGTGGAAGGATCACAGCGTCAGATACAGTGGCCCTCCTACGACTTCTACTACGGGTCCGGAATGGGGATCGAGCGAGATTTTGTATTTGGCACTGGCCCGGAACCCAATCTCCGGTGGAAGGGCTTCTCCGAACTGTTTCTTTCCCTGGCCCGTGAGTGGAATGTGGACATGATTGTGACCCTGGGCGCATATCTCGATGAGGTGCTTTACACGAGACCCGTACCCCTGACTGGATTTGCCACGGATAAGAAATTCATGAAGGAACTGGATCTGATACCGTCACGATACCAGGGACCTACGGGCATCATTGGAGTCTTGGCTGAGATGTGCCGTAAAACAGCCATGCCCAACCTGAGCCTGTGGGCCGCCCTCCCCCACTATCTACCTCCGTCTCCGAACCCCCGAGGGACACTGGCTCTCGTGCTGAGGCTCACCCAGTGGCTCGGCCTACGGATCGATACCACCCCCCTCGAAAGGGCAGCCGCGGAATTTCAAAACAAGGTCAACGAGATCATCAACAGCGATCCGAACCTATCCTCCTTCATTCGTGAGCTAAAAAAACACGAATTCGAGCAGTGAAGCTCTCAGTCTTGATCCCTGCCTACAACGAGGAGAACACTCTCACAGAGGCAATCCGCCGGGTCCAGCGTGTGGATGTGTTCAAGGAGATCATTGTCATTGACGACGGTTCAAAGGACGGGAGCCGTGACATTCTGGCTAGCCTCGACACAGAGGCAAAGAAAAAAACCGCCCCCGGCAATGAGCTAAAGGTAATCTTTAAATCTGTCAACGAGGGAAAGGGAGCTGCAATCCGGTCAGGCCTTGCCAAGGTCACAGGGGACGTTGTCATCGTCCAGGATGCCGACCTCGAATACAATCCCCAGGATTATCCGAAACTACTTGAGCCCATCGAAGCCGGGGAGGCGGATGTGGTTTATGGAACCCGGTTTTTCGGAGGCGGACCTCACGGGGTCCTTTTTTTTTGGCACTACGTGGGGAACCAAATTCTCACCCTCTTTTCCAACATATTAACTAACCTTAACCTCTCCGACATGGAAGTGGGCTATAAAGCTTTCCGATCAGATGTATTGAACAGGATTCAGATCAAGTCCAATCGCTTCGGCTTTGAGCCCGAAGTCACGGTGAAGTTGGCCAAGCTAGGTTGCCGCATTTATGAGGTCCCCATCTCCTACTACGGACGGACCTACAAGGAAGGGAAAAAGATCACCTGGAAGGACGGCTTTGCCGCCTTTTACTGCCTGCTCCGATACCGCCTAATGGATTAGCCTCCTTCCGAGCCCCCCACCAACCACCCCCAAGTCATCTCTAACAAAGAATTTTAGGGGCACCTTGACAAAGGAAAGGCCCTTACAGTATATAAACACACTCACCCCGCAGGTTGGACGTTAATCGTCCCCGGAGGAATATGGGTGACCTGGAATAAAAGTGTCGAAGATTTCCAGGCCGTTGCAGGGGACGAGAGGTAAACCGAAACTGTCTTGACATCGGGGAAGCCGAACCAGTATAAAAGGCACTTTATGCTTAGGCCTGTGCAGTTAGAAAGGATAGCAATATGAAGCTTACAAGGACCCTTTTCGCCCTCGTGGCCGGACTTTTTCTCTTCTCGTTCACGCCTCTGTCTTTTGCACAAGAGGAGGCAATCGAAGCAAGGAAAAAGCTCATGAAGTCCAACAACAAGGCCTCAAAGGCCCTCAAAAAGGCCGTCAAGGCAAAAGACTACGCTGCCATCCAAGCCCAGGCAAAAGTAATCAACGCGAGCATGGACAAGGTGGCAAAACTGTTTCCCAAGGGAAGCACCGCGAAGAATTCCAAGGCCTTGAAATCAATTTGGTCGGATTGGGACGGCTTTAACGATAATATTGGCTGGGTTAAAAATTCGGCCAAAAACTTGGCCACCGCGGCCGCTGCCAAGGACGCTGATCTTGTGAAACTGGAAAGCACGGCCGTGTCCACCGCCTGCCGCCAATGCCATAGGACCTACCGTAAGGGCTCGAGGCGCGGCAAGAAAAAGAAGAAGTAACACCTCTCGTCCTGAGAACGATCGAGAGATTGAAAGTTTAGAGGGGCGTAGTTTACGCCCCTCTTTTTGTCCAGTCCCCCCAGATCTCCAGTGCATCGCCCCCGAATCATTTTTGAATCCAACCTGTCTCTAGATCCGTTGAACTCAACCCATTGTATTTCTCAAATTTACGTTGATCTGATTGGCACCATGGGGTAACGCATCCCTGACACGCCGTCTTGACTTTATGGCGGGGCTTGCCTAACTTAATACAGTTCCATCAAATCAATGAATTTCGCATCATGACTACAAGGGCTCGCAGAAACATTCCGGTGGTTGACTTTGAGGGGGTATGGTCGGAGGACCCGTCCCAACGCAGGCCCACTGCCAATGTACTTCGGGGAGCACTGGAATCCTACGGCTTTCTCTACCTCGAGAACCACGGTGTTTCCGCTCCATTGCTCAACGACCTGTTCGATCAATCGCGCACCTTTTTTGCCCTCCCTCAGGAGGCCAAAGACTCTGTCGGACGACGGGAAGGAGGATCTAGCCGGCACGGATATGAGGGCCTAGGCGGCCAGTTACTGGATGAACACTTTGCGGATCTAAAGGAGCTCTTTCATGCGGTTCCGCACGCCGCAGATGCTGATTTGTGGCCAGAACAACCACCACGCTTCCGCGAGGTGGTCTTGACATTTCACCAGGCCGCTGCAAATGCTGCCTACAAGTTTATGTGCGCCGTTGCTTTGTCTTTGGGCCTTGCTGAGGATCACTTTGCCCCTTCTCACGATCATGCAGAAGGTTCTGTCCGCATGCTCCATTATCCGCCGGTGAAGGGGCCGGTTGAACCTGGACAGTTACGCGCGGGAGCCCACACGGATTTCGGTGGCATCACGCTATTGTTCACTGATGATGAAGGTGGGTTAGAGATCCAGGCCCCGGATGGCACCTGGCTTCCGGCACCTGCGCAGACCGGGGCGGCCATCGTCAACACCGGTGATCTGATGGAACGCTGGACCAACGGTCAATTTCGTTCGTCCCCACACCGTGTTGTGGTTCCACCGGGCGCGGCCCTCCAGCGGCACCGATATTCGGTGGCATTTTTTTTCAGTCCAAATCGAGATGCCGTAATTTCATGTCTGGAGCCGTGTCAGAGCTCAGAGCGACCACCAAAGTATCCGCCCGTCACGGCTGGTGAACATATTCAGTCTCGAGTCCAGGCAACTCGTCCCCCGGTACCTAGGAAGCAAGGCCAATTCAGGCACGGTTCTATTGACTGCTAACGGAGGTTTTATGGGAACCCAGACAATGCCGGTTATAGACGGTGATGGCCATGTGATGGAGGATTGGGATGGAATTTTGAGCTTCATGCCTGAACCCTATCGACAGGATAGGCTTCGGGGAAGACGGCTCTTTCCTCCACTGGACCACCTGCACTCAGGACGACTTAACTTTTCCCTGCCGGGGGCGTTCCGCCAGGTCACTCCTGACCAATGGCTGGAATTCATGAATGACACCGGCATTCAGCGAGCTATTTTGTACACTACTGGCGGTTTGGCAATAGGAAAGATAATAAATAGTGAATTCAGTGTGGATGTAGCGCGGGCCTACAATGACTGGCTCTATCACACCTACGTCAACAAGGACGATCGATTCCAGGGGGTGGGTCTCATTCCCATGCAGGTGCCAGACCAAGCGGTGAAAGAGTTACGTCGGGTGGTTGAGGAGTTGGGCTTTGTCGGAGCCATGATCCCCTCAATGGGATTAAAGGGACATCTCGGCGACAAAGAGTACTGGCCCATCTATGCCGAAGCGGACCGTCTTGGGTGTTGCCTTGCCATCCACGGGGGAGCTCATGAGGGTCTAGGCATGGACTACCTCTCTCCCTATGCTCCTATCAACGCACTGGGACACCCCTTCGGCCAGATGATCGCGTTTGCCGGCATTGTCTTTAATGCCATCCTCGATAAATTCCCACGTATACGGATTGGTTTTATGGAAGCCGGAGTCCTATGGCTGATGACCTGCCTGGAACGTTTTGACCGGGGCTGGGAAACACACATTCCATATGACCCAAACGGCGCCTACCTTCAGCTAAATTCAGGAGAAAAGGTAAGCGACTATATTATACGGCACATCAAAGAGGGTAGGATCTTTATCGGATGCGAAGGAACGGAACCCATGTTACCCGATGCCATTCGCGTGGTTGGAAGCGAACCTTTTATCTTCTCTTCGGACTTCCCCCATGAAGTCAACACGGAGTACTGCAGGCACGAACTCGAGGAGATAAAGGGGACCTCAACATTATCAGAGGGTCAAAAACACGGGCTCTTGCACATTAACGCAGAAAATTTTTATCGCCTGAAGGAGACGAACCAAAACTGGGCCGTTGAAGCCCACGCGTGACCCTCATCCTTGCGGGGACATGCCCTTTTTCTTGAGTTCCTCCATCGCGTTTTGGGTTTTCTCAAGCCCGCCAACACCCATTCCTTTGAGTACGTTGGGTGACTTGGTGAACTGGATGTCATCGTAGGGCACCACCTCAATCCGGTTCCCCCAAGGGTCGCGAAAATTGAGCCGTTGATCAAGCCTTTTGACTCCAAGTTTATCCAACGATCCCGCCACCGGCTCCCTATTATCCACAACGAAACCGAAATGACGTTTATCGTCTGCCCCCTGGGCCTTGCCAAGACTCAACTGGATGAACTGATCCCCCAGATCGATGAATGCGTTACGCTCACTTTTTCCCCGCAGGGTGAATTCGAAGATCGAGCCATAAAACTTGAGCGCCTCGTCCAGGTCCCCTACTTCCAGGACTACATGGTTGATCCCCAACGCACGCGCTTTTTTTCCACTTGCGTCACTCATGGCGCCTCCTTTGGTTGGACCGGTTACTCTTTTGGGCTTGATCATAACTTGTGACTTCCCAACCGGAGTGAGGAATCGCAAGATCCACTGTCTTTTCGCCAAACAACATCTTCAATGTCTACAGCGCCGGGCCAGTTTTTGTCCACCGGTTGAATCCCCCTTTCTACGGCGAGATCATAAGGATCGCTCTGGATTCCGCCGGTCGCCACAACTCTACCCTTTACAGAAAATCGAATCACATCTCCCACATTAAGCCCTAATTTTCTCCACCATCTGGAACCCTTCACGGAGCCGTAAAGATCACAGTAGTTCCTAGCAAGGCACCATCGCAGTCTTTGAAGGTCACCGTGATGCCAACAGACAACGGGACGACTTGGTGTAAGCACTCTACCCATAACTGCTCCGTCCTGTTTTTACTTTAATACCGCAAGGCGGTCAAACAATAAAAGGTCTCCTCATTGATTCAACATCCGACATCCATCTCTAGCTAATCAGGATTACAGGGACATTGACCCCTCGCACTTGCGCCGGATTTTATTGCGATTCGTTTCGTATGGCAAGAGAAGGTTTGAGCCATGGACACTCTGAGACCCGGGAAAAGGTAGACCTTAAGGGTCGACGGGTGACCCGGATTACCTGAAGGCGTGGTACGAATCTTATACAAAGGTGGAAAGCTAACAACCAGACACGAAGTGAAAAGAGATGTGCAACCGAGAGCCCATGCTTCGCGCTCTACCTGGATGGGAGCCGCTGGAACTTTTTCTTGACGTCCAAGAGTTGGCAAAATTCTCCAAAGCATTTTTGACTCAGCACCGTGAGCCGGTGAATGTAAGACTTGGTTTCCTTGCGGATTTTGTCAGCCGTCACACGGCTCCCAAGGCTTTCCAACTCTTTCTTAAAGGCAGGCGTATTTAACCAACGCTCAATCATGAACTCATCCACTTCCAAATGGAATTGAAATCCATAGACCTTCTCTCCATATCGAAAGGCCTGGTTACTGCAAATCTGTGATCTCGCCAGATGAACGGCCCCTCTGGGTGTCTCAAAGGTATCGCCATGCCACTGAAATATTTTCTCAGAACTTCTAAAGTGTCCCACCACGGGATCTTTCTCCGCCGCATGTGTTCTGGAGACATCGAACCAGCCGATCTCTTTTTCGTTGTTCTTCGTGACCGGAGCCCCAAGAGTCTTGGCAATTAATTGAGCCCCAAGGCATACGCCCAGCACAGGAATATCCTTTTGAATTGCCTCCTCGATCAGATGCAATTCCGTGGTTAAATAAGGGTACTTCTTCGTCTGGTATACGCCCATGGGCCCACCAAGGACTACCAATCCGTCATACCCATTCAGGCAAGGCTCGGCATCGGGATGACGACCGAAATTGACGTACCGAATCCTAAATCCGCAACGCTTGAACAAAGGATTCAAGGTACCAAGGATTTCGTATGGCACATGCTGAAACACTAAAAGCCTAGCCATGACAATAGCTTACACCTTTTAATTCCCTGTATCGGAAAAAACAGACCCTCCATGTGTTTTGACCTCCTCCGCTCATTTTGAACACCATAAGCAAGCATGCCTATCAAAATCTGAGAGGACCCTCGACACAGCCATAAAACGTTTGTGGTTGGAGGACCCCTTATGACGATCGAGGAACATTGGAATGACCGTCTCAATCAATTTACCATCAATGTGTACACCTACATTTGATTCCTCCTTCAGTGAATCCAGCTGTGTATGTATTTTTAAGTATACATTTTGAAGGATCTCATCCGTTGCAACAGGATCGTTAATCCTTCTTTTGATAAAAGTTTTCAGCTTTGCCTGATAGTCTCGCCAAATGCTTTCAGTCATGCTGGCCTAGACTCCCAAAACCTTTCGTACCCGAGAAACCACTTCTTCCGGTGTACCCGCCACCTCCACCGTTGGTATCCCTTCGGGTTCTTCGAGGGTCTCGAATTGACTTTCCAAAAGGTCAGCTCCAAAGTAATGACCTTTTCGATCTTTAATTCTCCGCTCAAGAAGAGCCGCATCCCCGTTTAGGAATACGAACTGTACCCCGTCAACTCCGTCCGTAACCCTCTCCCTGTAAATCTTCCGGAGTGCCGAAAAAGCAAGTATTGCAGATTCATCTCTTTCGTTGACTCCACGGACAAGCTCATGAAGCCTATCAAGCCACACCTCACGGTCCGTGTCGGTTAGCGCAGTTCCTCGTCTCATTCGTTCGATATTGTCTTTAGGATGGAAATCGTCACCGTCAAAAAACTTCCAACCCATGGCTTCAGATAGAAGTGTCCCAATGGTGGTCTTTCCCGACCCGGCAACTCCCATTAAGATTAAGATCATCCGTTTTGAGTAATGACAGCTGGAGCAAAATTCATGGACAACTGTATCTTCTTTACCATCACCTGGCAAGAAACCATAAGACTCCACCACCATGTGAAACCCCATGCTTTCACTGGTCCATTGGCGTCATAGCCCTTGGAGTTGACATCTCTATGAAAACAACATAAGGTGAGATATCTACTTCAGTAAAGGGCCTTCTGATAGACGAATTCTTTAGTTAAAGGCCTAAGCAGTCTGTCCTTGCGAAGCGAAACCATAGGACAATCCGACCAGAGCGTGGTTCCCGCCTTTTTGTTTTCCATGTTCTGCTCCAAGTGGGGTCAGATTCTCAGGGTCAAAGACATTAACAGTCTCTAATGGAGGAGAACATGAGTAATAATAAATTGTACGTTGGCGGCTTGCCTTATTCGGTAACGGATGGGCAGCTGCAGGACATTTTCGCGGACCACGGGACGGTTGAATCCGCCAGGGTCATCGCGGATAAATTTACCGGTCAGTCACGGGGTTTTGGCTTTGTGGAAATGGGTTCCGGGGATGAGGCCCAAAAGGCCATCCAAGCCTTGAACAGCACTCAACTTGAGGGACGGACACTCGTTGTTAACGAGGCCAAGCCTATGGCGAGCCGTGACGGTGGTGGTCGGGGTGATAGAAGTGGCGGCGGTCGCTCCTCGCGTAACCGATGGTAGTACTTCGAATTTAGCGTAATCACGCAGGGGGCAACAGGTCGGTTTGCCCCCTTTTTTATGGTGGCTGTCGAAACCCGACTACCTCACTCCAATCCTTTCTCCCAGTTCTATTTCAACCCCATGCCTTGATCCGTTCCCATCGTCACAGGTTGCTGCGAGAAACGACATAACCTGCCGTTATCGCACTCATGCATTGAACAGACCTCCAGTTGACAATTTTTTTGCCGATTTGATATGTTTGCCACCGGCTCTACGATCCTGTAAGGTCCTTGCATCGAGTCGGATTACAACCCTTGCTTTAAAAAGGAGAATTCCATGCTTAGAAGACTTCCAAGGCATTGCTTGATCACTATTGCCATAACCCTTGCGTACGCTCTCGGCAACGCCGGGCCCGCTATGGCCGAACAGTTCTATAAGGGCAAAAGCATACGCTTTATTGTGCCCTACACCCCGGGGGGCGGTTTTGACGTCCAAGCGAGAATTATGGCTCGATATCTTTCTAGATACATCGGTGGAAACCCCACTGTCATCGTTCAAAACATGCCGGGCGGCGGAGGTACCATAGGCCCGAATTACGTCTACAACGTCGCCAAGGCTGATGGCCTGACCATTGGTTTTGTTCATGGGAATATGAGTATCGGGCAGATGACGAAAGTGCCTGGCAGAAAATTTAAAATGGAAAACTTTAGCTGGATCGGGGGTACGGACTTTGGTCCAATTGTGCTGGCCATCAAGAAAGGCTCACCCTATAAAACCATCGACGACCTTCGCAAGGCGAAAAAACCTTTGTTTTTCGCAGCCGCTTCACGTGCAAACAATCAGGCTGACTACCCTGTGGTTTTAAACAAATACGGCGGGCTAAATTTTAAAGTCGTTCTAGGGTATCGCGGCTCAGCATCCGGAGTGGCGGCTATTCAGCGGGGCGAAGCCGATGGCATGGCGGGATCCTTACCCGCATTACTTCGCTACACAAGTGATTTAAAGATTATCATCGGGAACAAGCGGGCGCGACAAGTGGTTTCTGACCTTATCATTGACGAAGACATTGTGACCTCGGAGGAGGGCCGACGGCTTATCGACGCCCTAAAAGTCTCTCAACGCATCGGAAGGGGCATTATGGCTCCTCCAGGTGTTCCCCAAGAAAGGCTAAAGATTCTGATAGGTGCGTGGAACGAAATGCGGCAAAATACTGAGTTTCAACGCACCCTGGAGAAAGCGACCTTTATAAAACCGAAGGATCTGGTTTCCGCTGGGGAGGTAAGGGAAACCTTGGCAAAAGTAGAGGCCATCCCACAGGGGACCTGGAAGGTACTCAAGGACGTGATTCAAAAACAATAGGATACCACGCGGATCGAGGGAGGGACCGCCGTCGTAAACTAATCGGCGGTCCTATCCGAAACTTTCTTAACCACTAATATCTCAGTTACACTTCTTTGTTACGCAGGCGACGCTTAATGGCCCCGCACATCGTTCACGTACCGACCTTCGTTGAACCCGGTAAAGAAATGCTCAATTAACCGGTGATCGATGGCCTGTCCGCTCACGTCCGGTTCCAGATTTCTTTCCGCCACATAGGTTTGATGGCTGCCCTTATGAACCAGCACATGATACCAGGGCTTGTCCTTCGGCGGCTTCGATCGCGCAACAGTTTCATACCACTCCTCGGTTAACTGGAACTCAGGATCCACGTCCACAACGACACCCCGGTAATCGAACAGCTTGTGATGCACCAAATCACCCACAGAAAATTGTGCTGTGGACGTCTTCGACCCTGATTCGTTCATCCAGACCTCCAACCAAAAGAATAATACCAAACAATGATCTAACTACCAGCCGCTACTCACCCAGGGCCGCAATACACTCTTCTCGTATACGCCAAATCTCTTCCCAGCCCCGATCCGCAGTGGCGTTCGCGTCACTCACCCATTTCCGCATAAATCTTTGGTGCAAATTCACTTTGTGACTGCCAACCTGATCGGGATTAATTGTTTCCTCGCACAGGAATCGTTTGATGGGTTCGCTTGGAGTCACCCCAGACCGCGTCACATCCACTCGTATCCCCTGGCATATGAGATAACAGTGAGCTTCCGGTAAATAGGACAACCCATATGTTTGTAAGACACCACCGACACCTGGTGTATTTGCTTCGGACATCTCATAGATTCCGATCCTGAGAGCAACAGCAGCTTTCTGTTCCTTCGCTAATTGGGCAAGCAGTGCGTGCTTCGTACTGCAAGTTCCCCGCCCTTCTTTCAGTACCAACCGAAAGTCCGCCTTATCGGAATTCCGGCCGTAAGGGAGATGCTGAACATAGCGGGCGGCGCCGTGGAAATCGGTAACGCCCGCGGCAAGAAACTGAGCCGTCGCCTCACTTCCAGCCTTCAATTCAAAGTTAGGCAGCGATTCGAGAGATTCTAGCAAGGTGCTAATCATTGTTATGCATGTCTGATACAGGTCAGCTATCCGTCTTACGCCAAGAGCTTCCCGAAACTAACGCGATCCTCAACCCGGTAGTCGAGTTGCCTGTAAAACTCGATTACCTCAGCATTGGTGGCTCGAACCTGAAGGTTGAGCTTCGGGCAACCCAGGATTTTCAGTTGTGATTCCATCTCCTGCATCGTGGCGCGTCCAATCCCTTGCCTACGATATTCCGGGTTAACCGCGAGATGGTAGACCCAACCGCGAAACCCATCGAATCCTCCGATTACAGTCGCAACAATACCGTCGCTAAACTCTCCAACGAGGAATAAATCATGCTGGACGGCGAGTTTTCGTCGGATGACGAGAGTCGGGTCATTCCAAGGCGGATCGTCAGGAAACACCTCGCGCCACAAAGAAGTAACGGTGGCCTCGTCTCCTTCACGATACGGCCGAATTAAAAATGATTTTGTCTCCATGATCTATTGCCATGCTTTGCCTGCTTACTATTATGACACAGGTCAGGACATTACATCTTGGGTCGGCATACCCAGTTGGCCGCACTGTCCATGGCTGAGCAATTTTATTGCGATTCTAACAGGTTAGCCAGGAGGGTAAATCTTTGGTATCCCGAAAACAACCTGTAAGATACCCCCTCTTTGACGGCCCTTTCCCATGTGATATGGGTGTCTTTGTCAGGTGCCTTCACCAACGTTCAATAGGCTTCTCAGTGGCTTAAGGCCTAAGAGAGGGGGTTCGAGGTTACCTCGGAGGGTGGTGTATATGGATTTCCTCGATATCATTGCGGCAGTGATCATCGGCGTCGTTGTATTTATAGGCTTCTACCTTTATGACCAATTCTATTTGAGCGATATTCTCATAAAATGGAAAGGCGTCCAGACAACAGCCGTTGTCATGGACAGCACGACTGCGAGGACGCGGCTTTCCACCTTCGATCATTCACAACGTTATGCTCACTATATTACATATGAGTTCGCTGACACTACCGGAAAGAAGTGAACTAACACGAGAAGAGTTAGACCACATCATAGGCTCGCTAAAGTTGTTAAAGGAGCGAAGCTTCCCGCGTACTACTTGCCGGACCGTCCTGACAAAAGCACACCGGCGTGACGATGTGGATTGACGAATCGCCAATGAACGCGCCCATAGGGATCAGGATGCGAGGTAATTGAATGTTCCGACTTCTAGTTGTTGTTATCTCTTTAATACACAGTGCAGCCTGTCTCACTGCCGCTTATACGCAGGAATCTGCACCCACCTCCGATATCCAGTCAAATAAATCTAAAACGGAGCAATTCGGAATACTCAGTGCAAAGGAGCTTCATGCGGAGCTGACCGGGAATACGTTTTACAGTACTCGCGGATGGCACTTTTATATTGCTCCGGAAGGCAAGGTTTACAGGAGAACTAATCAAGGTTCCTCACGCCTGGGGGACTGGTTTATTTCGATTGACGGAGAATATTGTAGACAATACGGACGACGGCCACGTTGTTTTACCTGGGGGCAACGAGGTGAATGGTTTGAAATGGTCAGCTCGAATAAGCGTCGCAGACACGTTTTGAGACGCGTGACAGGCAACCCGGAAAATTATAGTCCCGAAGCTGTAACCGTAGAATCGTTGCCTTTACCCGCGCCACCTCCTCCAAAGGATATTTTTTATCGGTCTCCCTCACCCAAAATCCCAGTGGAAATTGCCTCGTTACTTGGAAAATGAGAAGGGGATTGGGACGGGAAACTCAATTTCTTCCTAATTGTTGAAAAAGTAGATTTGGAAAGCGCCAGAGTTATCTACGGGTGGGGAACCTATCCGCCTTGGAATATAAATAGAAGTGGTTACATGCGCCGTATCGCAAAAACCGTTACGTCTGATGACGGTCCATGGATAGAATTTAGCGGGAGAAGAAGAACATTTTCATTCCAATTGAGCGATGATCGACAGACGCTTAATGGGCATTCCTCACATTCTATCGAAATGCAAAGAACCCACGCTCCGGTTTTTGACAAGCAGGATTCGTCATACGCGGCCGCGAAACGAAAAACGGTAGCGTTTGTAAACGTCAATGTTGTACCGATGGACACAAACCAAGTGTTGGCTTCACAAACGGTGATTGTGCAGGATGGCCGCATTGCCCAGGTTGGTTCCATGAATCAGGTAAGGATCCCTAAATCTGCAGAATTGGTACAAGGGGAAGGAAAGGCCTACTTGATGCCCGGCTTGGCGGACATGCATGTTCATATACGGGATGGGAATGACCTAAGGCTGCTGATCGCTAATGGAGTTACAACGGTCAGGAATATGAGCGGACGGGATTCTCATCTGCTCCTTAGAGAAGATGTGGCAGAAGGCCGTAGGGTTGGTCCCATGATCTATAGTGCAGGGCCGCTACTTGACGGTAGGCCTCCTATTTGGCGTAGGAGCCGTGTCGTCGAAACCAAAGAAGAGGCCTGGCGAGCGGTTTTCCAAACAAAGAAACGGGGATTTGATTTTGTTAAAGTCTATACCCGTCTCAGTCCAGAAGCATATGCTGCTATTGTTGAGAACGCTCGGAAATACAAGATTCCAGTTGTTGGACATGTGCCCATCAAGGTTGGTTTCTCGTCCGTTGTAAGGGCTGGACAACTCTCCGTGGAACATCTGGAAGGATCGATTGATGCGATGAATGATGTATGTTCATATTGCCGTCGAAGCCGAGAGTGGTCTTTCGAATTCGATGAGGAAAAACTCACCAACTACCTTGAAACGACAGTTAAGGCAGGGCTGTGGAACTGCCCTACTCTAGTTACTGACAAACCGGGGCAGTTAAGTGTCGATGTTCTCACTCAGGCACCGGAACTAAAATATGTTTTGGAATCTATAAAAGACCGGTGGCAAATTTTTGTAGAGCCAAAAGAGCACAAAGAAAAACGGCAATATCTCGTCAGAAGACTTCATATGGCTGGAGCTGGGTTGTTGTTGGGAACTGATATGGGAGTACGGTACGTAATAGCGGGGTTTTCCATTCATGAGGAATTGCAGAGATTTGTGGACAGCGGGCTGACCCCTTATGAAGCCATCAAAACCGGAACCTACAACGCTGGGAAATTCATGAAAAAGCTAAATCAATTCGGCACCGTGGAGAAAGGGAAAGAGGCAGATCTGATTCTTATCAGAGGAAATCCGCTTGAGAATGTAGCCAACATCAAAAATCCCTTGGGCGTGATGGCCAAAGGGAGATGGTATCCCCAATCGATGTTGAAAAACATTCTAAAAGACGTGGAAAGAGAAGTGGCCGAGCAGAATAAAGCGGATAGAGCTGCGAAACCTAAAAACGTGCAATAGTGATAGGCTTAGAGCTGTTGTGATTCCAACCCGTTAGGATGGAGGCAAATGGTTCGGGTTCGGAACAACAACAGACGAAGTCATCTCTTTGTGATAGGATGTTCCCATGTGATATGGGTGCTGTTATCCTTCGTCTTGGCCAGAATTGATTACGTCCTTCGACACAGCGAGGTCCAAGAAAAGGGGTTCTCAGGGTCCGTGGGGTGAGTTGCATGGATCTTTTTGATTTCATTGTTGCCAAGGATTTTTCCGCCAAGGCTCAGCGAAGTAAACCCGTCTCATTTTATCACTTATGAGTTTTTAGATACTCATGGCCACAAGCGGCATAAGTCGAAGTTGGTCAAATGGGACCATAGACTAGCTAAGGCTGATAAAGACACACAGATTTCTATATATTTTCTGCCGAAACACCTTAGCAGGAGCACGTTAGCGTAGAAATCGATCGAAAGAAAAATCGATTTAGAGCCGTAGAGTAATCACTTGACGCAGAGTGGTTGGGCTTCCAATTAAGTGTAGGCCCTGCTGACCTGTCCCGAAACCTAAATCCGAAAGATGTGAGGAATGCTTTTTATCCGGACAAACATGGGTGGAATTACGTGTTTGCCGCACCTGCGGCCATGTAGGATGTTGTGACAGCACATCGGGTAGACATGCTACAGCACATTATCATGAGACCAAGCGTCTTACCATGCAGTCTTTCGAATCCGGAGACGATTGGGGTTGGTGCTACGAGGACGGAAAAGGAATCGGTTCGTTGCCAGTCGCTAGGCAGGACCACGCTTGAACGCCTTTTCATTGATGGCTAGCTTCGTGCCGAGCCAGAGAGAACGGATCAGATGATCTCCATAACCGTCACTCGTGCTGGGGTGTACAAGGACGTCCAGCCCCTCGCGATTGAGCATCAACCAGGGCACGATTTCAGCGAATTCTTTTGGTAGAAACTCAACTTGATACATGCCCTTGGTGTGCGGCCCCACAGGCTCGTCATGCCAGCTACCAAGCTTTGCGTCGAACCTCTCAAGCCCATTTCGTACTCGGGCTGCCACCTCACGAGTGTCAGGATCATAATAAACGTGAGCGTGATATTTGGTAATCTCTATTGTGTCTTGCTTCATGGGCCCCCCTGATTGGCCTGCTCAGAGAAACTCAATCTACCCCAGTTCCTTTGCCATTTCCTTGGCGAAATAGGTGAGGATAATATCGGCCCCGGCGCGCTTTATAGAGATGAGGAGTTCGGCCATGATCCGCTTTTCGTCGATCCAATCGTTTTTACCGGCAGCCTTGACCATAGAGTACTCGCCGCTGACATTATAGGCAGCCACGGGATAGCCAAACCTCTGTTTAACGCGGTAGATGACGTCGAGATAGGCCATGGCAGGTTTCACCATGACGATATCCGCCCCCTCACGGATATCCAATGCCACTTCCCTCAAGGCCTCATCGGTGTTTGCTGGGTCCATCTGATAGGCACGGCGGTCGCCAAATTGGGGAGTGGACTCTGCCGCCTCCTGGAAGGGGCCGTAGAAACCTGACGCGTACTTTGCCGCATAGGCCATGATTGCCACCTGGGAGAAACCGTTCTGATCCAACACAGTACGGATTGCCCCAACCCTTCCATCCATCATGTCCGACGGCGCAACCATGTCGGCACCGGCCTGGGCGTGGGAAAGGGCCTCCTTGGCCAAGAGTTCGAGGGTCGCGTCGTTGTCCACCTCACCGCCCTCAATGACTCCACAGTGGCCGTGGTCGGTATATTCGCACAGGCATACATCTGTGATCACCAAAAGACCCGGGACTTTTTCCTTGATCTCCCTAATGGCGTTCTGCACCACGCCGGCGGCGGCATAGGCCTGCGAACCCACAGCATCTTTACCATCGGGAATGCCAAAGAGGATCACGCCTGGGATACCAAGGGAATCGACTTCCTGGCAATCCTTAACAATACGGTCCACCGATTGCTGAGCGACACCGGGCATGCCGGCGACGGAAATGACTCGATCCTTGCCCGGGCAAACAAAAAGCGGATATATAAAGTCGCTTTTATTTAAAGTAATTTCACGCATTAACTGCCGTAGTTTTTCATTTCTCCTGAGTCGTCGGGGTCGGTACTTGGGAAAATCCATTACACCCTCCGAACCTTCAGTGAACCTTTCCCGGACCGGTAGTGAAGTACTCTACCATGGCCTCGATCAAGCCAGGCACGGTATACTCTTTCGCCAGGACATCAACTCGAATCCCATTTGACTCCGCGGTACCCTTGGTGATGGGACCAATACATGCTACAGCCACTACGTTAAAGAACTTCCTCATTTCCACTGGCGAAATTAGATCTACAAAATGTTTGACCGTGCTCGAGCTTGTGAAGGCGATCATATCTACCTTATGCTCCGACATCACTCCGCTTAGTATGGCCGCGCTGCCCTTGGCCGGCACGGTGCGATAGGCCTGGACCACATCCACTTCCGCACCCCATTTCTTTAACGTCCTGGGTAGAATGTCACGAGCCGTAGCCGCCCGTGGCAAAAGAAACCGTTTGCCCTCCACTTCAGCAGGATTGAGCCCAAGCAGGATGCCCTCGGCCCGGTACTCCGCGGGAACGAACTCCACTTGAATGCCATGGGAGGCAATCTCTCTGGCCGTCTCCGGCCCTATGGCGGCAAGGCGAATACCTTCGAGAGCAGAGCCATCCTTTCCCAAACACTGCAAGCGATTTAAAAACTCTCTCACGCCGTTGACGCTGGTAAAGACGATCCAATCATACTCCTCAAGGCCCTGAATGGTCCGGTCCAATGGCACATAACTCTCCGGAGGAATAACCTCGATTGTAGGACATTCGATGACCTCGGCGCCTAGATCTTCCAACCCACGCACAAAGGAACCCGACTGAAGTCGTGGACGCGTGATCATGACACAGCGGCCATATAGCGGCTTAGGTCCAACCTTAGACTTACCCTTGGAAACGACATTCTCTCCGTCCAGCAAGTCATCCGCCCCCTGGTTCAAGAGCCGCTCGGCCAATTCATGCCCTAGTCTTTCGGCGTCCTGCGGCTTTCCCTCCACCTCACCTCTCACAAGCCTCTTACCGCCCGTATCGCCCACGACTCCCATGAGCTTTAATTTGCTTCCATTCACATATCCCCGTGCCCCAATCGGAACCTGGCACCCTCCCCCCAGACGCCTAAGAAACGCCCTCTCCGCCTGTACCTCCATGGCACTGGAGTCGTGATGCAGACATGTCAGCACTTGATTCACCGGATCACCGTCTCGTGTCTCTAAACCCAAAGCGCCTTGCCCCACCGCGCTCAAACAAACGTCTAGAGAAAGATATTCGCTAACTCGATCCTGCTTTCCTATCCGCTTAAGGCCAGCAACCGCCATAATAAGGCCATCCACTTCGCCCCGATCCAGCTTTTTGAGACGAGTGTCCACATTTCCCCTGATGGGAATCACTTCCAGGTCCGGGCGATGGTGGAGGATTTGGGACTGCCGGCGCGAGCTCCCCGTTCCAACTTTCGAACCCCTGGGCAAGTCCTCCAAAGACCTCTGGTATCCGCTCACCAGTGCATCACGTGGATCCTCTCGTTCCGTGATGGTCGTCACGCTCAGACCCGCGGGAATTTCCGTGGGAAGATCCTTCATGGAATGAACTGCCAGATCGATCTTTTTTTGCCGCAGAGCGTCTTCAATCTCCTTGACGAAGATCCCCTTTCCCTCAATGGCCTTGATCGGGCTAGCGAGAAAACGATCACCGCTAGTCTTGATCTTGATAATTTCGACTTTGATACCCGGATGAGCCTCCTCCAGCTTGCGCTTCACCCATGCCGATTGGGCCAAGGCAAGTGTGCTTCCTCGAGTACCGATGCGAATGATATTCTTTTCCATGATGAGTCTACTTCAAACTACTTCAAATCTTCATCCTCATCTTCTTCTTCATGTTTTTCCTCCACATCAAAGAGCTTTTTGAGGGTTTCAACGTAAAGGGATTCATCCTCAGGCCGCGTCTTTAGGTGAGTCAAGGGGGCATGGAGGATCTTGTTGATCATGGCCGAGGTCATATCCTCCAGGGCCTGCTTCTCCCGATCCGAAATCCCTTTCAGAGTTGTGGTCAGGGACTTATACAATTCCCTCTGCCGAACCTCTTCAAACCTCTCCTTCAAGGCCACGATGGTTGGCACCTGGTCGAGTGAATTCAGCCAGCGGCTGAAACTCACCACTTCCTCATCAACGATTTCCTCCGCCTTGTCGGTCTCGCTTTCCCTGCCCTGAAGATTTACTTTTGAAACTTCATCCAGGTCGTCGATGTGGTAGAGATAAACATTGTCAATCTCATTGATCTTTGGATCAAAGTTTCGTGGAACGCCAAGGTCAATGAAAAACATGGCCCCTTGCTTCCTCGCTTTCAATACCTCCGCCACGGTCTCTGCTCGCAAAATAAATTCGGGCGACTCAGTGGAACCCACAACCACATCGGCGAGTTTGAGGTATTGGTGAAAGTCTTCAAAACGGATAGGGCTGGCCTGAAATTCTTCCGCCAGGTTGACGGCTCGATCAAAGGTTCGGTTGGAAATCATCACCCCTCGAATCCCGTTTTCAATGAGGTTGCGAACCACCAGTTCACCGATCCTTCCAGCTCCGATGACCATGACCGTCTTTCCCTCCAAACGATCAAAGATACGCTTGGCCAGATCCACGGCCACTGAACTGACGGAAACCGGACGGCTCGCGATACCCGTCTCACTGCGAACTTTTTTTGCCACTGAGAAGGAGCGATGGAAGAGACGATGCAAGATCCTTCCCACCGTCCCTGCCTCCTGTGCGGCAAGGTAATAATCCTTCATCTGTCCTAGAATTTGCGGTTCCCCAACCACCATGGAGTCGAGGCTGGCAGCGACGCGAAACAGATGACGAATTGCCAACTCCCCTGAGTAAGTGTAGAGATGATTTTCCCCCACCGCTCTCTCTTCTACCGGTTCCTGTTCCACAAGGAATTTTTTTATATCCTGAACCGCCGTTCCTTCTTGGGAACAAACTGCCAGGACCTCCACCCGATTGCAGGTGGAGAGAATGACCCCTTCCTCCAGCGAGGAGTGAGACATCAACCGTTGTAGGGACTCGGCCAGCGCCGATTGATTAAAAGCCACCTTCTCCCGTACCTCAACAGGGGCGGTGCGGTGATTGAGACCCACAACTGTGACCTTTTTCTTCATCTTTACTCAAATCTGCCGCCGTGACGACTGGCGAAGATAAGATCTCCCCAAAGAAAATAACCCAGCACCACGGCGAAACCCACGATGGTCCAAAAGGCTGCTTTCTTTCCACGCCACCCCGCGGTGATCCGACCGTGGAGCAATCCCCCATAAAGGATCCAGGTAATGGCCGAAGAGATCTGACGTGGCTCCCAGGACCAATAGTCGCCCCAATGAATCCGAGCCCACAGGCTCCCCGTAATGATGCCCAAGGTCATGAAGGGGAACCCCCAGACTAAAAACACATAGTTGAGACGGTCCAAAGTTTCCAGGGACGAAAAGTGTTTGTAGAAAATAATGGCCTTCTTACTTTTCAGTTCATATTCCTGCAGCAAGTACATAACGCTGACCCCAAAGGCCAGCGCAAAAACAGCATTTCCCAAAAAGGCCAGGGTCACGTGGAGGGGAAGCCAATAGGTCCTGAGAGAAGGCGGAAGTTCCTCAACCCCGGTTCCAAAGGCAAAAGCCCCCACCGACATAAGGAACGCCAGGGGGCTTATGAGGCAGCCCAGAACAGTCAAACGGTACTTGAGCTGGACCAGAAGATAGACCCCCGCCATTAGCCAGCTATAAAAAGATAGTGCCTCCCGGAGCTGGGTTACGGCGGGATAACCCGCATTAACAAAATAAACTCCAAGGGCGATGGAGTGAACTATAAAGCCGCCTAGCAATGCGAGGGGGGAGAGACGAGAAAAGGGTTCCCGGGGGACAAACAGGTAAACGATAAAGCTCGCCGTTGCCAGGAGATAGATAACCGCAGTGAGTTGTAGCAAGAGGTTGCCCATGGGTAACTTATTATACCCTATCTCCTAGTCTGCTCAAATTGCAGGGTCCTTGGAAAAGCGCTCATTGGGCTCGCTTTGCCTGCAAGATGAGTCGTGCCCGTTCCCCCAGTACAGCTACCAAGTGACCCATCTTGGGATGGTCGGGCTCGAGGTCCACCCGCAAACCATGATTTTCGAGGGCCTCAGTACAGACGGGACCGATGGAGGCAAGGAGCAGCTGGCCCATGGCTTGGGTTAATCGTTGATCTACTTTCTCTTCTCGGGCCACCTGAAACAGATGGTCCACTTGAGTCGCATTGGTAAAAAGAACGATATCCGCCTGGGCATCCACAATACTGCCAATGGCCGATCGAAGGGGGCCGGTATCCTCAGGGAGAGCCCATCGGTAGACGGCCACTCGATACACCTTGGCACCACGCGACTCGAGACCCGTGAGGAGCTCCCGATTGGTGATACCATATTCCTGCACGGCCACTCGTTTCCCCCTGATTTCTGTTTTGCTTTCCAGCTCAGCCAGTAACTCGCGCCATGTATTAGGCTCTGGAGCACTGATGGCCGGCATCAACCCCAATTCTTTGAGCGCCGCCGCCGGTTTCGGCCCGCGGACAATCAAGGTTGTTTTCTGAAAGGCCGCGCTGACCTTTTCCCGTGAGTACCTGCCCGCCACGGCTTCCACCAGAGTACGGGTGCCAACGCCCGTTAAGAGAATCAAATATTCGAAGGCGCCCGCCTCCAGCCGGCCAATAAATTCAACCGCTGCTCTATTTTCACTCAGCGGGATCTCACGCATGGATGGCGCGATGATGGGCTCACCGCCGTAGTTGCGAATGAGCTCGGCCATTTCGCGCGCGCGGCGGCTCTCAAAGGAAACGATCCGCAGCCCTTCAAGGCTGGATTTGCGCAGGGACTCCATCCAATGGTCTTTCTTCTCTTTCCACGGCGGCACCAAGTTCGTCGAACCAGCAAAGCTCATCCCTCAAACGGACCACCTCTCCGATAACTGCGAGCACAGGCGGCTTCAACCCTATGGACTGCTTACAGATAGTAGCCAAGGTGCCGGTGACGGTTTCCTGATGGTCAGTGGTTCCAGAACGAATCAAGGCTATGGGCGTTTCGGGAGGCCGACCATGGGTCAAAAGCTGAGCAACTATGTGCGGTAGATTGCTGAGCCCCATGACGACAACCAGTGTGTCCACCGCGGTGGACAAGCCTGACCAATCCACCGAGGGTGAATTTTTTATGGATTCGTGTCCGGTGATCACGGCAAAGGATGATGAAACCCTTCTGTAGGTCAACGGGATTCCCGCATAGGCGGGGACGGCAACGGCGGAAGTGACACCCGGAACAATTTCAAAAGGAACGCCGGTCTCCGCCAAGGCCTGGGCTTCTTCACCCCCACGCCCAAAGACGAAGGGGTCCCCACCCTTGAGACGCACCACGC
Source organism: uncultured Binatia bacterium (SeqCode) (assembly GCA_965218425.1). GTDB lineage: Bacteria > Desulfobacterota > Binatia > UBA9968 > CAXXLF01 > CBDCDW01. The sequence goes on from OZ244621.1 coordinate 767,697, forward strand.
GTTTCCCTAAACGGGCCTGGGCAATAAGGACATGGTTAATTTCTTCCTGTGGGAGCAGGTGGTGTCCCGCTTGCTTACCCACGTATATCAGGGCTGCATTAGGAGAACACTGCTCCACGAGTTCGGGGTTAACCAGGCGGTCATAAACCACCACATCCGCGTCCAGGAGCAGATCCCTCGCGCGGACAGTCAAGAGATCCGGATGGCCGGGACCAGCGCCCACCAGGCAAACCTTGCCTGCGGCGGAATCAACGGACCGTTCCCCGCTGGACTGTATTTCCGTCTGATTATCCTGCGTTAACTGTTTTCGCAGCAGGAGTTTGGCCTCACTAGGCTTGTCTTCCCGGATTAGGCGGCGAACATCGCCTCGCAACGCCTTTCCCCAGGCTCCGGCACTAGGTATGCATGAGTCGTTTTTCAGCTCCTGCCGCACCTCAGCCGCAATACGAGCAAGCTCGGCATACTCGCGACCGATCCTCTCTTCAAGCTCTTCCCTGACCATCTTGGCAACCGCAGGGCTTCCCCCTCCGGATCCAACGGCAATCGCAAGGGGCCCCCGCTTGAGTACCGACGGTACGATAAAATCACAATGGCTAGGGTCATCCACCGCGTTGATCAATACACCCGACCTTCGGCCCTCTTCAGCCACCGCTTCATTAACACCGCCATCGTCGGTGGCGACAAAGGCAATTTCGTAGCCCTTCAAATCGCCTGATTGAAAGGGGCGGGCAGTATATTTGATCTTTCCTTGATCAAGCCGTAGGCGAAGCTTTTCAGTGAGATCGGGACTGATAACGCAGATACGAGCGCACACATCAAGGAGGCTTTCCACCTTGCGCTCGGCGACGCTGCCACCGCCTATCACCAAGCAGCGCCGCTCCGTCATCTCAAGAAATAGAGGATAGTATCCCACAGGTTTATTCTCCCGCCCTTAACCCGGAAAAGGGTCGTATCCTGCGATTCGAATCATCTTTTATCAAGCATGAACGATGATCGGTAATCAGCGACTGAATCATTCACGCCTGCCCGGCAACGTCACCGGTACGGGTCCAATGGGAAAGGATCTTATCAACCTCGGGACGGGTAGACTCTTCCGGCAGCGGATTGCCACTACCCAGGAGCTCGCGCACCCGGGCACCGGAGAGCGCCACCCTGTGGGAGGCATCGTGCGGGCAGGTCTTGGCCGAGGCCACGGCACCGCACTTACGGCAATAGAAAGTCTCGGCGAAATAGAACGGGGTGATATCCAACTCGCTCCGTTCAAACTGGCCAAAAAGGTCCCAGGCATCGTAGGGACCGTAGTATCCACCGAAACCACCTGCATCCCGGCCAACGATGAAATGGGTGCAGCCGTAGTTTTTGCGCACAAGGGCATGGAAGACCGCCTCCCTCGGACCAGCGTATCGCATGGCCCCGGGAAATACCGAAAGCATTGCCCGATCCTTAGGGAAATAATGTTCGATCAAGACCTCATAGCAGCGCAGACGCACGTCCGATGGAATATCATCGAGTTTCGTCTTCCCCACCAACGGGTGAATTAATAAACCGTCCATGAGCTCAAGAGCACATTTTTGGATATACTCGTGTGATCGGTGAATAGGATTTCGGGTCTGAAAGCCAACCACCGTACGCCACCCAAGTTTCTTGAAGACGGCCCGCGTCTCCACGGGGTCAAGCCTGTGAGCCTCGAAGGAAGACGGAAGCGGTGGTCTCTCCAGCAAGTTCACCCTACCCCCAAGGAGAACGTCCCCTCGCTGGTGCAAATACCAGACGCTAGGGTGACGATCCTCGTCGGTTCGATAGACCTCCATGGCCTCTTTTTTTTGTCGTATTCAAATTCGTTTTCCAGCTTAAGAATACCGACCACTTCCCCCTCTGAGTCCAGCAGCGCCACGTCCTCCCCCCCAAAGCTCGAGGCCAGCCCCACCCCCGATGAGTACTCTTTGAGGGCCCAACCCAACAGATCCTGCGCGGTCTGGCCTTCAAACTGCTGATTCAATTCTTTCCAGTCATAATCCTTAGCTGCCAACGACATTCACCCGTACCTCCTAGATTCATTTATTTTGAGCTTATAGGCTGACTTTACGAATCGACGATATCACCAAGATTTTTCAGCAACGTGGCCGCATCAAACTTGGCTGAGGACTTCAATCGCACGGCGAATCGCTGCTGGGGATCCTCCTCCCGCTGGAAGGTAAACTCTGCGCCGCCGAATAACCGCTGCCCCAGTGATTCCAGGTCCGACTTCACAGATTGAAAAGTTTCTTCGGTATTCGGCGCCAGAAGACGGTCGTTGATCATAAACAGGGTTTCATCACCGGAAAACCTAAATTTCCCCTCGAGGGAAGGCTCCTCTTCTAACCTACGGCAATATTCCAGAGTCGTTTTAACCGCGCGACGGATCTTCTCCCCATTGGTCCCCTGAAGAGGCTGCTTTCGGTTGTAAAGAAGGCCCAGCCGGTTCGCTGAATTGTCGATGCTTAGGTTTGCCTCATGGGCTACAAGAAGAATGCCGGGCCCGGCGTGCATATGGCTGTAATCCGCCACGTCATGGTATTCTCCGTCCGTGGCCTGGATCCAAGAATGAAAGATTGGAACAAATGCCACCAAGGGAATACCATCAGGGTCCGCAACAAATACTTTTATATTGATCTTCTGTAGGTCCATATCAGCAAATCAATTCACGGGAGGGCCCTGCCCCCTTGGAGCCGGCCGAAGCAACTGTGGGCGGCGTCGATAAAAAGCTGGGCCTCCTCGATTCGCTGGCGGGCTAGATCGCCTGTGGTATGCCCGTTGCCACCATTGCCCTGTAGAGATTCTTTGGCGATGAATAGAAAATCCGCAAATTTGCTTCCGGCATACTTGTCGTAAAACAAGCCGGTGTCACAAAATCGCTTGCGGAACTCCGCCAATACCACCTCTTCGTCATCCGTGACATCCGCGTTTTGAATTTTGACAAGACCTTGAGCGGCATGGACCATGGAGAGATAGGCGGTCTGAACTGCTTTCCCGAAATCCTCGTCGTCAAAGAAAAATTGGGATTCGAAAAGCTCCCGCTCGCTAGCCGCCAGTGCGAATTGCGTCTGGGACACAACCTCACCAGCGCATTCCCCAACCCCCATATCCGTTAGGGTGAACTCCCGCGGATCACCCCAGTCGCTATACAGGGAAGAATCCAGGTCATGGGAAGGGACTGATGTAAGATCCTCAAGCAGCCCCTTAACTTTCACCTTACCGATTCTTCCAATGAAATCTTGAAAGCTCTCTCCCCTGAGCCGGTCCTGAACGTAGCGATCGGTCACCCGGACAACCACATCCGGAATACGTTTCGACGGCACCGCGCCCACGGCCAGTCCATAGGCCCCGGCATTTTTCTTCCACTTACCTCCTAACATCACCTGGAAGTGAGGCACGGTGTAGCTGCCAATGTGCCTGCTGATGCCGTAAAACCCCAGGTCGGCCACATGGTGCTGGCCGCAACCGTTGAAACAACCGCTCACCTTGATGCGAAGGTCCTTGACCGCTTCGTCCAGTTGAAGGCTCTTTTCACCCAGACGAGTACGCAACTCGTTGGCAAGACCTCGGGATGATGCGATTCCCAGCTTGCAGGTGTCCGTTCCCGGGCACGCCGTAACATCCACAATGGTACCGGCGTTGGGCTCACCTAGACCCATGGCACAGAGGGCTTTGTAAATTTCGGGCAGGTCTGATTCGCTCACCCATCGAAAGAGAATATTCTGTTCCACGGTTGTTCGGATGCTATCCTTGACGAAACGGCGCGCCAGAGCGGCCAGGCCCCGGAACTGATCCGCGGTGATATCACCCAAGGGCAAGGTCACACCCGCCACAACATGGCCAGTCTGTCTCTGGGAGTAGACGTTTGTGGCACGCCAGGCCTTGAACCCTGCCGACACTTCCGAGCCATTAAAACTGGCACCTTTCTTTAGTGGCACCTCCATAGGAGCATTGACTGTGGAAAGATACTCGGTCCAGTGGGGGTCGGATGTGAGTTTTTCGCGCTCCTCCAACACCAGCCTGCAAAACTCCTCGATTCCTAGCCTGGCCACAAGAAACTTGATCCGTGCGCGGGCCCGATTGCGCTTTTCCCCCAACCGGGCGAAGACCCGCACAATGGCCTGTGCCATGGGTAGGAGCTCTTGTTCCGGGAGGAATTCGTCAAACAGCTTTGCCTGATGGGGCACCGCCCCAAGCCCCCCACCCACGTAGAACTCAAAGCCCCGCTGTTCTTTCCCATCCACAACTCTCTTCTTTGCGATGGCCCCCATATCATGCATGCTGGTCAGTCCGCAGGCCTCCTCTTTGCAGCCCGAAAAGGCAATCTTGAATTTTCTGCCAAAGTCCTGGGTGTCGGGATGACCCAACAGGAACTCAGCGCAGGCCTTTGCATAGGGAGTCACGTCAAAAGCCTCACCCTTACACACCCCCGCAATGGGGCAGGCCGTCACATTGCGAACAACGTTGCCGCAGGCCTCCCGGGTGGTGATCCCCACAGCGGCAAGCCGACGCATCAAGATGGGCGTGTCATCGATATGGATAAAATGATATTGAATGTCCTGGCGTGTGGTGACATGAGAAACCCCGTCAGAGTATTCCTCTGACAGATCTGCCAAAACCTCCATCTGCTCAGGATTGAGTCCGCCGAAGGGGATCTTAATCCGTAACATCCCGGGGGCATCCCATACCGTTTCAGGTCCCTTGGTGAGATCCCCGGAGGGTAACTTGAGCTTCTGTACCCGAGTCCCATCATGCCGCTGTCCATTGTCGTAGCGCTGGCCGTAGACACCGCGCCGCAGGCGGGTTTCAGCAAAGACCTTCTCCTCGATCTTGCCCTGCTTGCGAAGCTCAATCTGGGTCTCAAATATATCGATCTCTCGAGCGAGCTCAGGGGACATGCTAGGAGCAAGCTTTTCTTTCCAACTCAAAATATTACTCATAAGGCCACCTCCTCAAAGGACTGGCATTATTTTTTATAAATACAATCAAAAAAGTTAAGAATACTAACGTTTATATAATATTCCGATAGGTAATGTCAAGATTAAAACAAAATTAAATTTGGGTCATGCCTAGCTGAGTGGGTTTTCGCATAGGTACTGTAGCAGGGTTCGATACTTGTTGGAACCTCGACGGTTGTATCGCCATTCGGTTTCCTTGAGATGGAGGTGCAAGGTGTGTTTGGGCAGGCCTTTGAACCTTGCCAGCCTGACCTTCGCCAGAGCCCACAAGCCCTAGATGCCGTTGATATGGACGGCCCCCTTGGTGAACTCCTCCTTGCAATGATCGACGCGGAAGTGACCATAGCCGAGATCGACTAGGGCGTTGTAGCCACGCCAGCCATCGGAATGGATGACGGTGCTGGCGTCCACCCGGCCCCGGATAATGCCCTGTAACGTCGGCTTCGAGCAATCCGAGACGATCTCGGTGTAGACTTGCCCCTGGCGCTCGAAGATGCCGAAGACGGCTGTTTTGCCGTAGGCACCGCGCCCCAAACAAGCTCTCATCGACCTCGACGACACCAAACAAGGGACGCTGCGTTTCACAACCAAGCACAATACGCTCCCTCAAGCCACGGTAGAGCCGGTTCACGGTGTGGCGGTTCAGACCGCTCAGAGCCGCCGCCTGGAGTGCGGTCAAATCAGCGGCAAAACAGCGCACGACCCCCCGGATCTTGGCCTCAGAAGTCCTTGAACGCTTCGCATGCTTGTTTTTCATTGCCATGTATAGCCTTATGCATCATTCTATATTCCTCAGCTAGGCATGACCCTTAAATTTTATGCCCACAGGAGCAATTTAAACATTTTTCTTCCTAAATAACAAATTTTACCAATCAATAAAGTCTATATTACTAATAATAAAATAGATCTATAAAGTCAAGCTTATGGTAAAGAAGCTAACAGGATGACGGGGCTAAAGGACCAAGAGGAATATCGACTTTAGCGAAGGTGGTCAACGCCTTGGAATTTTGAGTTGCTGACCGACGGTAATGAAGTGGATGTTCGAAAGCCCGTTGAGGCTCTGAATTTCACGGATGGGGATTCGATAGGCATTGGCGATATGGGAGAGGGTCTCTCCCCGTGCGACCTGATGTCGCACCCAGAGCCCAGCCACCGCCTTTTCATAGGCTCGGGTAAGAACTTCCAGCCGCTCCGCAGGCACTTTCACTCGATACCACTTTGGGATGACTCTGATCCTGCGGCTCAATGCTGGGTTCCAGGCGAGAAACTGCTTGCGCGAAACATCGGCAAATCGAAGCAAAAATGAGACGGAAATGAGCTGATCCATCTTCAACTCTGCGAAGTTAACCGGTGTATGGTACTCCAAATCGGGTAAATACTCTTCATCGCGTTTTGCTACGTCCACCGCGGCCAGAAACTCTGCGTAAAAATTCTTAGACGACACACCGAAACGGCGGCCCTTGTATTTACGGATTATTTCCATGAAATCGTCGGTGCCAACTCTTGCAATTGCCCGGCGTATACCGTTCCGTCCATGATTGTAAGCGGTAATTGCTAAGGGCCAACTGCCAAACATGTCGTAGTTTTCCGCCAATAAACTGGCGGCGGCGCGGGTGGATTCCAGTGGATCCTTCCTCTCGTCCACGGTGGATGTGATTCGGAGGTATTTTCGTCCTGTCCTGCGTATAAACTGCCACATGCCCACCGCACCCGCACTTGAGCGAGCATTCACCTGAAAAGACGATTCGATGAGGGGTAAGTACGCAAGCTCCACAGGCAGACCACGCTCCTGAAAAACTGCTTGAATCTGTTCTATATAACGCTCGGAGCGCTCCATTCCCAAGATAAAGTTCTCTTTTGCCCCTCGCTGCCCCAAAACCCTGTGCCTCGACTCGAGGCCGTGTTGACGAACAATTCTCATGCGTTCGCGACGCACGAGGCTACGGACACGTCGTCTTTTGCCCACTCGCATAACCTTGTATATCTTCGACGGATCCATGGGGTCGTAAAAAACAATTTCTTCTGTACTATATTTAGTAAAGATCTGCTTCCAAAATTCGATGGCCGGCTCAAGTCCGGAGGGAACCGGGAAAGGACTGGCCCCTGCGGAATCCTCCTGGCCCACCGCACGGAAGGAAACCAAGGAGACTACAAGCAATAAAAGACAAATGGGAAGTCGTTTGGAAAAAACCATGCGCCCCGCCCACCGGATGAAAGATTTCAATATGATATCGGCTGAACCACCAAGGGTCAAGAAAAATCAAAAAAAAGGACCCGGCATTGCCATCGCATGCCTGGGGTGATAGAAGATAAAAAATGAGGTGAATTCCTATGAAACTCTTTTCTTCCAGTAGTTGACCTTTCGCCCACAGGACTAGGCTTGTCCTGGCAGAGAAAAATATTCCTTACGAGCTTATCGAGGTGGACTTAAAAAATAAGCCAAAGGAACTCTGGGAGCAAAACCCATACGGGAAGGTTCCTGTACTTATGGACGGCGACGTGACCGTTTACGAATCTGCCATCATCAACGAATACCTCGATGAAAAGTTTCCCCAAGTTCCTTTGGTACCAACGGACTTAGCCCAAAGGGCGCGCATGAGGATCTGGATTGACTTCTGCAATACCAGGCTCCAGCAGGCGGCAAGCAACTATCGGCACGGGCACGAAGTAGAAAAAGCGAAAAAGAATCTCAAAAAGCACCTCCTCACCCTGGACCGGGAAATGACGGATCGGGAATATCTTGTTGGCAGCTACTCCTTGGCGGACTTAACCTACATCCCATTCTTTGTACGCCAGCCACGCTACGGGTATACCGTCGACGATAGCACCCCCCATGTTAAGGCATGGATGGACCGCCTCCTGGCACGCCCGGCCCTGAGAGCCGAGCCCTGAACCGACAAGGGTTTAAAACCCGTAAAACCGTTTAGCGTTATCTTCGAGTATCCTTTTCTTCGCCGAAACGGAAAGGTCTCTTCGTTCGCCCAATAACCTGGCCGTTCCCTCGGTGCGATCGGCGTGGGGATAGTCTGAGGAGTACATAAGTAAATCCTCGCCCATTTCACCCACCGCACGACCAAGGTACGTTTCGTCCCCCTCACAGCCAAAAAAGATCCTACCCGAGCGGAGATATTCGCTTGGAGGACGAGAGATCAACTGACGCGCATGATAACGGGGATTTTCAAAATGGTTGTCCATGCGTTCCACATAGGAGGCCACCCAATTACACCCCCCCTCGAGAAAGGCAAAGCGTAGATTCGGATACCGTTCCATAAGACCGGTACAAAGAACGCTGGTCAATCCAGCCATAACGGGAAACACGCCCGCTAGCACGCGGGTTGGGAAAAAATGATGGAAGAGATCAGTGACTCCGGGAAATTCAAGGCTAAAGTGAATTGCGATGGGTATCTGCAATCGATCCGCCTGTGCGAAAAAGGCATCGTGGTGGGGATGATCCAGGCGCTTATCCCCCACTGTCCCATTGATCATGACTGCGGCCAGACCCAGCTCCTTTAAATGTGACAGCTCTTGCGCCGCTCCCTCGGGATCGCGAAGGCACACCAGCCCCAAACCTTTCAACCGGTGAGGCGCCGCCCCACAGGCTTTGCCGAGCCATGTATTGTAAGCAGAACAGACGCCGTTTCCCAACACACCATCATCCCAAGAGTTAATGTGCAGAAGAAAGCTGGGAAAGAGAAACTGAACGTCAATGCCCTCCTTGTCCAAATCATCCAGCCGCTCTTTGACATTGGCAAGAGTCTGACTCCCAACGGACGCCCGGCGGAACTTGGCCAGCTCCCCGCCGGGGGGCGCCGCCGACCCTGGATTGAATGCCCCGGGGTTTTTCGGACGCCGATAACGAGTCTGTCCATCCATGACCCAAAAGTTATGACCCTCGTCATCGGCGATGAGCCGCGGACGGTACTTGCGCAGTGAAGGCTCCATATATTTTTCAAACACCTCCTCCGTCTCAAAGAGGTGCCCATCAGCATCAATGATCATTTATTCCTCCGTCCGGACAAACTTCCCCCATTGCAGTGAAACAAACTAAAAATTACGCTCACACCTAGGGCTTTGAACTGGGTTCGTGGGCAAGCGCAGAACGAACCGCGGCGTTAATAGCAGGGGTCATTGGATTTTCTATTTCTTCTCCGACGTGGGCCATGGCACCCAAGGTCCTACCCAGAAGGGCAAATGTTTTCGTCATTTGCCAAGGGAATTCCATGTCCAAGGCAATGGCGGCAATGGCCCCGGTAACGTTAACCGGCAACTTACGCTTGTATTCACTCGCCGCCACCAAGGCAATCTTCCTCAGCAATTCGCAGTAGCGTCCATAAATTTTGGTTTCCCTGGCGATCTCGAACAACCGATCGGAGCGAGGGTCCCCACCCGGGTGAATGCGATGGCCGATCCCGGCAATGCGTCCACCCACTTTCGTATGGCGTTCCACCACCGACTTTGCGATGGTCTCCAGGTCGGCTTCTCGCGGCTCTTGAGACAAGGCCTCCCACAGCATTTTTGCCGACCACTCGGACGAGCCTAGGTGGACACTGCCAGCTCCCACCACAGCCGCCGCCACCGCACCTTGAATCGCTTCGGGAGCCGTGGAGTAGGTCAATCGGGCGGCAATAACGCTGGCGTTCAAACCATGTTCCACTAAAACCGTCAACAACGCATCCACCATGCGTGTTTCACCGGCATTTGGAAGACGCCCCATTAACATGAGGAATGTCATCTGGCTAAAAGTGATTTTTCCCAGCAACTCCTTGATCAGATCATGGTCTCTGACCAGGATCCTATCCGATTCGGCCCTACCCAGTTTCGTGACGATTTTTAGTTCCCCAGCCATAACGTGCCCTCCTCTTCCGTTCGTTGGTTTTCAACCCGTGCCGTTGGGAGGGGACGTATTTTGGATTAGTACAGAGCTGACGTCAAGGGGCGAATGGTTTTCCCTCGGTGGAAAAATTAAGGACTCATTCGACGATTCAAATGGAAATGACGTATGTTGCAGCCTCAAAGGTAACGGTTGCCGTTAATCTTGAGAATGGACTGATAGATCAACGGTCCTGGGAACGTTAGTGGCGTCCCACATTGGCATCACACCTATGCCCAGGGAAGAGACCTGAGCGGTTTCGTTATAGCGCTATCTTAAATATGAGGGCTCCCCTTTGCACGGTGCCGCGGTGGAGGAGAGCCCTCGGGCAGGAAGTCTTCTAAACGAACCGCATCGCCTCCCATGGGACTCAATCGTTCGAATTCGAATCGCCTGGACGGATCACACTCTGGAGGCTTGGTGGCATCGATCATGAGCTTTCCCCCCACCCGGTGCCAACCAGGAGTGCCCGGGGTACCCGCCTGACGGCAGGAAGGATCCATGGCGTGGACCTTCGTGCCGGATACAACCGTGATATCCTCCTCCGGGTTCACTCGCGTGGACATGGCCCATAACACGTCGGCATAATTGAATATGTCCACATCCGGATCAACGGCAATGACCACCTTGGGATGTTGATACTCTCCTGACAACGCGGCCATGAGGACGTTTTTCGCTTCGCCGTAGTAACGTGGGTTCATCTGGATCACAACTCCAAAAATACCGGGTAGGACCAGTACGTTCTTGATATCAGCGTATCCGCCGACGGTACGGATGCGCCGCAGTATCTGGGCCGACATGGGGACCTTATGATAGACACAGCCTTCCACCTCAGCTCCGTTTTGGATGTTCTTGAAGATGGCATCGCCGCGCATGGTCACTGCGGTAACGTTCAAAACCGGGTTTTTTCCCGAACCGGCAAGGTAATAATCCTGGAACTCACTAAAGGGGCCTTCTTCCTCGCGTACGCTGGGTAAGACTTCTCCTTCAATGACGATCTCGGCGTGGGCCGGCACCTCGATGTCCACCGTCTCACACTTTACCAGCTCCACCTCTTCCTGAAGCAGGGAAGATGCGATCTCCAACTCGTCCTTTCCATAGTCCGTGGTGGTGGAGGCGGCGAAATAGTACATGGGGTGATGTCCCACAATGATAGCCACGGGCATAGGCTTGTCGCTCTGCTCATACTTTCTAAAATTCAGCCAATTGTGACGTGGATAGAAAAGCACCCCGGTCTTCCTGGGCCCCTTCATCTGGAGGCGGTGGAAGCTCATATTTCTATCCCCGGTGTCCGGGTTTTTTGCGATCATCAACCCGGAGGCAATAAACGGTCCACCGTCCCGCTCACCCGCCTGATGAATCGGCATTTTCGTGATGTCCACGCCGTCACCGAGAAGCACTTTCTCTTTCACCGGTCCGCTCTTCACCATTCGTGTGGAACCTGGCTTGTCCACCCGTCGCACAAACTCCGGCACCATTTCATTGCGCTCGCACTGAAATGCAATGGGAGCCAGTTCCACGTCGCCCGGTGCCTGACCCAGGCAGCGCCACCCAGGAAATCCCTGAAGGTTGTCGAACAGTAAGGCGCGGTCGCGCGACTGCCACAACAAAGCCCCCATCTGAGTCAATGGATCAACTGGCTTGCTGATCTGTGCCAACAAGCCGGCATCCTTCAACTGATTAATCCATAGCCGCATGTCCTTGGCCATTGAATCTCCTTACCGCGCCTCGGGGATGAATTGAGTGACCTGGGCTACCTCAAGAACTTACTCCTGAGGTGTGTGGTTCGTAGGTTCCTATCCTGCGGGGTCTAGATATGGACCTGCTGACTGCGGGTTCCTGGAATTTCAAGATTTGAACCCACTCATATAGGGAAGCCTTGACGCCGCGTCTTTCACGCTGGTGAGATTGGCACGCAAAACGGCGGTGGAATCCCAGGCCCCGGTAACCAGCGCGTTGTGATGGCTTTGCGGCAGGTCAAATCGAATTTGCCCTCCCTGGTGAGAAATCGTTTTTGTTGTCAGGTCCACGGTGTACGAAGTGTAGGGTACGGATTGCACTGACTTCATCAACGATTCTATATCCCCGGCTGAAACGATTACGGCCGGAATCCCTAGCATAACGCAATTGCCTGCGAAAATCGCCGCAAATGACTCACCAACGATGGCATGAATGCCGAAACGAAGAATCGCCTGGGGTGCATGCTCCCTCGATGAGCCACAACCAAAGTTTTTGTTCACAAAAAGGATGGAAGCCCCTTTATACTTCGGATCATTGAAGGGGTGAGGCTTGGGTTTTCCCTCTGCATCGAAGCGCTCATCGAAGAACGGAAAATCTCCCATCCTGGAGAAGGTCACCTCTTTTAAGTAACGGGCCGGAATGATGCGGTCCGTGTCGATGTCATTGCCTCGAACCGGGACAGCGGTCCCTACCACCTGAGTGATCTTTGTAATGGTACTCATACTTTCCCTTTCAACGGGATTGGCGCACATCCACGACTTTGCCGTTTATAGCGGCGCTAGCCACCATGGCCGGGCTCATGAGCATGGTCCGGCCTGCGGGGCTTCCCTGTCGGCCGATAAAATTCCTGTTGGACGTGGAGGCACAAATCTCGTCCCCCCTCAATTTGTCCGGGTTCATGGCTAGACACATGGAACAGCCCGCATCCCGCCATTCAAAACCCGCATCGGTGAAAATTTTGTCCAGAGACTCCTTTTCCGCCAGGGCTTTTACCTCTGCGGACCCCGGTACCACCAACGCCCTGACACCGGCGTTGACTCTTTTGCCTTCGGCAATCTTGGCAGCTTCGCGCAAATCGCTGAGGCGTCCGTTGGTGCAAGAGCCTATAAATGCCACATTAATGGGTGTACCGAGTATTGGATTGCCAGGCTGCCAGCCCATGTGGGTGTAGGCCCGCTTTGCCCCCTCTGGGTCGCCCGATTCCTCCGGTTGCGGCAGCTTCTCCAAAACCCCCACGGCTTGGCCAGGGTTGATCCCCCAGGTTACCGTGGGCTCGATCTCGGCACCGTCCATGTTCACCACATCATCGTAGTGGGCATCCGCATCGGACCCCACGGACTTCCAGTAGGCCACGGCTCTGTCAAAATCATTACCCTTGGGGACGAACTCCCTCCCCTTTAGATATTCAAAAGTCGTTGAATCAGGGTTGATATAACCGATCAACGCGCCTCCCTCGATGCTCATGTTGCAAACGGTCATTCGCTCTTCCATGCTCATCCGTTCAATAACCGATCCTCCATACTCGTAGACAAATCCCTTTCCTCCGCCTACCCCAAGATTACGAATAATGGAAAGGATCACATCTTTCGGATAAACACCGTCGCCCAGACTGCCGTTGACGTTGATTCTTCGAACCTTGAGCTTATCCAACGCCAAAGTCTGGGTGGCCAGCACGTCCCGAACCTGGCTGGTTCCGATACCGAAGGCCAGGGTGCCGAAGGCCGCATGCGTGCTCGTATGACTATCCCCGCACGCGAGGGTCATACCCGGTTGAGTGAGCCCCAACTGGGGCCCAATCACGTGAACGATCCCCTGGCGCTCACTATCAAGACCGAAGAACTCGACACCAAACTCCCGAATATTTTTTTCCAGGGCTTGCATCAACTCCTCAGCCTGCGAATCGAGAAAGGGTCGGGACCTCAGGTCCGTGGGCACGATGTGATCCACTGTGGCGAAGGTCCGTTGCGGGAACGCGATATCCATTCCCTGTTCCCGTAGCATGTCAAAGGCAGGGGCTGTGGTCACTTCGTGAATCAAATGCAACCCGATAAAAAGTTGCGTCTGACCGGTTGGAAGCTCGCACACTGCGTGGGAGCTCCAAATCTTGTCGTATAGGGTTTTTCCAGCCACTTTCTTGATCTCCTTCGGCTGAATCCTAGCTTCCTACGCCTCTGAGTTCAAGTGTCCAGTGATTTTAAGGAGAGAAGCACATTCCCAAAGCCCTCCGGGTGAACTTTTTTGCTCAACCCACAGTGGATTTTGGGCTGAAGATAGATTTCCACCTTAAATAGATTGCGCATTGAGTCCATGGGACTCTGGCAATGCCCATTGGCATCCACCTTGCCTATTAACCCAATGCCTAACAGCCAAAATACACGCACCTTGTAGCGATAGGGCAACGGGAGGCTAACTATGCGAAAAACGTTACTATGGATCATCCTGTTGGGGTTTGTGGCAGCACGTGATGTTTGCGTACAACCTTTCCGTAGGAGCGGGCTTCCCCCTGGACACGGAGGTGTTCCACCAGGGTTGGCAAAGAAAATGGGACATCCGTCTGTTTATGTTAAAGGGCGGCCCGGGTTTATACGATTGCCGGGCACAAATGTCAGGGTAATGGTTGGAGTGGATGCCTACACCTTTCGAGTCAAAGGAGTCTACTACTACGCCTACCGCGGCCGCTGGTATATGTCACGTCATTATGGCGGCCCCTGCAACGCCATCTCTTCCAGGAATCTGCCACGTGGTCTTCGCGGTAAGTCGCCAAGAAAAGAAAGAAACATAAATCTCATCGGGGTAAGAAGCACCACGACGATTAAGGGCGGTCCACTAGATCGTTGAAGTGTACTCCTTCGTGAGCTTTCTCAACTCCGACTCACGAAGCTCATCCACTGATTCTTTATTGACTCCATCGGTGCCCCGGGCCTGCTCACAGTATCGACGCCAGGCCAGGATCGACAAATCCGGCCTAAAGAGCCTCTCGGGGGGTGCATCCATGGCGCTGATCATCACGCTGTCCTGCCGCGTGAATAGGGTTTGATTGATCCACCTTATATACAACCAGTAACGAATTTTATAGGCCAACCTGCTGGCCGCGCCGCCAAATTTCACTCCCAGCTGTACATATCGATGGTGATCAGCATCGCTTGCAATGAACCACGAATAGATGGTCCACTTCGGTTGATTCACCCGCAGTGTGCATGGAAGGCGAATTGAGATCTTTACGGCCGCACCCCTGGCCTTTTTCCACCATCTCCTGGGAGGAGGCCACTTCCCCAAGCCGGGGTACTCGGATTCGCGATGGACCTCATCCGCTACATAGGTTAGCCATTGCCCATCTTCAATGGATTCCACGTGTGTTTTGGTCCAAGACGGAAGATAATTAAAAAAACGCCATAAGGAGTTACGATGAAGATACCTTGCATGGGCTTCGTCAAATCCGTTCTCTGCCCCATAGCGCCAGTTACCATGCCTGACACGAATCTTCGCGCCAATGGCCGCCTTGTTCGCCAATAATTCAGCAGGAATATCGACTTCAACGGGCGGGGGTGCCGCCTTGCCAATGTAAACCCAAACCACACCCAGTCTCTCCTCAACGGGATAGGTCTTCACCTGAACCTTGCCACAGATGGGTGAATTCGGGCCATCCGTCAATGCCGCAACCAGGTTTCCCGTTTTAAGATCGTAGGTCCAGCCGTGATAGCCGCAACTGATGGTGCCGGGAAAATGTTGTCGGGAGAATGTGGGTTGTCCGATGCAGCCGCTTCCTAGAGAGAGGGGAACACCTCTGTGAAGACAACGGTCATGAAGGGCATAGGCATTTCCCCCATCCCTAATAAACATGATCCGCTCGCCTAGAAGGACCACCGAGATCGGCCGACGCCGTAACTTGCTCGACAACATTACCGGATACCAGTAATTGCGAAATCCCTCCACGGCAGCATTATACCGTGGCCAGGTTCTCCAATCCTGCTTTCCCGCAGTAGGGTTAATTGCCCGGTCACTCATCCGGTTGATCCTACCCCCAATAACTGTGAAAGGCACTATATCAAGGCTAAAAATTTCCGTCAAACCAAGCACTTTGCCCTCATGGGTGGGGACAGGCGGAGGACTTAAGTTTAATAAGATGCCGACGGGGTCACCGGCAAAATCCCTAAAGACAGCCCATTGAGCCCCTAGGGATTCAGGTCAGTTGGCCAGCATTGCAATATGGAGTGGTGTTACCGTGAGAGGATCTAGCCCACCGAGTGGAGTCGTCGCATAGCCCGATTCTCAGTGGTCCCTTTGGCCTTCTCGTTTCCTTGGACGGATCTTAACTCGAATAGAAGTTGAACCATCTTAAAGAGATCTTCTTTCACCACCGGCCTATGTAACAGGAGATCTGCTCCTGCGGACATGCCCGTGGACGTTCCAGGGAAAGGGGACCTGACATCAGCAGTATGATGGGCAATTCCCGATTTGTATCGGAGGCTCTGATTGCCCGGCACAGGTCAAACCCATCCATTTTCCCCTCGGACAGACATCGATAATGAGAAGGCCCACGGATTGCTCATCCAGGATGCTCAGGGCAGCCTCTGCATCGGGGACAGAGCGCGGCTCGATATGTTGAGCGTAACGCTCCAATGACTTGCCATGGATTTCGCGCGGTTTAAATACCCCTCTACCACGAGAATTCGTGGGTCTTGACTCCTTTCCCCTTGTTTCATTTCAAGCTCAAACTGTTCCGAATTTTACAGGTTTGTACAAAAAATTGCCCTTTGACTAGAAATAGAGTCCCTTTTACTATGCTCTTTTCGGTGCCTCTGGTTGAAGAAGTAGAATTGGTAACTTCCGTGCCAAACTGCTCCAATTCCTCCCGTGCCACGTGGCCCCACACAGAGCCGCTGGCCTGAGGCCGTTGCAGGGATCATGATTAACTTTGTTCGTAGTGTATGACTACCCTGGAGCGAGGAGCCGATTTGGCGTCCCGAAACGCATCGCCGAATGTGGAACGTCACGGACGTTTGACCTTACCAGTTCCCCCTTTTTCGGGAACCCTTGGTCAGGGTTTCAGGGCCAAACATCCAAGTAAGCGCGGCGCTGACGGCCAGCAACCCTGAAGCTATCATGAAGGTCTTGGGCATCCCCATGGATCCGGCAAGGAGACCCAACACGAGGGGAGCCAAAACTGAGCTGAAATGGTTAAACGCGGACCATATGCCGAGAAAGGCTCCCCTTCTACTCTCGGGGGCTAGATCCATGGCGTATACCTGTGACGTCCCCGTGGTCATCCCCGAGCCGACACCGTATATAGCAACCATGAGGTATATTCCACGAGGGTCCATGCTTTGAGCCAGGAGATACCCCGATAACCCGAGCACCAGGAGACCGGGAACCAACGTTTTCCGTCGACCGTAACGGTCCACCAGCATTCCATTAGGATATGAAACCAGAAATATCACAATACTTGCGAGGGTGATCATATAACCGATATCGGCGGCATCGAAATTAACAACCTCCTGGACATATAAAGGAAACAACGCCGAAAAAACCCCTTGAGTCATCATGCCCAGGGCAAAGGTAGCAAAGGAAATGACCAAGAAACCTCTGGTCAAAAATATGGATGCGCCTAACTTCTCAACGGGACGGCGGGACTCACCTTTTGTCCGCTGTGCCGCCTCCGGCCGTGTCTCCTTGATAAGGAAAAGAGTAATCACGAGTACCGCTAGCTTGGTGACAACGTTGAATAGAAATATGGACCTAATGCTAAAGGCTGTGGTGAGAAGGGCACCGATGAACGGCCCTGCTATATTCCCCAACCTCACCGACATACTTCTGACGGCAACGGCCCGCCCTCGATTTTCCACCTCGGTAACATCAGCGATCAGCACCTGGGAACCTGTATTCCAAGTGGAGACGCCAAAGCCGCCAATGAATTCCCAGAGCAAAAACTCCACGTAGCTCGTGGCAAAATACTCCCCCAAGGCAGTGATGGTTCTGAGGGCAACTCCCGCGAGGAGCAATGGCTTCCGTCCCCACCTGTCCGCCAAGAATCCGGTAACGGGCCCCGATATGAGCCGGGCAAGGGCATTGCTCGCGAAGACGAATGTGACCAGAAATACCGGGACCCCAAAAGAAGCGGCAAAGAGAGGTCTCGCGAGATGCATCGCGCCCATTCCCACGCTCCAGAAGAAAAAAGTGGCAAAGAGCGGGAATCCTTGGCGACTCAATACGTTAAACTGCAATAATCCTCCCCGGTGGGAAGCGAGACTGACTCCACTATTCCCCTCATCCGGTTATCAATGTTTCGTTTGCACTTGTTTCTCGAGACCTGGCCCGTCGCTTTGCATTCAATGATTGTATGGGGGTGCTCAATGCTCGGCACTGGCGGTGGGAGCCTGATGCTTGCCTTCCATAACCGTCATGCCGGACGGTTGTCAAGGCACAAAGAGTTTTTAGCCACAGATGAACGAGGACGCGCACCGAAGTCAAGGCGCTTTTGAATAGTATCGAATAGCTAGTGCTGAGAACCGAGTAGGAGGGGGGTCGAGCGTAGGAAAGAAAGTATTAGGTGAAAAACGCTGTCAGCGATCAACCTTCAGTTCTGAAACCTCTTGCAGCTTACTGTCTTGTTAAATCTTGTAGTCTGTAGTCAGCGGTCCCGAATACACAAGGGCGCTATGCGCTGTGCTGTTAACAATCTGCGAAAATCGGCCGTTAATTGCTGGAGACTCCCTTGCGCTCTACGATTATCTGTTCGCTGCCTGAGGAAACGTCCGGGGATGCGCTGCCTGGAGGACAGTTGCCACGCCCCTGCCATTTCTCGGCGTAGCGCTGGGTGCCGACGCGAAGTGTGTGCAATACAAGCAACCAAACAATAAAAAAGATTTGCCCGATTGTTAGCGTCCCGTTTTTGTGACACCCTGTATCCTAAACCAAGAATACCGGGCACGAGTTCCGACGGAGAGATTCAATTGGAAAAACCATCCAAATACGTAAGGGAAGACAACCTCGAGCACAGTGCGCTGGCTGAAGAGATCGAGCGCAGGCATGATGCCATCACGACACCAAAACAGATTGTCCTAAAAGGTCATCCCCTGATCGTTGCCCCAGGCGTCTTCAATCCGGAGTTCTCCCTCATTGGAGATCTATTGGTGGAGGCGATGGATATCCAACCCCACGAGGTGGTCTTGGACCTGGGAACCGGCACCGGCTTCCAGGCAATCGTCGCCTCGGATCGAGCCCGCCGGGTGCTCGCCATTGACAAGCAACCTGTGGCTGTCCAGTGCGCTCGCGCCAATGTGGACCTCAACCACCTTGAGAAGAAAATTGAGGTTCGCCATGGGGATCTATTTTCCGCGGTGGCTCCCTCCGAGAATTTTGACCTCATTCTGTTCAATATCCCATTTCCCCCCTGGAAGCCCAAGACCCCATGGCAAGAGGCCAATTTTGACGAGGGGCACCAACTGCTCAGGAGATTCCTCAACGAGGCCAAACCTTATTTAAAGACCGCAGGTCGCATCGGCATGACTTGGTCTGACCTGGGGGATACGGCCTGTTTACATAACCTGTTAAAAGAGGAAGGGTATTCCCATCGAATCCCCATAGAACGTAGGGTCAAAACAGTGGGCCAGTACGTCTATGAGTTGGGACACCCCAACCCTACCAAAGATCTTTGAAACGTTCAGTTGAATTCTGGATTACGGAATCTCGGAAAAGATCACTCGCGCAAAGACGCAAGGGTCGCCAAGTTCGGAGAAACAGGGAAACGTCTCATTGCGGTCTTGGCATCTTGGCGCAAAGATACGCCGGGCTTAAGACTACGAGGGTTTTCCTTCCTCCTTGGCCGCACCACTGTCTCCCCTGGGCATATAGCCGATCTTATCAAATGGGTTGACCACGCTGGTGGCCACGTTGCGCAGGTGGGAATTGATGCGTTTCAGGTAACGGAAATACAATGCCAAGGAGGCCGCATCATTGCTGGAAACGTTGCTATCCGTTCCCTTGATATAATCGATGACCCGTTCATCACAGAGCCGATTCACCCACTGGTATTCACCCAGCAGTTTTTCTGCCCCCCGAACATCGGTAGTCTCAAATATTTTCCGCACCTTTTTGAATGTATCCTCCACCGCTTTTTCAATCTTCTTCAAGTCCTTTTCAAACATTCCACCCTGCAACCTGGCCGGGTGATGCACGGCCATCTCCACGATATTTTTTGTATAGTCCCCCACCCTTTCAATGTCGATAATTATACTCACCAGCAATAAGCCTGAATACGAATCAGCGGCCCCTGCCACCGCCAGATGACTCAACACATTCCTGCGAACTTCCCTTTGGAATTTGTTCACCGCGATGTCCTGATCGTAGATGTTGATATCGAGCTGGCCCACGTCCGTATCCCGCAAAGTAGTCTTTGCCTCCAGAAACATTTCATAGGTAAGGTCCACCATTTCATAGGAGCGTTGGTAGGCCCTATCGAGGAGGGTGTCTTTTTTAAAGATGGCGAAGAGTTCTTTAAATATCATGGATCACCTCACCTGAATAATAGGATGACACCTATGGGAATAAGGAAAAAGACCGTCATAATATAGCAAAAGGGCAGCCATTTACTCGTAATGGCCCAATCCGATACCCGTCTGGCCAACCACAGGGGTAGCCTTCGGAAGGGCCACCATATAACAATTCCGGTAATATTGAACAAGAGGTGCACAAAGGCAACCACCACCGCCTTGGGGTTTTCGGTGGCTAGAGAAGCCAGCATGGCCGTAAAAGTGGTGCCGATGTTGGCCCCCAGGGTGTAGGGAAATATCTGTTCGAGGCTCAGGATACCCGCTCCTGCCATGGGCACGATCAGACTCGTGGTGATGGAACTGCTTTGGGCTAGAATCGTGAGCAGTAGCCCCACCACAAAGCCCCTCACAGCGGTTCTGAACAGAACCCTGTCAAACCACACCTCGGCTCTTTTCACCACAAGGACCCTGAGGACATGGACCAATTGATTCAAGGCCAGAAATAGAACAAGCACAGACAGGGCAAAGAGAATCCAGGGGTAAGGTCCGATCCACTGGACCATCAGGGCGACCAATGGCTTTGTGGCAGTCTTAACCGGATTGAAGAGCTGCATCCCACCGGCGTGTTGGAATTGGTCCGCCAGGAGGGAGGCGCCAATGCCTAAGAAATTGGTCATTATTTGTAGCGGGAATATGACCAGCACCGATAGCAGGTTAAAAAAGTCGTGCACCGTAGAAGCAGCAAAGGAACGACGAAACTCCTGAGAACGGTTGATGTACGCAATGGATACGAGCGTATTCGTTACTGAAGTACCGATATTGGCACCCATGATGATGGGAATGGCGTTGGTAGCGGTGAGGACATCTCCACCCACCATGGCAACCACTATGGAAGTGGTGGTGGAAGAGCTCTGAATCAGAGACGTGGCAAGGATGCCGATGAATAAGCCCACCAATGGAACGGAGGTGCTGGCGATCATCGCTTCGGCAAACTCCTTACCGAACATTTTCAGGGACGTTCCCATCAGGTTGACACTGAACAAAAACAGATACAGAAAAAATATTAGCAGTACGATACGGACAAGGGTGGAAGTAACGGCGTCACGATCCATTTTAGTTCTCAGGTTCTCCCTGGGGATTGTTCCCTTTCATAGCGCGCCGTGTCGTTGAGCTTCAACTCTTTGGTGGGATGGATTACCTACAGGTAACGGTTCAGTGAATCGCGCAGTAGCCGATGGTCTATCTCGAATGATCCTGGCGCGCCCGGAGGGACTTGAACCCCCGACCTACAGATTCGAAGTCTGCCGCTCTATCCAGCTGAGCTACGGGCGCTTTAGATATTTCAAATATTTTCTTCTTTTATGCCGTGACTTGGTTGAAGAACAGGTTCCATCGCTTCCTTGGTTTTCTCATCCTGTCCCCCATTTTCCTGTGAAGGTTGGATCGGCTGGTTTTACCCATTTTCCATTTTTCTTTGGCACTCGTTCTGACCGCATGGATTGCCTGTGGCGAAGCCCATGGCAGATCCTGCAAACTTATAGACAATACCCAGCCAGGGCATACCGAAAGCGACTCCCACAATAGTGCCAAGCACCGTTCCTGTCAAACTCCCAATTCTTGCGCCATCCACACGATCCGGACATTTTTTCTTTGATCAATCGTGGTTTGAGGCAACGGATCCTGCGTGCTTGGGGCTCGCAGGCGGTTCAGGAGTTAATGCAACGGGCTGAGACTTGACCGGTGTCTGGAACTGTGGCGCACAGCCCTGTGAAGTAACTAACGTGAGGACGAGGACAATAGCAAAGGGGATGGGTCGCCGGATCATTAATTGTTCTCTTAACGCGCAGAGTTTAGAACCACTCGACCCCCAAAAGTCTATATAGCCTCGCGGGAACAGATCACCCGGATACCCTTCTCGTGAAAAACCAATGAAGGTCCCGAGAAATCGTCTGGTCGGTCACGAGCATGGATTGGGTCGGCAGAAAAACCCGGGGACGGAGAGGACCAGTTTATTCTTTGGCCCCAGATCGGCGGTGGGAAACCGGTGCTTTTGATAGGTTGTGCCCTTTCCTATGGCTACGAGTAAAGTGGATGGGATCTCACGGGCGGACAGGGACTCAAGATCGAGTTCCACCACTTTTACCTTCTCCTTCTCGCTCAATGCCCGCATCACTTCGGGGCTCACCTTGCCGAAGAATACGCCGAACTTCTTATCTTGCAGCGTGAACCACCTATGCGCAGTGGTGTTAAGCCTCATGCCCTTTCGTAGAGAAGGCAGGAGAATGGGCTCCCCCGCATAGAAGAGATCCCCATTGTCCTTGCGAGGGTTCAATCTCTTCACCTGTTCGAAGGCGCTACGGATTGCCTTTCGACCCTGAAGCCCCTGCTGGTTGCGGAGGATTTTAAATGAATGTTCCCCGCGCTTGACACGGTAGACCCTTGGGTCGCCGCTTCCCGAGGGCATCTGTACGCCTAGGAATTCATCTGGCCGAATGGGAATAAAAACCACATCTCCCACCCTCAGCACATCAGGGTCCTGGAGTTAGAGATTCAGTGACCCAACGAGAACTAGGTAACGCTGAAAGCTTTTTTCAGGGAGCCCTCTTTCTTGTGTCCGAATCTGCCACAGGGTATCCCCGGGGACGATCTTTCTTTTTTCCCCTCCACAGATTGTCCCTGGACTTCAGGCGTCTTGACCGTCTTACCGAGTCTGAGTTGCGCCTTGCCTTCTCCCAACCCACCTGCCGTCTCTTCCTGAGCATGGACTCCTAGGGTGAAACCAAAGCTCAGAAGCAGGCCCAAGAACAGCGCCATGCCTCGTTTCTTATTCATACATTTCATCGAACCTTCCATAAGGTCCCTCTTGGAGTGTCTTCAAGGGCAACGCCCTTTTCGCTCAACTCATTTCGGATTTGGTCTGCCTCGTTCCAACGTTTTTCCGCCCGGGCAAGGTTCCTCCGGCGAATCTTCTCCTCGATGTCTTGATTGGATAACCCGTAGGTGTGAAGCCATCGTTCTTTTTTCCTATCCCAAAACATATCAGGTGACTCTTGAATCAATCCTAAAACTTCTCCAATCTTTTTTAAGGAGTTTCTTCTCGCCGTTAAACCTGAGCATTCACCCTTGTCCAGCAATCGGTTAAGTGACCGAACTTCCTCAAACAGGAGGGCCAGAGCCCGAGGGGTATTGAAGTCATCGTCCATCTCGCTGCGAAAATCATCAAGTAATCCTTCTTCCAAGGTCTCTTCTCCCTTATCCGGTGTCAGCTGATTCAACCGATGGACGGTATCGTAGATACGGTCCATCCCCTTTTCCGCCTCTTCAAGACCCTGATCTGAGAAATCCAGCGGACTACGGTAATGGCTAGCCAGGATGTAGTGACGGAGGGAAGCAGCATCGAAACGTTGTAGAACCTCTTGAATCGTGTGGATGTTTCCGAGAGACTTGGACATTTTTTCGTGGTTGATATTGACGAATCCATTATGGATCCAGTATCTGGCAAACATTAGATCGGAGGCGCCTTCGGACTGGGCAATCTCATTTTCATGATGCGGGAAAACCAAATCCGCCCCTCCACCATGAATATCGAAGGGTTGCCCGAGATACTTCACGCTCATGGCGGAGCATTCGATATGCCACCCTGGTCTCCCCTCGCCCCAGGGGCTCTTCCAGGACGGCTCTCCCTCCTTGCTCTGCTTCCACAGAGCAAAATCCATGGGGTGCTTCTTGCGTTCGTCCACCTCTACCCTGACACCAGCCTGGAGTTCTTCGAGCTTCCTGCCCGAGAGTTTTCCATAGGGAGGAAATCGATCCACCGAAAAAAAAACATCTCCATCCACCCGGTAAGCCAGGCCCTTTTCCTCCAGTTGCTGAATGAGCTGGATCATCTCGGTGACATGATCCGTGGCCCGGGGCTCCCGATCGGCAGGGATCAGCTCCAGGGATGCGCCATCCCGGTTGAACTCTTTAATGTATTTTTCCGCAATGACTTCCGCCTCGGACCCTTCTGCCTTCGCCTTCTGAATGATTTTATCATCCAAATCTGTGAAATTACGGACAAAAGTGGTTTTGTATCCGAGAAACTTCAGGTGCCGGAGAATAACGTCAAAGGTAAAAAGAGCACGAGCATGTCCCACGTGACAAAGGTCATATACCGTGACTCCACAGACATACATCCTCACTTCACCGTCTTTAAAAGGGACAAACTCCTCCTTTTTGCGTGACAACGTATTGTAGATCTTTAAAGACATGGGGGGGCATGGGGATTTTACTAAAAAGGATGCCTATTTAGCAAACAGCGGCTTATTTATTCACCGGCCCTATGCCCTTGTTGCCAAATTTCCGAAAAAAGCATACAGACAGCAACATGCAATTCGAAAAACCCTACCAAGAACTTAGAGAGTTCATTCAGGCCCTTGAGGAACACGGCAAACTTTTCCGAATCCAAAAGGCAATCAACAAGGATACGGAGCTTCAGCCGCTGGTTCGCTTGCAGTTCAGGGGGTTGAAGGAGGAGAACCGAAAGGCTTTTCTCTTCGAAAACGTTACGGATTCCAAGGGGGGCAAGTACCAGGGATCGGTTCTCGTGGGCGGGCTTGCGGGATCGGCCAGCATCTACTGTTTGGGCCTGAAGTGCAGGGCTGAGGATGTGGCGGACCGATGGTTATACGCCATGGAGCATTGCCTGGAGCCCGAGATCGTCAACCATGGCCCGGTCATGGAAGAGATCCACAAGGGTCCGGACCTTCTCCGCCACGGCGGCTTCGGAGAATTTCCCATACCCATTTCGACCCCTGGTTTTGACAATGGGCCCTACATCACGGCAGGCCACTGGATCACAAAGGACCCTGACACGGGGAAGAGAAACGTGGGCAACTACCGTGGATTGATCAAGGGGCCGGGCTGGAGCGGCATCATGATGGGGACCCCGCAGGATATTTCTCAACATTGGGAGAAATGCAGAAAAAGGGGTATTCCTCTGGAAGTCGCCGTTGCCATAGGAACCGTGCCGGTTGTTTCTTACACCGCCGCGCAGAAGGTACCGCCCACCACGGACGAACTGGCGTTGGCCGGAGGACTGGCGGGAGAACCCATCAAGCTGGTGAAGTGCCAAACGGTGGACCTGGAGATACCTGCCTCGGCTGAGGTGGTTTTCGAAGGGGTCATCCCCACCCGATACCTGGAGGAAGAGGGTCCCTTCGGTGAATCCATGGGTTATGTGGACCCACGCACCCTGAGTCCTATATTTGAACTGAGCTGCGTCATGCATAGAAAAACCCCCACATGGGTATCCATCATCAGCCAGGTCACTCCCAGCGAAAGCTCCAAGATCAAGGCCATGGGAATGGCGACTCTGGTTCATCGTTATCTAACACAGAAGGGCTTTTCCAGCGTCCTGGAGGTTTCGCTCATGGAGCCCCTGGTGAATCTAAGACCTTATGTTGTCATAAGGATGAAGAAGAGAGACGACCAGGACCCCTGGAAGGCCATGGACGCCGCGTTGGGGTATGGTGACCGGGTGGGCAAGCTTGTTATTGCCGTGGACGAGGACATCAATCCTCACGATCCCGTCGCAGTCACCTGGGCCATCACCCACAGGTCTCAGCCCCATAAGGATATCAAAGTAGTGGGTGATCGCCCCTTCGGAGCTACCCCCATCGGCATGGTGGTAAGCCACCCCACCAGTCGGTATGACAACATGGAATCCTCGCTCTTGATTGACGCCACGCGAAAAGCCGACTTTCCTCCTCTATCCCTGCCAAAAAAAGAATATATGGAGAGGGCGAAAGAGCTGTGGGAGTCTCTGGACCTACCCAAGCTGGAGATCCAGGAACCCTGGCATGGGTATTTCATGGGACTATGGCCCCAGGAGCTTGACCAGGAGGCTCGTCTGGCGGCGGAGGGAGAGGGTAAAAAGATTGGCGAAAAACTACGCGGCACCAGACTTGATGTCGGCGAAGGCGAAACGCTGAAGTCCATGAGGGATAAATGGGGACGAACCCACTCTGGCCGAGCTGAATGACAGTCTTGAGGTAAGACCTGCGCCATCTCAGATGCCACACGAAGTAAAAAAACTCCTGTTCTAAGGCTGCTTGTTTGAACCATGAAACGGCAAATCGTACTCACCGTGAACGGGGTAGAACACGAGATCGAGATCGAGCCCAACCGGTTGCTGCTCCAGGCCCTGCGTGAGGACATCGGGTTAACCGGTACCAAGGAAGGCTGCAATATCGGCGTGTGCGGCGCCTGTAGCGTCATGGTGGATGGACGACTGGTTAGCTCCTGTCTAACCCTGGCGGTAGGATGCCAAGGAAAGGAGATCACCACCATCGAGGGACTGGCAAAGGACGGAAAGCTTCACCCCATTCAGCAGGCCTTTCTCGAGCACGGCGGTTTTCAGTGTGGCATCTGCACACCAGGACAGATCATTGCTGCCAAGGCCCTTTTGGATAGCCAACCCAACCCGTCTGAAGAGGAAGTCAAGGAATGGATGTCGGGCAACCTGTGCCGCTGCACCGGTTACTACAAGATCCTCGAATCGGTCATGGCAGTCGTCCAAAATAAAGTTAGCCTGGAGCATGGTGCCCGCAGGGGCCAGGCCGCTAAAATACAGAGCCTTTACAAGAGCGATAAATAACAAAACCGTTAAGGCGTAGAATATGAGCAAGGCAGAAAAATTCTCCGTGGTGGGACACAAGGTCAGCCGGTTTGAAGGATACGAGAAAGTTGCCGGTGAGAGCCGCTTCATCGCCGACATTGTGGTTCCGGGAATGCTCATGGGAAAGATCCTGCGCAGTCCCTACCCCCATGCCAGAATAGTCGGCATCGATACCACCAAGGCTGAAAAACTGCGCGGTGTTCGGGCCGTGGTGACATCAGAGGATACCATCAAGCGAGGCTGGGGGGCATTTTTTCCCGACCAATATCCGCTTTCTGAAGGTAAAGCCCGTTACGTGGGCGAAGAAGTCGCTGCGGTAGCGGCCCTCGACAGGGACATCGCTGAGGAGGCCGTGGACCTGATCGACGTGGAGTGGGAGGAGCTTCCCGCGGTCTTCGACTCGGAAGAGGCCATGAAGGAGAGCGCCCCACTCATCCACGAAGACAAAGAGCGCAACATCGCCATGCAATTCGACGTGGAGCGCGGCGACATCCAACGCGCCTTTTCCGAATCGGATCTGATCGTGGAGGACACCTTCGAGAGCATGCCTCAGTGGCACTGTGCCATCGAAACCATCGGCAGCGTTGCCGATTATGATGCCAGTGGGAAATACACCGTGTACATGAACACCCAAACCCTTTTTATGGCGCGCTATAGGCTTGCAGCGGCTCTAGGCGTAAGAGAGTCCGATGTACGCATCATCCAGAGCGCCGTGGGGGGCGGTTTCGGCGGGAAGTCCTCAGACGACAATAATGCCATAGTTGCCGCCGTGCTGGCGCGCAAGGCCCGTAAGCCCGTCAAGATCATTAACACTCGGGAGGAGGAATTTTTGGCCGGAAGCCGCCCCAGGGTCAACATGAAGATCTGGGTGAGGCTCGGATTTAAAAAAGACGGAAGGATCCGCGCCAAACACACCTACGTCATAGCGGATAATGGAGCCTATAGTGGCAAGGCGCCCGCCATCACCGGAGTCGCCGCACTACGTCATGACACCTGTTACAAGTACTCAGACGTGAGGGCACAGGCTTATCTGGTCTATACCAACAAAATTCCCACCGGCGCCTTCCGTGGCTTCGGCAACCCTTCGGCAGAATGGGCCGTGGAGCAGGCCATAGACCTGGCTTCTCACCAACTGGGAATCGATCCCCTGGATCTAGCCCGTCTCAACGCCGCAGACCCCGGGTACGTGTCACCCCACGGCAACCATGTGCAGAGTTGCGAACTAAAGCAATGCCTCGACATGACGGAAAAAATGATGGACTGGAAGAAAAAGAGGGACGACAAAAAACCCAACGTCGGCCTGGGTCTGGCCTGCACGGTCCATGTGAGCGGCAAGCGCCATTTCGGTGATTACGACGGGAGTTCGGCAACCATCAAAGTAAACGAAGACGGCAAGGCCTTGATCCTGAGCGGAGAAGGCGAGGCCGGGCAAGGACTTTTTACGGCCATGTGCCAGATCGCAGCGGAAGAAATCGGGGTTTCGCTCGAAGACGTGGAGATCTCCAAGGCCGACACAGACCTTACCACCTTCTGCCTGGGCGCCTTTGCCAGCCGGCTTACCTATGTTTCAGGCAACGCGGTGAGGGATGCTGCGGGCAAGGTCAAACAGCAACTCTTCGAGACCGCAGCCGAAATGTTGGAGGCCAGGGCGCAGGACCTGGTTTGCAAAGAGGGCCGGATCTTCGTTCAAGAAGCGGAGCAAAAGTCAGTGACGGTGGCTGATGTGGCCCGAGCGAGGTTATTCCGCCGTGGCGGCGCGCCCATCGTGGCCTCGGGAAGCTTCGATGCTGATTCCATATCCCAAGATGCCAGCAGGTACGGGAACGAGTCGGGGGCATACAACTTTGGCAGCCAGGCGGCTGAGGTTCAGGTGGATCCCGATACCGGACAAGTGAAAGTCCTCAAGTATGTGGTGGCTTCAGACTGTGGTACGGTCATCAACCCCATCGGCGCCGAGGGTCAGGTGCAAGGCGCCATCGCCCAGGGTATCGGCTATGCCCTCATTGAAGGAATCCGGATGGAAGATGGACGACCCATAAACCCCAATTTCGCCGATTATCGCATTCCCTCCATGAGAGACATGCCACCTCTCACCCACGGTTTTGCAGAGTCCTACGAACCCACTGGCCCTTTCGGCGCAAAAGGCCTGGGTGAATTGGGAATGGACCCCACCGCCGCCGTTATTAACAACGCCATCTTTGACGCCGTCGGGGTGCGCATCAAGAAACTTCCCATCACACCGGAGAAGGTTTTGAAGGCACTGCAAGAGAAAAAGAAACAGGGTCAATGAGCGATGATCAAGTTTGACTATCTAGAGCCCGAGAGTTTATCAAAAGCCGTTGATCTACTTGATCGACACGGCGATGAGGCCAGGCTGATGGCCGGCGGCACGGGCCTACTTATCTTGATGCGCCAGCGCCTGCTCAACCCTAACTTTGTCATAAGCCTCGCCAAGGTACCCAATTTTAATCAAATCAGCTTTGATCTTAAAAATGGCCTTACCATCGGCGCCGGAGCCACCCACCGTGAGATTGAGCTGACACCAGCCATTCGCCAGTTTTATCCAATTCTCTATGAGACTCTTCACAAGGTGGCCCAACCCAGGATTCGTAACATGGCAACCCTTGGCGGCAATCTCTGTCAGGGCGACCCCACCACCGACCCGGGCGCAAGTCTAATGGCCCTTGACGCTGAGGTGACCTTGCACGGTAAAAAGGGAGCACGAAAGCTACCCCTGGAGAAATTTTTCGTGGACTATTACGAGACGGCCCTTGAGCCGGGGGAAATCCTCACCGAGGTTCATGTGCCACCGCCCATGGAGAGGCTCTGCTGGTCGCACATAAAATTTACTCCCCGAACGGAGGAGGACTTCGCCACGGTGGGTGTTGCGCTCACACTACGCATACAAAACAGGAATTGTGAGGATGTCTGCGTTGCGTTGAACTCCGTGGGTTCTACAATTTTCAGGGCGAGAAAAGCAGAAGACGTGTTGCGCGGGAAACTGATCACTCAGGAACTGTTGCGGGAGATGGGAAATGTCGCAGCCACAGAAGCGGACCCCATGGACGACCAACGCGGCTCGGCGGAGTACAAACTGGATCTGATCAAGGTCCTGGTGCGACGCGCCGGAGAACAAGCTCTAGCGAAGGCAATGCGCTAAGCGCAGAGCGCGATCGGTACTGAGCAACCAGGACTGAGTACCGAGCCGTCGAAATCGAAGATTGGGGATCGAAGATCGACAATTGAAAGTCCTGCCGTCGCTAGCTTATATTCGCGTCATCAGTGGTTTGTAATTGTTTTTTGCCATCCGCTTTACTTTCCGTATTTCGCGCCATGCGCTTTGCGCTATGCAGCAAAAATCACGATCTTTTCAGGGCGATTCTACATATTCGCCTTAACCGAGGGACGTTCTTTCATCCTCTGAAGCCAGGATCCAAGCCGCGGGATTGACGTTGCCGGCAGCACTTCGAACATTTCCAGACGGAGAAACCGGGGGACGAGGGCAATATCCAACAGGGTGAACTCCCCCATGAAATAATCTTTGTTTCCAATTTCATTTTCAAGATATTCTAGAAGCTCCCTCAACTGCCGGGTTGTCTTCTCAATTAAGTTCCAGTCCCGTTCGCCATCATCCGTCTTGACGTAAAGCTCGGCCCGTATTGCCCAATACAGAGGTTGGATATAGTTGAGACCATAATCGGTAAGCACACGTATCCGTGCTCTCTGGAAGGGGTCCTTGGGCATCAAAGGGGGACTTGGGTAGGTTTCATCGAGATACTCGTTGATGACGCACGATTCATAGAGCACGTTTTGCCCATCGACGATCACAGGCACCTTTCCATAGGGGTTGAGCTTGAGAAACTCGGGCTTTTTCTGTTCCCTCTTCTTGAGATCAATGGGCTCGATTTCGTAGGAGAGCCCCTTTTCGTGCAGAGCGATTTCCACTCTTTGACAGTTGGGCGAGGGACCATAATCGTAAAGTTTGATGGCCATGGCATTTCGCAAATAATTTAATTACCGAAGTGACGGCATGGTGCGTAGGGCATGCCCTTGTGGCTAAGATTACTCCTCCTCAAAAGGCTTTTCGGTCCGAGGCAGGGGTATTGGCAGTAGCAGGTGGCGACAAGTCCCAGCCTTTCGTGAAAACGTCCATAATGACACCGTTAGGTCCCCTAAATTTTTCCTCGAAGTAAAATTCGTGGCCGGTCCCTCCAGCGGTTCCGAGTTTTTTCGCATCGGTAGATGCGATTTGAGCATTTGTTTCTTCGAGGTTATCTACTTTAAACCCTAGATGATGAAGCCCTTCAAAATTGACACCCCCTTCCATACCCGCCGCCTCGTCGGAGGGAAAATTCAAGAAGGCAAAGTTGATATGTCCATCGGTGAGAAATACACCGCCTCCCCGCGGTGAGGTTGGGACCCTTTTGATGAACTTAAGGCCAAACACTTTTTGGTAAAACGCCGCCGTTTTTTCCGGGTCTTTTGTTGCGATAGTAATGTGACGTAAACGGGATATAATATTTTTCCTCCTCTGGGATGGAACTCGGTTTAGCCCTTGGGCACTATTTTACCTCTTCCATAGCACGAGCAACCCCACCTAAAAACACCTGCCAAAAGTCACAGGACTCCCTTGAAGCAGCCACAACGCCCTCCCACTCTGTGTCAGAGGTAATGTATTTATCTAAAATCCCCGTTGTCTGGCCCTTGTGGTTAGTGTCGGTCTCTCGGTGGATTCTAAAGTTTGGAATCTGCTCTTCCTTAAGACCAAGATCTTCCATCCAGCGATTCTGGGCACGGGTTTGATGGGCCCCACCCGGTACAATACTATCAATATTTATGCGCTCTAACACCGCGACTCCTCCCAGGGCCTCCAGCCATGGTTTCTGAATCGCAAGACAGATCCACCCGCAAAGTGCCGCACGTGTGGACGGTAAAGGTATAGCGTTGTTAACCTGCTCTTCTGTCAAACCAACTGCCTTGCCATGGATAACCCACAAGCTGTAATGATCGGATCTGCACCGGGAATCATAAACAAGTTCTTCCGATTCGTGCTTGATAAGTTCTCGCTTTACTTCCAGATAAGGACAGCGAGCCAAAAGATAGGCCCACGAGGTCCTCCGATGCCGCACAAACAGTCCGAATTGCTGGCAATAATCTGCGCACGTTTTGTGGTTAGTCGCGTCGCGTAAAACTTCTTAACATCGGGGGTCTCAAAGGTCTCACGTGTTAGCTGATTCACGGCCCCTTCGTATTTATCTCTAGAGCTCATTCCGAAACCCCTTACTGAAGGAGACTTGGGTTTAGTAATTCATGCTGGCAATTGTGTGCGAAAAGATACATTACCTCTTGGACCCTGTCAACTTACATAAGTTCTTCTCAACTGAAAGGCGAGGCGTTGAAATCTCACATGACAACTATGAAGCCGTGGGCGGGGTAGTTGCAATGGGAAGAAAGAAAAGTGTAAGAGATGGAGTGAAGGAGTAAGGATTTCATGGCCGATCAAGAATGGGATGTCATCCTTATCGGGGCAGGTCAAAACAACTTCGCTCTGGGCACTTATCTCGGACTGGCCGGCCTAAAGACGGTCATCTGCGAGAGCCGGCTTGAGAATGGGGGTAGACTTTCCAGCGAAGAGCTGACGATACCCGGGTACTGGCACAACACGTTGACATACTTTCAGGACAAGCGCGACATTTCGCCAGTGTGGAAAGAACTCAACTGGGAGGAGGGGCACCACGCGGAGTTCATTTCTCCACCCGTGATCAGCTCGTTGCTATTGCCAGATGGTCAATCGATCTCCCACCACCAGTCTTTGGAGGCTACCGTTGCGTCCATTAGGGAATTTTCGGCCAAAGACGCTGATACCTGGCGCAACACCCACGATCGATTTAACCAATATATTCGCCACACTCTGATCCCCACCTACTACCAACCTCCTGGGGTTAACGGATCGCCCGGTCAATTTCTAGGAACCGATGAGGTGTCGCAGGAATTTAAACGCCTAGCTGAAAAGACACCGAAACATGTGGTGGATGAACTGTTTGAAAACGACGCCGTCAAGATTTTGGTCCTGAGCCAGATGGCAATTCCCCGCGGTGTCGGAATCGACTATGAGGGTGGAGGAGTGGAGGTGCTGACAATGATCGCCGGCGACGAGAAACCGGAACTTGCCCGTGGCGGGTCGCACTCCATTGCCCAGGTGCTCCAGAGGGCCTATGTGCGCCGGGGTGGGCAGATTCGAGCGGTCCATCACGTTGAAAAGATTCTGGTGGAGAACGGCCGTGCCGTGGGTGTCCGGCTGAGCGACGGGCGGGAATGGCAGGCAAAGCTCGCCGTCATCTCCAACGTGGATCCTCAATCGACCTTCATCGACATGATCGGCGAGGAAAAGCTTCCCAGAGAGTTCGTCGATAAGGTCAAAGGGATTCAGCTCGATGAGTTCACCTACTTTCAGGTCCATCTCGCCCTCAAAAACCCGATTCGTTATGCGATTCATGAGGCCAATGATCCGGCAGTTCGTCAGGCGATGAACGTGAACTTCGGTCCAGTGAAACCGGGAGACCTCGAAGGGATGTGGGCGGAAATCCGCGCCGGCGAGTTCCCGAGCCATCACTGTTTTCATATCTCAGCCCCCACCCAACTGGATCCCCTTCATGCCCCCTCGAGTAAACATACCGCATCGCTGTTCATGCCGGTGCCCTTTGAATTGAAGGGTAAGAAACCGGAAGACTGGGTGAAGCTAAAAAATAGCTTCATGGATAGAGTCCTCGCCGACTGGCGCAGGGTCGCGACCAACCTCACTGACGAGAACATCGAGATGAAGGTCGCCCTCGATCCATTTTACCTTTCAGGTCGGTGGAGAAATATGCGCCGCGGATCGGTCTGGGTGGCGCGCAAGATTCCTTCCCAGATGAATGCAAATCGACCCATTCCGGAACTGGCTAACTACCGGACTCCCATTGATGGGCTCTATCAAGTGGGGGTTGCGACTCACCCGGCAGATGCGGTCATTGCAGGCTCAGGCCGCAATGCCTGGCAGATCATTAAAGATGACCTGAAGCTGGACATCACCAGTCCAAATCAGGAGATGGGCTGAGGAGTCTTTCATGGATAAAATTTTCGATTACGATGGGGTTGTCATTGGCGCAGGTCATAACGGAATGATTTGCGGCGGTTACCTGGGAAAATCGGGTCAAAAGGTCCTAGTGGTTGAGAAAAACATGGAGGTGGGCGGTGGCCTGGACTCCCATGAAGACCGAAATTACCCGGGCTTCTGGCATAACATTCACTCGGTTTTTCACCGCGGCCTGATGATGCTGCCATGGTTTGAAGATCTCGAGCTAGAGACCATGGGGATCCATTACTACCGGCCTGATCCCGGTGTGGTGCACCATTTCTTGGATAAATCCTACCTCGGCTGGTTCGCCGATGTGGACCGCACGATGGCAACAATCCAGCAGTTTTCTAAAAAAGATGCCGCTACCTTCAAGGAGATTTGGACCCGCTGGCAGCCCGTGGTGAATAATATTATTTTTCCTGAGACCTACTCGCCCCCGGTATCGCTGGAGGAAAAACGTCCTCTCCTCGAGAAACTCCCAGAGGGGCGCGAATACCTTAAATACTTCGATACCACTCCACAGGAATTCATTCTCACCCACTTCGAACATCCACGCGTCCAGGCCTTCATTGGCTTCCTCGGCGTGATGCGAGGCTACGAATTGGACGGACGGAGAACGGGTTATCTGATCCCCGCCATGATCGCCTGGGGCGTGAATCCGCAGCTCTGCCGAGGCACCTCGCATGCCCTGGGTGACAATCTCGCCCACATGCTCTCGCACAATGGCATCGACTACATCGAAGCTGTTGGAGTCGAACGTATCCTGATTAAGGAAGGGCGAGCCACGGGTGTCGTTCTTGAAGATGGGACGATGGTCAGGGCGCATCGGTTTATCGCGTCCAACGTGAACCCTGTGGAGACTTTCATAAAGCTCGTGGGTCGTGAGAATCTCACTCCAGACTTTGCTGATAAGGCCGAAAACTTCCAGTTTTCGAAAACAACACCTATCTTTGCCGTCAATCTCGCGTTGAACGAGCGTCCAAAGTACCTAACCGAAGAGGAGCATCCGGAGGTGGCCGGCTCATTCATGCACATCGTCGGTCTAGACAACTACGAAGACCTCAAGAACCTTTTTGAAGACTGCCGCACCGGACAGCTTCCCCGAAAACCATTTATGAATGGGGCGACACCATCATTTCACGACCCGACGCAGGCGCCCCCAGGCAAGGCCACGGCCTTTATGTGGCAGCTGGCACCCTACAACCTGAACGGCAATCCGCTGAATTGGGACAGGGTTCGCCGCGAGTGGTTCGAGAAACAACTTGCGGTGTGGCAGAAATATGCGCCCAATCTAACCGAAGAGAACATCCTGTCAAAAGATTCGACCACGCCCCTCGATATCGAGCGGCACGACAAGAACATGTACTGCGGTGACTGGATGATCGGGGAGTACACGGGGGCTCAGGCCCTGGAAAATCGACCGTTTCCAGGATGGTCACAGCACCGTACACCCATCAAAGGTCTCTATCTGTGCGGCTCTTCCTGTCACCCGGGTGGCAACATCACCGGTGCGCCGGGTTATAACGCTGCCAAGATTATCGGGGAAGACCTGGGCATCCATCCATGGTGGAAACCGATAGATTTCAAATCACGCCTGGCTGGGCTCCGGTAGGAACACTATGAGACTGGAAAGCAAAGTAGCAATTGTAACCGGCGGAGCACGTAATATCGGCGCCGTCTATGCTAAGCGGCTGGCGGCCGAGGGTGCCAAAGTAGTCATTGCCGATGTCTTGGACGGCATTGAGGTCGTCAAAGAAATCGAGCAGACAAAGGGGGAAGCCCTCAGCCTGACGGTCGATGTCTCAAAGGAAGAGGACACGGTTCACATGGCCCAGGAAACAGTCAAGCGCTTTGGCGGCATCGATATTCTGGTAAACAACGCGGCGATTTTTCTGAGCATCAACCGGCGTCCTTTTTACGAGCTCTCATCGGAAGAATGGGATCAGGTCACCTCGGTGAATATCAAGGGACCCTTCCTGTGCGCCAAAGCGGTCTTTTCACAGATGAAGAATCAAGGGAGCGGGAAAATCATCAACATATCCTCCTCCACGGCACTGCAAGGCACTCCCCTCTTCCTGCATTATGTGGCCTTCAAGGCAACGCTCATCGGAATGACCAGGTCTCTGGCAAGAGAGTTGGGAGAATATGGAATATGCGTCAATGCCATTGCCCCAGGTCTGGTGGAGCACGAAGGGCAAACCGCACCCAAAGCGTTCACCGAGTTTCAGCTGAAGGTTAGATCACTCAAGAGGCTCGAAACCCCGGATGATTTAATCGGGACCCTCGTTTACCTGGCCTCCTTAGACAGCGACTTCGTCACGGGACAAACCATCGTCGTGGACGGTGGGAGCATTTTTCACTGAGACAACGATGCCAAAAAATTTAAGAACCTTCCTCGAAGACATGCGCCAGGAAAATCCCGGGGAAGTGATTCATATCTCCAAGGTGGTCAATCCTTCCAAACATGATATCAGCGCAATCATCGAGCACCTTGCGGCGCAAAAGAAATTTCCCATCCTGGTTTTCGAGCAGCCGCTTAACCTCCATGGGCAGACAAACAATTTCAAGCTCATCATGAACTGCGAGGTCTCGCTCAGAAAGATCCAAGTCGCGCTTGGAGTGCCGAGGGATATGAATCGTGCGGAACTGGCCATCGAATGCTTAAGGAGAGAAGAAAACAAGAGAGATCCCATTGTCATTAATAAAAGCGAAGCTCCCGTTAAAGAGGTGATTCACTCGGGTGCAGACGTGGACCTCTTTGATTTGCCGGTCATGCGGCACCACGAAATGGACGGTGGCCCTTACATCGATATGTCCAGTGTAGGTAGAGACCGGGAGACCGGTGTCTACAATGTTTCCTTCCACCGTATGGAGCTCAAGGACCGTAACCACACGGGATTTTTACTCTCGTTGCAACACATGTGGCGAATCTTTAAAGCGTACGAGGAACACGGCGAGGAATGCCCGGTTGCAACCGTGACCGGCCACCATCCCGCTTACCAGATGGGAGCCTGCTACAAAGGCCTATCTGAGATCAGCGAATACGAGGTCATCGGGGGCTATCTTCAAGAACCGTTACGTCTGACAGCCTCGGAGACCTTTGGAGACAAGCTATTGGTCCCAGCAGACGCCGAAATCGTGATTGAAGGCGCCCTATTGCCCGGCAAACGAGTTGTGGAGGGACCCTTCGGAGAGGTTCACGGCTACATGGGGCCTCAGGGATTTCAACAGTCTCCCATGTACGAGATTCGAGCAATCACGTACCGCAAGGACGCCATGCATCAGTCGGTTATTACTCCGGCAGGTGACAAACCCTGGATGGACCTGGCGCGCGAGGGGGCCTATTTGCGGCGCTGCCAAGAAGCGGTCCCAGGTGTCAACGCGGTCTGCAAAAATGGCCGCCACGCCCTGCTCAATGTCTTCATCTCAATGAAAAAGATGTCCGAGGGCGACCCGGGCCGGGCGGCAGCGGCAGCCTTGAGTTTCGACCAATGCAAGAACGTGTTCATTTTCGACGACGACATCGACGTCTACAACCCTACCGAGATTCTCTGGGCCTTGGCCACCCGGGTGCAACCCCACCGGCAGGTTTCCATCATCAAGGAGATTATGAGAGGACCCCTCGTGGATCCTTCAATGACGGACGGATTCAAATCCTCGGCCATGATTGTCGACGCTACCCGCCCTTTGGACCGTCCCTTCTCACAGGTCTCTAAATGCCCTGATGATGCCCGCGCCCGGATTCGACTTGAGGACTATATCCCCAAAGATTTGCTCGACAGAATACCCCTTGACCGGACTACCTATTGGGGTTGAATTCTCATCATAGGCCCCGCCCTGTACACTGGAAGTTGAATTCAATGGCCTGAAGGTTATTCTTACATCTCATGATCGTTGAAGCTCATAGTGTTTCAAAACAGTTTGGGGACAGATTTGCCGTGAAGGATCTAAACCTTGAGGTGCCGCCCGGTGTCTGTTTTGGACTCCTGGGACCCAACGGGGCGGGAAAAACCACCACCATGCGCATGCTCTACGGCGTCACCCGTCCAACAAAGGGAAAGATCCTGGTGTTCGGCATCGACATCGCCCAGAACCCGCGCAGGGTAAAGTCCCGCTTAGGGGTGACTCTCCAGCAGAACGTCCACATTGAAGCCCTGTCACCTGAAGAAAACCTCCGCGTGTTTGGACGGTATCACTTGATGCGAGAGCCCGAGCTCTCCCGGCGGGTTGACGACCTCATGGATTTTCTCGAGCTCAGGTCCCACGCAAAGATGCCCGTCAGACAGCTCTCGGGGGGATTTCAACGGCGTCTGGCCATTGCTCTCTCTCTCATGAACCGACCGGAACTCCTCATCCTCGACGAACCCACCACAGGGTTGGATCCGGCCGTGCGTCTTGCCCTCTGGTCTCGCATACGAGAGTTACAGGCCCGAGGCACCACAGTCCTGTTAACCACACATTACATGGACGAGGCCCAGCGTCTCTGCGACCAGGTGGCTGTCATCTCCGCCGGAAAAGTCATCCAAGAGGGCAGACCCAGCGAGCTGATTACCACACACCTGGCTAGGGAAACCGTAGAGTTGGACTGCGATCCTGAGGAAGAGTCCATTTTTCTCGACGGCACCGTATCACCGCCCCGTCGTCTCCGTGTCGGCAATCGCATCATGGTCTACATAGACGACGCCACCCCCTTTATTGACCGTATCCGCGACCAGGACCGGGGAGACCGCAGGACACTGGTGGTCCGACCCACCAACCTCGAAGACGTATTCCTCGCTCTCACCGGTACCAGCCTGGAGGGGGCCTTGTGAGCGTTTCCCTTTCACACGCGCTATCGGTCTGGCGGCGCGATGCGGCCATGTACCGCCGCACCTGGAAGTTGAATATCTTGCCAAACTTTTTTGAACCTGTGCTCTATCTTCTTTCCATCGGCATTGGTGTGGGAGCGTACATTTCAGAAATGGGCGGCATGTCATACATTGAGTTTCTCGCGCCCGGCCTCGTGTGTGTCGCTGCAATGAACGGTGCCAGCTTTGAATCGACTTACAATATTTATGTACGCCTTACCTTCGAGAAGGCCTATGACGCCATGCTCACAACACCCCTAGAGACTGACGACATCCTTTGCGGCGAGGTGTTTTGGGCCATCACACGGACGTGTATTTACGGCGGATGCTTCTTCTTTGTACTCGCCCTGGTTGGGCTCGCGCCGCTCCCGTCCTCGCTCCTGGTGCTTCTCCTGATACCCCTCACGGGGCTCCTCTTCGCAGCCATCGGGATTACATTCACTCTTAAAATACCCAACATCGATCTTTTCAGCTTTTATTTCACTCTGTTCCTGACACCGCTCTTCCTGTTTTCCGGCGTGTTTTTCCCCCTCGAGGAACGATTGTCGGAAGGCTGGCTCTGGGTCGCGGAGGTCCTGCCGCTGCTCCACCCCGTACGCCTGGCCCGGGCTGCCTTTCGAGGCGAGTGGTCGTCCATCCTTTTGTGGGACCTCGCCTACCTGTTCACTGTTTCCGCATTGCTCCTTGCCTGGACGCGCCGATCGGTGCGGCAACGGTTGACAAACTAAGACAGGACTGGAAAAAGATGACTCGCGCAAAGGCACAATCGAACTCAGTACTGAGTAAGTAAAGATGAGAATCAAGAATAGAGAATCGAAGATTGAAGATCGAAAAAAGGCTGAAAGAGAGATTCGAACGCTATGCGCTATGCCGCTAACAATCCGCGTAAGTCTGCGTGAATCAGCGGTTAAGTTTTCAGTGAGTAATTCATTTGCATTGAACGGAGGAAAAGGATGGGCGTCACTGCAGAAATCGTAGGTTTCGTATGCAAGACCAAATTCAACGACGTTCCCGAGGATGTGATTCGCTTGGCCAGAGGGTTCGCGCTGGACGGTTTGGGAGTGATCTTGTCCGGCTCCACAGAACGGGGATCAAAGATTCTTCACAACTACGTCCGACAGATGGGAGGAAAAAAGGAATGCACGGTTTTCGGCGCAAGATTTAAGGCCCCCGCTCCCAAGGCCGCGTTGTCCAACGGCGTCTCGGGTCACGCCATGGACTACGACGACACCCAACTGTCCACTTCGAAGGAGGCGGTTTACGGATTGTTGACCCATCCCACGACACCGGTTCTTTCCTCCGCGCTGGCCATTGCGGAACGGCTCAAGAGCTCAGGGAAAGATTTCCTGCTTGCGTATATCATGGGTGTGGAGGCCGAGTGCAGGATTGCCGATGCCATCAATCCGCGCCACTACCAAGCCGGCTTTCATACCACGGCAACCATAGGCGGGCTCGGCGCCACCGTCGCCGCGGGAAAGCTTCTCAGATTGAATGAAGAAGCGATGGAACGGGCCATGGCATTAGGAGGGAGCATGGCCTCCGGGTTGCGGGAAAACTTCGGCACCATGACCAAGCCCCTCCATGCCGGTAGATCCGCGGAAAATGGGGTAACGGCGGCCCAATTGGCCAAGAAGGGATTTACTTCGGCCAAGGGTATCCTGGAGGCAAAGAGAGGTCTCTTCAACGCCATGGCGGGGGGATTCGACGAGTCGAAAATTTCTGGTCAGCTTGGAAATCCCTATTTCATGCAAGATCCAGGGATATCCATCAAGCCGTATCCCTCAGGCTCGTTGTCCCACCCCGCTCAGGACCTCATTTTGGACATGGTCAACGAGCATGGCATCAACGCGGGCGATATTGAAACCATCGACGTTGGCACGAACTCCAATGTGCCAAATGCCCTCATCTATCCAATGCCCGTCACCGCCCTGGAAGGTAAATTCAGCATCCCTTTTTGTATGGCCGTCGGCGTGCTGGAGCGAAAGGCGGGCATCGCTCAATTCACGGATCGAAAGGTACGGGAGCCCAAAGTCGTGGAGATGATGAAACGGGTCACCCTCTATGTAGACGACGAGTTGGAAGCCCTTGGCTACGACCAGGTGCGCTCACGCATTCGCATCAAGCTAAAGGACGGACGCACTGTTGAGGGCAGAGCCGACGTGGCTAAAGGCCATCCCTTGAAACCCATGAGCTGGGAGGACTTGGGAGAGAAGTTTCGCGACTGCGGACGCCTGATTCTGCCCCGGCGTAACGTGGATGGAGCCATCAATCTCGTTGGACAACTGGAACGCGAGCGAAACCTCTTGCCGTTAATCCGCCTTTTAGCGGCGGGCAAGAGATAACGTTAGCGTTGAGCAGCCGAGTAAGCTCAGAAATCAAATCACCTTTTTGATATTCTCCGCCCGATCCCTCGCTGTCAGGTGCCATCAGAGCTGATACTTACTGATATCTAGTGCGCCGTGGAAGATTCCTAGCACATCGATGCCACCATCATTTTTGATCGGATATGCGATGCGGTATGACCGTAGAGGAGAATCCGCACATGGCGGTTCGACGCCCAGTAGCGATGCCCCCATCTCAGGAAAGTTAGCCAACGCCTGTATGCGGTCATATATGGCGTTGACGGTATCGTCTGCCGCCTGCGGGTTATCTGCCGCAATGTATTCGAATATGTCCACGAGCCAACGCTGAGCTTTTGCCGTCCAAGTCATTTTTGCCATGAGCGGATGCGTCGCGCCATCTCACCATTTGAACGGCATCGCGCAGCGCGCAGGCGTCATGACCGCCCGCGAGTTAACCATGTAGAATGCCAGGCTACCAAGCACAAGAGCGCCCTCCACGGCCAGTGCGAGAAGACGGCTAGCCCAACGAGCACACTCCCGAGCTGCGATCTCGTGACGAGGAAATACGTGATGCCCGCCACCAGGGCCCGGGCAAGAGCGCTTGGAAGGCTGTGAGTGTACGGCATGTAGTAGAGGTCACGGGTGTTGGTCTTCTCGAAACCGGGGACAATGCGAACTTTCTCGACGCCCAAGGGGATGAACATACCCCGGAAGACATCCAACGACTGTACGGCGATGAACAGAACTCATAAAGGATGATATATTTTTCGCTCGATTTCTAGCTACTGACTCCATCCGGGATCTGGCGCTTCTCGAAATCGTCTCCCGTCCGGGAAAGATGATCGTGGCTCCTCTCGGATCTACCGCAAACCTCAGGTCAGGCCATGAGGTGTTTTCTGTTACCCACCCCAGAGGCTCGCTATGGAGTTACTCCGAAGGGACCGTTAGTCAGGTCAACCCGAGTCACGAGTGGGTGAGAGGAATGGGCATCGTCCACCGAGCCGATACAATTCAGACACAAGCCGTGAGTCAAAACGGGAGTTCTGGCGATCCCTTATTTGACGATAACGGACAATTTATTGGAGTACTGGTTGGGGGAACTGTTGACGAGCCGAATTTCGCCATGTCCATCGATGAAATCCGCGATTTTGTATTTTCCTCTCTGCATTGAAGCAGTTTAGGCCACCGCTGAGGGTTCACCACCAGCCGCAGAACTATCCCGCCTAACGGACGGCAACCCCACTGGTAGAGACAACTCGAACGCGTTTGTTAGTTGGGAAATGGGTTCGAAAGCCTTAGAGGGGCTTAAAAAAATGGATCAATGAGGCCAGGATGAATGAACCGATGTATACGGCAATGAGGTCGAAAATCAAACGAAACCGGTGCACATGATCAAATACCGAGTCGAGCCCAAGGTAAAGAATAGCAAACCGGCCCATGAACGACCCAATTAGGCCAATGGCCGGGAAAAACGCCAGGTGACCATCATGCCCAATTTCGACTGTTTTACTGGCCAGCAACCCGGTTAAGAGACCAAATACGATGGTAACTAAGAGCTGATCCCGAAAATAAAAAATTACCTCCGCAGCCGTTTCCCTGGTCTACCCTCCCATTGCCCTGACCATCTCTTCAGCCGCCGCTCGTGGATAAGGCGCTGAAATTATTGCTGAAATGAACGATACTCCTCGTGTACCCGTGGCTCTTAGCTCGGCAATATTATCCGCCTTGATACCTCCTATGGAATAAACAGGAATGGAAATTTTTTCCACCACTTTTTTTAGCGGGCCCAGCCCCCTGGGGTCCCCATAGGGTGCCTTGGAGGGGGTAAAATAGACCGGTCCAAAAACGAGAAAATCCGCTCCGGCCTGCTCCGACGCTTCGGCTTCAGCTAAAGAATGGGTGGATACCCCGATCAGCTTGTGGTCACCAATGAGCCCTCTGGCGGTCTGGACGGGTATGGAAGCCCCTC
This sequence comes from uncultured Binatia bacterium (SeqCode), assembly GCA_965218425.1. Lineage (GTDB taxonomy): Bacteria > Desulfobacterota > Binatia > UBA9968 > CAXXLF01 > CBDCDW01. The sequence goes on from OZ244621.1 coordinate 810,702, forward strand.
CCAGATGCACGCCATCCGCATCCACAGCCATGGCCACATCCACACGATCGTTAATCAGAAGGCTCGCGTGATGCGCATCGCATAGGACTTTTACCTTTTCAGCGAGGTAAAACAGGTCCCCACCACCCAGATCCTTCTCCCTGAGTTGAATTCCCTTTACCCCCCCTTGGAGGGCCTGTTCCAAAACCCAGAGGAGGCCGCGACCTGAGGTCAGCTTCCTATCCGTGACAAGGTAAAGATCAAATTTAGGGGAGCGCGACTGCAAGGTATTAGGCCAAGACTCCGGCTAAGGGGCTGGAGGCGGTAGCGTAGAGTTTTTTCGGTATACGCCCTGCCTTAAACGCTTTGCGTCCCGCCTCTATTCCTAGCTTCATTGCTTCCGCCATGAGCAAAGGATCTTTGGCTCCAGCAATGGCCGAATTCATCAACACCGCATCGCACCCCATCTCCATAGCAATAGAGGCGTCAGAGGCGGTTCCCACGCCGGCATCCACAATCACAGGAACCGTAGCCTGTTCTAGAATGATTTGGATGTTATAGGGATTGCGAATTCCGAGACCTGATCCGATGGGTGCGGCCAATGGCATTACCGCGGCACATCCCATCTCTTGAAGCTTTTTGGCCGTAACAGGTTCATCGCTGATATAGGGCAAGACGATGAATCCTTCTTCGATCAGGACCCGCGCCGCCTCAAGGGTTGCCGGGATATCCGGAAAAAGGGTCTTTTCGTCCCCGATCACCTCCAGCTTCACCATGTTCCCCACCCCAGCCTCGCGAGCCAAACGGCAGGTTCGAATTGCCTCATCAGCGTTATAGCACCCTGCCGTGTTTGGCAGGATCGTGTATTTTTTTGGATCCACAAAGTCGAGAAGGTTCTCATTGGCAGGGTCCGTGATATTGACCCGACGGACGGCCACCGTAACGATCTCTGCGCCTGACGCCTCGATGGCTCTCCGGGTCTCGTGAAAGTCTTTGTACTTACCAGTCCCTACGATAAGACGCGAACGGTAGCTTTTTCCTGCAAGCTCGAAATGATCCTCCATTGCTCTCCCCTTTTATTAGCCTGTGGAACCGCTTCTCTGCCGCGACCGAAACAATTGGGACATTAAGTTTATATCCCCGTCTTGCTATCCTCCACCAACGAAGTGGACGATCTCAAGCGAGTCTCCTTCTTTTAAAACCGTGGCGCTGTGGGCATCACGCGGCAGAATGTCTCGATTCAGCTCCACCACCACCCGCCCGGGACGGATCCCCAGATGATCGAGCAATTGCGACACATTGAGCCCAACTCCCACTTCTTTCTCTTCTCCATTAATGCGAACGATCACTGATTAAATGAAGCCTCCACAGACTAACACCGGGAGTATCCCTCATTTCTTCGGCGATACCCGCCAAAGGGGCTCCATGGGCTGCGAAAGCGGATAAAAAAAACCGTACCCAACCGGACCACTTTTACTGCGGTCAGAGAATACGGTCTTGAATTCGCCCCGTACCAACAGGATTCTTATGACGGGACGAAAACTTTCGCGCTTCCCTACGCCGGTACTATCCGGATCAGGTTCAAAGGGTTACCCAAAACGTCGGCTTCGGGCTCTCAGTTCGGTTTCCGCGAACACCCCCAGCTTGTCCACGACTATCAGAAGGATAGGAGCAAGTCAATCTAAGTCCTGCACCACTGCCACGCTGGCATAGCCCACCACCCGGTTCATGGGAGCCACATGGCCCGAATGGCAGTGCTTGAGCAATTGTGCGCCCTTGGCACCCAGGGTTCGTGCCGCAACCAACAACGCTGTGGTGGGGAATACACCGCACATGCTGATGTCTGCCCTTTGCACGGTATTGAGCAAACCCAAGGGTTCCAAACTCAGGACCTGTTCCACGGCCAGGCGATCAAGCCTCTCAGTCTCCTTGGGCGGAAGGTAATGACTGAGATCGCTGCTCGCAATTAGAACCGTTCTCTTCCCCTTTGTTGCTTCCGATTCGCACATGTGAGCGATCACCTGTCCAAGATAAATGCACTCTTGCTCGGAGAGATGAGAGATAGAAACTGGAAGGAAAGAGAATTTTCCCAGGACCCTTTGAAGAAAGGGAATTTGAACTTCGATACTGTGTTCCTGACGGTGGGCACGTTCATCCTCGACTAAAAAGGGGATCTGGTCCTTTAATATTTCTCCTAGCCCACGATCCACCCTAACCCGACCCAGGGGAGTCTCCCAATAATCAGCAGGACTGAGCGCCACCTTGGCGCCTTCCCCTCGATGATTGACCCCCATGAGGACAACGCTGTCAATATCTTTATCCAGACTGGAATAAAAATGGGCGGCACAAGCACCCGAGTATACGTATCCGGCATGGGGAACCATACCGCCCAGCAGAGACGGAGTGGGGGACTCCGCTCCTCGAGGCCCGAGAGGATGAGTTACAAAACACTCCTCAAGCAGTCGGGTCAGCTCGTTGGCCTCTCGCGGGTAAAATGAACCAGCGACGGCGGGACGCCTCACATGCTCCATGGTTCTTAAGGAAGTGCTATCTCAACTTGAAGGACGCCTATGTCCTGGACCTCCGCCTCCACTCGATCGCCGGGCTTTAGATACACCGGCGGAGTACGCGCAAACCCAACGCCTGAGGGTGTCCCGGTGCTAATGATATCTCCCGGTTCCAAGGTCATTCCCTTGGAAAGCTCTGCAATCGTTGTCGGGATGTCGAAGATCATGTCCCGGGTGCTGGCGTCCTGCATGACTTCTCCATTTAACCGGCAACCAATTCGTAGTTCATGTGGATCGGCCATGGCACTCTTATGCAAAATCCACGGCCCCAAGGGACAGAAGGTATCCAGCGATTTTCCTTTAAACCACTGGCCATGCTTGCGCTGTAGGTCCCGTGCCGTCATATCAAGGCAGATGGTATAACCGAAAACAAAATCATAGGCCTTTTCCCTGGGAATATTTCTTCCTCTTCGACCCATCACCACCGCTAATTCCGCCTCATAATCGAGACATTCAGTGGCCTTATGTTGCAGCACCTTTCCAAGGTGCCCTATTACCGCAGTGGCGGGTTTGGTGAAGTAGACTGGGGCTTCAGGAGTCGTGAACTCCACTGCCCGGGCCTTGGCACCCTCCGCAATATGTTCTTGGTAATTAACCCCTAACATGAAAACGTTCTTTCTCGGCCGTGGGATGGGGGAGAGGAGCTTCGTTCGAGCCGGATCCAATAGCGTCCCCTGGCGACTCAGTTTCCTTAAGCCCTCAGGGTTTTGTTTCTCAACATAACCGAGAACTTTTCTTGCGGTGCTTAGAGCCTTGCCACCTCCCTCCAGGAATGCCTGCACTGAGGTCAAATAAGACGGTTGACCTGCCCTCAGGTAACGTCCATTGACCTCGGCGAGATCCACAATACAATGGCCATCGGTTAAAACGCCTATCCGTTCTTGGTTCTTCCGAGAAAAGGTGACAAGTCGCATGCTTCCTCCCAACAAACTGCATCAGCTATAAGAAATGGCCTTGGGGATGTCAAGGATGGGTGCTGACATTTTAGCGGGTAAATATCATCTGTTTAAAATTGCATGATGATGCCTGTGATGCTAATTTTAACCAATGAAGAAGGGTCGCAGAGAGACGCGGACCGCCATGCAAGTGGGTGACCGAGTTCTGATTAACCGACCGATTCGCAAAGAGATTTTCGTAGTGGCTCGGGTGGACATTCCCCATTCAAGTGAAAGGGTCTTCGTAACCAGATCGGGGGGCGACTTCACCATCGGCTTCAAGATGTGGAAAGCCGACTATGCATGGAATCATGAGAGCAAAATGTGGACTGCAAAGCGCTGACCCCTGTCCCGCCATCCTTGAATGTGCCGACCTTTGAGTCCTACCCTTGAGATCCAGAGGGGCCTTGCGTACCACATGGCCAGGGAGCAGATCGGGACAGCATCGCAAACCAGCAGAGTTTTGGCTAGACATGAAGCGCAATATTGAAGACCTCTTGTCTGAGATCACTAAGGGGAACGGACCCTCATTGATGGTGCTCCATGGGGACGATCTACACGTTCACGAGGCCACCAAGAAGATCCTCGATCTTGTGGTCCCCCCGCACCAGCGGTCCCTGAACTTGGAACGCTTCGATGGTCGTTCCACCCCCTGGGATCACATCGAAACCGCGCTGCGAACTCCATCGCTGTTCACCGGCAGAAAGACCGTTTGGATCGAGAATGCCCCCTATTTTCTCTCCCGGGAACGAAAGGGAGACCTAGTCGAGAGAGTGCTCCAACTCTGGGTCGATGACAAAAAAGATGAGGCCGCCCGTCTATTCTTGGATTTCCTGGCCCTGGAAGGTTGGTCCCAAGAACAACTGGACAAGACCCTTCCATCCACGGATTCGCCGGTCGGTGCGCTATTGGGTACGGGAACAGAAGGAAACGATAAAGAATTGGCGGCTGTGTTGGCCTTTGCCCGTGACCGAGGCATGGATCTGGGTCACCACCAAACTGGGCAGAGTAAGGGACTCTCTGATTTTATTGAGAATGGACTTCCCCCTTGGGCAATCCTGTTGATCTCGGCCTCTCACGTGGATAAAAGGATCCGTCTCTATCGAAGGTTGGAGCAAGAAGGGGTGATCCTGGACCTGAGTATCGAACGGGAGAGAAGCGGTAGAATCAAACGAGAGACTCTGACAGAACTTGTGGACCGGCGTGTCAAAGAAGCAGGGAAAAAGATGGAACCTCTGGCGAGAAACATGATCCTGGCCCGTGCGGGAGATGAACTTTGGAGCGTCCATCAGGAAATGGAGAAACTCCTTATCTATGTGGGAGACAGGCCCACCCTCACCGCTCGAGACGTGGACGAGGTTTTTTTAGATCAGGCGGGATCCTGGGTCTTTGACCTAACCGCTGCAATTGCCCAAAGAAACGGCCTGGAGGCACTGGCCCATTTAAGACGCCTTCTCTTTCAAGGCGAACCCCCTCTGAGACTCTTGGGAACCATTGCTGGTGACGTACGCCGGCTTCTGGCGGCGCGAAACCTCATGGACGGTGAACTACGCCAGAGGTGGAGGAGTGGGATGACCTTCCAGGAGTTTCAGAGAAACGTGCTAGGGAAGAGGGGCCCCTTCCTAATGCAAAACCCCTATGGAGACTACATGAGCTTCCAACGGGCAGACCCTTTCGCCACACAGGAGTTGGTACGCTACTTGCACTTGATCTACCTAACCGACATCAAGTTAAAATCCACCGGCAAGCCAGCCCGAATGGTTATGGAGAACCTTATCTTGGAAATGTGCCAAGGAAAGACTGAAGGGGCCCAAGGGATTGAAGACACCAGGCAATAGTTCAAGAGGAAAGCTCTTCTTCACCCTCTTAGTCGCACTTTGCATCATCCATTTTCCTTTTGCACTTTCCAACAGTTGGGCGGGAATCGTCGTTCGAACCTGTTTTAGCCCCCAGGGCAAATGTTCCAGCCACATTATTCGAGAGCTCCGGGGAGCCGAACGGGAGATTTTAATAGCGGTCTACGCCTTTACCAGCAGAGAAATTGCTTGGGCACTGCTCCAAGCCAAGCAACGTGGCATCCATGTTCTTGTGCTCTTGGACAAAAAGTTTGATCGGGAAAGCGGATTTTCCAAAGGGGCCTTTCTAAAAAAACAAGGGCTCGATGTCCGTCGAACTTCAGGGCTGAGCAAGGGGGACAACAAACGGGGCCTCATGCACCAGAAATTTGCCGTCATCGACGGCCGAATCGTTCTCACCGGCTCCTATAATTGGACGGCCTCAGCGGAAAGATACAACCACGAGGACCTTCTAATGTTCCAAGACGCCGGACCCCTGGCTAATGAGTATCGGCAACAGTTTTTTCGTCTTTGGAAAAAAGGCCGATGAGAGGGTTTTCCCTTACAACCATCCTCATGGTCATGGCCGCCTTCGCTGCGGGATTTTCCACTCACTTTCTCTACGAGCGTTGGGTCCATCTCCCCAATGAAAACCAGGGGTACCCGGTAACCTATTCCCCCTTACCTCCCACGACCCCAAGGGAAGCGAACATTCCACGGTTTGACGCGGCCAACGTTAAAAAGATCCGGTCCCATGCGGGAAACCGAGCGAGGATTCGTGGGAGAATTTACCGGGTGGGGCATTCCACCAAGAGCAACACCTATTTTCTCAACTTCGGTCCTTCGCGGGATTCTTTTACCGGAGTCATCTTCGCATCGGCATTGGAACGTTTCGCGCAACGAAAGATCCATCCAACCAACTATGAAGGCAAGAACGTCGAGTTCACAGGACAAATTAAGAACCACCCAAGATTCGGCCTGGAAATGATTCTCGAGGATCCCTCACAAATAGAGCTACTAGACTAACCTAAATTTGAAGGGTTGTAGCCGGTCTTGGTTTTGGAGTAAACTTTTCTCATGGAACCTGAAAAAAAGAGATGCATGGTTTGTGCAAAGCTGAGGGAACTCAGGGGGGGTATCTGCGAGCTCTGCCATGAACAGATCCGCCGGGAGGCCCAGGGCGATCAGGCGAACATCCGGACCAATGCAGAAAAAGAGCTAAAAAAGCACGGGGTGACACCGGATCGCGGGAAAGGCGAAAAATAGCAATTCCTATTTTGGAAGGCGACCATGAGGGAAAAAGAAAATATAGAAAAGGCAAAGCAACTCTTTCGCGAGGCCTATCACCGTCAATCGGAGGGGGAATTGGATGCTGCCGTGCGTCTGTATAGAGAGTCCATCCATCTTCATCCCACCGCCGAGGCCTACACCTTCTTAGGCTGGACCTACAGTTTCCTGGGAAGGTACGAGGATGCCATAGAGGAATGCAAGAAGGCCATAGACACGGATCCGGAATTTGGCAATCCCTACAACGACATCGGGGCTTACCTGATCAACCTGGGTCAGCTGGACGAGGCGATACCTTGGCTTGAAAAGGCGTCTAGTGCCCCTCGGTATGAATCCTATCATTATCCCCATTGCAATCTCGGACGTGTATACATGACCAAGGGCATGTTAAAAAAAGCCTTGGAAGAATTTGAAAGAGCACTCACCATCGAGCCTAATTATTTATTTGCCCGCCAAGCACTGGAGGCCATTCACCAACGGCTCCAATAATGAAAATCCCAATCCGTTAACCTCCACAGATTAGCCATTCAGAATCCTTTTGGGCCCACACCATGGAAGGCGATCCGCGCCATTTCGAATCTTTTATCAGCCGACTCGGTTTTCGAATCCATCAGGATCACGCCCACGTTATTCATCTGGTTTGGCGTGGCGCCCTCTATCCAGGTTTCCTTTGCCTTGGACTGTCTCTGGCCCTCTTATTTCTTTCCGTTCCGGTACTTCAAGCCATCCTCATTAAGGAAACGGATGGTTCAGCCATGTCCCTTTGGTATTTTCCTGCCATGAACCTGATCCTATTCTCTGTGGCGATTTTCCTCCTTAGCCTCAGCCGAACCGCCGTCATCGACCAACGGTCAAAGCGCGTCCTTTTGTCAAAGCGGAGCATTTTAAAGCGGAGAGACCTGGTTGTGGACTTCGGCGAGATCGTCGCCTTGAGGGTAGGGACCGACATGGTCTACAGCGGTCTCGCCGTTGCCGGTTCAACTATGGGTCAAAACCGATTCCCCGCCGCTTCCCTGCGCCTCGCCCTCAAAGGCGGAGGAACCGTCCTCTTGGATCGGGGTTCAAAACAAAGAATTGATGATCTCGCCCATCGCATCAATCGCCTTTTAGACAAACCCATCACTAACAGCTGAAGAAAAACCTACACATCAACTTAGAACTGTGATATACATGAAGTTTATTCTGCCCAGTGTTTTATTTTTTTAGGATGGCCACCCCTGAAAGTTAAAAGCCAACAAACCCTCTGTGCCGTTATTGCTGCCTTTGCCATCCTAGTTCTTGCCCCCTCAGCATGGTCCTCATCTCCCAAGCTAATTACTGCGCGTGCGGCCTTCCTCATGAACGCCGACACCGGTGCGGTGCTTTTCGAGCGCAGGGCCGAGTTGGGTCTCCCACCCGCGAGCACCACAAAGGTGGTCACGGCCCTGGTGGCGTTGGAGCATAAACAACTCCACGATCATCTCCCAGTGAGCCGCACGGCGTCCAAAGTGAACTCCTTGAAGTTGGGTCTTCGCCCCGGTCAGACCATGAGCGTGCAGGACTTGCTCTATGGCGCGCTTCTATACTCAGCTAACGATGCGACCGTCGTGCTAGCCGAAGGAATTGGCGAATCCGTCGAAGGATTTGCGGAGATGATGACCCAAAAGGCTCGCCAGCTAGGCGCCGAGAACAGCCATTTCAAAAACCCCCATGGGTTAACGGCTCGCGGACACTATTCAAGCGCCAAGGATTTGGCCTTGATCTTCAATCACGCCATGGAAAATCCGGATTTTCGCACCATCGTCCAAACGAAATGGAAAAAGGTCTATCTGTTTGCAGCCGGAAAAATGAAACGGGTGAAAACACTGCCGCTTAGGAACAAAAACCGGCTCCTGTGGAATTATAAAGGCGCCATGGGCGGCAAGACCGGCTACACCCGCGCGGCCAGGAAGTGCTATGTTGGGGCAGCCACACGGGATGGAGTGACTCTAGTGGTCTCCGTCCTAGGTTCGCGAAATCTCTGGAGAGATACGAAACGGCTGCTTGAATTCGGCTTCAAAAATAAATCTCGGAGCATCGACTCTTCGGCTGCCTTTATGATCCAAGTCGCTTCTTTTCGGGACAAAGACAGAGCCGAGTCACTACGCAACAAGATCGCCAAGGGCGGCTATAAGACCTACGTACATAAGTTTGACCCACAGCACGGAGAGACCGCCTATCGGGTAAGGATTGGGCCCTACTCGCAATGGAATCACGCAAAGAGAGTGGCCCGAAAGCTAGAGCACAAACGGGGCATGAAACCGATGATTTTTCTTGCTTCACCTGGGGGCAGGTAAATCACAACGGCAAGCAACTATAATGATATTCGGTTGGAAAAACCCCGCCTGCTAGGGGAATAGCCCTGTCCACAACTTGAAGCATCCAAAGACTCCCTCCCGTGATATTCTTCATATTCTTTGGCGGAATCCGCCGAAGCACCCCCCTTCGCTCCCCGGGCTTTGGACGGTCTACCCATTGCATTCATTCACCTGGATTCATCGACGCCTAATGGCTATGGTTTTCTGCGAAGTTGGACAATTTTTTCCACTTTTCCTCTTGCACTTCGCCCCATTTCTTCTTATAAGATATCGTCCGAGGGGGGGGATTTCGTCTTTTAGGACGCCCTCCAGTACGCTCCATGTAGAAAGGGAAATCATGAACAAGAAGATTACCTTGCGCGTGAACGGCAAAAAGCATGAGCTGGAGGTTCCCACCAATCGTCTCTTGGTGGACGCCCTACGATATGATCTTGGCCTCACCGGCACGAAAGAGGGTTGTAGTGTGGGTGTCTGCGGGGCCTGTACGGTCCTCATGGACGGAAAAATGGTGAGTTCTTGTCTCGCACTAGCGGTTTTTGCGGACGGGCGCCAGATCACAACGGTCGAAGGACTAGCCAAAAATGGCAAACTCCATCCCGTGCAACAAAGCTTTATTAAATACGGTGGTTTCCAGTGTGGAATTTGCACCCCCGGACAGGTGGTAGCGGCAAAGTCCCTGCTAGACGAAGTCAAGCGACCCACAGAGGATCAGGTGAAGGACTGGATGATGGGAAATCTGTGTCGTTGCACTGGCTATTACAAGATTATCGAATCCATCCAAAAGGCTCACCAATTCAAATAAGGACTGGACCATGTTGGCATTTGAATACCACACACCTAAATCCCTTCAGGAAGTCCACCAAGACTTAAAACAGTTCGGTAGCGACGCAAAAGTCATCGCAGGCGGAACAGCTCTCGTCATTATGATGAAGCAGCGGCTGGTTCATCCTACTTGCTTGATCAGCCTGCGGTCCGTGCCACGTCTGAACACCATCACGGAAAAGGACGGCGGCATGAGAATCGGCTCCTTGGTGACCCACAGAGAGCTGGAAACTAATCCCTTGGTGCGGCGTCGGTTGCCGCTCTTGGCCCAGACCTATCACCATGTGGCCACCATCCGTGTAAGGAACATGGCCAGCGTCGGTGGTGGACTTGCCCATGCCGATCCGAACCAGGATCCTCCTCCAACCCTGATTGCCCTAGGCGCCACCGCTAAGGCGACTTCGACCAACGGAACGAGAGAGTTCCCTTTAGAGAATTTCTTTACGGATTACTATGAAACCGTCTTAAATCCAGACGAGATTCTTACGGAGGTCTTCGTACCAACCCTACCGGCAAACAGCGGTGGAGCTTTTCTCAAATTCCTGCCCCGTACGGCCGACGACTACGCCACAGTGTCCGCCGCAGCCGTGGTCACCCTGGACAAGGCCAAGAAGACCTTTCAGGACGTCCACATTGCCCTGGGCAGCGTGGGAACGACACCCATTCGTGCCAAGGAGGCTGAGGACGTGCTTCGCGGACAACCGGTAAAACCAGATGCTCTTAGAGAAGCCGCTGAAAAAGTCCGGCCTCTGGTTGATCCCATCAGTGATTTTCGTGGCTCTGCATCTTACAAAAGAGAAATGGCCGTTGTATTTGCACGACGGGCATTGGAACAGGCCCTGGCAGGTCTCCGGAAAAAGGCCCCCACTAAAGCAAAAGCTGTAAAAAAGACGCGACCTAAGAAAAAGGCCAAGGCCAAAAAGAGAGGTAGACAGTGAAATTCAACCAGCGCGCAGTTATCGCGGCCGCCCGTGAGCCTCTGTGGGATTTTCTCATGGATGTTCCTAAAGTCGCCCAGTCACTACCTGGAGTGGAGAAAGTTGAACAACTGGACCCCAATACCTACCAGGGGACTCTAAAAGTCCGCGTGGGCCCCATAACGATCAATCTGCAAGGAAAGATAATTGTGGAACAACGGGACCGCGACAGCTGGCGTGCCACCCTCCGAGCCGATGCAAGCGACCGCTTGGCCGCAGGAGCCGTCAAAGCCAAAACGAGCATGGAGCTTAAAGAGTTGGGCCCCACCGAAACTGAGATGTCAGTGGATACTGACGTTAGCATCATGGGCAAGATCGGCGAGTTTGGGCAACCCATAATTCGCAAAAAAGCCGATGCCATGCTCCAAGAATTCGTGGAGAACATCAAAAAGCAACTTGCGACTCCATAGCACAGGGTCTTATCCGAGTCCCCCTCTCCTCCAAGTCACGTTTCTTGAATCAGTTCCCCTCCAATCCATACGGTCTTTCCAGTTGGGTCTCGATCTTAGGACCGAAGCGCTACCCAGGGGCAGCCATTTGAGACAAGGCGCTCCAACGTCGAAACGATTTTTAAAACCAGCCCCATGATGAACCCCTTAGAGAAATGGATGCTGGCTGCACGCCCCAAGACCCTGTGGGCCTCGGTGGCTCCCGTTGTAGTTGGAACGGCTATGGCCTACGGTGATGGGCTTCACCACTGGCCTTCCGCCTCCAGTGCCCTTCTCTGTGCGGTGCTTATCCAGATCGGAACCAATTTTGCCAACGACTATTTCGACTACAAGAAGGGGGCCGATACGGCACAAAGACAGGGTCCACTCCGACTGACCCAGGCAGGATTGGTGTCACCTCAGGCAATGAAACTGGCCACGGCCCTCGTATTCCTGATGGCATGCATTGGGGCCCTCACACTGGTGGTGCGGGGAGGTTTGCCCATCATCCTCATCGGTATTTTTTGCATTCTCGCGGGCACACTCTATACAGGCGGACCCTACCCTTATGGCTATCACGGGCTGGGTGACCTTATCTGCCTGGTCTTTTTCGGACCCGTTGCTGTGGGGGGAACCTACTATGTCCAAGCCATGGAGTTTCACCCGGTTGTTGCGGCGGCCGGACTGGGACCGGGTTTACTCATCACTGCGATCCTAACGGTCAATAATCTGCGCGATATTGAAGATGACCGCAAGGCGGGAAAACGGACGTTGGCCGTTAGTCTGGGTAAAACCTTCACCCGATGGGAATACGCATTCCTCGTGGTCTTGGGTGCTTCGGTTCCCATCCTAATTTACTTGAACACAGGGCAACGTCTAAGCTCGCTGCTTACCCTGGTCGTTATACCTATGGCTTGGCCCGCCTTTAAAACCCTCCGAGCCCGTAGCGATGGAGCAGCGCTCAACCCCACCCTCGTGCATACGGCTCGACTCCCACTCATCTATAGCGTTTTATTCTCCTTGGGTTGGCTCCTTTAAAAAGATTTCCCTTAGACCCGCCGGCGCAGTGCATTTCTCCCGTTCCCTGGCCATTCACAGTCAAGGGAAGCATCAACCCAGTCCCTTCGTCTCCTCGGTGAGGGACTGCATTTGGGTAACTAGTGCAACGGTGAAAATGACGCCGGGATAACGATTGCGTTCTCCTGCTTGAGCATGAACTCACTGGTCTGGGACGGCCAGTTTTCAAGTTTGTTAGCTTCGGCCCGTATTCGTGTTCTTTCCGCCATATTTTCATAGGGCCATATGTGAATGAACTGATTGAGCGGGCCAAATGTTGTGTACCAGCAGGCTGCCAACGGCGAGAGTTTTACCCGATCTGCAATCACTTTTTCCCAGCGCTCAAGCACCGTAGGAATGGACCCAGGCAGATAAGTATAGGTTCGAATCTCGTAAATGTTGCCGAGCTTTCTTTCCTCAAGGGGCGGAGAAAAGGGTGCCGGCTGAAGGATCTTGTTTTCCTGGGAGATGATGATCTCCCGGTTTTGCGGCGGCCAATGCCCGGTCTTTCTTGCCTCCCCTGAGATACGCTCTCGATCCGCAAAATCCTTGTAGGGCCAAACATAAATGACCTGGTTCAGCGGGCCCACTTCGGAGTGCCAGAAGGCGCCAAGCTTGGAGATTTTCTGCCGGTATTCTAGGGCCGCAGCAAAGCGTTCCTCGAAGATTGGAATATTCCCGCCCGGTTTTAATGTATAGGTACGCATTTCTATAATCATGTTTCCCCTCCTTTGAACGAATTGCCTTGTTCTATCCCACAGATTCTTGGATCTTTGCAACATCCATTTTCAATACCTGTGGCCGAAAAACCAACTCCCCGAGGAGAGCGAGGGCTCGGGGGCCTGCCCCTCAGCGGGAGCCTAACGGATAGCAATTAGCTCTCAGCCTTCAGCTATCAGCAAATCAGGACTGCGTAGCGAGCTCCTCCCCACTCAGTCCTCAACACTCGTTACTCACGGCTAATTTTGGGTCAGGTCCCCTGCGCCCGAAACCGTTACGGCGACGAGGGGAAGCGAGCCTCCGGCCGTGGGCATCGAACGTGTAGTTTCAAATATTCACTGGCCTGTTGCCCACGGCCGGAGGCTCGCTTCCCGAGGAGCACCGAGACCTTAGAGGTGCGGACTGTGTAACATAATCGGCACCGTGACCCTTGTGAAAGGAAGGGGGCTCGGGGACTTGTCCACCCCCCGTGATAAAACATAAACGTTCCCGTTTAATTACCTTCAGATCGGGGTTAATTCCTCCGGGTCTCCTTGAGGGCACGAAATACCTGATCGGAAGTAATGGGCAACTCAAAGGCGCGCGACCCCACCGCGTCGGCCACCGCGTTGGCGATGGCAGCAATAGGGCTATTATTGGACATTTCACCAATAGCCTTAGCACCGTAGGGTCCGGGTCCAACATTGGAATGGACCAGTGTGGTAACCAACTCCGGCACGTCGGCAATGGTCGGGACCTTGTAATCCCCCAGGTTGGTCGTTAGCACTCGACCCTCTTCGATCCTCACCTCTTCCATGGTCGCCATACCCATGCCTTGCACCAAACCCCCTTCGATTTGCCCTTGGTGAGTGATGGGGTTAATGATGGTCCCAACATCGTGAGAGGTTACGAATCGAGTGACCCTAAATTGACCGGTTTCGGTGTCTACTTTCACCTCGGCGATTTGCGCGCTGTAACAGGTAATATCCTGTCTTCCCTTGGGGTTCACGTTGGCCGTGACCTGCAATAACCCGTCTTCCCCCTTGCGCTTGACGATGTCACCCATCATCAAAGCCCGCCTTGGATCCTCCTGGGCCCAGAACTTTTCACCCCGGTGAACAATCTCCTCCAGGGGACATTCTAAGATCTCCGCCGCACGGGCGGCTAGTTGTTCTCTCAGATCACCGGACGCTTGGAGAACCGCCGTTCCCGCGATGTTGGTTACCCGCATGGCTCCGGAGCCGCAATCCTTGGGGGCCGTATCCGTATCCCCCACAACGACTTCAACACGATCCATATTCAACTCAAATTCCTTGGCCACAATCTGGCGCAAGACCGTATGGGCACCGACTCCCTGGTCAAAGGTAGGGCTGATGATCGTGATGGTCCCGTTAGCGCCTGCCACAAGCGTTGCACCGGTAGGACCGGATCCTACATGTCGATCGTAAATGGCAATGCCCCGCCCCGTATTCGAGCCGCGCTTGCCACGTTTCCAGCCAAACGCGTCAAGGGCCGCTTGCAAGGCGTCACGGGCTTTGACCTCTTGCTGGCGCTCTCCCACCGCATTTTCTTCTCCGTCCTCAATGATATTCTTGAGTCGAAACTCGGCGGGGTCTATATTCAACGCCTTCGCAATAAGATCGTTGTGGGACTCCACGGCAAAGTTGGTCTGGGGAGCCCCGGGGGCTCGGAAAAATCCGCTGGGGACCGTATTCGTATAGACCTGAATGGCCTCAAAGAAGGTGTGCTCGATTCGATAAGGCCCACCCGCATGGGACGCACCGCCGATGGAGATACTGACAACCGGCTTGAACGCCCCGTAGGCCCCGCTGTTATGGATCGCTTTCAACTTACGCGCAACCATACGACCGTCTTTTTTGACACCGGTACGGACGGTGATGACCGACGGATGGGTAGGGTTCCCTGCGGTGAGTTCTTCGTAATAGGTCATGACCATTTTAACCGGCCGTTTTGACTGCTGGGCTAGAAAGGCCGCGATGGGAAGGTCCATGGTGTCTCCCTTGCCACCGAAGTCACCCCCTACAAAGACCGGATTGATTCGAATGTTCGTCTCAGGGATTCCCGTGGCCTTGGCCAGCTGGTCACGGATACTGAACGAACTCTTGGTGGAGATCCAGACGTCCAAACGGCCGTTGGCATCGATGGCGACAATGCCCGCATGGGGCTCAATGTAGCCGTGATGCCGGCCGGGGGTGCGAAAGGTATGCTCGAGGACAAGGTCCGCCTCCTGAAAGCCTTGCTCCACATCCCCTTTATCCCATGTCACTCGGGTCAGACCGTTGGGGACCTGCGGGATTGCGGCCGATTGGAGCATCCCATCATAGACACTGGGGTCTTCGTGCAATCTGGGAGCATCCGATTGCATGGCAGCCAATGGGTCAAATACGGGATGCAGGACCTCGTATTCCACATCGATATACTCAAGCGCCTCCTCTGCCGCATCAAGTGTTTCAGCGGCCACGGCTGCGACCCGGTCGCCAACAAACCGCACCTTGTCCCAGCATAAGACGGGCATGTCCCTCAAACGCCTTCCCACCAAGTGACCGGGGATATCTTTACCCGTGATGACGGCCTTCACTCCCTCCACTTTCCAAGCTCGAGAGACATCCACACTGACAATGCGGGCATGGGGATGGGGACTGCGTAACACCTTGCCCCAAAGCATCCCAGGAAGAGAGATATCTGCCGCATAAAGCGCACGCCCCGTTACTTTGTCTGGGCCCTCTGCCCGCGGAATAGAAGCTCCAATGGGGGAATCGCTCCTTGCCACCTGACTTACCTCCTTTGCACGGAAACTCACGAATCGAACGGAACGACTTAACTCCAAATGCGGCAAAAGATCAAGGCAGTTGTCCAGGAAATGATGTTGACTTCGTACCGATGGGTCTTACCCCGCTTGAAGCGGGGCTCAGAGTGGAACTGTAGAGTTCATCCCGAATCAGAGACACTTAAAGAGGGTGTTCTTTGGTACTCAGTAAAGCCGGCAACGGCAGTTTCCTGAAAATGTCGCGCGCCGGGGATGGCTTCAAGGGTACACTGACTATCGGCATTGCGCCGGCCTGAAACGCTCTCGCCGAATCCCCCTCCGTCGTGGCCGGCCTGCACCGTGCGGGCGGCGAACGGAGGATAGGAGGCGAAACCGGGTCGCCGGCAGGAACCCACCTACTACTCAATCTGTCGCGGATACGCTCTAGGCAGGTGGTTCCGCGTGAAGGATTAACAATTTGGAAAACACCGAGACGGTATGCCCGCGCATCCGCCGGTAGACACCGACCTCACCGGCGCTTGAGGGCGTTTGGCTGGCCTCCTGAAACATGACCTCGCCGATACGGTTCAACTGAGGGGACGAACGAAACAAAGGCGTGGGCCAAACCTTCAGATCCGCAATCAGAACATCACGATATGCGGCCAGCATGTCACGCAGTGGCCCTGAACGGCCTTCCTCTTGGAGAATGTGTCCGATTCCGTCGCGCAACAGGCGAGCCTTTGCGGCCATTCGATCGGCAAGCTCGCGCGGACCGGCGACCGTCCGCGGATCGGCTGTAAGGAACCCATCGAACAATGCGTCGGTGCTCGCTGCACCGTCCCTGTCGGTAGCGACTCTGCCTTGACTGTCGATTCGTCCGAGGCGCGCTATTACGCGTATCTCGCCATAGGCGTACCAGTGCAACTCCAAGTAGTCGATCAGGATAAGGTTCGGCAGCGCTGTTCTGTAGTGCGTAAGTTGTTCGTCGGTCTCTGCACGATCCAGGTTCGTGCCAATGTTCTTGCACTCGATATGACCAATCGGCACCCCACGGCGCTCGATAATGAAGTTTGATGCACCGCAGGCAACATGCGAAGGCTCGTTGACAGCGCGCACGGTGCTGCCACCCAATCCTTGGACGAGCGCCTGAAGGGCAGGCCGATAACCGTGCTCGGTCGCTTGCCCTGTTGTCAACACTTCGAAATAGCGCGAAGGTAGGTGCGAAGCTCACCGGTTGCACTTCCCTTACTCACCGAGCGTCTCTCGTCATTGTTTGCCCAGCATCCGTCGATTTACTGTCACCGCAGGCATCGCCGATGTTGTCGCCGACAGCAGCGCGACATGCAAGCGCTCCGACGGATGTCCGTCGTCGCTACCGATGCCATTGTCGCACCGAATGCGTGGGGTGTCGCCGCCGAGCCGCAAAATGCTTCCGCGGTTCCCGGTGCCGGCACCTCAACCGCGTCGTCTCGCACTGGCAAGGCAACGCGCAGCGACGCTGACACCAAGCACGGCGTGATGTTCAGGCTCACGAGCTGCTGATAGGGCTATCGCCCCACCGCTTCGTCCTGCACGGGTGCGGCCGCTCAAGCGCCGCTCGGGCTAACTGCCGGATACGAAACGGTTTGCATCGCCCGGCCGCTTGATTGTCAGGAAGAGGGTTCAGGACGCCCTTCGGCGTTTCCCATACACACCTGACGCAGTTCTTAGATTTGACGGCTTTTTACGTGATTCCCGCAACCGATGTGCCCATACCAACGATAAAGGCAATGGCCACGATCACGAATGAAAGACCAAAATATTTCTGAAACCTGCATCCTATTACTACGTTATACATATGGGTACCTCCGGTTGTCATTTTTTATCTGTGATTCCATTGGGGTTTCGCCTTGTGCAGAAAGGCCCGAACTCCCTCTTCCACATCCTTCGTTTTGAGAAGTTCATTAACGTACATTTCCTCCGATTGTTTCAATGCGTCTGTCAGACGACCCATGGAGTTTTCCCGCAGCCCCCTGAGCGCAATACGGAGCACCGCCGCGCTCTTCCCCTTGAGCTCATCCAGTAAAGAAATCATGGCTGGTTCGAGTTCCGCAGCAGGAACGACTCGATTCACCAGACCAAAGTCATGGGCCTCTCGGGCGGAATACCTCCTGCCCGTGAGAATCGTTTCCGCTGCTCGGTGGTACCCCATCAGCGACGGAAATCTAGCCAAAGCCACAGGTGGATAACATCCCACGGTTATCTCAGGTGTGGCAAAAACACTCTCCTCCGAAGCCAAGATCATGTCACAGGAACTGGCTAACTCCCAACCTCCACCCAGACACGCCCCCTGCACTACGGCGAGGGTAACCTGCCGAATGGTGAATAGCTTACGAATGACCCCGTGAACCACTCTTAACATCTCGGGCGCTTTCTCCCGTGTATGATCCTTGATATCCACGCCCGCAGAGAAGGCGCGGTCTCCGTCCCCTTGCAAGACCAGAAAGTCCACCTTTGAGTCACCACCCACCCGCTCCAGGACTTCGCGAAGCTCCCCCATCATGGGAATATTCATGACATTCAGTGGGGGACGTTGAAGGCTGACAAAGGCCGCGCGGTCTTCGATTTGCAGTAGGATATTCATGGCGCTCGGGAGATATTTTGCGGCTTGGCAAATCCTGCAGGAGGTCCCTTATTTATTATACGAGTACCCCCGTTTTTACAAGGACTTTACTCTACATTTCCCAACAGTCCGAGATACGGCAACGCCTGTTGGGAGCTCCGTGAAAACACATATTATTTAGTGAACTTAGCCGCTTAGCTATCCTTAAAGAGGGGATTCATCTGGCTTGAAGGTAGCCGCGGAGAGCTCTATCAGGTTTAACAAGTTCAAAGGTAGTATAATAAAATCAAGCAAGATAAATATTGCCTGTAGTAGCAAAGTGAATCTGAATGCATAAAAGGGGCAAGCGGTGAATACAACTCGACACCTCATAGTTATGCTGAATCTCTGTTTGAGCCTCACCGCGTTGTCACGACCCGTTGTGGCGGATGAATACGACGAAAGCCGGTCCAATCCGCTCGGGGTATACACCTACTTGCCCCATCCCGTTGGGGTTGCCACGCAACGGTTGTTCGCTCGCCCCTTCCACGCCCTCGTTAGCAGCACCAGGGGTGTCGAGTACGTCTTTGGACACTGGCCCCATCCGCCGCTCTTCGAACCGACGGAAGCCATAGACGTGGGGCTTTCACGCCGGACCTACATATCAAGAGGGGGCCGCTTCTAGGCGAAGGAGGGCGTGCTACGGTGGATTACGCTGATACACTGTGAGGGCACCATAGCCGTAAAGCCATTGGGCTCCACACCAAGAATGTTATATAAATCAACACCATGGCCTACCAGCCAAAGGATGCGTACTTCAAAAAGGCAAAGAGGGAAGGATACCGTTCCCGAGCTGCCTATAAGCTCCTAGAGTTAAACCGAAGATTTCGTCTCATCAAGCCCGGCCATCGCGTGGTGGACCTCGGTGCGGCTCCAGGGGGTTGGCTACAAGTGGTCTCCAAGCTCATCGGCGACCGGGGTAGGGCGGTAGGGGTGGACCTTCAATCCATGGAACCGTTGCGAGAGAGCAACGTTTACACTTTCCAGGGGGATATCACTTCCGAGGATACCCAAATAAAGGTCAAGGAAGTCTTGGGCGGACCCGCCGACTGTGTCCTCTCGGATCTCTCCCCCCGCCTGAGTGGAATTCACGCAACCGATCTCAGTCGCTCCCTGGAACTCGTTCAGGCGGCTTTCACCGTGGCGAAGGACCTGCTCAAAGCCAACGGGGGTTTTATAGTGAAAACCTTCGTAGGAGACGAAACGACGGCTTTTCTAATGGAGCTTAAACCCTTCTTTGCTTCCATACAACGCACCCGCGCCGAGGCCACACGGAAGGGATCGTCTGAAATGTACCTGATCGCCAGTGGATTTCGACCGGGCCCTTTATAGATGAATTCGTGCCGGGACCGAAAAAAATCGCTATTCCACGGTCACGCTCTTGGCCAAATTGCGGGGTTGATCCACGTCGGTACCACGCTGCACTGCGCTGTAATAGGCCATCAACTGGAGCGGAATAGTCAGAACCACGGGGGTAAGATAATAAGAAGCCTTTGGGACAATCAGGGTTTTATAGGCCAGGGCCCTGACGGCATCCGCCCCCTCTTGGGTTAGGGCGATGACTTTACCTCCTCTGGATTCAACCTCTTTGAGATTGGTCAACGTCTTCGGAAATGAGCGGTCCTTTGGCAAAAGGACCACCACCGGCATCTCCTCTCCAATCAATGCAATGGGCCCATGCTTCATCTCCCCCGCTGGGTAACCTTCCGCGTGGATATAGGAGATCTCTTTGAGCTTCAGCGCCCCCTCTAAGGCGATGGGGTAATTGATCCCTCTGCCCAGATAGAGATAATCTCGGACGTCGCCCAGGCTTTGGGTCATTTTTGCGATTTCCGGCTCTAGCCTGAGAACCTCTTCCACCAAGTGGGGCAACCGCATGAGATCCGCCAAGAGCCTCTTGGACTCCGCCCGAGTTAGACACCCGTTGAGCCGCCCTAACCCAATGGCAAACAGGTATAGGGCGGTGAGCTGGCTGGTAAAGGCCTTGGTGCTTGCCACACTAATTTCGGGTCCGGCGTGGGTATAAAATACCCCGTCGGATTTTCGTGCCAGCGACGATTCCACCACGTTACAAATGGCAACGACTTTCGCCTTTTTTGCCCGCGCCAGATCGATGGCGGCGAGTGTATCGGCAGTCTCACCGGACTGACTCACCAGCAGAAGGAGGGAGTGGGAGTCGATCATTGGAGCGCGATATCGAAACTCTGATCCGTAGTCCACTTCCGTCGGAATCCTCGCAATCTCCTCCAGCAAAAATTTCCCCACCAGACATGCGTGCCATGCCGTACCACAGGCAACCATATGAATCTTCTTGATTCGTGTAAGATCTCTAGATTTTAGTTTGACCTCATCCAATGAGACTTCCCCCGACTTGAGGGAGATCCTTCCTCTGAAGGTGTCCGTAATAGCGCCGGGCTGTTCATGGATCTCCTTGAGCATGAAATGGGGAAATCCTCCCTTCTGGGCGGTCACTGCATCCCAAGTAATTTGCTTGAATTTCCTCATGGTTTCCTTCCCGGCACCATCCCACATGCGAACTCCCTTTGCCGTCACCTCAGCAATCTCGCCGTCTTCCAGGAAAGCCACTTTCCGCGTGTGGTCAAGCAGCGCAGGGATGTCGGAAGCGACAAAAGTCTCTCCGTCCTTGTAGCCAATGACAACGGGCGTGGAATTCTTTGCGATAATCAGCCGATGGGGATCATTTTGGTGGAGAAAGGCCAGAGCATAGGAGCCGTGTATTTTCTTAAGACTTTTGCGTACAGCCCCAAGAAAATCGGCCCCTTTATAAATCTCCTCCGCCACCAGGTGAGCCACGATTTCTGTATCGGTCTCCGAGTCAATCCGTGCTCCCTTTTTCACCAGGTAGTCCTTCAACTCCAGATAATTCTCGATAATGCCGTTGTGGACTACCACCACGCTTCCGGCACGATGGGGATGGGCGTTGGTTTCAGTGGGGCGGCCGTGTGTCGCCCATCGGGTATGGCCGATTCCGACGTTCCCTTGAAGGGGGCCCTGGCGGAGCATCCCTTCAAGATTTATGAGCTTACCTTCCGAACGGCGAATGGCCACCTGGCCCCCATTGAGCACGGCGATGCCTGCGGAGTCGTACCCCCGATACTCGAGCTTTTTCAAGCTCTCTAGTATGATGGGTGCCGCCTCACGGGCGCCGATATATCCAACGATTCCACACATATTGTCACTCGTGATTCTTTATTCGTCTATTCGTTGCTTGTTACTCGTTATCAGTCGATACTCGACTTGACCGGCTTCGGTTACACGATTAACGAATAAACGATTAGCGCGGTTATTTTATTTTGTGTTTTTCCCTGAACCTTTGCACCCAGCCCTTCACATGCTTCTGTGCCACCCGGCTCACAGCCAGCGCCCCGGCGGGAACATTCTGGGTAACGGTAGTTCCAGCACCCACATAGGCATCGTCCCCCACCACCACTGGCGCCACCAGCTGGGTATGACTCCCGATTTGGACCCGATCCCCTATGGTGGTTTTGTGCTTTTCAAAACCGTCGTAATTGCATGTAATGGTCCCTGCGCCGATGTTCGTTTCCTCTCCCAACTTTGAATCTCCGATATAGGTTAGATGGCTCGCCTTGGTTCCATTTCCAATGAATGAGTTCTTCACTTCCACGAAGTTACCAACCCGCACGTTATTTCTTAGCACGGTCCCAGGGCGGAGATGGGAGAAGGGTCCAATCTCTGCTTTTTCCCCGATTTCACTGTCGGTGATAACAACGGAGAACTTTAGGTGGGATTGCTTCCCGAAGCGGCTATCCGTGATGTAGGCATTGCCATCGATCAGGCATCTCTCGCCCACCACAGTCCGTCCCATGAGATGGGTATTGGGCCCTATTACTGTGTCCTTTCCAATCTCGACCCCTTCATCAATATAAGTCGTTAGCGGATCCTTGAGGGTTACCCCGGACTCCATCCACCTACGGTTAATTTTTTCCTGCATGGCTCTTTCCATCATGGAGAGCTCCTCTCTGGTATTTACTCCCAACATTTCCCGTGGATCATCCACCCGTACCGTTCCCACACGTTCCCCGTTTCTACAGGCGATCCCGACAATATGGGGCAGATAGTATTCACCCTGTCGGTTTACATTAGTCAACTCATCAAGGGCGGAATAGAGAAATTTCGGGGCGGCGACATAGATGCCTGCATTCACTTCATGGATCTTTCTCTCAGCAGCACTTGCATCCTTGTCCTCTACTATTCCAGTTACCTCACCGTTGCTCCTCCTCAAGACCCTCCCATAACCGGAGGGATGGTCTAAACAGGCCGTCATGAGTGAAACCTTCGACCCATGATCCCGATGGTAACGAAGGAGTGTGGCTAGACTATCCTTCGTAATGAATGGGACATCCCCGCTCAGGATCAAAAGATCACCAGGAAATCGACCCAAGGTTTCCCTGGTGCATTTAACGGCATGTCCCGTGCCAAGCTGTTCCTTCTGTGAAACCCAAATGATGTTTTCGTAGTCGCAGGCTTCCTGAACCCGCTCCGCACCATGCCCCACCACCACCACCACCTTTTTCGGATTCAAGCTCCGGCACACCCGTAGAGGGTACGAGATGAGAGGGGCACCACCCAGAGGATGCAATACCTTGGGAAGATCAGACCTCATCCGCTTACCCAGGCCAGCAGCCATCAAGATGACACCGAGTGACTCCATGATCGTGAAACCAGAATACGGATTATAGCTGAAGTCCGGTAACCATCAAAGGGGCAAAGGGGTTTCAGCCCCCATTAGTCAGGTCCGGGGGAGGAACTAAGGGAACTGTGACGAGACGATAGCGTTGCTTCCGCTTGTTCGAGAATGGATCGTACCTCTTCAACCAAAAGGTCGGGGGTTGGAAGCTCCCCCACGTGGAGGGCGCTCCCATTGATGATGATGGACGCGGGGCTGATGCCCAGAAAAAGGGTTCTCAGAAAAGGTCCTAAAGGGGGACGATACTTGTGATAATCCGCAAACAGGACAGGGATGAGATAGAGGCCGTTTCGGGGGTCCACCACCTCTATTTCTACCCGATGGTCAAACTCACGTCGCAGGACCAGGTAGAGCTTCCCCACCCGATCCATGATCGATCTGATCATTGTGTAGTCGGGAATCTCTCGGGATCCAAAGGCATCGATTCCCTCAAGGGTCCCCGCACAATTGCTACAGGTTAACGTTTCGGCATTTTCTCTAACAAGGATAATTCTAGGTTTCATCCCCTTCCCTTACCCCCCAACCGGCACCTTTTCCGCCCGCCCGTTGGCTCTCAAGATCCCGACTGCCTTCACGACCATGTATAAGGCGCTGACCAGAATCAATACCCCGATTGCAAAGAGGCCCCAATTTCCTTTCAGCCCAAAATCCTTCAACGTTAAAAGCATGGCCCAGCAAGTCATAAACAGCAGTATCGCCATGGGAGTCAATGTGTATGCTACGGGCCTCTTCAGCCTGACCAGAAAGACGCTAATCACCAGAAGGGCCAGACTAGCAAGCAACTGGTTGGTCGTACCAAAGAGGGGCCAGATCACAAGACCGCCGGCACCCTTACCGTCGTACAGCGCCAGCACTCCGGTGGTCACAACAGCGATGAGAGTGGCA
Organism: uncultured Binatia bacterium (SeqCode); assembly: GCA_965218425.1. GTDB lineage: Bacteria > Desulfobacterota > Binatia > UBA9968 > CAXXLF01 > CBDCDW01. The sequence goes on from OZ244621.1 coordinate 834,645, forward strand.
ATCCATCCCTTCTTCAGTGCCGCAAGGCTCATCATTTCGCCGAACTCCGCCGTTACATACTTCTGCAGTCTAAGACCAGTGTCCATGGTGGTGGCTGCGAAACTCACCACCACAACGGCGGCAAAGGTGGCGCCCAAGGTCCGGGAGACACCGAACCCTTGGTATAGAAAATGGCTAATCCCATCCACGAAAGCACTGACCTTGGCTCCAAGACCAGCAGCCCCTCCCCAAGTGGCATAGTGCTCATTCCAAGCAGCCATAGAGGCAAAACCACCGGCACAGGCCAGTATCGCCACCAGGGCGAGGCTTCCTTCCCCCAAAGACCCTAAATAACCCACCGGCCGCGCGTCCGTCTCCTTATCCAGTTGTTTGGAAGTTGTCCCGGAAGACACGATTGAATGAAATCCGGATATGGCGCCGCAGGCAATGGTAATGAAGATGAAGGGAATTATCATGGGAGCCCCAGGCGGATTGACACGAACCGCAGGGGCCACCAGAGTCAAGCCTTCCGAGGTGAAGGTGCCGATGATGACTGCCAGGAAAACCACCGTCAACCCAATATAAAGCTGATGCCCGTTCAGGTAGTCCCTTGGCTGGAGGAGAACCCATACGGGCAGCAGGGTAGAGATCATACCGTAACCAAGTAATATCAAGACCCAGGTCACCACGGGACTCCCCAGTGCCGGGACCTTCACCTCCCACCCATAGGCTGACGCCAGGATGACAAAAAGGTACATGATGGCCACAGCGGCCACAGAAGGGAGAAGAACTCCGGCGCCCTTATGTTTATAAATTAGCCATCCAATGCCGAGGGCCAATGGTATTTCCACAAAAATTGGCACCACCGACATTGGGTAGCGGATAAACAGGGCTGCAATGACCAGAGCAAAGACGGCGTTTACCATCAAGACCAAGAAGTAAATGACGATAAGAAACAACAACCTGGCCCGGTGTCCAATGAGATCGGCCGTGAGATGGCCAATGGAGCGCCCCTTATGTCTACCGGACACCCAAATGCTACCAAAATCATGGGCCCCAGAAGCAAAGATGCTACCAACGACGACCCACAAAAAGGCCGGCACCCATCCCCAAATCATCGCTATGGCCGGTCCCACGATGGGCGCCGCGCCTGCAACGGAAACAAAATGGTGGCCCATCAGGATATGTTTATGGGTGGGTACGTACTCGACTCCGTCCTCCAGTTCATGTGCGGGTGTTTTGAAATTGGGATCCAGACGGTAGATCTTTTCGGCCAAGAACTTCGAATAGAAACGATAGGCGAGATAGAAAAGACCTAGCCCGACAAGAACCAAAATGATGGCTGGCATTGAGCGTCCTCCTTAAGTCCGTTGGGAACATCGGCTCCGCAAGATCCTCCCGAGGCGTGTTCTTCCATCACCGCATTTTTCCCTGGACTGCAAGGCCCCTCGCAAATTGTGATCTGCTGAAGAGCGTTTATCTTTCCCGATCTTTGCTATTTTCAATCGCCAACCTCGCATAGCGGTCCACAAACACCCGAGGCAGATTGCCCGTACAATGCCACTTTGCCAGGAAAATGGCAAGAACTGCGAGTGGTCTGGTAATGGCCCAATCTTGTCTTCCCTCGTTTTACGCTCATGCTAATTTTATTGAGAATAGGCCGTGAACTCTTTTCCTGTCTCGACGGTTCCATGAGTGGGCCGCTAACAACCCGGCGCCTATTGCCTTGACAGCATCAGGCGAACTTGCTAGAAAGCGGGATTTAAGTACTGGCTTGAGGAGGCTGAAAGGGAGACCAGGATGCTCGAATGGGAAGAAGGGCTGTTGAACAGCAGGGATGTCGCCAGGATCTTGGACATGAGCCCAGACACGGTGAATGAGTTTGCACGCAAGAACATACTGCCCGCCTTTAAGCAGGGGAAGCAGTGGCGGTTTTTTAAAAAAGATGTTTTCTACTTTAACAAGAAACAGACAAGGGAGATCCAAGCTGCTTGACCCCCGTTAAGGTGGGTATAGACGACTTGGGCTGTGGTTGGGTTCATGGCTGAAACAGGGGCGCACGAAAGTAAGCTCTACTCGAATCTCGCACCGCTTTACGACAAAATCTTCGGCAAGATTTTCTACTCTCGCCTGAATTACGTCATTAACACTCTCAAGCTTCCACGGGGTGCCAAGGTGCTAGAGCTGGGCGTCGGCACGGGCACTTCCTTCCCGGCCTATCCGAGTCACTGTAATGTCATTGGAGTTGACTTGGCGCCGGACATGTTGGCCCATGCCAGAACCAAAATCCAAAACAACGGCTGGACTCACTTGAAAGTCCTGAAGATGGATGCCCTGCACTTGGATTTCCCCGACGATTCTTTCGACTATGTCATGGCCTTTCACGTGGTGACTGTGGTTCCGGATCCCATCAGGATGATGGATGAGGCCCAGCGGGTCTGCCGGCCCGGGGGAAAGATCGTCATCGTAAATCATTTCACCAGTACGTCTCCCATCCTGGGCAGTCTCACCGAGGCCTTAGACCCCGTAACCCGGCGACTCGGCTGGAGGACCGACCTCAAACTGGACCCTTTTGTCCAAACAACACAGCTCAAGATTGACAAGGTCTATAAACTCTCAAAGCTGTCTCTCTATACCGTCCTAGAGAGCTGCAACGAGAAGAACGGCGATTCACAACCCACCATGTCCACTGGGCGAACCTCTTCCCCTTCTCAACCTTCCGCTAGATCCCAGGGACATTCCTAGACTTGAGGGAACCCGCTTTCTGGAGGAGCGCCCTAACCCAGTCCCCAGAAGATTTTAAACTTTCTCTTGCGAAATTCTTCCGCCCCCAACAAGTAAATGAGCACAAACCAGCGATCCTATTCGGTGGTTCCCCCCGTGTCGTTTTTTTTGGTGTGATTTTCTTGCTTCGTGATCTCTTCTGAATCCTCTCCACCGACCCCTCTCTTGAAGTCCCGAATGGCCTTACCCAATCCACTACCGATTTGGGGCAACTTTCCGGGTCCAAAAATGATCAATGCAACGACTAAGATGATCAACAGCTCTTGAAATCCCAGCCCAAACATTGACCCTCCTTAAATGGTCAAACCTGTGGCAATGATGCCAAGCCTTGCGCCTCTGGTTAGCATAGCAAATTTACCCAGGGCTTTTAACCACCATCCAATCAGCCGCAAGTGGGTGGTAACGGTGGGATTCAAACCCTAACTGCAATGGTGCGGGGCATCGCCCTTGGAGAGCTGGCTTTTTCCACCACCTGGCGAGCTGTGCTCAAAGAGATAACGGTGGGAATTGCCATGGGGTTCATTATCGGCAGTCTCATGGCCAATATAGCCTTTCTGTGGAAGGGCAATCCCATGCTCGGGTTTGTCCTGGCAATGGCCATGGTGATCAACTTCCTCGTGGCATCCCTGGCTGGCACATTAATTCCTCTTGTGCTGAAGCAATTGAACCTAGACCCGGCCCTGGGATCCGGCGTTGTGGTCACCACCTTTACCGACGTCTCTGGCTTTCTCTCGTTCCCGGGGCTGGCAACCATATTTCTCCGTTACCTGACCCGAGCCCCGCCCACTGATTCACCCGCGATGTTCTTTCACCCTTTCAATGGAGGGTAAATCAACACTCCATCCTCACCATCGAGACCGTCCACCGCCACCCTCTGTCCCACCACGTGGAGCCGGCCCTCACTGTAGAGCTGGATGGCCTTCGGATAAATGCGATGTTCTTCCTTGAGGATGCGGGCACTGAGGGACTCTTCAGAATCATCGGGAAAAACGGGGACCACGGCTTGAATAATGATGGGGCCCTGATCACACTCCTCATTGATGAAGTGTACGGTACAGCCGGAGAATCGAACCCCAGCCTCCACTGCCTTGCGCTGCACATGGAGTCCAGGAAACGCAGGCAATAACGCGGGGTGGATGTTCATGATTCGATTAGAAAAGGCCCGCACAAAATCAGCGGAGAGAAGCCGCATAAAACCGGCAAGGGCCACAAGCTCCACGTGTCGGCTTTGCAATCGTTCAATTAAGTGCTGATCAAAGGACTCCCGAGTGGAAAATTCACGATGGTCAACGGTTTCCGTGGGAACGCCGTGCTTCTGGGCCCGAACGAGTCCATAGGCATCCGCACGATTGCTAATCACCACGCGAATCTCGGCATGGAGCTTCCTTTTCTCAATGGCATCGATGATTGCCTGGAGATTACTCCCGTTACCCGAGATCAATATTCCCAAAGGAACTTTCTCCGCCATGGCCTTAGGGGGTCAATGCGACTCCCCTCGCTCCTTTTTTTATTTCCCCGATTAGAAAATACCTTTGCCCCATGCTTTTGAGAGACCGCTCTACCGCGCTTATCTCACGTTTCCCAACAATCAGGATCATGCCGAGACCGTTATTGAACGTAGCGTCCATTTCCTTCTGGGAGAGACCACCCGACTTTCGAATCAAATCAAAAATCGGTGGTACCGGCCAGCTCCCTCGACGAACCCAAGCCCTTGTGCCCGGCGGCAATATCCTGGACAGATTTCCGGGTATTCCACCGCCGGTGATATGAGCAATGCCTTTGACCCTATGCCGTCGAAGCAACGATTGGATCACCTTGGCGTAAATGGCCGTAGGCTCCAGTAAGGACTCACCCAGGGTCTGCCCTAGATCCGGCACCCGCATCTTGAGTTTCATTTTCTTAGAGTCCAGAAGAACCTTGCGGGCCAGGGAATAACCATTACTGTGCAGTCCACTGGAGGGCAAACCCAGGAGGTGGTCACCCGGGGCACAAGAGGACTGTTTAGGGATTCGATCCCGCTCCACTACCCCAACGGCGAAACCTGCTAGGTCATACTCTCCGTCGGAGTAGAAAGAAGGCATCTCCGCGGTCTCGCCACCCGTAAGAACACACCCGGCGCGGCTGCATCCCTCAGCGACTCCACGAATCACCTGAAGGGCCACCTTCGGCTTGAGCTTGCCGGTGGCAAAGTAATCCAGAAAAAAGAGGGGCTCTGCGCCCTGGGTCAAGATATCATTGACACTCATGGCCACCAGGTCGATCCCCACAGTATGATGAACACCCATCATAAACGCGATCTTGAGCTTTGTACCAACCCCATCCGTAGAGGAAACCAGTATCGGATGCCTAAATTTGTGACTCTTTAAATCGAAGAGCCCGCCGAAACCGCCGATCTCCGACATAAGACCGCGGCGGACAGTCCTGCGCGCAATGGATCGAATGGAGCTCACCAGGCGATCCGCCGCTGAGATATCAACCCCAGCTTTCTTATAGGTCATTCTCGGTGGCATGGTCATCTTTCCTGTTGATTCCCACCTATCATCGCAATCTCATTTCTTCCATATCTCGCCACCGGAAGCAATTCCAGCGGTATTCTCCTACATTTGGAGGGGTTTTCCTGTGGATGCCAAAGCGATATAGTTAAGGTGTTCCTGTCGGTACTAGATTACGATGACCTTGCCCCCTAAAACGAGTCCAGGTGAAATGTTAGGGATTTTGATTTTAGGAAGGAGGCAAGGATGGCAAGAAAGCGATTTACGGCCGAGCAGATTATCCTCAAGCTGCGTGAGGCGGAGGTGAGCTTGGCCCAAGGGAAGGCGGTGGGCCAGGTGTGCAAGCAGGTGGGGGTAACCGTGCAGACCTACTACCGGTGGAGGAAGGAATATGGAGGCCTGAAGATGGATCAGGCCAAGAGGCTCAAGGCCTTGGACAAGGAGAATGCGCGGTTGAAGAAGCTGGTGGCGGATCTATCGCTGGACAACCAGATCCTGAAGGAAGTGTCCTCGGGAAACTTCTAGGCCCGGCGAAGAGGAGACGAGCGGTGATATGGGCCAGAGAAAGATTGGGACCTGATCGAGTCTCCGAACGCCGGGCTTGCCAAGTGTTGGGACAGCCGCGATCGACGCAACGAAGAGTCCGAGAGATCCCGGAAGAGGAAGCAAGACTAGTGGCTCGGATGATGGAGCTGGCCAGCGAATACGGGCGATACGGCTACCGGAGGATTACGGCCATGCTGCGTGGGGAGGGGTGGAAGGTCAACCACAAGCGAGTGGAGAGGCTCTGGAGGCAGGAAGGGCTGAAAGTCCTCAGCCGTCAGCCTAAGCGAGGGAGGCTCCGGTTGACTGATGGCTCCTGCATTCGCCTGAGACCGGCGCATCGAAACCATGTGTGGAGTTATGACTTCGTGCACGAGCGAACCGAAGACGGTCGGGCCTTTCGGCTGTTGAGCATCCTGGATGAATACACCCGGGAGTGCTTGGCGATTGATGTGGCCAGACGGATGAATCACCGGGATGTGCTGGAACGGTTAGCGGAGCTATTCGTGGAACGGGGCGTGCCGCAGTCCCTTCGGTCCGACAATGGCCCCGAGTTTACGGCTCAGGCTATCCGGGACTGGCTCAAGGCCATTGGTGTCAGGACACTCTACATCGAGCCTGGCAGTCCTTGGGAGAATGGCTACGTGGAGAGTTTTAACGGAAAACTCAGGGATGAGCTGCTCAACCGGGAGGTGTTTGAAACCCTGAGGGAAGCTCAGGTGCTGATCGAAAGATGGAGAAGAGAGTATAACCAGCGGCGGCCTCACAGCGCCCTGGGCTATCGTTCTCCGGCACCGGAGGCCTTTCTGCCCAGAGCGCAGGCTGGGAATTCATCCCCATGGGCTGGACTCCAGATAATTCCGGCTCTAACTTAAAGGGTGGTACCACTCCTGGGGGCAGGTCAACGAGCCGGGCATTTTAACCCCTTTGAAGTTGTTAAAGTTAGTTTGTTGAGCGAAAATATCCGTATTTCTGTTAGAACCACTAATTCGTAGTATTACGCTTTGGCATATCAATTACGCGATGGCATCCCGTTCTGATCTTAGTTCGACATACATGGAGTTGTTTTCTGCACACCCGCATGAATTACTTCCATTAGAATCGGCTCTACCCGTCGAGCTACAATACGCCTCCAGGGATCACTATCGGATCATCTTGACAATGACCCTTTCGGCAAGTACGAGTGATTTCAGGCTCACACGAGCCTTGCAGAAATTATTTAATCATTATCAAGACTTCCTAAGCTTGAAGAATCTGCAAAAGGATGAACTGAAAGACGCCCTAGCCACTAACGGTATTGGCTGGAACGATCCAAATAGAAGCGGGAATGGTGGCCGTCTTTGGAGCCTTTTAACGCTATATTTCGGGCCCAGGAGCCAAGAAATAACTGAGCCAAAAATTCTAGCTTTGAAACCACTTATTGCGAGAGGCTTCGGTAGTAAAATGCGAAAAGTCTTACAAGCTTATTGTTTTGGCAACAAAAACGTATTTCCAATGGACCGGGCGGCATTTAATGCGTTGAAGGATTTCGGATTCTATGAGGGCTGGTCGAAAGATAAAGCTAGAGATGACGTGGAACGGAAACTACCTAGATTTAAGAGTGGCACGTTGATTGATTTCCACGAAATGTTGCGATTTCGAAAGCAGGTGGGCCAAGTCCAGAAAGGTAGTCCCAATACCAAGCAACGTGAAGTTATCATGGGCTGGAACGGGTGGAGACTACTCTGTTCATCGCATAGAGGTATATCAAAACCGGAATGGATTTATCGTCACCTCGTTCAGGACAAGCAAATGGCTAGGGAATTATTTAATTTTGTGAGAGGAAACTCAGCTTTCACTTGATATAGTGAACACGAGTAGAAGATTAGGATCTCGATCCCCCCTCACCATCCCCCTTCAGCTTCTCCAACGCCCCTTTGGCGGCCTGCTGCTCGGACTGTTTCTTGCTCCTTCCTTCTCCTCTTCCTAATATTTTCTTACCTATCGCAATCTCGGTGACAAAGCGCTTCTCATGGCTCGGACCGGACTCTGCCATCAGGGTATAGGTCGGCGGGGCATGAAGGAGCATCTGGCTAATCTCCTGAAGCCGAGTCTTGTAATCCTGAATGCCTAATTTCCTTTGCTTGATTTCGCTTGCAAAGTGCTTCTCAACCACACGGCGGGCAGCCTCATAGCCCCCGTCCCAATAAATTCCACCGAGGACGGCCTCGAAGGCCCCGGCTAGGATAGACTCCTTGTCCCTGCCACCGCTGCGTTCCTCCCCTTTGCCTATGCGAAGCAGCTTCCCCAGTTCCAAACCCGCGGCCTTCTCTGCCAGAATGACAGAGTTGACCAAAGAGGCCCGCATCCTCGACAGGTCCCCCTCTTTTTTATTGGGATAACGCCGCATGAGGAGATCACTAATGGCGAGGTTCAATACCGCGTCCCCGAGAAACTCCAGTGTCTCATTGTGATCGGTTCCGTCGCGGCGTTCAAAGGAAACGTGGGTAAGACAGCGCAGCAGAAACATTGAGTCTGTGAAAACATAACCCAACTCTTCCTGCAGGCGAATCAGTAACCGCGAATCATTTACCAACGTTTACCCCGTTCCAAAGCAAAGGGTCCGGTGGATAGCAACTCGAACCACTACTGCCTATTGACCGCGGTCCATGAGGTACATCCGTGGTCCGGTGACATTCGCCTTGACTACCGTCCGCTGCAAATTGTTTCGATCAGGCTTCATCGTTACTCCACAGCCCTTCCCAACAACTGGCCACCTTCGAGTTTCTCAAGGGTCACTCCAACCTCGCGATTTACCTGCTCCGGGCGGCCGGGGAACAAAACCGGCAGGTAATTTCTACTGTATCCTTTGTAGAGCCCATCAACCTCGTTCACCGCTTTTTCCACCAGCACAGGGACCTTGGATCCAATGAACCGCCCATAGAAGGCCTTCTTCTTCATGGCTGCGAGCTCTCGAACCCTCCTAGCCCTGTCCTTCTTCACCTGATGGGGCACATGATGGGGAAACTGAGCAGCCACAGTGCCGGTACGAATCGAGTATGGAAATACGTGAAAATAGGTCAATGGTAAGGAACCGAGAAATGCCAGAGAGCGCTGGAATTCCTCCTCGGTCTCGCCCGGAAAGCCCACGATCAAGTCCGTCCCGAGGGCGGCAGTGGGAAGCATGTCCCTGGTCCGCTCCATGAGATCCCTGAAGTATGAGGTGTCGTAGTTACGCCGCATCCTTCGCAGAATCCCATCCTCCCCCGCCTGAATACAGATATGGAGATGAGGGCAAAAGACGTCAGAACCCGCCATCAGACGCAGCAAGGAGTGGGTCACTTCACGCGGATCCAGGGAACTCAAGCGAATGCGAGGGATCAGACCACTGTCTGCAATCTTTTCCAGCAGCCCAACGAGATCGGTCTTGGGTTTCAGATCACGTCCATAGGCACCGAGATGAATACCGGTCAGCACCAACTCCTTGAAACCCTCCTGGGCCAGCATTTGAACTTGACCTAACACACCCTCTACGGAAACGCTTCGGCTTCGTCCACGTGCAATGGGGATAATGCAGTAAGTACACGAATAGTTGCAGCCTTCTTCGATTTTCAGGAAAGCTCGCGTGTGGCGGGGGAGGCCTTTTGCGCCCAGGACACGGACCCCGCGTTCGTCTCGCGGATTTCCCACCGATATTTCCGTCTCCCAGGCACCTTTGCCGTCCCGAACGAACCGGACCAAATCCTCCAAACGGTTCAGCCCCACAACAAAGTCCACATCCGGCACCCTGGCCAGCTCCTGAGGGCTCACCTGTGCGTAGCACCCGGTGACCAGAACGCGAGCCTTTGGGCTCAATTTTTTTGCCCGCCTTATGAGCTGGCGAGCTTCCCAGTCCGCACGGTCAGTGACGGTGCAGGCGTTGATGATGTAGAAATCGGCCTTCTCCTGGAAGGGCACAAGAGAGTGCCTCTCCGCCTCCAGGCGTCCCTGAATAACGGCCGAATCGTATTGATTGACCTTGCACCCTAGAGTTGTAATGGCGACACGCATTGGCCTATTCCGGCTGTCCGTCCGTGGTCCCCTCAAGCCCCTGCTCGATCCAGCCTCCACCCAGCACTTTTTCGCCACGATAAAAGACCGCTGCCTGCCCCGGACTAACCGCCGGGAAAAGATCGGTGAATTGAACCTCGGATCTGCCGCCCCCCAAGGACCTGATGCGGCATGGGACAGGTGAGGAGCGATAGCGGACCTGCACCTCAGCCAAGATCTCCTCCCCTTCGGGCGGCTCAATCCAGCTAACGGACCGAACGGTATGGCCTCGGCAGGCCAGCTCGTGCTTTGTACCCACCAGGACCCGTTTAGACTCCTTCTCTATCTCCAGCACATAGAGAGGATCGGGAGATGAGACCCCTAACCCTTTTCGCTGGCCCACAGTGAACCGATGGATTCCTTGATGGCCCCCTAAAACTCTTCCCGAGCGGTCTGCAATCACCCCGGCGCCGATCTCGCCTTCAGATGCAAAGGATTCCACCAATGATCGATGGTCCCCGAAGCAGATATCCTGACTTTCCGGTCGATGGGCGGAGAGTAACCCGAGAGCAAGAGCATGTTGACGCACCTGTTTCTTGGTTAGCTCGCCCAGGGGGAACAGACTATGAGCCAACTGTTCTTGGGACAGCCCAAACAGAAAATAGGATTGATCCTTGTTCCGGTCCCCACCGCGCAGGAGGGAATACCTCTCCTTGGAAGGATCATGGATCACTCGGGCGTAGTGCCCCGTGGCGACGCCATGGATCCCGTGCTTTTGCGCCCAATCCAAAAGGACACCCAGCTTAAAATCTTGATTGCAGGCCACACATGGGTTGGGGGTCTGTCCTGCAAGGTAACTCTGGGCAAAGGGCTTGACCACAGACTCCCGAAAATTCGAGCGGAAGTCTAAAATACGGTGACGGATACCAAGATGTGTCGCCACCTCTTCGGCCCCCGTAAAATTGGAGCAAATCCTAGAATTTCGCACATCGCCTTCCCATAATTGCAGGGAGACTCCAATCACGTCGTAGCCTTGATCGATTAGGAGGCTGGCGGCGACAGAGCTGTCCACTCCACCACTCATGGCCATCACCACCTTCTTATTGCTCTGACACGAGTCCATAGCTCTACCGTTGGGTTCAATGAATACTCTTTAGAAGACGAAATGCACTCTTTGGAACCCTTCCATTAATTTCCCGAGTTCTTGATCAGTTCTTTAACCTTGCGCAGCACTTCTGTATCCTCTGCCTGCCGCTCTTCCAGCCCCCCCTGCCTGGAACTCAACTCGTTGACACGTTTCTCCAGGCGCTGCACATAGTCTGCCAGGTTAGTGATTGCCTTGGCCATGGGGTCGGGTAGCCTCTGGTGATCCAGGTCGATGATTTGGTCCTCCGGATCCCTGTGAACTCCGCTCCCTTCCACCACTTTACCTGGAATTCCCACCACAGTGGAATCCGGGGGAACCGAATTCACCACCACCGAACCCGATCCTATCCTGCTATTGCGTCCAATGATCACGGGGCCAAGAATGGTGGCACCGGCGCCGATAATCACGTAATCTTCCACCGTGGGATGTCTTTTATCCTTTTTTAGACTAATGCCACCCAGGGTCACCCCCTGATAAATGGTCACGTCGTCACCGATCTCGGTGGTCTCACCGATGACCACTCCCATCCCGTGATCGATAAAAAATCGCGCGCCGATCTCCGCCCCCGGGTGGATCTCAATCCCGGTCATGAACCGTCCCACATGGCTGATAAAACGGCCCAAGACCTTCAGACCTCTCTCCCAAAGAAAATGAGCCATGCGGTAAAAAAATAGAGCGTGCAGGCCGGGGTAGCTAAGGAGGACTTCCCAAACATTGCGGGCTGCCGGGTCACGGTTGAATACAACCCGAATGTCTTCCTTCAGGGTGTTCCACATGGCGATCATCGATGGGCCTAAGGACTTTAACAAGGAATCGGGTGAGAGACGTACCCCGAAAGATAGCGGTTCTACACCTCCCTCTTTTTCTTGTCTTTATAAAGCTTATAGTCGATGCTATCCGCCAGGGCCTGCCAACTCGCTTCGATCACGTTGTGAGACACACCCACGGTTCCCCATTCATCCTTCTTGTCTCCCGATTCGATCAAGACACGCACTGATGCACCGGTACCTTCACCAGAGGTAAGGACGCGCACTTTATAATCAAGCAGCTCAATGTCCACTAATGCCGGGTAAAATTTGCCCAGGGCCTTGCGCAAGGCTTGGTCAAGGGCGTGAACGGGGCCATTGCCCATGGCCGCTGCGTGCTCCTCCACACCATCCACCTCCACCATAATCGTAGCTTCCGAGATGGGGGCTTCCCCCTCTTTCCTCTTCTCATCGATCACCCGAAAACCAACCAGACGGAAATTCTTCTTTTTTTTGCCCAGCGCCTCCTGGATCAACAACTCAAAGGAAGCTTCAGCGGCCTCGAACTCATAGCCCTTGCTTTCCATTTCTTTGATGCGGCGAAGGATCTGTGGCACGGCATGCTCGTTTGACTCCAGGTCGATCCCGTATTCCTTGCCCTTGAACAGGATATTGCTTCGACCGGCCAGATCAGAGACCAGGACCCTCTGACGGTTGCCCACCAGTTGAGGATCAACATGCTCGTAGGTCTCACGATTCTTTATGATACCAGACACATGCAATCCACCTTTGTGTGCGAAAGCACTGTCACCCACATAGGGCTGATGCTTATTGGGACTGATGTTGGCCAGCTCATAGAAGACATGGGATAGATCCCGGAGTTTTTTTAGCTGTTCCAAATCGATACAGTTCTTTCCCAGTTTGAGCTGAAGATTGGGAATGAGCGAACACAGGTTAAGGTTGCCGCAACGCTCACCGAAACCGTTGATGGTGCCCTGGACTTGACGCACTCCCATCTCCACTGCTGCCATGGTATTGGCCACGGCGAGCTCACCATCATTGTGACAGTGTATTCCTAGCCGGGCGGTTATCACCCCCTCGAGACTCGAGATAGCCTTGCGGATGTCGTCCGGTAATCCGCCCCCGTTGGTATCACACAGGACGAGCCAATCTGCCCCCCCTTGCTGCGCCGCCTGCAAACATTCCACTGCAAACTCGGGATTGGAACGGTACCCATCGAAGAAATGCTCCGCATCGAACATCACTTCATCCACCCGTTCTTTCATGAAACGAATGGAGTCCGAAATCAGATCGAGATTCGCTTTCTTGCTGATTCTAAGACCGTCCCGCACATGGAGGTCCCAGGTCTTACCCACCAGGGTCACCACCGGGGTATCTGCGTCCAGGAGCAACTTGAGACTAGGGTCCTGGCTAGGCTTGGCGGAGGGCTTGCGAGTGGTGCCAAAGGCGACGATCTTGGACTTCTTCTTTTTGAGTTTCTTGACCTCCATGAAAAAATCGGCATCCCGAGGATTAGAACCAGGGTAGCCTCCCTCGATGTAATCAATGCCGATATCCGATAGGCGTTCTGCCATGCGGAGCTTGTCTTCGAGGGTCAGAGAAATGTCCTCCGCCTGACACCCATCCCTCAAGGTCGTGTCATAGATTAAAACGTCTTTCACAAAGTCACCTGTTTCCGATCAATTCATCATGAAGCACCCGCACCGCTTTTTGGGCAAATTTTTCCCGGATCACCACAGATATGGTAATCTCAGAAGTGGAGATCATCTCCACATTGACCCCTTCTTTCGCTAAGGCCTGAAACATCTGGGAGGCAATTCCGCTATGGGTGCGCATCCCTCGTCCAATAATTGATATTTTGGCAATGTCAGGATCACACCGTACTTCCTCTGCCTCTATTTTGAGTCTCATGTCCTCCACCAGGATTTCCGCTTTTTTCAACTCATCTTTTGGGACTGTGAAGCTCACGTCCGTGTGACCCCCTTCACTGGCGTTCTGAACGATCATGTCCACCATGATGCCTGCCTTGGCCAGAGGGGTGAATATCTTGGCCGCCAAACCCGGTTTATCCGGCACCCGGGTAATGGTTACTTTTGCCTGCTCCTTATCGCTGGCGACTCTCGATACGATGTGCTCTAGCTCTTTATTTTCCTTGACCACCCGTGTTCCCTCCCATGGTGTAAATCCAGACCGAAGGTGCAGCGGCACATTGCCCTTCATGGCAAAATCCACAGCATCGATATGGAATGCCTTGACCCCGAGGCTGATCATCTCCATCATTTCCTCGAAGGAGAGAAAACCCAGTTTCTTAGCTGTGGGGCAGACCTTTGGATCTGCCGTGTACATGCCGTCCACCTGAGTATATATCTCGCAAACATCAGCCTTCAAGGCAGTGGCTAAAGCAACTGCCGTGGTGTCAGAGCCTCCCCGGCCCAAGGTTGTAATGTTTCCCTCCTCATCAATTCCCTGGAAACCAACGACCACGCCAATCTCGCCTTTCTTGAGCGATCTCTTAAGGGCCTCGGCGTCAACTTTCTGTATTCGCGCCTTTCCAAATGTGTTGTCCGTCAATATATGGATCTGATGGGCCAACCAGGAACGGGCCTGGTAACCCATGGCCTTGATAGCCAGGGCCAACATGGCAGCTGAAACTTGCTCACCTGCCGAGAGAAGCACATCCTGTTCTCTTCCGTCGGGAGCTTTAGCCATGGACCTGGAAAGACCCAAGAGACGATCCGTCTCACCCTCCATAGCCGAAATGACCACCACCACCTGATTTCCCATTTCATGGGTGGCCACCACTCGGTCTGAAATGTCCTTGATTCTTTTGGGACTCCCCGCAACGGTCCCACCGTATTTCTGTACAATTAAAGCCATCGCCTCCGCCTATTTCTTCTTGTTCAACCTGGCAACAATCGCATCATACCGGCTTCCGTGGGCGGTAAAGGTCAACCCCCGTTTATTACCGTCTTCATGATCAAAATGAATTCCGAGGTATTCCTCCACCTCACCATTGGGGAGCCGCTCAAACCATTCAATCACACTCACTCCATCCGAAAAGAAACACTCCCTTAAACTCAACTCCTCCAGCTCCGTGGCGCTCGATAGCCGGTATAGATCCACGTGGAAAAGCGGCATCCTGCCGTCATATTCATTGATAAGGGTAAAGGTGGGACTTCGTACCCAGGCCCCCTTAACCACGTTCACACCTTCCGCGAGTCCTCTAACAAAGCACGTCTTTCCACTTCCCAACTCGCCGGTCAGCCCTATGATCTCTCCGCCCACTAAGAGCCTTCCCAACTTCCTTCCCCAGCTCTGAGTTTGCGTGGCAGAACGAGAAAGGATCCTGAAGGACTTCATGGTGATTCGTTACATGCGTAATCGTCACTCGTGTATTCGTTATTCGCATTGGGTAACGAATCAACGGGTCAACGGATAACAATCTAACTAGCTAGTCAACCGTTGACGATCCTCATTGAGTCGTTGGATCGCCAGGGGAAGTTCCTCCACTATATCTGAGGCAATTAATCCGATTTCCCCATGGCTTGAGGCCACCAGATCACCCGCAAAGCCATGAAGAAAAACACCCAGTTTAAGGGCCTCTTTCGGTCCAAGGCCCTGAGCCAAGAGGCCTGCCAAAATCCCTGCCAGGGCATCCCCCATACCGCCACTGGCCATCCCCGCGTTCCCGGTCGGATTGATATACACCCTACCGTCGGAAGTGGCAATCACGCTTCTCGCTCCCTTGAGCACAATATGGCACCGATTCTTGCGGGCAAAGTTTCGGGTGACTCCAATCCTATCACGGTTTATCACGGCCGTATCCGATCCCATGAGTCTGGCCATCTCACCCGGATGGGGAGTCAGAATTGGGGGAGTCTTAGCACCACGCAGTCTATTGATGTCCTCCGCTAAGATGTTCAGTCCGTCCGCATCAATGACCCAAGGCATTGCCAGGTTCTTGAGCAACCACCACAACGCGTTTTTGGCTCCCTCCTTGATCCCAATACCAGGACCGAAAAGCAGCGCACTTTTTCTGTCCAGCAATCTCGCCCAGCCCTGGTCGTCGGGGGCTTCCAATTCTTCTTGGGATTCCACCCCCAATGGCTCTGTCATGGACTCCACCAGTGCCGTTGCAAAGATACTGTTGAGGGCACGGGGGGCTGCTAGGGATACCAGGCCAGTCCCCATCCTCATGGCCGCTCTACAGGCAAGGATTGCCGCCCCAGTTTTCCCCCTGGATCCGGCCATCACCAGCAGATGACCATAGGTCCCCTTGTGGGAATCCGCCGCACGGGATGGGATCAGCCAACTTATATTCTGCTCCTCCAGTAGCTCTGTCTGAGGCCTCACCTCTTCAACTGCCTCGGGATGAATTCCAATATCCACCACTCCAAGATCACCCGCATAGGATAGCCCGGGGTGAATCACTTGACCTAGCTTCGGGTAACCAAACGTAACGGTCATCTCGGCCTGAACGGCCGTTCCCAACGGTCGCCCGGTGTCGGCATGTAATCCCGACGGAATATCCACAGCAATAGTGGGAAGGCCTGAGGCGTTTATGGTTTCTATGACATCAAGGTAGAGGCCACGGACCTCATCTCGCAAACCCGTACCCAAGATGGAATCCACAACGATTGCGTGGTTCTTCAGTTTTTGTGACAGGAGTGAAAGAGACCCCTCGTCCACCTCGTAAACTTTTCCCTTTGCTTTCAGCAATGCACGAAGATTCGCCGCCGCATCGGGGGAGAGGCTTTCTTTTTTGGCAAGGAGAATAACTTCACAGGGAATTCTTTTTTTTTTCAGATGGCGGGCCACCACCAAACCGTCCCCTCCATTGTTCCCCCTCCCGGCTACAATCAGTACACCTCGTTTGACCGCACCACGAAAACGTTCCTGAATGCGCTTGAACACTCCCTCACCCGCTCGCTCCATTAAGGTGAGGCTCGGGACGTGGTGCTTCTCAATGGTCAAGCGGTCCAGCTCCCGCATTTCTTGCGCCGTAACAACCAGCATTCGTTACTCGATTATTTGTCAATGGTTAATGGGTTACTCGTCTATTCGCAATTCGCATATTGGCCCCTCGTGACTTCGAGACAAACCGAAGCCGCCAGTCTGATAACGATTCGGCCAATAACCAGTATACGAATAACCATCCTAAGGTGTGACCTTCAGGAGGTCTTTCATTTCCGCAACTGCCCTTTCCATCCCAACAAAAATCGCTCGAGCGATAATACTATGGCCGATGTTCAACTCCACGATTTCAGGGATGGCGACAATGGGAACAACATTGTGGTAATTCAACCCGTGGCCCCCATGGACTTCCAGTCCTAATTCACGGGCCAGTGAGGCGGCCCTTTTTAAATTTTCCAGCTCGCCTTTGCCGTCTCCAGAGGCATCGCAGTACTGACCGGTATGAATCTCGATACCATGGGCACCCGTCTCCCGACTCGCCTCGATTTGCTGCTTCTCAGGATCGATAAAGAGGTTGACCTGAATTCCAGCTCCCTGCAGCCGGTCCACCGTCTCTTTCACCTTGCTCCTAGGAGCCGTCACGTTCAGGCCACCTTCGGTGGTGAGCTCTTCCCGGCGCTCCGGAACAAGACAAACGTCGTCGGGTTTTATTCTCCGGGCAAACTCCAGCATCCCATGGGTCACCGCCATTTCAAGGTTCAACTTGGCGGCAAGCCGCTCCCGCAAGAACTCCACATCCCGCTCCTGAATGTGGCGCCGGTCTTCACGCAGATGGACGGTGATTCCATCGGCGCCTGCCTTCTCAGCGAGGAGTGCCGCCTCTACCGGATCGGGTATTTCGATCTGCCTTGCCTGACGTAGGGTGGCTACATGATCCACATTAATCCCAAGACGAATCTTCGTTAATCGCATCTTCGTATAATCGTTATTCGTATCATGAAATCAACCGGTAACGAGTTGACGAGCAGCCAATCACTTGTTACTCCCTATCGTCACGCGAATCTCTTCCGCTATCTCCTGGGCCATCTTTCGAATACCGTCCTCGTCCTCTCCTTCCAACATCACCCTGGCCATGGGTTCTGTCCCCGAGTATCGGACCAGAACCCTCCCCCGCGCCCCCAGTTCTTGTCCAATGGCAGTGATTCTCTTGTGCAAACGAGGGATACTGGAGAAGGCCTTCTTCTCCTTGACTCCCACATTGAGAAGCACCTGAGGAAGCTTGGTCATCACACGCTTCAGCTCTCCCAGTGATTTCCCCTGTTCCTTCATAATCGTGAGAATCTGTAGCGCTGTGAGACAACCGTCTCCAGTGGTGTTATGGTCCATAAAAACCACATGCCCCGACTGTTCTCCACCCAGGTTGTATCCCCCCCGGATCATCTTCTCCACAACATACCTGTCCCCTATAGAGGTACGGATCACGTTAATCCCCATACCCTGGAGCGCAATATCCAGCCCGAGATTGCTCATAACCGTCCCAACCACCGTGGAGGATGCAAGGGAGCCGTTTTGCTGCATGTAACCAGCACAGATGGCCAGCACCTCGTCCCCATCAACAATCTCCCCCTTCTCATCTACAAAGATGGCGCGATCACCATCCCCGTCCAGCAATACGGCCAAATCGGCGCCGTGCTCGAGCAGAACGCTTCGTGCCGCCTCGGGATGAAGGGACCCACAGGTTTCATTAATATTTTCTCCATCGGGGTTGATCCCGATGGGAATCACCTCTGCGCCCAACTCGCTAAGGACCTCAGGCGCCACACGATAGGCCGCCCCATGGGCACAGTCCACCACAATCTTCAATCCGTCCAGGGAAAGACGGCGTGAGAAGCTCATCTTTAAATAAACCACATTTCTTCCCACCGCATCGGGTATTCGAAACGCTTTTCCTACCTCTGAAGCCGTGGGCCTGTACCGATCGATGGCGCCTCCAAAAATCAATTCCTCGATCCGCTCCTCAAGGGCATCAGGAAGCTTCAAGCCCTCCTGGGAGAAAAATTTGATTCCATTATCTCTAAAGAGATTATGAGAAGCCGAGATAACGACCCCGGCGTCAGCCCGCATGCTACGGGTGAGAAAGGCGACTCCCGGCGTTGGCAGCGGACCCACAAGGAGTACATCAGCGCCCATGGAGCAGATTCCGGAAGCCAATGCCGTTTCAATCATGTAACCGGAGAGCCGGGTGTCTTTTCCAATGAGGATACGGTAGCGGTGATCTCCCCTGCTTCCGCCCTTTTCACCTGATCCTATCCGCTTTGCCCTTTCAGGTTCCCGAAACACGTAGGCCAGCGCACGGCCCAGCTTTAACGCCGTTTCCGAGGTCATGGGCTCTAGATTGGCCACCCCCCGAACCCCATCTGTGCCAAAGAGCTGACGTTTTCGCTCATTTTGCTTTTTCGAGGGAGAGTGATTCATACGATTTTTCTCTACTGGTTGATCATTTTTCATTGACTGGTCGCTCCGAAACGAATCTTATCAGCAACTCTAAGCGCGCGAAAGGTGGCCCTGACATCATGAACCCGAATCATGTTAGCCCCTCCCATGGCAGCGGCCACCGCCGCAGCAATGCTCCCCTCTAGCCGCTCTTCAGGTCCCAGTTGAAGGACCGTGCCAATGAAGGTCTTGCGCGATGGACCCACCAGCAAAGGTTGTCTCAAAGAGATTAAAGTCGTGAGAGAGCGTAATAGCTCCAGGTTGTGGCCTAAATTTTTACCAAATCCGATACCCGGATCAATGATGATATTCACGGGGTCCACCCCTTCCGATTTTGCAAAGTCTATTTGGCGCCGCAAGAAATCAACCACCTCCATCACGACATTACGATAGTTCGGCTGGGCTTGCATGGTGCGAGGCTTACCTTGCATGTGCATGAGGACCACCGGCACCTTTTCCCGGGCCACCATGGACGCCATGGCGGGGTCAAATCGCAAGGCACTAATGTCGTTGATCACATCCACCCCTTCGTCTAGAGCACAACGCGCCACATGGGCCTTTGTGGTATCCACTGATAGGGGTATTTTCACGGCCCGTCGAAGCTCTTGAAGAACCGGAATCACCCGTTCCAATTCTTCCTCGTCTGAGACGAGTTCTGAACCCGGGCGAGTGGATTCGCCACCGATGTCAATCACATCCGCCCCCTCCTCCGCCAATTGGATGCCACGGCCGATTGCCCGCGCGGGGTCTAGATAATTCCCCCCATCAGAAAAGGAATCCGGCGTAACATTGAGAACTCCCATGATTGCCGTGCGGCAGTTCATGTCTATGACGCCATGCCGTGTAGGAAGGAGCCATTGGGTCTGACCGCTGGATTCCGGCGTGCTAGGCAAGGAAAAATTCGATTGACCAGGCATGACTCTAAAGGTGAACTCCTCTGAATATTATTTAGGACCCGCCCCTAAATGGTCGGGCAATTTGTCTTTGGACTGAAAAGTGGAAATGAGGAAGGCTGCAAATCCCTGGATAGGCCAACCTAAACTTTGGCCGTGGCCGGAAAAGCGGCAAGGGGCTGACCATCGTTCCCGCCAAATTCCCGGACCAAGGCGTCGATCTCCGAACCGTCCAAGGACTCTTTCTCAAGGAGCTTCTCCGCCACCCTATGAAGGAGCTCGCGATTGGTGGTAAGGATCTTCTTGGCACGCTCATAACTTTCCATGATAATCCGCCGGATCTCGGCATCGATGGCAACGGCCGTGTCCTCGGAATAATCCTGTTGTTGGGTAAAGTCCCTTCCCAGAAAGATTTGTTCCTCTTTCTTACCAAAGGTCATGGGACCCAACTTATCGCTCATTCCCCACTCACATACCATTCGATGGACAATGTCAGTGGCCCGTTCGATATCATTACCCGCCCCGGTGGTCATGTGCTCCAGCACCAGCTCTTCGGCCACGCGCCCTCCGAAGAGGATGACGACGTTATTGAGCAAGTAATCCTTAGGGTAGGTGTGCTTCTCATCGATGGGAAGTTGCTGGGTAAGTCCCAGAGCCATTCCCCGTGGTATGATCGTCACCTTGTGGATCGGGTCGGTCCCCGGGAGCATCTGGGCCACAAGGGCATGGCCAGCTTCATGATAAGCAGTATTGCGCTTCTCCTCTTCACTGATAATCATGCTCTTGCGCTCAGAGCCCATCATCACCTTGTCTTTTGCCAACTCGAAGTCCTGCATATCCACTTTTTCTTTGTCCTCACGAGCAGCCAGAAGGGCCGCCTCGTTGACCAGGTTTTCTAGATCCGCACCGGCAAAACCAGGGGTCCCTCTGGCCAAGACAACCACATCCACGTCGTTGTCCAAAGGCACCTTGCGAACATGCACTGACAAGATCCCTTCCCTGCCCTTAATGTCGGGACGAGGAACGATCACCGTGCGATCAAACCGACCTGGACGTAGAAGTGCAGGATCCAACACATCGGGGCGATTGGTTGCCGCGATCAAGATAACGCCCTCATTGGCCTCGAACCCATCCATTTCAACCAGCAGCTGATTCAGGGTCTGCTCCCTTTCGTCATGTCCACCCCCCAGACCGGCACCCCGTTGCCGCCCCACAGCGTCGATCTCGTCGATAAAAATAATGCAGGGGGCATTTTTCTTTCCTTGCACGAAAAGATCTCTGACTCGAGAAGCCCCCACGCCTACGAACATTTCCACAAAATCAGAGCCACTGATGCTAAAGAAGGGAACCCCTGCCTCGCCTGCAATGGCCCGGGCCAGAAGGGTTTTGCCCGTACCCGGAGGCCCCACCAGGAGGCATCCCTTTGGAATGCGGCCTCCCAGTCTCGTAAACTTCTTCGGGTCTTTTAGAAAGGCAATGACCTCTTGCAAATCATCCTTGGCCTCTTCCACCCCCGCCACATCGTTAAAGGTGACCTTGGACTGGTTTTCGGTGAGAAGGCGTGCACGACTCTTGCCGAACGACATGGCCTTGCCACCCCCCACCTGCATCTGGCGCATAAAAAAGATCCACACGCCGATCAGAAGCAGCATGGGGAACCAATTCACGAGCAGAACCATATACCAGGGGGATTCATCCTCCGGTTTTGCGGCGATCCTTACCTTTCTCTCCCTCAGCATCTTCACCAGATCAGGATCGCCAGGGGTAAAGGTCTTGAAGGACTCACCGCTCTGATATTTACCCTGAATGCTGTTTCCCTGAATGGTAACCTCTTGCACATCCCCCTTCTCGACGGATGCCCAGAAGTCGCTAAAGACCACTTCAGGTTCCCTGCTGTGCTGTCTGGTAAAGACATTAAACAGCAAGAGAAACACTAGCCCCAACACCAGCCACAGGGCTAGATTTTTAGATGTTTGGTTCAATTGAACCCCCTTGGGAACAGACCTTCAAAAAAGAAAGCCCTTATTGGATTTACCACAGTCAGAGGTTTAGATCAATCTATCTCGATTAACAGAAAGTTCAATATTTTCGAGGGTTAAGTGTAACGGCTACCCGTCAAGGGGCATAATTCGTACCTTCAAGATCTCCCTTGCGTTTGGACCGGCCTTCGCCAGCTCACTTCTGCCGTAACGAGGAATCCATAAAATTTCCTCTCCGGACACGAGGATGGGCAGGTATCGGCGCATCGAGAGAGGGATTTTCTTCTCAATAAACAGGTCTTTCACCTTTTTGTGTCCTGTCATTCCCAGAGGTTGGAAACGGTCTCCAGTGCGAAAGTTCCGAACCGTGAGTGGTTGCGGGAGGGAACTGGAATCAAAATACGCCTCAAACTCATTTTGAGGTTTAGCGTCGGTTGAAACATGGGAGCTTCTCAGGCTCTGAAACCTCACCCCTGCTTCAGGCACCATCACGGAGCCTTCTCGCGGGAGAGAGTAACTATAGCACGGCAGCACAGGCTTCTTTCTTCCGCTTCTCTCGAGGCGAACGATATCGTACTCCTTCACCAGATTCCACCCCTTGGGTAGTGAGAACCTACCCTGTGACGGTCCCCGGGCCATAAACTCCAAGGCTGTTTCAACATGGCTAAAGGCCATGCCCCGGAGTTTATCGGAGTTGGATTCGAGCCACCTGCGGACAATCCTGCGTTGGATTGCCTTGTCTTCTTGCAGCAGGGCCCCAATCATGAGGTCTCCACCACCTCCAAGCCGTTGGAGCCCCCGCAAGGTGATCCCATCCAATATTTTCTCTTCCTCACGAAAAATCTCTGCTAACTGCGCCAGCCTATCACTCACCCCATCATCAATTCTCTCCCTGAGCTGGGGTAGCAATTGGTGACGAGTCCAGTTGCGCAGCAGTCGGCAGTCCAGATTGGTGGAATCTGTGCGGTAATCGAGGTTTCGATCCGCAAGATAGGCTAAAATTTCTTGACGAGAGTCCTCAATGAGGGGACGAACCAGAGACAAATCGGTGGATGGTGAGGCCTGGTCCTTGAAATGGCGCAGGGGCGAGATTCCGCCCAACCCTCTTCGCCCGCTCCCGCGCAGAAACCACATGATCACGGTCTCTGCTTGATCATCCCTGGTATGTGCGGTAGCAACCTTATTGAACGTGCAACCCTTGGCCATATCGACAAAAAACTCGTATCGTTCCTTGCGGGCCAGGGCCTCCATGTTACCCTTGCCGTTTTCCAACCTCACCTGCGGCAAATCAACTTCCCTGAGGAAGAACGGGACAGCCCATTGCTCTGCCAAATGGGCCACAAAGCGCGCATCCTCCCGAGCCTCCTCTCCGCGCAAGCCATGAATGAGGTGGGCCACAGCGAGTCGCAAGCCGAGTTCTTCGCGCAGGCTCAACATCAGATGGAACATGGCCACGGAGTCTGGTCCCCCGGACACTCCCAACAATACGCCATCCCCATGGGAGAGCATGCCGTATTTTCGGATGGTTTCCTTAATTTTGATTTCGAGATTCCTCATGAAGCGGTCACTCAAGATACGCTACCTAGTTAGTAAACATTTGATATGGGTTTCTCCCTCCTTTCGGAACAATTGCCCTCGCCCAAAGCCCATGCGACGGGGAAGCGAGGATGAAGGGCATGGTCATCCAACGTAACGCTTCGAGTATTCACCAGCTTATGCCCACGGCCTGGCCTCGACGGTGAGCTCGGCCGAACCGAATGCTCGCCGCCCGAGGAGAACCCAAGCTTCGGGGGCCGCTTCTTGGCGGGAGTCCGTGAATTGTTTCTTGTTTGCTCAATTCAGCCCTTGACCTATTAAAATTCCGCGCGCATTACCACCTGAAAGCAAACGGACTTGGTCGAGTGTCACCTCTAAAAATTCCGCAAATTCAAAGATCCACAATCCTCGGCCACTACAATTTCAAGCGACCCGCATAACCGGTCATCTCCACATACCCTACGCCCCCAACGTGCTTTTTTTCAAAGACCCCCTGAACCCGCACGGCTCCTTCCCAGTAGGTCACGCGGGTACTCTTTCGTGTATCCAGCTCCTGTGCGGTGAATACAGGAACCACTTCCAGACTAATATCTTCCCCTGGAATCAAAATTTGCCACCCCATTGGATACGTACCGCCGCTCTGAGGGCTTTTCCACTTGTGCAACACCTGCACCCGGAATTCTCCCAATGGGAGACGCCGGGTCGTACCATCCTTATAAATCAACGTGCCGCTGGAAAAAGCGTCCACCGAACCGTCCTTGCGGCGGATCAAGTACAGCATCAGCTCTGTCTGGTTCTCTAACTGGAGACTAAACCAATCCCATCCCACCTGATCGTCTCCCAACTGGTCACTGCCAAATTCGTGATCCATCCAGCTTAGCCCCCGAACCTTTTCCCTTTTCCCCTCAATCTCAATCTCTCCATCCGTCCGCAGCCGGGTCAAGGAATAGTAATGGGAGGCGCGACCTATTCCTTCTCCCTTTTGACTCAGACCGTTTTGGCCGTGAAGCACCGGGGGCTTGAGTGGGGTCAACCGTAACCTCAATACTCGGTCTCTATCCTTGACCGTAATCATATGGCTCTTGCCCTTGAGCTCCACCTTCCAGTCTTCATTCCAGACCAAAAAACGGGTAGTCGATGCTCCTGCTATTCCATTGTATCCCCGGTTCACTCTTTCCCGAAAGACAAACCTTTTCTCCTTCTTATCGGATAACGCAAAATGGGCCATGTAAAGTTCCGTAAACATGGGAGGGATTTTGCTTTGCGCGATTTGGCGATCTCGTAAACCGTAGCGGAAGAACGTCACCTGATAGCCATAACTTCTCCCCCCTTCGGTCTCCAAATGGCCGGTGTAATACCACCATTCAGTCCGAAAGTCGGGGTGCGAAAAATGGTCCCGGGGGAACGATAGGGTTCTGTTAGGTACAGCCAACCGATAGCTGAAAGATGAGGCTACCATTAAGGTGACCAGCAGCCCAAGTGAGATAGACCTACGACCCACCATAATTAACAGTTCCAGATTCTTTATATAAGTATATCATCTCAAGCTGCAATGGAGGATCAGATGACGGCCCTAAAAAAATGGATTGAGACAGGACCGAAGTAATGCTATAAGAGCCGTTATGGAATCGGGAGGATACGCCCGTCCGGAGCTACTCACGACCGCGGAGGAATTGAATCAATGTTTAAGGGACCCTGCCCTATGCCTCATTGACACCCGGCCTGCGGAACAATTCGCTCAGGGTCATATCCCGGGATCCGTCCATTTCGATCTTTTCGGGCTAAGCCTCATTGATACCAGTCCGGCCCCCCTCAAGGCTTTTAATTTCATGATTCACCACATCTTCGACATGCGAGGCGTGGACGAAAACAAGAGAGTCGTTTTCTATGAGGAAACCTCAGGCATGAGGGCCGCACGCGGACTGTGGTTTTTGGAATACTTCGGCCATCCAAATGTTCAAGTCCTGGATGGCGGGGTCCAGGCTTGGAGACAGGGTGGATTTTCCATCACCACCGATGTCACCCCCCCTGTTTCATCACGATTGAAAGCGGTAGAGAAGAAAAACCTACTGGCAACGGCGGACTACCTATTGGCGTCACTGAACCAGGGCGCCTCCTGCATCCTCGATACCCGCAGTGACGATGAGTACATGGGACGAAATGTTCGAGCCGCGCGAGGCGGGGCTATCCCCGGCGCCATCCACCTGGAGTGGACCCGAAGCCTGGATGAGAGAGGTGGGTTCAAACCCGCCTCAGAACTGAAAGCCATGTTCCTAAAGGCAGGCATCACTCCGGACAAGGAAATCATCGCCTACTGTCAGGGGGGGTACCGCTCGGCCCATTCCTATCTGGCCCTCAGACTCCTTGGCTACCCCAGAGTTCGAAATTACCTTGGCTCCTGGAAGGAATGGGGCGATCGTTTAAAGTTGCCCATTGAAAGGCCCTGGGAAACACGGTGAAAAAAACCCCTTACCTGAACGCCCCGCAAGTAAGGCCCCTTCATCACAGAAGGCCATTTCCGAACTGGGCCGCGCACTTTCTTCCACCTTAGAATCCGGACACCATCTTTCAAGTACCAGCAAAAGGCGTCAAAGCGCGTATCCGGCACGATCATCTCTCCGGCCATCGGGTCAACAACCACAACGCCCATTGCGTCTTTGTCACCCCCAACAGCGAAGGAAGTGCAAAGTCCACTGCCTCCAATGGAAGCGAAAATTCCCTCACGGATCGCATCCTACGGGAAAGGAATCCCATGGTCTGGAAGGACGCGCGGACTGAGAAAGGAAGCGAACAGTTAAGCCAATTGGATCTAAGATCCGTCGTTGGCTACGCAAGAGTGGTGCACAAGATACGAACCAGCGGGATGGAGGGTTTAAGATGCTGTTAAAAAATCAGGTGGCAATTGTAACAGGAGGAGGAAGCGGCCTCGGCCGTGCCATGACCCTTGGGCTTGCCAAAGAGGGAGTGAAGGTCCTGATTGCAGAAGTCAGAGAACCCGAAGGTCAGAAAGTCCTGAAAGAGATTCGATCCACCGGCGGCACAGGGGAGCTCTTTGTTGGCGATATCAGCCAGGAAAACACGGCCAAAGAACTCATCGATTCTTGCGTCCAACGCATGAAAGGGTTGGACATCCTGATCAATAACGCCGGTCTGAGGATGGAAGACCATGAGGACGGTGTCTATGAAGACTGGAGATGTTTGAAAAAGCGCCCCACCCACGACGTCCCCATAGAGGAGTGGGACCTACTCATCAGAATCAATCTCAGGGCGCCCTATCTCTGCACACACTTTGCGCTACCTTACCTGATTCAACAAAAACGGGGCACGATTATCAGCACCTCATCCGGCGCCGGGAGCCGGGGAGTGGCCGGCAAGAGCGCCTACTGCGCATCCAAGCATGGAATTGAAGGCTTCATGAAAACCGTCGCTGAAGAGGTGCAACCATACGGGATCAGCGCCAATTCCATTCATCCAGGGCGTGGACGGGCCAATGTGGATGGACGCGGCGGAACGCCTCCCGAGGCCATGGTCCCACTGGTTCTTTTCCTGTCTAGTCAGGACCGACCAAACGTCACGGGCCAATCCCTTACAGCCATGGATTGGAACGAAGGGAAGGTGAAACGACAATAGTTCAAAGGGCCCCTAGCGAAGCCAATCCTTCCTCATGAACCGCTAGCCGCAGCGGCACTACTTCCGTTGGCTTCCCCCAAGGTTCGAATTTCCGGATAGACCTCACGGGCAAAGAGCTCCATGCTGCGTCTGGTCTCCTGTGCGGTCATGGATCCCGCCTGGTTCATCATTAACAGGTTTCCCACTCCACATCGCTGGTGAAGGTATTTCACCTTATCTGTGACGGTCTTCGGGCTCCCGCAAATGACCACCCCTTCCGCGATTAGCTGCTCCCAGGAACGCGTGTAACGGATATTGCCTTTCGGATCGTAGAACCTGGCCAAGGCCACCGGAGGAGCAAATCCGGCAGGGGCGAAAAATCCAACGGGCCGCTTGCGGTTGAGGTACCAGAGGAGTTTCTTACCCACCTCCTCAGCTTGTCGATCGGTCTCACCCGTATAACAGAGTCCCAAATAGGCAAACTTTTCGGGTCCCGGTTCTGGATAATTCATCTTCTGGCAGTGGTCCCGATACCTTTTAAAGAGGGCATCCGTTTGGTCGTAGGAGGTGAGAAAGGCACAGAAGGGATAATGGTGGTCAGCAACCCAGGGCGCGCCGTCCGGTTGGCTTCCGGTTATCCAGATGGGAGGGTGTGGTTGTTGATAGGGCCGCGGCCAAGGATTCACGTAGCGAAAGTGAAAGTGTTTCCCTTCCCAGTTGAAGACCTCCTGAGCAGTCCAGGCTTTGAGAATCAGGTCATGGGCTTCCTGCATCCGCTCACGGGTATGGGAGGGATTGGTGTTCGCGGGATGAATTTCGGTGCCCACACCGCGGACGAAACCGATGATCATCCGCCCGCCCGACAACACATCAAGCATTGCGGCCTCTTCCGCCACTTGGACAGGGTTTCGGTGTGCCAGAGGATAGCCCACGATGGCAATCTTCGCCCGCTTGGTGCGCCGGATCAGCGCCCCAGCGCTTATGGAACAGTTCGCGTCTAGACAGGTGGCGGTGGCGTGGTGTTCGTTGAGCATGATATTTAGACCCAGCTCATCGGCGTACTCATATTCATCCAAGTATCGGTTATAGAGCTCGTTACCCTTGCGAGGATCAAAGTAGCGGTTGGGGAGCGTCACGCGCATAGCCCCATAACGGTCTTCCACGTCCTCAGGGAGGAAAGGATAAGGCATCTCGGTAAAATGATAAGCCAACATACCGTCTCACTCCTCTCTCAAAGCAGAAACTCTTTCACGGCGCCCACAAACTCCCCCGGCTGCTCCACATGTGGATAATGGCCGGCTCCAGGGATGAGGCTGAACTTTGAGTCTGAAATAGCATGATGATAGGCGCGCCCATATTCCGGCGTGACAACTCGATCGTTCTCTCCCCAAACCAAGAGGGTGGGCACCTTGATCCGGGCCAGTCGCCGCTTAAGTTTTGGGTTATGCATGAATGGCCTCCAACCCAACATGAGAACCGTCTGCCGATCCTTTAGCGCCTCAAGGAGTTCTTCTTGGCTCATGTCCAGTGCGCCGGGCGCCTTCATCTTCGCCCCTTTTGCGGGATCATGGAAGGCCAGTCGAACCCATTCGTCGTAGGATAGAACGAAAATATCTGCGATATCCCGCACCCATGGATCGGAGACCTTAATCCCCAAGGAATCGGCAAGAATCAATTTCTGCAGGCGACTCTGGGAACGCACCGCCATTTCTGCCGCAACCCAACCACCAAATCCACTCCCCAAGACATTGACCTTACCTAGATTTAGTTGCTCCAGCAGATCAAGGAAAACGTAGGCCAGGTCATCGACGCTGTCCACCCACTCGGGAAGCTCCGACCCACCAACACCCGGCAGGGAAGGGACGAGGACATGAAAGTGTTCAGCTAGGCCATGATGGAAGGGCAACACCTGACGGCCAACCTCCTCTCCGTGGAGGATGACCAGAGGGGGACCATTTCCCTTCTCCCGCAGGTCCACAGTGATACCGCCAAAATTAACCTGTATTTGCCGCCAATCTGCCGCCATAGAACCTCTACTGAATCAATTATTCTTGAAAAAGTCGATGGCTAGGGAATTGAACTCTTCAGCGTGCTCGATATGGGAGCAGTGCCGAGACCGATCAAATAACTTGGCCTGGGATCCCGCAATCTCTCTTTGCAGCTCATTGACATAGCTCGGAAGACGCAAAAGATCGTCCGCCCCTCCCATGATAAAAACTGAACACCGAATTTTACTGTAGTCTGGTCGCGTTGAAGGACGAAAACCTCGGACCTCCCCTTTCGGGGCCAACCGTGCCACCGCACAGGCCTCCCAAACACCCGGCTCCCGACTGGCCTGCCATCGTTGTTCCACAAGATCATCGGCCCACCAGCGCTCGTCATAAAAGAGAACCTTCAGGATCTCCCGCATCTCCTCCCGTTTCCCGTCATAACCGGTAAGTACCTTACGGGCATCGTTGTCCGGTGCCTTACCTCCCCCGCTCACCACAATCACCGAGCGAACATGGAATCCCAACTCCTCCTTTGCGGTCATTTGGAGCACTAGACCTCCACCAAAGGAATTTCCAACCAGGTGTACTGGTCCAATTCCCAGGGTCTCCAAAAATCGACGCAAATGGCCCGCCCGAAAACCCACCGTGTCCGTGAAACTATGGACCAGGTCAGTGCGTCCAAAACCCACCATATCCGGGGCCACCACACGAAAGTGCCTGCCCAATTCCGCGATGTTATAGCGCCAACTAAATTTCGCCCGAGCGCCAAACTCTCCACTGTGAACCAGAAGTATCGTGGCCAGGTCACTGTTGGCGCTTGACGGCTTGGCCTCCAAATAGTGAGTGTAGATTTCTCCCACCTGGATATAGCCGTTGGTAACGCCTTCGGGCAAGTTTTCTGCTGGTTGTCGCTCAATATTTGCCGGCATTTCCAGGTTGGAAAGTAGCTTGAAAGATTCCAAGAGTCAAATCGTTTGCCGAGCAGACAAAACTATTCACTTTCAAACGGATTTCATGCTAGTCTCTGATGCTAGAAGGAGGACACGGATCATGAGTTGGGGAATGCAAAACAGACTTGCGCGAATCATTAAACCTGACCGTCGCCGGGCCGTGATGCTGGCAGTTGACCACGGTTACTTCCTTGGACCCACGGGAGGATTGGAAGAGCCTCGCAAGACCATCGAACCCCTTCTCCCCTACGCGGATTCCATTATGCTCACCCGTGGGGTGCTACGGACTTCGGTGGATGCCAAATCAACGGCGCCTGTAGTCCTGAGAGTCTCGGGCGGCACCAGTATTTTAAAGGAACTCTCCAATGAGGACATTACAGTGTCCATCGACGATGCCATTCGCCTCAACGTCTCTGCCATGGCCCTATCGATCTTTGTGGGTTCGGAATTCGAAAAACAAACCCTCCTCAGTCTTACGAAATTGGTTGATGAGGGAGAAAAGTATGGGATTCCTATCCTGGCGGTGACAGCGGTGGGTAAAGACATGGCTCGGGATGCCCGTTATTTGAGCTTGGCGTGCAGAATTGCGGCGGAGCTAGGAGCCCATATCGTCAAGACTTATTATTGTGACGAATTTGAGAAGATCGTGGGAAGCTGTCCCATCCCTGTGATCATTGCCGGAGGGAAAAAAATCCCAGAAAGAGAAGCCCTCGAGCTCACCCACAATGCCGTTCAAGGGGGCGCCGTGGGAGTCGACATGGGTCGAAACATCTTTCAATCGGACAATCCCGTGGGAATGATTCAAGCGGTACGGGCTATCGTGCATGAGAATGCCTCTGTTCAGGAGGCTTACAAAATTTACGAGGGCTCCAAGGGTCCCAAGGCCCGGAGGGCTGCAGGCTAAATCATCGTGATCCGTAACCGTGATCGCGAGAACATCTGCGAGCACGAGCAATTGGAACTAAAAGCGAACCGCGGGCACGACCAACGAACACCGATCACGACCTTATGCGCGTTGCAATGTATTACAACAACCGGGACGTACGGCTGGAGGGGCTGCCCGTGCCCTCCATCGGTCCCGGTGAGTTGCTGATACGCATCAAGGCCAGCGGCATCTGCGGCACCGACGTCATGGAGTGGTACCGCAGACGAAAGGCACCGTTAGTCCTGGGGCATGAAGTCGCCGGCGAGGTGGTCAGCACCGGCGAGGGAGTCAAGCAGTATCAACCAGGAAATCGGGTTTTTGTCTCCCACCACGTCCCGTGCAACAGCTGCCATTATTGCCTAAGCGGCCACCATTCAGTTTGTGACACCCTGCGCACGACCCATTTCGACCCGGGCGGCTTTGCCGAGTACATCCGCGTCCCCAAAATCAACGTCGAAACGGGCACGTTCCTTTTACCCGAAGAACTGTCCTTCGAAGAGGGTTCGTTCATCGAACCTCTGGCCTGCGTCGTCAGGGCACAGAGGTTTGCCAAGCTCCGCGCCAAGCAGAGCGTTCTGGTGATTGGAAGCGGAATATCCGGTTTGCTTCACGTTCAACTGGCCAAGGCCCGTGGCGCCGGGCCCGTCATGGCAACCGACATCAACGAGTTCCGCTTAAAAGCCGCCAAGGATCTGGGTGCCGACGTTACCATGGCTGCCACTGATGACGTGCTGGCAAGAGTGCGTAAAGTCAATGAGGGGCGTCTGGCGGATCTGGTCATCGTGTGTACTGGCGCTCCGCCAGCAATCAAGCAAGCCTTGCAATCCGTTGAACGAGGGGGAACGCTCCTCTTTTTTGCCCCTGCACCGGAGGGGGTCGAAGTACCCATCCCGATCTACGAATACTGGCGCAACGAAATAACCATCATCACCTCCTATGCGGGCAGCCCGCAGGATCTCACCGAGTCCATCGAGCTGCTCAGGAACCGTCAGGTTCGAGTTCGTGAGATGATTTCGCACCGCCTAACCCTCGAGGAAGCAGGAGTTGGTTTTCAACTGGTGGCCCAGGCCGAAGACTCCATTAAGGTCATCATCGAACCCCACCGCCGATAAGGCAGCACACTCCAAGAGAAGCAACGAGCAGCAATCAGGACGCTACGCGCTTAGCGCATTCCGCTCCGCTTCCCGCAACCTTGATCGTCTATCCTCGATTATTAGTCTTCCTTACTCAGCACTCGCTACTCATTGCTCAATTACGCACCAGACCCACTGCGCTCCATATCGGAATGCGACGCGAGGGAGCGAGACGCAAGGCCGTGGGCATCGAACGTAGAGCTTCTGATATTCACCGGCCTGTCGCCCACGGCCTGAGAACTCGCCGCCCGAGGAGAGCAGAGGCCTGCGGTATCCGCCTCTAACTAGAAGCCCTTGGACCTTCGAACGAAAATATTAAAAACTGACGACAAGGGCGGCCGGTAGCGAACTAAGCCACAGGGACCCTTCCCTCAATGGTCGAAAAGGTTTCTTCCTTCAATTCGATTTGCCATACTGCGCGGACAACCGAGGATATCCCCAGCACGATGATTCCAATCATCCCCACCAGAAAAAGAAGGGTCGGTGTCACACCCAGTTGCGTTGCCACCGTACCGATGATGACTCCACTGATGACGCGTGTACCACCCGTGGCAAAATTGTAGACCCCCATGACCCGCCCGCGGACATCCTGAGGTGCCCAGGCCTGGACGATACTCTGTGACATGGAGCTAAAGACGATTTGTATGGCACCGACCATGCACAGGATAACGAGGGAAACCGGATACACCCTCGACAGCGCAAAAATGGTTAGCAGCACCAGCCATCCCAGGGCGCCGGTGGTGACCACCACAGGCCGAAGCTTAGTGGTCCCAATCCAACCGAGCAAAATAGTACCCACAATGGCTCCCACTCCATTGGCGGCCAAAAGAATTGTGTAACCTGTAGAGGAAACTCCCAACCGCTCGGCAAAAGGCGGCATAAAAGCCTGGAATGCATTGCCAACCAGAAACGAAGTGGCCGCCACCATCACCAGCACAGCTATAATGGTCGGACTTTGTCTTACGGCTCCGAGCCCCCTGCGGACGTACTCCCAACCCTTTTCTTCGGACTGTTTCTCCCTCGCACCTCGATAAGGAAGGCAAAGAATCAAAATGGAAAGTGGAAGATAGATTGAAACATTCGCCACGAATCCCCATCCCGGACCCACCAAGGCCATGAGAACCCCTCCCACCAGTGGTCCAAGCATGTTGGCTAGCGGCCTCAGGGAAGCATTTAAGCTGATGGCGCTTACTAGTTTTTCTTTTCCGACCATTTCGTGAATGATCAACATGGAGCTGGGAGCCGCAATAAGACCGGCCACACCGTGGAAGACCAGCAGTATAGCCACCTGCCAGACTCTGAGTTGGCCAGTGAGATAGAGCAGCCCCCACCCCAATGAGGCCGTGATATAGAGCCCCTGGGAAATCTGGATCAACCAGCGGCAATCGACTCGGTCCGCAAGGGACCCCGAATGGAGTGAGAAAAGGGTGAAGGGAAGCCAATGAGCAATAACAGCGTAGCCCAACCAAAAGGGAGAGTGGGTGAGCTCCCAGATGACCCAGTAGCCAATGACATGCTCGATGTTATCGGCCATCATGGAGAGCCCTGCGGTGATGGCGTATAGCCGAAAATGGGGAATGCTAAGGGCTGGGAATCGTTGTGGTTTACCTCTGGATGGCTCAGGGGCTTCCATAATCCCTATTACCTCATACCATGATGACACGCCAGGTCACCTTGCCTAGCGCAACCGTTCCACTTTGGCTAACAAAAACAGGTGCAATATTGGAGCTGGACGGAACTATTGAGGAGTGAGTTCTTTATTAATCGCTCGTACTTTGCCGGCGGCGATTTCCCGTAATGCCAATACGATATCGCGATTGTCAGAATCGATGAGTGGTTTTGCGCCCTTGAGAAGCTGTTTTGACCTCTGGACGGCCAACAAAACCAACGAAAAGCGATTTGGGACTTGGATGAGGCAGTCTTCTAACGTAATTCGTGCCAATGGATTCTCCTCGTTCTGATTGCTTTCAGTATTAAAACAGATTTTTACCCGTCAATCAAACTTCCGCTAATCCACCCTTTCCTCGATCTCAAATCCAAGATCCTCAATCATTCGGTGGGCATCCGTAGCCTTTTGACCGGGCGTGGTCAAGTAACCGTTGACAAAAATCGAATTGGCCGGGTAAAGGCTCAACGGTTGAAGCGAACGTAAGTTGATTTCTCTTCCGCCGGCCACTCGGATTTCTTTGTCCGGATTAACGAAGCGGAATAAACAAAGAGTCTTCAGGCACCGCTGGGGTGTCAGGTGACTGGCTCCATTTAGCGGGGTACCCGGGATCGGATGGAGAAAATTAACCGGGATTGAATCCACTTCCAGCTCCCTCAGCGCAAGGGCCAGATCCATAATATCGCCCTCGGTCTCTCCCAGACCGATGATTCCACCGCAACAAGGAGAAAGGCCGACGGTTTTCAGGTGCTCTACGGTTGCCACTCGATCCTCATAGGTGTGGGTGGTGCAGATATTGGGATGGTGGCGCTGGCTCGTGTTAAGGTTGTGGTTCACACGGTCCACCCCAGCCTCTTTCAAAATCTTCGCCTTCGCCTCGGTAAGCAAGCCAAGGGAACAACAGATGTTGATGGGAACCTTACTCTTGATCTCCCGCACCACATCGGCCATTTCCTGAATCTCTTTGTCCGTAGGACCTCTCCCGCTGTTGACCATGCAAAACCTCACGGCCCCCGCGGCCTTGGCCCTGACGGCTCCTTCCAGAAGCTTTTCGCGTGATGCGAGAGGATACTTGTCGATGGGTGCAGTTGAAACTGACGACTGAGAACAGTAATGGCAATCCTCTGGGCAGAGCCCGCTCTTGGCGTTCATGAGCATATGGATCTGAACGCGTTTACCAAAAAAGTGGTGGCGGACACGGAAGGCAGCGTCGAGTAGTTCGGGAACCTTTTCATCAGGCGTCTGCAAGACCGCCTTCATCTCCCCCCGCGTAAGAATCTCCCCCTGGAGGGATTTTTCAGCTAATTGATTGTAGTCCACGAACTCTTCCAGAGTATTTTTGTAACATGGACACCTAAAGCTTGCAACAAGCGGGCAGCAGGGGTTGCACTCTGGGAGCAAACTAACGTTGGCTGAACAGGCTCGCAAAAATCAGCGTCTGTAGTGGAAATGGCCAAAGGCGAACACAAAACCCGCCAATACAAAGTGAAACCAGATGGGGATGGTTCCCCCGAACCACCTCCGCTCTGGGTGAATGGCTATGGTGATCCCGTACCGCAGGACCATAGAGGTAAAGTACGGATAGCTGATCCAAATGAGACAACGGCCCATGGTCTTTCGCTGAACAACAAAGAACCCTCGCCCCCGTGAAAAATCAATGCAAATCCTTGTCAAGATAAATAGGATCAAACCCTGCACAGGAAAGAAGACGACAGGATAAGGGATCAGCCCCGAATACCATTCCTCCCTGGGTGGAAGATAAAGGGAGGCCAAGAATTGCAACTAGCAGCTGACCTAGAACCCGGAGAAAGAACAACACCAAAGAAACCATAGTATGGGAGCGTATTTTTGTGATGGGCCAGCAAAATCCCCTTGCATCCTTGCTCCCATTGGATTCATAAGATTTTCCGAAATCCGACATCACAATGAATCGCTAAACATTTCCTTATAATGGCGATACCAGTTGCTTTGAAACTGTTCCTCGGGGTCGCACTTTTTCTTTAGCCGCAGGAATTCGGGAAACTGCGGGTAGCACATTTCCACCTGCTCGCGTCTTGCCCACCGGTGATAAGTGAGAAAGCAGCTTCCCCCGTACTGGATTCCCCGGTCAATGAGGCGACGAAAATCCTTTAGTGTAAACCTCTGCCATGACCATTGGCAGCAAGGGCTGCCCCTATGCTCAAACGATCGGCACCCGCTTGCTTCTGGATGATCCCCCACTGCGGTTCTCGCCCTTTCTGAATATTTAAAAGAGTGTTGACCAATTCCAGCCATTCCATACCAGCTTCCACTTCCACCTCACCCCTGTGGGGATCAAAGTTTAACACCCGGTTACCCCTCTCATATCCAACAGCACCGTGTCCGTCCCAAACTGCTGGCCACCCATGGCGTGCCTGCCCCCTGCGATGCTAATTCCTCGCCCCTCGTTGCGAGCAGTCTGGATTGCAGCCTGAATCGACTCGATGGAATCGGGTGTTAGAATACCAAGGACCCGTGTTTGATTTAACTTGGAATGCGGATCATTGACGGTGATGGCGGTTACTCGGGCCGGTTTCATGCCGTAACCAAAGGCCAAAGAGTCGCTGCCGTGCCGAGGGTTGGGAACAACTGCAAAAACTTTCTACGGGTTATCATAACGCCTCCGTTTAGATGCTCCTCGCTGTTACCCACCATCTGGCGGTCCAGAAAATCATGAACAGGGCAACTGCTTGGATGAGATGATAGAGCGCATTGTGGTTAAAGTACGTGGGATGGAGCGCGATGCCCCCCTGTTGTACCCCGGCAGCAACAAAGGTTAATAAGAATCCCACCAGACCAATCAGCACCTTGCGCTCACGGGCCTGAATGTAATTAAGGCTAAAGACAACGGTCAAAAAGACGACGGCCGGAAGGTAGTTCATTACCACGATGGAAAAGGAGTGTGTGATAGACAACACAACCAGACAGTATGCGGCAAATTCTATTACTGCTAGAACACTAACCCAGCCGGCGACTCTGGGTGAGAGGCAAATCCTGGCACCAATAATCCAAGCGGCCAGTGCGGTAACACCGATGGCAACCAGAGTTAATGGCCACAGGATCCGATACCCGAGGGCATCCATGTCCGGGGAGAAACCATGAACAGTTCCCCCCGTGATTGCCGCCACGCTGATGGATCCAAAAAACACAGCAAACCAAATCCAGAGCGGATTCCTTTGGTCCCCGTCACGGAAAAGGAGATAGGCAAATAGAGCACTCTCTAAAGCCACAAAATAGTCGGTCAGGGTTACATCAGGCTCTGTGATCATAGTTATAAAAGGCGCGATTTTGTATCGGCTGGGCTGCGATTGGAACAGTGCTAGACCGGATTGTTCATCGCTCTCGAGAACGAGCCCTTAACCCACCGCTCGTTCAAGGGCCATCATTTTTACTTGTTTTAGATCGACCTTTCCTGATCCCAGCAAAGGAAAAAGGGCAGCATGAACGCCGCGGCAACCAGTGGCAGATACCCGCCGCCAGAACCGGAACTGACGGCCAGGTTAGCAGCCAGCGGTGAGACCACCATCTTGTGGACGTTATCGTTTAATGCACCCAGAAATTGGGTCCAGAGAAAGGGCTGGAGACCAGGCTGCTTGAGTGTATCTGCGTATTTCCCGCTGGGCATTGGCTATCCCTTATCATCTCATTTTTTCACGGCCAATTCCGAGTATAACCGGCAACTTGAATTAAGACCACCGTGAAACTATCCTTTTTACTTCTTCACTTGAATTTTTCCCTTTCCTGAATTTTCATACAACTTTCAATTTTTTTCTAATGGCTTCTTTTAATCCAATTGAAAGGGCCCCTCCGGGCCATGAAGTCACTTCAAGTTGACATCACACCACGCTATCAGATAACCTCTGGCCACAATGGTTGGCAGGGCCAGCACATTTCCTGGTGCCACAACCGCTGCAGGAGCCCCGCGAGGCCATTTTAGACAACTGTTTCTAGAATGTTGAGATGATGTTGTTTACTAAGCCACCAGTGTTAACTGCTATCCCTTGAATCGAGTCCGCGACATATCTCATAAAAGGAGAGGAGCCACCATGGCCACAGCCAGCACTCAGCTCGACCCCGAAAAACAACCATCTCTTGTACGAATCGACGCCTACGCAGACTGGCGGCAACGAGAAGGCGCACCGCTCACAGGGGGCGTCTATATTGAGGATATGAATGCAGTGGAGGTGGGCCCATGGCCGCGTAAAGGAAATGGGGTCAAGGGAGCCCTATGCTACCTGGATGGAGACGACGAGGCCGACGAGCACATCGTCGAGCTTCCTGCTGGGGGTAACACCGCCCCCTTGAGGCACCTCTACACGGAAGCCACTTACGTCCTTTCGGGCCGCGGCTCCACCACGGTATGGCGCGACAACGGAGCGAAGCAGACCTTTGAATGGGGACCTGGAAGTTACTTCGTGCTACCCACCAACGCGTCCCATCAGTTTTTCAACGCCAGCCTTTCACAGCCGGCGAGGTGGTTTTCCGTGACAGACCTTCCGGATCTATTGCGCCGCTGGGCCAGTGAGGACTTTATCTTCAACAACTCCTACGACTTTCAGGACCGTTACACCGGTGAACCCGACTATTTCAGCGTGGACGCAAAACTGTACCGGGGCCGAGTCTGGGAGACTAATTTCATTGCAGACATCAAGAAACTGCCCCTCTACGAATGGAAGAGCCGCGGGGGTGGCGGAACCAACGCATTTATGGTGATGGGCTCCGGCATGATGGAGTCCCACGTCTCCCGCTTCGAATCCGGCCACTACAAGAAGGGCCATCGGCATGGCCCCGGGGCACACCTTTTCATCACTGAGGGTGAAGGCTATGTACTCACCCAGCGTGAGGATGAGCCCCGCATCCGCTGCGACTGGAAAGTGGGAAGTCTCTACCTTTCAGGTGCCGGGGAAGGCATCTGGCTACACCAGCATTTTAACGTGGGCTCCACCCCCGCCACTTATTTGGTAATGAACCAGGGTCTGTCACGCAAGTATGCCGCAAATCGTTGGCAGGCGGGAGAATCAACCGTGCTGCGCGGTGGCGAGGTCAGCAGTAAAAAAGGGGGACGCCAAGTGGAGTACGAAGACGAGGATCTTGAGATCCATCGCATTTTCGAGGAGGAGCTGCGCAAGCGTGGGGTTACCTGCAGGATGAAGAACATGGTCCCATGGTGCACCGGTGAGCCGGGAGCGGAGACGGCCAAAGCATATTTTCTCGATGAGCATGGGGCGAATCCAGCGAACCCATAGGCTGGCCTGGATACTCTCCAGTCCCTCGATATCTGAGATAACCGGTTCAATCGATCCCCGAGTGGGGCCAGAGACAAATCGAGATCAATTAGAACAACGTGATGCACGACACCCTACACGATCATGATCAC
This sequence comes from uncultured Binatia bacterium (SeqCode), assembly GCA_965218425.1. Classification (GTDB taxonomy): domain Bacteria; phylum Desulfobacterota; class Binatia; order UBA9968; family CAXXLF01; genus CBDCDW01. Next base: position 873,849 of record OZ244621.1, read on the forward strand.
GGCGACGGGCTGCCCCAGCAGGAAGAAGAACACCCTCTCTGGAAACTAGACACCATCACTCTCACCAGTGTCGGTATCGACATCGGCACCGCCACCTCGCAGATAATCTTCTCACGCCTGGTGCTGCGCAGGCTGGGTCGGGAGTTGTCCAGCCGTTTCGTGGTAGCGGAGCGTAAAACTCTTTACCTATCGCCCGTTCAATTCACGCCGTATACCGCCGGACGGGAGCGGATTGACGACAATGCCCTTAGGCTCCTGGTGGACACCGCATACCGGGACGCAGGGCTCAGCCCACAGGATGTGGACACCGGAGCGATCATTTTGACCGGCGAAGCGATTCGGCGCGACAACGCTCGCGCCATTGCAGACCTATTTGCGGCTCAGCAGGGGAATTTCGTCTGCGCCACCGCTGGACACAATTTCGAAGCGCTGCTGGCTGCCCATGGTTCCGGGGCGGTTGCCTACTCATCTGAGCAGCAATGCAGAGTACTCAATGTGGACATTGGCGGTGGCACCACCAAGCTGGCCATGGCTGAAAGGGGCCGCGTCCAGAGCACAGCCGCCTTTCACATAGGCAGCCGGTTACTGGCAACTGATGACGCTGGCGCCATTGCCATATTGGAGCCCGGGGGACATGCCCTGGCGCGTCAAATCGGTTTTCAATGGCAGGTTGGGGACAGGGTCCCACTAGATCAGATTGACCGCTTAGCTGACCACATGGCCCAGGCGATCCTCACTCTCTCGCGGGAACAGAAACCCTCATCCGAACTCGAACAATTGTGGTTGACTTCACCCCTTCGGGGTTCAAAGAGCTGCGATGCAGTCATATTTTCTGGCGGAGTTGGCGAGTACATTTACGGAAAAGAGTCCAATTCCTTCGGTGACCTCGGCGCACACCTGGGTCAAGCCCTCCGACGTCACACCAGCAAGTCTCCGCATGCCTGGCCATTGGCCCCGGCACATGAGTGCATCCGAGCCACCGTCATGGGAGCCTCCCAATACACCGTGCAGGTAAGCGGAAATACCATCTACCGCTCCAACGAAAATCTCTTACCCCGAAAAAACTTGCAGGTGCTACGTCCCCCGGTGGACCTGAGTCACGACATCGACGTGTCCACGGTGGCGCGTGGAATTCAGGGACATTTCCAGGCTTTTGATCTGCAGGAGGGGGTAACCGACGTCGTTCTGGTCTTCCAATGGGAGGGGGCACCTGCAGCCATCCGCATTGATGCTTTTTGTCGTGGCCTGCTGGAAGGCCTATCGGGAACATTAAAGAGTGGTGGACCCATCTATCTGGTTTTCGATCACGATCTGGCGGGGTTGGTAGGAAACATCCTAAAGGAGGAATTCGGACTCATAAACGACATCCTCTCCATTGATGGAATCACCCTAAGGGACTTCGACTTCATCGATCTGGGCAAGATGCTAGAACCTTCGGGAACGGTGCCCGTTACCATCAAGTCCCTGGTGTTTCAAATGTAACTTCAATCATGAACTGGAAAGTCCCCGGCCATTTATTGAACCCGAACATCAACCTGAGTATGCTAACGCCCTGAAATAAAGTATCTGAGCAGGAGGCGCACTATGATCCAAGCGAAAATGGAAGAAGTTCGGTTTCCTGGCGGTGGCGGAGAGATCCAAGCATGGATCGCTCGACCAACGGAGGCAGGCCGTTATCCAGCCATCGCATTGCTGCATGGCCGCAATGGGCCCAACGACAGCTTCCGTAACGTCGCCACCCGTTTCGCAGAGGAGGGCATCGTCGGCCTTGCTGTCAACTACATGACCCTCAAGGAGGAGCCTCCCTTAGAGGAAATGAACCGAAGCACCGAAGGCGCCCTCAGCTTTCTCAAATCCCAGACCCAGGTGGACACCGGGCGCATCGCCGTGGGCGGTTACTGTAAGGGCGGTGGGCTTACCTATCAAGCATTGGCCAAAATTTCCGGTTTCTCTGCGGGGGCAATTTGGCACGGGGGTTTATCGACAGACAACATGGAGGCGGCCTTGAAGGCCCAGGCATCTATGCTCATCATTCACGGGGCCTCGGACACGTCCGTGCCCATCGACAAAGTGTACGATCTGACCAAGCAGCTCAACCAGCAAGGCAAGCGATTCGAATTGAAGGTCTACCACGGTTGTGACCACGCATTTACCTTGCCAGGTGGTGCTCGCTACGTTGCAGAGGCAGCGGACGATGCCTTTCGGGAGGCCGTCCTGTTTTTACGGCGAACCTACGCAATACCCGTGGGAACGGTCCATCCGCTGGTGCCCACATCCTTAGCGGCTTAGCCGTAGGCGAAGTAGAAAGAGCGCTCGTCGCAGTCGCATCGGAGGTGAAATGCCACCACCATACGCTTCACGCCACACGTTTGAGCATGACGTGGTTAATCCCCCATGAGAAGTGACTGACTTCAAAAAATACAGGACGTCGACGGTGGCGCCACCTCATTTAACCCCTTTAAACCAATACCGCCGTGACGGGCACACGATCCTTAGGAACGTTTTTAACCCCGAAGAGATCGCTTCCCTACGGCAAGAGTGTGGGGACAAGGGGCAAGTGGCCTATATCGGCCCACGTGACCTTAACGAGCCTCCTGATTTCCGAGAAGCTGTGGATCACTTGCCTCAGTTTCTAGGTTCACGCATTGTTTTGTTTGGCGATTCGAGCTGTAGAAGTGACGACAGAGTGGCGGGCTGGTCTTCACGTCATTTCCACGTGGATGCGCGGGGCGATGACTTTAATTAGTTCTCACTAAAAAACTACCGTTGGTAGATGACTCTATGGCCCTGGCAATCACACCCGACTTTCATTTGTGAAAAGGTGCGGTCCTTACCACCATCTTTTACCTCTGCTGCCACAGATTGTATGCAAAAATGGCCCATCCCGTCCAGATCGCCGTGCCTGGAGCTCCCCTAGCCGGTACTCGACCTAGAGAAAACTTGCCTTTGAGCATACCGATCCCCGCTTCTATCCCGCAGCCGACCCCTTGCATCGCCCTAAACCACTGTTTCCCCTCATGGCGGCTTTCCCTCATACTCAAGCCACCAACCTCCGGGATACCTACCCTCGCTATACCGGCCTTGCCCAACTTCCCGACGTTATCGGCGCCTTAGTATCCTCGGTCCGCTGCCACCTCCTTAGGCTTGACCCCCAGACGCTTTTCACTCTGGCTCACCACACAAAGCAGTTGAGTGCTGTCGTTGGGATAACTGATGTGAGCTTGCAGCGTGGCCGAGTCGATGCGAATGCGCCGGGCCTTGATCGATCGGCTCTTAACCAACGATCCGACCAGCTCCTGATTGAGCTTGGCCACCCGCTGTCGGCCAAATCCGTGGTTGAGCTTGATCAAGGTGGTGGCCTCCGCTACGGCATCCATGAGCGACCAATGGCAGAAATAACGCCACGGAACTCTCTCTCACTCACTTCCCTCTCAACCTCTTCGTAGCTCAAACCCCAGCGAAACTTCAGATACATCATTCGAAGGTAAATCCCTACAGGAGTGCCACGACGACCCGGCTCTCATGGAAAACCTCCTCGAAAGGCTTAAGCAATCGGGGATTATTCAAAAGCTTCTCAGCCTTGTTAACCTCCTCATCCAGTGCATAAAGAGAGGGGTGGATAAAGCCGTCGCCAGAACTGAACTGCTGAGATATGGGTGTACGCATGGTCTTATTTGTACCACGAGTCGCTAGAGATGACCCAGAAAAAATGACTTTTTCAGTGAGAACTAGCTAGACGAGGACTCCAACTAGTGTGGTCGTTGTGCGGATGCCAGATAGACAAGATGCGATAGGAATCATTGGATTTCCCGCCGTCTAAGAGCTTTTCCTCTATATACACCAAAACAACGTAGCCAAAGATCCTACTCTTCGGGCCATTCCAATTCAACAGGGGGACGAAAGCCGCATAGCTCCCTCAACCGCAGATTCACGCCCAATATCGCAGATTAATGGCGGCATCATATGAGAATTCGGCGCCTTCATGTCGGCTGCCGGATTGATAGTCCAGGCATATCTCATTGTTCCGATTGCGTGAGAACATAAATACAGGCGCAAGTCCCGTCGTTCTCAGCACACCGCCCACCAGGGCGCGGCGAGCACGCGCTTGGTGAGCGGGAAGGTCTTCGTGCCCGCGTAAAGCAGCAACCCGCCGTCAGAGGCATCGGCGTATTCGTCGAGGAATACTTCCAGCCCCTTACCGTCGGCCGGCACCACCCGTGCCGAGGCCTTCACTTCGATGGGCAATAGTCGCTTTGGGGTCTCGATCATAAAATCTACTTCCTGCCCGACAGCGGTACGCCAATAGAGGATCTCCGGGCGGCGCGCCTGCACGTCGCGCCAGGCGAACAGATCTGTAAGCACCAGGTTCTCAAGATGGGGCCCACGCGGACCGGTCTCGCCCGCGAGATGGAGGGCAAGCCCGGTATCGCCCCAGTAGAGTGTGGGCGCCTTGATGAGGCGACGCGTGCGGTTTACCGAGTAGGCAGGGAGCCGGATCGCCTGGTAGCTCGCCTCCATGAGGTTCATGAAGCGGTGCACCTGAGGCTGGGCAACACCCACGTCTCTCCCGAGCTCGGTCTGATTGAGGAGGCCACCGATGCGCAGGCAGGCCGCCCGCATCAGGCGCCGGAAGTCGGCGAGATTTTCCACCGCGCGCAGGACTTGCAGGTCCCGCTCGAGATAGGTCTGCACGTAGCCCGAGAACCAGAGCGAGCGCGACCCGAGGAGCTCGCTCCAGGCGCCAGCGCACCCCAGTCCTAAGCGTTCGCGGCGTGTGAAAGGCCGGAGTGTGACATATACCGCACGCCCGGCGAGCGTCTCGCCGATGCGCTCCATCATTAGTAGGTTTGCCGACCCGGTGAGCACGAAACGGCCCGGCTTGCGCGAACGGTCCTGTCCACGGCGCGCTTGACAGCAATAAGGAGACCCCGTGAGCGCTGTACTTCGTCGAGTACGAGGGCCGCCGCGCAGGCAACCACCGTCTCGGGATCAGCTTCAGCCTACATACGCAGGTCGAAGTCATCGAACGTGAGGTAAGGGCGGTCAAGAAGCAGGGGAAGCGAGCGAACCAGCGTGGTCTTGCCGGTTTGCCGGGCGCCCATCAGGACAACTACCGGCGCAACGCATAATGCGCGCTCCACGGCCGCGCCGGCGGCGCGGGGCAGTATGGCTGTGGATGTCCTAATTTCCATATAAGTATGATAATCATACTTTTGCAGAATATCCAAGCGTTGTATCGACATGATCTCATGCACGGGAAGTAATTCCGCAAACGTAAAATTGACGATTGTTATACCGTGGCGGGAGTATGATGAGGGTCCAGGATTGTAGCATCACGCCTGCGGAACAAGAATCATAGCACACGGCGCAAAGGGCAAAGCGCCAATAGCTATCAGCCATCATCTTTCAGCTCTCAGCTAGTTTCGACAACAAACTCAAGACACCAACCGCAGGTTCACGTAGACTAATGTAGACGATTATTTGTTCGCCGCAGCGGCGCAAAGCGACCGGAACACATAAATCGCATAGAGCATAACGCAACGCGCTCAGGACTGAGTGTTGAGGACGAATATTGAGCCTGGGGTCGCATATGTAAATAAACCCCGGAATATTGCATCGGGAGGCTGAAACCACCATAATGTGCCCTATATGGAACTCGTTTGGCTCAAGGTCCCGCAATGGGAACAGAGAGAAGGATTCATTCATGGCTTTTTCGGCCGTAAGGGAGGTAAAAGCCTCGGGATCTATGCCAGTTTGAATCTCTCCGTGCGCGTCGGCGACGACATTCAGACCGTCAAGGACAACCTCTGTGATCTCAAGAAGGCGGTGGGACTTCATGACGAGAGGGTTGTGACCATGACCCAGATGCACAAAGACCATATCACTGAAGTTACGGATAAACGCACCAAAGACGCCGGCGCGGCGGATGGCATGATTACCGAACAAAAGGAAGTTTTTCTCGGGGTGCTCACGGCTGACTGCGTCCCCATCCTCATCTCCGTTCCCTCCCGCAGGTTAACTGCGGTGGTCCATGCAGGATGGCGCGGCACCTTAGCAGGCATCACACCCAAAATGGTTAATTACCTTCGGGAGCGATTCCAAGTGGCACCAGAGTCTGTGGAAGTGGCCCTGGGGCCGGCCATCGGTCCATGTTGTTACGAGGTTCAAGGCGATGTCACCGAACCCCTACTGGCAAAATGGAAGGGGCTGGCGGAGGCATCCCTCCATAAAAAGAGCGGCAGCTACTTTGCCGACTTGAAAAGCCTTAACGCCCTGCAATTCAAAGAGGCAGGGATACCACCGGACCAAGTATTTTCCATCGGCCCTTGCACCGCCTGCACCCCTGACGAATTCTTTTCCTACCGCCGTGATGGCTATGGAGTCAAAGAAGACACTGGCCGCCAGCTCGGCTTTGCCGGTTGGCTTTGACATCAAGCGTCGTGTCTGGGATGGTAGATGTTGTGATCAGTCACTTGATACATCGTCTTGCAGCTTGCTTAAGAGGGCATCACCAATCAGCCCGGAGCTGGAGGGCGCGACGAGGTGAGGCCATGAGGGAGTCCGTCGAAGCAGATGCCGCAACGGGTTTCCAGGACAAACCAAGGTATAAGGGGGATTGGCTGAAATTAGAGGCGAAATGGATGGGGGGAGAAGGGGATTGCAGGGACGTAACCTAAGCGGAGCGACCTGCGCCTCATACTATTAGCGTATCCACCTAAAGATCCAGTCTCTTCACTCCAGATCTTCCGTCAGGTCCCTGAGCACGATAATCTCCGGCCCTGCCTTGAGGGTTTCTTTGGATAGTCGGACTCCGTTTCCCTCCATGTTTCGCACCCGTGAAAAGTTCTGCGCGAATTGCTCTGCGTACCCCTCCCAACGGTAGTGATAAGGAATAACGATTTTGGGTTTCACCGAAGCGACGATCTTTAGCGCATCCTCGGTGGAAATCCGATAACCTCCCTGTCCGAGGGGAACTAGAAGAACATCGATTTTACCCATCATTTTGACCTGCGTCTCGTTGAGCAAGTGACCCAAATCCCCAAGATGAGCAACGAAAACTCCATCCATGGAGACCACAAAGACGGTATTCTTCCCTCGAAGCATGCCCATCTCGCTGTCATGGTAAGTGGGCAGCGTGAAAAATGAGACGTCGCGGATGGTCTTGTGCAAGCGGGTCCAGTTCCCATTTTCCATGCTGAGTCCGTGAAGTACGATGGGGTTCCCGCTTGCCATCCAGATAAAGCTGTGGTTTCCGCCGAAATGGCTCGTGGTCACCACGTGGGGCGAGATATCCATTGGCGGGCTTCCCCTGCCATGGGGATCCATCAGGACCTTCGTCCCGCGCGATGAGGTAAGATAAAATGCCGAATGACCCAACCACTGGATGGTCAAATTCCGCGGGCCAGATGCTGCCGGGACAACTCGAAAAGGCCAATGGCCAGCCACTTCTGACTCGTGGCAAAAGGCACGGGCTAGCTGCGGCAGGAAAAGAACAAGAGCCGCAACAAAAAATAGACGGAAAACCCCTTTGCCCAGATAATGGGGTAAACTCTGTTTGCGATTTATGAACACGGCAACTCTCAACCATCGACCAAGGGCCGACAGTTCAACACTGAAAATAACTTCCAGATACTCATAGATATGATTGAGGAGACTATTTGATTTATTAAGGACAAATCAATTGCCCCAGGCTTCCCGCAACGACCATGCCGGTGCTTTGACCAGCTCTCCTTGGGGAGCGCGTCGAGCCAAGAAGGAGGGAGATCGCAAAGGAATCATAAAAAGTTGACATCCGAGGGCCTCTCCCGTAAACTGGCCCCAGCAGAGAAAGGAGGTGGTCCAGCAATGATAGATAATTATTGTGACTGCGAGGTGCCTGAGACTTAGGCTCCTAGCCAGTAATCCTAAGTAACCGCTTTTGGGGTTTGTGGCTTTGGAGCCGGGAATTCCAATCAGCACACCGGGCCCTGGCCGAACATAAGTTTGGCCAGGGCCTTTTTTTGTCTATTCTATTTAGGCGAGACTTTTTTTGGGGGAATACCCAATCGTTCAAGTACAAATCCTGCAGCGTTGCGCACTCTTGAATCGGTATCGTCCGAATTGGTTCTCATCAAAACGCTTAACACGTCGCCACTTAATTGAGCATGTTTGCTCAAGGCTGTCACGGCCGCCACTCGCACCAGTGGATCTGTATCCCCAAGGCACCGAAGTTGTAAGGACGGATCTCCAACACCCAGATCGCGTAGACAGTATACCGCCATCCTTCTCTGAACCGGGCTCTCAGAATTTAAGAGATTGCAGACGAGGGTGGGGATTCTCGGGTCATTGTTCCCCAGGCGGATGAGGAGTTGCAGAGTAGCCCACCGGATATCGGGGTCTTCGCTCCCAAGAGCCGCCGTGAGAACCTCCAGGCATGAGGAGGAAGGTTGTGTGAGCTGGCCAAGCGTATAGGCCACGGGCCAGCGTTTTTTCGACGAAACCTCCTGGAAGAGTTTGCTTAAAGACTCTCGAATTTCGGGCCTTTCATTTCCAAGGGCAACCAGAGAGTCTACGGCCCTTCGAACCACAGCCCGATCCGAGTGAGCCAGGGACTCCATGAGGGAGGCAATATCTCTATCCGCTGGATTCACAGACCCATGGCCTACGTTGGAAGGGGCAGGTGAACCATGAAGGTGGAGCCTTCCCCCTCTTCGCTCTCGGCCCTAACGGTCCCCTTGTGGGGCTCAGGATGGTCCTGACGATGAAAAGCTCCAGGCCGGTACCTTCGATCCGTTCCGATAAGCCGCCGGAACCGGGAGAACAGATGGGAAAAAGGATGAGAAACGAGGTGGCAATGGCGATCATCCACTGAAGGATAATCACCGCATACTGCTTACCTGCTATCAGACGTTCAATGGCCATCAGTCTAGCGGATATCCCAGTGTCTTACTCTAAATGAGATGGGACCGAGCGGTCACTTTATTCGCGGCACCACGCTTGTGGTTCCTAAGGTCTCTAAGGCGAGCCGGGTAATCCGTAACCACCCCGTCCACTCCAAGTTCAATCAACTGTTCCATCTCCTCGGTCTGGTTGATGGTCCAGGCATGAACTTCAATTCCAAATTCGTGCGCGGCCTTCACGGTCGCCTCCGTGATGAGCCTTAACCCCTCATACTCCCGAGGCACCTGAAGGGCCTCGCCCGCTGGAGTAAAGCTGTCGGATTTTTGCTCCCAAACCCAGTTCAGAAACGCGGCCGCTTCTCCGTAGGAAAAACCGGTGGCAATGGTGAGACGCTGTTCACGGATTTGACTACGAATCTCCGTCATTATTTTGTCCTTCTCCGTAGCCAAAAGGATTGCCTCCTCTTTGCGAAACCGTTTAATGCTCGTAACCAAGCTTTCAATGAAGACGGGGCCGGCATCCTTGATCTCGATGGTGGCTTTGACCTTGGGAAAAGTGGTAAAAAATTCCTCCAGTGTAGGAATGGTTATTTTTTTTCTCTATAAGGATAAGTCTTTCCACCATCCGGTGTAAACCGATAACCGGCGTCTAATTTCTTCAATTCTTTTAGACTCCACTGCTGGACTTCGCCTTGCCCGTTTGTGGTTCGCTCCAGAGTCGAGTCATGGAAAATCACAATTTCTCCGTTTTTGGTCTCCCGCACGTCAATCTCAATGAAGTCCGCGCCATCGGTGAGGGCCTTTTCGAAAGAAACAAGAGTATTTTCCGGTGCCATCCCGGCGGCCCCCCGGTGCCCGATAATCCTAAACTTAACGGCATCAAAAAAAGGAGACTTCGCCACTCGGCTAAACCTCTAGGAATTTTGCTGCATGAGTCAGGTTTCGGTTGCCCCTAGGGGTGACCAACACGACATCTTCCAATCGGACCCCACCCATTCCCATATAGTAAAGTCCAGGCTCCACCGTAACCACGTGTCCGGTTCGAAGCGTTGACTCGACCCCACCGATCCGGGGGATTTCATGGATGTCCAAACCCAAGCCATGTCCCGTGCCATGAAAAAACCCCTGCATCCTGCCGTTAAGTTTTCCCGTGGGAAAGCCCTGTTGCTGGAAAAGGTCTAGGATTTTTCGGTGGACCTCGTGACCGTTGACCCCATCCCGGATGAGGCGAAATCCAATTTCCTGCCCCTGACGCACGGTTTCGTAAGCTTCCTTCAGGCGCTCCGAGGCCCGACCCCGCACCAGAGTCCGGCTAAGATCTCCAAAGTATCCCGTTTCCTGAGAGCGTGGGAATATATCGAATACAATGGACGTGTGAGCCTTGATAGGACCGTAGCCCTCGTTGTGAGGATCGCAACACTGGTTTCCAGAGGCCACAATGGTGTGGCTGGGGACCCACCCTTCTGCCATGATAGCAGTATTGACCACGGTTTTGATAGCCTCGGACGTAAGTCTCCGCCCGTAAAGATAAAGATAGCCATCCTTGCCAATCCTTGATCGTCTCAGGGCATCGATTCCGGCGTCCAATCCCACCTCGGCGATCCGAATAGAGTCCCGAATCTTTCTTACCTCTCCGTTGGTCTTTATCTCCCTGTCATCGAAAAAGGGGTCCTTCTGAACCACCACGTCAAAGCCACTGAACCTCAGCCGGTCGGCCAGGAGAATTGGAAAATTTGAAGGAACCAGGAGAGAACCAACGCCCCTATCTTTGAAAATGAGCCCCAACACATCCACAATGGTGACATTCGCCTTACCCCCATTTCGCAGGCGCCTTTGGTATCCGGAAAGGGAAAGTACGGCGTGCACCTTGGCCTGTTTTTTTGCCCGGTCAAGCTCCAGGTCGCTCATCACCAGGTATTTCCTTCCCCGATGCTGGAAAAAAATAAATGGATCTGGGGCAAAGAAGCTGGTAGCATAGAGGATATTGGAATCGATTTCACTCGCCGCTACGATCAGACGGGCTCTCCCTTTATCCAACGGCCTCCTGGGCCGGGACGACCCCTTACGGGATCTGTGTCTCTTCATTCGGGAATCCTGTTTTTTTGAGGCATAGCGAGGAATCAATTACGGGCACCGCCCGATGGGGCCGAATAACTCTAAGCTACCAATTTCGCTGTTATATCTCAAGGACAAAGTGCGAGGACCCATTCATCTTTTCTGTTGACACCCACATTCCTTTGTACTTATGTATGCCCAAAACTCGATATTCAATGAATAAGACTGGAAAACCATAGCGAGCAACTTGCCGCGAAATATTTGGAACAGGATTTGAAATCGAGGAGAAAATATAAAGTGAGGCCGCATTAACCATGGGTCTAAAAGAAAACCTGGAAAGGCTGAATCTGCTGAACCAACAGGCCGAATTGGGGGGAGGTCAGAACAGAATCGACCGTCAGCGGGAACAAGGCAAACTCCTGGCTAGGGAGCGAATTGATATTCTTTTAGACCACGGCAGCTTCGTGGAACTAGACCGTTTCAGGACCCACGACTGTTCCGACTTTGATATGGACAAACAGAAGTATCCGGGCGACGCCGTAGTGACAGGTTACGGCTCCATTGAGAGTAGAACGGTCTATGTCTATTCCCAAGATTTCACTGTCTTTGGCGGGAGTCTCAGTGCGGTGGTTGCAGAAAAGATATGCAAAGTGATGGACCTGGCTCTCCAGAACGGAGCTCCAATCTTCGGCATCAATGACTCCGGAGGGGCCCGCATTCAAGAGGGAGTGGCCAGCCTTGCGGGTTATGGGGATATCTTTCAAAAGAACGTCATGGCCTCAGGCGTGGTCCCGCAGATTTCCGCAATCATGGGACCTTGTGCCGGCGGGGCAGTTTACTCCCCTGCCATCACCGATTTTATCTTCATGACCAAAACAAGCAGCTACATGTTCATCACCGGGCCAGATGTTATCAAGACGGTCACTCACGAGGAGGTGTCGAAAGAAGACCTGGGAGGCGCAGAGACCCACAACACCAAAAGCGGTGTGGCCCACTTTTCGGCGGAAAATGAAAAGGAATGTCTCTTGATGATGCGGGAACTCATGGATTTCCTGCCCAGCAACAACCTAGAGGAACCTCCTTTCCATCCCACGGACGACGACTTGCTGAGACGCGAGGCAAAACTCAAAGAACTGATCCCGGATAATCCAAACCGCCCCTATGACATGAAAGAACTAATTAGTGCGGTGGTGGACGAGGGATATCTCTACGAAGTGCAGCGTGACTTTGCTCCCAACATCCTGGTCGGTTTCGCCCGCCTCGGCGGGTGGCCCGTTGGTATTGTGGCAAATCAACCCGCTCATCTGGCCGGGTGCCTGGACATCGATGCATCGGTCAAGGCCGCCCGTTTTATCCGGTTTTGTGATTGTTTTAATATCCCCTTGGTAACGTTTGTGGACGTCCCTGGTTTTTTGCCCGGCACAACTCAAGAATACGGCGGAATTATCCGGCATGGGGCCAAGCTCCTATACGCCTATGCGGAGGCTACCATCCCCAAGCTCACCGTGATTACGCGTAAGGCCTACGGTGGGGGGTACATCGTAATGTCTAGCAAGCATTTGCGCGGTGACATTAACATTGCTTACCCCACAGGCGAGATCGCGGTAATGGGCCCCGAGGGGGCTATCAACATCGTGTCGCGCCACGAATTGGAAAAGGCCGAAGATCCGGTAAAGGCCAGAGAAGAACTGGTGGAGAACTATCGGCAGACGTTTGCGAATCCGTTCAAGGCCGCGGAGCAGGGTTACGTTGACACGGTCATTGCCCCGGAGGATACTCGCCCAACCCTCATTCGTTCCCTAGAGATGTTGAAGAGGAAGCGGGTCAATAACCCACCTAAAAAACATGGGAACATACCGTTATAAGACAGGGACGGAGACAGAGCAAGAAAAAGGAAGCTTAATTCTTTTCCCTATCACTGTCTCTATCTCTGTCTCTTTCTATTCATATGTTTAAACGCATCCTGATTGCCAATAGAGGTGAGATTGCCGTCCGGATTATCCGTGCCTGTAAAGAGCTGGATATAGAAACGGTGGCGGTCTATTCCGAGGCCGACCGAGACGCTCTGCACGTGAAGTATGCGGATTACGCCTATCTCGTGGGTCCGCCCCCATCGCTGGAGAGCTATCTTGCCATTGACCGTATTCTGGAGGCGGCAAAAAAGAGTTCTGCAGAGGCCATCCACCCAGGCTACGGATTTCTGGCCGAGAACCCGGAATTTGCCCGCAGATGCCAGGAAGAGGGCGTTGTGTTTATCGGCCCCCCTGCCGAGGTCATCGATCAGATGGGGGATAAGGTTAAGGCAGGCGAGATCATGAAAGCCGCGGGAGTTCCCGTCATTCCCGGGTCGGGGAAGGTGTTGACCTCTGAAGAAGAAGTCCTTGAGACAGCCCAGGCCATTGGCTACCCCCTGATGTTAAAGGCGGCTGCCGGCGGTGGCGGCAAAGGACTGAGATTGGTCCGCTCGGCTCGGGAGATCCAGTCCGCCTACCGCGCGGTGCGCTCGGAGGCACAATCTTCATTCGGAGATTCCCGCCTCTATGTGGAGAAGTATCTCGAGCGATGTCATCATGTGGAAGTCCAGATCATCGGCGATCAACATGGAAGGGTGATCCATCTCTACGACAGGGAATGTTCTATTCAGCGCCGGCACCAAAAAATAATCGAGGAATGCCCAGCACCCACCTTAGACAAATGGGTCAGGCGAAACATCGGTCGGGTAGCCGTGCAGGGGGCTAAGGCCGTTAACTACGTGGGGCTCGGCACCTTGGAATTTCTTTTGGATTCGGACAGAAATTTTTATTTTCTAGAGATGAACACCCGCCTGCAGGTAGAACATGCCGTGACCGAAAGGGTCATTGGAATCGATCTGGTCAAGGCCCAAATCGAGGTGGCAGCCGGGACCCGTCTTCCCTGGCGTCAACGCCATATCAGACTGACAGGTCATGCCATCGAATGCCGAATCTATGCGGAGGACCCGGAAACCGATTTTATGCCTTGCCCAGGGAAGATCGAAGGGCTGCGGCTACCCGAAGGTCTCGGCGTTCGCAATGATTGCGGGGTTTATGAAGGTGCTGAGGTCCCCATCTACTACGACCCCATGATCGCCAAACTGATCGTATGGGGAGAAAATCGAATGGAGGCCCTCTTCAGGATGCGCAGGGCCCTGCGCGAATACCAGGTGAGAGGGATCAAAACCAACATTCCGTTTCACCAGTGGATATTGCGCCATCCTCGCTTCATGGCCGGTGACCTGAACACGGCCTTTATCGACGACGAGCACGGATCCAGGGGAAAGGAAGAGCTCTATCCTCACCGGCATGTGGCCCTGGCATCGGCAGCCATAGCGGCCCTTCACCGAGAAGAGGAGCAGGCCCTTCAGGTTCTGCAACAAGGCGCCAATGAAAAATCCGAATGGCGCGAAACGGGAAAAAGGGAATCCCTTCGGCGGGCAGCCAATTTAATGGTTCAGAAAACGAAATGGTAGGGCCCTCCTCGGACCCAACAGACTATGGCCTTCATCGCTAAGCTGGGCGATCAGACCTACACCGTAGAGATCGAAGAAATCGGCAAGTCTCTTTACCGGGTGGCCGTGGACGGCAACGAGATCCTCGTTGACGGGAAGAAGACGGGTCGAAGCAACTTCTCCCTCATTATCAACAACCGATCCTTCGAGGTGGACGTGGACATCTCCGAGCCGGAATACCGGGTTTTGGTGGATGGGCGGAGCTATCACATCGACCTTATGGACGAGCGTCGCATGCGTGTGGGTGGATTTCAATCCGGGATTCAACTGCAGGGCAGGCAAAATATCTCAGTCCCCATGGCAGGAAGGGTCATCGCCGTTCTGGTCAACGAGGGGGACCAAATCGAAAAAGGTCAAGGACTAGTCATCGTCGAGGCCATGAAGATGGAAAACGAGGTGCGTTCCCCCATCCAGGCTGAGGTAAAAGAAGTCAAGGTAAAAGCCGGACAAGCTGTGGAAGCTGGCGAGCTCCTCGTCGTCGTGGAATAGGTATTTCAGACCTAGACCTTTCCAGCAGCCGAATTAGGCTTTATCAATTTTGCATCTCGCCGGGCCGTCCGTGAATTAAAATCCCAATTCCGAAGCCCGAAATCTCAAACAAACCAAAACACTGAAATCCAAAACTAGATTGTTTGGAATTCTCTTGATCATCTAGTCTTCATCCCCATCTCTTCTCTGTGCGAAATAAGCCACACCGATACTCACCCCATATAGGGCTGTGAGCGGCAGCGCCAGCAGGATCTGCGAGACAACATCAGGCGGCGTCAGAATAGCTCCCAAGGCAAAAATGACAATAAGCGCGTAGCGAAACTGTCGGATCAAAAAAAGATGATCGATCAGCCCGACACGGGTGAGGAAGAAGGCAAACACCGGCAGTTCAAAAACAACCCCGAAAGCCAAGAGCAGCTTTGAGGAAAAGGATAAATACTCACCTATTCTAATGTTAGGCTCCACCTCCATGGACTCATAGGTTTTGAGCAGAAACCCAAAGCCAACGTTAAATATCACTTCATAGCAGAACCAGGCTCCCGCGAAAAAAAAGAGCGTGCCGAAAAAGACAAAGCCTCGTGCATAGCGCACCTCGTGTGCGTACAGGCCAGGGGCGACGAACTGCCAGATCTGCCACAGAATCACCGGAAGGGACAAGAATAGGGACGCAACAAAACTGACTTTGATTTTGACGAAGAACGCCTCAGGAACCCCGGTACCGATCAAGCTGAGACCAGGGGCTTCCAACGCCCTCAGGGGAGCCGCCAGGAAGGCAAAAATGTGTTCGGCAAAGGCAAAGGTCACCAGAAAGGCAAGGACCACGGCCACGAGACACTTGATCAACCGAGACCGTAGTTCGTCTAGGTGTCCTAGAAAGGGCATCCTGGCATCGCCAGGCGCCCCGCTACCCGGTATGCTTTCCACTCTGCTTCGAAGGTTGGACTGGGGTGGGTGATTCCTCGGCGGAGGCCTTGGAGCTAGTAGGATTCTCTATTTCCTCTTCCACTTCACGGAACTCGTCCTTCAGCTCGTCCGTGGTCCGGCGAAACTCGGCCAATCCCTTTCCCAGGGCACGCGCAATTTCTGGCAGCCTCTTGGGTCCCAGTACGATTAGGGCCACTGCGAGGATAAGAATCAACTCCGGCATGCCTATACCGAACATGGACGGCCTCCAACCCTTGTAACTAATTCATTTTCCAACGATTCGCAACCTCTAGGGAAAGGACTTTACAGATCCCGACACGGAGTGGTACACAGGCAACCATCATGTCACGTTCCGCAGTGGTCATCGACCCAGAATTTCTAAAACATGAACCGGGTGAGTTCCATCCGGAGCGACCGGAGCGCCTCAAAGCCCTTATGGACCTTATCAGTCATCTCCAAGGACAAACGGTTCAAATCCTCCCTCCCAGGCAAGCAAGATTAGCCGAGATCGAGACCTGCCATGGTAAACAGTACATCGATCTGATCCGATCCACCTCTGAAACCAACCGATTCGCTTTAGATGGAGACACGGTTACCTGCAGAGACTCCTTTGGCACCGCCCTACTAGCGGTAGGTGGATTTCTCAGGCTGTTGGAGTCCATGGCGGCCGGGGACTTCCAAAACGGATTTGCCATGGTGCGCCCACCAGGTCATCACGCAATGCGAGACCACGCCATGGGATTCTGCCTATTCAATACCGTGGCCATCGGCGCACAGTTTCTGCGGACTCAATACAGTGCAAAGCGTATCCTGGTCATGGACTGGGACGTCCATCATGGAAATGGGACTCAGGACAGTTTCTATTGGGACCCCTCGGTCCTCTATATTTCCACCCACCAGTATCCCTATTACCCCGGCACCGGCGCAATGGACGAAGTCGGTGTGGAAAAAGGAGAAGGGTTTACTGTTAACATTCCCCTGCCTCAAGGCTGTGGAGATGAGGAATATATCGGGGCCTTCAACCGGATTGTTTTGCCCATTGCGGCGAAGTATGAACCAGAGTGGATCTTGGTCTCTGCGGGGTTTGACCCCCACCGGCAAGACCCCTTAGGAGGAATGCTCGTCACCGAGGAAGGCTTCGCCACCATGGCTTCGCTGCTCCTCAACCTGGCACAAAAATTCGCAGGCGGAAAGGTCGCATTTTTGCTCGAGGGAGGCTATAATCTAAAGGCACTGAAAAGCTCCGTTAGTGCTGTTCTGCGGATAATATCAGGCGAGCAACAGATCAAGCGGCATCCCCTGATAGATGGAAAGAATATAGAAGTCATCATCCGCAAAATCCTCAGAGTTCAGGAATCCTACTGGTAGACAGGCATATTGCTCCATCTAATTAATTTTGTTGACGGCCAGGGCAGCCTAGATTATCCTAATACATTCATGGGGTTATAACGATGAGTGAGCCGAATCGCAGAGTCGTTGTCACAGGCTTAGGACTCGTTACCCCTTTGGGTACCGGGGTAGAAACCAACTGGGAAGCCATTGTTGCTGGGCGCTCCGGGGTCCGGCCCATCACGAGATTTCCCAACGTAGAGTTCATGGCCGCACGCATAGCAGGGGAAGTGGCCGACTTTCGGGCTGAAGATTTCATCGATCCCAAAGAGATCAAGAAGATGGATCTCTTCATTCAATACAGTGTTGCCGCAGCTGAGATGGCGATGCGAAGCAGTGGATTGAAGATCGACCCAGAAGAGGCCCATCGTGCGGCAGTCATTATCGGAGTCGGTCTGTGCGGCATTGCCACCATCGAATATTATCAGCAGGCGTATATGGAGGGGGGACCTCGAAAGATATCGCCCTTCTTTATTCCCAAAGTGATTTCCAACCTAGCGCCAGGTCAGATTGCCATCCGACATGGCGCCAAAGGAGTTAATTGGACACCCACATCCGCCTGCGCATCGGGGAACCACGCTATCGGAGAGGCCTTTCACCTGATCAAGCGCGGCGTACAGGACGCCGCCATCGCAGGAGGTGCGGAGTCGGCCATTACACCCCTTGGTGTCGGCGGATTTGCCGCCATGAAGGCGCTTTCCATACGCAACGACGACCCCGAACGGGCGAGTCGACCCTTCGATAAGGACCGGGACGGATTTGTCATAGCAGAGGGTTCCGGCGTCTTGATCCTCGAGGAAAGGGAGAGAGCTCTCAAGCGAGGTGCCAACATTTTGGCAGAAGTGATTGGCTATGGAGCCAACGGGGACGCCTACCATATCACTTCGCCATCACCTGATGGCGAGGGTGCTGCCCGTTGCATGGATTTGGCCCTCCAGGACGCGGGGATCGAACCAACCGATATGGACTATATCAACGCTCATGGAACTTCCACGGAATACAACGACATCAACGAGACACAGGCCATCAAAAAGGTCTTTGGAGAGCACGCCCATAAAATCGCCGTCAGTTCCACAAAATCCATGACCGGTCACATGCTAGGGGCCGCCGGAGCGGTGGAAGGGGTCTTCACCGTCTTGGCCCTTCATCACGGAACCATTCCTCCAACCATAAATCACGAGACTCCCGATCCACTTTGTGACTTGGATTATGTGCCCAATCAAGCACGAAAGGCCGACATCAAAGTGGCCCTCTCCAACTCCTTTGGATTTGGTGGGACCAACGCCTGCGTTATCTTCAGGAGGGCTGCATGAGACCACCCCAACACCGCACAGTGATCCTAGGCAGCGGTTCGGAACTGCCAACAAAGGTCGTAACCAATACGGATTTCGAAAAACTCATCGACACCAGCGACGAGTGGATCACCACTCGAACGGGCATTAAAGAAAGACGGGTCCTGGAAGACGGCAAGGGAACAGCCGACATGGCCTATCATGCTTCCATGCGTGCCCTAAAAGCAGCAGGCATGGAAGCCAACGACCTCGATGCCATCATTGTAGGAACATGCACTCCGGACTACCCCATGCCCAGTTCCGCCTGTGTTCTCGAGGACATGCTGGGGGCACGAAAAGTCTTCTCCTTTGATATCAACGCGGCTTGTTCCGGTTTTCTCAACGCCCTGACAGTGACCGATTCCTTCGTTCGTACTGGAATGATCCGCAATGCCCTGGTGGTGGGATCCGATGTTCTGAGCCGGGTGCTCGATTGGCAGGATCGATCCACCTGCGTTCTGTTCGGTGATGGTGCGGGGGCCATTGTGGTTGGGGCTTCCGACGATGGGCAACGCGGTATTCTCAGTGCACGGCTGCGCACGGATGGCTCCTACGCTAAGACACTCTATGTTCCCGCTGGTGGCTCACTCCAACCGGCCAGTTTAGAGACCGTTGAGCGCAGGCAGCATACCATTACCATGAATGGGAAAGAGGTGTTTAAGATCGCGGTGCGCGCCATGGAAGAGATCAGCCGTGAAGTACTTGAGGAAGCCAACGTGAGTGTCGAGGAGGTTTCCCTGGTGATTCCCCATCAGGCAAATCTTAGGATCATTAACGCTCTAGCAGAGCGCTTAAAAATGCCTCCGAAAAAGGTGGTGGTGAATGTCGACAAGTACGGCAACACTTCGGCGGCTTCCGTTCCCGTTGCACTGGACGAGGCCTGGCGGCAGGGTCGTATCGCCGCAGGAGATACAGTCCTTCTCAATTCCTTCGGTGCTGGATTTGCCTGGGGGGCCGTGCTGATCAGGTTTTAATAAGCAACCTGCTTTTATTATTGGGTTCAGCCGCCGAGAACCCAGGATGTCCCCCACCCAACCTCGGGTCAGCCTCCCCTGGAAGACCACAGGGGGCTCGCCTATGGGCAAACCAGCCAGCCATTGCCGTATTTTGGGAAAGACCAACCATGCCCGACTCACGTGGCTCGCAAATACTCTTGGCTTTGGCCACCATCTTGGCATCCAGTATCTTTCTATTTACTCCCTTCCTATCTATAGGTTGGCAACCTGGATGAGTTTGCCACCCCGTTCTCGATTATCCCGAGTCTCTACCTTCGCCCGGCAATATCTGTCATAAGGACACTAGGGTTGGTGGGCATAATCCTGCCCGCCTCTATTTTTTCCCCGCTACCTGACTCTTCTTGCGGTCATCAGCCTTTTGGTTTGGTTCCAGGGATACACAATCGTGTGGAATTATGGGGTGCTGGATGGCCGTGCAATCGATTGGAAAATTGGTATGTGACGGGGTTGGTTAGATCTGGGAATCTGGCTTGGTGCCATCCTGACGGCCACCTACTATTACCCCCCGGGTTGGAAAGACAATGGTCGTCGCTGCCATAGCGATTTTCTTTTTGCAATTAACCTATTCCCTGATTAATGCTGCACAGAATACGTCTCCATTGCTCGCGAAATCTCGGAGCAAGCCAACCGTCGGCGCGCTGAAGGAGATCTACAGGTTTTCGGCGCATAAAAACGTCCTGCACCTGATACTGGATGGATCTCAGTCCAACGTATTTGAGGAGACTATTGACAACAAACTTGTCACGAAACCATTTAGTCCTCATTCGTTTCGAGGTCTGATCGATAGTTTAAAATCCTCCATCCAAAGACTCACATGGCATCCTCCTTGATTCACCATTTAGCGATCTCTAATAATCTACCGCTGGATGCATAGCCAGGTTTTTTAGGCAAATATCCTCTTGGCTTATCATTGAACTCATCCCAAAAACGGATTCTCAGGTCGAAAGACTTCTTTTCACCAGGAAGGACGTATTCCACGAATACGCGCAGGAGAACTTTGAAGCGGAATTCGGCAATCTATTTTTGATACATGATTCTGTGAAGATACACGACTCTCAGCGCACCCTCTACCTGATGCAAGGGAAATGATATTGGGTAGCGTAAGATATCTTTTTAGCCTGTCACTCCGAAACCGTTAGTGACCCTCTTATTTTTCAAACCCCATCTTACGACCCCAGCTCACGGGGTCTGCTAAAAAATCTTGAATCTCCCGGCTAGCCTGATCGCTGAAATACTTTTTACTGAGTCCCGTATTCAACACGTGATCCCAAGTGACGAGGCTATGGAGCTCGATGTTGTGTTCTGCCAGCTTCTTCCTTCCCTCGTGAAGGTTCAGTCGATTCAAACTGTATTCAAACACGCACAGGCAATGGGTGATGGCAGCTCCCTCGGCACGAATACCATCGTTAAATCCCAATTTACTCTTTCCGTCCGTGATCAAGTCCTCCACCAGCAGGACCCGCTGCCGGGCTTCCAAAACACCTTCAATCTGTTTGCTCTGACCATAGCCTTTGGCGGCCTTCCTCACGTAGATCATGGGCTTACCGATCTTCAGGGAAACAAACGCCGCGTAGGGAATTCCCGCGGTTTCTCCTCCGGCAATGACATCGATGGCTTCCGGACCAATGTCTCTCTTAACGCTGATTGCCAAATGTTCGACGATGTGGTCCCTCACCTTGGGAAAGGACAGCAATCGACGGCAGTCGACGTATACAGGGGAGACCCTCCCTGAGACGAAAACAAAAGGACGGTCCCGGTAAACTTGAACTGAACCGGTCTGTAAAAGCCCTTCAGCGATTCTCTCTTGAAATTCTTCCATGAAACTGTCCACTCCTCGAAGACCTCCACTCGGATTGCCCTCCGACTTGGAACTGGCTTTGGGCATCCATCTCACCTGTACAATCCGCGTGGGCGTCCGTTTAGTGCAAATCCGGCGGTCCTCCATCCCACCGGACATGGGACCGATCCGCAATCTCACCCCTCCTACCACCTCTATTTGACACCCGCAAGTATGGATTTGCTTTAGCCAGTCGATACACGAAACAACCGGGCGGATAGATGAGAACGGGAAGTCAAAGAGATCGTATCCCGCCAAGAAGGAACTAATTCAATCATCCAACCGATTTCGAGATATCTGCGCTTGAATCTCCTCCTGTAGGCGTTTCAGTCGAGAACTGAGCTCAACCGAATAAAGGGCAGGACTTCGAAGGGATTTATAGCGATCATCAAGGTGGGCGAATTCCTCAAGAAAGTTGGCCCGAATCTCTTTGAGACTGGGAAGGGGAGCAATCTTTTTCCCGTTTTCCATGACCTTGTTGAGCAACGCATCTGCCCCTGGATGACTCTCTTCACGAAGACCAAGAACGTCCCCCTTGAGCTCAGCCGAACGAAAAATCTGTTTGCGGCCGGGCAAGGATACTTTGCCGGTACTGAGCTTCAAGACCGGCCGTCCGTTGTAATCAACCAACTTGTAAGCCATGTCGAGCCAGGGCTGATCCGCGGAGACTCCCATCCGGGTCCCAACGCCGTACAAATCGTAGGGGGCATTGGCCGAAGAGAGTTCCGCTAGATCGAATTCGTCGAGGCCTCCGCTACCCACAATTATTACATCACCCAGACCCGCCTCATCGAACATGCGCCTCACCTCTCGTGCCAGATAGAGCAAGTCCCCGCTATCAATGCGCACACCTCTCAAGCGTTGCCCTTTGGCTGCCATCTCGTGAGCAACAGCTATCGCCCGGCGGGCGCCCGCAAGGGTGTCATAGGTATCGATGAGCAACGTCGAGTTGGCAGGGAAGCTCGCAACGAAACTCCGAAACGCATCGATCTCGTGCTCGAAACTGGAAACAAACGAATGAGCCATGGTTCCGACGATAGGGATGCCGTAGCGTTTACCCGCCAGTGTGTTGCTAGTGGAATTGCATCCACCAATGTAGCTTGCCCGTGCCGCCTTCATCCCCGCATCGATCCCCTGGGCGCGCCTGAGAGCAAAATCCACCACGGCCCTCCCTTGAGCCGCATGCACACACCGTGCAGCCTTACTGGCAATCAAGGCCTGCAGATTAACCTGATTGATGATAAACGATTCTACCAGCTGAGCCTCAATGACGGGTGCAGTGACCTCGAGGACGGGTTCGTCCTTGAAGAAAAGCCGGCCCTCCGGAACAGCCCAGACTTCGCCGGTAAATCGCAAGTCTTTCAAAAAATCCAGAAATTCGTCGGCAAAAATTTCCGTGGAGTGAAGATAATCAATATCCTCTGGTTGAAAGGCAAATTCCTCCAGGAAGTTTAAGACGTCTTCCAATCCCGCCGAGACGAAATAACCACGGCCCGGCGGATAGGCACGGACGAACAGGCTGAAACTTGCAGGCGCAACTTTCCTACTCTGAAAATAGCCCTGGGCCATGGTAAGCTGGTAAAGATCCATGAGCAGGGCAAGCTGTTTAAATTGATCCAATGAAGATGTCCTCGCCTCCAAAATCCCGCCAAGTGTAGTGTATCAACGACACTAAGTAAAGTTACGGATTGGGGATGTTGATTTCCAATGGCTCTTCTGGTATCCAACTCATAACGTAATTTGAAACCATGGGCCTGAAGAGGAGGTTTTTATGTTTACGGATAAGGTGGATCTTAAAGACGTTGAAAAATTAGACCCAGAATACCAGGAACTCTTGGGACGGGTCATGACCATTCAATGTGACTGTGAGGTCGGGGGTCCCCACCTATATATAGAGGACATTCTGCCTACCGCTCCCACCAAGATTGACCAACTGATTGTGGCCCGGACCGCCGCTGAGGAACTGGACCACTATCGCAAGATGGCCCGCATCGCCGGGGATATCGGAGTGGACACATCTCACGTCCTCAGCTGGCCGAATCAAAAACGGTATGTAGAGGCATTTCGCGGCAAAATCACTACCTGGGAAGACTTCGCTGTTTTCGGTCTTCTCATTGATCGAGTCGGCCGCTACCAGCTGGAGGAATTTCAGGGCGGAAGCTATCTCCCGCTTGATCGCCTCCTGCCTGATATCTTGAAGGAGGAGGAGGGGCACCTCGATTTTGGTACCAATAAGACAGCCGAGCTTGCAGCCAAGGGTGGAGAGTCCAAAGAGAGAGTCCAAAAGGCCATCAACTATTGGTATATCAAGGGACTCGACATGTTTGGCAAGTCCGAATCACCCAGATCCGAGCGCTACCGCTATTGGGGTCTGAAGCGACGCTCCAATGCCGAGGCCAGAGAACAGTATAGACAAGAAGTTAATGGTCTTATCGAGCAGATAGGTCTTCAGGTACCAGAATTACAAGAGAAACGGCTCTTCACCTAGAGAACGGAAGGAAGTAAATAAGATGGAGAAGGCACCCAATATCGATGCGCTTGACGAGCATCTAAAAGAAGTAATTCAGGCGATCCATGGAGCGGTCAATTGGGCCATGCCCCACCTCAACGATTCAAAGGTGACGGACAAGGCGATCCAGGATTGTAAGGAGATATTAGACGTCATGATGGAGGGGAAGGTTTCCGAGTGGCTGGAGTAGGCAAGCCCAGCCGCCCATGGACCTAGCCACAAATTGATTAGTCGCCTAACCCATTATTAAGTGGGTGTGGGATTAGTGTTAATTCACATCCCATTAAATCATCGAGGATCAAACCAGTGGACGTCGTTGTTTGCGCTAAGGTCATACCCGCCAGTTCTGTAACCATCGAAATTGACCCCGCCACAAAATGCATGATTCGAAAGGGCGTAACCCATGAGCTGGACCCTGCAGCCGCCAGCGCCCTTGAGGAGGGACTCCGTCTCACTGAAAAACATGGCGGCACGGTCACGGTAGTCACCATGGGAACCACGGATGCGACCATTGGTATCCGGACCGCTCTTGCCATGGGAGCGACAGCAGCGGTTCATATTTTAGATGATGCCGTGGCCGGTTCTGATACCCTCGGTACCGCCAAGGTGCTGGCAGCGGCCATTAAAAAACAACCCTTCGATTTGATCCTCTGCGCTACGGAAAGCAGTGACAGTTATTCCGGCATCGTACCGGTCCAAGTGGCTTACCTGTTAGGAGTCACCCCCCTCACTTTTGCCAAAGAGATTACCCTCAACGAAGGTAAAGCAACCATCAAAAGACAGAGTGAAACCGGTTACGAGGTGGTGGAAGCAGCTTGCCCTGTGCTCATTACCACCACCAGCGGCATCAACGAGCCCCGTTACCCGCAATTGAAAGGCATCATGGCCGCCAAGAAAAAAGAGATAAAGAAATTCACCGCCGCCGATTTGGGACTAGGGGCAGATCAAGTGGGTAGCTCGGGAGCCAGGGAAAAGGTATTGAGCGTCGGGAGACCTCCCGCCCGCCAGGCGGGCAAGGTCATCACGGACGAAGGGGAAGGCGGGAAGCAGATCGTTGACTTTCTCGCCGAGTTGAAGGTAATCTAGATGGCCGATCTCATTTGGGTCTACGCCGAAGTGGTGGAAAATGAGATCACGCACACCACCTTGGAAATGCTCGCAAAGGCATCTGAGCTTGGCACGGCAGAGGCAATCCTGCTGGGTCCTGCTCCCGACAGCGCTGTTGCAACCCTCGGGAATCACGGTGCCAGCAAAGTTTACCGATCCCCCGATGCTGTCTATCGAGATTACTTGACTCTACCCGCCGCAGAGACCATTGCCGGTTTAATCCGTAAACATCAGCCCGCTGTGATGCTCTTTGCTTCGAGTTACTATGGCAGGGACGTAGCCGCTGCCCTGAGCGCAACCCTGGACTGCGGCGCCATCGCTGATGTTTCCGACTTTGTGTTAAAAGATGGCTCCGTTGAAGCCACCATCCCCGCCCTCGGAGGCAGTTACCAAAGCACCTCCACCCTGGTGAGCCCCGGCACTAAATTGCTCCTGGTGCGCCCAAAATCCTTTGAGCCCAAGCCAGGTAGCAACACTGCCACAGTAGAAGAGGTGGAAGCGGCCTCCGATACAGCGAATCAGAAGGCCCATGTGACCGATCGGGTGACAGTCAAGCAAGAGGGTCCTCAACTGGAGGGGGCGAAATTTGTCGTCTCGGGAGGCCGGGGACTAAAAGGTGCCGAACATTTTGAGATGCTACGCGGTTTAGCGGACCTGCTTGGCGGAGCCGTGGGGGCGTCCCGGGCCGCAGTGGACGCCGGCTGGGTTCCCTATTCCACACAGGTGGGTCAAACCGGTAAGACGGTGAAACCCGAAGTTTACTTCGCCTGCGGGATTTCAGGTGCCATCCAACACCTGGCTGGCATGAAGGAATCCAAAACTATTATTGCAATCAACAAGGATCCCGAAGCCCCCATCTTCCAGGTGTCCGACCTGGGAGTTGTAGGCGATGTTTTTCAAGTCATTCCTCAACTCGTCGAGGAAATCAAAAAACGCAAGGCTTCCTAGGCCCTGCGGTGCCGACTCCCAGTTCCCAGAAGATCAGGACCTGTGCGGTCCGGGCATTCGTTAAACAACCCATGATTTCCCTTTTGCTTACCCGCCCCCATGGAGTTCAAACCGGGAACTCGTATTGGACTGGAAAAAAAATCGTGGTAAGTAGCAAAGGACTCATTGTAGACCAGACAGCCTGGCCAATCCGAAGGAGGATAAGAAATGCGCATTATCGACGTTGACGGTCATGTTCACGAGCCTGAGGAAATGTTTGCGCACTTGCCGGAGGAGTTTTACCCCAGAAGACCCATTCGCGTATTCTTGCCAAGAGATACCATTAGGGAAGATTTCAACGGCTGCTGGATTATCGATGGGAAAACCCATCCTCACATGGGAGGCCGCGGCCGTACTACTTTTCTGGTGCCAGGCGATGAACGGTCAAAGAGAAAGAACGTTACTCTAGGATCGTTGACTTTAGGCGACATGGATGCACGGGTGGCGGACCTGGACCGGCTTGGAATCGATATTCAAGTAATCTTTCCCACCATGTTTCTGGTATCCGTTGCGGAGGACGTGAAGCTTGAGGGGGCACTCTTCCAAGCCTACAACACCTATGTGGGTGAAGCCTGCGCCAAGTCCAACGGGCGGGTCAGATGGGTGGCGCTAGTGCCGTTCCGGGATCCGGATGTTGCATTGCCCGAGATTCGACGGGTCAAGGAGTTGGGGGCAGCGGGAATTTTCACCATGGGAATGGTGTGGGACCGAACTTTGGCGGACCCCGCTTTTTTCCCCGTCTACCAGCAAGCCGCAGAGTCGGAATTACCCATTTGCGTTCACCTGGGATGGGCGTCGCCTCAAGTAACGAACCTTTTTTCTGACGCCCAGTCTTTTTTTGCTTCCGCAACCATACCCGTGATTTGGGGGTTCACTTTCGTAATGGGGTACGGTCTCGTGAATCGCTTTGCCGGGCTCCGGTTCGGATTTTTCGAGAGCGGGTCTGAGTGGGTCCCCTATTCCATCAAGCAGTTGCGTCGCCGCGCGAAACCCCTCACCCTCGCGCGCCCATTGGCAAATCGACCAAGTTTTGGAACCGGTTTTGATCAGCAGTACTACCAGGATCCGGAGGAGCTTTTTCGATCCGGGAAGGTCTTTGTGAACTGCGAGGGAGACGAAAACTTCAACTACCTCACTGAAAGCATAGGCGAGGATTCATTGATGTGCTCTTCGGATTTCCCCCACGCTGACCCCTCAGCGGAGGAGAACTTTGTGGATCACTGGCGCAACCGGACCGACATCCCCGACAGGATAAAAAACAAGCTCCTGGGGGAAAATGCTTCGCGCTTTTTTAGGTTTTAACCCAACCGCATGTAGAATGGGAGGTCTTTGACCTCCCATTTCAGTCCAGGAAAAGCTAACGGCCAAATACTTTTCTGAGAATCGGATTAAGTTTCTTCTTTTTTGCCAAGGCCTCTTCCGTATAGGTCTTGATGGAGTCTTCCCTGGGAATCCGCCATTCCCGAACATGATCCGTCGACACATCCTTGCGTGCACTGACGTAGCTCATTTCTTGAACGTAAGCCGTCTGGGCCTCCTTGGAAAGGAGCCAGTTGATGAATACTTTGGCGGCATTGGGATGAGGCGCCTTGTCAATCAGCGCCACAGCGCCGTTTGCAGGGTTTCTATCGGAACCCTCTTTCACAGTACGCGGGTCCACAAGACCGATGGGCACCCCCTGGCGTATTTTATACTCGGCGGTGGCATCAGAGCTGCCAATTAGAATTGGGTAGCGACCGCGAGCCAATCCATTGAGCTCTTGCTGATAGTCCCGCAGAATTAGGAGATTTTGCTTGGCCAAAGACCGGATGTAGTCGACTCCCAGGTCCGGGTGTAAATAGAAAAAGAGAAAGGTGCCGTTTCCCGGGCCGGGTTTGCGTGGGTCGTCCAACGCGATTTTCCCTTTCCACTTGGGGTCGAGAAGGTCCTTGTGGGAGGTCAGCTCTCCCGGCTTCACCATCTTTGGGTTGATGAAAAGGGTAGCTCGCTGGTAGGGGCTGAAGACTAACTGCAATTTTGCAGCCCGATCCGCAAACTCCTGGCTTCCACCACGCCAATTCTTGGGGTCTTTTACCGTCGGGAGAATGAACGTTTCCCTCAAATTTGCAAGCGCCCCTCCAGGGGCCAAGGAAGTTAAGCCCGTGGTTGTGCCACCCACATACACGTCCCAAAGGTAGCGTTGAGCCCGTCGCTCGGTCAGGACACGCGGAGAAATGGTACGGCCAGATCCCCCGATATATCGTACCTTAATCCCGTATTTCTTTTGGAACGGCCCCACAAGGACGTCTCGGGCCTGAACCTGTCTTGGACCCAGCACCGACACAACCCCTTCTTTCTTGGCTGCGGCCAGAGTCTTCTCCCATTCTTCCTGCCAGTCCAGTTGAGACATTGCCTCCGGGACTAGCCACATCAGCAATGCAATAAACGAACCTGCCGAAATAATCCCTTTCATCATTTGAACCTCCCTGAATGGCGTGTTGCCAATTAAACTTTCGGAAGTCGAGATAGCATTATAAAGCACAGGTGTTACGGAAGGTCAACCGGATCAGGAGCCGGTGATACTACTTTAGCGTCACAAAAAACTTCAACTCAGGAAACTGTTTGATAAATCACCCCTTGACGTGCGTCGAGTCGAACTTATCTTTTCAAAATAATTACGGAAAGGAGGCGGCAACCCGGCCGCGCAAGATTACAGTCAAGAGCGGATAAACGCCACGCAGAAATCTCTTGCTTCACCCTGTTCCCAAATTGATCGCATCGGAGACCAGCGGTTCTGCTGACTAAGAATCACTAAATAATCCTTGGGGTCTCTCAGATCGAAAGTCCTGCTGGCATTCAAGACGCCTTTCGAGAACTAGCCAAGAAATACCGTCCCATGTGGTAGGGCCTGAGGGCACCCAGCGCTTTCAGGAGGTTTTAGAAGCATACAGGCATCCGATCCAGAATTGAAAGCCCCGTACGACTACACCCGGGAACCTGCTCAGCGGGGGTATGGGAGCAGAGCGGAACCACTCATTCCTGGTAAGGGCGAGAGACCTGAATCCTTGAATGAAAAGTGCGACAGTATCCGTCTTAAGAGGCTTTCAGACGGTCCGCCCATCCTTTGATCAGATCTTTGGCCGATTGTTTTGGAATTTTTCTGACATCGGAATTCCGAAAGGGGAGCGCATACAAGTCCTCAACTTGGAAATCATCCTATCCCCAGGTGAAGCTGCTGAAGGTGGCATCTTACCCCGGGCGTTCCCGTCTTGCGCCGCTTCCCCTAATGCGGGAGATCTGGGCGGGACCGGCTATTTCCCTACACCTATTGCCGGGAACAAGGAATGATTGAAGAGGAACAGACGATCCAAATCCGTTCCTCGCAATGGTCCCGGAACTCGGCTGTCTAGCATCCGTCTGGCGGCCTCGTGCCGGCGTTTCGCCCTTATGGCGGCAATGGCCTTCTTGAACTGACGCAGTCTCGGTAGTCCCAGGTTGAACACCATATTCAGCAAAACATTTTTGCGCACTCCGTTGAGACGGGCGAACCTGTGAGCCTACCCACCGTGTCACGATAAGGCTTGAGGCGAAGCCCTTCATGACGGATGAGGACTTCTTGGAGACGACTCGGGCACCCATACCTCCATTGGTAACGAAACCTACAATTTCACGTCACCCACGACCAGACGCGCCACAGAATCCACGAAACATGAGGTTACACCTTTGGTGGATTCAAAGGACGAAAGGAAACGAAAAGGGGCTCGGCTGCTAGCGAACCCCCCTGATAACGAGCCGGTCGTCAGTGAAGCAGAGGAGCGACTTTTTCTCGTTGATCTCGGTTTCCAGTACCACCTCCCTTTGCCATAGCTGATGAAGGTACTGGAGAGTTCTCTCAGCGTATTCCAGGTGGAGATCTCTGCCATCATGGTGGTGCTTGATATAGAGCGCCCGGTTGTTATGGTAATCTGCGTCTTCGATCCTAATGACGGGAATGGATCCCATGCCAACGTCACGAATCAGGGTGTCTTTGATGTCCCGCCAGTTTTCCTTATCGGCAACCCGGCTGACGACCTTCTTGTCACCCCGTGTCTGGTACTCGAAAAGGTTTAACTCTCGAATCAGGTCTTCAGTTAAATAACGGCGCAAAAAGGATGCATCCCTTTCCACCTCTCGAACCTCGAATAGCTTGTCCCGGCCCCCATTTTTCTTGCCGGCACCCTTCTTCTTTTTTTCCTCCGGGTCGGAATTGTCCCATCTTTTTTCAATGTCTTCCCACATCTTCATTCCCAAATGGTAGGGGTTGATTCCGCCCGGCGCCGGGTTCAGAACCTGGTTGTGACGAACCATAAACTCCAATTGGAAACCCTGGGGCAGATCTAATGCATCCAGAATACGTTTGTGCCAAAAGCTGGCCCATCCCTCGTTCATGATTTTTGTCTCGATCTGCGGGATGAAATACTGCGTCTCTTCATGGGCAATGGTGAGAAGATCCTTTTCCCACTCACCGAGAAATGGGTTGTGGTCTCGAATGAACAGGAGGATATCTTCTTGCGGGTATAGCGGGACTTTGGTCAAGTCCGGGGCCACATACTCCGTGCGACGGTGGATGGACTGAAACGGATCCACCGTGGGCTTGGACTGGGCAATGCGTTGCTCTTCCTCCTCGGCCCGGGTCTGCTTTTTGATGGCCATGTTACGACGACATTGGAAAGACAATGCATGGGCTGCGTCGAGGACGCGTTCCACTTTTTCCATTCCAATGCTGGGATCCTCCACATATTCACGCACACGATCCGCATGGGCCTTGAAGATTTCGATGGTGAACTCCGCACGGGTCCACTGAAAGGTAAAATTGTTTTTGAAAAAATCGTTGTGGCCGTACACATGGGCCATGGTGAGGATTTGCAGGAGGAGCGAGTTATCCCGCATCAAATAGGCGATGCAGGGGTTAGAGTTGATGACCATCTCATAGGGGAGTCCTGAAATCCCATAGTCATAAAGGGTCTTCAACTTTTCGAAGCTTTTACCGTGGGACCAATGGGGATAGTGCGAGGGCATGCCGGAGTATGCCATATACCCCAGCATTTGCTCGTGATCACAGAGTTCGAATTCCAGGGGATAGAAATCCAAGCCGAACTTGTGAACCAAGGCTAGAATTTTCTCGTTCCAGGATTCTAATTCGGAAATTTCGTAAGAGGCCATTCGGAAGCTGGTCACGGCCCGTCTTGAGGGGCGTGCTCCTTGGAAAGAAAGGTCTTGAAGGAGGACCAGACGTCCTCTTTCCGTTGGATTTGCACCGTTTGAAAATTGTCCTTTTTCAGTTGGGAAAAGAAGTGCACCATGCTGCTACCGTAGTAGCCAGAACCCAAAGGTTTGATTTCCCCATAACCAAACAGATTCGAAATATTGGCTATCTCCTCCGCCGCTTGAAGCGCATTGGTGTTGTCCGATTCGAAGTTGTCGCCGTCCGAACAGTGAAACACGTAAACGTTCCAATGGGCGGAATGGTACCTTTCCTGGATAACATCCAAGGCCTTGCGGTAACCCGATGAGATAAAGGTTCCACCCGACTCTCCCTTGTGAAAGAACTCATCTTCATCCACCTCACGAGCAACCGTATCGTGGGCAATAAAGACGATTTCCACCCGCCGGTATTTCGCACAGAGAAACTGATAGAGGAGAAAAAAGAAACTCCGCGCCAGGTATTTTTTCATGGTGTCCATGGAACCGGACGTATCCATGACGCAAAGGACCACCGCGTTGGATTCCTTCCGGGTTTCCACCACTTTGTGGCGATAGATGAGATCGTCGCTATGGAACGGAAACCGTTCAGGCTCGTCCCTTTCGTCACGCTTGGCAGCCATTTTGCGCATCACTTTGGCAGCAACGGTGCGTTTTCTGTCCAAATGAACCCGAATCCCTTTTTTCCGGTAGCCCATTCGGCGCTGATGATGTTCGACTTCCAACTCTCTGAGACCCTTCCTCTGAAGAAAGGGTAGCTCCAGATCCTCGAACATTATCTCCACCAGTTCATCCAAGCTCACATCGGTCTCGTAATAATCCACGCCGGGCTTATCCCCAGCCTGCTGACCTCCACCTTTATCCTCACCTTGCCCAATCACCTGACCCGGTTCGGTACCTTCTCCACCTTGCCCGACTCCGGACGTATTTTCGCCGTAAACGAATTTATACTCCTTAACACCACGGATGGGCACTTTGATGATTCGGTCGCGGTCTTTCCCGATGATGGACTCTTCAGCGATGATGTCAGCGATGTTGTGCCGAATGGCCTCTCTCACCTTTTGGCGATGCCGCAGGCGGTCTCCAGCGCTACGGTCACTTCGCTCTGCCGAAGAGGGACGGTAGGAACGAAAAACGGTTTCCATTGATCTGGCCAATAGCGGTATTGATTTCCTGGTCAATAATGGGATCTTGAATCCCCCATTGGTCTTTTCACTACCCCTGCGGCCTCACTAGTCCTTCCACAGGTGGTTCGCAGCGTATTTCATCACCACGTCCACACAGTTGTCACAATAGCCGTTCTCCAAGAGGTTCCTGGCCATCGCATTGTACTTCTCCGATTGCTCTTCATCGCGGGTTCTGGACTTGGTGATGACCCGGCTCAAGTCACGCACGGAGGTCATGAGTTTTTTTTCAATGGCCTCCTTCAAGGGTTCGTAGCTACGATAGTCGATTTTCTCCCCTCTACGGTTCGCCGCCCAAAGATAGGCAATGACCTCCTGGCGGAATCCATCGGCGGCCGATCCAATGACCGCAATTTGCTCCTCAATGGATTTCATAAATCCCTCGTCAGGGAGGAGTTCCTCCTTGGTATTTCGATCCTTTACCTTGCCTTTATTGACATAGGCCTCCGCGTGATCCAAATAGTTCTGGAACAGAGTCTCTGCCTGTTCTTGATAGGAATATACAAAGGCGCGGGTGATTTCTTTTTCTAAAAGCTCGAGATATTCTTTGTGCAGGGTGTCCTGTAAAAACTCGATATACTGTTTACGGGTATCGTCAGGGATATCCGCGTCCTTGATCATATTAATGAGCGCCTCTCGGACGTTGATGGGGTTGATACAGTTTCCGCCAATATTGTCCGAAAGCGCATTGTCCAGAGCTTTCATGATAAAACGAGTCGATATCCCGCTCATGCCTTCCCTTTTGGTGGCTTCACGCAGCTCGAGATAATCCATTTTCTTTGTCCGACCCTTTTCCACCACCTCTTCCCCATTGTAGATTTTCAGCTTGGTCATCAAGTCACACTTACTGGTGGGCTCCAGTCGCGAAAGGATCGCAAACATGGACGCCACCTCGAGGGTGTGGGGCGCGACATGGGCACGGAATTCCGAGTGGCGAATGATTTTTTGGTAGATCTTTGCCTCCTCGGAAAGCCGCAGGTTGTAAGGGACCCGCACCACAACGATACGGTCCAGGATGGCCTCGTTGGTATGATCGGCCTTAAACTTCTGCCATTCTGCCTCGTTAGAATGGGCAACGATCACCTCATCGACATAAACCAACCCGTGCCTTCCGGGCGCGGGAATCACTTTTTCTTGGGTGGCCGTAATCATGCAGTGAAGGTATTCCACCTCGTTTTTGAACACCTCGATAAATTCCACAACCCCCCGATTTCCCACGTTAAGGGACCCGTTCAGCTCCAGAACCCGGGGGTCCCCCTCCGAATAGAGGTCCAGTTTGGAGATGTCCTCACTGCCAATCAGCACCGAGGTATCTTGGTTATTGGGGTCCACTGGGGGAACAATGCCAATGCCCACCCGGGCACGTTTAGAAAACTCCATGGTGGCGACAGGAAATTCCTCGTATCGCCCGTTCAGCTCCTCCTTCAGGCGGTAGCGGCAAACGGGACAGAGATCCCCTTCGATGTGAACATTGAGCATCTTTTCAAATTCCTTACGCAGGTGGCGAGGAATCAAATGAAGGGGTTCTTCAAACATGGGACACCCCTCGATGGCGTAAAAGGGGCCGCTCTCCTCAAGACCACGATGGATCTTTTCAATAAGGGAGCTTTTCCCCGATCCCACTGGACCCATGAGAAAGATGACCTGGCGGCTCTCCTCCCCTTTGAGGGACGCGGATTGGAAATAACGGACGATCTGGGCAATGGTCTTTTCAATGCCGAAAAATTCGTCGGCAAAGAAGTTGTAGACCTTGACCGGCTCATCCTTATAGAGCCTCTTGACTCGGAAATCTTCCGAATCCTGCAAGTCGCCCACCCCGGATTTTAACAGCAGGTTGTAGACGCGGGCGTGGGCTAGTTTCGCAATGGAGGGATCTTGCTTGACCTTTTCCAGATAACCCAGCAAATTTCCGCGCCAGGACTGGTCATCACGGGTATCGCGGTCTCTTAGGATCAGGCTTTCAAATTCCTTTTGTTGGTTCATGATAACTATGCCTCCTTCGAAGCTTTATTTTCACCCAACAAAAATTCTGTGCTTGGATTGTTTTAGGAGTTGAATGGGTCCTAAATAGGAATGGAGCCGGCTCTTTTGAACTGAGCCACGGGGAGCTTATAACCACCTATTGAGCTTTGTTATCCTCCTCTATCGTGAAGACTCCTTAGCCTAATGTCAAGTAAATTAAATGATAAATAATGACGCCATCACAAGTATAGTTTCTCATAATTCCTCCGCAATGTACATATGGGTCGAAAAATTCACCGATACAGGCGAAATTTTAACTTGGAATGGATACAGGCTTGTACCCATCAGTCGAAACTAACGCTCTCGACGAGGCCTTGTGCTAACTCGTTTGCTGAGATGAAATGTGCTGAATTCTTCAAAAGGATTGCCGGACTTTAAATTTCGGAATCCCTTGGACCCCACAGACGCCGGTGGGTGTTTACCGATTCGTTTCCTTTAGCGCGCGCGGACAGAGTTTTTTTCCAGCTTGCTCCAAGGGGTGGGCATGCCGCGAGTTCAGCCGCCAGATCCCTGTCCTTGCACCTGCGGTGCATGATATCGTTGGCGCGGTCCACCGTCCATCGAGGGAAAGGCCTTTCCAAAAGAACCAGCGGGAGCCCCCTTTGGACGTTTCCCTCCTTGAGAACCCGAAAATACCAGCCTGTGCGACCGCAATCTTGAATCCGGAGAGATAGATCTCGAATACGCCACCGACGAGAATTTTTCCAGCAGGGCTGTCGTGGCTCTGAGATCTGCACGCGAGCATCACCCATAGCGTAAATATCACCAATGGCAACGGTGCGCTCAGTCATTCCCTCCACGGTAAAGTTTTCGGCAAAACCACCATGTTGTAGATTGGATAACCCTAATTCCTTGCGCCATAGAGGATAATGGTCAGCCGCATAGGCGAGCACGGCCTTGTCCGGCCCCCCATGCACTTGGAGATTCGCCTGCCCATCGCCTGCCAGGTTTGACTTACCCAGCCACACCAGCCCATCAACCGGCTCCTTGAAGGCGGCCGTAACCCATGGGCGGTCCATGGGGTCAGGGGCATCCGGAGTCCCCAGATGCTTTGGCAACCCCACTTGGATACTGAGCACAATGGGTTCAACGCTCACGGAATCCTCGATATAAGTCAAACTTATCTCTAAAGCTCCTTTTTGATGGCCTTGTGGACTAATCCTGACTTTTCCCGCTCACCCAGGTACCCGCTCGCATACTAATGCTTGTCTCACCATCACCTACGGGCGTTAGCCGAATCTTAATCAAAGTGGAATCAGAACGCCGCGCCTCAATGGTTGCACCGAGGGCATCAATCCGCTTCTTACGGAAGGTCGGCTGTAATTTTTTCACAGATGAAAGGGTTTTTGGCCGGATCTCCTTAAGGGGTTCGTGATAGGTCGCCGTCAGCTCACGGTTCATTTTGGAATAGGTTCCCACACCAGCACCGGTATCCACGGGAGCCGCTGCACAACCACCACAGAACATAAGCAGTCTTAGGATGGATGAGGAATAGAGATGTCGCTTCATCGCTCCTCCAGCAGGTGTCACGTAGAGCAAGGACACGGTTTCCATTTAACACGAAAGGCCTTCCCTGTTCAATGATTCCGAGGTGTCAGGGTCAGTAGTCCAGCGATAAAAAGAAACAATAGCCCACAGCTCAACCCCAACGACCAGTGAATACCGATGTAGCTACCCAGAAGTCCGACGGATATGCCACTGAAGGTGCGCAGTCCCTGGCCGGACATGATGAACAGGCCAATGAGTCTTCCTCGCAGGTGGGCCGGTGCCAACACCTGGACCATGGTTTGAGCCATAGAGGCGAATGCCAGATGGCTCATTCCGGCGATGAATAAGAGAATCAAGGCCACTGGATAATACGATGCGGCAGCAAACAAGCCGAGGGCGAGACTCCAAAGCATTGCCAGCAGGATCGCCGTGCGTGGCTTCGGCTGGAGCAACCCTCTGCTCTCTAATAATAATCCGCCCACCACGGCCCCCGCACCGTTGGCGGCAAGCAAGGTGGCATAACCATAACCCAATTGATCCGTTCCGAGGTCCCGAGCAAACTCCGGCATCTGAGGTTGGTAAGCACCGCCCACAAGAAGGGATGCCAGACCCGTAAGCATGATCATGGATAGGATCACTCGGCTTCCTTGAATATCTCTTACCGCCCCTAACATTTCCCGCCACGATAATTGTCTGGACCTGGGCGCCCCCGAGCCGTGACCGGTATAGGAAACGGTCTGTAACCAGATGGTTAAAGGAAGATAAATGAGCCCATTCACTAAAAGCGCGAGGGTGGGACCCAGCATAAGCATTAGCGCACCACCCACAGCCGGACCCGCCAGGACTCCCAATTGGCGTCCTGTGGCATTGAGCCTCACCGCGCTCTGTAGGTGCTCCTGACCCACAATATCGTGGACTAAAAGGACACGAGGGGGATTCCATAGAGTCCCCGCCAATCCATGTCCCACAAGCAAGACCATGGCGTGCCACATTTGAAGACTATCTGAGAATATAAGGATCGCCCAGATCCAACTCACCGCGATGAACAGCGCCTGCGAGGCCTGGATGACCTTGCGGCAATCGTAACGGTCGGCGATCCCTCCAAAGTACCATGAGAGGAGCAGATGTGGCATCCAATGACTAATGACAGCAAAACCGGCCAGGGCCGGGGATTGAAACAACTGGAAGATAACCCAATAGCTAACCACATGCTCGATGTTATCGGCCATCATGGATAACACCCCGCCCACAAAATAGGCACGGAAGTCGCGATGACGAAGGGCCGCGAATGCGACCGTCTTTGTTTCAGCCATTTTTGTTACCTATGAGACGCAAGGGCCGGCTTACCCTTGATGGCTTCGCAACAAGCTCCTGGGTGAGTCATCTTGTTTGTCGGATTTTAGATTTCAACTAGCCTATGATTACCGTCGCCCCTTAAAAGTTTCTTGTTAGCTCTGGGCTCTTCGCGTCAAGGATTTTATTCATGGGAACCTATCCGTTCCCACCCGTGCCACACCTCCCTGTACAGCAAGGGAAGTTGCCGGAGATTCATGAGAAATGGATTCCCATGAACGACCGTCCCAGGAGGCCAATCCGAGGGGGTAACCAACTAGAGACGTGAAGTGGCGGAATCCGCGGACAGTGCACGAACATCATCGCTCGGCAGGCCGTGCCGGCGGCCGAAAACTTTCCATTTCGATCCTACACAATGGGCAACGCCAACCCCGGTTGGCACCCAAACTTCCTGGTCATACAGAATGAGGTCCCGAACATCGGCCGTGGGAAAGTCGCCAGAAGAGACCGAAAAAAAGCTCGTATTCACCGTTACCGTTCACTCGATAAATGCCCCCACCGGAAACAGCCAACCAGGTTTCCTTTCCTATCGCATCACCCGCAATGGCCGTCGCGGGCGCTCTGCGAGGGGACTCTATGGCATTCCAGGAGATGATCTGAACATGCACGGTATCGGAAACGGACTTGGCTCCTTCTCTCAACTCAGCCGTGACTTCGTACCAACCCACCGAAAGGGAACTGGTGGTGAACGAGTCACCCTTCCCCGTAGGTTCGCCATCCACCATCCAACCCATCTCATCATCTTGAGCTCCGTTGGTCTGGGCCCTAAACTTGACTTTTTCTCCTAACCACAAATTCGAGGGAATATTTCATATAGGTTTGGTTAGATATGGGCCGCCGATAATTCGTCACTGAAGGGCGAAAGGCTTCCTGGCTAGTGAAACCAATGTTGGTGACTATAAGAATGCCCCTCCGTCAATGGGAAGGACGGTCCCGTTTAAGAAATCCTGGCGCAGGATATAGAGAACACTCTCTCCCACATCTTCCACGCTCCCAATTCGCTCGAGGGGAACCCGTTCTTTAGCAATCCTTTTGAGATAAGCACCGTCCTTCCCTGCAGGAGGTAAGATGGCACCTAAAGCAATACCATTGACAGACACACGCGGTGCCAATTCCAGGGCCAACATCTCGGTCATTTGCCATAAAGCGCCCTTGGTAAGGCGATAGACAAAATGATCCGTCCCTGGGCGTCGAACGCGGCTGTCCATGATATTGATGATTTTGCCCGTTCCATTGGCCGCAATCTGCGCAGCAAAAGCACGGCTCAGCACGAAAGGAGCACGGAGATTGATCGCAAACATGCGCTCCCAGAGAGCCGTATCAGTTTTCGTAAACGTGTCCGTCTCAGGGAAGATGGCTGCATTGTTGACGAGAATATCCAATTTACGAAATTGCTTCCGGGCGGCTGGGATGATGGATTGGGCGGCCCTTTCATCCGAAAGATCCGCTGCGTGAATATGGGCATCAACACCCAGGGCTTTTGCGTCTGCCTCCGTTTGCTGAGCAGGTCCCACTGAATGTCCGTATTGGATAAAGACATGGCAACCAGCCCGAGCCAGTGCCAGGGTAATCCCCCCTCCTATGCGGACAGCGCCGCCGGTAATCACTGCAACCTTTCCATTGAGCTCCATATCAAAGTCTTTCCATCGACACTTGAATTTTTCAGTTGAAATTTGAATTAGGGAATCAGGAAAAAGATGACTCGTGCAAAAACGCAAAACAAGCCAAATTCAGAAAAAACTAGAAGATATTTTTATACCAGCTTAAATGCGTAGCCAATGATTCCGCCCCCTAAGACCAACCACGCCGAGTTGATTTTATAAGCAAATACCAGGAAGGCCGCCACCAAAGCCAGCCCTACCGTAACAACGTCCACCAGAGCCGCGCGACCCAATTGCCAGGTCACCGCAGCCATTAATCCCAGCGAAGCCACGTTGACCCCGTCAAGGAAACCGGACACCCACGGGGAACGGCGCATGCGCGGGATCAAGGGGTTGCTTGCCATCACAAAAAGAAAGGCGGGGAGAAAGATCCCCACGGTTGCGAGAACGGCACCGGGAGAACCTCCGATCACGTAACCGATAAACGTAGCCGTGGTAAAGACTGGCCCCGGCGTGAACTGACCAATGGCAATGGCATCGAGCAATTGCTGAACCGTAAGCCACCGCCAACGTTGCACCAGATCGGCCCTGAGAAAGGCCAGCAACACATAGCCGCTGCCAAATAGGACCGAGCCGATTTTCAAAAAGAAAAGAATGATTCCCGTAAGACTCACTGGAACCGCAACGACTGTGTGGCTGCTGGCAACGGCCGCATGGGGAATGCCAAAAACGGACAAACTTAGGACTGCCAGCCACCCGGGCTTGCACCGATTCCGAATGATTTCAAAACCCATCACCATAGAACCGGCCACAAACAAAAGCGCAACTTCGTTAAATCCGAGAAGAAATGAAACAAACACACCTGCACCCACAACACCGGTCAAGGGTCCCTTCA
The DNA here is from genome assembly GCA_965218425.1 of uncultured Binatia bacterium (SeqCode). Lineage (GTDB taxonomy): Bacteria > Desulfobacterota > Binatia > UBA9968 > CAXXLF01 > CBDCDW01. The sequence goes on from OZ244621.1 coordinate 913,661, forward strand.
CGGCGGTTTTGCCCAGCCCCCATAGAGCCTGGAGCACAATGGCGATGATAACGGGTTTAACCCCGTAAAGAAGCCAGATGGCTTGCGGCAACGTACCATAGCGGACATAAAGCCAAGCAAGGACCCAGACGATGACCATGGCCGGCAGGATAAAACAGCTTCCTGCAACCATGAGACCTTTCCATCCGGCGCGAACCATTCCGATATGGATGGCCAATTCAGTGGAGTTGGGGCCAGGGATCAAGTTAGTGGCACCGAGGAGATCGAGGAAGCGTTGCTGGTCGAGCCACTGCCTGCGACGCACCACCTCCTCCTGCATCATGGCGATATGGGCGGCTGGACCGCCGAAGGCAATGGTGCCGAGCTTCAAAAACACCCGTGCGAGTTCACCCAGGGAACCCACGGGGCATTTCCCGTTATCATTTCCATTCGTTGCTTGCATAGGGGTTGCCCGCCTCAGTAACCGCTTGTGGGAATCTGCTTCGAAGAAGTGACACTGAGTAGAATGGGAAGCAATACTCCAAGTCCCAACGCGAAGAGCCAGAGTGCGGGCGCCGGTGTCCCCACTTTACGACGCCGGCGCGCTTCCCGGGCCGCCAGCCTGGGGTCCAGCAACAACCAATCGGTGTGGCGACACTCCAGCAAAAGGAAGACAGAGGCCGTGGCCGCACCATAAATTAGATGCCCCACGAGGGAGGGCAAGAGAGCGCCGGCAGCAGTAACGGTCCAGGTAATGGAACCACCCAGTAAAATGGGCATCAAGGTCAGCGGGCCGATGAACCACCAGATCAATCCGTAGAGCAAACCCCAAGCGATACCGGAGCCGAAGTTGGGCGCCTCGTGTTGAAATAGCAACCCGTAACTCATGCCCACAAGGGCACTAATGCCCATGTGAACGATAAATCCTAAAACATGGGAGGAGCCGCCCACCAGGCCCGCCACGCTCGGAAGAGCCCCGGTGGCCACCATAACCGGTGTAAACAGCAAACCGCCCATGAGGCCGGCCAGCGCGCCCCACTGCAGGGAGTAAAGGACCCGGGAACCCGGCCCCTCAGGTTCGCGGTTGATGGGATCGGACTCGGTGAAAAAACCGACCCACAAGCGATCCATGGCGGCATACACCACTCCCACAATCAAGCCGTAAACGACGTGGCCAATGAGAGATCCAAACAGGGCGCCGCCGCGCACATAGCCCCAGTCAAGTGGATTGCCTTGCCAGAACGGCAGGATGGTAAGCGGTCCCAAGAACCACCACAACAGGCCGTAGGCCAGGCCCCACCCGAGGTTCGACCCGTAGCCGCGCACATCGCGCTGGAACAGCACGCCGAAGCTAGCCCCGATAATCACCGCAAATATAAAATGCAGCGTAACGCCCACCATGGCAGAGTCGGAATTGACCAGGCCGGCAATGAGGGGGTAAAAATTAACCCTTTCCATCCATTTGCCGAAGGCCCACCCTCCTACGACACCCGCCAACCCTCCAACCACAAGTGCCCGGCTCAGGCTAAAAGGAACCCGACCAGACTGCGGATGAAAGCTACCCCACAACCCCAGCACGACTCCCAGGGGCAATCCAAAGCAAACCACATAGGCTACCAAATCAGGGAAGTGGTCGCGCGCCGCAACCAACATACCCATTTCCCGCATCCCGCCCGAAATCACCGCAAGGAGACCCGCAGGCACCGCCAACCAGAGGATGAAGGAGTAGCCGAGACCCCAGATGAGCCCAGCGCCTGGGCTGTCGGCCCTGCGCCAGCACAGCAATGCGAAGAGCAGGCCATAGAGTCCGCCCAGTACGGGGCCGGTGGCGAAGGATGCCTGTCCAAGCAACAAGCACAAGACTCCACCCAAAATACCCGTAACAGTAGAGAGAACGGCAGCGATCAGGAGTGAAGAATTCACGACACGACTCCGTTCATATTGGGAGGACCCTGTGAGAATCACGGATAACCTTCCTCAAAATTCGCATGCTACTGAACAGTTCTTCCGGCAGGCTACTCAAAAAGATCTCAGAGGCGAGGCGCGCAAAAAATCGACGATCGCAGGCGTACTCTCCTGGTACGCTGGAGCAAGGCGACTGAGCGCAACGAAACATATGAAGCTTTTTCAGCAGCATGCTATTTGAAGTCAATGGTTTGTACGATGTCGCGTGGGAAGAATATTTCGATGACCCAATCCGTGAGGACGCGAACCTTACGCTCCAGACCGGGTAATTTGGACAGGTAAATGGCCCGCCACATGAGCCAGGCAAGGAGTCCAGAGAATTGGATCGTATTCTGTCTCGCCAACGGGATTGTAAGTTCGGCGCAAGCGGTGTGGTGACCCACGACACACAACCCTCCCAGGGAATCGAAGTGGAAGGGTTTGAGAGGTTTCCCCTTGATGCTGGCATGGATATTGTGAGCTAGAGTCGCGGCTTCACGCGAAGCATATTGTGCCGTAGGAGGACAAGGCTTGCCGGTCCTTGCGTCGGTGATGGCGCCGCAGTCTCCGGCGACCCACAGGCCATGTTGCCCCTTCACAGCCAGAGTGACGTCCGCCACCACGGCACCACGCCTGTCATGCTCAACGCTTAGGGTCTTAAGCAACGGGTGCGGTGTGTTACCCGCCGTCCATACCAGAGTTTGGGCACGGATCTCTTCCTGTGGTTTTAATACAACGACTCCGGGGCGGGCATCGGCTAGCCGAGCATTGAGCTTGAAGGTAACGCCTCGGGCCGTCATACGCTCGAGGGCGTAGTGGGCCAGGGATTCACTCAACTCAGGCAAAATACGATCCCGTCCATGCACGAGAATGATGTGCAGCTCCTCGGCACGCAGTTTGGGATAGTCCGCGAGAATTCCCCGGGCGAAATCGTTCAAGGCACCCGCCAACTCCACCCCTGCAAAGCCTCCCCCGGCTACAACGAAGGTCAAGATCTCCTGACGCTTTGACGCGTCCGGCTCATTGTCCGCTCGCTCGAACATACCGATCACATGGTTTCGAATTTGCATGGCATCCATAAGGCTCTTGAAGTTGAACGCAACCTTCTGAACATTTTCCAGCCCCATAAAGTTAGAAACCGCCCCCAGGGCCAGTGCCAGGTGGTCGTAAGGGAGTTCCCGTGTGGTCTCCGCTGTATATTCAGCACCAGACAATCGGTCGTCCATAGACAGAGTTATTTTATTTTTCTCCTGATCAACGCCAGTAACGCGGCCCCTGATCACTTGAGTGCGGTGCAGGCTGGATCGCAAAGGGCTGCTTATGTGAGTGGGTTCGACGCTACTTCCGGCAACCTCCGCCAGCATCGGGGTAAAAAGCAAAGCGTTGGTGTCGCTGATCAAGGTAAAATCCACCGACGGGTCCGCACCAAAGGCATGTTCGAGGCTATTGGCAACGGTCATTCCGGCAAACCCGCCACCCAGGATCACGATGCGAGTTTTTTTCACTTCGGGAGGGTTGGGCGGTAGTGGTTCAGGCCCCAGTCGCCACAGGGCGAGGTCGTTTAACATCTGTACCATCAACCCCAGGGCAGTACCGTACAGCACCCAACCCACAAGTTCCGGGAACAAGCTTTGCATTCCCACAGCGGTCCACTGTACGGGCTGCCCCAATAGCAAGGGAAATACAATCACACTTAGGGAACACCAAAGAGGGATACCCAGAGCACCCGCCGTCATGGCATTGTCCACGTGGGCGGAGGGTACAGGTGGAAAAGCCAGCGAATAGACCACCCCAAACAGAGCGCCAAGTGCAATTCCTAAACTTACATTGCTCAACGTAACGGCCAGAGCGACACTGCTGACCAACCCCGCCAAGAGGCCAATGGAGCCTCGCCGCACCCGTAAACTCATCGCTTTCATTCTGTCACCACCAACTGCGGTTGAGTTACCCAGTCACTTTTCAACTATTCTTCACCTGCCACTGTGGTTTGATCTTTCCGCAGCAAAGGATAAAGGCTGATGAAAAGCACAAGCACTAACATGACCAGAACCAGGGGGCGGTAGAGGAACCCCACTCCCAAGCTGGTAATCGAGATGGTGAAATACTTCTCCGCCTGCTTTCCCAAAATGAGACCGAGGATCATAGGGACCCGGGGCCAATCGAAGGCTTTCATGGCAGTGCCGATGGTACCAAATATCGTCAAAATGACGATGTCGCCTAGGCTGTTGTTTGTGGCAAAACTCCCCAAGAAAACCAACACCAAAAGAATAGGAACGATTAGTGAGCCGCGCACGAAAGTGATTCGGGCCAACGGATTCGCCAGTGCAAGGGAAATGGCTGCTCCTATAACGTTTGCAACAACGAGGGCCCACATCATGGAGTAGACCACCGCCGTCTGCTTCGTCAAAAGGTTCAACCCAGGGGTTATTCCCTGAATGGTCAATGCACCGAGAAACACGGCCATGGAAATGGTTCCCGGCACCCCAAAGGCCAGAGTAGGAATGAGACCCGCCTCCGCGGCGGCATTATTGGCTGTTTCCGCGGCGATGACTCCCTCCGGCGCGCCTTTACCGAAACGCTCCGGTTGCTTTGAGGACTGGACCGTTTGCCCATAGGCGACGAATGAAGCTGCACCTGGACCAAGCCCCGGCACCATTCCAAAGACGGTCCCTATGATTGACGCTCGCAGGGTCACCTTCCAATGGCGCGCGGAGTCCTTGAATCCATCTAAAACACCACTAGTCTTGAGTGCCGTCCTTTCAACCCGCGCGAGACTGCTCCCTTTAACCGCCAGTTCCACGATCTCCGGAACGGCGAACAGACCGATCAACGTGGGCAAGAGTGGCAGACCACTCCATAGGTACAGCGTGCCGAGAGTGTAGCGGTGCGTTGACGTTTGTAGGTCCATCCCCACGGTGGCGAGAATTAAACCAACCCCGCCGCACAGCCATCCACGAATCGGTGAGCCTCCCCCCAGGGACGAGATAAAGGCGATGCCGAGCAAAACGATCATAAATTGCTCAGGAGATCCAAATGAAAGAATCAGGGGCCTAAGAAGAGGGACGGAAACTCCCAGGACCACGGCAGCAAAGATGCCGCCAATGGCCGAGGTCAGTATTCCGGCGCCCATCGCACGAGCGGCTTCACCGCGCTGGGTCATGGCATATCCGTCGGCAACGGTAGCTGCGGACCCTGCAGCCGTAGGAATAGCGTAGAGGATTGCGGTGACGGCGCTCACCGTCGAGTCCACTGCCAATATTCCCATAAGGAGGGAGAACGCCGCCACCGGAGTCATGGTAAAGAGAAAAGGGAGTAGCAGGGCAAATGCGGTGGTCACGCCCAATCCAGGTAGGAGTCCTGTTGCCAGACCGATACTGACTCCCGCCAGCAACATGGCAAACGGAACAGGCGCCAACAGGCTCGTTAGGCCAGCAAAAAGCGCGTCAAACATATGGAAAAGGCGGTGCTGCCGCTTCGACCTTAATAACCAACAATGACAAGATGGCTCAATTGGGCCGCTTGAGCATTTCGCGAATCCGCTTGAGGACTTCAGGAGGGGCCTGAGTCAGCTTCCTGATCGTCTTCCCCACCTGCTCACCGTCATTCGGCACTACGGAGAGGCCGGTTTTTTTGGCATCCGCAAGGAACTTCGGATCGTTCAACGTTTTTAAGTAGGCCTGGCGAAGAATTTGGATCCGCTCCTTGGGTACGCCCGGCGGTGCCGTCCAAGCCCTGGGCGTTCTAAAAGGAACCACCGCCACCTCAACCAACTTCCTGGTATTCTCGTCTTTAATTAATTCCCAGATGGTGGGGACCTTAGGCAGCGCCTTATGCCGGGTATCGGAAATGATACCCAGAATATGAAATCCCTGGTCCAACCATTCTCGGCGCCGCGCAAAAACCGTTGAAAAGGTCGAAGACCTGCCATCCACTTCCTTGCGTTCCACCGCCAGGTCGATTTCCGGAGGCGAATAGCCGAAGACATAATCGAATTTGACGCCCAGGGATTTCTCAAAGATTCGAGACTGCATGAAGATTGCATGCCTCGAGGACGGAACACCCAGCTTGGGGGGGCGGTTAGCGTTGCGAATTGCGTCTACATTTGAATAGGGCGTATCCACATGAAAGATCAGAATTGAGTTGGGGTCGGCGAAGGTCCCAAGCCAGATAAAATCTTCCACCTTGTACTTGACCCCCCGGGTCCCGAGCAGCTTATGAAATGCCACGAGAGTACCGTTGAGGCCGATGGTCAACCCGTCAGGTTTGGCCACGTTGTAGAGATAGTTGGCCAGATTTATTCCACCGCCACCCGGTATCGACTGAACGATAATCGCGGGATTTCCTGGGATATGACGACTGATGTGCCGCCCCACCGTTCGTGCCTCAATGTCAGTTAGTGCGCCGGGAGGCGATGGGACCAAAACGCGTAACGCCTTACCGCTATAGAAAGACTGTGCCAGCCCTGTGATGGGGATAAGCCATATGCACACAGAAAGGCAAAGCCACCGGAATATCTTTCCAAACATATGTCACCTCCTGTATTTTTCCTCTGATGTTTTCTATAGAGCTTATTAAATTCTGTCGCACCCTAAAGTATGAATCCCCAGACGTATTACTTCGACACTAACCCCACATCCGATCCAGCCACTGAAACACAATTCCACTGGGAAAAGGTAGATGGAGGAAACGATCGAAGATACCCCACAGAAAGGCCCATGCCACTGCGGTGAGGCCTAGGGAAATAAACCAACCTTCTCGCGATTGAATCTTCAGATAGCCAAATACGACCACGGGTACGGCCACCTGAAACCCTACAAACCAGATAAGACCCAAAAACCCGTAAATCCAACAGAAGATATTCAGGTTCCTTTTACGGATCAGCTCGGGTGACAATGTTTCAGAGGAAGCTAGAAACTCTTCGCCATCGTTAGTGCCCCGTACGGTCTCGCTAACGCCGCGGGTGTCGAGAGCGATCTGTACCAAGCTGAGAAACAGCATCGGAATCCCGATGAACCAAGGAAAGGTACGAGCTTCCACCGGCCAATCATTGGCCACAATGAGCACCGCAGCGAAGAACACGGCTACAAAAGAACTCACGAATACTCGACGCTCAACCCGCATGTCCCGTCCCCCGTCCTTATCAGTCCCACACCATAGCCTGGGATAACTTCCAAGGCAACAAATTTGAGAGAATTCAGCGTATATTTTAAAGGAGCGTTCCTATCTGATGTTAGAGAGGATCATTGGCATTACAAGTTGTTGAATTCGACCCTCGAGTCTAATATAATCCTCCCGCAGACTGCCTTTGGATAGGGAGGGACGCCCATGAGTAAATCAAACCATCTGCCGGTCATTGACGCCGATTCCCACGTGATCGAGACTGCACGGACATGGGACTATCTAGAGCCGTCAGAGCAGAAGTATCGCCCACTTCTTTACTCCTCTCCTGATAATCCAGCCCGACAGTACTGGATGATGGACGGCAGGATCTGCGGTCTCCGCTTTCCTACCTTGAGCGAGCGGGAGCTTAAGACAATGTCTGAAAAGACCGGGAGGCACATGGAAACTCCCCAAGAGGCCCGCGAGCTCGATGACGTGAACCTTAGGCTAAAGCACATGGACGAGCTCGGGATCGATATTCAGATCTTGCACAACACTTGCTGGATCGAACAGGTCTCGCCGCGACCAGAGATTGAGGCTGCGCTTTGCCGGAGCTGGAACCGTTGGCTGAGGGATATTTGGCGCCAGGGGAACGGAAGGTTGCGCTGGTCGTGTGTCGTCCCCTCCATGCTCATGGACGAGGCAATCGAGCAGGTGAAGATGGCAAGGAAGAACGGGGCCGTGGCAGTGTGTCTGAGGCCTCTCGAAGGGGACCGGCACCTTACAGACCCATACTTTTATCCGCTTTATGAAGTGGCAAGCGATCTGGACATGGCGATAGCCGTGCATATCGCCAACGGCAATCCAGACTATTGCGATCTGTATCGCTATACTCCCGCGAGCACCATGATTATGTTTCGAATGCCTACAGTAGCCTCCTGCTTCGCTCTATTGATGAGCGAAGTCCCGCAAACCTTCCGGAAATTGCGCTGGGGTTTTATTGAAACGTCGGCCCAATGGGTACCGTGGATCTATCACGAGGCCGCAATTCGCTACAAAGGAGCGGGCAGAACGATCCCTGACGACCTGTTTCACGAGTACAACATCTTCGTTACCTGTCAAACAAACGACGACATTCCATACATTCTCAAGTATGCTGGCGAGCACTCTTTGGCCATAGGTACAGACTACGGACACACCGACACCTCCGCCAAGGTGGATGCGATTACGGAATTTAAAAATGCTGAAGCAATCAGCCGGCAAGATCGTGAAAGGATTCTGAGTCACAACCCAAAAGCCTTGTATGCCCTCTAAAAGCGCGGAACCAAATCGCCACATTGGCGCCACGAGGAATAGAATCGAGGCAGGCTATAAAGTTCTCCTATCCAGGCTTCGGTACTGGATGGCCTCTGAGATATGGGCCGGCTCAATGTCCTTGGAGCCATCCAAGTCCGCCACGGTCCGGCCCACCTTGAGGATCCGGTTGTAGGCCCGGGCGCTCAGGCCAAACTTGGTGATGGCCGTTTCCAGGAGCCTGTGCCCTTCCCCGCTCACTTCACAGAACCGCTTGAGCTCCTTTGCCCCCATCTGGGCATTGGAATGGAGCTTACCCTGCTGAAACCGCTGAGTTTGCATCCCTCGCGCTGCATTGACCCTTTCGCGAATAGCGCATGACGGCTCGCCCGCGTCTCGTGATGCTAGGTCCCGATACTGAACCGCAGGAACCTCCACCTGAATATCGATCCGGTCCAGTAGCGGACCCGAGATCTTAGAGCGATAGCGCTGGATCTGAAGCGGCGTGCAGTTGCACTCTTTCTGGGGATCGGTAAAAAAACCGCACGGGCACGGGTTCATAGCGGCAACCAGCATGAAGCCGGCCGGATAGCTCATGGACCCTACGGCGCGGGATACGGTGATGTTGCCGTCCTCCAGGGGTTGTCGCATCACCTCGAGCACATTACGCCTGAACTCCGGCAGCTCGTCGAGGAAGAGAACGCCATTGTGCGCCAGGGATACCTCCCCGGGTTTGGGGACGGTTCCTCCGCCCACGAGCCCAGCATCGGAGATGGTGTGATGGGGGGAACGGAAAGGCCGGGTGGCCAAAAGCGGCCTCCCATTGAGAAGACCCATGACACTGTGGATTTTCGTGGTCTCCAGGGCCTCCGGGGGGGACATATCAGACAACACCGTGGGCAGTCTCTTTGCCAGCATCGTTTTGCCCGAACCGGGAGGTCCGATCAGGAGCACATTGTGAGCCCCCGCCGCTGCCACCTCCAGGGCCCGCTTCACATGTTGCTGGCCTTTCACATCACTAAAATCCGCGTCATAAACGGAATGTCTGCGGAAGAGTTCTTCCATATCCACCCGGGTGGGTTGAAGAGTCGGTTCGCCATTGAGGAATTCAATCACCTGGGGCAGGCTTTCGGCACCCAGGACCTCCACCTCGGACACAACGGCAGCTTCAGATGCATTGGTGGCGGGAAGGATGAGACCCCGAAGGCCTTCCGCTTTCGCAGCCACGGCCACAGGCAAGGCCCCGCGCACGGATTTGACCTCACCGTCCAGGGAGAGCTCGCCTAACATAAAGTAGTCCTGCAGCCGGTCGTTTTTTACCAGACCTTCAGCCGCCAGGATCCCCACCGCCATGGGGAGGTCATAACCCGAGCCTTCCTTTTTGACGTCGGCCGGGGCCAAATTGACGGTGATCTTCTTCGAGGGGAAAGAATAACCGCAGTTCTTCAGTGCCGCACGGATACGATCCTTACTCTCTCGAACCGCTCCCTCCGCCAAGCCCACCGTGGCCAACTGCGGCAGGCCTGAAGCGATATCCACTTCCACCTCCACCCGCAGAGCATCTATGCCATAGAGGGAAGCACTATTGATCTTTGCCAGCATCGCGCAGCCAATCTACCATTATGGTAGCAGGAAGGGGATCATACTGAAAAACCCATCTGGGGGGAAGAAGAAATAGAGGTCTCTTTCCATGTTTTAAAAATATGAACCAATCTGTGATTTTCGCTTGAAATTTCGTTTGGGGACACAGACGAAAATCCCTTTGAAAATAATGCCACAGAAGCGCAAAGGGCGTAGAGAACCAAATTTTTGTTTGTCGGGAGACGACGACAAACGAAAACATTGTTCAAATTTTAGAGATGTAAGCATTTGCCCAATCGTCGCCTGCCGATCGGGCAAATGGGCTTTCCTCAGCGCACTCTGCGTCACCGCGGTGGAATCTCCGAATCCTTACCTGCGAAAATCGGCGGTCAAAACTCTTTACACCTTGCGTCTTGGCGCGAAAAACTCTATTTAAGTTCGGTCTGTTGAATCTTTGACAAAGCCTAAGATTCCCCACGGGCCATCTTGCCAAGAGTTGGAAATCTTGGTAAGAAAATGTATGGATGTCTTGAACCGGCATAACCAGAAAAACCCAGGTCTTTGTCTGGGTTTTTTTATCGTTTCTCGGAGGTAAGCCATGTTGGATCAGGAAATGCTACCCCGCGGCTTGACCTTTGATGACGTCCTCTTAGTTCCTGCGCAATCTTCCGTCCTCCCAAAAGACACCGACGTCTCTACCATCCTCACTGAGCGAATTAAATTGAACGTTCCACTGCTGAGTGCCGCCATGGATACGGTAACGGAGTCACGCACAGCCATTGCCATGGCGCAGGAGGGTGGAATCGGACTCATTCACCGCAATATGTCCATTGCGGCCGAAGCCGCCGAGGTGGAAAAAGTAAAAAAATTCGAGAGCGGAATGATCACCGACCCTATCACAGTGGAGCCGGAGCAAAAGCTGGCGGAGGTCCAGGAGATCATGGGCAAGTTTCACATTTCCGGGCTGCCGGTGACCCAGAATGGAAAACTGGTGGGAATCATCACCCACCGAGACCTGCGCTTTGAAAAGAGACTCGATCGCCCCGTCTCGGAGGTGATGACAAAGGAAAACCTGGTCACCACCAAGCCTGGTCTAAATTTTGAAGAGGCCAAGGAGATCCTACATCGTCACCGGATCGAGAAGCTCCTCGTGGTGGATGATCGCTTTCAGCTAAAAGGCCTGATTACCGTCAAAGATATCGAAAAGAAAACCCAATACCCCTTTGCCTGCAAGGATGACCGGGGACGGCTAAGGGTGGGGGCCGCCGTGGGGGTGGGGCCGGATTGTGAGGCGAGGGTCGACGCACTGCTCAGGGCGAGTGTTGATTTGGTGGCCGTGGACACGGCCCATGGTCACTCGAAAAACGTCCTGGACATGGTGGCTCGCATTCGACGTCACTATCCCGATCTGGACATCGTCGGAGGAAACGTGGCCACTGAAGAAGGCACCACAGCGCTGATTGAGGCGGGGGTGAATACCGTCAAAGTCGGGGTAGGGCCCGGCTCCATTTGCACCACTCGAGTCATCTCCGGAATCGGAGTGCCCCAGATTACGGCCATTGCGAACTGCGTGAAAGCGGCAGGGAGACGCAATATCCCTGTGATTTCCGACGGTGGTATCAAGTTTTCAGGTGACATCACAAAGGCCCTTGCGGCAGGGGCTCATTCCGTCATGATTGGCGGCTTATTTGCGGGTACCGAAGAGAGTCCGGGCGAAACGATCCTTTATCAGGGCAGGACCTACAAGCTTTACCGTGGCATGGGTTCCGTAGGCGCCATGAAGGATGGAAGCAAGGACCGCTACGGTCAAGGAGATGTGGAGGAGGAAATGAAGTTGGTCCCTGAAGGGATTGAAGGACAGATTCCTTACAAGGGTTCACTTGCCTTCAATGTCCATCAGCTGGTTGGCGGATTGCGATCAGGGATGGGGTATCTGGGCTCACGGACCATCCAGGAACTGCGCACCAAAGCCCAATTCCTTCAGATTACCTCGGCCGGGCTGAAGGAAGGTCATGTCCATGATGTCTTTATCACCAAAGAGGCACCCAATTATAGGTCCGAATGATCCTCGTTCTTGATTTTGGCTCCCAATACACACAGCTTATAGCTCGCCGTGTCCGCGAGAGTAACGTTTACTGCGAGATCCGTCCCTTCAACACTCCCCTGGAAAAAATCCGTCAGCTTCAACCCAAGGGAATCATCCTTTCAGGTGGTCCTGCCAGTGTCTACCAGGAAAACGCCCCCCAAGTGCGGGGAGAGCTATTCGATTTTCCCGTTCCCTTCTTGGGTATATGTTACGGCATGGGACTCATCAACCGTGCCGGGGGAGGCAAAGTGGCACAGGCCCAACAACGGGAATACGGCCTCGCCGACATTTCGATAAAAGACAATTCAGATCTATTTCACGGTTTCTCACAAGACATTGGGGCCCCTGTATGGATGAGCCACGGGGACCACATGACCTCCCTCCCCCATGGCTGGCGTGTCCTCGCGCAAAGTGCCAATTCTCCCATCGCTGCCTTTTCCAATCCGCAACGCCGTCTGTTTGGAGTTCAGTTTCACCCCGAGGTGACCCACACCCCCCGGGGAAAGGAAACCCTGAATAATTTTCTCTTCCGTATCTGCCGCTGCGAACCCACATGGACCATGGCACGCTTTGTCGAGACGTCGGTTGAGACCATCAACAAGCGCGCAGGACATAACCGTGTTCTCTGCGCCTTGAGCGGGGGAGTCGACTCTTCAGTGGCAGCAACCCTCGTTCACCGGGCCATTGGAGACCGGCTAATCTGTATCTTCGTTAACAACGGACTCCTACGCCAAGGGGAAGCCGAAGATGTATGCCAATTGGGACAACGTTTCGCAGAGGGCTTCCGCTACGTGGACGCCAGTGGGCGCTTTGTTGCGGCCCTTCGAGGGGTGGAAGATCCGGAAGAGAAACGGAGAAGGATCGGGCACCTATTCATCGAGGTTTTCGAAGAAGAGTCCAACAAGCTCGGCGATGTTCCATACCTCGCCCAGGGAACCCTTTATCCCGATGTAATTGAGTCCGTCTCATCCGTCGGTCCATCCGCCACCATCAAAACCCATCACAACGTGGGTGGACTCCCTGAGAAAATGAAACTTCAAATCATTGAGCCCCTCCGGGAGCTTTTCAAAGACGAGGTGCGCCGGTTGGGACAAGAATTGGGTCTTCCCGCGCAGATGATTGTGCGCCAGCCCTTCCCAGGTCCTGGACTCGCGGTACGCATCCTGGGCGAAGTAACCGAAGAGCGACTCCAAGTGCTGCGCGAGGCGGATGCCATTGTTATGCATGAGATTCGAGCCGCTGGTTTCCACGATAAGGTATGGCAGTCTTTTGCCGTTCTACTTCCCACCCGAACGGTTGGTGTCATGGGGGACGAGCGAACCTACGAAAATGTCATTGCCCTGAGGGTGGTCGATAGCCAGGACGGAATGACCGCAGATTGGGTCCCGCTACCCTCGGAATTGCTCGGGCGAATATCCAATCGCATCATCAACGAGGTTCGCGGAGTGGGGCGGGTTGTCTACGATATCTCTTCCAAGCCCCCTGCAACTATTGAATGGGAATAACAAAGATATAAAAAATTGTGCAGCCCTTTCATTTGTGCTAGGTTTACCCCGACCCGAGCATCCGAGTCCAAGTTTTTTAACGGTCGCAGAGACCTGGATCGTAAGTCCAGAACCAAGCCATATGTGAATTTTTGAAATATGACACGGACCTCTGATGTTGGCTTGCTGTGATTTCTTAAATCGAGTACGGTCGGATCGGGGTTTACCCGCGGAAAAGAGAACCCATGGAGCATTCTAGTTTCGTCCACCTTCACTGCCACACCCAATACAGCCTCTTGGACGGCGCCAATAAGATTGAGCCCCTTTTCGAACGGGTGCGACAGCTAAAACAACCAGCCTTGGCCATGACCGATCATGGGAACATGTTCGGAGCGGTGGAGTTCTATACTGAGGCGGTCAAGCATGGCATCAAACCCATTCTAGGTTGTGAAATCTACGTGGCACCCACCACCCGTTTTGAGCGCAAGGGGGCCGACAAAGGAATGAAAGAATACAACAATCATCTGGTTGTGCTGGCCATGAACCGGGATGGTTATCGGAATCTTTGCAAACTCGTCACTGCGGGCTTTACCGAGGGTTTTTACTATAAGCCGAGGGTGGACAAGGAACTGCTCAAAGAGCACAACGGGGGATTGATCGCGCTCAGCTCCTGTCTCCGGGGCGAGGTGGCTTCATCCTTGTCCGTGGAAGACATAGGTAAGGCCAAGGCCGCGGCCGAGAATTATGCCTCCATCTTTAAGGACCGCTTCTATCTCGAGATCCAAGACAACAAGATTCCCGTGCAGGAGAAAGTCAACCGGCTCATCGTCGACATCGGCAAGGACCTGTCCCTTCCCGTGGTGGCAACCAATGACTGCCATTACGTGGAAAGGAAAGATGCTGCTGCCCATGACGTCCTCTTGTGCATTCAGACCGGCCGCACCGTTAACGATGAGAACCGCATGAAAATGTCCACGGACGAGCTCTTCCTCAAGTCAGCGGATCAGATGAGAGAGGGCATAGATTACTGTCCCGAGGCTGTGGACCGGACCTTGGAGATCGCTCAAAGGTGTAATCTAGAGTTGGAACTGGGTCGATACCGTTTTCCCCGCTTTGATCCGCCCCCCGGCAAAAACCTCGACGAACACCTCGACGAGCTTACCCGCAAGGGATTGGAGCAGAGGCTGAAGAGTCTTTATCCTTCCGAAACCGGACCCTTGGACGCCGAATCCAGAAAGGTCTACGACGAACGGCTCGAGCATGAGCTCCATGTGATCAAAAGCATGCAGTACTCCGGCTACTTCCTCATTGTGGCCGATTTCATCAACTATGCGAAGGACCACGGAGTTCCCGTGGGTCCAGGCAGGGGTTCGGCGGCAGGAAGCCTCGTGGCCTACTCTCTGAAGATCACCGACCTCAACCCCATCCATCACAGTCTCCTGTTTGAACGTTTTCTGAACCCCGAGCGCCGATCCATGCCGGATATAGACGTGGATTTTTGCATCCGCGGCAGGGACAAAGTCATCCAGTACGTCAAGGAGAAATACGGAGAGGACAAAGTAGCACAGATCGCTACCTTCGGGACCCTGAAAGCGAAGGCCGCCATCAGAGACGTGGGGCGAGCCCTGGGCTTCTCCTTCACTGAAACGGACACCATCGCAAAACTGGTCCCTGCCCCAAAGCAGGGATTTGACTATTCGCTGGCAGAGGCCATCAAATTGGAGCCTCGTCTCCCGGGTTTGATGAAATCCGATCCTCGGGTGAATACCCTGCTGGACCATGCGCTGCGCCTGGAAGGACTCACGCGGCATTCATCCACCCACGCCGCCGGCGTCGTCATTGCCAACCGACCCCTGGACAATTATCTACCCCTATACCTGGATAAAGAGGGTGGCATCGTCACCCAATTCGACATGGACAGCGTGGGAAAGATCGGTCTCATCAAGTTCGATTTTCTCGGCCTAAAAACCCTCACCCTTATCCACGATTGTCTGGACCTGATTCGCACCAGTCGAGGTCATGACATCGATTGGGAACACCTCCCACTGGACGACAAGGAAACCTACGGTCTCCTTTGCTCAGGAAACACCACAGGGATCTTCCAGCTTGAAAGCACTGGCATCCGGGAAATGACGGTGAAGATAAAACCCAACTGCTTCGAGGACCTTGTGGCCATTCTTGCCCTGTACCGCCCGGGCCCTCTGGACAGCGGCATGGCCGAGGAGTACATCAAGCGTAAGCAGGGAAAACAAAAAATCAGTTATCCACACCCATCCCTACAGCCAATCCTAAAAGACACCTACGGTGTCATCATCTACCAGGAGCAGGTGATGCAAATCGCCCAGAGCCTCGCCGGTTATGCCATGGGAGAGGCGGATATCCTGCGTATCGCCATGGGCAAAAAGGATCCGGAAGAGATGGCGGGTCAGAGAGAGCGGTTCATCGAAGGGGCCCAAAAAAATCAGCTCAAACCTAAGACGGCAGCCGATATTTTTGACCAGATGGAAACCTTTGCGCGTTACGGCTTTAACAAGTCCCACTCGGCCGCCTATGCCCTGATCTCCTACCAGACGGCATATTTGAAATCCCATTATCCGGTGGAATTCATGGCCACCCTGATGACTTCCGAGAGGGGCGACACGGACAAGGTCATTAAAAACCTGGCGGAATGCCGGGAACAGGGGATAAAAGTGCTTCCCCCGGACGTGAACGAGAGCCGCGCCCATTTTACCACGGTGGGAGATCAGATTCGTTTTGGCCTGTCAGCCGTCAAGAACGTGGGGGACAAGGCCGTAGAAGCCGTCCTCGAGAGCAGGGAAAAGGACGGGAGGTTTAAGTCCATTTATGCCTTCTGCCGTCGGGTAGATCTGCGCACGGTCAACCGAAGGGTGATGGAGAGTCTCATCAAGTGCGGGGCCTTCGATTCCACTGGCTTCACAAGGGCGCAGCAGACGGCGGCCCTCGATGAAGCCATACGCGAGGGGCAGAGTCATCAGAAAGGTCTGGAAGCGGGTCAATACAATATCTTTGCAGCCCTTGCAGGGACGGACCACAATCAGGAGAATGAGATAGAAGAGCATCCTCAAGTGCAGGATTGGTCGACAAATCAGGTGTTGGCGTTTGAAAAAGAGTCCGTTGGGTTTTACATCACTGGCCACCCTTTGGATAAATACGATCAGGCCATCAAGAAATTGACCACCGGAACCGCCGCCAACCTGAAGGAATCACCGCCCACCGGTGAGGTGAAAGTGGCGGGGGTGGTGACTGCTCTGAAGCTCAGGAACACCAAGAAGGGGGAGCGTTACGCCGGCTTCAATTTGGAAGACAAGACCGGATTTATCGAAGTGATCGTCTGGCCTGACCTATACCGCCGTTCCATGGAGGCCATCGCTTCGGACGATGCCATTTTGATCAAGGGAAAACTTGACGTTGGCGAGGAACGAATCCAACTCATTGGCAACGACGTGGTCCCCATGGCCGAGATTTACCATCGCATTCGCGCGAGTTCTCTACCGCAAGCCGCCGAAGAGAAGAAGTCCATGGATACCACAGAGCTGCATTTCTATGCCCGTGCCCCGGAAGTCACAACACTAGAGTTAAATCAGCTACGCGACATCTTTCGAAATCATCGAGGTGGCTGTACGGTCTATCTCCATTTCTCCAATTCCTATAGGAGCGAGACGATCATCGAACTACCGGAGAATCTCAGGATCGAGCCCTCTGAAGAGCTCCTGGAGACAGTGGACCGTTCCTTTGGGAGACGCATCACCTACACCCACTAGCCCATTGAAACAGACGATTCGCAATCATTCTGATTCAAAGGAAGGGGCCCTCCTGGTGGGAGTGGATCTGTTCTTCTCCAACCTTGAAGTTCCATTGCAGGACAGCCTGGAGGAGCTGGAACGACTGGCGGTAACCGCCGGCGCCCGGGTGATCGGGAAATTTACTCAACGCCTGAAAAAATTCAGCTCCTCCACTTTGATCGGCCGGGGCAAGGTAGATGAGATCAACGAATACATACGCGATGAAAGGCCCGACCTAGTGATCTTCGACGAAAATCTTAGCCCGGCGCAACAACGCAATCTGGAAGATGCCTTCAAGGTCCGCGTCGTTGATAGGAGCCAACTGATACTCGACATTTTCTCCCAACGGGCACAAAGCAAAGAGGGCAAGCTCCAGGTGGAGTTGGCGCAACTGCAATACCTCCTCCCGCGCCTGACCCGCCGATGGACCCACTTGTCACGACTGGCCGGCGGCATCGGCACCCGCGGTCCAGGTGAGACCCAGCTGGAAGCGGATAGGCGAAGGGTGCGGGAGCGAATTGGACTGTTAAGGAGGCGGCTGATTTCGGTCAAACGAACCCGCGATTTGCAGCGCCATGAGCGACTGGAGGTTCCCTACGCAACCATCGCGCTGGTCGGCTACACCAACTCCGGGAAATCCACCCTGATGAATGCCCTCACCCGGGCCGGTGTCCTCGCGGAGAACAAGCTGTTTGCCACCCTGGATCCCACCACCCGAAGTCTTCGGCTCCCCAGCGCAGACAAAGCTATGGTCGTTGACACGGTTGGATTTAGCCACAAGATTCCCCACTCACTCATCGAGGCCTTTAAGAGCACCCTCGAGGAGGTCACCAACGCGGATTTACTCCTCCACGTGGTGGATATGACCAGTCCCCTCCATGAAAAACAGATCCAGGTGGTGGAAGCGGTGTTAAGGGAAATTGGAGCTGGAGAAATTCGAACCGTTATGGTTCCTAATAAGATCGACCTCCTCTCCAACGGTGGACGGCATCGGCTGGAAACCAACGGTGCCTGTGGAATCTGCCCCATCTCCGCATTGACCGGCACAGGGATCGATGACCTCCTGGAATCCGTAGGGAAAATCTTGGATCAAGGGAAGGAAAAAGCCGAGTTTGTCCTTTCTCCTGCCCAAGGACCCCTCCTCTCCCTGCTGCGCCGGCGAGGTAGGATCCTGGACGAAAAGTATGAAGGTGGATCCATCCATGTCACCGCGCTCCTTTCTCCCAAGTTAAAGGGTCAGATGAAAAAGTGGTTACATGAAAATGGCGTCGAGGCTTCAACATAAGAAATATCCGGCATGCTTAATCTTCCCAACTTCCTCACCTTAATCCGCATTGCAACCATACCACCCTTTCTGGTCTTGCTATTTTCTCGTTATTACACATGGGCCTTGTTAGTATTTGCCTTTGGGGGCATCACGGACGCTCTGGACGGACCCGTGGCGCGATTGACCAAACAACGGACCCGGTTGGGCGCCTATCTCGACCCCTTGGCGGACAAGTTGCTGATCATAAGTTCGCTCGTGGTGCTGAGCCACATCGGCGTAGCGCCCGCATGGTTTACCATCTTGGTGCTCAGTCGCGACCTGATTATTACAATGGGATACGTTACGATTTATTTCCGGGTTCAGCAGAGGATGGAGATTAATCCGAGTATTATGGGCAAGTCGAATACTTTTCTTCTGCTATTAACGGTTACGGTCGTATTACTTTCTCTTTACGACCCCGACATCATTCCGAAATCTCCCCTGGGGATCGGATCCTTAAGGGTTGCCCTGCTTGATTTTCTGTTCCTTTTGACCGCCCTTACCACTGTTGTATCCGGCTTGCAGTATGTCTATCGTGGATTGGTCTGGCTCCAAGATCGGGTTCAGACTTCCATCCGAACAAGTTGACACCATATCAAGAAATTGGTAGTAAAATCATAGGGTTGCATAGAAAGGGGTCCTAAATAATCCATCGATTCACTTGCCTCGATAGGCACGTAGCTCAGTGGGAGAGCGCTTCCTTGACACGGAAGAGGTCGGCGGTTCAATCCCGCCCGTGCCTACCATTCGTCGAGTCGTTGCAAGACATTTGTTAGAAATTACGGCCATCTATATGAAATCTATCGTGGTAAAATTGCCGGGCGAAAAGACCATGGAGGTCACCCCCAACCAGAAAATTCAGGATCTGATTTCGACTCTGGGTGTTAATGGTAAAGTCATCGCCGCAAAGTTGGACGGCGTGGCCGTTGATCTTGACCGCAATCTTGATAAGGACTGCACCCTGGATTGGATTTCCCTCGATAGCCCTGAGGGACTCGATATCCTGCGCCACTCCACCGCCCATCTCATGGCCCAAGCGGTACAGAGCCTCTTTCCCGGGACCCAGGTGACCATTGGCCCCACCATCGACGATGGATTCTATTACGACTTCAAGCGGGACAGACCCTTTACCCCTGAGGAGATTGAGAAAATAGAGGAACGCATGCGAGAGCTTTCCAAGTCCGATCTCAAAGTCGTGCGGGAAGAAACTCCAAAGAAAAATGCCGTCCAAATGTTCCGAAAGATGGGCGAAGACTTCAAGGTGGATATTCTAAACGAGATCCTTGATGAGAAGGTTTCTCTTTATCGCCAGGGAGAGTGGGTGGATCTGTGCCGCGGACCCCATGTCCCCTCCACGGGATTCATCAAGGCCTTCAAATTAACCAGCGTGGCAGGTGCCTACTGGAGAGGGGACGAAAACAACGAAATGCTCCAACGCATCTATGGGACATCCTTCGCCTCGAAGGAAGCCCTGCGCGAGCATCTTCATCTCCTCGAGGAAGCCAAGAAAAGAGACCACCGTCGTTTGGGCCGGGAACTGGATCTATTCAGCTTCCACCCCATAGCACCCGCCAGTCCTTTTTTTCACCCCAAGGGGGCGGTGGTTTACAACGAACTCATTTCCCATATACGCCAACTCTATTCCCGCTACGGATATCAAGAGGTGCTGACTCCACAGATCTTCGACGTCGAATTATGGCACCGTTCGGGGCACTACGATCACTTCAAGGAAAACATGTACTTTACCCGGATTGACGAGCGGGAGTTTGGGGTCAAGCCGATGAACTGCCCAGGGCACACTTTTATTTACGCCTCCAAAAAGAGATCCTACCGGGATCTTCCGCTACGGCTAGCGGATTTTGGACGCCTGCACCGCTACGAGAAATCGGGTGTCACCGCCGGCCTCACACGGGTTCGAACCTTTTCCCAGGACGATGCCCATATTTTTTGTGCCCCAGAGCAAATCGAGGAGGAGATGACCTCCTTGCTAAAAATGATCCATGAGGTCTATGAGACCTTTCAGTTTCACCAAATGCAGGTTAAACTATCCACTCGCCCGGACCCCTACATGGGAAGTCTCGAAACCTGGGAGCGGGCAGAAAACTCCCTGGCAGATTCTCTCCGCAAACGTGGCATCGAATATCAGGTGAATGAGGGCGACGGGGCCTTCTATGGTCCCAAGATTGACTTTGTGGTGTTGGATGCCATGAAACGCGGATGGCAGCTGGCGACCATCCAGCTGGACTTCGCCATGCCAGAGCGTTTCGATCTCTCCTATGTGGCGTCCTCTGGAGCCGAGGCTAGGCCCGTGATGATTCACCGGGCAATCTTGGGATCCATTGAACGTTTCATGGGAATTTTGATAGAACATACAGGCGGCGCCCTGCCCCTTTGGCTGGCGCCGGTTCAGCTTAGGATAATGATTGTGACAGACCAGCAAAAGGGCTATGCCCAAGAGGTCTTTCAGAAAATGAAATCGGCGGGATGGCGGGTGGAACTGGATGATCGAAACGAAAAACTCGGCTTTAAAATCCGCGAGGCCCAGGTTGCAAAGATACCCTATGCGGTGGTAATCGGAGATAGGGAGATGGACGATCAGACCGTGTCCCCTCGTGCCAGGGGGGGCAAAAACCTTAATCCAATGTCCGTGGATGAATTCTTAACACTTCTTCAAGAAGAGGTTTCTGCCATAGGGAGAAGTGAAGGGCAACAAAATGGAGGTGTCCAATAGCGAAAGAAGCAAGAATTAACCACCAGATTCGCGCCAACGAGGTCCGAGTCATCGGATCCGAGGGTGACCAGCTGGGGATCATGACGCTGAGGGACGCACTTGAAGCGGTGGATCGCGAGGGTTTGGATCTCGTTGAGGTGGCCCCCGAGGCGCAGCCCCCGGTGTGCCGCATCATGGACTACGGAAAATTCCGCTACCTTCAAAGGAAGAAGGCTCACGGGACAAAAAAGAAGCAGACCTTCGTAACGGTAAAAGAAGTCAAGATGAGGGCCCATACTGACCCCCATGATATCTCTTACAAGGTCCGCAACATCCGGCGGTTCATCGAAAGGGGCCAGCGAGTCAGAGTCTCCATCTTCTTTCGCGGTCGAGAGATCACCCATCCGGATCTCGGCCGGCAAACCCTGAACGGGATATTGACCCAGGTGGAAGATATCGCCAAGGTCGATATTACCCCCAGGATGGAAGGAAGAAGCATGGCAATGCTTCTTACGCCGAAATAGACGTTGATTGGAGGAGAGTGTGCCCAAGATCAAAACCAGCAGAGGAGCAGCCAAGAGGTTCAAAGTAACCGCCAGTGGAAAGGTAAAAAGGAGCCGGAGCTTTAAAAGTCATCTGCTTTCTAGTAAAGGTAGAAAACGTAAGCGGAGGCTTCGGCAATCGACCACCGTATCGGCTGCCGAGACCAGAGTTATTCGAAAGCTCATACCGTATAAGTAAGTAAAATTTCTTCAAAAAGTGAGTGAACTATGCCAAGAGTTAAACGAGGACAAACAGCCAGACAGAGAAGAAAGAAAGTCTTAAAGCTGGCGAAGGGTTATGTGGGGGCGCGTAGCAAGTTGTATCGCACCGCCCGAGAAACCGTAGAACGCGGACTGGTGTTCGCATACAGGGATCGACGGGTTAAGAAGAGAACCTTCCGAGGTCTTTGGACCACCCGAATCAATGCCGGGGCAAGACTCAGCGGGCTCTCCTACAGCCAGCTCATCAAGGGTCTGAAATCCGCCCGGGTGGAACTGGACAGAAAGATTCTGGCCGATCTGGCTGTCTCAGACCTTCCAGCCTTTAGTCAGATAGCAGAGCTTGCAAAGACCCACCTCGCAGCCTAGCCGACCTATTTCTCCTTCCTTACATGCAAGAACCTTTGGCAGCTTTTCAGGAAGAGATGGCGGAGCGCATCAAGCGCTCCGTGACGGAACAGGACATTGAAGCGCTAAGGGTAGAATATGTAGGCAGAAAGGGCAAGCTTACCATAAAGCTCCGGAGCTTGAAGGACGTACCCCCCGAGGAGCGGCCCCAGTTGGGAGAACAACTGAACCGGCTCAGGGTCTTGTTTGAAGACGAACTCGAGAGCCGGCTCAGGGACTTCAAGGCGCAAAAGAATGAGCGGATCCTCATAGAAGAGCACACCGATATCAGCCTCCCGGGAAACCGGTTGCAGAGAGGACAATTGCATCCCATTACCCTGGTACTCGATGAGATCACCGACATCTTTGCCTGCATGGGGTTTGAAATCGCTCGAGGGCCTGACATTGAGGACGATTATCATAACTTTGAGGCCCTCAACATCCCCAAGGATCATCCGGCTAGGGATATGCAGGACACCTTTTTCGTGTCCGAAGAGCTTCTGCTGAGAACCCACACCTCACCGGTACAGATTCGGGTCATGGAAAACCGTAAGCCTCCACTCCAGATCATTGTCCCGGGTGCGGTTTATCGACATGATGACGATGCAACCCATTCTCCCGTGTTCCATCAGGTGGAAGGATTCATGGTGGACCACCATATTACTTTCGGTGATCTCAAAGGCGTTTTACAACACCTCCTGCGCCAGGTTTTTCGGGAAGACACGCCGGTCAGATTTCGACCGAGCTTTTTTCCCTTCACGGAGCCAAGTGCAGAAGTGGACATCGGCTGCTTATTTTGCGCGGGGCAGGGACAAGCTACCCATGGACAGGGCTGTCGGGTATGTAAAGGGACGGGGTGGTTGGAGATCCTAGGATCGGGAATGATTGATCCCCAGGTCTTTCGATTTGTAGGCTACGATATCGATAAGGTCTCCGGGTTTGCCTTTGGGATGGGTGTGGAACGGATCGCCATGCTGAAATTCGGGATCGAGGACATCCGTCAATTTTACCAAAACGACCTTCGTTTTTTGAGACAGTTTCGTTAGCCTAAACAGAAAAAGCGTTTCCCGCAGGACCCGGGATGACGTTCATGCTATGAAGCTCACCTACAACTGGCTAAAGGAATTTGTGAATCTACCGACCGGTGGTGCCGAAGACGAAGGGCCGCAAAGGATCGCTCGATTGCTAACCATGGCCGGCCTCGAGGTGGAATCCATACAAGCTACCGGTCAAGGCCGGGACATCGTTGTGGCTCGTGTCACCGATGTTCGCCCCCACCCCAAGGCGGATCGCCTTTTTCTATGCACTGTGGATTTTGGCGGGGACGCCCTCCAGGTGGTTTGTGGGGCTCCCAATGTTCGAGTGGGGATCAAGGCTCCCTTGGCAAAGGTCGGCTCGGTGCTACCGTCCGGTCTCAACATTAAGACCGCAACCATACGGGGAGAACCCTCTCAGGGCATGCTTTGCTCTGAAAATGAGCTGGGTCTGTCAAAAGACCACGAGGGTATCCTGATCCTGCCCGAAGATGCACCCATTGGGCTAGCGCTATTTTCCTATTTAGGCATGGATGACTGGATCCTGGAGGTGGGAGTTACCCCTAACCGGGGGGACTGCCTGGGGATCCTCGGCATGGCTCGAGAGATCGGCACCCTCACCGGCGCAAAGCTAAAGTCTCCTCCCATAAGCCCCCAGACCAAGGACGCCAGTCTGGCTCGATTGGTACAGGTACGTATAGAGAACCCCGAACTCTGCCCCCGATATTCCGCCAGGATGGTCACCCAACTCGAACTCAGGCCATCTCCACTGTGGATGCGGTTTCGGCTCGAGGCCTGCGGGGTCAGGTCTATCAATAACGTGGTGGATGTCACCAACTACGTAATGCTGGAAACCGGCCAACCCCTTCATGCCTTTGACATGGACCGGCTAAACTCAAAGCGGATTGAAGTACGGCCGGCAAAACTGACCAAGAAATTCGTAACCTTGGACGGCGTCGAGCGGGAGCTATCCGCGGATGACCTGCTAATTTGTGACGGGGAAACGCCTGTGGCACTGGCGGGTGTTATGGGTGGGGCCAACTCAGAGGTGGGTCAGGATACACGCTCCGTGCTGTTGGAAAGTGCCAATTTTACGCCCCAAAGCATTCGCCGCACGGCAAAGCGTCTGGGACTGCACAGCGAAGCTTCCCACCGATTTGAAAGATGGGTTGACCCTGAAGGGACCCTTATCGCCTTGAATCGCGCGGTTTTCCTGTTGGAAAAAGTTAGCGGCGGCCGGGCCGTTCCAGGGGTTGTGGATCGCTATCCCCGTAAGTTCAAGGCCGCTCCCGTCGTTATACGGGATGAAAGGGTTAAAGAGCTCCTTGGCATCGCCATCAACCGTAAGAAGCTAGAGAAAACATTCAAATCCCTGGGAGCTAAGATACAAGGGCATTCGAAGAGCGCCCTCAAGGTCTCTCCCCCCTCTTACCGCTTCGACCTCAGCAGGGAGGCGGATTTAATTGAAGAACTGGCGCGATTGCACGGCTATGAGAGAATACCATCAACCCTGCCATTGGTGAGACCTCAGGGCAGTCGGATGGATCCGACGCTGCGCTGGGGTCGACGACTACGCTCCTATTTAACCGGAGAGGGTCTCACAGAGGTTATCAATATCCCCTTTACATCCCCAGAAATGAACAAGTGTTTCCAAGGGCTGTGGGATGATCAGGATAAAGCGGTGGCAATTCTCAACCCCTTGAAACAAGAGAGTTCTCAAATGCGGATGAGCCTGATCCCCGGATTGCTAGAAAATATGCGCCTGCAAATCGATCAGAGGGTCACTCGGTTCTCGGCCTTCGAAATAGGTAAAGTCTTTCACCTGACCCCGAGCGGTTCTAAAGGTGAGAAAAGGGTTTTAGCCGGCCTGCTCTATGGTTCCAGGGAACAGATGGGTCTCAGAACCGAAGACTTTCCCCCGTCTTTTCTGGATGTTAAGGGCTTACTGGAGGGGATCCTTGAGGCCACTGGGACAGAGGAAGGCGCCGCTTGGACAGGCGAGGATTTGCCCTCTTTTCTCCATCCGGGCAAGGCAGCCACCCTGAAGCAAAATGGGCACAAGATGAGCTACTTAGGGGAGATTCGTCCTGACCTCTCCACCCGATTTAGCCTCCCCAATTTCCTCATTTTTGAACTTGACTTCGAAAATTTGGTTCAGTATGCTCGCCTTGATCTAACGGTCCGCGCCCTGCCCAGATTTCCATCTGTTGAGCGGGACTTAGCCATTGTTGTTGATGAAAAGTTTCCCGCCCTGCAGATTATCAATTGGATAAAAGGCTTTGGTAACTTACTCATAGAGGATGTGCGAATCTTTGACCAATACAGTGGCTCTCCAATCCCAGAAGGTAAAAAAAGCTTAGGCTACACAGTCTGTTACCGCGCAAAGGACAGAACATTGACCGACGAAGAAGTCAATTCTATCCACCACAGCTTAATTTCTAAGATGCGTCAAGAATTTGGAGCCACTTTGAGGGAGTAGTGGAGGAAATCGTATAAGGGGAGTCAAAAAATGACCAAGGCAGATATCATAGCCCGAATCTACGAGAAAGTGGGTTTCTCCAAAAAAGAGGCTACGGACGTTGTGGAGGCTACCTTTGAGATCATTAAAGGTCATCTGGAAAAAGCTGAAAAGGTTAAGATTTCCGGATTCGGAAACTTCGACGTCAATACTAAGAATCCAAGAAAAGGAAGGAATCCACAGACCGGGGACGAAATTACCATCAAGGGACGCAAAGTCCTTACCTTCAAGCCAAGCCAGATCCTGAAGAAATCCATCAATACGCCTTCGGCCTAAATTGACGTCATGCCGCCCCAACTCCCCGACAAGCTTTACTTCAAGATCGGAGAAGTCAGCAACATCGTCGGGGTTAAACCCTACGTGCTACGTTACTGGGAATCCGAGTTTGAACTACTCAAGCCCGGTAAGGCCCCGTCGCGTCATCGATTGTATAAGAAAAAGGACGTGGACCTCTTGATGGAGATCAAAAAGTTACTCTATTCAGAGGGATACACCATTGAAGGTGCCAGAAAAAAACTCAAGGAAGGGAAGAAAGAAGACCGACGGCAACTCCGCCTGCCCCTCCTGGATCCCGCCTATAAGAGTACGCTGCTAAAAATCAGGAAAGACCTTAAATCACTCCACAAAAAACTTTCCTAATCGCTTACCCTGCTGCCTGACTTCAAGCCGACCCTCTTTGAGGGTAGGCAGTTGACCCGTCATTTCCATGCCAACCTCTGCGGCAATACTCTTAAAGGGATTTCTTTCCGTGTCCATCCGCGTAAATCCGCGGTTGATCGATTTTGTCGCTTTGCGCCTTTGCGTGATTCATCTTCTTCCGAAGCCAGCCTTTATTCCCACCAACCTATCGAATTGCCGCCGCTGATATTGCCACACCCACCCTGGAGGCACAAATGAAAATGGGTTAGTGACGCGCAATTGACCCAACTCCTAAGGAATGTTACATAATCTTGTGGTGCGCTGATTTGTCGGGGCGTAGCGCAGCCTGGTAGCGCACACGCTTGGGGTGCGTGTGGTCACCGGTTCAAATCCGGTCGCCCCGACCAATCCTCTACCCGGGAGAGGAAACATGCACAGAGAAATCTGGCACATCCCAAGCACATATTTTCCCATTCGTCTCAACGAACCGGATAATATCCTCCAGTTCCACTTATAGTGAAGATTTTTGGCAGGCACTCACTGAACCCCCAGACGGCCAGAGAAAGGATGGTCCGAGAGCATTTGCTGACTCGGGGCATCAAGGACCCGCGGGTGCTACAGGCAATGACAAAGGTTCCGAGGCACCTTTTTGTGGATAGCGCCTTAGCGGATCGCGCTTACGATGACGAACCACTCCCCATTGGAGAGCGACAAACCATCTCCCAACCCTACATGGTGGCATTCATGTCAGAGGCCCTGGAGCTCACCGGGAGAGAGCGGGTCCTCGAGATCGGCACTGGATCAGGTTACCAAACCGCGATTCTGGCAGAACTCTGCCTTAACGTATTCTCCATTGAAAAGTTCGGCCCCCTTGCCGAGAAAGCAAGGACTCTTCTGGATGAGTTAAACTACTACAATATCGCGCTTCATGTGGGGGACGGAACACTGGGCTGGTCCGAACACGCGCCTTTTGATGCTATAATTGTAACCGCTGGTTCTCCCGAATTACCTCAACCGCTCATTGCTCAATTGTCCATTCGCGGCAGGATGATTCTTCCCATAGGGAATGAACGATCTCAAATGCTCAAACGTTTCCGACGAACGGCTTCAGGGTTGCGTGAAGAAGGCTTGGGGGATTGTCGTTTTGTCAAACTATTGGGGAGATACGGTTGGCCCGATTAACCCCGGTCCCGATTTCCATCCGATCGCCCCTCCACAGGCTAATGATCACAACCCGATAACCTCTGATGTCAACGGATGAAGGATGCTCTACGAGAATCTTCCGCTCCATCTTCTGTCGGATTGGGATTACGATCCGGGGTTAACTGTTTTGTATTTTCCCTTTTTTGCTTAATTTTCCTGGACGCCTGCGTCTCACCTCCCCGCCCGCCTCAACACACGGGCCAACCACGTCAGCCACTCACGCCAAGAGCCCAAGGAATTTTCCATGTAGTCAAGGCAAAGGAAAACCTCTTTCGAATCGGCAAAGCTTACGACGTGGACTATCGTCGCCTCGCCCGCATGAATAGGATTGCTGACCCGGCCCAGATTCGTATGGGTCAGAGAATTTTCATTCCTGGGGCCACAATGCAGCTCCCCGTGGAGATCATTACACCCTCAAAGGCTATCTTGAAGCCGCCCCGAAAACTCAAGCCAAGGGGCAAGGGAAAGAACGGCTTCGTCTGGCCTCTCAAGGGAAAGTTGACCTCAAAGTTCGGTCCTAGAGGGAAGAGCTTCCACGACGGGGTGGACATTGCAGCTCCCACGGGGACCCCCATCCGCGCCATCCAAAAAGGGAGGGTCCTTTTCAGCGACAAATTGCGTGGATACGGGAACATCATCATTATTCGACACCCGGGTCGGTATGTATCAGTATACGCACACAATCGGAAGAACCTTGCCCGCAAGGGACAAAGAGTGGCACAGCGGCAGGTCATCGGGGAGGTGGGTAGTACGGGAAGGGTCACAGAACCGCACCTCCATTTTGAAATCCGCAGGTATAATACGGCGAGGGATCCGCTTTATTACTTGCCCTAGTTATGCTAGCTGAGTTTGTATGGACAAGGTCATTCAAGACATTCGCAGGATTATACGTGACATCCCTGACTTTCCTAAACCCGGGATCGTATTTAAGGATATCACTCCCCTGTTGAGTAGCGCCCCACTGTTCAAGCAGACCATTGACCTCATGGCCGAACGCTACCAAGGCCAAAAAGTGGATATGGTCCTAGGTATCGAGTCGCGTGGCTTCATCATTGGCGCCGCCCTAGCCTATACCTTGGGGTCCGGCTTTTGCATCGTTCGCAAGCCCGGGAAGCTTCCCTACGAGACCCATTCTGCCGGTTATCAACTGGAGTACGGTTCTGACGCACTGGAAATTCACCGAGACGGGCTTCGGCCCAGCTCTCGGGTCCTCATCGTGGATGACCTCCTGGCTACTGGGGGAACGGCCGCCGCCGCGGCCGAGTTGGTATCACAGCTCGATGCAGAGGTGGTAGAGTTTGCCTTTGTCCTTGAACTTTCTTTTCTCGAAGGGCGAAAGCGGCTCGATCCCCGCAGCGTTTACTCCATCGTCCAGTACGATACGGAGTAGCACGGGGCCAAGGGCTCTTGGCCGGGAAAACGTGATTTCAAGCCTACGCCATAGGCCTTTCCTTGACAATGACCGGTAATGTTTTATACGTGAAAGATATAAGATTTGGGCCAGTGTAACTCAATGAAGCGCGTAGAAGAAATGGGCCTTTGGGAAAGGATCTATTTACCGGAGGTTTTCCGTGGTCTCATGCTGACCGGCTACCGGTTTTGGCGCAATCTTACTATCCACGCGCTCCATCTATTCGGCTGGGCCCAGCATCTCGAAGCGGCCATTACCATCCAATACCCCGATAAGCGGCTCCCCTACCCCGAAACCTTTCGCGGGCGACACCGGTTAACTCTGAAAGATGACGGCTCACCCCATTGCACCGCTTGCTTTCTATGCGCCACCGCTTGCCCTGCGGAATGTATTCACATAGAAGCAGGGGAATATCCGGACAATCCCGTGGAAAAGTTTCCCGTTCGATATGAAATCGACACCCTACGCTGTATTTACTGTTCCCTTTGCGTCGAGGCCTGTCCCTGTGACGCCATTCGCATGGATACGGGTGTCCACCCGGCCAATTGGGGTTTTTCTCGCAAGGACTTCGTGGAGGACAAAGCACTCTTGATGGATCGCTCCCGACAACTGGAGCAAAAAGGCCCCGAGGGACTCTATGAGGAGCATGTGAGTCGCTATCGTCACGTTTAGCCTTTTCGGTCGGTGACCCAGGCGGACTCGAACTCCATTCGACCAACCGCAAGACAGGCGACAGGATCAACATTGGCCCCTGCGCCAAGGAGGAAAACACATGTCGAAATCCAATAGCCATCCGGAAATACCAGGCAAGAGCCTGTTGAGCACTGAGCCTCTTCCGGCCTCTCAAAAAGTTTACCGAACCGGCAAATTGTTTGGCGACGTGCGTGTGGCCATGCGTGAAATCAAGGTCGCATCCAGCCCCACAGCGAGCCATAAAAATGGGGATACCGTCCCTTCCGGCGTCGTGGTCTATGACACTTCAGGTCCCTATACGGACCCCACGGTTCAGACAGAGGTAAGGAAAGGACTGGAGCCCCTGCGGCTGAAATGGATCCTGTCACGCGGTGAAGTGGAGACAAGCTTCACCCCACCCGTACCGGTAAAAGCAAACGGGGGAACAGCCGTGGAACGATTTCCCGAGGCATCGCGCCGTGCGGTGCTTCGCGCCCAGCCAGGCAGAAACGTGACCCAGATGCACTTGGCAAAAAAGGGCGAGATCACGCCGGAGATGGAATACATTGCCATTCGTGAAAACCTGGGCCGTGACAAGGCTCTGACGGCAAACGGGAACGGGCACAATCGAACCCATGCCGGCAACAGCTTTGGGGCTTCCATTCCCCAATGGGTGACCCCTGAGTTCGTGCGTGAGGAAGTCGCACGGGGACGAGCCATCATACCTGCGAATATCAATCATCCGGAAAGCGAACCAATGA
Source organism: uncultured Binatia bacterium (SeqCode) (assembly GCA_965218425.1). Lineage (GTDB taxonomy): Bacteria > Desulfobacterota > Binatia > UBA9968 > CAXXLF01 > CBDCDW01. Next base: position 944,333 of record OZ244621.1, read on the forward strand.
TCATCGGTCGTAACTTCCTGGTAAAGATCAACGCCAACATTGGCAATTCTGCCGTGGCGTCCTCAATAGAAGAAGAAGTGGAGAAGATGATGTGGGCCACCCGGTGGGGATCGGATACCGTAATGGATCTCTCTACGGGAAGCAACATCCATGAAACCCGCGAGTGGATCCTCAGAAATTCGCCCGTTCCCATCGGAACGGTCCCCATTTATCAGGCCCTGGAGAAGGTTGGGGGTAAAGCCGAAGAACTCACCTGGGAGATTTATCGGGACACCCTCATCGAGCAGGCTGAACAGGGAGTGGACTATTTCACCATTCACGCGGGCGTGTTGCTAAGCTACATCCCCCTTACCGCTCGACGGATTACCGGGATCGTCTCCCGGGGCGGTTCCATCCTGGCCAAATGGTGCCTCGCGCACCACAAAGAGAACTTCCTCTACACCCACTTCGAGGACATCTGCGAGATCATGAAGGCTTACGACGTCTCCTTCTCACTGGGAGACGGCCTGCGCCCCGGTTCCATCGCAGACGCCAACGATGAGGCCCAATTGGGCGAGCTCGCCACCCTGGGTGAACTGACAAAGATATCCTGGAAACACAACGTTCAGGCCATGATCGAAGGACCGGGCCATGTCCCTATGCACCTGATCCAGGAGAACATGACCAAGCAGCTGGAGCTCTGTCATGAGGCTCCATTTTACACTCTGGGACCGCTCACCACAGATATCGCGCCAGGTTACGATCACATCACCAGCGCCATCGGCGCAGCCATGATCGGATGGTATGGAACGGCCATGCTCTGCTACGTCACGCCGAAGGAACACCTGGGTCTTCCCAATAGGAAAGACGTCAAGGACGGTGTCATCACTTACAAGATCGCGGCCCATGCGGCCGACCTTGCGAAGGGACATCCGGGTGCGCAAATCCGTGATGATGCCCTGAGCCAGGCTCGATTCGAGTTTCGCTGGGAAGATCAGTTCAACCTGAGCCTCGACCCCGAAACCGCCCACGAATTTCACGATGAGACACTACCCGCCGAGGGGGCCAAGGTCGCCCACTTCTGCTCCATGTGTGGGCCGCACTTCTGCTCCATGAAGATTACCCAGGACGTGCGTGACTACGCCGCCGCTAAAGGGCTGGACCCTGAGGCGGCAATAGACGCTGGACTGAAGGAAAAGTCAGAAGAGTTCAAAAAAACAGGATCGCAGATTTACCACGAGGTGAAAGAGGAAAAGGCCCCCCCCACCGGCATGCAAGCCAAGTCACGATAAAGATAGGCCACAAGAACCAAGCCACCGCTTCCAAGACGAACTCCTTATTTTCTCTCCAGCACACCCAGAGCGCGCAGGACCTTCTCCGGGGTAATAGGTGTCGAACGGACGCGCACCCCCACCGCATCATAGATGGCGTTTCCTATGGCAGGTGCCACGCAGGGGATAGACACCTGGGCAATGGCCTTGGACCCAAAAGGACCTGGTCCGTCGCCATTTTCCAGGATGATGGCACGAAAGGATTCCGGGATATCAGTCATTAAAGGAAGTCGATACTGAAAGGGATCGGCGTTCTGCAGCTGGCCATCCTGGTAGTGGAGCTCTTCATGGAGGGCAAGACCTAAGCCCATGGTTGCGCCTCCCTCAATCTGTCCCTTGGCAGAGGGATAGTGCAATGCCATTCCCGCATCCGCAACGGTGACGAACTGGAGCAGTCGAACATTCCCGGTCTCTCGATCCACCTCCACCTCGGCTGCGCCCACCCCTGGAGCCCAGTGATCATGGCCACCGAAGCTCGCCGACCCATGAGAACGAGAGGGCTGATAAGAGCCCCGTCCCTCGATTGAAGCACCCGAATCCAACGACCGCTGAACCTCGGCAAAGGTCAAACTCACCCCTCCGCGCCAGGCTCGTCCCCCACCCGTTCGCCACTCGTCCGGGTTGCCCCCTTTGATTTTCGCAGCCTGAGCCACGATTTTCTGCAGGAGATCCGTGCAGGCCCCGTGGACCGCACCCCCCATCTGCAACGTGGTGCGCTGGGAGCTGGTGCCCGAGAATTTTAACTCGTTGGTGGTATCCGGCACTCCCACCTCCACCTGGGCCTGCGGCACGTCCAATGTCTTTGCCGCCACAACACTGATCATGGTATAGGCCCCCTCCCCCACATCCGGCGCGTTATGAGAGATGGCAACCCGTCCATCGGAGCCCAGGGTCGCCAGCGCTTCCGCCGTACCCACGTGGGAACCCCGGCGCATTGAAACAGAGACCCCGCGTCCTCTGACGACCCGCGCCGCCGCATCACGCGTCTGGGTTTTCTTCTCATGGGGATCCCAGCCGATTCCTTTCATTGCCTTTTGAATAAGATCAGACAGATGGGTGTCCACCGGCGGGGTCACGGCCTTGGATTCCTTGCCCCCCCGTTTCCAAAACTCTGGCGCGATGTATTCTCCCCAGCGCAACAGATTCTTCAAGCGAAACTCTACCGGATTCATTCCCAGCCGATGTGCTACGTTGTCCATGGCACAGTCCACGGCAAAGGTGGTCTGGTTCTTCCCGGTGTTGCGAAACGGGCCGCAGGGCACCTTGTTTGTAAAGACAGTACGTGCCCGAACCCGAAAGTGAGGCACCCGGAAGCCACCCATGGACGAAGTCATGATGTTGTTCAAGATGATTGTCGCACCGGTATAGTAACCACCGGTATCCACAAGGGCATCCACGTCGAGACCAAGAAGTGTGCCGTCTGCCTTGACCCCGATTCGCGCCTTGTAAACCATGTTATCCTTCGCAGAGGCCCGAAAACTCTCTTCATCTGTAACGACATACTTGACGGGTCGCCCGATCCGGCGCGAGAGCGCAGAGGCCACCAGTGCCTCCTCGGATTGATCCTTACCTCCGAAGTTCCCACCCACGAAAGGCACCCGTACGCGCACCTTCTCTCGCTCGAGCCCAAAAAGATGAGCGGCTGTATCCGCCACGCGGTGGGGGCTGTTGGTGGGCACCCAGAGGTCCAGCATTTCATCGGTAAAATTCACCAACGCGGAACTGGCTGGTTCCATGGGATGGTGGTAAACGTTCGGGCAACTAAAGGTCTCCTCAAAAACGTGCCGGGCCTCTTTCATGGCGCCGTCCACGTCTCCCCATTCCATATTATCCTCTCTGGCTAGATTGGACCCATGTGCCTCGTGAACCAGGGGAGCGCCAGGTGCCAGGGCCTCCTCAGCGGAGAACACCGGCGTTAAAATCTCGTACTCCACATGGACTCGTGCCGCCGCCTGGCGCGCGGCGCGCAGGTCCACGGCCGCAACCATGCCTAAAAAGTCGCCGTCGTAGCGGACCTTGTCCATGCTGACGGTGATCTGGTCGGCCGCCGTTCGGGTGAGATTGATGTGAGTGGGACCCACTTGATCCATGCGAATTACCCCATAGACGCCGGGCATACGTTCCGCCTCCGATGAGTCGATGGAAAGGATCCGGGCATGGGAGTATGGGCTACGAAAAGCGGCCGCAAAGGCCATACGCGGCAAATGGGGAAGGTCGTCCACGTACTTTGCCTGGCCTGTGACCTTTTCCAATGCGTCAACGCGGGTGTGCCCGCGATTCGTCTCAGCAGGCGTGCTCATCTATTCCTCCGAGTGACAACCAACCCTTTTCACGCCATCAAGCCAATTCCGGGGCATCCTCGCCCCGCACGTAAACCACCTTGTTCTTTTCCGGGTCACGAATAATATGCTTGGGGTCGCGTCCTTTACGCACATCCTCCACCCCTAGAAGGCACATGACCCGCTGAGCGGTTAATACCTTGTCGTGGTAGCCAAGGTGTTCATTGCTGCGTTCAGCAATGGCCCCCTGGGTCTCATTAACCATACTGTCCTGGACCAGAAAACCCTTCACCGCGGACGCCTCGGTTCGGTTCGGGATACCCGAAATGGTATTGGCCTCTCCATATCGCCTGTAGTAATCGTTGTGTGGGCCGGGTGGATCGTAAGGCATGTCCTTCGGCCACTCAAAGAGCTTGCCATCCTTGTCGGGGGGTGAGAAGTACACCTGAAATCTCCTGGTATGGGTATCGTCCATGGGCACGTACCAGGACTGAAATTTCTGAATGAGGCTTCGGTCCCTAGGGCTACCCTGGATTCTCATAAAACCCGCCGGCAGAAAAAAGTGCGCATAGACCAGATCCATAATTTCCCGACCAATGTCGGGCAGCAGCGACTTTTGCCAGATACCCCATTCCATTTCATGGAACTCAAGCTGGGGCTTGGGCATGGACGCCAGGCGGTGTTTGACCTTGGACCAATTGTCCATGTGGAGATAGGAAAAGTGAACCGAATCCACCGCACCTTCGACGTTCTGCAGATAGTTACTGTTGATGTCATAGAAATCCACCTTGCGGCTGCCGTCCTCTCTGATAAGCACTTCGTAGCGCGACAGCAGCGGCTTTTTGTCCGGCGGTCCCATATAGGCAAAGATCATCCCGCCAAGCTCCTCACATGGATAGGCCAAATGACGCACCCTCCCGCAAAACGGCTCCGGCTCAGCCGGTTGTTCCAAACATTGTCCTTCCACATCGTATAGCCATCCGTGAAACGGACAGCGGATCCCCCCATCCTCCACCCGACCGTAGGCCAGAGAGGTCAGCCGATGGGAACAGTTCAGTCCCAGGAGCCCCGCGCGACCTTGATCATCGCGAAACAAAACCAGGTCTTCTCCCATAACCTTGACCTGCTGGGGTTTCCCACCCGAAGTTACATCCTTTGAAATCCCAACAGGCTGCCAGTACCTGCGCAGCCATTCCCCGCCGGGTGTTCCTGGGTCTGTCTCGCACAGCAGCTCGTTCTGTTCCCTAGTTAACATTGGATTCTCCTATTTTGGATGACGGTCACGGCACAACAAGCAGGGGCTCGTTATCGCAGAGCTTAACAAACGAGATCCCAAGGCGTCAATGGCCTGCTTATACGAGAGAAACCTTACCCAACTAATCTGAATATTTCCCTTGATTTGGCCGCTGGAGAATCGGATAAGCAACGCCTCGCGTCCTTCGAGAGCCGCAGGACCCCGAGGGGAATCGAGGGGCAAAGGCGCAAAGGACTCCAGGCTCGGAGAAAAAATAAAAAATCAACTCTTTGCGAGCTTAGCGTCTTGGCGCGAAACGCTTTGTTGAATTCGTTCCGCGCAACAGTTTACCGATGCTATTACAGCGCCGACGGGATTGGACGTCTTATTTTATATACCTGCTGACATCCACCCGCTCCAGTGCATCCCTGGGGACTTCGTTGCGCTTTGGAAACTCCCCTTTGAGCGGCTTCGTCGCGTCAACAACGGCGACGGCGTCACCCAACCAAGGGCGGAAGTTCTGCACCTGGCGAATGACCTCCAGGTCCTTGTCCCAATGGGTTCGGGTGGCCACCGCCCACATGACTTCTCGCTCCGAGAACACATCCACGTCTTCGTCCACCACCACGGCCAGCTTAAGGTTGGGCATTTCTACAAAGGCCTGCATGGCGGCTTTACGGGGCTCGTTGTTAAATCTCTTATCCATGGAAATATAACAGATGGTTCGGCCGCAACCCGAGGGTGGCAGGTTTATGGCCTTGATGCCGGGAATATTCTTCTTGATGACATTGTAGACGCTAGCCTCTTTGGGTATTCCCCCCAACAGCCAGTGATCCATTTGCCCCGCCCAAATGTCCTGCATGACGGCCTTCTTCTTATGGGTGATGGCCGTGACTTCAATCACCGGGACGTTCATCTGTCCCTGGTAGTAACCCATGACCTCGCCGAAAGGATTTTGAGATTCCCTCACGTTTGGAACGACCTCGCCCTCAACAATGATTTCAGCATCCGCAGGCACGAGAAAATCATCCTTCCAAGTCTCGGATGGGGTGAGGCGCAACGGCTCCTGAAGGAAGGCGGAGGCGGTCAAGTAATCGTTGTTGCCGAACGGGGTCATACTGCACGAGGAGAGGTAAAAAGCCGGGTGGTGTCCAAGCACGATAATCACCGGGGCCCTTCTGCCCTTCTTTTCATATTCCGTGACCATGGTCTCCAGGTGATGATGGGCGTGGGCTGAGAAGCTCGCTCGCCTGGGCCCGTAGAACATGTTCTTGGTGAACGTGATGTCGTAAAAGTCATCGTCCATCCGCTTCATAACGCAAGCCATGGTGTAATAGGGGCCCACATCGTCCTTGTGATGCATGGGCATGGGAAGGGTTCTCAGATCCGCCTGTTCTCCTCGATACACGGCCTCCCTGCAGGGGGCCTTGCCGGGAGCCATCCATTCCGTTTCTCCCCGCTGCAATTCACGCCGTGATATCTCCAGGCCCAGATCCATCTGAGACTTCAGCTCGCCCATTCCCAGCGCATCGGCACAGTACTGGCGCGTAACAAACGGATTATAGAACAGTGGGACAGGAGAAGGTCGCCCACCCAGGGTGAGGATGTTTTCAAAGAGCACCATCTTCTCCACACCTTTTTGGTCCAATTGCTGCAGAAACGCGATGGTCTCAAAGCGATTGGGGTCAATGGCCTCCTTCACGCGAATGACCGACCCCGGCCTTTTGTCCTCTTCCATGGCGATGAAATTTTGCAAGTCCTTACTCACACCCGTCCTCCTAAAGTCGATTCTCCCCGTCGGCCCATGGGGCTTTTTTCCTAGCGTATTACTACCCTGCCCGCGGAATCGAGTCAAATGCACGGTGGCTCCATATAGAAAGGTGTGGTGCGAGATGTTTCATTGGCGGTGTCCGAACAGGGGAAATGAAGCTTGCACATTCTCCATCCCCTGTTACCGTAGGGCTTCGGGGACTTGCTCCGCTCCACGGGACTCCCTGAGCAACCCACCGGGCCCGCGCTCGCACGAACCTTCCGGATCTCGGATTACCCGTGGGCGGACTGCGGCTTTCGTGCGGCGCAGACCTCGGTGGGTTGCCCGCTGCTCCGTCCATGCTTCGCTCAGCAAACCCTCTCAGCCTATGGCCGACGCGAAGGAGCTGGTGCACTTGAGCGCAAGTTCGGTTCTGAGGCGTGCAAGCCTCTGCCAAGCTGAGGAAAAGCGGCATCGACTGTCTGAGCGTAGCTAGTTTCGAGGCTGCCCGAAGCGAGCGGCTAAGACTTCCCGCCGAGGGACCGCTGAAGCGAAGGGACACCAGCCCCCGTGAAGCATGTTCAATCCCTTGCCGGGACTGATGTTCTCAACTGACGGAACCAGACTTTTTAACGCAGAGCCGTAGACAGACTTGCGCCAACTTCTACGCGGCATTATGCTAACAAGGGAGCAGCTTCAAAGCGTGAACGGACTTGAAGAGATAGCTGGATTGGCCCCCTCCCGGCGTGAGCGCATGGGGCGGCTGATCCAAGAGAGCCCCTCCCCCACGCTGGCCCAAAGCAACCTTCCCAGACTCATCGAAGCCGCAGGAATCGAGTCCATCCGGAGAGTTCCCGACGACTATCTGCCCGCCCTATTTCGTCTCTTGGGCGGCAGCGCCTATCTGAGCGACATCCTGGTTCGTGTGGGACTCGAGTGGCCAAAGGTCTTTGTGGAGGCTGTCACAGTCCCACGCAAATCCCTCCGTGAGCACCTCTCGGAACTTTCTTACCTGTCCATCCAAGAGGTCACCTATGACCGGTTGGCCAGTGGCCTGCGGCAGCACAAGCAACGCCAAATGCTTCGGATCGGCGCCAGAGATCTCTCCTCTTTGGCTTCGCCCATCGAGACCATGAGGGAGCTTGCGACTTTAGCAGAGGCCTCCCTTCATACCGCCTACCTTTGCTGTCGCTCAGAGTTGGAAAATGAATTTGGTCACCTTGGCCTTCCCGGCGCTGAGAACCGAAACGGCTTCGCTATCCTGGGCATGGGAAAACTCGGAGGGGACGAGCTGAACTTTAGCTCTGACATCGATCTCATCTACCTCTACGAACAAGATGAGGGGGAGAGTAACGGGGGGTCTAAAGGTAAAACGGGACCCCGCGATTTCTTCACGCGATTGGCCGAACGAATCACCCGGATCATGGGGGATATCACGGAAGACGGCTTTGTCTTTCGGACCGATCTCCGGCTTCGCCCCCACGGGCGCAACGGCCCTCTGGTTCAATCCTTCGATTCCACTCTGCTTTACTATGAATCCCGGGGACGGCCCTGGGAGCGCGCCGCACTCATCAAAGCCCGATGGGTGGCGGGCGACAGGGAGCTGGGGGAACGATTTCTCAAGGCAGTAGAGCCTTTCATTTACCGCCGACACCTGGACTACGCCACCGTGGAAGACTTGCGGAAAATGAAATTACGCATTGAGCAGGAGTTAGTGGGTCCCGGCGGGAAGGAACGGGATTTAAAACAGGGAACCGGCGGAATCCGTGAGGTGGAGTTTTTTACCCAAGCCCTGCAGTTGGTGAACGGCGGATACGAATCAGGCATCCGGGATCAAAACACGATCCGGGCCCTGGAGCGGCTGGCCAAACACAATTTCATCCCGGCCGATGAAAAGACAGTCCTGAGCGAGGCCTATATCTTCCTGCGCAATGTAGAGCACAAGGTACAAATGGTTAGAGAGGCACACTCGTTTTCTATCCCCAGGGACGAGGAAGCCGAACGGTTCCTGGCGCGTCGTTTGAACTATGTAAAGGGGTCCCAGGGAGATGAACGCCATCTCTTCTGGCATGACTATCACAAGCATACCGTTTTGGTGAGACGGGCCTTTGAGCGGCTCTTTTACAGTGCCCAAAAGGAAATTGAACCTGAAAAGACCTCCAGTCTCGGAAAGCTCTGGGGCCATCTGGACCATGAGGAGTCCGTACTGAAGGAACTCAAAGAGTTAGGCTTCACGGATGCCAAACGAACCTACCGCACCCTGCTGGAGGTGCGAGACGGGACATCCTACTCCCCCCCCAGTCCCAGGAGACTCAAGGTTATGGCTGCCCTGGGCCCTGCCCTGATCTGCGAGATTCTACGATTCGACTCGCCCGACCAAACCCTCTTCAACCTGGCGGAGTTCAGTCACAGGGTGGGAGGTCGCACCGGATTTCTCTCTCTCCTTGCGGAGAATCCCAGAACCATGCGCCTCCTGATCAGCCTCTTCTCCAGCAGTCAGTTCCTAACCGATCTCTTTCTCAAACGCGCCGAGCTGCTGGACAGCTTGATCCGCGTGGACCTTAGCCGGCTAAGAAAAACCAAGGACGAGATGATGGACGAGCTGGCGAGTCACCTGGACCAGCGCGACGACCTGGAAGACAAACTCAACTCCCTCAGGCGTTACCGGGCGGAAGAATTCATTCGCATCGGCCTTCACGACATTGGAGGAGAACTGGAGCTCGAGGAAGTGATCGAACAGCTTTCCGATCTCGCCGATGCCTGTCTCCACGGGGCCGTCAGACTCGCCGTACAGGAGGTAGAGGCGAGCCTTGGCGGATTTCCAAAAGGAACCTTTACGGTTGTGGCCATGGGAAAACTCGGTGGAAGAGAGATCAATTACCACTCGGACCTGGATCTGATCTTCATCTACGACGCCCCTCTAGGGGCCAGGAGCGACGGGGGCAGGTCGGCAGGTGTTGAGGCCCACGAATACTACGTGCGGATCGGGCACAAGCTCATGACGTTTCTTTCAGCTACAATGGAAGAAGGGGTTGTCTACAAGATCGACATGCGCCTTCGTCCCTCGGGTAACTCGGGTCCTCTGGTCACTTCCCTAGACGCCTTTCGCCACTATCATCAGACCAGCGCCCAGCTATGGGAAAGGCAATCCCTCATCAAGGCCCGCTTCGCGGCGGGGAACTCGGATCTTGGACAAGACGCTGAGAGGGAAGCTGAGGTCACCGCCTATGGAGAGGGTCTCCCGGAAGAAGGGATAGAAAGAATAAATCACCTGCGGATGCGCATGGAGCGAGAGCTTGCCGGGGAAAGTGACTCCAGGTTTAACCTGAAAAAAGGCAAAGGGGGGATGGCGGATATCGAGTTCATAACTCAGATGCTGCAACTTACCTATGGTCATCTCCACCCCGCCATCCACCAGAGAGGGACTCTGGACGCCCTGAGGAGACTCAGGGACCGAGATCTCATGGACCAGACCGAATACGTCTTGTTGTCAGAGAGCTATCGATTTCTCCGGCAAATCGATCATCGCTTGCGTCTGAAACATGACCAGTCCATCGACCTGCTGGAGCGCGAACCGGGAAAGCTACAGGGTATCGCCAAGGCTATGGGCTACAGGGGAGACGGGAATAATAGTGAAGGGGAACCCTTGCTCGAAGATTACGAGAATCGCCGCGATCAAATTCGCGCCTGTTATAATCGTTTTTTCAAGACAACCGGCGGCGAGTCCGATTAAAATTGAAATTCTCCGCCCCGGATCAAAGGACTCCACAACACTCATCGGAACTTTCCATAGCGCTCCCGCTCAAGGTCCAGTTCAGTCTTGAGCCCAATAGCGTGCAGCGCCGAATCCGCCTCTTCGAGCGTGTTGCTTCCTGCCAGGGCCTGCGCGGGCCGGGAAAGGGTCTGGAAAACGATTGATGGGGAAAGAAAAAAGGTCAGTGCCGTCAGGGGAGTCAACTTCACGGTTCTCTCCCCGTGACGAATCAACTTTTCTCCCCATGCCCCCAGCGCACACTCCACGGGTATGGCGCTTGCCTCCGTATTGACCCTTTTAATCACCCCCTGCAACTCTGCCACGATCTTCGGGGTAAGGGCCCAAGCCCCAAGGAAACCACCCGCCTCCGCCACCACGCTCAACGCCTTTTCCACCTCATCTGTGCTCAATTCGCCGTCACTACCGTAGCCAAAAACCCCCCATATCGTTGGAACTCCCTGTTTTTCCAACTCAGCGCACGCTGCAAGCATAACCGAATCCGCAAGCGGGCTTCGCAGACCTTTCTCCCCTCCCCGGGCGAGGGAATCTCCCCCCACGTCGAGGCCGATGAGAAGATCCGCGTTGAATTCCTTAAGGGCCAGCTTGAGACCTTCAACGACACCTTTGACCCCACCGTTGATATCCACGAGCAAAATTTCCCGACCCAAGACCTCGGCCATCTTAGATTCGGCAAAATAGACACCGGTGCGGGTCTTGGTCTGGGAATTCGCCAACCCCATTCGGGGGTGAATGGGTTTTACGCCCTCCATTTCATCCAGGGAACGGGGACCGGGAAGCGGGTCATAAACGTATCGTTCCCAGGAGAGTCCCCCCAGGGTAAAGTTTACGCCGCAGAATTCTACAAACCGCGCCGCTGCCAGGGCACCCACAACGTCCCCGCCCCCGCCCACGCCAATGACCAGGGCGTGGGAAGAAGAACGGATTAAGTCTTCCAGTGACTGAATATTTTTCTCCAAGGAGACATCTCATCAAGCAACAGTGTCGCCTATACCCAAGAACTGTATAGTAGCGGCCTTAATCTTCATTACCGCCCCTCCGCTCATTGCAGTCCGTTCTTATCTTGTTCCTGAGAAGCGCCACTGCTTTAGTCATGGTCTGTCTTTCAGTGGGATAGGCAAGCCGATTGACCGCTTCCGAAAGGGGCGACCAGCAGACCTCTTCAACCTCCTGATCATGCCGGCTCACATCCCCGCCAAGGGAATGGATCAGATAAAAATAGACGCGCTTAAAAACTTTGACCGAAACGGAATTGTTTTTGTCCTTACCTGTGAACCAGTAAGTGATATCCCCTATCTTCGCCACCACCTCGCCATCCAGCCCGGTCTCCTCCCTCACTTCCCGCAGCGCCGTCTCCTGGAGTTCCTCCCCCTTTTCTACTTGTCCTTTGGGTAAACACCAGCGCGGACCTACCCGAATCAGTGCCACTTCCGTAGTCCCGTTATATTCACGGTAAACCACTCCGCCGGAAGATATTTCTCTAAGGGTGCGCACAATGCCCCTACTTCTTGGCCTTGGCCAGCTCTTCCTCCATCCAATGAAGGTAGCTCTCGCTCCCCTTCAGGATGGGAAGCGCAATAACCTCAGGCACCGTATAGCTATGAAGTTCCTGAACCTTCGACTTGAGGCGGTCGAAGAGATCTTCCCTCGTCTTGATGACTAGGAGCTGCTCCTCACCACGCTCCACCTTTCCCTGCCACCAATAGGTGGATTGCACTTGACCCAGACGATTCACACAGGCCGCAAGCCGGCCCTCCACCAGGGCATTCGCCAACTTCTCTCCCTCTTCAGCTGAGGGCACGGTAACATAGACAACGATATACGCGCTCATAACAAGAAGCTTACAACTCTCCTTTCCCACCAGTCAATTGGACCCGGCGGCTCCCATACCTTTGGACGCCCATGGCCATATGACTCATCGGCGCACGGGACCGAAAGCAATTGACCGGGAGTTCTAAATGGAATGCCAATTCTTTCAACGAGTTGAAAGAGTTAAGGTTGAAAGAACGGTGCATCTATGTTAACTCCTTAAAAACTCTTGAGCAAGGTTATAGAAAATACTTTAAAGCAAAACATCGATTTCGCCAAAGGTGAAGGACTGGTCCCGGTGGTTGTCCAGGATTATCAAACCCGCGACGTCCTCATGCTGGCTTATATGAACCGGGAGGCCTGGGACAAGACGCGCAGGACCGGCAAGGCCCATTATTACAGTCGCTCGCGCGGGAAACTATGGCTCAAGGGGGAGGAATCAGGCCATTTTCAGGAGGTCAAAAAGGCCCTTATCGATTGCGACAACGATACCTTGGTGCTTCAGGTGAAGCAGCGAGGCGGGGGGGCCTGCCACATGGGTTACCGATCCTGTTTTTTCCGCAAACGGGCCCCGCGCGGCTGGAAGGTCTCGGAGAAAAGGCTTTTCAATCCCGAGGAGGTTTATAACAAGTGAAGGAACTCAAGTTCGGGATTCCCAAGGGCAGCCTCCAGGCTTCCACTTCTGAGCTGTTCAAAAAGGCGGGGTGGCGGATTCGTGGCACAGATCGCAGCTATTTTCCTTCCATTGACGACAGCAGCCTGCGCTTGAGCCTGATCAGGGCCCAGGAAATGTCCCGCTATGTCGAAGACGGAACCCTGGACGCGGGTATCACGGGAAAAGACTGGACACAGGAAAATGATTCGGATGTGGAGATAGCCGCCGAGTTCGTCTACGCCAAGGCGAGCCTCAAACCCGTTCGCTGGGTTCTCGCCGTGCCAAAGGATTCACCGGTTGAAAAGCTGGAGCAGCTAAAGGGCAAGAAGATTGCTACGGAAATGGTCAACTTCACGGAACGATATTTCTCCGAGAGGAGTATTCCAGTGGACGTGGAATTCTCTTGGGGGGCCACCGAGGCCAAAGCAGCCGAGGGACTGGTGGACGCCATTGTAGAAGTCACCGAAACGGGAGGCACCATTCGCGCCCACGGGTTAAAAATCATAGCAGAGCTACTCGAGTCGAGTCCCCAGCTCATCGTCAACAGGGAAGCATGGAAAGACCTATGGAAAAGGCAAAAAGTCGATCAAATCACCATGCTCCTACGGGGGGCCTTGGGAGCGGAAAATAAAGTCGGTATAAAGCTAAACGTCGTTGATCGTGATCTGGAAAAAGTGGTGGAGCTGATCCCGAGTATCACCGCGCCGACGGTTGCCCCCTTGTATCAATCAGCCGCCCTTCGTGGAGAGAAGTGGTTCTCGGTGGAAAGCGTAATCTCGGAAGACGTGGTGCGGGAGCTGATCCCCAAGCTCCTGCAAAACGGCGCCGTGGGAATCATCGAGTACCCCCTAAACAAGGTGCTGTAGGTTTTCCGGGTTGCACTTCTATCCCCTCTGACCCAAATCCCCTTAGCGATTCAATCGATTTGGAGAGTCCTAATCAACCTCATCGGATGGGTTCTGTGGCGGCCTAGAACCTTGGCGGCGGCGGCACGGTTGCCATTGGCCGCCTTGAGGGCCTCGAAAATGAAGTCCCGTCTGGCAGCGCCCATGGCCTCATGGTACGACATGCTATTGGAGACATCCTTTACGGCCGGGGTCCCGAACCTGGCGGGCAGATCCTGAAGGGTGACCTTCTGACCTTGCTCTAGAACCACTGCTCGCTCTATCACATTGGCAAGCTCCCGTACGTTTCCTGGCCATTCGCGAGAAGCTTTTCCCGGGCTTCTCCGGTCATTTCAGTTAAGTTTTTCTTGGTCTCGCGTGAAAATCGTTGCAAGAAAAAGTGGGCCAGGTCCGAAATATCTTCCCTTCTCTCTCAATGACGGCAAGCCAATGGAGATGACATTGAGGCGATGGTAGAGATCTTCCGGAAACTTTCCCAACTTGACAGCCTCTTCCAGATTTCGATTCGTGGCAGCAACGATCCTTGCATTGACACGGATGGATTTGGTCCCGCCCACCCGCTCAAATTCTTTTTCTTGGAGAAACCTGAGGAGCGATGATCCGGCTCAAATGGCTTTGGAACAAAATCGTACGCCCCTTTCTTCATTGCCTCCACAGCCCGCTCAACGGCTCCGTGAGCCGTTACAATCACCACTGGCACATGATTCTTCTCCTCTTGAGTTCTTTGAGAACATCAAGTCCATTCATATCGGGCATCATATAGTCCAGGAGGGTGAGTTCCGGCCGGAAGGACTCAACTTTTTTCGAAAATAAAAAAGGGGGCCATAGGCCCCCTTGATCAGGTTTGTGCAAAGTCTCCAGGCTATTCCTCGAACAGTCCGCTGTGCCTCTCTTCGAGTTTCCGTTTACCTTTCTGGTCGATCACGTACAGGCCGTCCACCTGCTTGATATCGGCGGGGTCGTAAAAATATTCAGCCACCTCCAGCCCTTCATCGAACTCGTACATCCTTATGGCATCCCAAGGACAGATCTTTCTGTCCAGCCGATCCTCAGACTCTGTCCCTATAAGCTGGAGCTGGAACTTTTTGGGCATCTTGTCCTGTTCCAAAGGCTTTTTGGAAGCATCGTACATTCGGTTGCCGTACTCAAAATAAATCTCGCCCGTCTCCTTGTGCTTATGGATCTTGGTATAATCATCGCTGTAACACATCTGACAGCCGATGCATTTATCGTTGTCCACCCAGACCCGGTAGGGCTTCAACCCACCCTGGGGCAACTCCTCATAAAGCAGGTTGATACAGTCATCCACCGGACAATGGACCTCACAGAGGGGGGAACCGGCGCAACTGGTGCAGTTCTCGTCCATGACCGCGAGGAGCGCCGTTCCTTTGCGTTTTGCGTCGCTTTCAGCCGCCATAATTTTTTGCCCTCATCTTTCTATATTTAGAGTGTACCAGGAATGCGCCAGCGATCAAAAGCAAGACCCAGTAATACCGCACGAGTTGTAGCTGGGCCATTTCGAGCCAGTAAACAAAATTCGGGGATCGGGAAATGAGCTTTCTCAACGCCTGCTGTGACCCGGCGTAATCCCTTGTCTGTTTCAGCACCCGGGACATCCCGTATAAAGCCCCCTGGTCCTGCGGATTCAGCGCTAGAGCCTGCTCAAAATCCCGTCGCGCCGCCCGCCATTTCTCCTGCTCAAAATGAACCCACCCCCGGTTGCTCCATGCCTGCGCATAACCCTCACGTAGCTCCAATGCCCGATTGAATCCCTCCAAAGCCCGGTCCAAATCCCCGTTCTTCTTCAAAGCCACTGCCAGGTTATTCTGTGCCTCAGGAGATTGGGGCCGCAACTGAACTACTTTCCTATAAGCCTCAATGGCCGCGGGGAAATCTTTATGTACCTCTAGGCTCAACCATCCGAGGAGGGTCCTCGCCTCCACATGATCCGGCGCCAGCTGCAATGCTCTCCTGATATGGACTTCTGCTTGCCCGGCATCTCCAAGTTTCAGAGATGTCACGGCCAAAACGAGGTGGAGATCAGGTTGTGCGGGATACTTCTTTAACAGAGTCTCAAGGGATTCTCTTGCCGATTTTGCCTCACCTTCCGACAGGTCCCGCTTTCCCTGTTTCCAGAGGCTATCTTCCTCAAAACGACTTGCGCCATGTGCCAGAGAAAGCCCCATGAATAGGATCGCAATGGAAAAGGACCAAAAGCCCAACCACTACTCCCACATCTTATTAATGATTTCGTCCTTTTTCCCCTCCTCGGTGAGTCTGTCGTTCTTTAACGCTTGTCTCAGACCAACCCATGTGAAGAAAAGGACCAGCAACAGCATGCCTACGATGGGAATGTTGTCAGGCTTGGTTACGATCTCCAAGAAACTTTGCCACCCCGTTGGTTCTTCCATAAAATCTCACCACCTACGTCAGAAAAATACACGAGAAAGCTATTAGAAAATATTGAAAAAGTCAACGCAGGGTGGCAATCGGGCAGCTTTTATGGCATGAGATCGTTAAGGGCGCCATGCACTTCAACCTCAAGTCCCACTGTTTGATTTTTCTCTTCTTTAGCTCGATTTTCGGGTGTCTTTTCTTATTAACTGCCGCAGTGGAGGCTTGTCCTTTGGTAATAAGGGCAGGTTCGCCACGCAAGGCGCAGGCAACCGTCGGCGGTTATTGCCGGATCAACGGGAGCGGTAGGCCAACCGCTCCTGTGAGTCGGGTGGGCGTCCGCGAGCGTGCGTTCATCACCAACAGTGACGCGGACAGTTTCTCCATTGTCGACCGCAAGACTTACCAAGTACTGAAGACCATGCCGGTAGGCGATTATCCCCATCACATGATCGTCTCCCGAGACGGGCGTCACCTCTACGTCGGAAATACACACTCCGACACGGTGTCCACAGTGGATCTCGCAACGGAAGAGATTGTCAAGACCATTCCCTTGCTGGATCCTTACAATTTTTACTACACGCCGAACAGCGAGCTCCTGGTAACCACCTGCACTCGTCTCGGACGCGTGGAAGTTCATGCCAAAGAGACCTGGAGTAACCTAAATCAAGCCACGGGATGGGAACGGCTGGCCGAGATTCCGACCGGCAAGGATCCAAACCACTTCGCCTTTAGCCCGGACGGTCATTTTATGTACGTCAGCAATGAATATTCCCACCAGCTCTCAGTGGTCGACCTCCAGGAGCGGAAGCTGGTTCACCAGGTAGACACGAGCCGCCGTCCGGTTGATGTATCCCTAGCCCCGGGCGGAAAAATCATCTTCGTGGCCAACTATACGGATGGACATGTAACCGTCTATGACACCGCGAGCTTCAAGGAACTGAAACGCATTCCAACCGGCGCAGGGGCCCATGGCATGGCCATGACCACGGACGGAAAGACCCTGTTCGTTTCCAATCGTGACGCCTTTACGGTCTCGGCTATAGACGTTGAGAGCCAGGAGATCACCCGAAGCTTTAAAGTCCCGCAGGGACCGGACATGCTAGAGGTGACACCCGACGGTCGTGAACTCTGGGTCACCGCCCGATACGGGTCCAATGTTTATGTGGTTGACTTGAACAAAGGAAAAGTTAGCCATCGCATACGGACCGGGGCCTCCCCGCATGGGCTCGTTCTAATCGACCTCATCGATGTCAATAGCCGATAGTTAAGCGCGTGGAGGGACCTCGGGGGGTCCGTTTGATATGGACCCCGCCGGTTCAACTGCGAAAACTCTTTTTCTACTCTCTAATGGGAGTGTTGGTGATGGCCATGGGAATGACCCCGACCCATTTCCGTGTGGCGGAAGATCAGAGACTTGATTACCACCGGAACCGCCTTGGCATCGGGAAGCTCCTCTCCGATGTCGATGAAATCAAAGTCCGTTAGATCGATCCCATCGATGGAGATGACACCCGCACCCGGCAGAAGCTCCTTTTCAATAATGTTTCCCACCAGCTTTGCAATATCGGCGTCAAAGACAAGAACCAAGGGCTGCCCCTTGTCAATGTGGCCTTTCATCCCTTGAGCCACTCCTTCCGCTAGGGTCCGGATCAACGGATAGGAAGGTCCAAGTTCCCAGTGTATGGACAGCGCCGCGGCCCGGTCTCCGTCCTGGATATCGTAACGGCGAAGCGCTTGCTCCACGGCATCTTTTACCTCCGCACTGGAGAGGGGTTCCATTTGCCGTATGTTAGGGGTGACTACCTGTACGTTTCTCAATGGGAGCAGTCCGTTATCCGACAGGAAGATGGTGTTCCCGCTGACCTGTACGGTGTATTGCGAGGCACCGATGACCGTGGCCCGGATACGCACTTCCGGCGGCTGGAGCTTAATGGAGTGCTGTTTGGTAAACGGCTGGACGCGTTCCCTCACATGTCGCCCCATATGGTTTCCCAGATCGCCGTAATCCGTCTTCTCAATATTATAAATGTACTCTGAAACTCCTCCAGAGAAGGTTACGACATCGATTTTGCCCTTGTATTCAAGTTCGGGGGTGAGCATCAGGCTCTGGGTCAGCGCAGAGAGTTTTCCCCGGTTCAAAACCTCAAATAGACTGGTACAGAGGGTACGGGTCATGGCCTCTTTTTCGTTCTCATTCATGCCGCCACCCACCTCCAATGAACTCCCCGACGCGTTCGCAATCTTCGCTCCGGCATCTTCTAAACGGTTGATTTTACCGTCTTGACCCAGGGCCACGAGCCGCGCGCCCACTTCAAGGGCAGCGGTATCGATGACCTGGCCTTTCTGGATGATGGCGATCTTGCTCGTTCCACCGCCGACATCCACGTTCATGACGGTAAAATCGCCCCCTTCGTTGACGGTCCTGCGCACCCCACCGGACCCATAAGCCGCGAGAATACACTCCAGGTTGTGACCCGCCGTGGCGCAAACAAATTTCCCCGCCTGGGCTGAAAAAAGGGCGGCCACGGCCTCTGCGTTGTTTTTCTTTGCCGCCTCTCCTGTAAGGATCAAGGCTCCGGTATCGATATCACTGGGGGTCAACTGGGCCCGACCATAAGCCTCCTGTATAAACCCATCCAGCTTTTGCGTATCGATGGTTGTTTTGTCCACGTAAGGCGTGAGCAGCACCGGGGACTCGGACAGGATCTCGCGATTGACGACAACGAAGCGGCTGGAAAGGACGATGCCCTGACGGCGCAAGGTCAATCGAGAAAAAATCAAATGGGAGGTGGAAGAGCCAATGTCAATTCCCACAGAGGTCAGTGTGATGCGCTCCGACCTCCACATGGGATGGTTCTCGTCTAGAATCTGGTCTCCTTCATGCTCGTGTTCAAAATCACCATCGTGAAACAGGACTACGGGTCCAGGTAAACCCGGCAGGTTGATCGTGGTCTCAGGTAAATTAGGTTGCATCTCTTAGCTTCCTTTCTGCGTTAATTATTCCCCCTTTTGTAGGCGACATGAACCCATACCACAAGGCTATATCAATTGCCAACCTATCCCCCCTGAGGGAGCGCTCCACAGGAACCCGGCCCAGTCTAATTAGGAGTCGCCACAGGTGCCGAGCAGGAGGAAACTCGACACACAACCGCCTAATTAAATCGGTTATTAGAAAAAAGGCCGTTTCTTTGCCCTGGGTGAATGGACAAGGGGCAAGATCCGCGCTAATATAATTGATTGACCATGGGCCAGGAAGAATACAGAGAACTCTCCTCTTTTTTGAAGAGATTTGTCCTCCGGGTCAGGTTACACAAAGGAATAGAAGGGCTGTGTCTGATCGGTGTCTGCGCCCTGGTGCTCTTCCCCCTCGGATTGGCAATTCAACACATCAAGGGCATCTTCCCTTACGCCCCCTTGATCTACACCGTCCTTGCAGCGGCAATTGCCGTAATACTGGTGAGTTGGACAGCTTCCCAGTGCCTGAAAAAACGTCCAAAAGAGTGGAGTGCGCGCTTCATCGAGGAAAAGAATCCTCAGCTTAGAAACAACCTGATCAATTCACTGCAATTGTACCCGCAGCTCTCGGATGCCGATGGGCCGGAAATATCAACTTCCATGGTTCTGGCTCTCCTGCGTGTCACTCGCAATCAGTTACAAAAAATTCAAATCAAGGATTTGATTAACAAAGATCGAATCAAGGCTGAGGCTCGCCTTTTTGGAATTTTGCTGGCACCGGTTCTCGCCCTTGTCCTTTTCAATCCCTCATCCGTGGGGGATACATTCAGCTTACTGGTTCATCCTCTAAGGGACATTCCACCGTCAGAGACCTTCATTGACGTGAACCCCAAAGGGACCCGCATGGTTCGAGGTTCCTCGGTTCGCATTGAAGCCACGGCTTCGGGGGCCATTCCAAAAACCATGGACCTCGTTCTGTCCACCGCAGAGTCCGGGAGCCAGACGGAAAAGCTTTATATGGATAACCTTGGGGAAGGAAAATTCACCGCTACGATCCGGGATGTCCAAAAAAGCCTTCGGTACCGGGTGGCCGTGGGGCCTTTTTCCTCCCCCTGGTATCCCATTGAAGCAGTCGAGTCGCCCGCCATCGGTAATATTAAACCCACCCTTTATCCTCCCCATTACACCGGTCTCACCATGCAGACCCTCGACGGGGGAAATATCGAAGGGTTCAAAGGGTCCACCATACGGTTGGAGGCGCGCAGCAACAAGGAGCTGGCCAAGGCCAAGATAGTCCTCGATCAAGGCGGCGAGGTCCCTTTGAAAATTCAAGGGAAGAAGCTCGAGGGAAGTCTCGTCCTATTGCAGTCCCAGAGGTATCAGATCCAGGTGGAGGATGCGTTGGGGTATCGCAATTCTCCCATCTCCTATGACCTACGGGTGAAACCAGACGCATTCCCAGGCGTAGAGCTATTGCGGCCCACCGAAGATCTGGAGGTGAACGGGGATGAATCCCTTGTGGTGGAGTTTAGCGCCAAGGATGACTTTGGGATTCAAGACGTATATCTAGTGACAAAGGTGAAGGATAAGGAGGAAAGAGTCCGGATCCTCAAAGATGTTAATAATAGGCTGGCCCGCCGGGAACGATACCATTGGGATGTGGGAAGTCTGAAGCTCCAGGAAGGGGATGAAGTTCTCTACTACCTGGAAGCCCTGGACAATGACACCATCTCCGGCCCTAAAGTCGGGTCTTCGAGAACCCTGAAGTTACGTTTAAAAAACCTCAAGGCGGAGCACAAACAGGTGGCGGAGATGATTCATGACCTGTCCAATCAAATGATGGACCTTCTGGCAGACCACCTCGAACGCGGGGCCCCAGAAGAAAACGAGCCTCTCCAACAGGCGGACAATAAGGATACGGAAATCGACCGAAAAGCTGAAGAAATGATGAAACGCATTGAGGAGCTCATGGATCGAACCGAGACCGACCGGCTGTCCAATTTTGCCACCTGGTCTGATCTCCAGTCCCTCAAGCGCAACCTCGAGTTTACCAAGGACGAACTGCTGCACAAAAGGACCCAGGCGGTTTCCCCCCAGGACAGAGAAAGACTGGACGATCAAATCTCCACAGAGCTCGAGCGAATGTCGCTCCTTGCGGAGGATATGACCAAGAGACTCACCGCCCAGGAGGTTTCCCGCACGGCTCAGGACCTCCTTAGATCCCAGGAGCGGCTCATGGAGTCCATGGGAAAAATGCAGAGCGGGAACAAAGAACTGGACGAGGTCCTAAAAGAGATCTCCCGTCTGGCCAAGCAGCTCGGTGAGCTTCAGCAGTCACTGTCCAAGCTTGCCTCAAGGCTTCCGCAAGATTTCATGAACAGCGAGTCCGTGCGGGGCCTGGATTTCCAAAACATGATGTCCGGACTCAACGAGATACGTAAAAAGCTCCAGGAGGGAGATATTCAAGGAGCCATGCGACTGGCCCGAGAGCTGTTCAACCAGATGGCCTCCATGGTGGCCGCAATGCGCAACGCCCATCAATCCGCCATGTCCTCAAGCATGGGAAGAATGCAGGGAGAGATGATGCGCTCCGCAAGCGAGCTGCAGCGGATCGTGCGCAAGCAACAGGAGGTCCTGGAAGAAACCGAAGGCTCCCATAAGGAACAATTGGCAAAAAGGGAAGAACTCCTGAAAGAGAAACTGGAGCAATTCCTGGCGAAAGCCCAACAGGAGGCGGCCCGGTTGGCCCAGCTCTTCCCCAATCAGGAATCAGACCATGAGGAAGGGGCCTCCGCCGACGAGTTGGATGAAGTTACCATGAACAACCTCGCCAACAACCTGACCGTCAGGCTTCAGGAAAAAGACCTCGAGACGCTGAGCAAAATCATGGAATTGGCGCGCAAGGAGCTCGGAAAGAAACGCCGCGCACAACAGGAGGAGAAGGCACGCACGGCACAATCCATCCTAGATGACCTGACAAAGGATCTCCAGTTACTCAAAGAAGAGCCGAAGGTGGAACTCACCGCGGAACAGAAAGAGGCCCTGGGGGCACTCTCCCAACGAGAAGGCAATCTGCAGGAGAGAACCGCGAACCTGCATAAAAGGTTTACCCCCCTATTCCAACTCTTTCCCTCGCTGGATTCAAAGATATTAAACAACATCGGCGAAGCCTCCCAGGCCATGGGCGAGGCACAGGGCCAATTGAGCGGTCTAAACGCCGGGCAGGCAATCCCACCGGAACAGGCGGCCTTGGACCGTCTGATGGAATCCAGCCAACAAATGCAAAATTCCATGCAGCAACTTTCCCAGAGGGGGCAGTTGGGCCGGATGCCGGTGGTTTATCTGTTCCGGAGAGGGAGGTTTCTCCCGGGAGGCAGGCTCGTTCCCCTTCCCGGAGTGCCCAAGTTCCCTGACTTCGACGCCGAAGGCGGCATGAGTGGGTTGGACACCGAAAAATTTCAATTGCCGGGGAAAGAGGACCATCGAGTTCCGCGGCGCTTTCGCGAGGAGATCTTGGAGTCGTTGAAGCAAGGCGTCCCGGACCAGTTCAAAGATCAGATAGAGAACTATTTTAAAGATTTGTCGCAGTAACATCGCCGGATTGAGGATATTCCCTTTTTGAATTTATTCAGATCCTTTCTCCTTATCAATTTTCTTCTTGCCGGCTTATTTCGCGCCTCGCCAGCAGTTGGTGTTGAATCCCAGGAGTTTCTGATCCACAAGGCAGTGCAGCACCTGGAGGCTTGGCGTGTTCGAGAGGCCGCCGGAGTCATTTCCAAGCTCACCCCTACCGACTCTGAAACTCTAGCGGTGCTTGATCTACAGGCGCAACTGGCCTTCTACCAGGGAAAATACGCAGAGGCCTTCCGCATTGCGGAAAAGGCCCTCTCCCTCGAATCGGCCAGCGAAGAGCGTCAGACCATGCGCCTTCTAGCCCAGCAGACACGAGACGCCGTCGGAAAGTTAAAACGCTTTGAAAGTGAACATTTTGTCCTCTTTCTAGATGAAAGCCGGGACGGGATTCTGGTCACATGGCTTCTGGACGGCCTGGAAAGAACATACAAGGCCATTGGGGAGGAGTTGGGGTTTTACCCAAAGGAGAAAGTCCGCGTCGAAATTGCGCCGGACGTATCCTCGTTCAATGCCATCTCTACCCTGTCTCTCAGGGATATCGAAGAAACGGGAGCTGTTGGAATCTGTAAATTCAACAAGGTAATGGCCATATCGCCCAGGACACTGACCCATGGTTACCGCTGGTTGGACTCCCTGAGCCATGAATACCTTCATTACGTAATCGTCGCCCTGAGCAACAATAAGGCGCCCATCTGGCTTCATGAAGGGATCGCCCGCTTCTATGAAACTCGCTGGCGAAGCGAGGACGGCGCTAACCAGGCTCCTGATTATCTCACTCCGTCCGGCCAGACTCTCCTGGCCCGGGCATTGAAAAGAGACCGGCTGGTCCCGTTCGAAAAAATGGAACCTTCACTGATCTATCTGGAAACACCGCAACAGGTACAGTTGGCCTATGCAGAAGCGGCCTCCACCATTGATTTTATCACCCATCGCAAAGGTCCAGATGGAATCCGCAAGCTACTGTCCGAGTTGAGACATGAGCCAACCCCGCAAGCGGTTGAAACCGTCATGGACGTTCCTTTTGACAAGTTCGAGACCCAGTGGCAAGAATTTCTTAAGGCAAAGGAGCTGCAAGAAATCGAAGGGAGCCGGGTGCGAAAGTTGAAGGTCAAGGGAAAAGGAAAGGCAGACGAAGAAACGGTGGAGCTCAAGGAGATCCAGTCCGTGGTTGCCCGCAACCGAACACACCTTGCGGACCGTCTCTGGGCAAGGGGCAGGACGGTGGCCGCCTCCGCCGAATACCGACGTGCCCTGAAGGCGAGTCCCCACTCTCCCATCATCCTCAACCGCCTGGGACGGGTCCTCACCGACTCGAAGAAATACCAAAAGGCCCTTCCCTACCTCAAGCAGGCCCAAGAGTTGGATCCGGACTATGTGGGCACTTATGTGCAACTTGGACGCCTCTACAATGCGATCCAAAACTATTCCTCGGCTAAGGCTTCCCTGGACGAGGCCATCCAAATCAATCCATACGACCCAACGATACATCGCCTTCTCTTTCAGATTCACACGGCCCTGGGCGAGACTGAGAATGCAAATGACGCCAAAGCAAATTTACAAAAGCTCTTAAGATAGAGTTGAGAGGACCTTCCATTATGAACGAGCCCGCCATCGCCGAGCAGGAGATTGCAGCCATTGAGGAGTTTGCAGCCAAGAGGGAGACCCTACTCGCGGAGATCCGTAAGGTCATCGTGGGCCAAGAGGAGGTCATTGAGGAGGTCCTCATTGCGCTATTCTCCAGGGGACACTGCTTATTGGAAGGTGTGCCGGGACTGGCCAAGACACTGCTCATCAGCAGTTTAGCGGATATCCTGCATCTGGAATTTAACCGGATCCAGTTTACCCCGGACCTCATGCCTTCGGACATTACAGGGACCGACATCTTGCAAGAGGACGAGACCACGGGAAAAAGAAAATTTCAGTTTCTGAAGGGTCCCATCTTCACCAACATACTGCTGGCCGATGAAATCAACCGGACCCCCCCAAAAACCCAGGCCGCCCTGCTCCAGTCCATGCAGGAGTATAAGGTAACCGCCGGCGGGGCCACCTATGGCCTGGACCTGCCGTTTTTCGTATTGGCAACCCAGAATCCCATTGAGCAAGAAGGGACCTATCCGTTGCCGGAAGCGCAGCTAGACCGATTCATGCTAAACATTGATATCAAGTACCCGCCTTTTGACGACGAAGTTCAGATCGTGCTCCAGACCACTTCTGTTTCGAAGCCGTCTGCCCAGAAAATCATGGAGGGAGCGGAAATCCTGCGCTACCAGGAACTGGTTCGGCAGGTACCGGCCTCGCCATTTGTCATTGGTTATGCGGTTTCCCTTGCGCAAGGGTCACGACCTCAGCACTCCACGGCACCCCAATTCGTCAAGGACTGCGTGGAATGGGGAGCCGGACCAAGGGCATCTCAGTATCTGATTCTGGGGGCAAAGGCCAGAACGATTATTCAGGGGCGTTACGCGGTTTCCATCGAGGACATCCAGGCATTGGCCCATTCCGTGCTGCGCCACCGCATCATCCCCAACTTCAAGGCTCAAGCGGAAGGGCTTTCCTCCACTGACATCGTCACTCGGCTGCTGAGCGAAGTAAAACCGTCCTCGGACGGAACCCGAGCGCAATAGCGGCTACAACCATCTGGCATGGGTCGCCAGGCAAACCACTAACACCGATCCGACTGAAAAACACCATTATGCGCATCCGGGAAGCGTATGTCGCAAGGTGGTCAGCCATAGCTCTGGAGCCGTTACGTCTTTTCTGACCGAGTGAATACCCGCCTTGTGCCGCCCGTACCTGGGAAATCCAGCGGTGTGAGGTGCGCGGCATGGCTCTGGCCGTTGACGTCGTAAGCAGTTCATAAATAAGCAGCCATAGGACAATCGAAGACCGATTCCAGAAGAGCGCGCTTCATTGGCCTGCACCCTTTAGGCTTTGGCCCGAGCTCACCAGCCCTCACCCGTTGGGCCTTCTTTTGTCTGAGAAAGTGGGGGGGTGTTGTCTTAGGTCGATAGAAGGATAATAATTGTCGCACCATGAATGGGACCATCGATTAGAGGTGCTATGGCATGGAAAATGACTTGAAAAGTTACTTTGACCCACTGATTTTGGCCCGTCTCTCTAATCTTTACTTAAAGTCGCGTTGGGTCGTGGAAGGAATCATGTCCGGCATTCATCGCAGCCGATCCAAAGGCTTCAGCGTGGAGTTTGAAGAACACAGGGAGTACTCTCCTGGAGACGAGATCCGCCGTATCGACTGGAAGGCTCTGGGTAAATTCGACCGGTTCTTTATTAAAGAGACTGAGGATGAAACGAATCTCAGGGCCTACGTTATATTAGACGTAAGCGCCTCCATGGATTACTCCTCTAACGGGATTACAAAGTTCGCCTATGGCTGTATCCTTGCCGCCTCCCTGGCCCATCTCATTATCAAGCAACAAGACGCCGCCGGTCTCGTGACCTTTTCCGACCGCATCGAATCGTTCATCCCCCCCCGAGCCAAAAGAGGCTACCTCATGGAGCTCCTCCGTGCCCTGGAGGGAGTTACACCAGCCGGAGAAACCTCGGTGGGAAAGATCCTCCAAGAGGTGGCGGGAAAAATGAACCGGCGCGGCCTGGTTATTCTCATTTCAGATCTTCTAGATGAGCCGCAATCCATTCTCGAGGGCCTGCATCTGTTTCGCTTTAAAGGAAACGATGTCATTGTGTTTCACTTATTGGATAACGCAGAGCTTGAGTTGCCCTTCGAGGGCAACATCCTGTTCGAAGATATGGAAAAGGCGGATCTCAAGGTTACGGCCGATCCCAAGGCTATCCACCGTGTCTACATTAACGTAGTGCAAGAGTTCATCGAACAAATCCGCAAAGACTGCCGGGAGAGATCCATTGATTATCAGCTCTTATCCACATCAACGCCCCTTGACCACGCCCTGGTGAGCTACCTGAGCTGGAGAGGTTGACGGCCGAATGCCTTTTTATTTCCTTCAACCCGTATTTCTCTATGGTTTGATGGCGGCCTCCATCCCGCTCCTCATCCACCTGTTGAATCGCCGTCGGATGAAGCGGATCCGTTTCCCCGCAGTCCGCTTTGTTCTCCTCTCACAGCGACGCATCACGCGCAGCTACCGTCTACGTCACTGGCTCATCCTGGCCCTTAGAACCATGGCCATCGCCCTGCTGGTTTTTCTCCTGGCCCGACCCATATTTCAGAGCGGCGTTGGCCTGTTTGCCAGCGGCGGGGCCAACTCCTCGGCGGTGGTGCTCGACAACTCCCTGAGCATGAAATGGAGCCAAGACCGACAAGGATTTGAAAAAGCAAAGGAGGCGGCTCGCTTGCTCATCTCATCCATGGGGGAGGGAGATCAGGTTGCCCTGGTCCCCACCAACGCGGCAAACCCATCGGCCATGGAGCGGATCCGATTCAGGGACAGGCGGGAATCTCTTCTTCGGGAACTGGACGGCATCCAGCTTGCGGCGGGGACCGCCGATTTCTCTTCGGCCCTGGGAAGAGCCTATGAGCTTTTGCAGTTGCCTGCGGCACAGAAGAGCATTTGGCTGATAACGGACCTGGCACTCACTGGATGGGATCGTTTTAATCTCTCATCCCTAGGACAAATCGATCCGTTAATTCCATTGAAAATCATCAGGACCAGGAAGGAAGCGGAGCCCCTCAACGCCACCATCCGGGAAGTTAAATTATTAAATCAGGGGCTGGCCGTGGGACTGCCGCTGCGCCTCGAGGCGGAGATCATTAACTTCAGTGACCGGGAGATCGAGGATTTGGCGGTGGAACTCAAGCTGGACGACAAGAGCAGAGAGCAAAGGCTGGTCACGTTGGCCCCTAAGGAAGAACTGAGAGTCAATTTCCAGTTCAAGTTGGCCCAGACCGGAGGCCACCGGGGAGCCGTGTCCCTCAAGAAGGTCGGGGTAACGGGGAACTCAACCATTAATTTCGTGCTGGAGCCCCAGGAAAAAGTGAAGGTCCTTATCGTGGACGGTGATCCCAAGACCTCTCTGGTCCAAAGCGAGACTTTCTTTCTGAACCGTTCGCTCAACCCCACGGGTGAGCTAGACTCATCTCTATTTCTTCCCACGGTAATCATTCCTGAGCGGCTGAAGTCTGTCTCCCTGAAATCCTACCAGGTGCTGATTCTATGCAATTTGCCGGCGATCCCCGAGGAAAATTTACCGAGACTTACAGAATACCTGCGCGGGGGTGGAGGCTTGCTGATTTTTCTTGGCGACCGTGTCCGAAAAGACGCTTACAACCGAAAGCTTTACCAGTCCAACACTCCCATCCTGCCCGCCCAGCTTGAGGCCCAAAGGGTTTTGACTCCTGCAAAAGGAGAGACCCTGGCAAAGGTGGATACCAACCATCCAATCTTGGAAAGATTTTCCGACGAGATTCTTAGAACCTCCCTCGAGTCCATGAAGATCCACGGTTACTTTCGCACCGGTTCGGCCGACGGAGCCAGCCTGTTAGCTTTGGCCAACGGTGATCCAATCCTGATGGAAAAACAAATTGGACGCGGACGCGTCCTGCTCTTCACCACCTCTGCCGACCGTGACTGGAGCGACTTTCCGTTCAAAACCGCCTACCTTCCACTGGTACAATCTTTGGTCACCTACCTGTCCAGAGATCTGAAAGGAACCGCGGATACCGGCATCGCAGCGGGGTCGGCAAAAACTTTTATTCTTCCGCCCTCCTATGTGGGCAAGAACATGCGCATCGTAAAGCCGGATCTCAGGCAAAGGGAAATCACCATAGGCGCCAATGGACAAAAGGCCACTGCCTCGTTCAAAGAAAACGACCTTGCCGGCATCTATCAACTGTCCCTGCAGGCCCCCCAAGGTTCAGGCCGCGTTCCTGTACCGACGCTTTATGCCGTAAATCCCCCGTTTCTTGAATCGAGACTCAAGGAGATTGGCACGGAGGAGCTTCAAGCGAAGATCAAGCCAATCAATTTTGAGATCATTAATCTGGAATCCCTGCAGCAGGGGGGCACCAAAATGGACCTTTCCCTCCCCTTGCTTCTCCTTGTAATGGCGATTCTGGCTACGGAGGGCTGGTTGTCCCAGCGAGTCCATGAATAGGCGAGAATTTTTTCGAAACCTTTCCTGTGGCCTGCTCATGGCCAATGGACTATCGCCCGGGGCGCTTTTTGCCAGCCACCCGAGGGAGGAAGAGCGTTCTGTCCAGTTCGTCTTTGCCCAGGTGAAGTACCGTGGAGGCGATTGGAACCCACGCCCCCTTGCTGTCAATCCCCTCATGCAGGAACTCATGCGGCGCACCAGTATTGAAGCGTCCACCACGAGTCACGCCGTGAGCCTCACCGATCCGAGCATGTTCTCCTACCCATTCCTCTACATGGCCGGGAAGTACGACTTTGAGCCCTTTTCTTCAGAGGAGACCGCTGCTCTAAGGCGATTCCTTTCCTATGGAGGATTTCTCCTGGCCGACGACGCTTTGGGCCAACCCGGCTACGGCTTCGATAAGAGCTTTCGCAGGGAAATCAAAAAGATATTTCCACAGCAGGAGTTCAAACGAATCCCCTCAAGTCACGCGGCCATGCGCAGCTACTATTTGCTCAAACGAATTGGCGGGAGGAGATTGATCAGCCCGGTTCTGGAGGGCATTACCGTGGGCAACACGACACCGTTGATCTATTCCCACAATGACCTTGGGGGCGCCTGGGAAAGGGATCAGTTGGGAAGCTGGGTCTACCCATGCACCCCGGGTGGCGAGCAACAGAGGAAAGATGCCTTTCACGTGGGCATCAACCTCATCCTCTACGCCATGACGGGAAACTACAAAGAAGACCTGATCCATGCCCCTTTCATTAGGAAGAGGCTGCAAAGGTAGGTTGACGTAGAAGGAGCCATGGGCGGACAGGATGATTGAAACATGGAGAAACTGACATTTTTCGGTGGACTACCCACCTGGGGCCTCATTCTCATTGCCCTGGCGGCATGTGTTCTCCTGGCCTACCAGTACCGCGGTCTAAGGGAACACTTGAGTCGACGACAAAGCGCCCTGCTGGTTTCTCTCAGGGCAAGCGTCTATGCGCTGCTCATCTTATTTCTCGCCAACCCTGTATTTGTGGAGCAGCGAGTGACACGGCTTCGACGGCCCTTGATTCTCCTCTTGGACACTTCCGAAAGCATGAGGTTCCCGGCCAGCCAACAGGCCAATGGCGGCAAAAGCCGTATCGATATTCTCAAGGAAAAACTCTTGGAGGGAAAAGATCCCCTCATCCAGCGTCTCGCACGGGACTATGACTTGCGTTTGTACCAATTCAATACAACCCTGCAACCGTTGGGATTGGAGTCCGTGAGAAATCTCACCGCCCACGGAAAAGGAACCCGACTCCTCGAGGCCCTGGGAAAAGTGGGACAAGATTCGCCTTCCACCGCAGGCATTATCGTCTTGAGCGACGGGATAGCCAACGGAACCCGAAGCCTGGAAGCGTTCAGCTCACTTTCCATGCCGGTCTTCACGGTGTCCATAGGAGAGGTGGAGGGCTTTACCGATTTACGCATTGCCAAGCTGCGTATACCCGAATTTGCCTTTCGAGGCAGGGAAATCAAAATGGATTTCACCATTGAAGCATACGGCCTCGAAGGAAAAGAGGTTCCACTCTACTTTACCCGGGGGAGAAACCTTATTTCGACTCGTTCCATCACCATCAATGGGGACCCCTTTAAGGAACAGGTGTCGCTGACCTATACGCCCAAGGAGATCGGGCCTCACAGTTTCAGCATAAAACTGCCCTCCCAGGCAGGAGAGCAGATTACTCAAAACAACGAGAAGGATTTCAAAATCGACGTGCAACGGGACAAGATTCGAGTCCTGAGTCTTTCCGGCTCCCCCTCGTGGAACTACCGGTTCCTGCGCCTGGCTCTAAAACAAGACCTCTTTATTGACCTTATATCTTTCGTCTTTCTCAGGACTCCCACCGATGCTGTGGATGTGCCGGAAAATCAACTCAGCCTGATACCGTTCCCCATTGATGAGATCCTACAGGAGCTGGAGAATTTTGATCTGATTGTCTTTGACAATTTCTCCCACCGCTCCTACTTCAACACCACGTACCTGGAGAAGATCAAGGATTTCGTCAAGGAGGGCGGGGGATTTGCCATGTTGGGAGGGATTCGGTCCTTTGACAGCGGGGGATACTTCGACAGTCCCTTCAATGGGCTCTTGCCAGTGGAGCTGGACGGCAAGGGAGGCTATCAGATGAATACCAACTTGCAGGCCGGGCTTGCCGCAGCCGGAAAAGCCCACCCCGTCACCCGGATCTTCCCTGATCCTCGAGCCAACGAAGAGGCATGGGAAAAGGTCCCCTCTCTGACCACGTTCAACCGAGTCGTGGGACCCAAAGGGGAGGTGCTCCTTTGGGCTACACGGAACAACGCCAACAGGGGATGGCCCCTTTTAACCGTAGAGAAGTTCGGTAAGGGACGGACTCTGGCGCTCTTGAGTGATGATCTGTGGCGTTGGAACTTTATCGCCGTCGGGGAGCAGGAAAGCTCACAAATTCACCAGAGGGTGATCCGCCAGGCGGTTCGCTGGCTCGCCCAGGAATCCCTGTTCGAACAGGTACGAATCGTTTCCATGGAAGGTTCCAAAAGCCCCGGAGAACAGTTGGAGTTCCTCGTGAGAGTCCTAAAAGACGATTTCACGCCTGCCCCACAGGGAGCAATTCAGCTTCGGGTTACCGGTCCCGACGGTGAGAAGATCCCACTGGAGGCCGTACCCAGCGGCATCGAAGGGGAATATACCGCCGCATTCACGCCCACCAAAGAAGGGACTTACGAGCTCTCCGCGGCAGGTGAATTATCGGGAAAGATTTTGGGCGAAGACAAGAAAAATTTCATAGTCTCCTTTGCCCGGGCGGAGATCGAAGACGGCAGGCCCCGTGTGGACCTGCTAACCAGGATCGCTGAGATTAGCCGGGGGGACTCCATACCCGTGTCACAATGGAGCGATAATAGCTGGAGGGAAATCATCGCAAAATTAAAGACCCGCAGCCCTTCTGAGATCGTTGAGCGAACGGAAAATCCCCTGTGGAGTTCCCCATGGATTCTCGCCCTCATACTTCTACTGCTGGGATTCGAATGGTGGCAACGCAGGAGCTGGGGACTCGTTTAGCACGTTAAGGAATGACCTATGGTCCAAAAACGAATCGGAAGATGGATCCAAATCATGGTGCTTTTGACCGCGGTCCTCCTACTTCCTGCCGGGGGTGAGAGTTATTGCCATGAGATCGAAGTGACCCGGAGACCCCTTATGAGAGTGGCCATGGGAGGAAGTCCCTCGGTGACCATTCAATGGTTCGGCCACGCCACTTTCCAGATCACTTCTTCTAAAGGGACACGAATTTTAACCGACCCACATACAAGGGACGATTTGCCATGGCCCACACTCCCGCAGCATATCGTTACCACGAGCCACAACCACGGGCCCCACAGTAACGTATGGATGGCCGGTGGCGATCCTGTGGTACTGGAGGGGTTAACCTACGAGGACAATTGGAAGAGAATTCATAGGATCGTAAAAGATGTGGCCGTTTACAACGTCCCCGCGTACCATGACAAGAGCCATGGTCTTCAAAGGGGGAAGAACAGCATATTCGTCTACCGCGTCGATGACATCTGCATCGCCCACCTGGGTGACCTCGGGCATATCCTAACCCCTGCCCAGCTTAAGATGCTGGGGAAAATAGACGTCCTCTTGGTGCCGGTAGCCGGGGGAAGATACACCGTCACCCCTGACGAGGCCAATCAAATAACTAAACTGGTTAAACCTCCCATTGCCATACCGATGCATTACTGGTGGGAAGGCGCCGTGGAGGACTTCACCCGGGGGAAATTCCCGGTTAGAACTTTCGCGGGAAGCACTCTCAGAATATCGAAAAAAGGCCTTCCCAAATCCACCCATATTTATGTTCTGGGTTGGGGAGAGGATTGATCCCGCCGATAGTCTGCGCCAAGACGCAAAGCGAACTCAGCAACGAGTAGCGATCTCTGAGCGGGAATTCAATAAAAAGGGAACGGTTGAGCGTGCGCCCTGAGCCGTCCCCTTAATGCGTAACACTGGCCTCACGGTTCTCTGCCGGCTGCTTACCGCTATCCGCCCACCCGTTTCCCCTCGTGTCTCGGCGCGAAACATTCCATTGAAATTGTTCTGTTAAGCTTTCTATCCCAAGGCGTGTTCATTCGCACCATAAATCCACCGGTCCTGTCAAGCCATCAAATAATCTAACCCTAGCCGGGTTCGTTGCGTCATGACAAAATCTAACCGAACTTCTGTGACATCTGTCGTTTCATCTCCTGTTGCTGGCCCTGCAGTTTCTTGCTAAACGTCCACTCCCTCCACGGCGTGTGTTTCAGAGGCGGCCTTTCCCGCGGTGCTCTGTCTGAATGGCTGGCCAGCTTGTAGAGCCCCTGAAGTTGCTCATCGATTCGGCCACAGAGTTCAAAGGGATCGGTTGTCTTAAGCGTGTGACTGAGGGCTGCCAGCTTTTTGGGATCTCCCTTTCGGGACTCCACCACTCGCTCAAGGGGGCTACGGGGCATGTCATAGCGGCGAATCAGTCGAGAGCCTTTACGGATTTTACATTGTAGCTTCATCGAGGGCTGGAACAGATTGTGGAAGATCCTAAGCTCATCATAGAGTCGGTTGGTAACCTCTAAGGCCTTTGCCGTGTCGTAGCGGTCCCAGCCTATAAGCTTTCTGACATGGGTCCAGTTTTTCTGCTCGATGTGGGCGTTGTCGTCCTTTTTGTAGGGGCGTGAGCGGGTGAACTGGATGACGCGGCCAGATGGGCGTTGTTGACACAAGGTAAGAAGTTGGTTGTTGATGAACTCGCTGCCGTTGTCGGAGTCGATCCCCTTGAGGGGGAAAGGAAGTTGGTGTTCGATCTCGGTGACCGCATTCAAGATACCGAGGCTGCCCTTACCCATGACAGCCTTGCGCTGTACCCAGCAGGTGGTAATGTCCACGCAGTCCAGGCTATGAATAAACTCCCCAACCGCTGAGGCCCCTGAGTGTAACACCAGGTCAATCTCCAGATAGCCCGGAGTGTTCACGTCCCAATGATCGGTCTTGATGGGAATCATCTGCTTTAGCAGTGATCCGGGCCGGGTGGTGCCATAGACTCGCCGTTTCGCCCTGTGCTTGGTTGCCCTCAGGCGCCGATCCATCTGACGGGCACTGATAGCCAATAGCTGGATCTCTAACGGTTGGCTCAGCTCGAAGTGTTGCCTTATCCAGGGCAGCCAGTGCACCAGGGCGGCCTTCAGACGTTGGGAGCACAGATACCCCGAGGCCTCCCACACCTTTGCCAAAATCCTTACCATCGCCTGACTGTATGCAGGCGAGCGAGATACACTTCGTTTGCGTACGGCTACTTCGGGCACAGGGCGGTTTAACAGCCAGATGGCATATTTACGGTTGTAGCCGCAAACCTTGCAGAATTGCTCCAGGATCATCCCCTTCTCCGCCCGTGGTGCGTGCTGGTAGCGGTCATAGATGGATCGTAAATACTCCCGCTTGGATCGTCGTGCCATGATGAATCCTTCCATGGTTGCCCTCCTTGAGCCCTAAAATGAGCCCTTGGAGGGTTAGAATTACAAATGGCGCAATACGAGGGTTTGACAGGGCAGTGAACGATCGGATATGCTTGCCCGGCTTGACAGTCCGAACCAGTGCTCCATGGGCTACACGAGGAGAGCGCTCAAAGGGGCTGGCACCGACCATCTGAAAATTTTTGTTTAGCCCTGGAGGTTACCATGCAAAGCGAGGTGCGCTCAGCCTCGGACCAGCCAAAACCGCAATCCCGTTTGGCGATCCTTAAAATCCGCAATTTTCGTTATTACTGGGGTGCCACGATTACTTCCCTCATCGGGGAACATATTGAGGGAGTCATCCGCAGCTGGGTGGTGTGGGAGATCACCGGATCGGTATTCTGGCTTTCGGCCCTGGTTTTCGTACACTGGGTCCCCTTCACCCTCTTTAGCCTGCCCGCGGGCATGATCGCTGACCGCGTGAATCGCCAGCGGGTAATGTTCTGGGCCGAGATCTGCCTTGCCAGCGCCGCTTTTGGCATGTTTCTCACGACATACCTTGGCGTGATCAACGAGTATTGGCTTGCCGGCCTCCTGGTGATCCACGCACTGCCGGGGCCATTGGCCAATCCATGCCGGCAGCTCTTTCTCCACGATATGGTAGGTAAAGAGAATCTCATGGCGGGTGTTAGCCTGACCTCATCCCTGCGGCATGCAACCCAATCCATCGGCAAACCCGTGGGTGGGCTTATCCTGGCCACCACGGGTCCAGCCATTGGCTTCTTGATCGATTCACTTTTGTTCGTACCCATGATCATTGCCTTGCGCTTTTTCATCAAGGTCAAGCAAGCCGAGGCCCCCGCTGACCGTCGCCGGCCCACCTTCAAGCAGTTTATTGAAGGGCTAAAATACATCGGTAAGAATCGTTCGATCCTCGCCACCATTTGCTTGGGAGTGGCGCCCAGCACTTTTGTTGGCAACGCCCTAGTGATTTTCTACCTGCTTTACGCCGAAAAGGTTTTCCAAATGAAGGAGACGGCCTATACCCTTTTTCTCGCCGCCGATGGAATCGGCGCCCTGGTGGGCGTGATACTCCTGGTCTGGATAGGCAATATCGCGTGGAAAGGGAAGCTTCTACTGCTAGGCGTCTTTGGCTACAGCGGATTCCTCATTGCATTTGCTGTTTCTAGATCTTTTCCCCTCTCTTTATTTCTCCTCTTTTGCTTCGGAATCTGCCAGGTGGCAGTCACCGCGGCAGCCACCACGTTGATGCTCACCAACGCCCCGTCCGACAAACGCGGACAGGTGATGGGGGTCTATAATTTTGGCGGCTTAGGGCTGAGGGTGGTGAATGGACCCTTTTTCTGGGCGGCTCACACCATTGCGCTGGCGCTGGTAGCGAACCCAGTGACCGGTATTGCCATTGCCGTGAGCAGCGGCGCGGTCATGATCGGGCTCTTGGGGCTGGGCGTGGTCCGGTTCTTGCCCGGGATGCAGCATCAGGAGTGAGCACCATGATTAGTGCCTCCTTACCTCTGCGAGGAACTGCTCCATTGTCATCTTTCCCGTCACCAGCCTCTCCGTATCGGAGGGGCTGGAGGGATAGCCCTTCCCCCGAATGAAAAGCTCCCAATAAAAGATTTTTTCCAAGGGAGGGCATGAAGCATGGGATCCTTGCGCATCATGGCTGATCAAATAATCCTTGCCCCTGAGGATCATCCTGGCATCTACACTATTGTCTTGACACCATTTTTGTACTTCGTCGGTGGTCATAATCTTTCCCCTGAAATCTATGTCGTCTGATCCAGAAGGTGCTCCTTTAAACTCGTGTCGATGCCATAGAGGACCTTTGTTATCTTCGGTCGTGGACTAGGCTCCGTGCTCACCTGATAGAGGACCAGACGCCCCTCACCGGTGTTGTTGAGTTGGTAAAAATATCCGGCCGGCACATGAACCCCCTGGTGCCGGGTGAGACGGGCCTCGCCCCCCTTGAGGAATTTCATGGTGCACTCCCCTTCCACAACAAAGAAGGTGTGGTCTGATCCAGGGTGGCAGTGCATCTCATCATTGACCCAGGCTCGTAACAGTTCAGCGCGATGTGACAGCGGTCTGTCTGTGACGCGCGAACATAGTTACGCCCGGTGGGTTGACCCCAACGGGTCTCTTTATCCGCATCGACGACCTTAGGATCGGTGAGTTTGTCCATGGAGACGCCTCCGTTCCATTTAGAAATTCTTGCTTAAGAGCCTTTATGGGCAACTTCGCGCAAACAGCCCATCATATACGGCAATAGGTTCTAAAGATCAAGGGGGTTAGCTTAGCTTTGAGGACCTCGGTAAAACCGAGTCACGGCTGAGCCGCCAGAGCAATACGCAATCCGACGAGACCGAGGAGAGCTAATATAGGCAACGAGAGAATCAGCACCTGACGCCAGTCCATAAGAGAAACCACGGCATAGGCTAAAGGCTCACGGACATTTTGGGGTAATCCCGAGTACTTCTTCCAAATCCGACCCAAGAAAAAGACATTGTATACGAACCCGAGGGATGCCGCCATTCCCACCGCCCAAATGAAGGGTTCGGCGGCTTCCAACCCGCCAGAATCAAGGATCACAAGACGCGTAATGTAATAGATGAGCCCCACCGCTGCCGCAGTGGTCGAACCCCATAGACAGACGGCAAACTGAGCCACCCCCCTTCGGGCCCAGGCCTCTTTGGCCTCTGACAGGGTGTGGTCCACCACCCGTTGGGCCGCTTGTTCTGCCTCCTGAATAACACCTTTTGCATCGTCCCGAACCGTTTGAATGATCCTGTGAATTGAGGCCACGATGGCGGATAGAACGACCAAATCATCCACGAAACCCATTCCAGGAATTACATCGGGTATCGCATCAATGGGGGCTATAAAATAAAGCAAGCCCGCAATCACGATTACTTTGTGTTTCGTGGGGAGCCTCGGGTCGGTCATGTAGCGGTAGGCCTCGCGTGCAAGGTCCACCACTGGATTGTCAGTGGCAATACGGCGGAGTTTTCGCGCAAAGCTCTCGTGGACCTTTTCCTCGCTTGCGGGTCGAGCCGCTTCCTCAAGAAATCGCCGAGGAAGAGGATAGGGTTCCTTCTCTGTTTTGTCCTTAATAGACACGGATCAATCGAAAACGGTATCTGAGTAAGAAGCTACATCGATGAAGGCCTCGATGACGCTGGGACCGTCAAGATTTAGACCCCAGTCAACAGCCTCACCGAACTCCTCCTCATTCCTTACCGCTCTACAAGGGACTCCAAAATAGTGGGGGGGTGAGTCAGGAGGGTCCCCTAGAAAGACTCCTGATAGAGGATAACGTTTACGCTCTTGCTTCACCTTCATCAATCCCAACCAACCGTCGTTCAAGACAACAAGGGGAACCGCCAACCCCCGGCGCCTGGCCAGGGCTAATTCTCCCACGGTCATTTGAAAGCCCCCATCTCCCACGACGCCAACAACCACCCGGTCGGGATGAACCAGTTTCGCCGCGTATGCAGCAGGCATACCGTAGCCCATGGACGACCACCCGTTTGTCGCAAGGCAGGTCCCGGGAAGATCCGTCCGCCATTGCGTGGCAATTTGATGCGTGTGGGCGCCCACATCGTATGCGAGGATCCCGTCTGCTGGGAGTTTTTTCCTGAGCACGTCCAGCACATGGTGTGCCCCTAATCCTCCAATAGCGGGACGAAGAGCCCTCTCCAGCGTGTGGCGATGAGTCTCCCGTTCCATATCAGACCATTCGTTCACCGCCGTTGGGATTTCATTCAACCGGCCAATGGCGAGATCAAGATCCCCCGCCTCATTGAGTAACATCTTGACCTCGCGACCCACTTCCGCATGCTCGGTGCTGAGGTGGATCACTGGTGTTGAGCCAATCCACTCTTCATAGTTGATCTCGATGGGGTCGTACCCCACGGCAATGACCAAGTCGGCCTTCTGGACGAAGGTCTGCACATCCGTCCTTCTGGCGCGACCCAGCACTCCCGCCCAGTTCGGATGGCTTTCGGGAAGTAATCCCTTGCCCTGTAGGGTCGAAACAAACGGGATATTATGTTTTTCAATAAATCGCAGAAGGGCCTCCCTCTCACCACACCGTGAAAAGGTGAGTCCTGTGACAACAAGGGGCTTTTTGCTCTTACCAAGCGCATCTGAAATCTGTCTAAATACTCTATCGGGTAATTCCGGAAGAGAATGGCGTAATTTTTTTTCCTTTGGGGCC
The DNA here is from genome assembly GCA_965218425.1 of uncultured Binatia bacterium (SeqCode). GTDB lineage: Bacteria > Desulfobacterota > Binatia > UBA9968 > CAXXLF01 > CBDCDW01. The sequence goes on from OZ244621.1 coordinate 982,837, forward strand.
TCAGAAGTCGCGTCCATAGCAACGTCTTCTGGTAAATCGAGGTGCACCGGACCTGGAGGCTCGGTCTTCGCCACCATTAGCGCCTCTGCAAGGACATCGGCCAGAGCGCCGGACCTTAACGCGTAGGTGCCCTTTGTGATGGGTCTAAATAGGGCATGGTGGTCGATTCGCATTTGCACGCGCCGATCAATCCACGAGGTTTCCACGTTGCAGGTAATGGCAATTAGGGGAGATCGATCCAACCAGGCGCAGCCCACCCCCGTGGCCATGTTTGTTGCCCCCGGACCCAGTGTAGATACACAGGCACCGGGGATACCGATCAGCGCACCCACCGTTGTAGCCATAAATCCGGCCGAGGTTTCACTGGCCGTCAATATAAATTCCATTGAACTTTCGCGCAGGGCTTCGATCAAAGGCAGCACCGGTCCACTGGGGACCCCAAATACCCACCTCACACCGGCCTTTTCCAATGTTCTGACAAGGAGTTCAACGTTGTTCATTGATCCTAGGTTCCAATACGAACAGGATCTGCAATGTCGTGAAGTGTCCGAATAATTGAAAGGGTGGTGAGACGGCCGGTGCGAGGGTTTTCACTCGGAATATTCTCAATATAAATATGAAGGCGGCCGAACTCCCCCTCCACTTCCACTTCATGGCAGTTTCGCTCCAGACCGGGAACAGCCACGATACGAATCATTGTCCGATCAGAACCCAGACCGGCCAAGCTCACAGCGGCTGACACGTTAACATTGGCCGGGAAACCGCGACACGCCTCACGGGCAGACCCTGAGAAGACTTCTCGTTCCTGCGTTAAGCCGACCAATTGAACTCCACGTTCAACTAAATAGGGGGAGCCATCAAGGGTCTCGGGGGGTTTGCGCGTTGTCATCCTGACCTGTGAAACCTGACCGCTACAGGCGGATTTAATGCCATCAAGACCTGCGATGGCCCCCGAGGGCAAATAGAGCCCGCACCCCTTCTCCCTAGCCAGCCTAGTAATTTCAGGATGGTCGAGGAGAGCCCCTATGCTGATCACCATGAGGTCCTTTCCCGCCTCGAAGGTTTCTCGGGCTAGCCCGGGCACCACGTCACTTCCAGCCGCTTCGACTATCAGATCAGAGCGTTCAATCAGCTTGCTGCGGTCAAGATAGGGGGGGGGGTTACGTAGGGCGGACAGGAACTTACGAGCCTTTATCTCGCTACGGCTGGTTATACCGACGATCTTCAGCGATAGTTTTCCTTCGTCTGCCGCTTCGAGCAACGCGATTCCGATGGCCCCGCACCCTACAATACCAATGGATTTCACTGAGGATTTCCTTCCAGGTTTGTACCCCCTACCACCCTTTGTGTCAACAAAATTGGGGTCAGGTGTCGTCACTGCCACTTGACCATCGAAGAGACCGAACTAGACAACGGCTATTGTCCTGAGTGCTTTGAAGCTCGAGGTGAGAAGCGTTACGAGTTTGAACAGGTCCCGGCACCAGAGACGGAAGGGGCTAACTACAGATGCAAGGAGTGCGGTGTCATTATTCATTGTGATTAGACACTTCACCTCGCCTTCAAAAGGGTCGCTAAGACCTCTCAATGATTCGCTTTTTTCCACCGCCCTCATTTAGCAATGGTGATGGCAGGGCCGGTGTACGAGAGATGTCCGTTGCCGTCATCTGGTACAGTTCGCTCAAGGTGCGAAAAGCCTCTTGATTCCACGGCAAAACCTTGCCAGGTTCCTGCTCAGGCGTCTCGACCCAATACCATGATCCCCTGTGTTTAACCCTAAAAGCTGCACCCTTGGGCTCACTCGGGGTCACTTTGACGGCTAGGGTCTGCGCCGGGTTGGCTAGAACCTGGGCTGTTCCTTTGTCCTGTTCAACGTTGAATTCCGCAACCGCAGAAATTCCGTTGGCAACAAATCTCAAGACGTCTGAAAAACTCCTGAACGGAAAGCAGCCATGCATTGGATAGTCTCCTCTAGGACCTCCCTCGCGGATGTCCACCAGAAGAGAGTTTTCAGGAAAAGCCTCGGCAAGTTCATTGTGTCGTCAGATATCGTTGGCGGACAACTCGCTGCACACTAGTTGACCCCTCGAATTTCGAAATTCGGATTAGAACTACCAAGCACCTCTACATCCGGTACAACATCCAGTAAACAATCACACCCGTTACTGACACGTAAAGCCAGATGGGCAACGTCCATCGGGCAATACGTTTATGATGCTGGAAGTTTCCTTTGAGTGCCCTCACAAGCGTAACCAGTGCCAGCGGAACGATGGCAGCGGCAAGAAAAGCATGGGAAATCAGAACCGAGAAGTAAACAGGACGGGTCCACCCCTTCCCTGTAAAGGGAACTGAACCCACGTAATAATGATAGATGAGATAAGAAACGAGAAAGAGGGCTGAGGCCATGCAAGCGGACAGCATACATATTCTGTGAGCCACCACCCGATGACGCCGAATAAGAAAATAGCCACAGATCAACAATAGAATACTAAAGGAATTGAAGCCCGCGTTAAGACTGGGCAAATAGGCGAGCGGTATCAAGTGAGTGTTCAGGACATGTCAGGCAGAAGCATCAAGATCAAGAAAACGCAGATAATCAACGGGGTTAGAGCAATCATGGTCAATGACATGCTCTCAAACTTTAGATGCATAAAGTACATTGCCACCAGCGCTGCCTTGGCCAGAGCGAACCCCACCAGAGAAATAATAATAAATAGCTTCGCTATTGGTAAGTAAATAACTCCGATCTCAAGGATCGTCAGCGCCAGGAGCCACCAGAATATGGTCATATAGTTGGTTTCTGCGTGAGAATCGGCCATGGTTCATCACCTCATACCAAATAGACAAAGGTAAAAATCAGTATCCAAACCAGATCAACGAAGTGCCAATAGAGACCCGCGATCTCCACTTCTCGAGCACCGTAACGCCCCCGTAGGCATGCAATCAGCACACAAAAGTTATAGATCACTCCTCCGGTCACATGCATTCCATGAAAACCGGTGAGCACGAAAAACGTCGTCGCGAAGAGATGGTTCGTAAAAGCAAGACCATGCTGAGGTAAAGTGTGGGTTATCAGATGGGTCCACTCGTAGGCCTGGAGGCCCAGGAAGACCAGCCCTCCCAGCACCGTTAGCCCGAGGAATTTCTTGAGCCCACGCATATCCCCTGCTTTGATTGCTGACAATCCCTGAACCATCGTAACACTGCTACAGATGAGCAAGAAAGTCATCAATGCTGTGAGGTTAATGCCGAGCACGTTAGCGGGAACCGGCCAATTGGGACTCATGATTCGGAATATCCCATACCCCACGATGAGGGTCCCAAAACTCATGGCATCTCCCACCAGGAACAACCACATTCCCAGCTTACCCCAGCTTTCTGGCGTAAGGGGAGTTTCAGCCGGTTCGGTCGCAGCATCAATCACTGCTTCACTCATCTTCCACCCTCCTTTGGTTTCTCTATCAAGCGTAAAAAGGAACCCTGTTTACGAAGTTGATCCCGCCTCTTGTTCCCGCGCCAGCAGGAATAGGCGATCCCGGCAACGATGGACCCGGCAATGGTGTATGGCATAGCCATCAAAAACAAAACAGCCCAGTGAAGGGAATGGGTTATTGGATCTTCAGCGGCCGCGGCGACCCTGGGAAGCAAGAGAAACGACATGATCAATCCATGACCTGCCTTCATAGAATCCTCAAGTAAAAAACCGTTAATCATCTGTGGAGCTGCTCCACGGTGAAAAACCTGTCAAGCACCTCATCTAATAGAGATAAACCAGTCCGTAAAGAACCGGCCATAGTCCAACTACGAACATCCAATACATTGAACAGACCTCCACACCCGTATGGTTCCGGGACGTAAACCGATCACGCCTCGCCTGTGAGAGAACAATCATCAACCAGATCACTGCTGCAAACACGTGGAGCCCATGAAATCCGACCAACGTGTAAAAGGTCGCACCGTAAGTCCCACTTGAGACCCTGAGGCCAAAGTCGATTAACCGGACCCATTCGTAACCCTGGATCGTCAGGAAGAGCGTTCCCAGAACGACCGTAGTCAAGATCCATCGTATCAGGCCCTTTGAATCATCCCCCCTGACGGCCCTCAATGCCAAATAACAGGTAAATCCGCTGGAAAGAAGTATCGCCGTGTTGATGCCCGTCACGCCCACGGGTAGGCGCGGCTGAGTGGTTGGCGGCCACACGTCGCTTCCCAGACGGAAGACCAAAAACGCACCAACCAGCCCAGCGAAAAACATGGCCTCAGCTCCCAGGAAAACCAACAGTCCGAGACGCGCGTTGCTTATCGCCGGTGTGGTTGGCGTCGAGGGCGGCGGTCCCCCACGAAAACCAGGGAGCCACAAATTGTCCTCTGTGGGTACCTCAACGATGCGATGAGCTGTTGCTCCTTTGGCCACGGAAACCAACCTCGTAGCCCTAATAGGCTACAATAAATACGACCACAGCAGCGATGTAGACCAACATGAGGACGGCTAGTGTCATGCCAAATCGCCGATTTTGTTGCTTTTGATCCGCTCTCACCATCGTTGCAACTACAACCTATGCCATGACCCGGTCTATTGCCATGACAAGTAGAATCACCGGTAGATAGATTAAAGATGCAAACAAAAGTCGCCGAGCGTGCACAAGGGTTTGGCCACTGGCGAGACCGATTCCACAGGCAAGAAAGGCCACTCCAAACAAAATTGCCGTTGAGCCATACCACCAACCGGCAAGACCAAAAAAAGTTGGCAATAGGCTAACCGCCAATAGAGCCGATGTGTAGCCCACCACCTGGCGTCCTGTCCTGCTACCCTCCAGGTCCACAACGGGAAGGAACTTTATCTTAGCCCGGGCAAAGTCGTCACGGTAAAGGCGTCCGATGGCCAGGGTGTGTGGGATTTGCCACAAGAAAAGAATCCCAAAGAGGAGCCAGGCTTCCAGGCCCAAGCTACCGTGGGCCGCGGCCCATCCGATCAGCGGGGGTAACGCGCCGGGGATGGCTCCTACCAAACCGCAAAGAGGCGTCTTCTGTTTTAGGGGAGTGTAGAGATACAAGTAGGAAAACACAATTAGAGCCGCAATGAACGCGCTCAATAGATTCAATGTCACCGCAAGGAGCATGAGCCCCGCGACGGTACAAATAATACCAAAGGTGAGGGCCTCTACGGGTTGAACCCTGCCTTCGGGAAGCGGGCGGTGGCGTGTCCGTTCCATAGCGGCGTCTGTTTCTCGTTCGATGAGTTCATTGAGGGCGAGGGTTCCCCCCGCAGCAAGTGCCGTCCCAATGAGCGCATGGATCAAGGGGAAATAGGCCAAGACTTCACCAGACCCCAGGTAGTACCCTACACAGGTGGTGATGAGAACCATGAGAACCAGGCGAGGTTTCGTAAGCTCGAACAGGTCCGACGCCAATCTGAGACTGCCGCTCAATGTCATTTCTAATGTATCGGTCCTGAAACTCATGCAGAAACCCGTTCCGAGCCGCCTGCCGCGTGGGCGGCGAGAACTCCTTCACTCGATTGCGGCTCAGGCAAAGCCAGATGCCGGTAGCAGCGAAGGGTGAGTACGACACTCGTGGCCAACATGAGGGCTCCCACAAACATATGGGAGGTGGTCAATGCCACCACTGCACCTGGGGTCAAAACGAGGCCGAGAGGCGCAAACTTACCCACGAAGGATCCTAAACCCAACACAAGTTGCAGGATCAAAAGGACTCCCAGCAAGAGTGCTGGGACGGCAAATTTTTGTCGACAAGGATCAAACCTCTGGAGCCGAAAGGTCACGAGAAGTACATGAACGGCCACGAGAAATGCCAACAACATATGAAATGCCAAATACAAACCGGTAAATCTGAGCACTACACCCAATAATCCTTGGAGAAAAATGAAACCCGTCGTCGACAGGCAAAGCCGACGAATACGGCCAGCTTCAGCAATTTGAACTCTCTTGGGACCTTCCTCCCATTCTCGAGAGGTGAACAGCGCCAAACTTACAACGAGCGCAAAGAAGAGTTGCGCCAAGGAGCCATGGACGATTGCGAGCGCCTGTTCCAACAGGATTACTCGCAGTCCCCCTAGAACCCCCTGCAGGATCACAAGGACGAGCGCCATGGTGCCAAGCCAGCAGACCCATTTCCGTGATTCTCGAAACCATAGCAGCACTGCGAGCATCAAGGTCAGGAAACCCACCCCCGAGGCCACCAGCCGATGACTGTGCTCATAGAAGACTCCCCCTACCATCTTAGACCAGGGGTAGAGGAACATGTTGTAACCATATGTCGTGGGCCAATCCGGCACGGCTAGTCCTACCCCTTTACTGGTCACGAGCCCCCCCGCCACGAGCAACGCACCGGTTACATATGCCGTTGCAAGCGCAAGCCCATGAGTTCCGCTCGAATGCCGTGATGCCGTTCCTTCTTGAATGGTTACGTTCATGGGCCGTCAAAGCGTGGTTCCTCGCCAGCGATGAGCCACCGGTTATTTAAACGAGGCTCCTCCACAGTTCCCTAATGACTTCGGGCGGTTGATCCCGCAGCAAGCCTGCGATCTTGGGGTAAATAGTCCTCCCTGACTTCAGGTGAGCTATACTCGTAGGGTCCTCGATACACCTGCGGTATCGCACCAAAGTTGCCATGGGGCGGTGGGGAAGGCGCACTCCACTCCAGGGTATTGGCCTGCCAGGGGTTTTTCTCCACCTGCTTCCCGGCAAACAGGGTCCAGAAGAAATTGACCACAAAGGGAATCTGAACGAGCACTAACAGGAACGCACAGACCGAAATAAATACATTCCACGACTGAAAGGTGGAAAGAAACTCGTACTGCATGGGGTTATAGATCCGCCTCATGTGCCCACCCACCCCTAGAAAGTGCATGGGGAAAAAGACCGCATTGAAGAAAATATAGGTCAAAATGAAATGGATCTTGCCCCAGGTCTCGTTCATCATGCGGCCAAACATCTTCGGGAACCAAAAATAAATCGCGGCAAACATCGCGAAAATGATTCCCGCCACGACGTAATGAAAATGGGCGACGATGTAGTATGTGTCATGGATAAAGATGTCCACCGGAGTAGAGGCCATAAAAATGCCACTCAGCCCGCCGATCACAAAGGCGGACAGGAATCCCATGGCGAAAAGCATGGGCGTGGTAAAACGAATGGACCCGCCCCATAGGGTCCCCAACCAGTTAAAGGTCTTAATGGCCGAGGGAACCGCAATGACCATGGTGGTCATCATAAACGCGGTCCCCAGCACCGGATTCATTCCGCTGAGAAACATGTGGTGTCCCCAGACCACCCAGGAGAGAAAGGCAATGGCGATCATGGAGAAGGCCATGGCCCGGTAGCCAAAAATGGGCTTGCGGGAGAACACGGCGAGAATATCCGAGGTCACACCCATGGCCGGCAGCACTAGAATGTAGACCTCCGGATGGCCGAAGAACCAGAAAAGGTGTTGCCAGAGTAGAGGGTCTCCTCCACCTTCCGGTAAGAAGAAACTGGTCCCGATGGTCCTGTCAAAGAGAAGCATAGCCAACGCAGCAGTTAGGATGGGAAGGGCCAACAGACCCAGGATGGCCGTAATAAAAAGGGACCAGATGACAAGCGGCATGCGAAAGTAACTCATGCCAGGGGCCCGTAGGTTCACCACCGTCGTAATGTAGTTGATGGAGCCCATGAGAGAGGAGAGGGTAAAAAGGATGAGGCTGATGAGCCACAGGTTTTGCCCCCAATTTACTCCTGTATAGACCGCCTTGGCTGAAAGCGTCGCATAGGCCGTCCAACCCGTCGCGGCAGCCCCACCGGGGACAAAAAAGCTCACCACCATGACCACCCCTCCGGCAAGACCAAACCAGAAGGAAAGCATGTTGAGCACGGGGAAAGCCATGTCCCGCGTACCAATCATGAGGGGGATCAAAAAATTCCCAAAACAACCCACCATAATCGGCATCACCACAAAGAAAATCATAATTGTGGCATGCATGGTGAAAAGCATGTTGTAGGTTTGGGGTGGGATGATGCCTTCGTACATGGTCGGCTCCGGAACCCAACCCATGCCAGGCACCGAGGTCTCCGGCCAAGCCAGCTGCCAACGCATCAGCATGGCCAGGAAACCGCCGATGACCAACATAGTTAACCCCAGAAAAAGAAACTGGCGGCCGATCATTTTGTGGTCGGTGGAAAACAGGTAGGTTCGTAGGAACCCTAGCTCTTCATGATGACCACCATGCGCAACTAGGGCCGCTCCGGAATCACTCATCCTTCGTTTCCTCCGTCCTTCAGATAAAATATAGATTCAAGCTAGACCGATCGAGCAAACCTTATCCCCTGGACTCCTTCTCCCATTTCTCATAATCCTCAGGGGTGTCGACGTAGAGCCATCCGAGCATACCGGAATGTCCGAAACCGCACAGCTCTGCGCAGGGGAGCTCGTATTTGCCTGTTTTGATGGCCTCGAACCAAACGAGGGATTCCCGCCCAGGCACTGCGTCCTGTTTGATCCGCAGGTTTGGTAGAAAAAAACTGTGAATTACGTCAGTCGCTGTTAGGCGAACCCGGATCACCTTGTTGACCGGAACGTGCATCTCATTGTCGACTTTAAAATCGTCCTTGGTGCCAAATTTTCCATCGGGGCCGGGATAGGTGATCTCCCAGTTGAACTGTTTACCCGCAACTTTGACCTCAAAATCACTAGGTGGAGCTTTGATTTTTATATTCGCCCAGGTGGCTGCGCTCACAAATGACAGCGCAAAGAGTATGATGGTGGGAACCACGGTCCAGGTGATTTCAAGGGCGGTATTGCCATGGGAGTATACGGCCCGCCGTCCTTCCTTGTGGCGGTACGCGATAAGGAAGACAACCATAAGGACTGTCACCAAGATAAAGGCGCCACCCGTGAGGTAGTAAATAAAGTAAAATAGCCCGTCGATATCATCACCAAAAGTGGACACATTCTCCGGAAGCCATCTCATCATTGGAGGAATTTACCTCTTCTCTCGTAAGATAATCTGCACTCGCGTCGATGTTCTCCTGTCCGGGACAGGCCTCACCCTGTTCCTCGGACCATTTTTCGGTCGAGAAATGCAATGGATAATTACGGCTAGCATAAATTTCGCCCACTTATCAAGGGAAGAAAGGGATTTACGTCTCTCAACCAGACCTAGAGCGGCAGGGTGGGACGGGCAGGAAGAGCTTCTTTGCCTTTGGGTCGTAGAAGGCAACCACCTGACCTGGATAGAACTCCAGCCGGGCCTCCTTGAGGGCGAGGCCATGGGGAAAAAGCCCGAGTTTGCCATAGGCGAGAGAAATATGCTTGAGCTTATCCTCTCCACAATCCCCAACAAGGCCGGCCTCCCAATAGTCCTTGATGGCGGCCTTGCTTTTCACTTCGACGGGAATCTCAGAGGTAAAATCCAAGCCGCGCATCTCCGCGAGACCTCTCTTCACTTCCAGCACCTTGTCCTGCTTTACCTCACCGCTCACCACGCGATAACGGCTACAGCCTGTCTGAAACAGGGGCAGTAAGATCAGAAAGAGAACGCGCAACTTTTCTCAATCCTCCTCGTATTGCTCTTTCAGCTTGGCCACAACCGCCGGATCGGCAAGGGTCGTGGTGTCCCCAAGGGCGTGACCATCGGCGATATCACGCAAAAGCCGTCGCATGATCTTGCCGCTACGTGTCTTGGGGAGCTCGGCGGCAAAGAGGATTTCATCGGGCCGGGCGATTGGACCAATCTTTTTCCCCACATGGTTTCTTAGCTCATCCACCAGCTCGGGCCGATTCTCGATCCCGGCCTTCAGTGAGACAAAGGCGCAGATGGCCTGCCCCTTCACCTCATGCTGTTTTCCAATGACAGCGGCTTCGGCCACGTTTGAGTTGTCCACCAGGGCGCTTTCTACCTCCATGGTGCTGATCCTATGACCCGCCACGTTCATGACATCATCCACGCGGCCCAGGAGCCAGAAGTAACCACCCTTGTCCCGCTTGGCTCCGTCACCCGCAAAGTACTTGCCAGGGAAGCGGCTCCAATACTGCTGAACATAGCGCTCGGGGTCTCCATAGATGGTTCGCAACATGGCGGGCCACGGCTTCGTCAATACGAGATAACCACCGCCTCCTTTAGGCACTGATTTCCCCTGCTCATCCACAATGTCCGCTTCGATGCCAGGGAAAGGAAGAGTGGCGGAGGCAGGTTTCAACGTGGTCACTCCCGGCAATGGGGTAATCAAAGGATGCCCTGTTTCCGTCTGCCACCAGGTGTCCATGATCGGGCAGTGCCCTTGGCCAATGGTACGGTGATACCACATCCAGGCCTCGGGATTGATGGGCTCACCCACGGTTCCAAGCAATCTGAGACTGCTGAGGTCGTGCTTCTGAGGAAATTCGGCACCCCAACGCATAAATGTTCTGATGGCTGTAGGCGCTGTATGGAATATGGTGACCCCGTATTTCTCGACAATGCGCCAGAACCGGTCCTTGTCCGGCCAATCCGGAGAGCCCTCATACATCACCTGTGTGACTCCGTTCGCCATTGGGCCGTAAACGATATGGGTGTGACCCGTGACCCAGCCGATATCCGCTGCGCACCAGAAGACATCGTCGTCTTTCATGTCGAAAATCCACTTGTTGGCCAGGGTAACCCCCACCAGATAGCCTCCTGTGGTATGGACAATCCCTTTGGGCTTGCCGGTGGTCCCACTGGTGTAAAGGGTATAGAGCATATCCTCACTTTCCATGGCCTGCGGAGGACACCATGGATTGGCATCTTTCATCAATTCATGCCACCAGTGATCCCGACCGCTCTTCATGGTTGCTCCCGCCCGATCCCCCACGCGCTTCACAACCACGACATTTTCCACCGACGGACTGCCATCCAGTGCTTCGTCCACACTTCGTTTCAAGGGAACAATGCCACCGCGACGGTAGCCGCCATCTGCTGTGATAACGAGCTTGGCCTGGGCATCATTGATTCGATCTCTGAGGGAATCGGCGCTGAATCCGCCAAATACCACACTATGGATGGCGCCGATGCGATTGCAGGCGTGCATGGCCACCACCAGCTCAGGCACCATACCCATATAGAGGGCTACCCGGTCACCCCGCTTAACCCCTAACTTTTTGAGGACATTGGCAAACTGGTTGACCTGACGCCAGACCTCCCTGTAGGTGAGTACCCGCTCATCACCCGGCTCCCCTTCCCAGATGATGGCCGCTTTGTTCTTACGCCCTGAATTGACGTGCCGGTCGAGACAGTTATACGAAGCATTGATTCGACCTCCCACAAACCATTTGGCCCATGGACAATCCCACTCCAGCACCTTCTTCCAGGGTTTAATCCAATCCAGCTCTTTAGCGGCAGTGGCCCAGAATTTTTGCGGGTTCTTACTCGCTTGCTCAAAAACCTTCTTGCCGGTCACATGGGCTGATTTTTTGAACGGCTTGGGTGGAGGAAAGCTCCTCCCCTCTTCCAACAGGACCTCAATCGCTTTGTCCGCCACGGTGTCTCTCCTTTCCAATGAGGGGGTCTTGTATCGAAACTATTGACAAGGAACTGAATCTTTAGCAAGCGAGAATGGCATAGCAAGCCAAAAAAGTGCGGCCTCACTTGGTGGCCTCTCGTTATTCTTTACCACTGCTTCGACTTGCTACGGGGCCAATCCAAATCTTGGTTTTCAAGACACCCGTGAGGGAACTGGCCTGGGCGTTTTTCGGGTCTCGGAGGCATGGGGATGGTCAGGCCTTTGAATCATGAAGGGCATTTTGGCGAGTGGCTCGCCATCGGCAACTTCCGGGAACAACCCTCGCAAAAAAACAGAAACTCAATTACCTTGACAGAATCCATTCCCTAAGGTTAAGGCTAACCCTTAACCCGCACCGTTTACCGAAAACCAAACAGCTCATGGAGTGAATTCGTTTGGATTGGATCCAAATCGTAGAGCTCGCCGCAGTGGGCCTCGTGGCAGGAACCTGGGGTTCCATGATCGGCGCCGGCGGAGGCTTCATTATCGTCCCCATCCTCTTGCTGATGGACAACGCCATCAGTCCTGCGGTGGTTACAGCCGTGTCTCTGGTGGCCGTACTGGTGAACAGCCTGTCCGGCACTCTCTTCTATGCGAAGGCGAAACGTATCGACTACATGTCGGGAGTTCTGTTCCTGGTTGCCACCCTGCCAGGAAGCGTTATGGGAGCCTTGCTGGTCAACCAAATCGAAAGGGGCCCGTTTCAAGTGGTTTTAGGTTCCCTCCTGACTACACTCTCTATCTACTTAATCGTCAAGCCATCCAAACTCCTGGTGGAGGGAAAACCTCGGCGCGCCGGTGTCCCGAGGAACATCACCGACACTAGCGGAAGGGCCTTCGAATACAACGTTCATCGCCTGGCAGGAACTGTAATGACCTTCATAGTCGGTTTTCTCGCCAGCCTCCTGGGGGTGGGCGGTGGGATCTTTAATGTACCGGGTTTTGTTTTGCTCCTGGGCATTCCCATCGAGATCGCCACGGCAACTTCTCACTTTATGGTCATGGGCACCGCCGCCATCGCCAACGCGACCAATATTATCCAAGGGGACCTCCTGGGACAATGGCCCCTGGCTCTGGCCCTTTCCGCAGGGACGCTCCTGGGTGGACAACTGGGCCCCCGCATCTCGCTCCGGTTCGGATCCCGCTGGCTCACCGTCGCCCTGTCCAGCGGCCTCTTCGTGGTGGGTTTGCGTTTGCTATGGGGAGGCTGGAAAACTCTCTGAATAACACTCGATGGGTCCCCCGCCCTACAGTTGAGATCCTTTTTCTCAGACTCGGTAAACCGCGGGATTGTGATATTGGCGATGAGAAGGAGCTGCAAAACACGTGAGCAGTCTTTGAAGAATTAAGATTGTCTAGAATCAAAAACCTTGCCCCATAGTCGAGATTGACAAAGTATTAAACTTCCCTTTTTTGGTCGCGAATAACAAACAGCCTAGCAACTCACAGTAGAAAAACACACTCCATAAATATGGAACCATCGCTAGGCAAAGCCGAGGCACCGCAACCGGAGAACAGTGCTCAGAATCAGGAGCGCCCGGTCAGCACCTACAACGAGTGGGACCCGCTAAAAGAGGTTACCGTCGGTCGCCTCGAATACGCAACCATCCCCAACAACCGCGTCCTGTTCACGCGGAGTCTACCCGCCACGGCGGCGAAGTTGTACCGACCCATTGCCGGCAGGCTCTATCCCAAATTGATCCTGGAGCCGCACAAAAGGAGCTCGATGAATTCATCCACATCCTGGCAGCGGAAGGGATCACCGTTCGCCGCCCCGACGTGCTGGACTTCTCAAAGTCTTTCAAGAGCCCCCACTGGAGGGCAAGGGGTTTTTGTACTGCCCGCCCGCGAGACGGGCTGCTTGTGATCGGGGATACGATCCTCGAGACGCCCATAGCCTTGGCTGCGACGGATCGCATGACGAAGGACTGTAGACTCCCTCCGGAGTTATGAGAGACGCTGGATTAGACTATCGAAGCCTGCTCGCGGCAGCCGGTATTGAACTACCAACTTGACCCTCGTTCCACGAAGACCAGAACCATACCCACCATGATGGTGAAGATTCCTACCGACTGAACGGCGGTCAGCCTCTCCTTCAAGATGAAGACGGACAACACCGTTTGAACTGTCTCCAGGACGCGCCAGAGCTCAACATTGACATCTCTAGTTTAAGGGCTCCGTGACGAAGCATCAGCTGCGCCACCACGACCAGCAGCGTTTCAATAACAATCAGAGCGACAAGCATTTCACCGCTTTTTCTCCAGCAGCACCATGGCCATTGCCGCCATGCCTTGGCCCTTGCCGATCCATCCCAATCCCTCCGTGGTTCCCGCCTTGATGTTCACTGCCGCCACGGAAACCTTCAAGAGCATGGCAAGACGCTTTCGGATCTCGGCATAGAACGGCGCCAGGCGCGGCTTTTGAGCCAACACGGTAACATCGCCATTGACGATGTGAAATCCCCCCCGATTCATGATCCCGAGGACCCTCTTCATCAACACTTCGCTGGAGATTCCCTTCAATTTCACGTCCGTATCTGGAAAGTGAGTCCCGATGTCGCCTTTTCCCAGGGCACCCAGGATGGCGTTCATCAGGGCGTGCAGAACCACATCCGCATCCGAATGACCCACCAGGCCATAACGGTACGGGATGTGCACCCCTCCCAGGACAAGTTTGCGCCCTTTACCGAACCGATGGACGTCAACGCCTTGCCCAATACGAAAATGGTTCCTCAAAAACCCAATTCTCCCTTGCCGTCACCCTGATGATCGAGAAGTATCACGGGCACACTGCGACCTTTTGCGATGCGGGTCTCCTGTTCATGAGCTACAATCAATCCTTGAGCCAACGATAGGGAACTCAACACACCTGAACTCTGGGAACCGGTGGTGGAAGCAAAACTTTGACTTTTTTCATAACGAAGCCGGCACCGGATGAACTCTTTGACCCCACGGCTTTTTCTTATCTCATGCTCCAGGGTTGACCGGACCACCGGCAAGAAAAGGTTTTTGTGGCCCATCATCTTACGAAGCACGGGGCGGGCGTAAAGGAGGAACGAAACAAAGGAGGACACGGAATTGCCCGGCAAACCAAAGACCGGTTTTCGGCCCATGCGGCCGAAGGCCATGGGATGACCCGGTTTTTGCGCCACCCGCCAGAACTGCATCTGAACCCCCACATCTCCCAAAGCTTCCTTAACGAAATCGTAATCCCCCACGGAAACCCCACCCGAAGTCATGACTACATCGTATCGCAGCGCTTTTCTAAAACAGGCTGCGAGGTTCTTTCTCTTGTCCCGGACGATGCCCAGGGATACAGGATGCGCACCAGTATCCTGAACCGCCGCGAACAGTGTATAGGTATTACTGTTGACAATCTTACCAGGCCGAGGCGGTTCATCCACTTCCAACAATTCGTCCCCGGTGGAGATCAAGGCAACCGATGGCCTGCGATAGACCCGGACCTTACTCTTTCCCACGGAAGCCATGAGCCCCATATCCGCAGGACCAAGCCACTTACCCTTTTGTAATATAGTGCGCCCTTTTTGGATGTCCTCCCCGGCCCCTCGAACATGACTCCCGGGTCCGTCCTGCGTGGAGATGCGTACCTTACCTCCCAAAGACTCGGTGTGCTCCACGCGGATTATCGTATCAGCGCCACGCGGGATGACCGCCCCTGTCATGATCTTTATGGCGGCCCCCTTTTCAACAGAGCGCTTGGCCACATAACCCGCTCGGACCTCGTCCAAAATCCGTAGCACCACCGGACTGGCCGGTGTTGCCCCCTTGACGTCCTGCCACCGGACTGCAAAACCGTCCATGGCCGAATTGGAAAATGGGGGCACCCGGCGCTGGGCGCGAATATTTTCAAAAAGGACCCTGCGGTTGGCCTCGATCAGGGGTATCTCTTCACCCGTTAGTGGAAAGACCCTCTTCAAGATGAGTGCGACGGCTTCATTAACGGATATCACAAGGTGACCATCCCTCCATCACAGCAAACATTCAACCCCGATTCAAAATAATCAATGTCACCAAAAGAAAAAAGAACTTTCAAGGTAAATAAACTCGTAGCCGATATCTTGGATCGGCGTCAAGTTTTAACCCAAATCCCACCCGGCTTGCGTGGGTAACCTCGTGGCTGATATAAGGCAAAAGTCAAAGATAATGGTTCATAAGGAGGATTGCATGGCTCAGCAACTCAATGTGGGACATAGCTTTCCAGACTACACGGTCTGGACGGTGGACGGAAAAACGCTCAACATTCCAAAGGACCTAACCGGCGAATTTTCAGTCCTGCTTTTTTACCGTGGTGGTTGGTGACCCTACTGTCGCCGGCAGTTAGCCGATTACCAGGCACACCTTGAAGATTTCCGAAAGGAAAACGTTGACGTCATTGCCTTCTCTGTGGATCCGTTGGACAAAGCCAAGGAAACGGTAGACCAGCACAATCTCACTTTCCCGGTTGCCCATGGACTCCAGGTCCCTCGGGAGGCCGACAAGATCGGAGCCTACTGGGAAGAGCGGCGAAAGATTTTTCATGCCACAAACTTTATTTTAGACTCCGACAGGAAAGTGGCGGACGCCTGTTACAGCGTCGGGCCCATCGGCCGCATCACTGCCGAAGATGCACTAGGCCATATTCAGTTCTTCAAGAGAAGAAAGGCGCAACAAAGCTAAGGCAAAACCACGAGACAAACCCGAAACGATATCATGCCGCTGGCATCTGCGACGTTACACCGGTTTCCTTCAGGGCGGCGTTGTATCGTCGCCTGATTTCCGGATCTTCCTCGTCATAATCAATCAGGGTTCCCCCCTGCTTTGAAGTAAGGTAAACCCCATCCTCCTGGCGCTTGGCCGGCAAAGTAAATCCCCACGTGTGGAGCCGGCTACCGGTACGCACCGCCAGGTGCCTTGCCTTACTGGGTCCAGTATTGAAATGCTGATGGTACCAGCCGCTTGGCGGACAGTAAACGCTCCCTTCTCTCCAGGCCACCTGGGTCACCTGGTCGCCATGGCCGCTTACGAAGGGCTGTGGGCCTGCCTCCTTCGGCCAGAGCAAGACATAACCCGAAGATTGCAATCCCAACAATATGGCTCCCGGACCATGGTAATGCGCCTTGTGGTACCGTCCTTCCGGCCACTCGGACAGGTGGCCGATCAACCCGTTGCCGGAGGCCTCAAACTGGGTGATCCGAACACCGGCTCCTTTTACATCCCTGGCGTCGAGACTTGCGGACTGCAGATCCGCTATGAAATTGGTCTCCCAGATATGCTGCATGCCCAGCTCATAGCGCTTCTTCCCCACGGCAAAATAATCTTCCTCGCCCCGGTAGCGATCGGAAAATTGGTATGGGCAGTTGAACACGAAATCCGGCCTATGAAATAAATCCATCAGCAGGGGGGCGTTGGTCACCGCCAGGAATCTGACCGGTTCGCGGCCGCCATTGATCAACCGATGCCAGGTGTTTACCGGGGGTACAAAGAGACTGTTCTGACCCCACTCAAACATTCGCTTCGTTCCCCCATCCTGCCAAACCTCCGTGGCTCCCTGACCGTCCAGGATACAAATAACTTCCTCATACAAATGCTTTTCAGGCTCCAGAGCTCCACCCGCGGGGATCTCGGCCGTGTACATCCCCGTAACACCTTCCATCCCATAGAGGTTGATAAAGCAACCCTTTCCACCCGTTCGACGCCATGGAACTAGATTCAATCCTCGCACATCCTCCACGCCGTGCCCTGCCACTATGGGAAGGCCTTCTTCACCCATCCACTTGAAATAAGATGTCTTCCGAAATGCGTTCATCAACTTTTCCATTTGCGGATCTGTAGCCATAATTTACTCCTCTTCCGTCAAATTATTCCTTCGCTAACCATGGGTGAACCACCCAATGGGAAACCTCTACCACAAGAAAAAACTAACCTCAACGTGGAACCCACGGCCGGGGGCCACCGCAGGGCCCCGGCTAATAATGTCGAATTCTTAACGGAATTGAGCATCCCGTCTCATCTTGCGTTAAAGCGGACTCGGTCTCCCTGGAAAAGAACCTTCGTAAAAACAGTTTCCTTAAGAAGGGTTACCCAAAGGACAAGCCGACCAGAGCGTGGTTCCCATTCAACTAATTCCCATGTGATGACGGCCTAGCTCCAAAAGCAGGATTTGCGAAATGAGCCGGTCATTGCGGAAGGAGCGGACTGCAAGGGGCTATGCGCCCCGGGTCTCTTTTTCCCTTCCACCCGCTTTACTGGCAAATAGCCTATCAGGGGCGGATTTGAGAAACTCTGACCTAAGGCGCGCGGCGTTTTTATGACGCCAATATCGCTCCGACCTGCGCGGTGTGGCGGGCCTAGACTCGGTATGGGACCCGGGAAGGGCCTCCTTTCATCAGACGGTGGTGACGCAAAAGCAGATGGAAACCATTGAGAAGGCTTTCCGCTCTCTGGGATACTTTGACGTCCGGGCGGAATAGGGAGGCAAAAAAGGCTTACCCTCTGGCAACATACGAGCGATTTGGCTGGTCCTACTTAGTCAGCAATTTCTATTGAAAAAGACCGGAAAACGAGGTAGCTTAAAAATTACACTTCAGTAAGGGGCCTTCTGAAAGTGAGATTGAAGTCGTTGAAGGCCCAGGTAGTCTAGCCTTGCGAAACGTTACCTTAAGGACAAACCGACCAGAGCGTGGTTCCAAGCCAACTTTTCCCATGTTCTGCTCCCACCGGTGATCACATTCCCAGGGTCTAAGACGTCAACGTTCTCTTATTGATAAGGAGGAGAACATGAGCAACAAAATATATGTCGGTGGATTGCCCTATGCCACTACGGAGGGCCAGCTGCAGGAAATTTTTTCTGCCCATGGTGCCGTAGAGTCCGCTCGGGTGATCACTGATAAGTTCACCGGTCGCTCAAGGGGCTTTGGATTCGTCGAGATGAGTTCTGACGAAGAGGCCCAAAAAGCGATCGAGGCATTGAACGGAACTGATCTCGACGGACGCACCCTGACCGTCAACGAGGCCCGTCCTCAAGAGAGACGGCCTAGTGGCGGTGGTGGGGGGGGTGGGGGCGGCGGCGGCGGTAGACGAAACCGTTGGTAGCTCTGGTTCTTAGACCCTGAGCATGTGGGGCGTTCGGTCGGTACGCCCCGTCCCATAAGATTTGCCGTGTCGGTTCATTTCTAGCTGACGGGCGAGCTGCCACTAGCCGATGGATGTGTGTATCCTGACCGCTGTGGTAGGTTGTCTCTTTAATCACAAGCCTCTATCGGGATTTCAGAAATTTAAAAAGTCGGTTTTCACGCTAAGGCGAGGCCCATTTGACGTGTTAAAGTCGGTAGAGTCGAGCGGCGTTGTGGCTCAGAATCTTCTGCTGCAGCTTTGGATCAAGATCCGTTCGACCGTGGAGTTCTCCAACCATGTTTTCCGTCCGCGACGGGTCTTCATGGGGGTAGTCTGAGGCGATAATGAGCTGATCCTCGCCGATTAGATTGAATAGATAGCCAATGTCCTCATCCGACTCTATGGATATAAAGATGTTACCTGTTTCCAGGTACTCCCTCGGGTTTTTCTTGCAGGGTAACCGTCGGTCACGCCAGGAGCGTTCCAGTTGACGAACGGCATAGGGAAGCCATTCCGACCCCGCCTCGAGAAAACCCAGGCGCAAAGCGGGAAACTCGTCTAAGACTCCCTGAGAGACGAGGCTGTAAAACCCCATCATCACCGGAAGCGCGGCCGCCGAGAAACTGGAGTTTTCAAGGGTTTGAAATAGATCCGTCAAACCTGGGCCCGCCCATCCGAAATGGACACAGACCGGGATATCCAGACGGCTTGCCTCTTCATAGAAGGGAAACAAACGCCTGTTACCGAGCTCGGTGTCCCAAACCACTCCAAGGGTCATTACTGCCACCGCACCCATCTCCTTGGCTCGACGAACCTCGCGCACCGACTCATCTACGTCCCGAAGGGGAACCACCGCGCTGAACCGCAGGCGCTCCTTTGCTTTCCCGCAAGCCTGCGCCATCCAGCTGTTGTAGCTACGGCATAAGGCGGCCTCCAGAGCCACATCATCGGTCAATGCCACAAGGAACAGAGTCGGAAAGATGACCTGGCAATCGATGCCAAGCTTATCCATGTCCTTAAGGCGGGCAGGGACATCGGTTAAGGTTTGAGCTCCGATGGTCATGGGTTTCGCCAAGGCGCTTTCAGAAATGGTGGGAGTCCCGAAGATATGTAACTGTCGACCGGCAAGCTTGGGAAAAACCTTGCCCTCGATGAGCCAAAAGGCGTTATGCCGGCCGTAGAGGGTATCCTTGTCGATTTTTACCGGAATGGGTCGCTGCAGATGGAACTCTTCACCCAGGAATTTCCAGGTATCGGTGCATTCGTACACATGTGCATCCGCGTCGATAACTTTCATGATCCACGCGGTTAAAATCCGTAGAAGGCCTTTGCGTTGTCCCGGACAATTTTGCTTTTGGCCGTGTCGCTCAAGTCCGGTCGATCCACAAAAACCTTCAAGGCCTGCACATTTGAGAATGGGTCGGTGTGTCCGAAGTCGGTGCCAATGATCAGATTGTCCTCTCCCGCATACTGCATAATGTAGGGCAAGTGGTCTTCATACTCACAGGCTACCCACACTCGCTTCCTGGTAAGCAGCTCGCTCACGGCCTTCTTGGCGTCTTTGGTATGATTATCCAGACGCACCACCCCTTCCAGTATCCACACAAGCCACTGGGCGCCGGCTTCGATGAATCCCACCCGGAGTCGCGGAAACAGATCCGGGACTTCGCTTCGCAGGTAGGAATGGCACGAAGCAACCGTGGGAACCCGAAATCTCCAAAACAAGCTATGCTTTACCAGCTCAGCATTTACGGGGTTGGCGTTGGCAATGTGAACCGTGATGGGGATGTCCAGCCGCTCAGCCTCTTCATAAATCGGATAAAAGTAAGGATCCGTCAAGTGGCGGTCTCCCTCCAGGGGTCGAAGGCAAATACCCACCGCACCGTTATTCTTACACCAGCGCACCTCTTGAATGGCTTCAGGGATACTCAGGGTTGGCGGCAAACAGGACCACCGTAGCCGGCCTTTTCCGTGTTCCCATGTCTTGCCCATCCATCGGTTGTAGCTCCGGCACAGCGCTATCTCAGCCTCTGGATTCTTGGTCACCTGCGATAACCAGAGGCTGTTATGCATTACCTGGATGTCAATGCCCACCTGATCCATATGCTGTATGCGTTCATCGGCTTTGGTCAGCTCCCGCGCCCCCCGGTCCGTGACCATGTCGCGGCCGGTTCGCTCTGTGAGCTCTATTAATTCCTGCGGGGTCCGCGTGGTGGGACGAAAACCGATGACCTTGTCTTGCAGTATCCAACACTGCTGGCCAGGCTCTTCGTCGGACTCCACAAGACGCGGCCGAAACCGCTCCTCGGAGGGCTCCAGGTATGCCCACGTGCTTTCGTTTTCAATAACGTGGGCATCTGAGTCGATCATCAGAACCGGTTCTCCATTAATCTTTAGCATAGGCCTCTCTCCTAACGGGTGTAGGTAATTTCATTAAAAATCACTGCTTTTTTCGAAACACTACTCCACCGGTAGCGCCATGTCAATTGTGACCCGGCTAAAGTGCGAAAAGTGTGGTTCCATGAGCTATGGATCCGAGTCCTACCGACAGAATGAAACTGCTATCGCGGGAGCTGCCGTCTCTTCGCGTTGACCCTGGGTTGAGGGGGCTTGCTTCGCTCCGCGGGACTCCCGCAGCGACCCATCGGGCATTCGCTCCTATGAACCTCCAAAGCTTCATGGCTCCTCGTGGAGCGAGCCTCCGGCCGCAGGCAATAAACCGGTGAATATCTGAAGCTGAACGTTCGATGCCCACGGCCTTACGTCTCGCTCCCCAGCATCGCATTGCGGTTTTTGGGCCCAGGGGGCCTGCACCGAAGAGAGGGAGACGTCCGATACTGGTAGCTCTTGCCAATCTGGCATGTCAGATCAAATGACGGGGCCTCGAGGCACAGGCCCGTCGGCTCCCGCTGAGGGGCAGGCCCCCGAGCCCAGCAGTCCACTCCCCCGCCAATATCGGCGGAGCGACCTTCCAAAGCTTACCTTCTCCTCGGAAAGCGAGTCCTCAGGCCGTGGGCAACAGGCTGGTGAATATCCAAGCTCTACGCTCGATGCCCACGCCCTTCATCCTCGCCCCCCTCGGAGCCAAGTGTGATATGGGTCAGACTATTGGGATATTTGACATCACCCGTCACGATCCACCGAACCCGGTCCCGAGCACATTGCCCCTCGGCAGCCTGAAGCGCCGGGGCGTAAGGGTGATTTTCGCGGTCCCGCCGAGGAACCGCTGAAGCGAAGGGACGGCAACTCCGGTAGCAGTCCGCCTCGCCAATTTTGACAGAACCACGGGGATCGGTTATCTATTTGGCCTGGCAAATCGTGAAAGGATGGATAAGGCAATGACGATCAGGATCGACGGCGGCACCGTGGTGGGCTGGTCCGGAGAGCACCACGAATTGATTCCCGACGGTAGCGTGTATATTGATGGCGACACCATCAGCAATGTGGGCAAGGACCGTACCAAGCAGGCCGACAGGGTCATCGATGCCTCGGACAAACTCGTTTGCCCCGGTTTTATCAACCTTCATGTGCACTCGCAGCTCAACATCGGCGACTACCTCTTGACGGATGTGGGCAAGAAAGATTATATGACCGCCAACTACTTCGTTTTTGGCGCACCCGCAAAAGACAAGCCATCGCCATTCACTCCCGAGGGGGTGGCCATCGGTCGAAAGTACGCCCTTTTCAGTGCCTTGAAAAACGGCTCAACCACCATCCTTGACCCGGGCAGCGGACCGGGAAACTTCGACGACTACGTGGAGATCGTTGGATCCATCGGAGGGCGAGCGTTTTTCAGCCCCTCCTTTCGAAGTCACGACATCTTCACCGACGGCGCGGGACACCATTCTTATGAAGCCCGCCCGGACGGGGGTCGCCCTGGCCTCCAGGCGACAGTGGACTTTATTCGCAAACACAACGGGGCTCACAATGGCCGGATGCTGGGCATTCTCAACCCCGGCCAGGCGGAGACCTGCGAGCCTTCGCTACTCAAGGAGACCGCCACGGCGGCAAAGGAACTTGGCGTCGGCGTTCACATACACGCGGGAGGCAACCTCCGCGAGGTGGTTTACATCCTGTATAACCACCGAAAGACGGTCCTCGAGTACCTGGCGGATGCCGGGATACTGCAACCCGAAACCATCCTTGGTCATTGCGTTCTCACCGCAGATCACTCGAGGTTGGAGCGTCCTTTCACCGATGAGTTGAAGATGCTGTCCGAGTCCGGCGCTTCGGTAGGTCACTGTGCTTACAAATATGCGAAGATGGCGCTGGCCATGGAGTCGTTCGACCGCTTCCTGGATGCCGGCATCAACGTGGGCCTTGGAACCGACACCTATCCACTGGACATCGTCTCGGAGCTGCGTTATGCCTCGGTCATCTCCCGATTGGTGGACAAAAAATACAACGGCGCACCGCCAGCGAGGGTATTCAATGCCGCCACCGTCTGGGGCGCTAACGCCCTGGGGAGAGACGACCTGGGCCGGCTTGCACCCGGTGCGAAGGCGGATATCACCATTATTAATCAACGTTCCACCCGCTACGGACCCGTTCGAGATCCCATCACGGCACTGGTGGAGTATGGATGCGGCGCCGACGTGGAGACGGTGCTGGTCAACGGAGACGTGGTAATTGATGGAGGACATTCCTCGAAAATTGATGAAGAGGACCTTTACGGCCGGGCAAACGCAGCCGCGAACCGAGCATGGGATAACTGGTCCAAGCGGGACTGGGCGGGAAGGTCAGTCGAAGAAATCATCCCTCCAGCCTTCCCCACTCGGTCCTGACCCCGATCCGGCATTAACGGGTCCGAGAAATCCACGTCAGTGCCCATCAGATGGTGCTTCAGGGCTGATCGTGCCATAAATCGATAACACACCTTTGGTGAAATTACTGACCTGCAATCCAAATGTCATCGACCGTTGAAACAACCGGCCCATGTTCGCACACCACTCGTCATTTTTGTCGGACCGGGGCTGACCGTGATTGATTTAAGAGCGCTGTCTCCTGTCATACCGGTCTTTGCGTTGATTGGGATCGGTTTTGTTTTTGCCCATTGGAAAAAGATCTCCCTCGAATCCATCACCGAGTTCATCGTTTTTCTGGCAAGCCCATCCCTGGTCTTTGCCTCCCTATCATCCAAGCCACTCATGGCTACGGACCTTTTGGTGCTTTTTGCCGGCATTATCGGGTTCATGAGCGGGGTAGGGGTCCTGATCACGATCTATTCTTTTGTGTTCCGCTTCCATTCCCGGGGTTTCATACTCCCCGCCCTTTTCATCAACGCCGGAAATATGGGCATCCCATTGGCCCTCTTTGCCTTCGGTGAGCCGGGACTACAGCGAGCCTCCATTTGTTTCGTCATCATGTCCACTCTCCAAAACTCACTGGGAATCTACCTCGTGAGCGGCGACCGTGGTTGGAGGGAAATATTTCGGCTCCCCTTGATTTACGCCACCGCGCTGGGACTATTCGTCAACATCAACCAGATCCAGATCCCCTGGACCATCCTCGAGCCCATCCGGCTGTTGGGCTTTTCCACCATACCACTGATGCTCGTGAGCCTGGGCTACCGGCTGAGCAACTTGAAGTCCATCACCTGGGGGCATTCCGTGGCAGGGGCGCTCATTCGCATCTTTGGGGGCTTCGCCTCCGCCTATCTTACCGTTACTCTGCTCGGCATAGAGGGTGTAAACCGCCAGGTGATTCTGCTATACGGAGCCCTCCCCTCGGCCGTGGTTAATTTCGTGCTCACGGAAAAATACCGCCAGGACCCGGAGCTCGCAGCTTCCATAGTCGTGATCACCACCCTGCTCTCCCTGTTTACTATCCCGATCGTCCTTTCGCTGATCCTATAATGTGGACACTTTCATGAGTCGTTGATAAAAACCCGTTAGCCGCAAACAAGGAACACACACTTTTTGGAGGAACGAACCATGGACGGCGCACGATTTATCGATGTTAATGGAATTCGGACCCGCTATTTCGATAAGGGAAGCGGCGAAGTGGTAGTCCTTTTTCACGGCAGCCACTTTGGCACCATGGACGCCTGTGACAGCGCCATGGACTGGGAAACGAACTTCGACCGGCTGGCCGAATGGTTTCGCGTCATCGCCGTCGACAAGCTGGGCCAAGGCCACACGGACAATCCCAAGCGCGACGAGGACTATACACCCGCAGCTGTGGTGCGACATGCCTATGAGTTTTTACGGCAATTGGGGTTGGAAAAGGTGCATGTGGTGGGCCATTCACGCGGGGGTTATCTGGCGGGGCGCCTGACTCTCGAGCATCCGGAGATCATCGGATCCTCTATCATCGTCGACAGCGGCACCCTGGCACCGGGTCCTCCCAACACCCAGTTGATTATGGCCAATGCGCCGAACCCACGGCTCACGCGGGAGAGCCAGCGCTGGGTCATCGAGCACTACTCCCATAGTAATGATCACATCACCGACACGCTGTTGAACGGCGCCGTTGAGATCGCGAATCTACCCAAGTACCGGGAAGCGGTAAAAAAGATGGAGGACCAGGGCCTCAAGAGGAACCTCTTTCTACCGCGGTTGACCCTGGACAAAGAGGAGACTTTAAACTGGATCCTGCAGGGCCGTCTCAAGACACCCACCCTTTTGGTTTGGGGCAATAACGACCCCACTGCGTCCTTGCGGCGCGGTCAAGCCCTCTATGAACTCATTGCTGACAGCGCGCCCGTTGCCGAGATGCACGTCATCAACAAGGCCGGTCATTTCTGTTATCGGGAACAGCCTGAAACTTTCAATCAAGTCATCCGGGGCTTTGTGGAGAAGTGTCGTCTCGCTTCCCGTGCATAACCAAGACACGACCCGGAGAGGACTTCCCCGGACCTTACCGATCTTTGAAGCGTGAGAAAATTCGGCGCGCGTTCCCTTCGTAGATCTGCCGGCGATGGTCGCCGGTCAACCAGTCAATGCCGTCGATTACGAACTTCAGGTCGTCCATGGAACGGCCTGTCTCAGGGTCATTCGCCGTTCCTGTGCCCGGCCGTTCCGAGCCGAAGAGGCAATTCCGTGCGCCCGCCACTTTAAAGAGTAACTCGAGCCCTTCCTTGGAATAGAGCGCGGTATCAAAATAAAGCCGCCTGAGGCTTTCCTCGAAGCGCTCATCCAGGGCCCTGCGGCCGCTGCGATCGTAAAAGGCTCGAAAACGACCCAACTGATACGGGATGGCTCCACCACCGTGGCAAACGATCAACTTTAGATCTGGAAAATCAAGAAACACGCGCGACTCGAGCAAAGAGATAATTGCAATGCTCTCTTCGTTGATGAAATGCAGTGTATAGGGCTCACGTGGATTGCAGTACTGGGTGGAGTGAATCAGCGCCGGCACATCCAATTGAACGAGTTTCTCGTAGAGGGGATACCAATACTCATCGCCGAGGCCCGGAGGCGCCGGATAAAAGCCTTCCCCCGGGTCGGGGTTCAACAGACATCCGACGAAATCGAGCTCCGTAACGCAGCGCTCTAGCTCACTCACCCAGCTTTTTGGACTGGTCATGGGATTTTGCGGCAAACCAGCCACGCCTCGAAAAAGACCCGGGTGCAGCTTGCACTGGCGGTGGATAACGTTGTTGACCTCTTCGATATACCAGCGGCCTATCCTCTCCGGCTGTTCGTGATGAGCCATGGAAATGGGCCTTGGGGAGAGGAACTGGATGTCAGTGCCGACTTCACGGACCTGATCAATGAGCGACTTTCCACGGAACGAGGGTTTGTTCAAAGGCTCATCGATTTCCTCATCGGAAAGCTTCAATGCACCCCGCCCATGGCTTCCTCTGAAGTTAAGATGACCCAGCCAGAAGGACTGAAGCTTGCTGGGGGCAAGATTGTGGCCGTGGACGTCAATGATCATAGGAAACCTTCCGATGAGAAACGCAATTGCAGGGAGCGCAGAGGCCTGATTAATTCAGACCTCTGTACCAAAACTTAGAAAATGATCTACGCAGCAGGTGCCGCGAGATTGCGGTAATGGTGCGATTTGGATACCGGCCCGATCCCCTGAATCAGTTTTTGCCAACGCTGCCCCTCATCGGTGCCGCAAAACACCTCACCATCCGTGGTGCCCGCAAACAGGGCAAATCCTCCGTTCCACACGTCCATGGCCATGGCCTCTACGTTGCCACGGATATGCTCGGGCAGTCCCTCGCCTAAGACCTCCCAGCTATCGCCTCCGTCCTTGCTTCGGGCAATACGCGAATCAGCGGTGTGTGACTCCCTCCAGCTTCTGGGACCGGTCTTGGCGCCTGCGGTAAACAGGAGGCTACTGTTGTCTGGATGCACAAGGATTGGGTCCACATATCCAATCCTGAAATCCCTTGGCGTAAGGCTCTTCCAACTCTCACCGGCATTTTGACTGACACAGACCCCGGCAGTCACTGTCTCATCACAATTGGTGGTTGGCATGACCAGGTAAACCTTTTTCGGGTCGGCAAGAGGGATCAGCACCCGGTGCGCGTCCGGATTCAGCCCGCAAGCCGTTGTCCAAGTCTTCCCTCCGTCCGTGCTTTTAAGGACCCCACCCACCTCGACCGCGGCAAAGATCGTATCTGGATTAGTGGGATCAAAGGTTATGTCTTTCACGTGGGCCAGGTGAGGCTCACCGGGGAAGGTCCACTTCTCCACACCAGGCACCTGACGCAAACCCGGGAGTTCGGTCCAGCTTTGACCCAGATCATCGCTGTAAAAGAGATGCGCCGGTTCGGTTCCGGCATAAAGCCTCGGACGCCCTCCCACTTGCTGAAATGCCAACGAGTAGATCTCCCGGTCTCCGATTCCTTTGTCCCTCCTCGCCCAATTCTTACCCAGGTCTTTACTGGCATAGATGGAACGTCCGTAGGTACCCGCAAAGAGCGTCTCGCTGGCGGGTTCAAAGATAAGAGCGCTGATATGCTCTTCAGGTAAAGACGTCTGCTGCGAGCCCCAGGAATCGTTTTGGCGTGAGCAGGAAACTACCCCGTGGGCCGTGCCCACAAACAGCCGATCACTGGGTGACTCGCCCACCGTCATGGTTTGACCTCCGGGCGATAAACAAATAGGCATGGCACTACCTCCTTTCGTCTTCTTCGCTAGGGAAGGCTCCTTAAGGCCCTCGCTGGGGAGTTATATATTGGAAAGACCAAGAACTGTCAATTCTTCAAAAAAAGGAACTTCACGATAAACCGTAAAATGCCTGGGCGTTATCCTTGATGATCTTTTTTTTGACGCCATCGCTGAGGTCTGACCGACCCACAAACGTTTGCAGCGCGCGCACGTTGGAAAATGGGTCGGTATGCCCATAGTCCGTGCCAATGATCAGATTATCCTCGCCTGCGTGCTGCATAATGTAGGGTAGATGATCCTCGTACTCGCAGGTGACCCATACCCGTTTCATGGCTAATAACTCGGGCATCGAGCTCTTGGGAGTATTTGGACCACGAATTACCCCTTCTAGAATCCAGACGAGCCACTGGGCACCGGCCTCGATGAAACCCACCTTAAGACGAGGAAACAGATCAGGGACTTCGCTCCGCATATAAGAAAGGCATGCACCCACAGTGGGGAGCCTGAACGTCCAGAACAGGCTATGTTTTAGCAGTTCAACGTTAGTGGGATTACCATTGGCAATATGCACCGTTATGGGCATGTCCAGCCTCTGGGCCTCCTCGTAGAGCGGATAGAAGTAGGAATCCACCAGGTGATGGTCTCCCTCTATCGGTCGAAGGCAAATTCCTACTGCACCATGCTGTTTACACCAACGCACTTCTTCGATGGCGTCTGGGATACTGAGCGTGGGCGGCAAACAGCTCCAAAGCAATCGCCCTTTACCCCGTTTCCAGGTATCCGCAAGCCAATGATTGTAGCTTCGGCAAAGAGCTATTTCTGCTTCCGGGCGGCGGGTCACCTGTTCTATCCAAAGAGTGTTGTGGAGCACCTGGATGTCAATTCCGACCTGATCCATATGCTCCAACCGCAGATCGACCCTTGCCATCTCACGCGCCTCCGCGACGGTGTTCATGTCACGGCCCGTTCGCCGAGACAGTTCTTCCAACTCCTGTGCTGTCATACTCGGAAACCGAAAGCCCACCACTTTGTCGTGTAATATCCAATACTGTCGCCCGGGATCCTTTTCGGAGCCCACTAACTTTGGGCGGTATTGTTGCTCGGAAGGCTCCATATAGGACCATGTGTCTTCCGTCTCGATGACATGGGCATCGGAATCTATGGTCAGAACTTGTTCACCATCAATGGTCAGCATCGGTTTCCCTCCTAACCGGCGTCTCAGGCCTGAAGGTACTCAGGACAGGTTTGCTTAAGCGATGACACGCATTCCATAGGAATTGGAGACTAAAACAAATCAATCCGTGATCCTATAGGGACAGAGACTATTGGATAGGGGGTTTTATGTCAATCTGGTTTTTCGTCTGCACTCCCCACGAGACGCTGCGAACGTCTCACACTACAAACCATCCCCCTGTAAAGTAGCTTGACATTAAAGGAACTGGCCATGTAACATCCCTCAAATTTTTGGTTCCAGAAAGGGATTTCAATGAGCGTCGAGTTATCCTTCTCTCTTTTGGTTCTGCGGCTGGGGCTTGCGGTGACCTTCTTTGCCCATGGTTCGCAACAGTTTCTCGGTTGGTACGGCGGTCGTGGTTTCAAATCAACGATCAATAACTGGAAGGAAAAATATCAGATACCCATCCCCATTGGCGCAATCGGTGTCTTGACCGAATTTTTCGGCAGCTTTGCCCTGCTGGCGGGATTCCTCGTGCGTCCAGTGGCCCTGGGATTGACCATTTTCATGGCGGTGGCTATCTGGAAGGCCCACTGGGGGAACGGTTTCTTCCTGGCCCGTGGTCCAGGACAAGGGAGTGGTATCGAGTTTTGCCTGGCGCTGCTGCTCATGTCCCTGGCACTGCTCATTGGAGGAAGTGGCGCCATATCCCTCGAATGGCTGCTGAGTTAGCCGCGGGACCCGAATCCTTTTTGCTGCTCGATTAGTCTGGTACCGGTTGAGTGGATTCTGTGGTACCCCTTATTATTGACACGGAGTTCTGCTGCCATCTACGGCCACTTCGAGGCCGTTGCACCGAGCTTCGGCTCAAAATCCTATGGTCCAAAACAAACGCACACTTGGCTCTTCCCTGGCCCGCCCATGGGGCTTAGGCCTCTTCCTAGGGCTCCTGGGTTGGTCCGCTCTCGCCATGGCTGATCGCCTTGTGTTGATTTCTCCCCACTGGGAAGGCATCAAATATGAATTCGAGAGGGCATTCAAGGTTCACTATCAGCGTGAGACTGGACGGACAGTGGAGTTGAACTGGCTGGATGTGGGCGGCACCTCTGAGACTACTCGTTTTATTCGGTCAGAGTTCAAGAGCAAACCGTCGGGAATCGGTATTGATCTTTTTTTTGGCGGCGGCATTGACCCTTACCTGACCCTCAAACAGGCTGGCCTCCTGGAGTCCTATGCCTTGCCTCAAGCTCTGCTGAGCCAGATTCCTCCCCGATTAGGCGGCGTTCCCCTCTATGATCCAGGATTCCAATGGTACGCGGCCACCCTTGCAGGCTTCGGGATCGTTTACAACAAAGCCGTGCTTGAGTTAACCGGGCTACCGGTCATCACTACCTGGAAGGGATTGTCAGCGCCTTCCGCCTTCACCTGGGTGGGCTCGGCCGATCCGCGCAAAAGCGGCAGCGTCCACATGGCTTACGAGATTATCCTCCAAGCCTATGGCTGGAAAGAGGGTTGGAAAATTATTACTGGTATCGGGGCCAACGCCCGCAAATTCACCAACTCGGCCAGTCAGGTACCCAAGGATGTGGCCATCGGCGAAGTTGCCTATGGTTTGGCCATTGATTTCTATGCCTGGGCCCAGGTGGACGAATCGGGGGCCGATAAAATCGGCTATGTCATGCCCGATAACCTGACTAATATCAACCCGGATTCCATCGGCATCTTGAAGGGGGCGCCCAACAAAGAGGTGGCCGAGGCCTTCATCCGTTTCGTGTTATCTGAGAGCGGCCAGAAGCTCTGGATCTTGAACAAAGGACATCCCCACGGACCCCACCGTTTTCAGCTCAATCGTTTCAGCGTCCTCCCTGGGTTGTACGGTAAGATCAAACCGCAGGATACCTCAGTTCAGTTTAACCCCTTCACCTGGCGATCTGACTTTAGTTTCGACGCCCAGGTGGGTTCCGTACGTTGGGGGATCGTGAACGATTTAATCGGTTCTTTGATCATCGACCAGAAGTCGTTCCTGGACCAGGCCTGGAGTGCCGCGCTGGCGGATGGTTTTACGGAGTCGGAATGGGAGCGGCTTGCCTCAATGCCGGTTTCGGAGAGTGAGGCCATGCGGCTGGCACGCGAAAAATGGCGAGACGCCGCTTTTCGTAATCAAACACTTAACGAGTGGGCTCTGTTCGCTCGAAATAAATATCGCGCCTATTGGAGGCCGCCACTCATACGTTCGGAGTGGTTAACCCTGTTTAGCAGCCTGGCACTGGTCACCGGTTTGGTTGTTTACCTTTGGAGGAGGCCGGTGTAGTGCCACGTGAATCCTTTGACCATGGCTAGATCCGCGAACGACAACTGGATTTCAGTGCCCTTAAAGTTCTTCTGAAGGTTGCTCCATTGGTAAACGTCAAGTTTGACTCCGTCACAAAGGTTCTGGGTCAGGTGAGGGCCGTAAACAGTCTGACCCTGGATATACAGCCCAGGGAGTTCTTCTTCCTATTGGGTCCGTCGGGCTGCGGCAAAACCACAGCGCTGCGTCTGGTGGCTGGATTTTATACCCCGGACGAAGGGCGAATTATCTTTGACGGTCGGGACAAGAGCCGCGTCCCTCCCCATAAACGGAACACCGGCATGGTATTTCAGAATTATGCTCTCTGGCCACATATGGACGTGCAGAAAAACGTCGCCTATGGTCTCAACCTTCGCAAGGTATCGGATAGCGAGAAGCAAAAGCGCGTACGCCGAGCCCTGGAAATCGTACGCATGGATCACTACGCGGAGCGTTTGCCCAATCAACTCTCCGGAGGCGAGCAGCAAAGGGTCGCCCTGGCCCGGGCGTTGGTCATCGAGCCTGACGTGGTTCTGCTCGATGAGCCCCTCTCCAATCTGGATGCCCACCTGCGCACCGAGATGCGCGCCGAGATCAAGCATATTCATACGCAGATCCAGCGGACCATGATCTATGTCACCCACGACCAGACCGAGGCCCTTTCCATGGCCGACCGCGTCGCTGTAATGCGAAGTGGGCGGGTGGTACAGGTGGGTCCACCGCGGTCCCTCTATGCCCGTCCGGAATCGTCCTTCGTGGCACGGTTCATCGGAGGGACCAATCTCCTGGAAGGAAAGGTGGAAGAGGCAGGCGATACCCTGGTGGTCAAAACCCCCGTTGGCATCCTGCGTGCCACATCCAGCCCGGCGAGTTTATCACGGGGTAACGCGGTCTATTGCTCGGTGCGCCCGGAGTCGCTGCAACTGGTAAATACGGGGTCACAGGCAAACAAGGACCAAGCCGCCGTGGATAGTCCAATGAATCAACTGGTGGGCGAAGTAGAGAGCATCACTTACCTGGGTAGCAACGAACAGTACACGCTTCGTCTCGCTGACGGTTCCCCCGTGCAAGCGGTGCAATACAACTCACATGTCAGAAAAGCCGAGGTGGGAAACCAGGTGACGGTCAGATTCCAACCTGAGGATGTGGTTGTTTTACCGCAGGGGGATTGAGGTGACTCAGTGGTTGCGGCGTTATGACCTGACTCCTGCCA
Organism: uncultured Binatia bacterium (SeqCode); assembly: GCA_965218425.1. Taxonomy (GTDB): domain Bacteria; phylum Desulfobacterota; class Binatia; order UBA9968; family CAXXLF01; genus CBDCDW01. Next base: position 1,015,243 of record OZ244621.1, read on the forward strand.
ATGGGATGGTTCTGATCCTGCTGGCGCTCTTCTTCTTCACCTTCCTGTTGTATCCCCTCTCCTACGTCTTCTCCAATGCCTTTTTCACGGGTGAAGGTTTTTCGCTCGTCTTCTTCCGGCTCATGCTGATTAACCCCAACTATCGCGAGGTCCTGGTCAACAGCGTTAATATAGGGCTGGCGGTGACATTGCTGACGACATTGGTCAGCTTACCCCTGGCCCTCCTCTTGGTCCGTTATAACTTCCCCGGTAAGGGACTACTGACCGGGTTGATCTTGATACCCATGGTGCTGCCCCCGTTTGTGGGGGCCATCGGCATGCGCCATTTAATGGCCCGCTTCGGATCCATTAACCTGCTCCTTCTGGAACTGGGTGTCATTGACAAGCCCATCGACTGGCTCGGTGGCGGCTTTTGGAGCGTCGTCATCTTACAGGTGCTCCACCTCTATCCCATCATGTACCTCAACGTGGCGGCGGCCCTGGCCAATGTGGATCCAAGCCTCGAGGAAGCCGCAAGCAACATGGGTGCTAGCGGGTTCAAGCTGTTTAGGACGGTGACCTTTCCTTTGATGTTGCCGGGCTATTTCGCCGGGGCCATCATCGTGTTTATCTGGGCCTTCACCGACCTTGGGACCCCTTTGGTCTTTGAATACCGGGAGGTCGTCGCGGTTCAGATCTTCAACATGGTGACCGATCTACATCAAAACCCCATGGGCTACGTCTTTGTCACCGCGGTGATAGGCCTGACCCTTTTCTTCTTTTACGTGACCAAGCGCTTAATCGGCACAAAGCGCACCGAGATGATGGCGCGAGGCCACGTAGCTTCCGCCGTTCGACCCGCATCATTCTGGGTCACCGTGCTGATTTACGGATTTGTGCTGGGGATTTCGGCCGTTGCCATGCTTCCCCACCTGGGAGTACTCCTTACTTCCATCACTGACCGTTGGTTTTTGAGCGTACTACCAACCGAAGTTACCTTGAGGTTTTATGGCGACGTCTTCGCCCACGATCTGACGGTGCTAAGTATTAGAAACAGTCTCCTTCTCAGCAGTCTCAGTACCGTTGTGGACATCATTTTAGGAGTTGGCATCGCATACCTGCTCACCCGAAAGCGGATCCCCGGAAAGGACGTGCTGGATAGCCTGGCCATGCTTCCCTTGGCCCTTCCCGGGTTAGTCATAGCCTTTGGATACGTTGCAGCATTCTCGGGCACAATGTTGGACGCTCGTGTGAATCCGATTCCCCTCCTCGTCATCGCCTATTCCGTCCGTCGACTTCCCTTCATGGTCAGGGCCGCCTACGCGGGATTTCAGCAGACCAACGTAGTCCTTGAGGAAGCGGCCATGAACCTCGGCGCCAGTCCCCTCAGGACCCTTTATCAGATCACCTTCCCGCTGGTGTTTGCCAACCTCATCGCTGGCGCCATCCTGTGCTTCTCCTTCGCTATGCTGGAGGTGAGCGACAGCCTGATCCTGGCCCTGCAAGAACAGCATTACCCCATCACCAAGGCCATATACGCCTTATTAAGACGGATCGCCGACGGCCCCTATATCGCCAGTGCCATGGGCATGCTGGGACTGTTCCTGCTGGCCGGCAGTCTCGTGGTGGCGGGCAGGTTTCTCGGCCGCCGGATGGGAGAGCTTTTTAGAGTCTAAGCCTCCGCCAACGATTGGGGGCAATGAGCACCTTCCGTTGTTTCAGTGGCATGTGCTAAGTAGAATAAGACGGCAAACTCGAAATCCGAAATTCGAAACAAATCCAAATGATTAAAAACATAAATTTCCGAAAATTCCGAACAATTTCGAACGGCAATATGGCAAACCGCCAAAACTAAAGGGTTGAACAGTTTAGGATTTTGGTAATTTGAATTTCGGCATTGTTTCGAATCTCGAAATTGGGATTTCGGATTTGCATCGTGGTTTGTTTAGGATTTCGTGCTTCGGATTTAGGATTTTACCTTCGGGGACGTTTCGACCGTCGCAGGTTTATAAGGTCATAAGGAGGACTCCTTTATGTTTAAACTCGATCGTAAACTGAGTGCTGACGAGTTCATCCAGACATTTCAGGACATCAATAAAAAGGACCACCACAGACCCCTTCACCCATGGGAAGAGCTTTTCAGAGAGGGAAAGTGCACCAAAGAGCAGCTCCAGGGTTGGGCAAAAGATAGGTTTTATTTTGTCCGGCAGGTGCCGGCCAAGGAATACAGCATCTTGTACAATTGTCCCTATCCCGAGGTGCGTAGACAATGGCTGCCCAAGGCCATCGAAGAGGAGGGAGAGGACCTCATCGGCAAGGAACACCTCCCTCACCCCGCATACTGGCTATGGCTTTGTGAGGCCCTGGGATTGAGCGAGGAGTTCGTCCGCGACTCCGACCCCCTGGCCGGGGTAAAGTTTGCGGTGGACGCCTTCTGCCAGATCGCGTTCAAGTCCTGGATTCTTGGTGTGGCCGTTTCGGAAGGACAGGATACGGCCAAGGCCATGACCAGAGACCTCGAAATATTCCGAAAACATTACAAATGGGTCTCTGACGATGCCCTGGAATTCTACAAGCTCCACTCCGAGGTTGATATGGACCACGGCAATCTCCGTTTGGAGATATTGGCCAAATACACTACCACAAGAGAGATGCAGGAAGACTGCATCAACGCGCAACTCATAAAAAACGATATGAGGCGTGTAATGACCGATGCAATTCATATGGCCTACGTCGTCAAGGGGTTGACGTGTTACACCAAGGAGCCCTGGGAATAGGGGCATCACCGATCCTCGGCGCATCTAATCGGCAGGGGCCTTTCCTCTAGGTCTCACTCGTTGTTAAAAACGTCCTCGCCGTCCAGCGCAGCGTCCCGACCCCTCATGATATTTCTTCCTGCCGGGGCGGGGAACGCGATGGACGCATGGCCGATCAGGATCATGAGAAAGAACAAGGTACAAACGATTGATCTAATTGACTGACTTCTGATATTTAGCCTCTCTTAGATTTCGCGACCTTGATACAAGAGGACTTGCTCTTCCACAACTGGTAAAATTACCAGATTTTAAGGGAAAATTTACTGGCTCTGTTAGAGAGATTCGCCCCTTGCTCAAGCCAGGCTCTTTAGGCTATGAGAAGAGAAAAAGCCCAAGGAGAGAAGCTTATGGCGCTAAGCGTTGTTGATGCTGATACCCACATCGCTGAGTCCGAAAGCATGTGGAAACATCTCGATAAGGAATGGTATCACCGCAGGCCCGTGATCGTGTCGATCCCGGATGAAACGTTATACCAAGAGCAAACCGCTGTGTGGTTAATCGATGGCAACATCTTTCCAAGGCCCGCAGGAAAAGGCGGCAGCCTCCTGATCACCCCATCGTCTTCCAAGCGGCAGGCTATGAGGAGAGATATCACCGTGGCCAGTCGGGAACTGACCGACACCACGGGGCGTCTCGCGGATATGGATCGGCTGAGTATCGGTACTCAGGTGGTCTATCCGACCCTCTTCCTGATTCACCTGACGGATGACGTGGGCTTAGAGATAGCCTTGTGCCGCGCCTACAATCGATTTATGGCCGAGGCCTGCTCCAACGGCCACAACCGGCTTCGGTGGATAGCGATACCTCCCTTAAGATCCGTGGAAGAGTCCATTAAAGAGATGCGATGGGCCAAGGAGCACGGAGCGGTGGGGTTATTCTTTCGCGGCATCGAAAAAGATCTCAATATCGACGATTCGTATTTCTTCCCTGTATATGAGGAGGCAGCGAGGCTCGATCTCGCCATCTGCATTCATCAGGGAATGGGCGCGCCTACTATCACCCAACTTTTTGACATTCAACAACACAGCACGTTCCCACAATCCAGGCTGCTTCCCTTGATTGCCTTTAGAAACATCGTGGCTAATAAAATACCTGAGCGTTTTCCTGGTCTCAGGTTCGGATTTATAGAGGCCTGTGCGGGATGGATTCCCTTTCTCCTCCATCATCTCAGACGATCGCTGCGCCAGCGGTGGAAATTTTCTTCCAGTGTAGATCTCTTCCGCGAATATCGGCTCTATGTGGCCTGCGAAGCGGATGAGGACATCCCCTACCTGATCCAATACACGGGCGAGGACAACCTGATTATCGGCTCCGACTACGGACACCCCGATGCCTCGGAGGAACCCGAACTAGTAACCGTGATGAGAGCTCGCAAAGACATCCCCAGTGAGGTCAATGAAAAGATCCTGTCTGAAAACGCACGGAAGTTCTACTCACTGGATCAGCCCTTGTGACGGATGGGTGATCCAACACCCCGCTATTAGTGGGAATCGGCGTTTCCGGCTGCCGGTAGTACGCCTACAGCGTCTTGGGGAACCTCCCCCTCTGGCCCGGCCGACAGTATAGGCATCTCTGAGAAGGCCTTTCGGTAATCCTCCGTGAGCTTTACCCAATCCGCTTCATTGGGTAGGATCACCGACCCGGAGCGTACCCGAAACACCTCCGGGTTATCAACTCCCGGAGGTGTGGTCCCGTGGTCGCGCAACGCCTTGGCAGCATTGATAAGGCGGCGTCGCGCGTTGATGATGGCCGTGTCGGTTGTCCCCAGGTGCTCCTTGGTGCGATCCGATATCGCACCCATGCTGCAGGTCATGGCCTGGTCTTGCAATGCAATGGTAGGGACCCCCGAAAAACGTTTCGTCCTTTGTGCCTCATAGTCGATGAGGTAATCGTTGCTGGCGTTGGCCTTCATCCGCCAGGCACCCGCAGCTTCGGCGCTTGGTGGCAGGTACTCTCCCGGGCCGGAGAAGCCGCCACCGCGGCCCCCGTCATCGTCCGCGAGGGGCCGGGAAGGGTGCCATCTCACACTCCAAACGAGGGTAGTGACGTCATCCATGGGTATCCAGACATGAGACGGTACGGCAGCGCGGCCACTGGGCGGGAACATGGGAAAGATGGGCATGACAAACTGACTGATACGCCAGTATTCGTGGCTACCGTCCACCCGGCTCTTGGCTCCAATGAGAAGACCGTATTCGGCGTCCAGCACCTCGAACCGAGGTGTCTTTTCCTTGTAGTAATGACCAAAGTCCCTATGGCTCTCCTGGGGATTTATCCGGCTGTGGAGGAATCGTGTATGGGACGTATCGATGTCCCCTTCCAGAGCTTGCATCCAGTTACATTCCCGGACAAAGGGCGTAATCTGGCGATGGGATTCCGGCACCATGGCCCACTCCAGCCCCGGGAAGCCTGGTGGCTCTTTGCGCGGGCCCATATAGGTCCAGATGATCCCGTTTTGCTCCTTGCAGGGATACGACACATGCTTGATCTTGTCCTTGAAGTTACTCTCGGGCGGCTCGTTGGGTATATCCACGCATCGTCCGTCGACGCCAAACTTCCAGCCATGATAGACGCAACGAAGCCCACCCTCCTCATTGCGCCCGAAAAATAGGGAAGCGCCCCGATGGGGGCAGTTTTCAGCCAGTAGCCCAACCTTGCCAGAGGTGTCACGGATACCAATGAGGTCCTCCCCTAGGAGCCTGACACGAATGGGGTTACAGTCCGGCTTGGGCAATTCCGACGACAAGAGTATGGGGAGCCAGTATTGCCGCATGAGCTCCCCCATGGGCGTGCCGGGGCTTACCCTTGAAAGAAGTTCGTTGTCCTCTCTTGAAAGCATAACGCATCCTCCTCTCTCTATCTCTTCATTACCCTGCCAGTTAGCTCTCGCTGTTCGCAATTCACCGGGTCGGAGAGTCATTGCTCCTGAATGTGACGGAGATAAAAAGCCAACCCCCGTATACTTCCTGCCACTGGTGAGCGCGCATCCACACCTTGATCGCCTAGTTCATTGTGAAAATGATCCCCCCCGGACGGGCATCTCCTGAGGCCCATGGTCTTGAATCCGCTCACCATCGTCGATGATTCCATGGACACGCCAGAATGGAAATGTAGCATCGTTTCTCTTTGACAACTCTGTTAGGTCTGCGGGCTTGACCGTCAGAACTTTAGCCACGGGATCGTCCCTTTCTCCTGCAGCCCCACGGCGGGAGGTACAACTCCGTTGATACTCAATTCCCCCACCGGCAATTACCGCATCCTTTTGCCCTCAAGTCACGACGAGAGTATATACAACGACAGCAACCATCAGTCCAAAACCAGTGACGAGAAGTTTCATAAGCCAAACCGTAGCCTTCATTTCTTCCCTATCCATCCTGCGCGGGTCGAGCCTATTTAACACTGGCCAGATCATGTTGCAATTCTACCTGCAGCCTCCAGCCATATCAATCCGTTCGAGCATCCTACCTAATCCGGGTTCGTTGGGGTAGAGACGGGTGAAAGGTTACAAGAGACTAAGAGACACAAGCCACAGAGTTACGCAGAATTTCGCAGATTAAGATCCAGCGGTTCGCCCATTTGGTCGAGGGCTTCGCCGCTTCCGGCGAGATTTCCTTAACCCGTCCGAAACAATTCCTTGAAAACCAGCCATTTTCACCAGGAATAAACTTGGCACGGTGGATGCTCTAAGGGATTCTCAATCGAATCAACAAACCGGCGGGTGAGCAAAGAGGTTCCCCGGGGGCTACCCGCCACAAAGTTGGTTTTCCAAGAAAAAAGGAGGAGGAAAAAGATGCAAAAGTCAGTTGGTTTAAAAATGTTTACAGGCGCACTTGTAGGCGCCTTCATTTTAGGGGTCACACTCAGCACGCGGCTTCAACTCCCATTCACTACAAACGCCAGCGAGGCCACACAAACAGAGGTCAACAACACCGCAGCGCTCCAGAACTTACCGGATTTCGTGGGTCTGTCCAAATCCCTTGGTCCTGCCGTGGTTAGTATCACAACAAAGCAGTCCGTTCAGCGGGTGCGCATGTCGCCGCATCCCTTCGGTGAGGAGGGGCCTTTTGGAGAATTCTGGAGGAGATTTTTCGACGGACCGCTTCCGGAGAACCCTAGTCCCCGACAGGGATTAGGTTCGGGCTTCATCATCGATCACAAGGGGTTGATCCTAACCAGTAACCACGTGGTGAAAAATGCGGAGAAGATCGAAGTGAAGCTCTCTGACGGCAGGGAGTTTGAGGCGGAGGTGGTGGGCAGAGATCCCAAGACGGATATCGCCGTGATCAAGATCAAAAACATGGGCGATCTCCCCACCGCCCCTCTGGGGAACTCCGACAGCCTTGAAGTGGGAGAGCGGGTTTTGGCCATCGGCAATCCCTTCGGCCTCGAGCATACCGTCACAGCGGGTATCGTCAGCGCCAAGGGTAGAAACATCGGCGCGGGACCCTACGACAACTTTATTCAGACCGATGCTTCCATCAACCCTGGTAATTCCGGTGGTCCGCTGATCAACATGAAGGGGCAGGTGGTAGGTATTAATACCGCCATCTTCAGCAGGAGCGGGGGCAACGTCGGGATCGGCTTTACCATTCCTATCAACCTGGTCAAGGAACTCCTCCCTCAACTCAAACAGGATGGTAAGGTGACCAGAGGTTGGGTGGGTGTGGCGATTCAGAGGATCACCCCGGAAATCGCAGAGTCCCTTGGCTTGAAAGAGGCCGGAGGTGCCCTGATCGCGGACGTGATCGAGGACAGTCCCGCGGAAAGAGCCGAACTCAAGGCGGGCGACATCATCGTTGAATTCAACGAATCGAAGGTCAAAGAATCAAACGATCTTCCCGCTATTGTGGCTCGCACCCCTGTGGGCAATGAAGTGTCCGTGAAGGTCCTGAGGGATGGCAGAGAGGTTTCTCTCCCCGTGACCATCGGTGAGCTGAGTAATGAGGAAATGGTCGCCACCCTGGACGGAGAGGAGGAACTCGGGTTAACGGTCCAGGCCATTTCTCCTCAATTCGCGGAGAAACTGGGGTTGGATCGAGCCGAAGGCATGGTCATCACTTCGGTTAAAGCCGGCAGCCCGGGTCACGTAGCCGGGCTACGCAGGGGAGACGTGATTTTAAAGATGGGCGGGAAGCCCATTCGTAATCTGGCGGATTTCAGCGCCGCGGTCGAAAATGCAAAGAAAGAAAAGATCGTTCTGTTCCTCGTGCAAAGGGGTGACGGCAAGCTCTTTCTCGCCATGAAGACCAGGTAACTCTTTGAGGTGCTCGGCTGAAACTTGGGGGGGAACCATTCGGCCCCCCCATTTGTTCAAAGCTCTTGGATTGAGAGGAACAATGATACAGACACACAAAGAAACCTTCCTTTGTGAAATTTACGACCAACATTTTCACAGGCTCCCACTGGGCGGGATGACCGTGGAGGACTCACTGTTGTCACCCGTAAGAATTTGTCCCGAATGCGGTCCCGTTGATTGGGGTGTCATGCAGTTTTACCGGGAAGCCATCGTGAGGAACCTTGAAAACTGACCAAACCTAGACGGCAAAGAACGCGGCGCATAGCGTCAAAATCTGTCAACCGCAGATTTACGCAGACGGACACGGCAAAAAATCTCATAAAGCACTTTACCGTAGAGGCCACGCTATGGGGCGGATGAGCCTTAGGCTGATCGGAGGGCGCAGAGAATTAATTTTTGTTTATCGGGAGACAACGACAAACAAAAACACCGCTCCTATTAAGCTGTAAGTTTTGCCCAAACGTCGTCTCCCGATTGGGCAAAACGGATTTCCTCAGCGTACTCTGCGTCTCTACAGTGAAACATCCTAATTCTTATCTGCGAGAATCAGGAGAAATCCGCGGCAAGAAACTCTTTGCGGTCTTGGCACGAAAAGCCTCGTTGAAATCAGAACGGGGTTGACCCCGAACCGCGCAAGGGATATTTTCCCCTCACACCGCTTTTGACCTTAAGCTCACGATCACAGGGGAGGATCCTGGAATGGAGAGAGAATCGACTGGCGCATTCATTGGACAGGGAAAACCCAGCAAGGGATTTTATGGCTCCGACCTCATGGTGGATGTCCTGCGGGAGCTGGGAATTCGTTACATCGCGTTGAATCCCGGCGCAAGCTACCGTGGGTTGCATGACTCCCTGGTGAACTACGGTCCCGGCAAGCCACCCGAGATTATTCTCTGCACCCATGAGGAGATCGCGGTGGCCCTGGCAAATGGTTACGCCCGGGCAACAGGAGAGCCCATGGCCACAGGACTGCACAACGTTGTGGGGCTCCAGCACGCTGCCATGGGGATCTTCAACGCCTGGTGCGACCGGACACCGATGCTTAACCTCGGCGGCGGGGGACCCCAGGACGCAAGCCTCCGGCGCTCAACCGATTGGGTCCATACCGCTCTTGTTCAGGGCAATTTGGTCCGTGATTTTGTAAAGTTTGACGATCAGCCTACGAGCCTTGAGGCTATTCCGGAATCATTGCTTCGCGCATTCCGCATCGCCACAACGGAGCCAAAGGGCCCAGTGTATGTCTGCCTGGACTCCGGCCTCCAGGAAGCAGGGCTTGCTGACCCGGTAAATGTCCCGGATGCGAGCCTGTTCCGCGCGCCGGCTACCCCTGCACCAAACCCCGAGGCGATTCGCGAAGCGGCAAATCTCCTGACTAAGGCCCATTGGCCGGTCATTGTCGCCGGTGAGGTCGGTCGTAACCCCCAGGCACTGGCAGCTTTGCGGGAGCTTGCCGAGTTGCTCGCAGCCCCTGTAATTGACGCGGACGGACGTTTCGCATTTCCCAGCACCCACCCGCTCAACCTCACCAACACGCGTGAGGACGCGCTGCGCGACGCAGACGCAATCCTCGCCCTTGACGTACCCAGTCTTGGAGTCCCCTTGGGGCCTTCAGTACGAGAGAGAGAGGCATTCAAGCCGGCCATTCAACCCACGGCAAAAGTCATCCACATCACTCTCTTGGACCTGGAGCGGCAGAGTTGGGTGAGCGACAGTATGTGGCTCTTTCCCGTGTCGGTGCCCATGGCCGCAGATACCTCCATCGCCCTGCCTCAATTGGTCCAGCTATGCCGTGAACGGCTTGGCTCAGGCGGCGATGCCAGCAGGCGAATTGAAGAGCGTCGTACCAAGGTGGAGGCGATACAAGCCGAGGCGAAAAAGCGCTCAAAGGATTGGATCGAGCAAAACTGGAACAAACAGCCCATATCGCAGGCGCGCCTTTTCAGTGAGATCAACTCGCGTGTCAAAGGAAAATCCTGGGCACTGGTATCCTCCCACGGCCGACGCTGGCGTGAGGTCCTGGAGGTCACCGAAGCCGCCCACGGTTTAGGAGGCGGGCGAGGCGGTGGTGTGGGTTACGGACTCCCCTCTTCCATCGGCGCAGCCTTGGGTTACAAAGGAAGCGGCCGGCTCTGCGTCAGCATCGTCGGGGACGGTGATTTTCTCATGACCTCCAACTCGCTCTGGACCGCCGCCCGATACCGTATTCCACTGCTGGTTATAACCTCCAATAATCGCTCCTATTACAATGACGAGGAGCATCAGGAACGCATGGCCATCCGCCGGGAACGTCCCGTGGAAAACAAGGGAATCGGGATTCACATCAACGATCCGGAACCGGACCTGGCGGCCATCGCACGGGGCCTGGGTGTGGAAGGCTTCGGCCCGGTTACCGAGCCGGGTGAACTTGGTCCTGCGCTCGACAAGGCAATCAAGATGGCGGAGGGGGGTAAGGCCGTTGTGGTGGACGTCGTGACGGCGGCGCGCTAGTGAATTGCTGGTCGTGCCGTCATCGGGGTTCGAGTTAGAATCGCTGGACTCAAAGATCCAGCCCCCTCACGACTCTTTCGTAAACGTCGCGGCGATGGATAATCCCGAAAATCCATACCTCGTTTCGGACGACTTTAAACACTACTCGGCAATCTCCAATTCGGAGCTTCCAATAGCCCTTAAGGGTACCGCGCAGCGGCTCGCCGTATCGTTCAAGGTGACTCGTCAATCGCGTGGGCGATACGCTCCCTTGGGTTTCGACTTATGGCGGGAATATCTCTCTTTCGGACATCAGGATGGTAAATGAGAACGAAAGGCATCGGACCATGAACTTAGGAACCCCAAACCTGCTTGTGGAATAGCCCCCCCGACCGACGAAAAGTCCGTTCCCGCTCCTCTGCAAAATTCGCCAATGCTGCATCCTCCTCGGCCTCCAACGTTTCCTTGACCAAGTCTCGGATTTTCAGTGACAACGATATGCCCTCCTCTTTCTCGAGGCGACGGACAGATTCGTAGAGAGGTTTTTCCAGAACAATATGGATACGTGGATTCTTCATCGACATAATGATTGACCCCCTGTCTGTCGGCGTGGCGCCAGTGGCGAACCAACCCAAGGCTCACACCATCGGCGGTCGACAAATAACATCAGCGATGGGTCATGCCTTGGCGGGTGCCGACAAACCCATCTGTTTGAAGATGGCGCGGGTGATGAGGCTTTCAGGGTCCGCCAAAAGGGAAGAGAGCATGAAGTGGTTGGCCTTTGGGACTTCGAGGTATTCGCAGTTGACTCCCCTTTTGCTACCCAGCTCATAGAGATCCCGAGACATCTGCTTCCAACCTTCGGGCTCGTCTCCTCCAACTGCAATCACCAGGGGCGCATTAGGCAGAGGTGGGTTGATGAGAGGGCTGTTCTCCCGTGCGGTCTGTGGAGTCAGCCTGATCTGACTATTCACTCCAACGTGAAGGACCGCATCGAGGTCGTAGACTCCAGAGATGGCAACACAGCCCTTGATGGTGTGGCGCGGCAGGCCTTCTCCTTCCCAGTCATGGGCAAGGGCCATGGCCACCAGATGCCCTCCTGCGGAAACGCCGCAAATATAAATTTTCGCCGGGTCACCGCCATAAGCTGAAATATTTTTGAAAACCCATGCAATGGCTGAGCGCACCTGTCGGACAATGTCTGTGACCGATACGTCCGGGCAGAGATCGTATTCCACCAGCGCTACGGTGACTCCCACTTTGCCAAACAGATCCACGAAATGGCAGTTGTGGTCCTTACCGCCGCGCACCCAGTAACCTCCGTGAACATAGACAAGCACTGGAGCGTTTGGCCTTTCAGCCGGAAAAATGTCTATCACTTGCCTCGGTGAGTCGCCGTAGGGAACGTTGAGAGTTGATTTCAATCGTTCCCGATTGTTTCGACTCGCCGCCTCCCTCTCCTGCGCCCAACGCTCATGATCCGGCACCGCCGTCCTGGGATCAAAATGCCGCTCCATCTCCTCCCTGCGGAACCCTTTGTACGCAAATTCACTCATGGACAGTTAACTCTTTTCCATTGGGGCGATTTTGGAAACTTCGGCGGGGAAGGATCCATATGGTCCCAGGGGTATCCGCTCTCTGAAAAAACAACCATCTGCGGGGTAAATCGGCTCGGGTCGTTGAGGCTACCCGCTCTCACAAACACGATGTCCGGCATGCTCGTGGTAAGGCAGTAAAGAGGAGTCCCGCACTTCTGACAAAAGGCGTTGCTTACTTCACCTCCACTATCAGCACCGCGTTCATAGAGTTTGGGTGAACCGGTAAGCTTAAATGCCGTTTTTGGCACTAAGAGTCCTGAAGAATGTCTCGTGCCCGTGGCTCGTTGGCGCCCTCGACACTGGCAATGCCCCGATCCCACGGGTTTTACGGCAAACTCGCATTGGATCGCCCCGCAAGCCATGAACCAGCATAATTTGCCATCATATCCTCCTCGAATTGGCTCCATGATCAGTTTTTACTCGCGGTCATCACGAGCTTCCCTCTCCCACCGTTCCATTATTGGACTGTACTTGGTTGAGGCGCCTGTGCGCGGACGACCACGACGATAGCCGGATTGTCCGGCTAGAAAGTTTTCTTCTGTTGGTAGAGCAATATACTTATTCTTCGCTGGATCGCGGAATACGTTCATGGGGTCCTTGCCGGCTTCCATAATGCCCACCTGCTCTTCCAGGAGGCGACGGTAAAGAATGATCCCCTTGTCCGAACGTCCCAGAGTTTCCGCTGTCCGGTCTGCCACAGGGCCCTGCGTAATCCAGGCCGCAATATCCTGACCACTGTTGTTGTCCAGGATGTTCCATTGGGGTAGCCCCTCCTCGTCCAGTCCTGGAACTGGAACCTTATAATATGGGATGTCCTCCGGCGCCTGATCCTTTGGGTCACCCTTTTTCTGATAGCAACGATACCACCAATGAGCCGTATGGGTGTCGTCTATGGGAACTCGAATTTGAAACCCGGCCCCGCCGCGGCCAAGGTTCCCTTGCCGGAGCATGTTGGGAAAAACCATTGGGTGTCCTACCCTCCAGTCATCGCTTTCCTCGGTCTCGCCTACCAATATCCGTCGCTTAACGATCCCGTGTTCGAAAACATCAAAGCCCACCTTTTCATGCTGCTGGCGTGGCTTCTGGAGTTCTTTCTTTCCCATCTGGTCCACCACATAGTTGTAAAAGTTCTGGTGCAGCCACTCCACATGCACCGGATCCAGCGAGTTCTCCATGATTTGAAGCCAGTTGCATGAAATCTCCGCATATCCGATATCTCTATCCACGTCTTCCATGGCATATAGATCCCACCGCGGAAGCAAGGGTTCAGGTTTTCGGCCTAGATAGGCAAAAAGCAATCCGCTCAACTCCTGAACGGGGTAGGCCTTGGTCTTGACCTTGTCCTTGAAGTTACCTTGCGGGTCCTCGGTCTCCTCGTAGGGCTGTTCGATACATTGTCCGGTCTCATCAAACACCCACCCATGATAGGCGCATCTCAACCCGCGCTTTTCTGGAATACCGAACACCATGGACATGCGCCGGTGCGGGCAGAAAGGATCGATCAGTCCATATCTCCCGGAGCGGTCTTTATAAAGAACCATGTCCTCTCCCAGAACTCTGACGTTTCTTGTGTTCCTGTCCTTCATCTGCGAGACGGCGGCCACGGGATGCCAGTAGCGGCGATAAAGCTCTCCCATGGGAGTCCCCGGTTCAACGCTGGTCAATTGCCTATTCTGTTCTTCTGTCAGCATGGCCTCTCCTTTCTATGGAAGGGATTCATAGGTTCGAGTCCTCAAAATGAATTTAACTTCGGCGTCGCTTTCAAGTGTTGAAGACCCATCCGCAGCAGACACGGAGTGCGGATTTGGAACATATTGGCCAAAATTGTTGCTCCAATGTCCGTTTTATTCCCTTAAATACGTTAAAATACCAAATACATACAGCTTGGCACGTTTTTTGTTCCTATCTTCCCTCGATTGCGTGCGGCTCCCTAAGACCCACCCAGGAGAGCACCCTGGCTTTAAAAGACGCACAGCAAATCGCGCATAGACACACCTCCCATCTCTGTAGCGCTATTTTCAAGGTGCTCCAACAACGGAGGCCGCACGCAACCCCTCAGAGAAAGGAACAAAACCACGCCTCCATGGATCGTAATCCATATACCTTCACGTTGTCTAGTCAAGATCATCACCAAATCGGTGGATCGGGTACCGGCCATTTGTGGTGCGCGGGGATGGAAGTCGAAGGAGCCGATGATCAGGGGTGAAGTAGAGATGCCTTTGTTCTATCTCCCCTTCCCCAGGTCGTAAGAACAGCAAAGAGCTTAGCGTCCTGCCGCATAAAACCCTGTGCCGCCGATCTGCTATGACGGCATAAGCCCATTCTTTCTCAGAAAACCGCTCACGGCCTCATCGAACAGAGCTGGCTGCTCCAAGCAACAGGCATGCCCCGACCTTGGAATGGTGCGGTGCTCGGCCTTCTTTATCTTTTGACTCATTTCGATACTCCGCGGCCTGGCTCCGTCAAATTCGCCATTGATCACCAGCACGGGCATTTGAAGTTCTTCCAGACGAGGGGTCAGGTTCTTTCGCTCCAGGGCATTGAAGACCTCCCTCAAGGCCTGCGGTTTCAAGTGGGGATCCGTGTCCGTAAACAAACTGAGGGCGTATCCACCCAGCTTTGATTCCGCAAACTCCTCGCTAACAAGATTCTTGAGGTGTTCAATGTGGTACTTTTTGACTCCTTGATTCAGATACCCGTCCGTTCGAGTCTGATGCGGGCTCGGGCCACTGCTACACCCGACCATAATCAGCGCCTTGCAGAGATGGGGATGGTTCAATGCCATCTGGAGTACAAGGTTACCGCCCACACTGATCCCGCAGAGGATTGCCTCTTTGGCTTGCTCTTGACGGCAGACCCCCACGATGTCTTCCGCCATCTCAGCGACATTGGTTTCGGTGACGGGCTTGTCCGAACGCCCGTATCCTCGAATATCCACTGCGATGACTTTAAAAAACGTGGAGAACCGGGCAATCTGATATGTCCACAAGCGATGATCAAAAGGATTTGCATGGATGAGGACCATGGAAGAACCCTCCCCGGAGACCTCATAGTAGATCCGAATTCCATTGACTGAACAGTAGGGCATAACTCCCTCCCAAACATTATATTAGCAATTCGTACCTAATAAACAGCCATAAATTATTCGAAGCCCCGTACCTTCGTCAAGGGAATCGACGCTTACGAAATCGTAAGACTCCGAAAGTTAAGACCTTCGGTCCTGACAGGAGAGCGAGCGTACTTAAACGGGAGATGTCATCCCTTCGCTTCAGTAGTCCTTCGTCGAGAACGCTCATTCACCCATCGAGGTAGGACTCGGGGGCCTGCCCCTCAGCGGGAGCCGATGGGCCTGTGTATCGAGGCCCCTTCATTTGATCTGACATGCCGAAATGGCTTGGACCTCCAGCATTGGACGTCTCCCTTTCTTCGGTGCAAGCCCCCTGCGGCCCAAACCGGAAAAGCCACGAAGGGGAGTGAGATGTAAGGCCGTGGGCATCGAACGCGCAGTTTCAGATATCCACCGGCCTATTGCCCGCGGCCGGGATTCGACGGTGAGACTTGTATGGATGGATGCCAAAGCTGAGTCCAAGACGTCCTATGAGGCAAGCTCATTCAGGCTTCTTGGTCCGCCATCCGCCAGGATGCACAGCTTAGAGGATTTTACCGGCCGGTTTACCAAAGGCACCCAGGGGAGCGAGCAGCAAGCAAAGCCATTGTGGCGGTAGCGCGCAAACCGACCACGAGGATCTATGCCGTTTTGAAACAACAGCGGCCTTACGTGGTGAGGGAAAAAGTTCCTTCGGCTCCTTTGACTAAAGAGGAGACTGTGCCCCAGAGAACGACTTGACGGCTGAGAGAACCGGGAGAGATTAACTCCTGAGGGTTCGGAGTGTGAGACAGGGAGCCCGGGGCATTGTACCTGAGAGAGGGGCGCATCTTAACGAAGTGTGACGGCCCATGAGCCGTGCCACGAATTGCGGCAAGTCTCTCTTCGCTCGGGGAGCTTAAAAACATACCGGGACTATTGGCTCCGTGCCTTGACATCCACATAGCAGCTCTGCCGAACCGAAGACTCTCTCCACGAGGAGCCCTGAAGCTTCAGAGATTCATACGAGAGCAGGCTCGGTGGGTTACCCACTGCTCCGTCCATTTTTCGCTCAGTAAGCCCCTTAGCTCAGGACCGATGCAACGGGAGCTGGGTGCCTGAGCGGAGGATTGGTTCAGAGGCCTTGGAAGACCATGCGAAGCTGAGAAAAGGCGGCATCGACTGTTAGAGCGCAGCGAGTTTCGATCTGCCCGAAGCGAGCAGCTAAGGCATCCCGCCCAGGGGCCGCTGAAGCGAAGGGATGGCAGCTCCGGTAAACTCACTCTCCACTCGCTGTCAGCAACACACTTTTCACCATGCCACAAATGTCGGGATAGAGCCCCGATTATCTTGACATTCACACCTCATCCATGATGAACTCAATCAGTTTCCTGATGGAAAGGAACGATGCTATGGGAACAATCATTGACGCGGATACTCATGTTTCGGAATCGGAAGCCATGTGGTCGCTCCTGGAAAAGGAGGCCTACCCTCGACGTCCACTTCTCATGCGTGTTCCCAACGACACCCAATACAAAGACCGAGACGCGTTCTGGCTCATCGATGGCCAGATAGTTCCGAAACCGGCGGGCCAAGCCGGGAGTGTGCTCATTACTCCGGCGGCGGCCTCCAATCAATCTAACAGAACTGACATCACCGTCGGATCCAGAGAGCTGACGGACCCGCAAGGACGCATTAAGGACATGGATCGCCTCAACGTGGATGTTCAGGTGACATACCCAACGTTGTTTCTCGTTTATCTGACAGATGACATTGCTTTGGAGATCGCTCTTTGCAGGGCCTACAACAGGTGGATGAGCGAGGCCTGTGCCAACGGTGGCGGTCGCCTTCGATGGGTGGCGATCCCGCCGCTACGAAGTGTGGAGGAATCCTTAAACGAGATCAGGTGGG
Organism: uncultured Binatia bacterium (SeqCode); assembly: GCA_965218425.1. Lineage (GTDB taxonomy): Bacteria > Desulfobacterota > Binatia > UBA9968 > CAXXLF01 > CBDCDW01. The sequence continues at coordinate 1,032,394 of OZ244621.1, forward strand.
CCAAGGATCACGGCGCGGTGGGGCTTTTCTTTCGTGGATTGGAAAAGGACCGCAATCTGGATGACCCGTACTTTTTCCCCATTTACAAGGCGGCCATGGAGCTGGATTTACCTATCTGCATCCATACGGGATCCGGCTCCCCCGTGTTGTCGAATCTGTTCAACCTTGAACGCCACTCAGCGTTTGCCTCTGGACGCATTCCTCCGATCATCGCCTTCAGAAATCTCGTGGCGAACAAAATTCCTGAGCTGTTTCCGACCCTCAAGTTTGGCTTCATCGAGGCCTCCGCCGGTTGGGTTCCCTATCTGCTGCACGCGCTGCGCCGCCAGTTGCAACCGCGATGGGCTGAGCTATCAAACGGCGACTTCCTTAAACGATACAGATTCTATATAGCCTGCGAAGCCGACGAGGACATTGGCTATCTCGCCAGGTACATCGGTGAGGACAATCTGATCATTGGCTCCGACTATGGCCACAGGGACCCTTCGGAGGAAAAAGAGCTGGTCAAAACCATGAAATCCCGTGAAGACATTCCTGCTTTTCTTACGGACAAAATTCTTTTCGATAATCCAAGAAGCTTTTACGGGTTATAGCGCAGTAAGCCTTTTATCCATTTCCTTCCCAGAACCGGCCCTTTAATTGATCCGTTCACAGACTTGGAGCTCAAGGGGCCATAACTCCCTTTGACTTCCAGGAACAGGGGGACATAGAATGCTGTCAAAGCTACGAGCCCCTGGAGAATACCATGGCCCTGGGCGGACAAAGACTCATCTCACCGGATAATCCTTCCTACAAGTGGTGGCTTACGACGGCCCTTGTGGTGGGATCCATGACAGTGGGGTTTGCCGAGCGGATGGTGGAGATCGCGATTCCCCAGATCATGGTCGCGCTTAAGGTCAACCTGGACCAGGCTCAGTGGATCCGGACGGGGCCTGCCATCGTAAGGACCATCTTGGGACCAACGGTGGGCTGGTTCTCGGGCATCTTTGGGGTACGCCAGATATACGTTGCCACCATTGTTCTCTTCATCATAGGCTCTGGTTTTGCCGGAGCGGCCTGGAGCTTTGGCGCCCTTATTTTTTTTCTGGCTTTGAAAAACGCCGGGGGCGGCCTCAGGCAACCCCTTTCAATGTCGATTCTCTATCGAAGCTTTCCTTCCCACCAACGGGGACTTGCCATGGGGTTTTATCAGGCGAGTCATATGATGGGTCCACTGCTGGCCCCTCTCTTGGGTGGCTGGCTGGTGGAGAATTTTGGCTGGCGCTCGGTCTTTTACATTAACATACCAATCAATATCCTGGCCCTACTGCTCATTATGGTGGTCATGCCCAAAGACTTAGACACACAGGAAAAGAAACGCCCCCCCAGTGTGGATTTCCTAGGGTTGGCCAGTATGGGGGTATGCGTGGGCACTCTCGTCTGGGCGGTCAATAATGGACAGACGATAGGCTGGGACTCACCTTATATTTTAGGCCTTCTTTCGGTTTCCGCCATGTCCGGTTCCCTATTCATTATTACAGAGCTCAATTCGGAATATCCCATCGTTGACCTTAGGGTCTTTAAGAACCTCTCCTTCTCCCTGTCATTTCTGGTCAGGCTTTTTAATACCGGTATTTTCTTCAGTACTAATTTCCTCTTTGGCATATTTATCCAAAGAGAGCTCAAGTTTTCTCCGCTTCAGGCCGGCCAACGTTTAGCCCCCATGGCACTGGCTGCGGGAGTCGGAGGTATCTTTTGGGGCTATCTCTCTGATAAGATCAAGATCCCTTTCGTCATCTCAACTTCACTCCTTGCCTCCTCCATAACCATGCACCTCTATTCAAAAATGGAGTTGGAAACTTCCCTTACCTATATTATCCTCGTGACTATTTTCCAGGCCCTGTTTCGCTCGGGTTCTCAGGCCACAATGATATCGCTCTCTTTGAGCACGCTTCCTAGGGATAAGGTAACCCTCGGGGCGGGATTGGACTCCCTGGCACGCAATCTGGGAAATACCGTTGGTGTCCCGTTGATCACCGCCTTTGTGACCAACCGGGAGAGGGCACGCCTGACAGGGCAAATGAGGGGGTATTCACTGGACCGGGGAAACCAACAAGCCCTGGACGCTTTGCAGAGGGGGCTCGAAAAAACTGGCGATCCCCCCGCCAGGGCAAGGCTAAGATCGCTCAATATAGTTAGAGGTCTAATAACCAAAAGGGCTGCCATTGAATCCTATCACGACGGCTTTCGTTTGGCGGCCATCACCGGGGTTTTCCTTATCCCCTTGGTGCTCTCCATCCGGTCCCTCCATGATGGGAGGAGAGCGCCAAGGGGTGGCGGCGATGCCGAGGGTGGTGGACCTCCAAGAGAGGGAACTAGTAATATCGACCAATAGTGATATAAAAGAAACGAACTCAGAGGTTTCAACCGAGCCCGGGATGCAGGAACGAAGCTGATGAAAAAACGAACCATATTCCTCTCCACCCTCGCCGGCATAGGCCTAGTCGTCGCCGGCGTCTATGGAGTCAGGTGGTGGATCACGGCCATGAATACGGTGTACACCGATGATGCCCGCGTGACCGCCTCCTACGCCACTATCAGCGCCGAGGTCTCTGGACGGATTGTGAAGTTGCTCGTGGATGAGGGAGATGTGGTGAAAAAAGGCACGCTCCTTGTTCAGATCGATCTGGATGATTACAAAGCCGCTCTGGAGGATTCCCTTGCCGAACTAAATCAGGCCTCGGCGAAACTCACGGAGGAACGCATCCACCACAAGGCCATGGAGGCAACGGTCAGCAGTGAGGTCAGCCGCGCTGAGGCCTCCGTGGAAGCGGCGAAGGGAATCTTAAGAGAAAAGAAACGCATGGTGGAGTTGGCGAAGCTCGTCACCAAAACCCAGCGTGATCAGGTGGCGGCCGCATTGAAAGTGGCCGAGTCAAACCTTGCGGCGGGGGAAGTGGAACTCAAAAACGCAGCTGTGGAGTTGGAGCGGGCTAAGAAGCTTTTCAAGAGCCAATTTATCTCTGCGAAGGACCTCGACACCGCTAAGACCGCCTACGATCATGCTCTGGCAACCGTCGAAATGCGCAAGAATGAGGTGCAGTGGGCCAAGGCTGATAAAGGGTTGGCAGAGGTTTCGAAATTAAACAATTTCCGCGATGACGCAATGCTAGCCCAGGCGAAGACACTGACCGCCAGATCCGATCTGAAAAAGGCGCAGGCTGATTTTCGCCTGGCCAGGGCAAAGTTGGCCGACCTAGAGGCCTTCAAGGCGCGGATAAAATCTCAAGAATCGAAAATCGGCCAGCTCAAGCTCAAGGTGGCAACCAGACGGCGCCAGCTGGAAGACACAGCGGTAAGAAGCCCCGTGAACGGGGTGGTCGTTCGAACAACGGCCGATATTGGAGACATCATAGAGCCAGGCCAATCGCTTCTCAAAGTCGTTATCGAAGGCACCTTAGAGGTTCGAGCGAATATCCGCGAAACCTATCTCAGATACATTCAGCGCGGCAATCCGGTTGAGGTCTACGTTGACGCTTACCCGCATCGGTCGTTTAATGGCAAGGTCCAGATTATCGGTGACGCCGCAGATTCAGAGTTTGCTCTGTTCAAACCGACGGGGCCCTTCACAAAGCTAGAGCAGGTGATCCCCGTGGAGATCTCCCTCGACGGCCATTCCAACAATAGGGATCTGAAACCGGGGATGAACGTCGTCGTCTACATCACGCGAACCGGTTCAAACTATGGTGGATCCTCCATGAAGGCCCTGGCCAAGCAGAGATCGCCTGATCGTTAGAGCAACATTCGCCCATACGCTGTCGGCAAGCCGAGCATCAACGCAACCCCTTAAGCTCTCCACTCAACGTTAAAAGTATTGCAGCCACACAATTCAACCGCGCCAGCCCCGCGCCGGTTAGGCGCCCCTCGTACCGACACTTCCGTTGAAATCCGCATCCGTCTAATTAGACGTTAGATAAAACGGAAACCAAAAAATGATAGCTTCAAGATGAATTTCGCTGCTAATTTTAATACTGGTCTTGACGGTTTTCCCTCGCCTTGTCCAAAGTCAGATAGCGGGCACAGAGCTGGATCGATTGGAAGAGGCCGGGCAATCCATTGACAAGATAAAAGTATCACTGACGGGAAAATTCGTCGCGACACCCGCTAGAGGAGTAGAGGCTAAACCGCCAAGCGCATGGGGCATGGCGCAAAGAGTGAGAACAAGGGAGACGTCCGACGCTTTGCGCTCTGCTCTTTGCCCACTCGACTTGATACTCAACGCTTCTTTCCCCTGCACCCACTCAGTCCTCAGCACTCGCAACTCAATACCGAGCGCTTCGGCGACCTACGTTGGATCTCACTGTTCCGCCGGGGTCAGAAGCTGCAGCCGGTGGCCGTCCGGGTCGGAGAAATAAATGCAGTGAGGGTCGCCTCGGCGGCCTGTCACCTTGATCCCCTCTTTTTCCAAAAGCGCCTTGACTCTCTCGTATTCCCCGGACTGAAGACGCAGCGCCATATGGTTCACCTCATCACCCCCGTTGATGGTTTTCGCGCCATCCACCTCAAAGAGGCCCACCTGCTGATTTCCGCAGTTCACAAAGAGTTGCCAGGAATTTTCGTGCCGAACCTCCATCCCCAAAAAATCCACGTAGAACTCTTTGGCGCGAGATAAATCCTTTACGTGGAGCACGACATGGTCGATGCCGGTAACTTTGAGAGGCGAGTTCATGGTTACACCTCCTGTGATTGGATTCTTACCTATTGATTCTACAACGGAACGACTTTAACAACATGCGTCACGCCACGGCAACCCCGAATTAAAATCCGAAATCCTAATTTCGAAATTCGAAACCATGCCGAAATTCAATTTGCCAAAATCCTAAACTATTCAACCCTTCCGTTTTGGACGTTTGCCAATTTGCCGTTCGATAGTGTTTGGAATTTTAGGCTGTTTGACCATTGGGATTTGTTTCGTATTTCGGATTTCGAGTTTATCATTGTTTTACTTGGCACCCTTTGCGTTTTGGCCCCTCGATTTCCCTCGGGGTCCTGAGGTTCTCAAAGGACGCGGGTTATTTTCTTACCGATCCCAATACTCAACGCAAGGAAGAAATTCAGACCTCGTTGCTCGCGGTTTCACTGCAATCTGAAAAACTTCTTTGCGTTGTCCCCCATGACGGCTTTCTTATCTTCCAAGGTCAGATCCGGGCGCTCCAGGGCTCCCTGAATCATATTCTTCGCCGCCACAAGATCCACTTCATGGGGATAATCCGTGGCAAAGGCGAAGGCGTCAATACCCGCCTTGTGCTTCACATAGGACAAGACTTCGTCATTACCCTCGCAACCCACCAAGACCTGGCCGCAGGATAGGTACTCCTCGATGGAGCGCCTCTTGCCGTGACGGGTGGTATAAACACTCTCGTCGCGGTCTTGCCTGTCCAGCAGCAGTACCGTCCACGCACACCCCCCTTCGAAGAAACCCACGCGTAGATCTCGATAACGGTCCAGGACACCATGATGGACCATAGAGATCATCTCCAGAGCCAGTGGAACCGGATGACGCAAGGCGCGAGCAGCCGTTGGATCCGTAAAGGTGTCCGCTCCCAGACCCACGCTAGACCCACCATGGACGCCCAGAGCACAGCCGAGATTGGCCGCTTCCTCGTACACCGGCCAGTAGTAATCATGACCGAGGTGCAGGGGCAATCCCCGCGACGGCAGCATCACCGCCGTTATTCCAAGTTGCAGTACGGCACGGCGAAGCTCCGCCACGGCAGATTTCACATCCTGCATTGCAACCAGCCCCACGGGGTGAAGGCGCTTGTCCACTTTCCGGTATCGCTCGGCCACATAGTCGTTGTAGGCCCGGCAGACCAGCGCCGCGTAGTCAGCCTGTTGAAAAAATCCGACGGATAGACCTTCCGAGGGAAACATGACCGTTTGCTCCACGCCAGACTTATCGAGAAAAGCCACCCAGTCCTCAGCCGAGCCCATCCGGTGATCGCTGGCATTGACCCTGTCCCTGCTGGGTTTTCGCTCCTCCGCACTTAGACCGAGATTGCGGGGATAGTGGATGCTGTCCAGTTGGGCAAAGACTCCCTGGCGGTTCCTGGAGGGAGTCAACGCAATATGGCGGATTCTGGGATCCATGTATTCAACCATTTCAGGAATGGACTCAATGATATGGCCGTCGCAATCTACGACTGTAACCTTGCCACCCATGGGGGCCTCCTCGCTGATTTTTTAACCACGGTATTCTATCCAGGTATGGCAATAAAAGGAAGTCCCCGGGCGAAGCCGATCGAGGGCTGCCACCTTGCCAGAATGAGGACCGATGCGAATCCTCAAGCATGAGCCATTAAGGCTCTTTAAAGTGAAGCGGCAGCTTCGCCCCGTCGTGGTCCGGTCCCAAGATTCGCCGCAAACGAAGGCGACGCACCGCAACCCGTGCCTGGCTCCGATCCCGCTCCACACCAATCCAGGGGCGGCCCATCCGGGCAGCAACCGCACCAACGGCCCCGCTGCCAAAGAACGGATCCAGTACAATTCCCGGCGGGGACAGATTGAGCAGTTTACGAACAACTCCTGGCGGCATTGCGTCCCAGAGACTCCCCGGCGGCGACCACGGTATGGGCAGATGCCAGCAAAGCGCGGACTTTGGAGGTAGGCTTCGCACCCCGGCCTTGCAAAAGCGCAAGAGATAATTGATCCGGTCATCCCAACGCAATGTGGATGGCTCCTCTGTCCAAAATGCCTTGGCCTGCAGCGACCATCCAGCCTTGCGGAGAGAGTCTGCTAGGATCCCATCCATTCCGATCCACTCCCGACCGTCGTGACGGTCCCCCATGATGATCCAAAGTTCTCCACGAGGTGCGAGAACCCGCCGCCACTCCCGTCCATGTTCCGTGGCGATCTGCCGTGCATACCGAACGGCTGATTCCCTACCTTGCCCCCGTACCCAGTAAGGCGGACTGGTGAGGATTACCGCCACTGATCGGTCAGGAATGATCGGCACCTTCCGGCTATCCCCCACTAAGAGTATCCCTTTACCGTTTGTGCTCTGGTATCGAACCAATGCTTGACTCCCTTAATTTATGCATTTCACGGCAAGACTATTTGCGAAATCGGTCCAGTCTAAACAGACTAAGGTCCCGCTCGGTACCCCCACTAAGGACAAAATCGGATAGCAGCTCGCCCACGACACTGGAGAACTTGAACCCATGACCAGAAAATCCGGCTGCAACCAAGACTCGCGGGGAATCCGGATGGAAGTCTACAATAAAGTGTCCATCCGGAGAATTGGTAAAGATACATGTTTTGAGAGTCAAGGTAGGACCGTCGGCTTCGGGAAAGTAGCGGCGGATCACTTCACGCAAAATCTTTTCATCTTCCGGATGACATTCACGATCCATGCGATCCGGGTCCACCTGCTGATGGAGGTGATGGTACCTACCGATCTTGAAGCCGGGGACCTCGAATATGGGAGTACCGTATAAGAGACCTTCGGGAACCTCCAGGACAAATACGGGAAACGTCCCGGGACAAAATAGCTCTGGTTGCAAAGGCTGGCTCCACATCAATACCTGACGTTCCGGGATCGCGAGGGGGGCAAGTAATGGAACTACGGAAGACGCCCACGGCCCGGCAGCAATAACGAGCTTATCCGCCCGGTAACTATCATGGTCAGTGCGAACCCGGACGTCATTGGCGCCCGCCTCCCACCGCAACACACGCTCCTGATAGTGCACCTCCGCCCCGAGGTCTTGGGCGGCCTTGACGTGGGCCCCGACACAACGCTCGGAAAGAAGGAATCCCGCATCCGGCTGATAAACAGCAATTAATTCCTTAGGGAAACCACAGCCCGGGAATTTCTGTTTCAATGCCACCATGTCCAGGACTTCGTGGGGAAGGTTGTGTGTGCGGCAAGAACGCAAAGATCCTTCCACGATTGCACTGTTGGGCGGTCCTGCATCGATACCACCGGTTACATATAACAACTGCTCACCCGCCCGCTGCTCCATCTCGCGCCATAATTCATAGGCGCGGTAGAGAAGCGGCACGTAGGCTGGGTCCTCCGCATAGGCCAGGCGGATAATGCGGTTGACGCCATGGGAAGAACCCAACTCGTGGTTGGGATGAAATTGCTCGAGGCCTAGGGCCCTCACACCACGTTGGGCCAGGTGATAGAGGGCCGCGCTTCCCATACCGCCCGCGCCGATGACGATGGCGTCATAATTATTGGACAATGGATTTCCTCAATACCTGGACTAGGCGGGTGAGGGATCATTCGACCTTGTAACTTTTTTCGATTTCACCTTTCCGTCCAGATAGATCATTGCGCACGCACACGAACACACCATCGGATGATATGTTCTGCCGCCCGCAGAGTAGGAATGGAGAGTTAGGTCCGCTTAGCGAACGGCTACCGGTTTGGCAGCGGCAACTGACGCGGTCTTTAAGGGTTCCGTGCGCCAACCGGCCTCTGACAGGTCAACCCGTACACCAGCGGGATCCCTGACGAAGGCCTCTGCAAAGCGTCCATCCCGCGGCGTGCCTTTGGGTCCTTGCACGGCCCCCATTTTAAGCGCCAGCTCCGCCGTCTCTTCGTTACTGTGCACCTGGAAGCCAAAATGATCCAGGCCTTCAGCGCGTCCGTCACGGGCGGGCAAGATAGCAAGGTTGATGTGCCCATCCGAAAGATAAAATGCCTCTCGATCTTTATGACCTTCGCTAAAGTGCTGATGCACGATCTTCAGCCCAAATGTCTTGGTGTAAAAATTCACCATTTTCGCCTGGTCTTTTGCAAAAATAGCGATGTGACGTATCCTTGCCATGCTGGCCTCCTTTCAAGAGTGCATCCCGAATCCGACAACCGATCCACAGAGAAAATCGACTGCCGCTATGTTAGTCCAAACCAAATACCAACATCAAGGGGAAACCGGCTTTCTACGCTTCACCCCTACTTCCCTCACAATTCAACGTTCAAATTCTCGCCCTGCCGCATTAAGGACTCAGCGTTAGTAGCTCATGGCTGACTCGTGCCAGGTCCCCTTCGCTCCAAGCCAGTAGTGCGACGAGGGGAGTGAAACGTCAGGCCGCAGGCATCGAACGTGTAGCTTCAAATATTCACTGGTCTATTGCCCGCGGCAGGGCTTTTACGGTGACCTCAGCCGAACCGAGGCCCGCTCCCTGAGCAGACCGGTGGAATCCACCTTCCTCAACGACTCGATTGATAGCTGGAACTCTACCTCCAACAGCGATAGAATGATGCTTTCTCTGTGAACCGAGCACCATGGGGAGCTATCAATCCAATCCACTGGGAAACAGAAAATCAGCGGGCTCTTTGGTCGTGCTCATCGCGTTACTCGTTGCCGGATGCACGAGTCTCAAGCGGTGCGCTTACGAAGGGGTCAACCGGGATCAATGGCAAAAACCGGATGAAGTCATTCGCGCCCTCGGCATTGGAGCGGGAGACCACATCGCGGATGTCGGCTCGGGAGGGGGTTACTTCACTTTCCCACTGGCCCGGGCGACGGGGCCCACCGGAAAAGTCTATGCCGTGGACGTAGACAAGGGAATGATAGACTACGTGTCAAACCGGGCTCGGCAGGAAGGTCTTTCGAACATCGAGGTGATCCTGGCGAAACCTGATGATCCCCAACTACCCCAGTCCGGCATCGACCTCATTTTCAGCACCAACACCTACCACCATCTGGAAAACCGCCCGGCCTATTTCGCCAATGCAAGCAAGTATCTCCGCAAGGGCGGTCGCGTCGCCATCATCGAGTTCACCGATAAGCCGTGGTTCGCATTCCTTAGTAGCCACTACACCTCCAGCGAGGCGATTAAAAAAGAGATGGGTGAAGCCGGATTCGTATTGCAAAGAGAGTTCGATTTCCTGCCAAAGCAAAGCTTTCTAGTTTTTGCAAAAAAAATACGATAACGCCTCATTTGCGCGTATTCTCCGGTGAAATCAAAATTCCCCAGGTCAAAAGACCGAGAGCAATGGATCCAATGCCGCCAATGATATAAGGCCAACTGGGTCCCACATGATCGAGAAGCCAGCCCGTTCCTGTGTTCGAAGCAATACCCGCTATACCCATACCGGCCATGGAGAGAAGCGCCTGGGCGGTGGAGCGAAGCCGCTCAGGTGTCACAAGATCGAGATAGAGAGGAGCGCCCAACATTAGGCCCACAACCGTTACCCCATGAAGGGCTTGCACCGGATAGAGCAGTGTAACGTCGTCAATGACTCCACAAAGAATCCAGCGAATTCCACCGGCAAGCACCCCAATGGCCAGCAGTCCCCTGGCCCCGAGTCGTTTGAAACCACTGCCAGTGGACAAAACAAGCGGGACCTCCACCGCGAGCATCAAAATCCACATGCCGCGAATGGTATCGATGTCGCCACCGCGGGCCCGAATCAAAACGGGAAACAGCCACATGGGGCCCTGCAGGAGGAAGTAGGCAAACATGGCGAATAGTAGAAAACGCACAAAGGCTCGGTTCCTGAAGAGTTCCCTCCAGTCACCGCGCGTGGCTCGGAGCGAGATGGCGCCTTCTCGAGGAAGCCATAAACTGATCAAGGCAGCCAGAAAAACCAGTGCCGCCGTTACAATGAACATGATCCCCAGACCGGGTTCCGAAGCCCCGCCAGTTTCCGAGACCAATGCACGCCACTCCTGATACCGGTCCAGCACCCAGGGAAAGCTCGCCACCAGCAAAAAAAAACCGATGGTACCCCATACCCTGACAAACCCATAGGCATTGGGCCCGGCATCACGGAGCACGGCCAGGCTCACCGACATGGTAATAGGCAGGACGGCAGTGGTGAACACGGCCAGTACCGTTGCGGCCGCAAGTATGGCGAGAAATCCCTCTGCTGTACCAAGGACGAGGTACCCAACGACAGCTCCCAAACTCAGCAGTGTCAGGATTCGGGTCCGTGCGCCGGTCCTATCCGCCACCTGCCCCCAAAAAGGCTGAGCCACCAGACCCACCAGTGGCATCATGGCGAGCACCCACCCCAGCTGGATCCCCGAAAGACCGGCGTTTTCCCGCAAGTACAGGCCGTAGTAAGGGAAAAATATTCCCAGCGCTCCCATGTACATGAACCAGAATAGAGTTAGGGGAACGGATCGCCACATAGGAGGGTTTATGAAATCCTATGCCGCTTTCTTCCTGGGGGGGCGCATGAGCAGACAGAGAATGGCTGAGATGGTTAAAGCCCCAATCAAAAGCATGAAAGGGAGAAAGTAGTTTCCCGTAATATCAAAGAGAAAGCCGAAAAAGGGAGGTCCCACGGCGGAAATGCTTTGGACCATGAGTAATCCCATACCACGAATGGACCCAAGGGAAATACGACCGAAATAACGGGCCCACAGCAGGTCGGGCAGAACCATTCCACCTGAGATACCAATGCCGTACATGAAAAATCCTGCATAGAGAGGGAACAGGCTTACTGAGGTAATGACAATAAACAGCCCGGTTGCTTGAATTAAGAATTTCAAAAACAATGCAAAACGAACTTCTACTCGCTCCGCAATAAAGCCCCAAATCAAGGGAAAAGCGAGCTGGGTGAAAGCCAGAGTACTCAAGACCGAGGCGGCAACCATCTCTGAGCCGCTGGTATCACTAACGTAGGCAAAGAGATGAAGGTTTAAGCCGGCCGCCCCTATATTGGCAAAGACCAGGCAAGTCGTAATCAACCAAAAGGTCCTGGTGCGAATCGCCTCACCCCGACTCCAAACCACTTCTTCCGCAAGGCTCTGATGATGACGGGACGTTGTTTGGCTCCTTTCCCCGGCGCAGGACAGGTCGCTCGCGGGACTCGGTTCCCCATCCGGACGAAGGCCCATATCTTCTGGACGACGCCGCATCCAAACTGCGGCAGGACCAACCACCAACACCAGGGTGAGAATACCGAATGCACCCCAAGCCATGCGCCATCCAAACCATGCAATCAGCGTAGCGGTGAGAACAGGCATACCAATCTTGGCAAAACCAACACCCATGCTGGAAAAGGCAATGGCGCGACCACGCTTCTTGACAAACCAGCGTGAGATGGCCACGTTCACCACCAGGTAAGCCATAAAGGCATCTCCAATATGGAGTGCCCAGCGCACGCTCAGGAATTGCCAAAACGCGTCCACCTGGCTGAGCATAAAAAATCCCATGCTCACCGCCAGGGCGCCGAATGTCATGGGCCAACGACCGCCATGGCGGTCCACGGTTGTCCCCACTAGCGGTGACAGGCTCGCACTAATAAGACTCTCTCCGGAACGCAGAAGGGAAAACACCCCTCGGGACACACCCAGATCCTGAGTAAGTGGCTTCATAAAAATACCCAGAGTGCTGGAGAGAGAAAACACAGCCGCCGTATTGGCAAGGAAACCAACGCCGACAATATACCAGCCGTAATAAATCCTCGGCTTTACTCGTTGAACATCCTCACTCATTATTCCACATCCCGGGACTCCCTATCCTCTTTGATTTCCAGCGACGACAAGACTTCCCCCGCTCTGAATGTATTGGTCCTTTATGCGTCACGCCCCCAGCAAGGTCAAACCAATGGAACGAGTCCGGCAACAATCCGCAGGGCGAGTTACATCACTTGCCAGGCTAAAGATTTTTTATCTTTTTGAAGAATCCGGCTTGAGGGAGAGATTCCCCAATGACCAAAGGGTCGAGGTCAGCGGCGTCGTTGCATGACCGAGGCCTCGTAACCGTGGGTGCTTAACCGCTCCGGCGGAAAGAGGCCCCAGGACTTCATCCATCCATGGGTTCGTTCAAATAGTTCCCGTGTGTAAGGCTTAAAACCAAGCGTTCGCCGGGACCGAAGGCCTGAATGTCCACCATTTTCCGCGGTTGGCTGAAGAGGCCATGTTGACCGCCCAATAACACGCCGAGCTCACGTGACAGTCCCCGCCATCTATGGACTCAAGAGCCCCTTGCTTTACCTCGGAGGGAAAAGATTCAGTGGACCGAACATTGCTAGACCAAGTCGCAATGGGCTTGACGATAAACTCCTAGTCCAATCCTTAATCCTTGAAATACCCTTTCTCCTCTGCCACCCATTCCTGAAGACGCCCGTGAGATCGAATTAGAAATTTACTCATTCAACTTTCTCCGCATTGTCAATCTCAATCACGACCATCATAGCTTCAATCCAAAATAATAGACAACTCCAACCGGAGACGTGGGAGTGGCCGCCCAGTCGTGCGAATGAGGGAGAAAAATCACTCAAAACTTCTTGCTCAGGTACGGGATAAACAGGTAGATAAGCCAGACAACCCCGAAGAAAAGCATATGGTTCCAAAACGGTAACCCATAGGATGTGTTGAGCCCTGGAAGATTAGCGGGAAACCCTTTCCCGCTCAGCACACTAATGGTCGCCGTAACGGCAGGCACCGTAATGAGAGTTGTGCCCCAACCGAGCGCTGCTCCCATCACCAACCCTAGAACAAGTTGAAATCGCTCGGCTAGCACGAACAGGGGGAGCATGATAACGGCAAATAGAAAGGAATACGCAAGACTCACTACTAAATGAATTCCCCAACCGATGGGAATAGACCATGACTGAGCGTAGCCCCCCTGGGTTACAATCTGCTGTCCCATGAATGCTGTAATCGTCAAAGGACCGACAGCGGACTGAAGTAACCAAAACACGATGGCGCCGGCAATGCCTGCCACTAACCAGAGTCCTATGCTAACACCCCTCACAGGTTGTCTCCCGCTGCATAATGTTATTGGACAGATACGCAGCCGTCAAGCGGTTGACGACTCTCCTTCAGCCGGGAAAATAAAGTCTGCAAATTCTCCATCCCCGTTACCTTAGGCTTCGGGCACTTTCTTCGCTCCACGGGACTCCCCGAGCGACCCACCGGGCCTGCGCTCGCACGAACCTTCCGGATCTCAGATTAGCCGTGGGGGGACTCCGGCTTTCATGCGGCGCCGACCTCGGTGGGTTGCCCGCTGCTCCGTCCATGTTCCGCTCAGCAAGCCCCCTCGGTCCACGTCCGATACAAAAGTAGCTGGCGTGCCTGAGCGGAAGTTTGGTCGTGAGGGATTGAAAGCCTCTGCGAAGCTGAGGATAAGCAGCATCGACTGTTTGAGCGCAGCGAGTTTCGAGGCTTCCCGACGAGTGACCACTGAAGCGAAGAGAGGCCAGCTACTGTAAAAGCACGATCAATGCCTTGCCAGGATTGAGGTTCTTAGCTCAAAGAACCATTCTTTTCAAATAAGAGCCGTAGTTGACGAGGATGTGGAGAGGTAATCACTCAGGGCAGAACGCCAATGTCTCATGGGTGCGAGTCCTATCTCATCAGACAACACACAGCGCATTGGTGTATAGCGTGGTCGAGGGGCCGGCCGCTTTGTTTCTGCCTCATCAATCAATTCAACCAGCTGCTCGAGCCGTGCATCCGTTAAACCCAGCAAACGCCCTGCCTCCAGGGCAAACTCGGAATAGGAACAGATCCCCTCGTTTACCAGGTGATAGGTGCCGTACCGCTTTTTTTCCAGTATCCCGTCGATTCGTGCCACCAGATCCGCCACATAGGTGGTATTCGCCCAGTTATCCGCCACTGCACGGACCGGTCGCCCGGCCAAGAGCTCGCCATTCACGGTGCTGAGAAAAGCCTTCTTGCCCCTCCCGTAAACCCATGAGGTGCGGATGACAAAGGTTCGAGGAGAGGCCTCCCGAACGGCGGACTCGCCCGCAAGTTTGACCTTTCCATAGACGTTGATGGGGCACGGTTCATCTCGGACCGTGTAGGGTGATCGCCCTTCCACATGGCCATCAAATACGTAATTGGTGCTGAAATGAATGAACTCAGCGCCGATGTGCGCCGCCGCCTGGGCCAAGCTACAAGGCCCATCAACATGGATAGCCTGGGCCAGCGCCGGATTGCGCTCACAATCGTCCACTTCAATGGTGGCGCAATTAATGATTAACCCCGGCCGAGTATCCAGCAGGTTGGAGGTAACGGCTTGGGCATCAGTAATGTCGAGGTCAGAGTGCTTGAGGGGCAGTACTTCGTGTTTGCGGTTAAACCATTGAGCGAGGTGAGAGCCAATGAGTCCACCAGCACCTGTAATCGCAATTTTCATGGCGTGCTCCCACCGCGAAATAGGTTCTTACCGAAAACTCTTAACCGCAGATTTTCGCCGATTATCGCAAGTGTTGAGTGTTAAGTTCTCAGTGTTAAGACAAGAGAAAAATTCAGCATCTATCGTTTCCCTCTGAGGCTTTACACTTAGCACTCAACACTTAACACATTTCCGGACACTCAGTCCTCAGTGCTCGTTACCCAGTACTGAGTCCGCTTTGTGTCTTCGCGGGACTCGTTCCCTCTGAGCCGATCATGGATCACCCTCATTTTCATTCCGCGTCCGGCTGATTCTCTGGTGCGGCCTTGGCAAAAGCCGGCAACTGAACACAGTTGGCCTCAATCTGAACCAAGCCAGGGCATTCAGAAAGATCACAACTGAAGCGCCGGGCGTTGGCAAGCTGCGGGACGAGGCAGACATCCGCCAGGGAGACCCTATCCCCAAAGCAGAACTTTCCACGCTTCGGTACGGAAACCACTTGCTCCTCAAGGGCCAGCAAACCAAGATGTATCCAGTGCCGTGCCCAGCGGTTTACTTCCTCTTCACCCTGATTGAACTCACTCCGTAAATGTCTCAGCACTCTAAGATTCTGCAGAGGATGGATCTCGCAAGCGATGGCGAGGGTCATGGCGCGCACGATGGCCCTGTTTGCAGGATCGGCAGGTAGCAATGACGGATTGGGAAATCGTTCTTCAAGATATTCGATGATGGCCAGGGACTGGGTCAGATAATGACCGCCTTCTTCCAGAGTTGGAACAAGCCCATGGGGATTGACTGCCTTGTATTCAGGAGTCAATTGCTCCCCACCCCCACGGCGCAGGTGGATCGGCACCTGTTCGTAATCCAATCCCTTGTGGTTGAGGGCAATGCGCACGCGATAGGAGGCGGAACTACGAAAAAAAGTATAAAGCTTCATATTCGAACCTCTAGGTCACCTGACTTACGTTTCCTGGTTTTCCCGTGGAACCTGGTATCGGCACTCGCTTCACTTCGACACTTCCATTACCCCGGAATTGAACCAGGTTGACCGAGCGGGCATATTCCGGGGAACCTGAATAGTAAGCGTTAACCTGCGAATCCCCAACTCGCGTCGCTCGATTCCAATGCCCGAGGGCTACATAGTCAGCGCCAGTGGCCTTGAGATCCTCATTGCGGATGAGCCATGAACCGAGAAAGCGTCCCGGCTCATGCGGTTCTTCCACGTAGTGCCCGTGGGCGGCTACCAACTGCCAGGGTGTCGACCGGGAACGCGGCCCGCTGAGAGGCGGCATATCTTTGTAGTCCAGGTGTGCTCTGCCCCAGACCTCCAGCCCTAGCTCAGGAAATACTGCACTATCTTCAGTGGTGAGACCGAGCACACATAAGTTGGGAGTTGCCGGCATCTCGGCACGCCGATAGACCGAGTCAGGTGATAGGGGATCATGGTTACCTGGTAATATGACGATTGGGGCGCCAAACTCGCCCATCATTTTGGTGGTGTCATCAATGAGCCGAGGGGATTGCCTGTTGTGATCGAACGTGTCCCCGGCCAAAATTACAAGGGCCGCTCCTTCCGACTTGGCAACGGTCAAGACTTCACGAAGCTTCGCCAAGGAGTTGAATGGCTCCAAAGAATCCCCAATGGAGTCGGAACCCAGATGCAAGTCGGAGCTGTGAACAATGGTTACATTGGACCTTGCAGGATACTTAACTGATGAATAGTCGTTGTCAGGCATCGGAATACATTTTCGATCTTAGATTGCTGATTTTAGATTCCTACTGAAAACTTAACCGCAGATTTTCACAGATTCCCCTCTCTCCCCACTCAGTCCTCGTTACTCAGTACTGAGTCCACTTTGCGCCATTGCGCGAGTCATCTTTTTCCCAATCCAAAATCTACTTATTCAAATGCGTATTCTGCCCGGGTACAGGGTTGGCAATGGCTTCCTCCAGAGAACCGATTCCATGCCATTGATTGGAAGGCCGTACCCGATCATCGCTTCCCACCTGGTCCAGACCCCAATAGATCTCCAGACGGTGGTTGTCGGGGTCGCGAAATTCCACCGCGATCTGACATCCCGCCCGGCGTCGACCTTCGAAATCGATGGTGACGTTACTGGCGTGCAGGCGGTCACGGGCTCGCAGGACTTCCTCCAAAGTTGAGACCTCGAAGGCCACATGGTGCAACTCTATATTTTCTGCCTGGTCTTTTCCTGCTCCCACCAGGGCAAGGCTGTGGTGATCCGTATTACAACGGAGAAATATCATGCCTCCAGGCATCATTTCTTGAGGATAGACGTCAGAGACCTTGAAGCCAAGGATTTGAGTATAGAAGTCTAAAGACCTCTCAAGGTTGCTCACCTGTAAGACTACGTGCCCTAGTCTACTGATCCTAAAAGGCATTCCCTTTGGCGGGTGGTACTGTTTTAACTTTTCGACATTTATCGCCATGGGTTTCTCCTTTGTCTTAAGGCGTATCAAGAAAGAAGAACTGTAAATACTTGACTGGCTTCAAAACAGGCCGAAGAACCATTGGGTAAGTGCGGGCTCGGGCCAGAGAACAGCCATGAAATAGCTCATGAACCCATAGGTCCACACTGCGATGATGCTCCCGGTTATGGCAGCGGTGAACCAACGCCCCGGCCCCGTCAAGAATAACACCGGCACCAACACAGCGAATGCAATTGCAGCATTGTCTAACCGGACGGTCACCGTCAAAAAGAGAAATAAAGCGCTCAGCTCCGCTAGCATTAGCCCGGAGCGGGTCGCCCCTTCCACGCCACTACTGCGCATGCCGAGGTCCATGATTTGACCAGGGGGGGCTTTCATGATGAACCATTGCCTGAATAGCTCAACAGCCGAGAGTGCCATGAATCCTAAAGTAAACGACAAAGCCATGATGCGCGCTTTGAACGGATACCCTAGAGTCACCCAGACACTGACGGCGCCGCCCATTATTAACAGGATCGGGATCAGGTTCTCTGCTCGCCAGGTCAGACCCTGCCATGCCTTCCGAACAGCGTCCCCTTCTGCTGACTCACCCTGCATCTTGACCTCCTCCTCTGCAACGGCGCTCTTCTCCGCGCGAACCATGAAATGAGTGAACAAGAACGCGGTTGCGATCACCAATATAAGCAGGATCACCGTCAGGGGACGGGTCAATACACCTACAACACCGTACAGTGAGAGGGCCGTCTGCATGTTCACGTCAATGATGCGCCCCAGAATAAACCCCAGGATAAGGGGTGGCCTGGGCCACCCGAACCGTTTCATCAGCAGACCAACAATGGAGAAAATCACCAGGATGGGAACGGCAAACCAGCTGCGCATGTCCAGGAACGCTGCCAGAATTACCAGGGGAATGATGACGGCAGAAATAGCAGGATAGGGAAGGGCCGTGAGCCTGATCAGTGGCGCGGAAGCAACCAAACCGATCATGGTGACCAGTAGGTTGCCAATCGCAAGGGTAAGCACGATGATCATGGTGAGGTGCGCGTGCTGGCCCAGCATGGGAGGGCCAGGGCTCACGCCGTACATCAACATGGCGGCAAGGATCATCACCCAGCCGGTCCCGCCAGGAATTCCCAGTGCGAGGGTCGGTAGCGCCTGCCCGCCTTCTTTCGAATTCTGGGCCGACTCCGCGAACAACACGCCGTCCAAGGAGCCTTTGCCAAACTCCCTGCGGTCCTTGCGCCACAGGATGCCAAACGCGTAGCTGAGCCAGTCGATGACACCGCTTCCGACTCCCGGGATGGCCCCCAGGAAAACGCCGAATATCGATTGCCGGACGGTCTCTTTCCAGTGCCTCAGACCATATATGGCACCCTTCAGCATTTCGGACTGAGAGAGCTTCGCTCCTCCTGGGGCCACGGGACTGCGTGTCATGGTGAGATCGAACAATTCGGGGATGGCGAAAATGCCGGTGACCACTGCAACCAGTGGAAGCCCCTCCCAAAGCTCGATCTGCCCGAAGGTGAACCGACGGGTGCCGGTGAACGGATCCACACCTGTGGTGGAAATTAAGAGTCCCAGGAAAGCAGCCGCAATTCCTTTGATCATGGCGCCCCGGCTCAGGACGGCGACCATGGCCACGCCGAACATGGCAATGACGGCAATCTCGCTCCGATCGATACTCAAGATAAAGGGCTTAATAATGGGGATTGCTATGGCCAAGGCCAGTGCACCAACCACCCCACCTATGGCGGAGACGCTGTAAACCGCCCCCAGGCAATAGGCAGCCTGGCCGCGCCTGGCAAGCTGGTGACCCTCGAGGAAGGTGACCTGGGTGGCACCGCTCGGCACCCCAACCACCACAGCGGGAATGGAGTCCAAGGTGTTGTTGGTGCCAGCAATGGCCGAAAGCATGACAAGGGCCACTGCCGGGTCTTGTATATTAAAAACGATGAAGGGCAGAAGGATGGCCATGACCAGGAGTGATCCCACTCCCGGCACAAGGCCAACAACGATGGAAAGGAACACGCCTGCCACCAGGGCCTGCCAGTAGGAAAGCGTTCCAAGGTATGAGCCAGCTTGCAGAATGGCGTCCATTGGCACCAGCCCGATTCAGGCGTGTAATTGTCTACCTGTCGCGAATATACTTGTTATACATTTTGCGACGCAGTTTTTTCTCCTGGTCTCTGTACTCGCTCCAGAGACGCTCTGAATCGACGGCTTCCTGATGGGCCTTCTTAGCCGACACAAATGTCGCCGGCAGACCTGTTACCTTCTCTATTCCCGCGCGAAATTTACCCTTCTTCATGGCGCCTGCAAGAGCCTTCCGATACACGTTAACGATATGGTCGGGCGTCTTGGGTGACAGCACCACGGGCTTGTTCATGGCCTGGGGTGCTTCGATCATAGCCGTCCAAATCTCCTTCTGCTTGTCGTTGAGCAAGCTGTATACCTGGGGGACATGCGATGTGTCGGGCATCTCCGAGTTGCCCTTCATCTTGACGCCGAAATATGTGACGTCCAGGATTGGTTTTAGCCTACCCTTAGCTACCCAACCGGGCCGCAACTTGGGCATGCCAAACCACCTGCCGGATCCCCCCACCAACACGTTCATGTTGCCCCGCTCCATCTCAAGGAGGGTTACGGAGGTGCCCCGCTCAGCAATGACTCCGAACTGGGCGGGCAGATCCAGCCAATCTGCTAGCAGCATCAACTCAAAGGCCTGGGTGTTCATGTCCTGTGGGCTCGCGATCTGGTCCAGGTATTTTAGTGGCGGCCCCTTTTTCCCCATGGCGTCTCTGATGTCCTTGTAGGGCAGCTCGTAGCCTCCAATGATGGTGGTCCGGTCGCCAATATCTCCTAGGAATTTGAACTGGCTGCTCTTGAACTCCGCCTGCGAGAGGGTCTGTTCCCTTAGGATCGCGGTGGAGTGCATGAACACCGTCAACCCGTCCCCTCTGGAGCGCCAGACATAGTTAAGGGCGTGAACATGGGGAGGGATGTTGGTGACGACGAAACGCGGATTTCCCGGAAAATGCTTGCCCCAGTTCCCGGCCAAGTAGCGCAGCAGGATGTCCGTGCCGCCACCAGGCCTCGAGCCTGTAATAAACCGGATTGTTTTTCCCTTAAAATAGGACTCGGCGTCGAAACTGAGGGCCTTTTGGGGTCCCACGACTGCCAAGACAACGGCGAGAAGAAAAACCCATGCAACTCCTTCGTCCCTTCTCATAACGGCCTCCTTATCGCTATAGATAGTCACTGAAAATTAGAACACCCTAACTAGGCGGGAGGCCTAGCTTATCTTGTCCAGCGCAAAAATCAACCCACCGCCAGCAAGTTTGACGTTTTCCCCTTTCCTACGCCCTCAGAACCGAGGCTAGCCCTCATCCTTGACCTTCAGTTCCATTGCGCCGATTTTTTCAATGGCCCCCTTAAGGTGATCGCCATCAACGAGTTTTCGTACGCCCGCAGGGGTCCCCGTAGTAATTAGCTCTCCCGGGCGAAGGGTCAGCACGCTTGTGAGGAAACGAATGTGCTCCCGCAACTCGCAGATCATGTCGCTGGTGTGCGCCGTCATGACGGGTTTTCCGTTCTGCTCCACCGTAATGGTGAGGTTTTGGGGCTCCTCGATCTCGTTCCGGGTCACGATCCACGGGCCCAGGCCGGCAAAAGTGTCAAAACCCTTGCGAATATTCCGGGTGTTCTGCCGGTTCATGCCCCAGGGGTCTCGCTGGCTGATGTCCCAGCAGATGGTGTAGCCGAATACGTAATTCAGGGCCTCTTCCTCGCTGACACGCCTGGCCCGTTTCCCAATGACCGCACAGAGCTCGCATTCGAAGTCAACCAGCTTCGATATTTTGGGAATAATAACCGTGTCCCCAGGTCCGATAAGAGCCGAGGTGGGTTTGAGAAAGAATTCCGCCATCAGGTCGTCCTTGTCCAGTTGAGACCTGTCGGAAGCTCCTACTCTCCCCACCATCTCTTCCTGGTGCGCCTTATAATTAGCCGCCGCCGCCCACAAGGAAGGCGGATTCAAAATTGGCGCCAGGAGCTTGACCGCACTCAGCGGGACGGGCGAACTCGTTTTCAGGGCATCCCTGGCGCATTCCATCGCTGCAGGTTCGTTGGCCAGTGCTTCTATGACCTCGATCATGGTATAGCGCTCCCTCAAACGCCCCGCTTTGAGCATTGTGTCCCCGATGGGATAAACCTGATCCCCAACCACGGCGCCCGCCTGGTTGGAATTGTAGTGGCATACTTTCATTTTCGTGACCTCCAATTCTTGAATGTCGAGCCTACGGGGCTCCGAATCTACCCGTCTAATATCCGATGCAGGCAACAGAATGCAATGAGGCGATGGGTAAGGGCTTTTTCTTGTGCCGTCAGCGCAAACTCCATGCCGCCCAGATGATATGAAATATCATAACCCACATCGTGGCGTCTCCGCTTCCCAGTCCCAGGATCACACGCCCATTGGAGATTTCATTCAGAGTGGCGGACTGGTTGGCAATGACTGTCGGGTCCCGGAAAGTCATGGTCAAAATGGCCGTTCCGAGGTGGACGCGCTTGGTACGGGTGGCCGCCACAGCCAATACTTGGAAAGGGTCGAGACCGCTGGTGAGGGCCTCCCCATAGAACATGCCGTCGAAACCAAGCTCTTCCGCCGATACGGCCCGGCCAACTTCGTTTTCGATATGACGATCCCGTGCGGCCCCTGCAAGGCAAAAACGGACTCCCATGGATCACCCCGCTGCAAACAGATAGTGACCCGCCTGCTACCATAGGACTCGTACTCTCTCAACGCTCCCCTATCTCTCTTCTGATCAGTGACGCATAGTCATGATCCAAATCTTTATTGGTTGAAGGTTTGGCGTGGTCCTGTTAGGGTATCACAGTGGAAACAGAAGCAGAATCTCGCCTCAAAGCACGCCCGCCCTTAACTCTCCCTTTTTTCTACGGTTGGCTGGTGGTGGCCCTGAGCTTTATGACTGCCCTGGCTACCTCGGGTACCCGTTCCGCGCTTACCGTGATGATCGTTCCATTAGAAGCAGAGTTTGGATGGAGCCGTGCTACGATTGCCGCCGCCGCCAGCATGAACCTTTTTCTCCTTGGGCTGATGGCGCCACTGGGGGGGTTCCTCATGGACCGTTTCGGCCCTCGGCGTATGATACTCACCAGCCTCACCCTGCTGATCATAGGAATCATATCAACGACACAGATGCGACATCTCTGGCAACTGGTACTCTTCTGGGGAGTCATTACCGGCCTCGGCGGAGGACTGCTCGGTGCAGTTCTGGGAGCCACCGTAGCCAACCGCTGGTTCGTGGCTAAGCGCGGTTTGGCCTTGGGCATCCTCAACAGCTCCAATTCCACCGGGCAGTTAATCTTTTTACCCTTGTTGATGGCCGTGATTGTCATCGCTGGATGGCGCGGGAGCGTTCTCCTAGTAGTGGGCTTTGCTTTGATCATGTTACCGGTCATCGCTTTTCTCATGAGGGATGACCCCTCGGAGGTGGGTCTCAAACCCCTGGGACTGGAGGAAACTGGCACCTCCCCAACGGGTCAGCCAAATCGCAATCCAAGCGCTACGGAAATGGCCCGAACCACCTCCATTAAAGAAGCCGTCAAAACGCCCATCTTCTGGCTCCTGTGCGCATGTTTTTTTGTTTGCGGGGCTACTTCCGGCGGACTGATTGGAACCCACCTCATCCCCCACGCCATCGACCAGGGGTTTCCTGAGGTGAAGGCCGCCGCCACCATAGGAGTGATGGGCGGAATGAATTTTGTCGGCACGATGCTGTCGGGTCTGATGACGGATCGTGTCCAGCCACGAAAACTGCTGGCGATATTCTATTCACTGCGAGGAGTGTCGCTGTTTATCCTTCCCTATGTCACTTCCTTCCCGGGGCTCTTCATCTTCGCGGTTATCTATGGGTTGGACTGGTTCGCCACAGTTCCGCCAACCATTGCAATTGCCGCGGACTCCTTTGGAAGACGTTCCATTGGCCGCGTTTACGGATGGATCTTCCTGTCCCACCAGGTGGGCTCCGCATGCGCCGCCCTGGGAGCGGGAATTTTGTACAATTGGCTTGGCAACTACAATCTCGCCTTCGTCATCGGTGGCGTGTTGGGGCTCATGGCAGGCGCCACAGCACTAAGTATGCCGGACCGGCCCCCGGCGACACTGGCCAGCCCTGTTCCCGCTAAATCGTAGCTGTGAGCTCCGCTACCGTCCCCAGAGCTGCTTGGTAGCGATGCGGGCGCCTTCGGCCATGGCCTGGAACTTGGCCCAACCGATGTTGGGGTGGCTCACCCTCGATCCAATACCGCAGTCAGTGCCCGCGATGACGTTTTCACGCCCCACTAGCTTCGCGTACCGCACCAGCCTCTGCGCCACCAGCTCCGGGTGTTCAATAAAATCACAGGCGTGACCGATGACCCCGGGAATAAAAATTTTTCCTTCGGGGAACTTGACCTCCTCCCAGACCTTCCACTCATGTTCATGGCAGGGGTTAGAGGCTTCAATGGAGTAGGCGCTGGCCCGCACCTTGAGGACGATATCGACGATATCTTTGAGGGGAATATCGTATTTATGGGGGCCATGGTAGCTGCCCCAGCACATATGGAAACGTACCCTGTCTATGGGCAGTTCCCTCAAGGCATGGTTCAGGGCGTCAATGCGCATCTCGGCGAATTTCCGGTACTCAGCCACAGCCATATGTGAGTGAATTTGCCATCCATCGGCGAGGTCGGGGTCGTCGATCTGGAGGATGAAACCCGCGTCCACAATGGCCTTGTACTCTTCTCCCATGGCCTCGGCAATGGCGTAGACGTAGGCTTCGTCGCTTGGGTAATATTCATTGGTCATCCAATGCTCGATGGTACCGGGCGCTACAGCGGGAAGAAAGGCCTCCCCGGCCTTTGCGGCCTGAAGTGCCGCCTTGAAATTCTCAATATCTGTTTGAACTGCGGCATGGCCCACATACTTGAGGGGTCCCGTGCAGAAAAATTGTCTTGCGTGTCGACCGATAACGGCACGTCCCCCTCGGTTAAAGTACTCCGCGAATTCCGCCATGTCCCGACCGAATATGGACACCGGCGGTTCTCCTGTTTTGGGCTCCTTTTCTTCAAACCCCGCGAGACGTTCGCGGGCATAGTTGGAAAAATTAGGCTTTCCGTACTCGCCATCGTTGACAATATCGAGGCCCGAGTCCACCTGCTTTTTTACCACCTCCACCACTGCGTCCCGCTCGCGCTTTGCAAAGAGTTCTCGGTCGTAGGGTTTTCCCGCAAGCTTGCGGTTTAACATTTCCATCAGGTCCGCCGGACGTGCGAGGCTTCCAGCATGGGTAGTGAGGATTCTTTCGCTGCTTCGTTTCATATTATTTTTCCCGATTTCTATAGTGAGATCATTTTAGCGGAAATTTATGTTTTTTGATTATTCAGATTTATTTCGAACTTCGAATTCGCAGTTTGATTTATACTTGGCGTGCCTTATGGTTCGACCATGCTACTACCCTGAGTTCATCGAAGGGCGTCTTAGCGCGAGAATTTTTTGTTCCGATTTCCTAATCCAACATTCAACCGAAAATTTCAAGATACGTTTGACTACGAACGTTCCCTCACAGTGACAGTGTTTAGTTAGATAGGTCCCTCTAGACGATAGGTCTTGCCCGCGAGACGGGCAACGGGAAGCAGGTCCTTGTCCACATGGCAGGCCAGCGCCTGGACCTAGAAAAATGACCATTCCTTCGGCCTCCATCTCGTTCAACACACGGCACTCCACATTGTTGGCATGGCACCCTTTGACCAGGGGAGCCTTCACCTGCTTGGCCGGCTGGGTTTCAAACCCGAGGGCCTCGAACCTATCCTCCACGGTGCGACCGGTAAGTCCTCGGCTCTTGTCGATGGCGTCCAACTGTTTTTCGGAACAGGCGTTAAGGACAAACTCTCGATTCTCCCGGATAATCTCCAGGCTATAGTTCTTGTTCTGGATGCATACGAGAAGGAGTGGTGGAGTACCGGAGATTCCCAGAGCGCGGAAGGCAAACTGGACGTTGCGCCTATGGAGGTCACCCTGTATGCACTTTTCAAATCAACTTCTTTCAGCATATTCGGTCTCCCGCCTTGATTCTTCGCAGACTAAAGGCCTACCACTTGTGGTGAGTCCTCCTTGGCGAACTCTTCGGAGCAATGATTGCACCAGATTTTAACATGAGCAAATCGGGGCAACCAAAACGTCTTTTTCGCATACACAACTTTTCTACAATGGGGGCATACCACAAAGCAAAACTTATCGGCACCTGGTTTGATTTGATACTCAGACATCACTGGGGCTCCCTTTCTAGCCTTTTAAGAGCGTCTCCATCTAGATAGTCCTCAAGGCGGAGGTTCTTTTCCAGTTCGGCAGGGAATTTGATACTCTCCTCGAATTGTCTGGGAAAGCCTTCAGCAGGAGAGGGAGGAAGGGTCAGGTCAAATCCCGCCTTTGCCGTTATATGTCCGTCCCCCACCCGCACGCTGATGGGGTCGATGACCGTATCTGGAAGTCCGGAAATGAGAACCATATCACGATCCAATTGGGCCCGATTTACTAGCGCCAGTATAACTTCCCGGTCATCAAAGATATCCACATCGTCATCCACCACAAACACGTACTTGAGCCGGTTGTCCACTGGCAGGGCAGCCGAGATGATTGCCTTTGGGTACCCAACGACTGAGCCACTGACTTGCACGTAGGCAATGCGGCGGCAGAAGCCAGACAGGGGGAAATGGACGTTTTTCACTGATGGAGCCACTTTTCTGCAGGCATCGTAAACAGCCGCTTCCAGGGCAAATCCCCCCATCACTAGATTATCGGCATGACCCACAGCGATATCGTGGTATTGTGCATTCCGACGGTGGGTAATGCAGGTAACTCGCACTGCCGGCGCTGGACCGATAGGGATCATGGTCTTCGCATGATCGCCCGCATAGTGCCCGGATTCCCAACCTTCCCGAGTGGCGTACCCTTCAATAACAATCTCTGCTTCAGCAGGCACCTGAAGCTGGGTTCCGAATGTTTCCGTAGGAACCAGCTTTAACGGCTCACCTATGATACCCCCGATGCCGGGATAGTGGCTTTCAGGATGAGAAAGTTTCTGCTGGCCGCCGAGGGAGGCCGCCGGATGATGGCCGATCCAGAACGCGACGGGGCAATCCTCACCCTTGTCCCACCATGCCTTCATGTTCAGTGAATTATGCGAGGCCGGGCCGTTTGACCAAACGATCTTATCCCGACCCCTAATTGAAGCACTTTGGAGGGAGCAATTATCGATACCCGTCGCGGGGTCCACCGTCGTTGCCATACCGGCAGTAAACCGTTGGCCTGAGGTACCCTGGTGATGACTAATTACGGGAAGCTTATTTAGATCCACTTGGTCTCCTTTGAGAATGACCTCCTTCACCGGGGCACCCTCCCCGCTCATCACTTCAGGGGGAATTTTCTTTGACATCAGATTGAAATAACCCTGCGCCACATCTTGAAGGGAAATGTCTAGGGCCGCAGCACAACGCTTACGGCTGGCCAACAGATTCGTAACCACAGGAAAGTTTAACCTGTCACCTGAAGGAGACACCGGATTCTCAAAGACAAGAATGGGAAAAAGCTGCTGCTTTTCCAACTGAGCGGCCAATGCAGTCATCTCATGCTTGACGGAAACTTCCCTCTTTATACGGCACACCTCGTGAGGGAATCTCTCTTCCCAATCATTGAAAAACGTCCGCAGATTCTTCATCCCCGTACCTCCGGAATTTTTCTGACAGCTGCGATCGATTTCACAGAGCTCACTATCTAAGAGAAGGCAGGCATTACGCGCTCAGCGAACAACCGGATGTTTTTCAGGGCCATCTCGTTGGGCATCCCACCGAAATGAAACGTGCCTGACATGGTGGTGAGCCCCACCTCTTCCTGCCAACGGTGAATGGCATTGATACAGCGCTGGGGATCCCCTGCAATGATAAATCCTTTTTCGATCTCCGAGGCAAAATCGCTCCGAGACCGCAGTGTCGACTCACGATTTGGGTCAGCCGCCTTATGGGCGTCATGATAGTTTTTCAAATGCGGCTCCGTATCATGCACCGCCTGCTCTAAACTATCGGTCACATAGACGTGAAACTTCCCGAGAACTTCACCCTTCCCATGTCCAGTTTCACCAAGGGCTTTCTTGTACACCCCGATATTCTTATCCAAAAAGTCCGGCGTCGGATACATGTATGGCAAGGTCATCAAATTAAAGCCATTTTCGCCGGCCCACCGGAAGGTGTCTTCGCTCTTCGCGGCGCCGACCCAGATGGGCGGGTGCGGGCGCTGCACCGGTTTGGGCAGCACATTGACGTCTTGGTATTCGAACAACTCACCACGGAAATTCACCGGCTCATCCGACCAGGCCTGCTGGATAATCGCAGTTGCTTCCTTCATGTGCACGGTAGCCGTATCCATGGAAAGACCTGACCGCCGGTATTCCACGGGTTCACTCCCCTTGCCGACCCCGAACTCCAACCGCCCACCGGAAATGACGTCCGCCATGGCGTAAGCCTCTGCCAATTCAAGGGGTTTATGCAACGGGAGCACGCTGATGGCCACCCCTAGTCGAATGGTTTTCGTGGTGCGGGCAATGGCCGCCAAAAAGGCGGGAGGATGGGGAATGGTGCCCCCATATCCGCTGAAGTGGTGCTCGGTGACCCAGATATCATGATACCCGAGCCGCTCGAATTCTTCCATCTGCTCGAACATAACTCCGTAGAATTGATTGACCGGGCCCTCGAGACTGGGGACATACGTGGGAAGATAATGAGCACCAAATCGCATGAATTATTACCTCCTTATTTTTCCATGCCAAAGGCAAGGAAGACTAAAGATGCACGGGTCCTTTATATTCCGAGGGCTGCGGAGTGTCAACGCAGGTTAGCTTGGTGGGGCGGGATACGGCTGGGTTATTAAAGGAATGCAGGCATTACCTGCTCTGCAAACAATCTGATGTTTTTCAGAGCCATCTCCTGTGGCATACCACCAAAATAAAACGTCCCCGACAGCGTGGTGAGACCCACCTCTTCCCGCCAATGATGGATGGAATCGATACAGCGTTGGGGGTCTCCCGCTATGATGAATCCCCGCTCTAGCTGAGCGGCAAAATCCCTCGGAGAACCCAGCTTCCGATGGGGGTCGGCAGCCCTATGGGTGGCGTGATAGTTGTTTAGGTATGGCTCTGCCTCCCGCACCGCCCGGTCCATGCTATCTGCCACATAAATATGGAACTTACCGAGAATTTCACGTCTCCCATGCCCCGCCTGAGACAAGACCTTGCGGTACAACTGGAAGTGAGCGCGCATCTCCTCCGGGCTTGGAGCCATATAAGGGAGAGTCATTAGATGAAACCCATTCTCAGCTGCCCAACGAAAGGACTCTTCGCTTCGGGCCCCAACCCACATGGGGGGGTGCGGGCGTTGCACCGGTTTGGGCAGTACATTGACGTCCTGGTAGTCGAAGAACTCGCCATGGAAGTTGACCTGTTCGTCGGACCAGGCCTGCCGGATAATTTCTGCGGCCTCCCTGGTTAGCTGACTGGAGGTTTCCTCAGGAGTATGGGTTTTTCTAAACTCATGGGGTTCGTTGCCCCTTCCAACCCCCATCTCCAACCGTCCATTTGATATAACGTCCACCATTCCGTAAGACTCCGCCACGTCCAGGGGGCTATGAAACGGGAGCACGCTGAGGGCGACTCCAAGACGAATCTTCTGTGTGGTACGGGCGATGGCGGACAAAAAGGTTGGCGGATGGGGAACGGTTCCCCCGTAGTAACCGAAGTGATGTTCGGTAATCCACAAGTCACTAAATCCTAACCCCTCCAGTCCATCCATTTGTTGGAACATCAACTGGTAGAAGTTGGCCACCGACCCGTCCATCTCGGGGATATAGGTGGGAAGATAATGAGCGCCAAATCGCATAGACGTCTACCTCGGTTATCTAATACGCAAACAAGGGACACGCAGTATACGCGCGCATATATATCTCTAATGGCGCTGATGTGTCAACGCATACCATCGGGGGGCAATGCCTGAGGTAAAGGGATAAGGTGTGAGGGACCGATTATCTGTTTCTTAGGTCGCCCGTTCGTCCGTGGTGCCCACCTCACCAGTGCACCAGGGCACAAACGCTTTCATTCGGCAGGTTGCACCGTTCTTTTTCAAGTCCTTTTCGAAGATCTCGTGGATCTCGCGGTCTTCGTCCTCGTACTCGATCTGCCAGCCGCCCTGCTTAACGCTTTTTTGCGCGTACTCTCCCCGAACACGCTGAGGAGTGCGGAGCCCCATATTGCCCGAGTATATGGCAAGGTATCGGGCACGGGTAGCACCGCTGTTAAAGTGTTGGTGGAAGCAGTTATCACTGGGAACAATGACCAGGGCACCTTTCTTCCAATCCGCCTTGACCATGTCCGAGCGGTCATCCTTGGTCCAGCACAACGAGTAGCCGCTGGTGCCGCTTAGCAGCACCAGATTCGCCCCTGGGCCATGGCGGTGAGCTTTTTTGTAGGTGCCCACGGGGAACTCGGAAATATGGCTCTTCATGTTGGCGTTGGCCATCTCCAGCATCACGTTGATACCGCCTGCTCCTCGCTCCTTCCAACCGTAGAGAGGCATGTCCGGCGCGTTGGGAATGAAGTTGGACTGCCAGACCCGGTGGGTGAATAGCTTGCCGTTGCCGCTGAAGTAGTCCTGGTCACCGTCGTAGCGGCCGCGGAATACATGGGCATCGTTAAAGACAAAATCCAGGTCGTTGAACAGGCGCATCATGGGCGGCGCGTTGGTTACCGCAAGGTAACGCACGGGCTCGCTCCCACTGCCGTTGAAGTGCTGGTACCGCAGGTTGAGGGGGATCGAGAAGAGACTTCCCTCATGCCATTCAAAGGTCTGCTTTTGCTTCTCATCCACCCAAACCGTTGTGCCCCCGCGCCCGGCAATCACGTACACCATCTCCTCGTACATATGATGCTCAGGCGCCGACTTGCCGCCCGGTTTGATCTCCACCACCTGGGAGTCGTTATTCAGATGGTCGTTGGGAATGTTGATGATGGCGCCACTGCCCCCCTTGCGCTCCCAGGGGGTCAGTTCGATGGCCTTGAGGTCCTCAAAAGCAAAATCATTGATGACACGGACGCCTTCTCTCTTTTGCCACTCCTTGTAAGCATCCTCTAACTCAAAGTCTTGGAGGCCCTCCTTTGGAGTCTCCGCGATCTTCATATCAGTTCCTAGCATGACCATGGCATTTTCCTCTTCCCCAGTACGTGGAGGTATAACGGATCCTGATGAACTGCTCGCCAAAAAACTAACCGCAGACTGACGCTGATAAGCACAGATGAAAATTTTTAGAATCTGGCCGCTCCGGCCAGATCTTTATCTGCGAAAATCTGCATAAATCCGCGGTTAATAGCTATTGACGCTCTGCGCTTAGCGCTTTGCCCCCGTTTTTTTAGGTTTCTTTCTCGCTCGTGGGGCCCACTTCACCGGTGCACCACGGGACAAATGCCTTCATCTTGCACGGCGCGCCGTGGGACTTGAGGTCCTTTTCAAAGATCTCGTGGAGCTCGCGGTCCTCGTCACCGTACTCGATCTGCCAGCCACCTTCCTTGATGCTCTTGTCAGCAAAGTCGCCGCCGCCACCCCGTGGCGAGTTCAGGCCTTGATCACCCGAGCGCAGCGCCAGGTAACGGGCCCGATTCGTGCCGGTGTTGAAGTGCTGGTGATAGCAGTTGTCGCTAGGAACGGTGACCATGGAACCCTGCTGCCAGTCGCATTTGATCATGTCGGAACGGTCTTCTTTGGTCCAGACCAGGGAAAAGCCGCCTGTTCCGCTGAGCAGCACCAAGTGAGCGCCCGGACCGTGGCGGTGGGCCTTCTTGTAGGTGCCTATGGGGAACTCGGAAATATGGCTCTTCATATTGTTATTGGCCATCTCCAGCATGGCGTTGATGCCGCCGGCACCCCGCTCCTTCCACCCGTATAGCAGCATGTCCGGCGCGTTGGCGATGAAGTTGGACTCCCACACACGACGCTTGTAGAGCTTGCCGTTGCCGCTGAAGTAGTCTTCCTCGCCCGAAAAGCGGGATTCGAACTTGAAATCGGAGTTGAACATGAACTTGTTATCTTTGAAAAGCCGCATCATAGGCGGGGCGTTGGTTACGGCAATGTACCGTGCAGGTTCCGTGCCGCTGCCATTGAAGTTCTGGTACGTGGCATTAAGCGGAATGGAA
The DNA here is from genome assembly GCA_965218425.1 of uncultured Binatia bacterium (SeqCode). Taxonomy (GTDB): domain Bacteria; phylum Desulfobacterota; class Binatia; order UBA9968; family CAXXLF01; genus CBDCDW01. The sequence continues at coordinate 1,064,202 of OZ244621.1, forward strand.
AATAGGCTGCCGGTGTGCCACTCGAAGGTCTGCTTCTGCTTGTCATTGTTCCAGATGGTGGTTCCGCCGTTGCCCGAGATCACGTAGACGGTAAGCTCATACATGTGGTGCTCCGGTTCGGACTTGCCTCCCGGCTTGATCTCCACCACGTGACAGTCGTTGGGCATATGGCGGTTATTGATGTGGGTAACCGCGCCTTTGCCTCCCTTGCGCTCCCACGGCCCAAGTTCCACCTTCGCCAAGCTCGGGAAGTAAAATTCCTCATAGACCTTGACGTCTTCACTTTCCAGCCAATCCTCATAGGCGTCAGGGGTGGTAAAGTCTGATAGACCGTCTTTCGGAGTTTCAGCTACCTTCATATCGGTTCCTAGCATTACCATAGTGATTTCCTCCTCATTAGAATGATACGATTTTGCTTTTTGGACTGACCGCCCGGGAGAACGGATTTGGTCCCCATTACCGCTACTTAGAAGTTCCCGGTTGCTGGTGCAATTGTGCGATTTCCCGGCTGGCCCATTTTGAAGTGGACAATAGGAAATAAAGGACTATTTGTCAACCTGAACTCGGATGTCAGATTGACCTGAATTTTGAGCCCCGCCATAAGTGGGAACACATCAAATCGTTTCCTTGACGGTAATGATAGTTCGAAGCGGATTCGAACCTCACCGGCCCGTGATCCATCGCTCGTAATGGCGCCACACCCCGCTGGGTTTGCGTGCCGTGGGCGCCACTTCCGGCTTGAGATGGGCCTGCTCAGCTAACTTTCTCATATTGGCCCCGAAATCGGCCATCTGCTCCTTGGTGATGGTGGGATGATCAGGCCCCATGGCCGTGTAGGCGTAGTAGTTCATGCGCGCCTGTTCTTCGAGGTGAAGCATATTAGTGACTGCCTCCTCCAAATCCTCCCCCGCCGTAGCCGCCCCGTGCCCCTGGAGCAGGATCGCCTTGGAGTCACCTAATAGCTTGGCCACTTCCGCACCGTCTTCTTCGCGAATAATGAGACGCGGGAATGGAAACATGGGAAGCGGATTTCGAAACATGGCCATCCCTTCTATGCACATGGGCCTGATGTTAGCCTGTAAGACGCTCATCAACACCGTGAAACGCGGATGCACGTGCACCACAGATTGGACTTCGGGGTGCCCGCGCAGGATGCAGGAGTGCATCTTCACCTCGTTGGGCAGATTCAGTTCCTTTGGCCCATCCGTCTTGAATCCTTCCAGGTCGCACACCACCAGGTGGTCTTCCTCGATAAGGGACAACGCAGGGCCAAGTCCTTTGATCACGAACCGATCCGGATTGCCCGGCAGTCGCATGCTTGCGTGTCCCCGCTCGATGGTCGGACCGTCGGCAAGGCCCATCTCGAACAGCATACGATTGGCAATCACGACTTCCCGCTTGACGTCATCGATTTCCGCCATGGTAACCTCCTGACCATTTCTAATAACTCAACCGCAGATTTCCGCCGATTATCGCAGATGAAAGATGGCAAAGAGCATAGAGTTCACTTTTAAGCTATCAGCTTTCAGCCCTCAGCTCCGAACACATTCCTGCCCGTTGCATCTGCTAACTTTTTTTGTCTTTTCGTCCCGTTTTCAGTAATTCGTTGTCTCATTTCGCTTTGCGCTATGCTGATTCCGGGTCCGCGTAAATCTGCGGTTAAAAGCTCTTGATGCCATACACTTTCTCTTATTTCTCGCAAGGGGGTACTAGATCGGTTTGGCGTCGATGAGCACAAAGGCCACCCGGCATGGCTCGTTGCTACGGTTGCTCCAGGCATGGCTGGTGCCGCGTTGAATCAGGCAATCGCCTTGCCCCATCAAGGTCTCGCCCTCGTCCATAACGGCATAGATCTCACCAGAAAGGACGATCGCGTAATCGATGGAATCGGTTTTGTGCATGCCCGGATGACGCGAGGTGTCGGTGGCGGCCGACCTGCCCAGACCCGCGTTTCGAAACGACATATCTTCTTTTGTCCCTGCTGCGAAGCGGGCACTGTCGGGCGGGTACTCCACGATTCGGAATCGGGTGCCCTTTGGCGGTGGGTGCAAGGAGCTTGGGCGGTTCCCGGTGTCCTCACCACCGCTGTTGTCGGCGGGAGCCGAGTCTGTGCTCCAAAGCTCCGTCACCCCCCCGCCACCCGGGCGATCGCGAACGTTCTTCGCGTTTTCATCTATCAGGAACACAGAGCGGCCTTCAAGGTCGTGGCCTGTGACAATGCGCCGAATGGGTCGAGCCATGTGATGCCTCCCGATAAATGAGATTCTACAGGAGAAAAGATTCCTAGAACCAATAGCGACTTGATCGCAAGCGCTGGTCAGGAAAGGACTTGCTTGAAGAAATCGTTCCCCTTGTCATCGATCAGTATAAAGGCCGGAAAGTCTTCCACCTCGATCTTCCAGATGGCCTCCATGCCAAGCTCAGGGTATTCGATCACTTCAACCTTCTTGATATTCTCCTGCGCCAGGAGCGCCGCGGGACCGCCGATGGAACCGAGATAGAAACCACCGTATTTTTTGCAGGCCGCGGCCACTTGAGGACTCCGGTTGCCCTTGGCCAGGGTAATCATAGAAGCGCCATGGGACTGAAAGAGATCGACGTAGGAGTCCATACGGCCGGCCGTGGTGGGACCAAAGGAGCCGGAAGGCATGCCGGTGGGTGTTTTGGCTGGGCCCGCGTAATAGATCGGATGATCCTTCAGGTATTGGGGCAGCCCCTCGCCCCGGTCCAATCGTTCTTTTAGTTTGGCATGGGCGATGTCTCGGGCAACGATCATTGGCCCGTTAAGTGATAGCTGCGTCGTAACGCTGTGCTTGCTCAACTGTGCCAGGATCTCTTTCATGGGTCGATTCAAGTCCACTTTCACCACCCGGCTGGTGATCTTGCCGCGGTGCTCCTCCGGTATCAGGAGCCCGGGTTCTCGCTCCAGCACCTCGAGCCAAACTCCCTCACGGTTGATCTTTGCCTTGACGTTGCGGTCCGCCGAACAGGAAACTCCGATTCCTACGGGACATGACGCCCCGTGGCGGGGCAGGCGGATCACGCGAACGTCCAGGGCAAAATACTTCCCGCCGAACTGTGCGCCGTAACCGGCACCATAGGCCGACTCGAGCATCTGGGCTTCCAGCTCGGGGTCGCGGAAAGCACGTCCCATTTTATCTCCCGAAGTGGGTAGGTGGTCCAGATAACGCGCCGTGGCCAGTTTGACGGTCTTTAAACAAGCCTCTGCGGAAGTACCACCAATGACAAACGCAACATGATAGGGAGGGCAACCGGCGGTGCCCAGGGTCTTCATCTTTTCCGAGAGAAACTTCTTCAGGCTCTCGGGATTGAGCAGCGCCTTGGTCTCCTGGTAGAGAAACGTCTTGTTTGCCGAGCCGCCACCTTTGGTGATCATCAGCAGATTGTATTCCATCCCCTCCGTCGCATAAATATCGATCTGCGCCGGCAAGTTGGTCCCCGTGTTCACTTCGTTGTACATGTCCAGGGCCGCGGTTTGGGAATAGCGCAGGTTTTCTTTCTTGTAAGCCTTATAGATTCCTTTGGAGAAGTACTCTTCATCCCGGACCCCGGTCCAGACCTGCTGCCCTTTTTTGCCGAAGATCGTTGCGGTACCGGTATCCTGGCAGAATGGCAGGATGCCCTTGGAGGCGATATCCGCGTTTCGGAGCATCGCCAGGGCCACGTACCGATCGTTTTCCGACGCGTCCGGGTCCTTAAGGATCGCGGCTACCTGTTTGAGATGGCCGGTCCGGAGCAGGAAAGAAACGTCCCTCATGCCTTCCTGAGCCACAAGCGCTAGCGCCTCCGGTTCAACTTTCAAGATATCCTTTCCCATAAAGGAGGTAACCGAGACATGGTCCTTGGTGAGAAGACGATATTCCGTGTCATCGTTTCCCAACGGGAAGGGATCTTCGTACACAAATCCTTCTTGGGTCGGCATAATTAAACCTCACTTATTTCTACGCCATGCAAATGAAACGACATTGCCAATGCATCAAAACTTAGCGCCTCCGCCGGTGATGTCAACCCGACATCCTGATTGAGACCTGACGGCTTGTTGTCCTATTGCATTGGCACCTCTTGTCTTTAGTACCAATTATTAGGTAAAGAAAGGCTCAGAAAGAGGGGATAACTATGGCCAAGCCGGAAATGACCTTTGAACAATGGTGGGTAGGCAGCCACTATCGCAGGTTCGTCGAGCAAGAGGGGGCTCCCCTCTATAAGGGCAGTTATCTCGACGATTTGAGTACCTTGAAACTCGCCGACTGGGAGAGACGGGGTGGAAAAGTGGGCTACACCCGCTTGGCCGACCAGGAAAAGATCAGCTTTCAGATCGTTGAGATCCCGCCCAAGGGTCAACTCAAACCCGAGCACCATATGTACGAAGCCGTGATGTACGTGCTCAAGGGCACAGGGGCCACCGAGATCTGGCAAGAAGGGGAACCAAAGCGAACTATCGAGTGGTCCGAAGGAGCCCTCCTCGCTATTCCCCTCAACGCCTGGCACCAGGAATTTAACAATTCCGGAAGTGAGCCGTGCCGCATCGTCTTTGGCACCAACATGGCCCAGGTCATCAACCTCTATCACGATGTAAACTACGTATTTAACAATCCCTACTCCTTCAAAAACCGATACAGCTATTCCATGGATAGCTATTACAGCGATGAAGGCACACACCGTAATCTGAGGCTGTTTGAAACGAATTTTATTCCCGATATTCGAACTTTTAACTTGGACGAGTGGAAAGAGAGGGGCACACGTACCTCCATCATGCGTCTCTATATGGGAAACGCCTCGTCACAGATTCATATCCTCGAGGTTGGCGAAGGTACCTACGTGACCGCACACAGGCATGGTCAGGGTCCTCACGTCATGGTCGTTGGTGGCGAGGGTTATGAGCTGTTGTTTTTCCCTGGAGCGGAGATGGATGCGAGCAAGAGGCTCAAGGTACCGGTCAAGCCTTACGGAGTCGTAGCGCCCAAACTGAACGAGTATCATCAGCATTTCAATACTGGAAAGGGTCCTTTCAGGCAGCTTGCCTTCAAGGGTTGGGATCCCAGCGGCGCTTCCATCAGCAACAAGGGCCAGTACGATCCCGTGGGAGCAGCGAAAAGCGACAATCCGCACGCATACTCTTTCAAGCTCCGCTACGACAAAGAAGACCCGAAAATCCGAGAGGAGTATTATCAAGAGCTGGAAAAAAACGGCATCTCCTTGAGACTCCCGCCCCTCGACCAGGGAGCGGGATGAAACACGAAATCAAGCTAATCTAAAAACTCTTGGGAGCTGAATTCCAACAGCCGAATTGGCCTAGTTGCTTAGTTCTTCCTTAAGCCTCTCAGCAAGCCAAATGCGGGCAAGAGTGGTGGCGTCGGTTGTGCGCTGGCGGGCGAGCCTGCTCAGCACTGCCTTCATGGCGTGTGGAATCCTCATGCTAAGCTGCGCCGTATTGTATAGAGTTTATTTAAGAGTCCGTTATTATTGATTTTATTAAAGCCGGGACGTAGCTAAATATCGACCAATCATGCTATAGAGACGAGCATTCGGTGTATTATTTAAGGAGAGATATTGGCTACTGAGAATAAAGTCGATTGCGCGATCATAGGTCCGCTGAGCCTTATGAAGCCGACGGTTAATCCGGAGGAGATTCAGGGTTACTTTCGAAGAGCCGAGGAGCTTGGGTTTCACAGTGTCTGGTTAACGGAGCAGTCCGGTTTCAGGGGCCGGACCGGCGCCCTGGAAAGCATGGCCCTCATGAGTTACGCGGCGGCTATCACCACGCGGATCCGGCTGGGATTCGCAGTCATGCTCATCAACCTGCGTAACCCCATTACCGTGGCAAGAGGCATGGCCACCGTGGATCAACTCAGCAAGGGCCGGTTGATTTTAGGCGTCGCTCTGGGAGCCTCCACCGGCGTCTACGGGGCGTACGGACTGGCCGCAGAGCGTCGGGTCGCCCGTTTCAATGAATCGCTTAACTATATTAAAAAGCTTTGGACGGAAGAGGACCTGACCTTCGGAGGTGAGTTCTTTCAGATCAAAAACGCCAATCTGCTTCCCAAACCCGTACAGAAGCCCCACCCCCCCATTTGGTTTGGCGGCAACGTTCCTGCAGCCCTCAAACGTGCCGTGAGAAACGGCACCGGTTTCATCGGTGCCGGCTCCTCTTCCACCGCCGAATTCAAGTCCAACGTCCAGACTATCCGCCAGGAACTCGAAGCGGCAAAGAAAGACCCGGCTCAATTCCCCCTTGCGAAGAGGGTCAATCTCGCTGTGGACAAGGACAGCGACCGCGCCCGCAAACGTCTCAGGGAATGGTTCGGGGCGTATTACAATGATCCGGATCGGGCAGACCGGGTCTCGGTCTGGGGCACCGCGGAACAGGTCGTGGAAGGCCTACGGGAAGTCATCTCCGCCGGCGCGCAGATGGTCATTTTGAGCCCCGTCTTCGACGGCATGGAACAGATGGACATCCTCGCCAGCGAGGTCGTCCCAACACTGACTGGGTCGAAAGCTTGACCGAAGCCAACCGTCCTCTAACCCCAGACGATGCGGACCAGGGCTGACTCGCGGACCATCTCATCTCCCAATCAGGGCGAATAGATAAAAAGGCTTCGACCATCGATCTGAATCGACTTATGCATTGCGTTGACCTTAACTATCATAGTTGCTATCCTATCTTATCTGATACCTTTGGAAGTGTGATGAAGACCATGAGTGCCCTGGAAGTGCGAAAGAAATTTGGCAGCGTCCTAGACATGGTGTGCAAGGAACGGATTCCCATCACGATCTCTCGGGCTAATAAGCCCTTGGCGGTTTTGGTCCCCGCTCAAGATTATAGAGCGAGAAACGCCGGGCGAGAAACCCGTTTGCGTCCGGCCGCTGAGAAAATCGTTGAGTGGAAAAAGGTCCGTGCGCAAAAGCTCAAAGGACTCAATGCAGTTAAGCTATTGAGGGAGAGCCGGGAGGAGAGGTGAGGGTTGTAGATGCCTCCTTAGTGCTTCAGTGGCTTATAGAACAGCCCTCCGCAATCTCTAGAGAGGTCTTAGAAGAACACATTAACGGAGGTGAGCCGCTGGTTGCGCCGGAGCTATTAAATTATGAAGTTGGAAATGTTCTCGTTACAAAAGTAAAATTGCCTGCCCAGGATGCCTCGGAGCTGTTTGGCTATTTTCTTGACCTAGGAATTGAGACTTACACTCTCGGGGCTGACGAATATCAAGCCACTCTAGATCTAGCCCACCGCTACAGGTTGACGGTTTACGACGCAAGTTACGTCGCGCTTGCCCTTGCTCTGGAGGTCAAGCTAGTGACTGCTGATAAAAGATTAGCCGCCCGCACCCGTGCATCAAAAATCGTTGAAGGTATCTAGCTCGCTGCTTCTCGGAGCTATCCTCCGGATACACGAGACCTACGATAATTGCCACAACTTGCATCATCTCCCAGGGGAAGTCCCGCGGTCAAAGATGCAAAGTCAAGTAGTGACTCCCATTAGGCAGATGGTGATTTTGAGCCCCGTCTTCGACGGCATGGAACAGATGGAAATCCTCGCCAGCGAGGTGGTTCCTCGCCTCACTAGAATGAAGGGATAATTAAATACAATAAACGAGATCAATTTGAAGCATTGCATTGCGCTCACTGAGAGCAACATGCGGCTGGTAATCTAATTTCGCTCTCTTCCGTGTCTTTCAGTAAATTTCCCCGGACTTACGTTTGGGGCTTTTCTCAGAATGCAAGCTTCGCTTGTCCCAAGTCTCCTTTTTCCTGATACCGAACCTATCCCCTGATTGCGTCCTCATCCAAGCCCACCGTGCTTACGAAATACCCCACCGACCCTATCCCACCGCTCCCCCAGTATCGTTCCCGCAAAAACTCAATCTTCTCTTTGAGCCCCCTCCCCGTGTTCTGCTTCATCATTTGCACTACCCTCCCAATACTGTACTTCGGTGCAAAACTCATTACCCTGTGGACATGATCCGGTTCGATATTTCGCTCGATATCTTCCACCTCCGGGTACCTCTTGCCAATCTCATCCAGTTTCACCCTCAGGGACTCATCGACCCCTTTCACCAAAACCTCGTATCGATACCGCGGTATCCACACAACGTGGTACATGCAACGATACACACCGTGTGCTTGTCTTCTCAGTTCCACGCATCGACTATACCACTATCAACCAAAGAAGACTTGGGAGCCCGATACACCCCCGGACTTACGTCGGGGATCTTCTAAGGTGTTATTAGAAAAACGGGGAGAGGCCAGTTGTTCCAACCAGCAATCTCAATAGAGCAGCCTGAGGTAGCCCGGGTTTGACGGACACCCAAAAAGGGGACAAGATAAGAAGGTATCCGATGCACAAGCGAAGGCGATTCACCCAGGAGTTTAAATTGCAGGCTGTGCGACTTCTTGAGGCGGGCCCTCGGCCAGCAGCGGAGATTGCACGGGAACTGGGAGTCCCTCGCAACCGGTTGTACAAGTGGCAGGAGCAAGTGAGCAACAATGGGGCGGCGGCATTTCCAGGCACGGGTCGAGGGAGAGACAACGATGAGGTGGCACGGTTAAAGCGGGAGCTGGAGCGGGTAACGCAAGAGCGAGATATACTAAAAAAGGCCGCAGCGTACTTTGCCAAGGAGCTCAAGTAAAGTACGCGTTTATACGAGCTCACAGGATAGAGTTTAGGGTGGTGAGGATGTGTCAGGTGTTAGAGGTGAGTCGTAGTGGGTACTACGACTGGTGCGGTCGAGGGGAGTCTCGGCGTAGCGTGCGGGACAAGGTTCTGATCAAAGAGATCCGCAAAGTGCACGAAACACACAAGGAGGCGTACGGAGCAGTCAAGACATGGCTCACGCTGAAAGAGGTGGGGGTAGCCTGTGGGAAGCATGGGGTGCGAGGCTGAGGAGTTTAGTGGGGATAGAGACCCGTCGGGTGCGAAGATTTCGATTAGCCTACAAGGCCCGCCACAGTGCGTCCCCAGCTCCGAACTTGTTGCGCCAACGCTTTGAAGCGCCAGGCCCCGATCGGGTATGGATGGCTGATATCACCTTTATTGCTACCCGATCTGGGTGGTTATACCTGGCTGTACTGATTGACCTTTACTCTCGGCTGGTGGTGGGATGGTCAATGAAGGAGCGTCCTACCCAGGAATGGGTCAGTGAAGCTTTACTGATGGCTATCGAACAGCGCCAGCCTACAGCGGGGCTGATTCACCATAGCGACCAGGGTTTGCAGTACTGTACTAACCAATACGTTGAGTTACTCAAACGCCATGGGATCATGCGTAGCATGAGCCGCAAAGGGAATTGCTATGATAATGCGGTAGTGGAGAGCTTGTTCAGCTCCCTGAAGAATGAGCTTGTTCACCATCAGGATTATCACACGAGGCAAGAAGCTAGGTCGGATATCTTCGACTACATTGAACTGTTCTACAACCGACGGCGCAAGCATGAGTCGCTGGGATACCCCACCCCAACGACCTACGGCTCGATCAAACGTGTGGCTTAACTAACTGTCCGTCAAACCCGGGTCGGTACAGCCTGACTCCATTGAAAGAGGGAGAAAGAGATGCCATCGTTCGATATTGTTTCTGAGGTTGACACACAAGATGTAACCAATGCGGTGGACCAGTCAAACCGCGAAGTTACAACCCGTTTTGATTTCAAAGGATCCCATGCAAAGTTCGAGCTAGAGGGCAAGCAGGTGACCATGCGCGCCCCCAGCGATTTTCAACTCAAACAAATGCTCGATATTCTCAAAGAACGCCTCGCCAGACGGAAGGTGGACGTACGATGCTTGCAGGCGGACCCGCCACAGGTGAACGTGAGCGAAGCCTGGCAGACTGTCACGGTTCGCCAGGGCATCGAGACGGAGCTGGCCAAGAAAATCGTTAAGATTACCAAGGGTGGAAAACTCAAAATCCAGGCGGCCATCCAGGGCGACAAGGTTCGCGTCACTGGTAAGAAGAGAGACGAGCTTCAACAAGTCATTGCCATGCTGAAGGACTCCGATATCGATATGCCGCTCCAATATACCAACTACCGCGACTAACCGCCACGCTCATGACTTCTCAAATTGAGCGCCATGTGCGAATTGAGAAATGTGAAATGGTTTTTTGTTCTTGCAATTATTTTAAGAAAAGTTAAAAATAACCGACGCAGAGAATTCAGTCGATCCGATTGACAAGTCCCCTGCTGGGAGTTCGTAGAACCAATCGTTTTGCACCCATGCTTCGCCACTTCGCATCCGGTCTAACCGTTCTAGTCATCCTCGTCATTTCCCATGAAGTTTTCCCCGAGCCTGAGATGGTTGAATTGATGTTTGCCCGGGATATGGTCCTGAGGGAACCCGTGCGGCCATTCAAGCCGGGAGCGTACTGCGAACGTGGGGCGGAGCCGGCAGGTCCCATACCTGTGGTGAATTCGCAGGTGGAAAACAAGGTCTTTTTTTGGAGCCTCTTCACCCATGCGTCCGAAGGTATTTTACGCCATGGCTGGTACAAAGAAGATGTCGAAATTTATAGTGAAAACATCGAGATAGGGGAATCCGGCTGGTGGCGTAGCTGGAGTGACAAGAAGATCGTCCCCAAAGAGGACACTGGGAAATGGAAGTTAGTGGTGTCCACCCTAGGTGAAAATCAGCAGATCATCTGTGTCGTTCACTTTCTCGTAAAGTAACCTGCCATTTTATCTATCCTCCGCTGATCGCACTCTTCAGACCGTCTACTCTAGACTTGACATCTCGGCTGCCTTTCACCATTGTGACATGACCCCTTCAACTCAATATGCAACCCGAGGACCCTAAATCCAACTCTGAGTCACAGGACCAGCCCTCGACTCGTAGCACTGCCCTCACCACCCTACGGCACCGGGATTTTCGTCTGCTCTGGTTTGGCCAGTTAGTCTCCACCATGGGAGACCAAATGCAAACCGTAGCCATAGGGTGGCATATATTCATTTTGACGGATTCGACACTCCAGGTAGGTCTGGTGGGCTTGGCCCGTGTGATCCCCTTCCTGCTGCTTTCTTTCATTGGCGGAGATCTTGCAGACCGGGTGAGCCGCAAGAAATTAATATTAGCCACCCAGGGCGTATTAATGTTGCCAACTCTGGCGTTGACTGTAGGAACAGCCTTGGGTGTAGTTACCCCAGGGTTTATTTATTTAGTCTCGGTCATCTCCGGGGCGGCAACGGCCTTCGATGCGCCGGCACGCCAGTCCATCCTTCCCAACCTTGTACCCCGAAACGAGCTGGCCAACGCCTTGACTCTCAACTCTATCAACCGACAAACGGCCACCATTGCTGGTCCCGGTCTCGGGGGACTGGTAATCGGCTTTTTCGGCTTGGCTCCGACCTATGCGCTCAACGTGATCACTTTTATGGCCGTAATCATCGCGCTGCTGCTCATGTCGGCGGTCCCAGCACCATCGCGCGGGGGGGGCCGTAAATGGAGCGATGTCCTCGGGGGCTTTCACTTTGTACGCAAGGAACCCCTAGTACTGCTACCACTCACCGTGGATCTTACAGTGACATTGCTACGTACCTATCGTGTTCTGCTGCCCGTTTTCGTACGGGACGTATTGGGCCTTGGACCCGAAGCCCTGGGACTACTTCACTCGGCGGGCGCAGTGGGAGCGCTGGTCGGAGCCGGGGTGCTTGGCGCCATCGGTGATATCAGGCACAAAATCGCCGTTATGCTAGTCGCCTATGCGTCTCAAGGGGTGTTCCTCATGGGTTTTGCTTTTTCCCGTACACTTTCCCTAGCACTGCTGATGTTGGTGAGCTATGGAGTCGGCAATGTAGTATCCGAGGTCATGCGGGTTACCCTAGTGCAGTTGAGAACGCCCGATAACCTGAGGGGCAGGGTAACGGCTTTGGCTGCCATGTTCACCAACGGTGGGCCACAACTCGGGCAGGTAAATCTCGGTGCCCTCACAACGTTGCTTGGACCGGTGGGAGCCGCTATCCTAGGAGGCATCGGCGTGGTATTGGCTTGCGCGGGCTTTGCCCTGCTGCCCCCTCTGCGCCAAGGTATGAAAGAACAGAAGGAAGCAGTCCTCGGTTCGTGACCTGTGATCTAGTAGCGCTCAATCCGACTTCGCTCTAGACTGGTGACGATTCGACCACGATCCTTCGATCAATGGGATGGTCTCAAAGATGGAGGTTCGATACCTTTCCCAATAATTCTCATTCCCGTAGCGATTTCTGCAGTACGATAGCTGATCAGGTACCAGGTGCGTGTGGATCAAATCCTCGCGGTGAAGAAAACCTCAGACGCGCTTCCCTTCACCTTGCCACCTCTACCCAAAGTTAACTTCGAACACACCACATTACTAACGGTTGGGAAATCGCTAAGCTCTGAAGACATTAAGGCTGTGTTCACACCACGGAAAACCGCAAGGACGCGTTGTTATTGTTAGTCCAAGCGGTGGCGTCCAATCCAAAGGTCTGGGGCGAATTCAGCGAGCACCATATGGCTGAGGCTCTGGCGACGGGAGTTCTCGACGGCCTTACCAAAGACCCCACGAACCTCCTGAGCGCTACCATAATGACGGAGATATTCAAACAGGGGCCGAGGGCCATCAGCCGAGGGGGAACCTTATTCCTACAGCGAGAGGGCGCTGCGTGAAAGGAAGTGAAGTGGACAAACCAAGCACCGCAGAAGTCACCGGACCCTCATGTTCGGTGCCCTCGCCTGTCGAGGCTCGCCCCCTCCACCGACACTAAGTCATGGAATGGTTTATCGCTTGATGGTGGTGGAAGACAGTGGCTTGGACGCGGCGTGATAGCGTTCAAACCATTCCACTTCACCCATGGCCCCTGTATAGGCGATTCTTAGGGCCTCACGATCGATGGGCTCGATCTCACCCAGTGCAATGGCTTCAATACGCTCCTTTGAAACCGGATTGCCATACTGGTAATTGCGTCCATGGAGACGAACCGTGGAGTATTCACGAATCACCTCGAGAGCCTTATTTTCCTCCTCTTCCGTCTTCACCAAACTATAGAGGGGGTGACGGTTTCCCAGAACATCACCGTGGGCCATCTCATCATGGAGGATGATCTTACCCACCTCGGCTAGAAGTTTTTCGTAGTCACCGCCTTTAAGACCGACGACGCCAAAGGCCACCGAGCCTGCACCGCCACTGTTAAAGGAGCCCGCGGACTCGTGCAGCGGGGATATTTTGGCCCATTTCGCCCGGCAGTCTCTTTCCTTTCGTCCGTACTGGGTCCACTCGGCAGCGTCCCGCTGGACGTTTAGTTCCTTCCAGTCCACCCGCTCGCCGCTGATGCCTTCCAACAGGTAAGCCAGGGTGGCGTAGTGCCTGATCTCAAAGTAGTGCTCCGCCAACTCGTGCACTAAATCCTCCCGCCGAAGCCCATGGTCTGTCCGTTCCACCATCTTCGTCAATTCACCCTGGGAGATTTCACGCAGATTACGGACTTCACGAGCCACCTGAATCCTGAGAGCGAACACATGCTGTTCGATGGGACGCGGCTTGGAGTAGAACGTCGTTGAGATCTCGGCCTCACCCGCCCGGAACCGCGCGCATGCGTCTTCGACCTTATCCATTAGAGGCATGGTCACTTTCTCCTTCTTGCACCTTGTTTTCCTGCCATTGGAAGTTGCTCCAAGCCTATACATTCTGATCGTACACTGTCAAATCCACCGGGGGCGTTGACCCGGCTCGGGCCATTGTGATACCACAGTTTTTTAGGAGAATCCTAAATTCGTCTAAGGAGGTCGGCCAAATGTCCATCGAATTCGTCGACATGCATAAACTGGCAAAGGAAAAGAAGCGAAAAAGCATTATGAACACCCCGCGCTTCCATGCTTGGCATCACTACTATCCTCCGGGCCGCAAGGACGAGATGCACTGCCACAATGCAGACCAGACCTTTATTGTAATCGACGGGGAGTGCACTATGACTTTCCCTGACGGCAGCAGGAAAGTGCTCAAGCCAGGCATGGTGGCAATGATTACCGGGGGATCTTTTTATCGGCTAGAGAACACCGGTTCAGGTCCTATGATTATGATGGGTAACCGCTCAGGACCGGAAGCAACTCTCAAAACTATCAGTTACGAGACAGGCAAGGAAATCATCTTTAACAGCTCTCCCAAGGCATCCTAGGCGATTGTCTCTGGGACTGTGAATTGGAACACTATCGATTCACGTCTTTCCCTTGAAATAGGGGCCCGGCGTTTTTCCTTCCGCACAGTCCTTGAGCCGGTACAGCAAGACGCCCCAGATGGCGTTGCACGTGCCAAACCAACCATCGGCGGAAACCCAATCGGCGTGGGTCAGGTAGAGTTCCGTTGAGTCGCCCTGGGCCTCTAACCGCCACGAGATGCGCGTTCCCTTCCACTCCTCGTGTTCTCCGAGACAGTCCCATACCACCCGGTTGTCGGGAACAAGCTCCGCCACACGAGCATGCAGACGAGTTCCCTCCTCACCATGGCTGAACTCTGCCAAGCCTCCGACCCCGGGCTCCACGGTCATGTCTGCCGTCCACCATGCCCGCATTCCCTCTTGTGTGGAAAGCGTCTGGTAAACCTTGCGAGGCGAAGCATAAATCCTCACCTGCTGTCTCATCTGTGACATTCAGACGTCCTCAGTCTTTAAGATCGCCAGGGTCTTTGGCAAGTGCGGTCTAACCTTTCCAATCGTAGTTGAGGGCTGTGAAATCGACGACATAATTCCCGCCTGCTTTGACCGAGCGAGGCAGCTTGTCCGCGTCCCTTAACCCCTCTGGACAATACAGCTCAAACAGGTTCCCTGAAGGGTCACGGAAATACATAAGGGCCTCTATACCATGTCTGGTCCACGGCCCAGGGATCGGAATGCCAGACGCTTTCAAGTGTTCTATAAAAGGATAAAAATCTTCCGGTGCCATGGTGAAGGCGTAATGTGGATACTCCGCGTCGGGTCCCGTCCAGCCGCTTTTTTGCTGTGACAACCCGATGGTTGCGCCTCCCACCTCGACTTCGGCAAAACCGGGTGCGAGGTCCCTGACATTTTTACCCCCAAGCACCCCGGAATAAAATCGCTTTGACTCCTCCAGATTTTTCACTGGGATGCTGGCATGGTTAAAGGTACCTAATTTTGAACTCGACATGGCAACTTGCCTCCTTTCGTTACGTCTATTTCCTCTTGAAGCCATTGAGAGGAAATCCACAGTGCCGGCCTCCAATTACCATAATCCTATTCACGGGGCAAATGGAAAGCTCAAGTGACTACAGACCGCGACAAACAACATCATCACAGAGGTACAAGGTGCAAGTTGACATTCCCAGTCGATTGTCGATATTTTCTCATTCAGCTCAACGATCCGCAAAGGATAGGTAAGTTGAAATACTCTTCGATCCAAAGGAAGCACCATTATGAAAGTTGCCGTCATTGACGATTATCAGGATGCTTTCCGCACGCTCGATTGTTATAAAAAATTGAGCGGCCACGACGTAACCGTCTATAACGACACCGAAAAAGACCCGGCTCGCCTTGCGGATCGGTTAAAAGACGCCGAAACAGTCATCCTGACCCAGCAACGCTCGCGCTTTCCGCGCGCCGTGATCGAACGACTCCCCAACCTCAAGCTGGTTAACCAAACAGGTCGTAACGTGGGTCACATCGATGTGGACGCCTGCACCCAGCACGGGATCCTCGTGTCCGCAGGCGGTTCCGGCGATCCGCACACCACTGCGGAGCTCACCTGGTCACTCATACTCGCCGCTCTACGGTATATTCCCAAGGAAGTGAAAAATCTACGAGAAGGAAATTGGCAATCGACGCTAGGTACCCGCGTGAAAGGTAAGATATTGGGGATCTACGCCCTGGGCCGCATCGGCGGCATCGTAGCGAACGTGGGACAAGCCTTCGGGGCGCGCGTCTTGTGTTGGGGACGAGAAGTTTCCACCGGGCGGGCTAGAGAGGCCGGCTACGACGTCGCGGAAAGTCGCGAAGCCTTCTTCAGGCAAGCCGACATCCTGAGCCTGCACATCCCCCTCAATCAGGAAACCCGTGGGATCATCACACGCCAGGATCTCGCACACATGAAACCCACGGCGCTGCTCGTGAACTCAAGTCGCGCAGGGCTCATCGCTGAGGGTGCCCTGGTGGAGGCCCTCCAGGCGGGACGCCCGGGTTTTGCCGCAGTGGACGTCTACGAGGACGAACCGGTCATCGGCGGAAACCATCCACTACTAAAAATGGACAACGTGACTTGCACCCCTCACCTGGGTTACGTTACGAAGGATACCTACGAGTCTTACTTCGGGGCGATCGTCGATCAGATCCTCGCTTACGCCGCCGGGAAACCCATCAATGTGATCAACCCACAGGCCGTTGGGCAGAAATAAATACTCTAAACTATACTGCGGCACCCCCGCCATCAGACCATCGGGGACTTGTATAAGTGAACGGAGTAGTTCTCTTCGACCTTTATTCATCTATGCAAGCCTTCTCTGAAAAGAGCAATTGAAATTGGGCACCGGCAAGGCTACGTTGTCCTCTATCAAGGCTAGAATTCAAGAAAGGAAGCCCCGATGGCACAACCACAAGCCGGCATTATTCCTGAACCCAATCCCTAAGCACTGTTTCTCATCCTGCGCGTCCTTGAACCAGCCGTCAACGGCCCACATCAGCCGGGTGGTTATTGAGGAGGACGGCGAGGAGTTGGAGATTGTCCGCCATAGCTTCCCTTACGGAATCACATCGGAATCAGGGCTCTTCTTCATCGCCTATACCAAGAGCACCGACATCCCTGAAAAGATGCTCAATCGGATGATGGGAACCACCGGCGACGGACTCCACGATCATCTGATGAACTATACCCAAGCAGTCACAGGGGCAATGTTCTTTGCCCCCTCTCTGAACACACTTAAGTCACGGGGAAGGTAAGAGATGGACTAGCGATAGAGGCCTGCGATGAATCCGTCGGCTTCCAGTTCTTTCAAAATGCTATCTTCGACAAATTGACGGGGATCCGCTTGGGCGGCGAGGGGAAGCCCTTTCGCCATAGTATTCAATGCCGCCCGCAACGCCTCTAGCTTAGGAAAGGGAACCTTGGGCATCCCGGCCGCGGTCATGTCATAGGTTTCCTCCGCGATGGATGGATCCGACAGTGTGCTGTATTCTGCCTGAACCTTCACTGTAAAATCCCTGTCGGTCCGGTACCGGTGCATCCCCTCCGCATAGGACTTGATAAAGCTTTTTGTATTTTCCAAGTTTTTCGAGATGTAGCTCCTGCGGGAGGCAATTCCACCCAGGGCAAAGTTCATTCCGTAATCCGTAAAGTCCACAAGGAACCGACACCCTCGCCTTCTTGCCTCCATGGCATCAGGAGGGGTTAAAATGGTTGCATCGCACTCGCCACGGATTAACCCGTTGAGTCTCACTCCTTCTTCAGCAGACATTTGGATGGGCCGGATCCCTTGAAGCTTTAGGCGATGGATCACGAAATCAGCCATCACATCGGACAGCCCTCCATCTCCCGGGACACCGAAGGCCATTCCCGTGAGCTGTTCCACGCTCTCTATGCCGGGACGACCTACCAGAAATTGCTGGTTGATGCCGCCGGTCAGGTAGACGAGATCCAGGTTTTCTTCCAGGCAGAGCCGCATCATATTGGGAGCGGCCAGATTCCCGAACTGGATCTCACCGCTCATCAACCCGCGCACAACCCCCCGGGCGCCGCCCATGAGACGGGTTTGAACCTGCAGGCCGTACTTCTCGAATAGTCCCGCCCGCTCGGTAACGATGAGGGGTCCCGCACCTTGCCCTTTGGTGGCGTAACCCGCCGTTAGTGAATTCGCCATCCTTAAACCTCTCTCTCCCCCCTGGAGCCCTGATGACTACAACTCAAACCCCGCCAAAGCCTTCATCCTGCGCGCCACTTAGTAGCCAGGGGTCCTTGATTTCTGTGGTAGGTGATTGACCGGTGAGGACCCGTGCCACTTCTCGCGCCGCATGGGTTTGACAGTCCACATAGGACTCGTTGGAGTTGGCGGCTGTATGGCCCGTGACGATGACGTTGGGGAGGGTGAGGATCTTGTGATCGGCCGGTATCGGCTCAGGGTCCGTGACATCAAGGGCTGCGCCAGCAAGTTGACCTGAGATCAAAGCATCGTACAGGGCATCCGTGTCCACGAGACCTCCGCGAGCACAGTTGATGAGAAACGCCGTTGGTTTCATGGCCGCTATTCGCTCCCGGTTAAACATCTTTCGCGTGACTCCTGTCAGGGGAGCGTGGATGCTAATGAAATCGGAAATCCGCACAAGGTCATCCAGGGACACCAGAGGAACACCAAGGTCTTGGGCGACATTCGGGTCTAGATAAGGATCCACAGCCTGCACCCTTAACTTCATTCCTTGCGCGCGGGGCGCAACCTGCCGACCCACGTGACCTAGCCCAACGATCCCTAGGGTCCGTCCCGTGATGCGCGACACGGGACCACGAAAGGCATGCAACTCGGTGGTGTGGCGCCGCCAGCGCCCATCATGCACGTACTGGTTCATGCGCACGAGCTTTCGCGCAGACGCAATCAGCAACCCGATGGTCTGTTCTGCCACCTCGATGGCGTTGCAACCCGCCGCATTGCTCACTACGATACCGCGCTCAGCCGCGGCCTCAAGATCCATTCGATCTACCCCAACCCCGGTGCGGCACACGACCTTGCAGCGTTTTAGCTGCTGGATAATCTCCCGGGTGAAGGGAATCGAGCCGTGGAAGATCAGCCCGTCCGCATCGCGTCCTGCTTCAGCCACTTCGGCTTCCGACTTTGGCCTTTCAATGATCATTTCTGCATCGATCTCATCAAGTATTGGCTTGATCAGGTCCACAGGAACCTCATTGCTGCCGCAATAGACCACATGGTATTTAGCCATCACTAAGCCTCCAACCCGTAAAGCCTGACTGGATTGTCCCACAGGATTTTCCGTCGTGCTTCGGTGCTAAACTCGCCGTTTGCGCTGAGGGCCCCCACGGTTAGATCCGGGAATTTCCCAACGGCGTCGCTATGGGGGTAATCAGTGGCGACGGTCAGGTAATCCGATCCCACATGCTCCACGAAGCAGGGTACAAGTTCTTCCCCTGCCTCGCAGCTTACCCAACACTGGCGCTTGAAATAAAAACTGGGTTTTTCCTTGGTGATTTTGGCGGAGCCGTGGGAGGCATGCTCCCAATGCTCGTCCATCCGCTCCAACCAAAATGGGACCCAACCACAACCCGATTCCAGGTGGGCCACCCTGAGACGGGGAAAGCGTTCCAGGACGCCGTCCGCGCAGAGGCTGAGACACGCGAGCATCTGTTCGATGGGATGGCAGGCAATGTGGCGGCCGAATTCGCTGTAGTGGTCCGACCCCGCCTGGGGCAGCACAGTGCGCGCGCCCTCATGGACGCATAGGGTGACGCCAAGTTCGGATGCCGCTTCATAGATAGGAAAATAATCGGGGCTCGAGAGGGTTCGACCGCAAAGCTTGTTGGGACGCCAGAAAATACCCACCAGGCCTAGTTTCTCCTTTGCGTGCCTGAGCTCGGTGACGGCCCGAGCGGGATCCTGCAGGGGGATGAGAGCGACACCGTACAACCGAGAGCCGTTGTGGCTACAGTATTCCGCCAGCCATGTATTGTACGCACGGCAGATGGCGGCGCTAAGCTCGGGGTCCAAGTTATCGCGCCACATGATGTAGAGGCCTAGAGTAGGAAAGAGAACGCTCACGTCGATGCCTTCGCGGTCCATGTCACGCAAATTGGAGGCGGGATCAAACCGCGCCGCCAAGGCCTCGGCGAAAGTCTCACGCCAGCGCTTCGACCCGGCAAAGATGTAGCCGAAGTCCTCCGGGGGTCGATTCGGCCGGCGGTGCGAATCTGACACCGGTTCGCCGTCCACGAAGCGGTTCGTTTGATTAGGTCCCTCCACCTTAACCCGTCCCCGAAACCGCTCGGGTAGATACCGATCGTAAAGGTCAGACGGCTCCAAAACATGCCGGTCGGCATCTACTATCTTAAATCCATCTCTCATTGTTAACTCCTTTCCGGCAAAGCAAGTACTTCGTCCGTGCAGGTGAATTGACCCGATTCCTACATGGCCACCTCCGATTGTCAAGCTCACCTACCAGGGTTCATAGACTCTTGATCCCATCTCCCATGGTGATATGAGGCTCTCTGAGCATCATCTTGGTAACTGCACTCAATGAGTCGGGTCAAAGATAATCAATATTGACCATCCCGTGAAATCTTATTAAAGGTTGCTTCTGAGTCGGAATTGCTTATAAAGTAACCTTTCGTTGATCCAGGAGATTCTTTCAAGGATAGGTTTATGTGGCCTTATATTATATTTGTAGCGGTATTTTTTCTGGTATTAACACCGGTGACGTTTCTGGTGCTGGGGAGTTTTAGTACTGCGAGCCTCCCCACGGACTTCACCCTCGCTACCATGGGGTGGATCAACTATATCAAAGTCTATACTGACCCTCACACCTATTCGCTGTTGACCAACACTGTGATCTACGTGGGGGGCAGTGTCACGGTGGCCATCACCATCGCAACCTTCCTGGCCTGGCTGGTGGAGCGCACCAATGTCCCATTCAAGCTGGTCATCTACGCCGGTGTGCCAATGGAAATGGCCATGCCCGGCATGCTTCAGGCCATGGCTTGGGTGCTGCTCTTTAGCCCACGCATTGGCTTCATCAATGCCGTAGCAAAGAATATATTTGGCCTATCGGAACCCCTCGTCAACATCTACTCGCTCGGGGGGATGATATTTATCGAAGGCATGAGTCTGGTGTCCACGGCATTCCTCATGCTGGTTCCCCTGTTTCGCAGCATGGACCCGTCTCTGGAAGAAGCCGCTGCGGTGTCGGGGGCCTCTCCTGCGGCCACCACCCGCAAGGTCACACTGCGGCTCCTGGCTCCGGGATTGGTTGCGGTTAGCGTTTACCAAACCATATCAGCCCTGGAAAGATTCGAAATCCCCGGCATCCTGGGTCTTCCGGCGGGCATTTACGTTTTCAGCACCAAGATCTATTCTCTGGTTCACTCCGCTACTTTCCCGCCTCCCTACGGCCAGGCCAACGCCCTTGCCATGGTTTATATCGGGTTTGCGATAATCGGAATGTACTTTTATTACCGGGTCATTCGAAAGTCGGAAAGATTTACCGTGGTAACGGGAAAAGCGTACCGACCCCGCCTGGTTGACCTTGGGCGCTGGCGTTACCCGGCCTTCGGTTTAGTCGTGTGCTACCTCTTGGTGGCCATCATCATTCCATTTTTCACTCTGCTTTTTACTTCATTTCTACCCTATCTTCAGACCCCTTCGGCAGAAGCCTTCGCAACCATGACATTGAAAAATTATCGAACCCTGTTTGAATTCGAGGAGGCGGGCACTGCGCTAAAAAATACCATTATAGTAGTTTTCGTAAGCGCGACAGCCACTGTGCTATTCTCCTTTGCTATTTCCATGGTGGTGGTTCGCAGCAAGTTTTGGGGCAGAAGGCTGCTTGATCAACTGGCTTTCATTCCACACCCAATGCCTGGAATGGTAATGGCCCTGGCCTGGGTGTGGGTTTTCCTGAATTTTGATTTTCTGCCCCTCTATGGAACCATATGGTCGATTTGCCTGGCGTTTACGGTCAATTTCATCGCTTACGGAACCCGCAGCATGAACGCAGCGATCCTGCAGATCCACAGGGAGCTTGAAGAGGCCGCGTACACCAGTGGAGCGCGACCATGGCGCACCACGCTGCGTATCTTTTTCCCTCTCATGATGCCGGCCTTTGCCGGCTTATGGATATGGGTGGCGCTACTGGCATCCAGAATCGCCGGTACTCCATTGATGCTTGCCGAAGGAAAGGAAAACATGGTGCTGTCCATCCTGATCTGGCAAATGTGGGATTGGGGTCACATCGGCGCCGTTGCGGCCATTGGGACCTTGCTGATCCTCGCTCTACTGGTCCTGACCATTACGGTCCGCTTTCTCGCATTTCGTCGTCAAACCCAAATTGCGAGCCAATGATCCTCACTTGAGACGCGCCTATGGACAAACTCCATGACTGAGGAAGAAGCCTTAGCAATCCTAAAGGGAACGGATCGGACCCTGGCCGCTACCGCGGAGGCCACGCTTTGGAGCCTTTGGTGCCGTTCGGGAAACCCCGAAGCAGAAATGCATTTTCGGGCCGGGGTGCAAGCCATGCAGCGCCGTGAGCTCTCTGAAGCCGAAAGTCTCTTCACGCGAGTGACCGAGCTGATTCCTGAATTTGCGGAAGGATGGAATAAACGTGCAACGGTGCGCTACATGGCGCAGAACTTCGAAGGGTCCATCGCTGACTGCCGGGAAACCGTTGCGCGTAACCCAAATCACTTTGCAGCCTTTTCCGGTCAGGGGCTGTGCCACTTGTCACTCGGCCAGTATGACGAGGCTGCGGTTTGTTTCCGTCGGGCCCTGGAAATCAACCCGCATATGCAGGCCGTACGGCAAAACCTCTCCCTGGCCACTGCCGAGGGCTCTGGTGGCAGCGGCTATCTCCATTAACCCTCACCCAACACTAACTGAAAGGAGGTTAAAAAATGTACATTGACTGCGACACTCATTATTTCCCTGTCTCGTTCTTGGAAGGAGTGAGTGCCAAGTACCTGCACTCGCCAAAGGTGGTGAAAAACGGAGATGAAGTAAAGTCGGTGCTTCCTGATGGTACGTTGATCAAGAATCAAGCCCCCAAGGGACGTTGGCACCTGGACACCAGGGACCAACAGGTGAATTGGGAAGGCTTTGATGTCCACGTCCTGATCCCTGAAAACAGAGAGCTCCTTTACACATGGGATCGAGAGCTGGGTTGTGAACTGGCCAGGTCCTACAACGATGCCGTGGCACAGGACCTGAAAGAGTGCGCTCATCCAGAGAAATACCTGGGTGTGGGCTGGGTCTTCCTGCCTGACGTGGAAGAGTCTTGCCGGGAGCTGGAAAGATCCGTGAAAACCCTCGGCCTACGGGCAGTGAAGCTTATGGGTGGGTTCCAGGAAGCCAATCTGGGAGCGGAGAAGCTCTGGCCCTTCTATGACAAGGTCAGCGAGCTAAATATACCCATACTGGTGCATGACACTGCGTCGGACCGCGCCGGTCATCCCAACCCGGCATTGGTAGGTATTGAGCAATTGTTTTTGGAGGCCGGCAACAACCAGCTGCCGTTCCTATTGGCCTTTCCCTTCCGTTACATGGTCGATATTGGAAGTCTGATTCTACGCGGTGCCCTTAAGGAGTTTCCTGATCTGAGAATTTGCTTCGTTGAAGGCTCCGCGGCATTCGTTCCGTGGCTCATGGACAGACTAGACATGGACCACAAGGCCAAGGAGAAACTGGGCAAGCTACCCAGCGAATATTTCAGTCAGATATGGGTTTCGGCCTTTGCCGCAGAGAGTTCACTGAGATACGCCTGCGACTATTGGAAAAACCACAATCTAACGGTGGGCAGTGATTACCCCCATGGAGATGCATCCGCCACATGGAAGGACGGCACCGTAAGGATGGTAAGAGAGATGGAAGGCCTCTTGGAAACCGATAAGGAAAAGATCCTAGGTGGAAACGCAATGCGGCTATTTGGAATGGAAGGGGGCTAAGGCAAAAACCGGCGGGTGTGTATTCGGGGACAATCTTCTAGTCACCCAGGACACATTCTAGCTCAGCCCATAAGGCGGACAAGCTCCGCATAGTTTTTCAATTGGATCGGCCTTTTTCCATCCTCAATCTCATGGATTATTTTCACGAGATGATGACAAAGAGGTGTCGACAGACCTGCCTTCTCCCCCGCGCGGATAACGTGACCTAAAGTGTAGTCCACGTGGGTCTTTACACCTTTATTGAGCGAATGAGGAGTCGTTACCCGGTCATCTTGTTCCCAATTTTTCTCCGCCGCTTCATTAAACGCTGCCAGGCGATCCCCATAGGAATGACTTGGATGGAAAAGGGAGGGGTGATACTCGGCCAGGGGCTCGAAGCTCACACCCGATGCTGTTCCCACGCTAGTCACCTCGCCCAGCAAGGCGACAAACAAGCGCCGGTTGACCTCCTCTTCACAAATGTCTTTGACTGATTCGTCCGCCAGGGAACTCAACATTCCAAGACAGGTGTAGGAAAGCTTGCTCCACAAGGTTCCGAGAATATTATTTGTAATCGTTGTGGGGATCACCGAGTTCAGCATGGATTGCACCGCTTCGAGTCCCGGTGTCGTTCTTCCATGCAAATGACCGATAAAGAGACGACCCCTTGCCGCTGTTTTCACATGGCCCGCCCCCAACTTGACGCTCCGCATACGGACCACCGCTCCAACGGTGCGGTCCGGCTCAAACATTTCTTCAAACAGGGGCGGGTTCATCCCGTTTTGAAGCGAAACCAAAATGCTTTCACTGTGAATATGTGGATCCACGACAGCCAGTGCGTCCCTGGTATGGTTTGATCGGACGGCCACCAGCCCCACATCAAATTTCCCCGCCAATTCATTGGGAAGAACCGCGGGTACCGAGACCTGGAAGGATCCATCCGGCACGTCAACCTGGAGCCCGCTCTCGCAAATGGCCCGTACATGCCCAGCGTCAATATCCACCAGCGTTACGTCGTATCCCTCACGTGCTAGTCGACCGCCGACGATACCTCCGATGGGTCCGGCTCCAATCACAACTACTTTCATGGCGCTCCTTGAATTTGGCATAGCCCCTCACGCTTCCGAACGCTGCAAGTTCATGATTACCCCTCGCAACAAGAGGTACAGTCCCACGGCATTCAACAGATGCCACAGGAAATGGGTCCCCGATGTAAAATAGGAACTATACCGTTATCGATGGTGCGAAAAACCAGAGATAACAAAAATACTCCAGAGGCACCCACGAGCAGATTGCGTTCCCTCTTCTCTTTCATCCAGTGATAGAACCCCAACACCAGCAACACAGCCAGTGCAGGCAGGTACCCAAGGGAACCGTTGAGCAAATAGGGATACTGAGCGCAGACATAGATACCGAGAACGAACGCCACGAATAGGCTCAGGGTGAAACCAGACCCTAAAACGGCAATCCGGCGGCTGTATATCCAAAAAAACAGGATCTGAAAGATTAGGATGGAAGTGACATCTAGAAACCTTGCCCAATGGGTGGCAAAGGTATGGAAGAGCAGGCTTCCTAATCCGATGGCCGCTACCATAGCAATTAACAGTGCAACGCTCGGCGAGGTTGTTTCTCGCGCCCTAGCCGGTTGCCAGGCGGCCCACGCGGAAATAAAAAATGCCAGGTTACTCAAGGCATTGAGAGGCTCGGCCCAAAGACCGGGACCCAGACGTTCGCAGTAGAGATCGACCATTAAAAAGGTAGGCTGAGGTAGCCCAGGTTTGACGGACACCTAAAAAGGGGACAAGATCCCCGCAGGAGGTGTTCGATGGGCAAGCGAAGGCGTTTCACCCAAGAGTTTAAGTTGGAAGCTGTTCGACTGCTGGAGGCGGGCGCTCGGCCAGCAGCGGAGATTGCACGGGAACTGGGAGTACCTCGCAATCGACTGTACAAGTGGCAGGAGCAAGTGACGAGGAAAGGGGCGGCTGCGTTTCCCGGCACAGGTCGAGGTAGAGACAACGATGAGGTAGCACGGTTAAGGCGAGAGCTGGAGCGGGTAACGGAACAACGAGATATATTAAAAAAGGCCGCAGCGTACTTTGCCAAGGAGCTCAAGTAAAGTACGCGTTTATACGAGCTCACAGGACAGAGTTTAGGGTAGTGAGGATGTGCGAGGTATTAGAGGTCAGTCGTAGTGGGTACTACGACTGGAGCGGTCGAGGGGAGTCTCGGCGTAGAGCACAGGATAAGGTTGTGATCAAAGAGATCCGCAAGGTGCACGAGAGCTACAAGGAAGCGTACGGGGCAGTCAAGACATGGCTGACGCTGAAGGAGGCGGGGGTGACATGTGGGAAGCATGGGGTGGCGAGGCTGAGGAGTTTAGTGGGGATAGAGACGCGTCGGGTGCAAAGGTTTCGATTGGCCTACAAGGCTCGTCACAGTGCGCCACCGGCACCGAACTTGTTGCGTCAACGCTTCGAAGCGTCAGGCCCCGACCAGGTATGGATGGCCGATATTACCTTCATTGGTACCCGATCTGGGTGGTTATACCTGGCGGTAGTGGTGGACCTTTACTCTCGGCTGGTGGTGGGATGGTCAATGAAGCAACGTCCCACACAGGAGTTGGTCAGTGAAGCTTTACTGATGGCTATCGAACAGCGCCAGCCTATGGCGGGGCTGATTCACCATAGCGACCAAGGAATCCAATACGCTAGCAATCACTACGTTGAGTTGCTCAAACGCCATGGGGTGGTGCGCAGCATGAGCCGCAAAGGGAATTGCTACGACAATGCAGTGGTCGAGAGTTTGTTCAGCTCACTAAAGAATGAACTTGTACACCATCAGGATTATAAGACGAGGCAGGACGCTAGGTCGGATATCTTCGACTACATTGAACTGTTTTATAACCGAAGAAGAAAGCATGAGTCGTTGGGATACCACACCCCAATGGCATATGACTCGATCAAACGTGTGGCTTAATTAACTGTCCGTGAAACCCGGGTCGCTTCAGGCTGTCCCCTTTTAGTGGACCCTTCATGACGATCAATCATTCACGCCTGAGGTCCAATAAACCGCCAAAACTTCCCTCACCATGATTTATCAAAATCGGCCATCCAAAGTAAGCTTGTAATAAATGCGGTGCCATAGGCCTACGATTGACACGAATACGGGGTTGTTCTACAAAGGGCACATTCATTAATACCCAAGGAGATATCGCTATGGCCGCACCGAGATGGAATGTTCTCTTTTTTGAAGATTGGGTGGAAAAGGAGGGGTTGGACCTGATCCGGGGTACCATCGTTAAAAATGTCTACACCCAACCGCTCAAGCCCTGGAAACGCACGGGCGGCAGTGGAGTGATGATTCAGCTGGACGGCACAGGAGATCTGGACGCGGCCTACATATGCGAGGTCCCCGCGGGGGGAGAGCTAAACCCCGAGAAACACTTCTACGAAGATCTGATCTTCGTTCTAAAAGGGAGGGGTAGCACCAGTGTCTGGTATGAGGGACAAAGAAAGAACCACTTCGAGTGGCAGGAGGGAAGCCTGTTCACTCTCCCCCTCAATGCCTGGCATCAGCACTTTAATGGCTCGGGAAACGAGCCTGCGAGGTTCATAGCGGTCACCACCGCCCCCATCATGATGAACCTCATTCGCAATGAGGAATACATTTTTAACAACCCTGCGGTCTTTCCGGAACGGTACAACAGCGAGGAAGACTACTTTTCCGGCAAGATCAAATGGGAGACCTTCACCGCGTGGGATAAACCCCTTTCCCTCGCCTTCAGCAACTTCATTGCCGACATCAACGGCATACCGTTTCGAGAATCCTCCAGAGGCAAGAGCATGAAAAGCCAGAGCTGGGAGTTGGGTAACGGTGTTCTGGGCTCCCACTCCACCATCTTTCCCAGCGGAACCTTTACCAACATCCACCGGCATGGTCCCGGGGACCACGTGTTGTGGCTCACGGGGGAAGGATACTCCATCATGTGGCCTGAAGGTGGCGAAAAACAAAAAGAGGACTGGGGCCCCGGATCCATAATCGTGCCGCCCTCCTGGTGGTGGCACAGCCATGCGGTCCTGAGCGATGAGCCTGCCCAGTACATCGCCCTCAAGCTGAGCAGCAAGAGAAACAAGATTCACCGGCAGAGCCATGGGACCATGAGGAGTACGCGGACGGGGGGCAACATGATGAATTTTGAGGACATGCCCAAGGATCTGCTGCAAGAGATAACCGAGATTTTCAATCAGGAATGCGCCAAGCACGGCACGAAACCCCAGATACAATTCACCGCAGGGGGGTGATTTCTCAGGACTGATTAACGCCGTGCGCCGTGGCCTCATTGCTGCCGGCCGCTGCCTGCCTTCTGCCGACTGTCTTTCGCTTAACACAAGAAACTAGACACTCAACGCTCATTTAGACTTTGAGCTCCTGTTTAACCGTCATCCGGTAGTTCCTGTAGACGTCCCGGGTCCGACGGATGAGGTTTTTTAATCCCTTTACGTATCTCTCATATCTTTTTTGATCGATCAATTTTGAGTGCAGTTCCAGGCGATCTTCCGTAGTGTTTTGAAAGAATTGTTGAGAGACGAAGCTGTTGACCCTAACCAGTGCGCGAAGCAGTCGCTCGAAGGCCCTGCCTGCGTACCTCCGCGTTGAGAAATTGGTTCCCCGGACGGTTGAACTCTTCACTAAGCCAAGGGATTCGAGCCATATCCTTCCACAGACACACCTGTTCAGACATATGCAAAGAACAAACAATGCCAAGAGAGACAGGCCTAGGTCCTCCACACCTGGAGAGAGTCCCACCATGGACCCAGGTATGGCTCCATCTGATTCCAAAGGTCAGTCATAGGTTCCATATGTTAAGTAATACTTTGCCAATAAAGCACTGCTAAAAAAAGAATTGCAGGAGGGCGCAGCGGTTACAGCCTGGAAGAAGGACGTGAAAACAAAGGGATTTCCAGCCTGCTCCGGATTTCGGTAGGTGTGTTTCATTGTCCCGGATGGCAGGGGGTATTGTGAGTTTGCCCTGCGCGGAGCCGTCTGATTCAATAGTGGTCGGGCCGGGTTAGGGGTGGCGGTGCATTGGCTTTCTTGGGGGAAGAACAGAGAGATTGGACTGTGGAGTTGGATAAAGCATTCCATCAGATTGCGGACATCGTAGTGATAGGAACAGGCGCTGCAGCCTCTGTGACAGCCATTGAATCCTTTGATCGAGGTAATGATGTTCTCATGATCGAAAAAGCTTCCATCTACGGAGGCACCACAAAGATCTCCGCCGGCGGCATTTGGATCCCCAATCACCGTTTTCTCCAGCAACAGGGCATCAAAGACCCAAAGGAGGACTGCCTGAAGTTTATGTCGAGGTCTTCCCACCCAGAAGTATTTAACCGTGATCAACCTCGATGGGGATTGTCACAAACGGACTACAGTCTGCTCGAAGCTTTCTATGACAACGGCTCCAAAATGATCGATGCAATGATCGATGGAGCCCGGATGAATATGTCAGGAGGTGAGGTGAAGACCGGTAGGTCGAACTACTATCACTATCCGGAGGACAAGGTGCCCCGAGGCAGAGGATTAAAGCCCATTAATCCTGATGGCAGCGTGGGGCGCGGTGCTGACCTGACCGCCCAATTTAAGATGGCGGTGAACGAACGGAAGATCCCCGTGCACCTGAACACAAGGGCACGGAGTATCATCCAAAACACCGCCGGTGAGGCCGTTGGAATCGAAGCGGTCTCGCTATCTACCGGCCAAATCCTATTGTTTGGCGCGAGGAAAGGCGTTGTGTTCGGCACCGGCGGGTTCGCGCACAATCCTGTCTTAAGGCAAAAACTCCTGTGTCAACCTACCTTTGGTAGCTGTGCCTCTAGGGAGAGTGAAGGTGACTTATTGCAAATGGGGCGGGCCGTGGGCGCCGATCTGGAAGGTCCTTTCCAGGGTTGGTGGGCAGAGATCGTGCTGGAGGAGGCTTTGGCCGGCCCTATCGCCAACGACGTCTGGGTGCCGCCGGGTGATAGCATGATCCTGGTGAATCGCTTCGGAAGGCGGGTAGTCAGCGAGAAACTTCCCTACCACGTGCGCACACCAATCCATTTTTACTGGGACCCGGTCAAGGGCGAATATCCCAACCTGCTGCTGTTTATGGTCTATGATCAACGAACCGTTGAGAAGTTCAGTCAATGGACCACTGTAAGCTACCCGATGCTCACACCTGAGGCAAACTACGTCATGATGGGCACTACCTTGGAGGAACTGACCGAGGTCCTTCAGAAAAGGCTGGCTGCCATTGCAGGGATACAGTCAGCCCCGAGGATTCAATTGACGCCGGATTTTGCCCAGTGCCTGCGGGAGACCGTAGACATATTTAACCGATACGCCCGGAACGGGGCGGACGATGACTTTCACCGGGGGGAGATACCAGTGGAAAAGGATATTTACCTTGCCCAGGGCGGCACGAATGCGGGAAATCACTATCGCAACCCAACCATGTATCCCCTGACGGATCACGGTCCGTACTATGCCATTATGCTGGCAGCCGGACTCCTCGACACACACGGGGGACCGAGGATCGATGCCCGCGCACAGATCCTTGATTCTTCCGCGAACGCCATACCCGGTCTCTATGGCGCAGGGAACTGTGTCACCGGACCCGCCGGGAAAGCCTACTGGGGTCCTGGCGCGACTCTTGGGTTAGCCATGACCTTTGGCTATATAGCCGCGGTCAATGCGTCGATGGAACCCCGCAAGCAAACACTACCACATTGAAAAATTCGTCTCAGACGACCCGAGTATTGCCTCGATTCAGGACACATCACCTTTCGGTGACAATTTCCAGGGCACCATGTTAAGTTGGAAGGTGCCTACCAGGTGATCTTGGATGAATCCCGCACCACCAATCCGAAGCAGATATTCCGTACCCTGTCCTCATTACCCCAATTGTATTGGCTGCCCCTTTATCGATCGGCCCTACCCTGAACAGCTGAGCCGAAAGCGAGAACGACTGGCAGGCGCCCTGGGTGCCTACTCGGGTCTTGCGAGTTTCGAGGTTCCCGACGTTGTTCCCTCTCCCTTCAGGTTAGGTTACCGGGCGCGGGTTAAGCTCGTTGTAGGTAAAGTAAAGAAAGATATCGTTACTGGTCTCTATTACCCGCAGAGTCACCGCGTCGTGGACATCTCCTCCTGTCCAGTTCATCCGAAACCCGTGAACTCCGTGCTGAAGTACCTAAAAGGGCAAATCGTCAGCCTGGGAATCGAGCCTTATGACGAGAAAGACGACACAGGGGATCTTCGTTATGTCGATTTTCGCTATAGCTTTTATCGGCGCAAGCTTGCAATTACGCTGGTGACCCGTCATGCCGAGTTTCGCCAAGGGCAAGAGTTGGCCCGTGCCCTCAATCGCCGTTTCTCTTTTGTGAGCGGAGTGATTCAAAATATCAATGAGGAACGAGGCAATGTGATCTGGGGAACACGATTTCGTTCTTTGGCCGGCCGTGGCTCCATCGAAGAAAAGATCGGATTCTTGAAACTCAAGCTACCCGCCGGTGTATTTTCTCAGGCGAATCCGTCCATGGCTCGTCGGATCTATGAAGACGCCGTGGCCATGGCAGATCTCAAAGGACGGGAAAGGGCACTGGATCTATACTGCGGTGTCGGTCCCCTTTCCCTTTATATCGCAGCCAATGCCGGCTCTGTTTGGGGAGTCGATGAATCTTCCCTCTCCATTGACGCGGCCAAACAGAACGCACGCATGAACGGCATTCACAACTGCCGTTTTTTTGTAGAGGACGTGGTGAAGAAGATCGAGGAGGCAAAGGGCCAGCTTAGTGATATCGATTTGATCGTCTGCAACCCCCCACGCAAAGGGCTTCAGCCTCAAGCCTTGGAGGCTATGCTAACTGCGAGGGCCCCTAAAATCATCTATGTTTCTTGCGACCCGGTAACCCTGGCACGCGACTTGAATCGCTTTACCGGCGATGGCTATGGACTCACGGGCCTTCAGCCCTTCGACATGTTTCCCCAAACAGAAGAAGTTGAAACAGTAGCGCGGCTGGAAAGAATCTAATAAACCGGCTTATGGCAGTTACTTCATCCCCAAAGCCGCTTGCTGGCTATCCGCGCCCCCTCCACCAGGGACCTGAGCTTGGCCCAGGTAACGTCTTGGTAGACCCGGTCGCGGCCGGCGAAAGTCCCGAAACCGCAATCGGTACCGCCAATGACATTTTCCCGGCCCACCACCCCGGCGTATTGCTCAATACGCTGGGCCACTACCTCAGGGTGCTCGACGAAGTTCGTCGTGGTGTCAATTACTCCGGGAATGAGCACTTTACCGGCCGGGAGCTTTACGTCTTGCCAGACCTGCCACTCATGGGCGTGTCGTGGATTGCAGGCCTCCACCAGGTAGGCCCCCGCCCGCACCTTTAACACCAGATCAATGATGTCCCGCAACGCTACGTCATGGGTGTGGGGCCCTTCGAAGTTGCCCCAGCAGATGTGGTAACGAACCTGTTCCTCGGGGATCCCCTCCAGGGCATGATTGAGGGCTTCGACCCGGATGGCCTGGGCCTTACGATACTCCTCTAAGGTGTGACTGTGGAAGCTAACGCTTCGGTCCATGGCATTATCCGGGGCGTCGATTTGCACTATCAGCCCCGCTTTCGCGACGGTCTGATACTCCTCCTTCATGGCGTCGGCCAGGGCGAAGAGGTATGCTTCCAATGACGGGTAGTGGCGGTTGATAAGCGTGTATTCAATAACTCCGAGCGATGCGGAGGGGAGAAAGCCCTCCGCGGCCGATCCGTTGCCCAGTGCGCTTTTCAGGTTTTGAATGTCCGTTTCCACCGCACGCTTACCCTGGTACGCGACGGGACCAACGCAAAACGGGCGCTTGAAGCTCGCTCCCGTGGAAGGCTGGCGGCTCCATTCAGGAAAATCTTTAGCCTCCGCTCGAATGCGGGGCTCCGTGTTTACCCCGCCGAAGCCCTCCAGGCGCTCGGCCACATAGACACTGAAGCCGGGTTTGCCAAATTCTCCGTCGCTTACGACGTCGATACCGGTGTCCACCTGCTTGCGTACAACGTCCGCCACCGCCGACCGAACCCTCGCGGCCAAACCCTGTGCTTCCACTGGCCGACCGCTTTCCCGCGCCCGAATCATCTCCAACAAATCAGGAGGGCGTGGAAGGCTTCCGGTATGGGTGGTCAGTATTCGCTCTGTACTGTGTTTCATAGTTTCCTCCGAAAGTGGAAGCCGAAAATGAAAACAATTCCACAAGAAACTCGGCGCACCCTACGCCCTCGTATGAGTCGCGTCGATAGTGTAACCGCAGCGTCTTTGAGAAAATTAGCGACATTGCTGGGTCACAAGTTTAAGATTAGCCCGCCAAGGGTAGGGCTAGTCACTGACGTTTTTCAGGCCGAAAAATCGAACTAACAAGGCGACCATCACAATAATAAAGACTACCAAGACGCCGATTACAGTAGCTCTTTCCAACTCAGCAGACATCATGAAATCCAACATGAGTAAGGAAAGGGGCCGCGAAGAGGGCGAAGAAAGCAATAGCACAACCGGTATGTCACGAACAGCCGAAACGAAAACCACCAGAGCCGTCGCCAAAACCGTCGGCAGCATTAATGGGATAACAATCTTGCGGAAAGTACGCATTCCCGAGGCGCCACTCACAAATGAGCTTTCTTCAAGCTCCTTGTCGATTTGCATGACGCTGGCTTTGGAAATCTGTGTCCCTAACGGCAGTTCTTTAATTATGATCGCCAAAACAAGTAAATAAAGCGTGCCATAGATCGGTGTTATGGCTTTCCCAACCCCTAATGTGGCCCACAGAAGGGCCAAGCTGATCAGTACGCCCGGCAGCGCCCACGGCAGCCAAACGAGAAATTCCAGGATGTGGCGCCCTCGGAAACGTGACCGAACGATGTTGTAGCCGACAAGCGCATAAAACAGTGCTCCTACCGCACCAGCTCCGACCCCCAAAATTAATGTATTGCGCAATGAGCGCAATAAAATGGGATCATCAAAGGCGTCCGACCAGTTACTCAGAGTCCACGGTTCGGGGATAGAGAAGTAGCCGAAGACCTTCATAAACGTGCCCATAAGCTGCACGACCATCGGCAGGCCGATCATGACAAGTACAAAAGCGGTCGAAAACCCAAAGGTCACCCAACGCCACTTTCCCAACGGTGTAACTCGCGCCGAGTAGCCGCGCCCCCCCACCGTAGTGTATTCACGCGTCCCGAGGAGGTATCGTTGCAGACGTATCATGGCAAAGACGGCCAGGAGGAACACGCTGCTGAGCGCCGTGGCAGCATGATAGGCTGGAGGTTCAAAATGAGCATAATCCCAGACGAGAGTGGAGTAGACAAAAATGCCCGCCGGGATACCCAGTATAATTTCCACTTCTAGCGATTCCAAGCTCTTGATAAAGGCCAGCATCGTGGTCGCCAAAATCGCTGGCATCAGTACCGGCACCGTAATCCGCGCTAGGGTAGCGATAGTGCTACTACCTGCAACATGGGCTGCTTCCTCCAAAGCTGTATCCAGCGCTTCAAAAGCAGGTGTCAAAAGCAGGAAACGAACAGACGTACTAAACGCGAGGTGAGCCCATATAATGCCGCTGTACGAGTATATGTTGAACGGTGCGCTCGAGAGCCCAAACCAGTCTATGAGAAGCCGGTTGATGATGCCATAACTTGGATCCAACAAAAGAATCCATCCCAATGTCATAGGAAGTAGCGGGAGGAAAAAACCCAGCCATAGCATAAACTGAATAAAGCTTTTGCCTGGCGTATCTGTCCTTGTGATAACCCAGGCAAAAAAGACCGATAATACAGTCGTGATCCCGACACGGATTACGCCCAAAGTGAGCGTGTTCCAAAGGGCCGGTGGCACGGAACGGTCACTAAAGGCCAACCTCCATCCTTCTAAACCCCAAGCGATGGGTTGCCCAGGCTGACTGACCTGGAAACTGCTCAAAAAAAGGAGGCCAATCGGGTATGCGGTAAAAAAAGCGATGATGCCCAGGAGGAAGAGAGACCGAACGGTAACGGGATTCAGTCGTACATACGCTTGGAAACTTCTATCTCTGGCGGGCAAGGCGACCTTGCGGAACATTTTCTTAAGACAAAGTTATTAGCAACGAGACTTTAGCCCCACTGGGCTGTCAGCCATTTCTATCAGATGTGGTCTCGACAGTTCCAGGCCGTCTCCCTTGTAATTCCCGTAAATTTCTCTTGAAGATCCATCCCAGACACTTTACCAATACGCCGGCTGGTTTTTTGGTTTTCAGTGTTTTTGCCTTATTGACCCTGAAATGCGGCTTTAGAAAATAAGCGCGATTGGTCTGCTACAAATTGTAGAAGCTCCTCGGGTTGTCAGACAGAATCTTGTCTGTGAGACTAGCTGGAATGTCCTCACGAGACTTCATTGCAGCGACGAGGTCACGTTCCTCCGAAGGATCGTTATGGGCGTAATCGGACCCGATCAGGAGATTATCGTCACCCACGTACTTAGCGAGATATCCAACATCCTCGTCCGCCTCGCAGGCCACGTAAATTCTGCTCTTTTGGAACAGCTCTGGGCTCGAAAGCTCGGCCCATCTATCTCGCGACCCCCGTCTTAAAGCGTGGAGCAAAAACGGCAGCCATCCCGCAGAGGCTTCTATGAAGCCAAATCTCAATGTGGGGAAAAGTTCAGGTATCCGATTGGCCACAAGGTTCCTGAAAGCCATTAGAGGAAGCAGTCGCCCGTGGCAGAACACCGCGTGCCGGTCAACATTGAATAAGCTCGACATTGTCGGCGAGCCTGCCCCGGTATGGATACAAATAGACAGGTCGTGGTCCATTGCCGCTTGGTAAACCGGGAAAAAATAAGGGTCATCCAAATTGAGATCCTTCTCCAACCCGCGGAAAAAGATTCCAACCGCGCTATGTTCCTTGGCCCATCTCATTTCTTTGATGGACTCGCCAATAGACCGCAGCGGTAAGACCGCAACCCACCTTAGGCGATCCCCGCCTTTGGAGCAGGCCTCGCTCATAAATCGGTTGTAAGCTCTGCACAAGGCGATTTCCAAACTCAAATCATCCGTCAGGTAAACCAGAAACAGCGTAGGATAAATCACCTGGATATCGACCTTTAGCCGATCCATGTCCTTTAGACGTAAAGCCGGATCCGTAAGCTCACGCGATTCAATAGAAGGATCTTTTCTCGATGACTGCTGTTTCGATGCAGAAGGAGTGATCAACCTGTTTCCCGCTTTGCCAGCCGGTTTGGGAACGATGTTCCCATCGATGAGCCAGAAGGCATTGCTCGATTTATAAACCGTATCATCGGGAACACGCATTAGAATGGGTCGCTGAGGGTGCACTTCCTTTTCTAATAGCGCCCACATGTGCTCCGATTCTGCGACATGAGTATCAGCATCGACGATCGGTCCCATTGAATCTCCTCCTCTACGGCTCTAAACCATCCGAAAGTGGTCCCTGGATATAACGTGACACTTTTCAATTCCTTCGGTATATCGATCTAAGATACTTTACTAATTCCCCTCCAGGTCCCCGAGTCTTAAGTGCTTCTGGCTTGTCGACCCAGAAATAACTTTGCCCCGGTTGCGGCACGAAACAAGGAGGGATCTTGGAAGGCACATCGAGTCTCCGGCTGCTCGTGTCACCCGCGTGGCTGAAAAGCTGTTGCCCCTCTTTGCCCAATAGCCAATTTAAATATAACAGTGCCGCGTTGGGGTGCGGCGCTTTGGTCAACATCCCGACGCCACCACCACCTACGGAAAGCCACTGTCCATCTTCAACGCAGCGGTGTTCTAAAGGGACGCCTTTCGACTTGAGCTCAATAATTGGACGCGGGTTGGGACCTGGCAATAACGAGTAGCGCCCATTGACGAGCCAATCGGCCGCCTGCCTTATGTTTCTAGTGAAAATGATCTCCTGCTCTTCAACGAGTTTTTTGATAAAGCCGGGCCCGAAGCCAAATTGCTTGCCCATGTACAGATAAGTAAAGAGCCCCTGGCCCGCGCCAGCGACCCTCGGATCATCCGAGACGATCTTTCCTTTGTATTTCGGCCTGAGCAAGTCTTGGTATGAAGTCAACTCGCCACTTTTGACAACTTGGGGGTTCACCGCAAGTCCCCCATAGAGCCTAGAGGAATGGGCAAAGAACCGGCGGTTATTGGAATTCTGCCACAAGAAGCCGTTCAGCCATTTTTTGGGGTCTTTCACCTCCGGATGAATCAAAGCGGGTTCCAATGGTTCAAAGAGTTTACGAATATCGAGACCCGTTATGCTCCCGAATCCAGAGATCCACAGATCAACCTTATACAATCCCGCCCTTCGTTGCGTCAAAATTTTGTTCCTGTGGCTCGAACCACGCCCCCCCTCGTATTCCACCCTTATTCCGTACCGGGACTGGAAGGGTTTTGTCATCGCTCTCCTGACGCTCGCCGTTCCTGGTCCAGATACATTAACGCTCCCTTCCTTCTTAGCTTTGGCCACGATAGAATCCCAAGAGCCGAATGAGGCGGCATGGCTCGGGAACCACACGCCGGGACCCAGCACGAGAATCATGACAGAAGCAGACACGAGTATTAGACGACCAATAGTTTTCATGGTACTCCTCCCGCTTAAGGTTTTCTGTACCCTCCTAGCAAGCTCGGTAACGGGTCTTGCTAATCCACAGAATCCGTCGTGTCCAATGGCAATCAAGGTATGACCCACCTCCGGCTGCGACCATCGAGCCACAACCAACGTCAGTTACCACCGCCTGCTGTTATTTCCAAAATCTATTTCTTATCCAGCCATGTGTAATTCAGCCCACCGCCATAGTGACGGAAGTGACCTTCACTATCTGTAGTAAATCCCTTCACGTGTTCCCTGAACATGAACAAGCGAGGAGTAAACCCTATAGGTATATCCGGTACGTCTTCAATCACTCTTATTACAATTTTTCGAAAGAGTTCCTTCCGCTTCTCGGGATCCAACTCGAGCTCAGCCTGTCTGATCAAACCGTCCATCTCCTTGTTGCAGTAGCCTGATGTATTGGTAGTTCGCTTTTTCAGATCAGGTTCACATACAAACTCGGGTCCATAGGTAGGTGACGGATCGGGATCATATGAACCCCCGGAGAACCTCATGGAGTAATCGCCTGAGCGTTGGCTCGCCACATAGGCGCCGTAGTCGACCACCTGGAGGTCAATCTTCATACCAATCTGTTTAAGCTGGTGCTGAAGCGTAGCCCCTTCCGTTTCCATGTCTTCACCCTGGCGACCCGTGAGTTTGATCGGTTCCCCCTTATAGCCAGATTCTCTCAGAAGGGCTTTGGCCTTTTCGATATCCCGCTTCGGTGAAGGTATTCCATCGATATACCAGGCATGCCCCTTGGGGTATAGCTGGTCTGTAACTTCCCCAAACCCAAAGTATGCCGCGTGTAGGATTTCCTCTTTATTGATAGCATGGGCTATGGCCTCGCGCAGCTTTTTGTCGTTGAAAGGCGGCGCCGCCACATTGAATTCGAGATGGCGGTAACCCGCATGGGTGGCCTGGACATATTGAACTCCTTTGATCTTGCCCTGAACCACCAGCTTCACCCACTCGTAGGGAGCCCGCTCGATAATATCCACGTCTCCCGCGCGTAGAGCCGTGAAGCGCACGGTGGAATTAGCGATGGGCCTGATCACGAGCCTGTCGATGTAGGCCTTATGCCCCCAGTAACCATCATAGCGCTCCAGTACAAGCTTCTGACGGGGCCGCCACTCGACGAACTTGAACGGCCCGGTACCGGGAGGAAACGATACGGGCTTGGCAATACCTT
This sequence comes from uncultured Binatia bacterium (SeqCode), assembly GCA_965218425.1. GTDB lineage: Bacteria > Desulfobacterota > Binatia > UBA9968 > CAXXLF01 > CBDCDW01. Next base: position 1,102,623 of record OZ244621.1, read on the forward strand.
CTTCAACTGATTCTTTGGGAATGACGGAAAAGGTGCGGATGTCTGCAAGCAAAGAGAGAAACCCCGGGCTGGCTTTTTTCAGATAAATCTTCAGCGTATGTTTATCTACGCTTTCTGCCCGTTCAACCAAGGCGAGCCGGCTATAACCGTAGGCCCCATTCTTAGGATTCTTCGTGTAGTCGATGGCAAACTTAGCGTCATCCGCCGTCATTTTCTGGCCGTCGTGAAATTTGACTCCTTTTTGCAGGCGGATGGTATATATTCTGCCGTCCTTCGAGATTTTCCACGACTCAGCGAGATTCGGACGGACGTTCCCCTTCAAGTCCATCGCCAGAAGCGCCTCATACATGAGGTCGCGAAGAGACTTATCGGTGGATGATGTTCTGACCAGAGGATTCATCATGGTCAGATCCTTTCGAGTTGTAAAGGTAAGCGTACCTCCACGCTTGGGTTGATCTTGAGCGTCACCCACCTGAGGTGCAGCGAATAAGAGTAAGAAGGTAAAAGCAGATCCTGCAACAAATTTCCATTGTTTCATGGCAAAGCCCTCCCTTTGGAGCCCCTCCTATCACTAGGATTTAGCCATGTCAACCTGAATCTAAGGGGCACGGATGGGTCTCTGCGTTGCCCATCTTCAAGCAGGTTGACATCCTGGCTCATTGTCCGATACTTGCCCTATGGAGTCACAGCACGCATCGATTAAACAGGCTTACCTTTTGCCCGTGGGGAGCGATACCACCGTGCGTGGCTGGGTGCGCTCACGCCGGGATTCCAAGGGGATCACCTTTATCGAATTAAATGACGGTTCGCGATTTAATAGCCTACAACTCGTAGTGGAAAACGGAGTGGTGCCGGAGCAATCTCTCGCTCAGGTTACGACGGGAAGCGCCATTGCCGCATCCGGAGCCCTGGTAGCATCCCCCGCCAAGGGTCAGGCCGTGGAACTTAAGGTTGCACAGCTTTTCGTATACGGAACGGCAGACCCCGCCACATATCCGCTGCAAAAGAAAGGTCATTCCTTTGAGTTCCTGCGTGAGATCGCCCACCTGCGTGTCCGCAGCAATACCTTCGGCGCGGCCTTTCGCGTGCGCAATGCCCTCACCCACGCGATTCACAGTTTCTTTCAGGAGCGAGATTTTATCTATGTTCAAACGCCGATTATAACCACCTCGGATTGCGAGGGGGCAGGGGAGATGTTCAACGTAACCACTCTGAACCTGCAGGATCTCCCTCGCACCCATGACGGCAACATAGACTGGCACCAGGACTTCTTTGGTCGCCCCGCATACCTGACGGTCAGCGGCCAATTGGAGGCTGAGATATTCGCCATGAATTTCGCCAAAGTTTATACCTTCGGCCCCACCTTCCGCGCCGAGAACAGTAACACGCCTCGCCATCTGGCCGAGTTCTGGATGATTGAGCCAGAAATGGCGTTCCATGACCTCCAAGACAACATGCGTCTGGCGGAGGAATTTTTAAAATTTATAATTCGCCACATACTCGACAACTGCCGGGAAGACCTCGAGTTTTTCAATCAGCGGGTGGAAAAGACCGTGCTCGGTACATTGGAGCACGTGGCAGAGTCCGCGTTTGCGCATCTCTCATACACCGACGCGCTCAAGGCCCTTACAGAGGCTAAGAAGAAATGGGAATACGAGCCCCAGTGGGGCCGCGACTTGCAGACGGAGCATGAGCGGTTTCTCACCGAAGAAATCTTCAAGAAACCGGTAATCGTCACGGACTACCCAAAGGACATCAAACCCTTCTACATGCGCGTCAACGATGACAACCGAACCGTGCGGGCCATGGATGTATTGGTTCCCAGGGTGGGGGAAATAATCGGAGGGAGCCAGCGGGAGGAACGCTACGATGTGGTTCTCGAGAGGCTAAAGGAAACAGGGTTGGAGGAGGGTCCCTACTGGTGGTACCTGGACCTTCGCCGCTTTGGAACGGCCCCTCACTCGGGCTTCGGACTCGGCTTGGAGCGGATGATGATGTACCTGACCGGCCTCAAGAACATCCGCGATGTGATCCCCTTCCCGCGCACGCCGGGCAACGCGGAGTTTTGATCTCCGCCAGAGCGTCACATTTTCTGTTTCAACTACGTTGGGAACCCGCCGGGACGGGCCTGCTCTCATCACCAATCTCGAACCGGCGAATCACCGGAGCGGCAAAGGAAAGGCCGGTCACCAGCACGAGCGTTGCAACTCCCCCGATAAACGCGGCAATCTCGGCTCCTGCGAAGGAAGCAACCAGACCTGACTCGAATTGGCCCAGTTGAGGCCCGCCATTGGTGAAGACACTGTTGACCGAGGACATTCTACCGCGAAGTTCATCGGGAGTGCATAGCTGGTTAATGGTGTGACGTAGTACGGCACCGATGGTATTTCCTATACCTGTTCCTGCCAGCATCAGCACCGAAAACCAGAATATCTTTGAGAAGGCAAAGAGCAGCAGGCATGCACCATAGATGGCCACGCCCATGAGGACCCACCGGCCCGCGCGCCGCACACGACCGCTAAGACTTAGACAGCCAGCCGCGCCCAGGGAACCCACGGCTATCGCCGAGTGAAGGATGCCCAAGCCTTCCGGGCCCACCTGGAGGATGTCACGCGCGTAGATGGGAAGTAGAGCGCGGGTCGATCCCAAAAACGTCATGCCGAAGTCAAGGGACATCAGCAGCAAAATCACGCGCTGGGATCGCACAAAACCTACGCCTTCCTTGAGTGAGTTCAAGGATATGGCTCGACGAACGGCGGCGCTGAGGGGGGTCCGGATGCAGACAAGGGAGAATGCCATGGCAAGCCAGGATACGGCGTCTACTCCATAGCAAAGGGCCGGCCCCACAAAACCTAGAGCTATACCGGCCAGAGAGGGTCCTGCAATCATTCCGACATGGCGCTGGGCGTTGGTCAAAGCCAGGGCGTTGGCCAACTCTTGGCGTGGCACGAGATTGGGAGGGAGTGTTTGTCGGGCCGGCGATTCCAGCGATGAAAAGACCGCAAGGAACACGTTTGCGCCGTATAACGCAAGCGGTGATGCTCTACCGCAGAGCGTGATAGCCACGAGTATGGCCGAAACCAAAAACTGTCCCAACTGGGTGAGAATCAGCAAGCGCTTGCGGTCAACGGCGTCAGCAAGAAGACCGCCGAAGAGAAGAAGCGCCATTTGGGGAATCGCACGGGAGAGCCCGAGCATACCGATGTGAAGCGGGGAGTCGGTAAGTTCGTAGACCTGCCATGCCATGGCCACCGTAGAGAACTGCGTTCCCATCCCCGAAAGGATCTGTCCGGTCCAAAAAATACGGAAGTCTCTATGCCGGAGCGCTTCAAATGCCATAATGTATGGGCCAACGCGCGAGTCTCAGTTCATGGAACCGCTTTGAACCGATTGAATGATCGGGGCTTGCTACTTTGTGGGTTTCAGGTCAGATAACCACGCGGGGTTTTAAACCCAGGTCACCCATACACCTCATGCTCTTGGATTGTCAATTTCAGTACGGAACGCTCGGCATGGAGTAAATTTGCCTGGGGTCATGAATCAAAAGGATGCCTGATCCGGAGACATTAAATTTGACTATCGCTTGGGTAAGGCGTATCCTGATAGGTATAAAGCTCAAATACAATTCGTCCATAATCATTGCACCGGTTTCGTTATGCTAATGAGAACATTGCAACGCGTTCAGGTCTATCCGCTTTATTTCCGATAATTTCAATCTAGACTTGTCCTTTTTAACGGAAGGTTTGCAGGTGCACGACACCCTCGATTGCCTGTAACTGATGTAAGAATCCCTATCTAGAGACGCCAAATATGCTTGAAACATGGAAACATATAGAGAAGAAAAAAACCTCCCTTGCGTGCCTCATGGCGGCGGGATTGATTATGGGAGGCTGCGCCTTAAATGGGCAGAGGGCAACCCAGAGACAGACAGGCGACTACCCTACGGATAACTCCAAGCATGCTGAGACCGCCACATGGGTTGCCGCTCCGAATGAATCCTTTCTAGACGGCTCTGAGATCATGTGGATGCCGCAGTCTCCAGAGTCCCCTGATCGAACAGACATACAGGAGTCGGACACATCCGATCAACCCGAGCCCACACTCGTGTCGGAAATAGAAGATGAACGGTCGCCCATATGGCCGCGGGATGCCGATACGTCCAACGGCGAATCCCTATCCATTGCCCATTCGACAGTGGAAAACGAACCCGCACTAGAATACGAGTTTGCGGATACGACGGAGGCATTGACTGCTCCCGAGTCACAATTCGTCAGGGCCCACCGGGGCGAGGAAGACTCGGATCTTTGGGAACGCATCCGCATGGGCTTTGCCCTGCCAAAGCGGCAACATAGACGAATCGATGGTGAGGCCAGATGGTTTAGCCGCAATCAAGACTATCTCGATCGCGTCGCGGATCAGGCGCGACCCTATCTGCACTACATTGTCAGCCAAGTGGAAAAGCGGGGCCTGCCCACGGAGATCGTGTTATTGCCAGTGGTGGAAAGCGCCTTTCAGCCTTACGCCTATTCCCCCAGCCACGCCGCGGGCATTTGGCAGTTTATTCCGGCTACGGGACGACGCTTCGGCTTGAAACTTAACTGGTGGTACGACGGCAGGCGCGATATCGTGGCCTCCACGAAGGCTGCGCTTGATTATCTGGAGCATTTGCACGAATTCTTCGATGGCGATTGGCTGCTGGCCTTGGCCGGCTACAACGCGGGAGAAGGCGCCGTACTCAAGGCAACGCGCTACAACCGACGGCGCCGAAGGTCCACCGACTTTTTTTCATTGCGTCTATCCCGTGAAACGAAACAATACGTGCCCCGTCTGCTTGCGCTGAGGGACATAGTCGCCGCCCCGGAAAAAATGGGCATCACCCTGAAACCCATCTTGGACGAACCCTATCTCACCAGCGTCGATATTGATTCACAATTGGACCTAGCCACGGCCGCAAAACTGGCTGATATGGACCTGGAGGAATTGCATCAACTCAATCCCGGTTTCAACCGCTGGGCCACCGCCCCGGACGGTCCCCATCACCTACTGTTACCCCTGGATAAGGCGGAACGATTTGCCGCACGGGCGGCACAATTGCTTCCGGAACTCCGGATCCAATGGGTACGTCATCGGATACGGCGCGGCGAAACACTTGGAGGGCTTGCGCTACGTTATCAAACCACTCCAAGGGTATTGCGCCAACTCAACAACCTTAATGGCAATCTTATCCGCACGGGTCATTATCTCGTTATTCCCGTCCCCGCGCGTACCGAGGGAAGCCAGCGGTATCCTCTCCAAGACATCGCCGCTAATGGCGACCATTCCATCCATACTATAAGGTCGGGAGAAAACCTGTGGCTCCTGGCTCGCCGCTATGGCACCACCGTGCGGCAACTATGTCACTGGAATAATATTTCCCCTCGTACCCTCATCCAGCCAGGCCAGCCCATCATCGTGGCCCGAGGCCCCTCAACCAAACACCTTCCAGCCACCTTGCTTACGCTCTCGGCGCCCGAAACGGTGGCAAAACCCCGTAAAATTACCTATAGGGTACGTAGAGGCGATTCCTTATACCGCATCTCACGACGGTTCAGGGTCACCATCGGACAGTTAATGCGATGGAACAATATAAAGGGGGACCGGTATCTCCAACCCGGCCAAAAACTCACCCTATACGTGACCCTCACCGCTGACTCGGACAGAGGCTAACCTCGCTGATCTACGGGTCAACTTAACAACTCATACCGGCTGTTATCGTTCAAGTTAAGAGACCGTCCAACAGATTCAAGGCTTGCTCCTGGACACGAGATTGCAAAGTGACGGATGAAATGGATTCACACAGGTTGACATGTGCATCACCTGTAGTCATATTGGTTGCATGGCTAAGATGATTCATCTCAGGCATGTCCCGGACGAGCTTCATCGGAAGTTGAAAGCGCGTGCCGCAATGGAAGGGCTCTCGCTGTCCGACTACCTACTCCAAGAGGTCGAGCGGCTTGCAGAGCGTCCGACACTCAACGATTTGCGTCGGCGTCTGGCACATAGAGAGTCTGTTAGCCGCGTATTCCTCCTGCCAAAGCCGTGCGGGCCGAGCGCGAGCGTCAGTGATCGTTGTCGATGCCTCCGCCCTTCTCGAAGTGCTGCTCAACACACCGTCATCGGAGAGAGTGAGCGAACGGTTGTTCCGTCGCAACGAAACACTGCACGCCCCTCATTTGCTCGATCTCGAGGTTGCCCAGGTCTTGCGGCGTTACACCCCTGCCCGCCAGATGGATGCCGAGAGGAGCGAGCAAGCGCTTGAGGACCTGACAGATTTACCACTGAACCGTTACCCCCCCACGACGTTTTCCTGCATAGAATCTGGGCGCTCCGGCGCAACCTGACGGCCTATGATGCAGCATACATCGCTCCTGCGGAAGCGCTCGATGCACCGCTCATTACACGGGACACCGCCCTTGCCAGGTCCCCCGGACACGGTGCGCACGTCGAACTCATTCGCTAAACGCGCATCGGGAGCTGAGGTCAGTAGAAACTGATGGCAAAAACCAGAATGTTCCCTTATTCAGGCCTTCACTGCCCCATAACGGTTCCCGGGCCTGGAACCTTGCCATCGTAGAGCTTATCCATAAATCCGCTCTCTTCGATGGACCGGAGCACGTCAAGGTTCCATAGGCTCATTGGGTTCAGATGGTTGACGATCTCCGGCTCTTCCATAGCCGCCAGGTCGAATGTGTTTTTGATGGCCTCGGCCGTGGGGTAGAGTCGCGGCTCGAGGATGTGGAAGTTGTGATCGTGAAGATACTTCAAAACTCTTAGGTCTTCGATCCCCAACTCCACCGCTACGTCTTCTTGCATCACTTCCCACATCTCTTCCCGTTTGGTCTTGATGAAGTGGACTCCCCTGAGCACCGCTTTGGCCACCGCTTCGCACAGATCTCTCCGCTTTTGCAGCGTGGGCCATAGGGTCGTTAAAGTCGTCGCGAGCACCATGGGGAGCGGCGCGAGGGGGTGGACGTGCAAGCCCTTGCGACGGGCCTCCTCGTCGTCGGGGAGGGATGCAAAGGCCGCAAAGGCCTTTCCTTCCACGACATCCAGGTACTGCTTGCGACGGTCGCTGGGAACGTATTTGAGCTTGCGGGGATCCACCCCCTCCCGTTTGAGATAAAGGAGGTGGTTACCGGCGGGGTGCGAGCCGTGATGCGTGTCCGGCGTCGCCTTCGCAATCTCGCTAAAGGTCTGGCCTTCAAGCTCTTTCAAACTCTTGATGGGTTCCTTGGTCACCATAACGTCGTCCACCCAATTGACGGTGGAGCCCAGGTACACAAATGGATGGCCATGGTATCTATGGTTGTAGGGGGAGATATGACTGCCGAAAATGAAGTCACACTCGCCTTTAATCAGCATGGGGTCTGACTGAGCGGCACCCGATACAAACTTCACGCTTTTTAGTTCGATGTCAGCCCGCTCCCAGGCCTTGCAGGCCTTCATGGCCGCGAGAAGCGGATACTGGATGGGACGGGAACGGTATACTAAATCCAATGGGATCATATGGTTCTCCTTTTTCAGACACTAGATTTTTAATTAATGCCTTGCCGGTCTTTGTTCACGACCACCGCGTTTTCGGCTTCGGTATGAGCTCCCCTTCAACATAGAGCGCATCGAGCCGCTCATTGAAAAAGCAGACCTTTCCCGAAACCGTCGCGCATTCCTTCGTGGGATAGGTGTACGACCACGCGATGTCCGCGACAGCCTTGTCTCCCACGGTGACGGAGTAATACCGCGCGTCCCCCTTGTAGGGACAACGGGAAACCTTCCCGCTGGGAATTAATAGGTCCATGCGCACGTCGACTTTTGGGAGGTAATACCTAACCGGATGGTTCGGTTCGAAAAGAATGGCCGGCTCCTCCGATTCGGCAATGGTTCGCCCTGCAATGACCACCTTCACATGGCGTGAACTGTCGAGGACATCAATTCTCTTAAAAGGGTCACGCGCGTGGCCAAAGACCTCGTCTCTTTCCTCGAACCAGGCATCCATCTTGTTCCACTCGAAGGCTATATACCCCTTGAGGAATGAGGTGTCCGGTGGCGGTGTTGAAAAGCTCCACGCGGCGTTTTCGGCTGTCCTTCCCTTAACGTCAATGGTCCACCAGGCCGCTTCGCCATTATTGGGAGAGGCCGTCTTTCGGTCCGTCGGTTTAAGAAGGTCCATCCGAACGTCTTCGACGGGGAAGTAGTACACCGGCGGGCCTCCTTCGCGAAGTAAATGGGCTCGCTTGCTATCCGCAACGGCTTCCCCCCCTAGAAACGCCCGCACCCACTTCGGGCTTTGTACCCAGCGCGGCGCCGGAGCACTAATGAGCCTTCCCGATTCGTCCACCGCTGACATAGGCAACCTCCTTACAAGGATGATACTGGACTATATATGCCAACTCAGGTGACTCGGCAACCCCGTCGCATCTTCACCCCGCCTCTGCGGTGAAATGTTCGAATCCTTATTTGCGATGATCCGCGTGAATCTGTGGCTAAGTCTCTTAACGCTTCAAGCGAGTCGTCCTCTTCTGTCGCGACCCAAGTACAGCCACGACGGATTCCGTCATTATTGCCACGATGCGGTCCAGCTGTGCCCTGGTGGTCACGACGGGAGGCGCCAGCAAGAAGACATCGCCGCGCAGCCGACTGAAAAGGCCTCGTTCCTGCGCAGCCTCGTGCACTTTCATACCGACCTTTTCGTCCGGCCAATACTCTGCTTTTGTTTCCTTGTCACGTACGAGTTCAACGGCCATCATCATCCCGAGGCCCCGAACTTCACCCACATGGGGATGGTCGGAGAGCGATCGTTGCAACTTATCGAGCAGGTAGTCACCCTTCTCCGCCGCCTGTCCTACTAGGTTTTCCCGTTCAATGATATCGAGATTTCGCAAAGCCACCATGCAACCCACAGGATGCGCACTGTATGTATAGGCGTGCATCCAGACCATCTTGCCCGTGTCGAGGACCTGCGCGATCTCCTCGCTCACCCCGATACCGCCAAAGGGAAAGTATCCTGAGGTAACCGCCTTGGCGAAAAGCATGATGTCCGGTTGTACATCCCAGTGTTCCAGGCCAAACATCCTCCCTGTCCGACCGAACCCCGTAATGACTTCGTCCGCCACGAAAAGCACTTCATATCGATTACAGATTTCCCGGATACGGGTGAAGTAGTCGTCCTGGGGCACAATGACACCGCCAGCCCCCTGCACGGGTTCAGCAAGAAACATCGCTACGGTTTCCGGCCCTTCACGCAAAATGGCGCGCTCCAACTCGTTGGCGGCGGCAACTCCTTGACTTACCGTGCCGCTCTCAACCGAGGGTGCTTCGTACCGATACGGATACGGGGATGGAATGTGAACGAAGCCCGGAACCCGCGGCTCAAACATGGGCCAATAAGTGGAGATTCCAGTGGCGCTCATGGCGGCGAGGGTGACACCGTGATAACCCCACTGCCGAGATATAACCTTAGTTTTATTTGGCTTACCCTTGAGCTTCCAGTAGTACCGCGCTGTTTTGAAGCTGGACTCGCTCGCCTCACCGCCGCCCGAGGTAAAAAAGAATCGATTAATTGTAGGATAACTCAACGACGCCAAGCGTTCAGCCAATTCGATGGCGGGTCGATTCGAGCTGCCTGCATACCCCGAGCAGTACGGAAGGGTCTCCATTTGCCGTGCCGCTACCTCGGCGAGTTCCCTGCGACCGTGACCCACAAGGACGTTCCAAAGACCCGACAGACCGTCGATGTACTCCTTGCCGTCCGCATCGGTCAAAGTAGCAGCCGCGCCCTTGACCCAGACATGGCCGCCCTCGTGGAGGGAAGGGTTGTGCAAGGGATGGATCAGATGAGTCCGATCACGTGCCAATAGCTCATGATTATCTTTCGCCATGGTAGGGGTATAATCCTTTGGCGGCTTAGAACAACCGATTGCGACTCTTCGCACAAACAAACCGAGTTTTCAATCAGCCATCATTTGACTTTTACCATAAATCACGAAAAGACTTGGTATTGGCCGTTTTCGTATAAACGTGGGTCACTTCAAACGATGCGAACCTTCATGAAAGAGACCGCACTTTTATCGGTTTTGACCCTCAGTAGTTGCCTCTTATTTCCATTTACGGTGCAGGCGGAACCTCAGCGGTACAAACTCGACCCTGATAAAAGCAAGCTTTATGTTCAAGTCTACAGGGACGAATCCACCCTCGCCGCTGGCCTGGCGCATCATCACGTTGTATTGGCAACGGGTTGGCGGGGTCAAGTCCCAGTGAATCCTCAAAATCTTGGCTCGTGTGTCAGAAAAGTATCCGTCCCGGTCGCCGGGCTCCAGCCGGACTCGCCCGAAATGCGCAAACTCGTTGGTTACAAGAAGATGCTCTCAGAATCCCGGCAAGAATCAGTTGACAAGCACATGCGAGCCAAGAAACAGCCGGACGCCGAGAATTTTCCCGAGATCACCTTTAGCGGCCAGAGCTAGAGCGGCACAAAAAAGATTTGCCAGTAAATGGAAAGTTAACGATTGGGGAAAGGCCAAAGTTGTTACTATCCCGTTGGAGGTTTTCCAAAGCGGTGATAGCATCCGTGCAAAAGGGAACTTCCGCCCAACATAGTGACTTCGGTTTTTCCCCCTACAGCGCCTTCTTTGGCACCGCAAAAAACCGCCGGGAAATTCTCTTTGTCATCAATAAGGTGGGAGCCGCCAAGTAATGGATACTCGCATGACCTGACCCCGACTCTAGAACCCGACTCCCATCACAGGAATCTCAGCGGAACCAGGAAGCCATTGTCAACCGACAAATTTACACTTGACCCGTCGTCTCTCTCGTCTTCTCGTTATGGATTCTTCTACGGCTGGGTGATCGTGGTCGCGGCGGCCGTCAAAGGCGCATTCATGGTGGGTAGCGCCCAGTTCGCGAGCAGCGTGTTCCTGATACCGATGCAAGCGGAGCTTGGGTGGAGCCGTACGGTGCTTTTCGGTGCGCTGTCGGTACGAGGCATTGTTACCGGGATGCTCCAGCCTTTTGTTGGACCTTTAGGGGACCATCGCTGGTGGCCGCATGTTGTGCTGCCGATGGGCGCCGTGTTCATGGGCCTCTCCTTTATGGCCCTCCGATGGGTGCACAGCCCAATGGTCTTCTACCTCTGGTATGGCCTGGTCGGAGCCATGGGCATGACCCTTATCAGCAACGTGATCATGGACGCCGTCATCTTCAAGTGGTTTATCCGTAAGCGTCCGCAAGTGGTGATGTGGGTCAATCAAGGGCCGGGCGTTGCGCCGCTGTTGTTTCCGGTCACGCTGACTGTCCTGATCGGTGCGGTAGGCTGGCGCGACGCCTGGCTGTGGTTTGGCCTGGGCACCATCGCGATCTTGCTTCCGTTGGCGCTCATGGTCCGCACGCGTCCCGAGGATATGGGGTTAAGGCCCGACGGCGAACCCGCTCAGCCAACACATGGATCCGGGGACCCAGAGGACCGGTCTGCAATAGACGAGCACAGCTATACGCGCTCCGAAGCGATTCGCACGCGCGCCTTCTGGACCCTATCGCTGGCGATGGCCTTTGGGATCTTCGGCATTCCGGGGTTCCAGGCCCATTGGATTCCGTATTTTCTCGACCTCGGCTTCTCAGCGGAAATCGCCGCGACGGTCGTGTTTGTCTTCGGCATTTTCGGTGTAACGTCGCGGTTCGTGTGGGCGATTCTGAGCGCAAGGTTTGATGTGAGGCGGGTGTTCATAGGGCAGGCCCTCGCCGCGGCCGCTGCCGCCGCGCTCGCGCTGCAAATCAACAACCTCGCGTCACTCTTCGTCTGGGCCGCTGTAGCCGGCCTCGTGCTGGTGAGTTTCTTTCAATTGCAGGCGTTGATTGCCGTGAACTATTTCGGCAGAAGGCACATCGGCGCGGTGAGAGGCGCGATGTGGCCCCTGAGCACGGCGTCGTCGGCCGTAGCGCCGTTCGTGATCGGTGTGTTGCGTGACGCGCAGGGGTCCTACAATGGTGCGTTTGTGCTGATTACGGTCACCTGGCTTCTGTGCGCTTTCTTCGTGTTCCTATCGCGACCGCTGAATGATTAACCGAGCCTTCAGGCCGACGGAACAATCGCCATGGGAGGTGCCGTATCACTAATAAGCTGTGCCGTCCTTCCGAACAAACCGCCGCTTACCGTCAGCACCGGTAACCAACTGCATATCGTCGTCTGGATAGTTAACGGTGTCGCCGGTGCTGCGATCGCCTATTTCGAGATAAGTCACATCGCTATCCGTGCGGTTGATCAATTGGTGGCCGTCATCTGAGCCGGCCTTGAATCCTGCGCACATACCGGGCCGAAGCAAAGTCTCCCCCTGATCGGTGACCAGGGTCGGCTGTCCCTCTAAGATATAGATAAACTCGTCTTGAGCCGAATGGGCGTGGCGTAGTGCGGAGGCTCCGCCGGGGGCAAGCTTAGTGAGATTGACACCGAAATGGGTCAGGCCGAACAGGTCGCCGAGGGGACGCTTTTCACGACCCCCCATGCGGGACGCGAATGGCTCCGGGTATATTGAAGGTCTAATCCGGGGCGGCGCCTGCGGTGCCAAGATTGTGACCGGGTGTTTTGATCGCTCCATAGTGTTTCCTCCAAGATGATTTGAGTTGAGTCGGCCGAATCGACCCGTTATTCCCCTTTAAAGCCCCCGAACACGCCCCGGCTCTCGTCTTGCCAAAAACGGTTGACGTTCACGTAGCCGGCCTGTCTGAGCCAGGATAACTGCTCTTCGAAGGGCGGACGGGGTCTGTCAAAGTTGAGGAAACATCCCCCGCCCTTCAATAGCGGGAGTATCTCCTGGTAGATGTTTTGCATGATCTTGGGATCGCGCACGTTGTGAATGGCGATGGCCGAAACGACAGCCTCGAATGGCCCCTCAAGTCCTTGGCTCCAACCGGACTTACCAAAATCACTCTGGATATATCTAAAACGCCCTTCGTAAGCAGCCATTCGCTGGCGGCCCATTTTGATCATCTCCTGAGAACCGTCCTGGCAGATGGCTGTAGCATTGGGAAAATATCCCAAAAGAAACTGGGTCAATGCTCCGTATCCCGCTCCCACGTCCAGGATATTGATGGGTTGCCCTTTTTCGTAGGGAATGGTCTGGGCCATCACGCGGAACGCCTCCTGCCGCAAGGCCTCTTTCTTGTCCTGGCCTTCTGCCCAATGGGAAACGTATTCCGAGGACTCCCAATCGTGGTCGTCGTGTTTATGCCCCGATGCACGTGTTAAAGTTGCCATTTTTGATCTCCCCACCGGCCATTCTATGAATATAAATTAACCGCTGATGCACGCAGATTACAGCAGATCATAATTTGTTCACCAAGAAAGTCTGATTCCTCTTGTCTCTTAAGCTGACCCGTAATAAGGCTCTAACCTCAATGGAAACGATAATCGTGACTATCCCGCAGCGACTTTGATTTTAACGGCCGCCGATAGCTTCTCACCGTATGACCGATGGAGGCCGTCCGCGAACTGGAGCGTTAGTGTATAGTCACCCGGAGGCAGGTTTAAAATTGTTTCCGTCTGGCCTTTACCGAAATGCCTGTGCGTACTGTCAGTCGGAATCACCTGACCCGGAGCCATGAAGCCCTTGTTGATCAAAATATGGTGATGCCCGGTGTCTTCTACCACCTCACCGGCTGGTTTGATCGCGATACCCTCTACCCCCATAACCACCTTGACCGGCCCATTGATCACCGCACCATCTTTTGGCTCTGAAAAGAAAACTCTACCGGTGGGCTTACCATCCTTCCCGCAACCCATGACTCCCAGAATTGTAACGATGCAAATCACAATGAAATTGCTACTATTAAAAATACGCATGCTCACTCCAATCTTCTTTATTTTTTCTTTATCCGAAAACTCTAAAAAGATAGACGACAAACAAGTTCCATATCAAACAACAGCTAGCCCAGGTCTCTTTTCTTGGCTTCAAATTCATCTTTGTCGATCTCGCCCCGGGCATAGCGTTGGCGCAAGATTCCCATCGCGGTATCAGACCGCGGTTCTTTTCCCTGACCCAGAAGCCACCGTATACCGACTATGAGACCTACAATCAATAGTGCCCAAAACAAGATCATCATGAACATCATTCCGAATCCCCAGGCCCCCCACCACATGGGATGCATTCCCCCACCCCATCCATCCGGACGCGGCTGAGCCAAAAGCAAACCAGGAGTCGCCCATACGACCAGCATCAAAACCATTTGCACTACCTTAGACATTACGGCTCCATTAAAAATTTGTTCGCCGCAGAGTACGCAGAGAGTTATTATTAAAAGAAATTTAACCGCAGACTTAACAGATTAACGCAGATACAATTTTTATGCCCTTCGGACATTTCTCGGCCGTTTCGGCCGAAAGCAAATCTGTATCCGTCTGCGTCCATCTGCGGCTAGTCACTCTTAACGCTTTGCGATTAGCCTTCGTCCACCTGGACCGCCCCCGGGGGCAGCGGTAATCTCGCCAGGCCAGTTCTTGGCTTCCATTTCTTGCCGGGTAGGCCCTTTTTGATGGCATCCAGTTCACGGCGAAAAACTTTCCGCAAGAGAATGATTCCGGCGTCCGATTTCCCCAGCCGCTCCTGGGACCGGTCAACAATGGCGCCCTGACCTACTTGCGCAATGTAGTCCTGGGCGGCCACCAGTTGCACGGAATTGTGAAAGTCAAAATAGGGCGCCTCGCGAAATAGCTTCTTACTGTCGTCTGCGGGATTACACCTCGGAGACGAGGCGGCCCACTCTTCGTATTCGTTAACGGCCTCACCTCTCAGGGGAGTGCTTCGGGCACTGAACTGTGCCGTATGTTCGTTATCCACCGGGACAAAGGTGTTGAAGACATCCGTCCAGGGGTTTTCGCTCGGACGAGGACCATCCGGAGTAACGATGTGGTTGCAATTGGGCCATGAAATCTCGCTTATACGGATATTGTCCGGTGACCTTTCGGCAATCTGACGAATCCCCCACTCCGTCTCTTCGTACCTAAGCGCAGGAATATCGGTACTGACCTTACTGCCCAACGCCGTGCGCCGATGAACGAAGCTCACATGGGCTGCGTCAAAGGAGTTTTCCAGCCTCTGCAACCAATTACATGGCCAGATGAACGAAAACGCATACTTAATCCCAAATTCCCGGTCCAATTCGGCCCTACGGGGAAAGACAGGCGGCTCACCTTCACCCATAAAAGCGAATATCAATCCGGCATACTCGTTTGCCGGATAGCTTGGGATTTTGACTTTATCCGCAAAGCCCTCGTCTTCCGCTGGCATCTCTACACATTGACCGGTGCCGTCGTATTTCCAGCCGTGGTAAAAACAACGAATGCATTCCTCCTCGACCCACCCGGTGTGCAAAAGAGACAGCCGGTGCGCACAACGGGCTGCAACGATATAGGGTTGACCACTGACACCCCGGAAGAGGGTCAAATCCTCGCCCATGATTCTAATGGGCATCGCCCGGCCCGGGGATAACGACGAAGCAACCGCCACTGGTTGCCAACATCGACGCAGTAATTGACCCATCAAAGTCCCCGGTCCTGTTCGGACAAAATCATCCCATCCGTTGGATTTATGCACGCGCCTGGATCCGGATCGCAGAACCGGCGCAGGAGACCGCTGATTCATAATTCATGCCTTCGAGTGGAATGACCCACCCCTCTACTTTTTACTGGAATAGTTCTCTACTTGCCGCCACACCCGAAAGACGTTGTCCGAGCTGATCTTGTTGATGTCGTTCTCGCCATAGCCCCGCTCAAGCAAAACACGAAATAGATTGGGATACATGGAAGCGTCTTTGAGACCTGTGGGCAGAGTGTTTCCCAGCCCGTCAAAATCGGACCCCAGGCCCACGTGGTCTATTCCAGCCAGCTTCACCACATGGTCGATGTGGTCGGCCACTACCTCCACCGTGGAAAACTTGAATGGATGGATTTTGTCGTATTCCTTCCTAAACGCCCTTACCCTGGAGTCGCCGCGCCCGGTGATCTTGTTTATCCGTCTGAAGGCACGAATGGTGTTCCGCCGCGCCACATACTGCTGGTTGGCAAACTTTTCAATGAAACCGGAGCCAAAGTTGATCATAATCACCCCCCCTTTTTTCGCCAGGAGCTTTATTGCCTGGTCGCCCATGTTGCGATGCCAACCGGGAGTGAAGGCACGCGCGGAAGAGTGCGTTGCGAGCACTGGGGTTTGGCTCAATTCCATTATCTGATAGAAGCTTTCGTCGGACAGGTGGGAGACGTCGATCATGATGCCGAGTCGATTCATCTCGGCTACCACCTTTTTTCCAAAAGGGCTGAGCCCCTTCCAAGTGCGGCGATCATCATATGACGAATCGCAGATTCGGTTATCTTGGGAGTGGGCCAAGGTCATATAACGCACGCCTCGACGGTAAAAGTGTTCCAGGTTGTTTAGGTCACCTTCAATGGCCGCACCGTTTTCGATGCCCATGGGTAAAGAGATCCGACCCGCGGCAAAATTTCGTTTTACGTCCGCCACGGAACGGGCTTGGGCGAATTTGTCCCGCCCCGCTTTAATCACGCCCTCAACGAGATCAATCAAACTATCCGCTAGGGCTTTGGCCCCACCGCTCTCCTGGTACCGTGCCGGAACGTAGATGGACATGAATGGCGCATCGAGGCCGCCAGCCGCGGCGCGCGGGTAATCGAAGTCTCCCTTGTCTGTACGCTCGTTTACATTCTCAGTAATTTTTCCGTCCTTGCCCTTGGACCGGTTGAGACGGTACGGGAGATCGACGTGGCCATCGACGATGATAAAGCGCTTCGCCAGACGTTGGGCTTTGGCATTCAAGTCCGATGAAGCGGTTTGGGCTTTTACAACACCGAGTTCACCATTATTAAGGCCGCCGAACCCTACTAGGGCGAATACAACGAAAATTACTATGATGACTCTATGCATGGAGGCTCCTCTGAGCCAGCAATTTGCAGGCGTTTGAAGACGCTGACCGCGACGGATAATGGGGCAGCCTATACGACGAAGAAATGACCTGTCAAGCCAATTGGAAAACAGCAATGAGCAAGGCGCAAGGCATAAGACCCATTAACCGCAGATTTACGCAGACCGACGCAGATAATAGTTTATTCACCGCAATTCTATAGGTCCTTAGGCTCGCCCATTTGGTCGAGACGCTCGACCTTTTCGACGACCCACCCCACGTAAAATTCAAGGAAACTCCAGAAATTCCAAGTCTTTCCAAACACGATAGCCTTTGGCACGTAGTGTGCTCTACCGTCACTCACACTGCCGAAAAGGAGGAGCATGGATGAAAGTCACCGAAGAGCGGGCCAAGGAATTGGCTGATGAGTTTGCTGAACAGTACCTGCCGGGTTTCAGGGTGGAAAGGATCGCTCCCTTCGAAGTTCATCAAATCATTTATTCTGTCGATCTTCAGAATTCCGGAGGCGAGCATCGCACCCTGCGAATCAATCCGTATGGCGAGGTCAGTGATCCCTGGAGATGCGGCGTGAAGGGGCATCGCCCAGCGACCTTTCGCAGAATAAGGAAAAGATAGGTTGGGAGACAGCAAAGCTCAAGGGGCAAGTCAGTACTGAGTTGCGAGTACTGAGGACTGAGTGGGGAGGGATGAGAATCGGCGAAAATCTGCGTTAAGTTCTTAGAGGCTGACTCCCTCACGAAACATTCAGCTTCAACTTCAGGTATCGCTCGTAGATGCGGTAGAGGGTCTCCATGGAGGCCAGGTCAACCCACTCAACGTCGGTGTGCAGGTTCCCGATCATCGGTCTGGTCATAATAACCGGTATGCCGTAGGGGGCAATGTAACGGGCATCGCTTCCACCATGCTCCCGCAACAAACGCACGGGTTTTCCTGTTAGCTCTTCGGTCACCTTGATGTAGAGCGGATCTGGCGAAAGGCGTGTAGGCTCCGCAGCCACAAGAGGTTCCATCTCCATCTGTTCGTCTAAAAATTCTCTGATCGTGGACGTCATTTCATCAAGGGTGAAGGGAGGAGGAAAACGAATGTCGCAAATAGTCTCCGCCTCGTTTGGAATTCGGTTGGGGACACGGTTCGGCGTCTGAATTACGGTGAAGGCGCAGGTGGGGTACCAGTACCCGTCTTCACCGTTTTTCAAGCCTTCAAAATGATCGCGTATCCTGTTGAGGGCGGAGATCATGCGGTCCATCGGATTATCCGCCAGCCAAGGTCTACAGGCGTGTCCCGCAGCTCCTCGTGCCCGAATCTTCAAGTGAAGGGTGCCTTTCTCTTCCACGGCAATGTCATTAACGGAACCGGCATCGGGAACAATGGCCGTCCCGCAGCGAAGGCCAAACTCTTCCATCAGGAACCTCGTGCCATAGGTTCCCCCGCGTTCCTCGTCCGAGGTGACGGTCAAGCCGAGGGATAAACCTGGTGACCTTTCGTGAAAAACCCGAAATATTTCAAGGAGGATGGCCAGCTCGCCTTTCATGTCCCCCGCGCCAGGACCGTAAAGCCGACCGTCCCGTATGACGGAACGGTACTCTGCCCCTTCGGGGAGAGAAACAACATCGAGGTGACCGAAAAGCATGACTTCGGGCCTCTGAACGTTTTTAGGAAGGATCACCGTTGACAGCGCGTCGTGCTCGCGAAACCGGTGTACCGTAACCGCGTCGGGTATCTCGGTATGATTGATCACAAACTCCATACACCTGTCTATTTCCTCGGGCCGATCCCAGGTGCTCGGGATCAAGATAAGGTCGCGGGTCAGCTCAACGAGCCGTTGACGAAGATCTTCCGAACCATACGTGCGCTCATCAGTCACGGGCATACCCCCACTCCACTGGCAATTGAGACCAGGCTTGGAGGAAGACTTCGCCGCACTCCTCGTAGGTCTGTCCCAGACAAAGAAACTGTCCTTTCATAACTTTGCCCCCCGAGTCGGTGTTGAAATTGAACGGTAGGATTCCCACTGTCATCCCGGGCCGGTACAGTACTCCCGCATGATCCATTAGGGCAAGCAAATCCGCACCCTCGAAGGTCTTGTGAAAACCGACGTTTCTCATGTACCAAGCCCCTTCAGGGTTGGAACGCCTCGCCAGAGCGGCGGGATAGGTAGCGCCGGTTATCCTGGCATTGATCTCGCAGAGGATGGCGTCCGTCTTCCGACCGCGGCGAACCACGAGGAAATCCGTGCTCGCCGTCCCACGGTAACCCTGCCCATGGAGCCACCTTGCCGCGGTGCCGGCCTGCTCAAGAAGTTCATCCTCCAATCCAGTGGAGTTCTGAAGATAAGGGGGCGGGCTTATATTGCCTTCATGAACTCCTTCACGGTCAAGGACCTGGTCCGTAAGGTCAAATAGAAAGACGGTGTCGTCATTCAAAAAGAGCTGAACGCTGGGCGAGCCTACGATTTCAACCCCTTGTGTTCCCTGATCCAACCATCCTTGAACCATACAGGGGCCTTCGAAGAAGAGGTGGTCAGGCACCGATTCCTGGCGACCGTTTTCCGTATCGAGCTTGACCATTCCATACCCGGAGGCGCCGATTTGAGCTTTCACTACGGCCTTTGCGTAACCTTTCTTTTTCAAATCTGACAAACAGGCGGAAAGCTCTCTTCGGTTCGCGGCGATCCTGGTATCGAAAACCGGCAGCTTCTGCTCCACCAGATACTGATACAGCAGATACTTATTGTTTCCGTTCTTGCTCCCTTCCAATGTGCTGACGGTTTGTTTTCCCATTTGTCTGGCGATTTGGACCAGACTGGAATCGGTCACAAATCCATCCACCCAGGCGGCCGCGTGCTTGTTGAGTCCCTTGAGGGTCGCTTCAGCTTTCGCACCCTTTGACCCTGTTCCGGACGAGGCCAACTCCCTGTAACCGTCATGGTCAAGGACGGCGTAATCGGGGAGCGACAAGCCAAGGTCCTCGGAAAGATAGCGGGTCAGGCTTTCATCCGGTTTTGCTTCGAGAAGAACCAGGTTGGGCCGCTTGCGGTACAGAAGGTTGAGAACGCTGAGAACCCGGCTGCCATAACCCATCGCTCCCGAGATCCCTTCAAGCAGATGCTTCGCCTCCTCATCGTTATCGTAAAAGATAGACTGAAGATTGGAGAAAAAGACAACGCTGCGGTCCCAGAAGGGAGGAAGCTCGCCGATACATCTTGTGGTATTGGGTGTGGACATCACAAAAGAACACTCACATCATGATATCACTGTTATTGGGGGGGTGGGAAACCGGTTCAAGGTGGGGCACTAGAATAGGCGTGAGACCGCGATTTGTTAGACATTGAGGCGGTCCATCCCCTTGGAGCGGTTCCCGGCAGCGGCTCCGGGGGACATTATCGTTTCTAACCGTGTCAAGTCTTCGTCAGTAAGCTTTATTTCCATGGCCTTGAGGTTTTCCTCTAGATGTTTCCTGCTCTTACTTCCGGGAATGGGGGTAATGTCCTTACCCTGCGCCATAAGCCAGGCCAGTGCGATCTGCGCCGGGGTTACCGACTTTTCTTTGGCCAAAGCTTCAACCTGGACAAGGAGTTGCAGGTTGCGCTCGAAGTTACCCGGCTGGAGGCGAGGATGGTCACGCCTCTGTTCCGGGATATCCTTTAGGTCATGGAATTGACCAGCCAAAAAACCGCGCCCAAGGGGACAATAGGCCATAAAACCCATGCCAAATTCGCGGCAAGCTTCAATGTTGCCCGCTTCAGGGTCCCGCGACCACAGGGAGTATTCAATCTGCAATGAGACGATGGGATGGACTTTGTTGGCCCGACGTATGGATTCGGCGCTCGCCTCCGATAGCGCAATGTAACGGACCTTGCCCTGCTTTACCAAATGCGCCATGGCATCCACTGATTCTTCGATGGGAACCTTGGGGTCCACACGCGACATACACCAGATGTCGAGAACATCGATGCCCAGCCGCTTGAGACTCTCTTCGCAGGTTTTGATCAGGTAGTCGGGGGAACCTCCGCCGCGATAGCCCGTGGCATCGGGGGTACGGATGCTGCCGGATTTGGAATGGATGACGATCTTTTCACGCCGCCCCTTGATGGCCTTGCCGAGGAGCCCCTGATTATGACCGTTCCCATAACTTGCCGAGGTGTCCAGAAAGTTGATGCCTAGATCGAAGGCCCTGTGAAGGGTGGCAATGGATTCGCTGTCGTCGGCTGGTCCGTAGGAGCCGGACATACCCATGCAGCCAAGGCCCATGGGTGAAACCTTGAGATCCGTGGTGCCAAACTGGCGGTACTCCATAATGCATCTCTCCTTGAATCAGTGTTGGATGCCTTTAACATGTCCGAAGTCTATTGCCAAGACAACTTCCTTCCAATAGCATCAGCGCTCGGACAGTCAGAATAAGCCTTATTACGGTTTACCGCAACGATCAATAAATTTTCGTCAGGAGGTCAAGATGGCAACCATCGGATTTATCGGTACGGGGGGAATGGGAAGTGAAATGGCGACCAACCTCATAAAGGCAGGTCAGCATCTCGTCGTAAATGATATCAGACCTGAAATGACCCGGCGGCTCGCCGACCAGGGCGCTCAGACACGGGGCTCCGCCCGGGAAGTGGCGGAGGCCACGGAAGTGGTTTTATCGATGCTTCCTTACAATGAAGCGGTGTCGGAGGTTGGAACAGGTCGAGGAGGCCTCCACGAAGCCTCTGGGGGGGCACGGATATGGGTGGACTTCAGCAGTACCAACAAAATGACTATCGTTGACGCCGGTAAGAAACTGACCGCCAAGGGCTGGACCATGCTCGACGGCTCGGTGGCGGGAGTTGAGGAACAGGCCGCCGCGGCAGCACTGTCCATTTGGGTGTCGGGTTCGAAGCGGCATTTCGATGATCTAATGCCAACGTTCCAGGCCATGGGCAAGAAAATTGTTTTTATTAGGTGACCTGGGCAATGCAAAGCTAGTCAAGACGGCCAATGCCATGCTCGGGGCCATCTCGAACATGTGTATGGCGGAGATCTTTTACTGGCTCAAAAAGGGTGGTCTCACGGATGAGGACTTCCAAAGTTTTATCAAGAGCTCGCAGAACTACTCCACCGCCCTCGACCGGATCACCCAGATCATGATCGGCCGGAAGTTCAAACCCAGAAAGTCATGGATGCCCAAAGATGTGGGATTTGGCCTCGACGAGGCACGGGCGATGGAGGTCCCGGTGCCCTTTAGTTCCCTGGCCTACCAGATGTTCACCCTGGCTCAGGCCAACGGCGTCGACGGGTATTGCCTTCGAGGTCTATTCCCTTATGAATGGCGAGGGCAAGACAGAGAAGTAGGCCCGACCATTAGAGAACCAATTTTTTTCGCGCTAAGACGCCAAGCTCCCAAAGGGAACCAGTAGGCAGATAGCAACAAGCGGCTTGCAGAAAACAGTGAACCCAGATTTAGTGTTCAAGGGTCAGGCTAGGGTGTAGGGGGTTGGGGGTTGGGTATGGGGTTTACAGTCTGGAATTCACCTCCCCCTACACTCTACACCCTTCATCCTCCCTTAGTTCCCACTTAGTCCTCGTTACTCGCCACTGATTGGACGCTTTGCGCATAGCGCCATACGTTCCGCCGTTCCCGACTTGACGCTCTTTGCGTCTTTGCGCGAGTCGCCTTGATGAATACTGAAATAATATCGTCTGAGAGCATTATAACCAGAGGGCTCTGTTAACGCACTAAAAATATCGATTTGGGCAACAGCCCGGCAAGACCCCATCTCCGGCGGATGCTATGTGCGGTTCATCCCCACGCTCGTGGGGAACACGCTTTACCGGCGCCCGCTGAGCCACCTGGGTGATACAGGCTTCCTTCGGTTGACCAAGACGTAAATTGCGTCCCGATGGTTGCCTCAAGTCTACTTGATAGCAGCTCTTACCTGTCCTGCCTCTGAGACGGAGACGCACCCTTCGGGTCATTCGCCTCCCGGCGGCAAGTCCTCTCACGCGCACTCGTTTCACCACGGCCCGCCCGCGTCTGACAGGGATCTCGAAGCGACCACTCGCCTCGGAACCGGAGTTTTTCACTGAAACCTGAACGGTTGCCGTAGCGCCCATCGGCCGAGAAGAAGAAGCAAACCAAGCCCTTACGATTTCTATTCGAGTGGCGGTTGGGCTGATGTCCGACCGAAGGGGTTTAAGAGTCTGCCGCGAAGACTGAGCCGGCATTGGGGCCCATTGAGCTTTTGATGGGTCCATCTCACCCTGAGCAAGGAGCGCACTTCGAAATTGGCCTGCGAACCATAGGCTCGCCATCAGGACTAAACCGACAATGATCGCTTTCATATGGTTCGTTTCCCTTGCTCGGGTTTCAAAAGCTAAAATGCAACCCGTTTACCTGGGGAAAACCAAAATAAAGTGTCTAGCTATACGGAAGGGTACCGCTATGAGGCAATAGCAGGCGCCTCGTATCTCGCGACTCAGGGCGCCGGCGCCAGCCGCACCGCGGTGGTGGAGGGCTCGTCGGTTGCGTCACCCAAATCACGAGACATCACATCGGAACGGGCGAACACCACCGAGATGACAGTTGTGGCGCACAAAACCGCACCCACGATGAGAGTAAGCGGCGCGCCGATGAGGGAGGCCACAGCCCCCACTTGCATCTGTCCCAGGGAAGGCACGCCGTTGGTCAACATGCTTTGAAAGCTGGAAACCCTGCCGCGAATCTCATCCGGGGTGATGGCCTGGATTACCGTATTGCGCGGAATGGCCTGCACGGAATCGGAGAACCCGAGGGACGCGCTCATCAGGAGCGCAAGCGCAAACCAGGGAGCAACTGCCAAGCCCACGAGACCGAAACAGTAAGCGAGTATGCCAATGAGCACGAAACGGCCCTTGTAGCGCACATCGCCCAGGGACATGATCACGCCAGCCCCTAGAATGGCCCCCACCCCGGATATGGAAAGTAGCAGTCCAAGTCCTTCGGCCCCGGCACCCAGCTTATCGGCAAAGATGGGCATCAGGACTCGATAGGCTCCGAAGAACATCGCCGCCGAATCCATACCCAGTAGGATCGGGATGATGGATTGCTTTCTTAGAAACGTCATTCCTTCCGCCAGTGCTTTCAGTGTAGACTTCCGCGATGGCGCAATCACCCGGCTGAGATGCATGGCCATGAGGGCTGCGAGGGTAACGAGATGAGCCATGCCGTTCACCAGGTAGGTTACGGATAACCCGAAGAGACCTATGCAAACACCTCCTATGGCCGGGCCGAGGATATTGGAAATCTGCCAGACCGTGGAATTGAGCGCGAACGCGTTCAGCAAGTTCTGCTTGGGAACGATATTTGGGATGATGGCGCTTCGCGCCGGCGCATTTAGGGCCGTCAGGGAGGAGTTGAGAAATGTTACGGCGTAGATATGCCAGACCTGGATATCCCCGGTGAAAGTGAGCCAGGCAAGGACTAGACTGAAGCAGCCTGAAAGTCCCTGGGTAACCATAATGAACTTTCGCCGGTCAACCCGGTCGGCGATGACCCCGCCCATGAGCGACAAGGCAAGAATTGGCAGTGCCCTCACCAATCCGGTGAGGCCCAGATAGAAGGCAGAGCCCGTCAATTGGTAGATCTGCCAGATATTGGCAGTGTTCTGCACCTGGGAACCCAACCCCGCAACCACCAGCGCGACGTAAAACAGCCGGAAATCCCGATGCCTTAGAGCAGCAATGGGCAGGATGATTTTGGAGCGGAGATCCATAGTTAGTTTCGATTCATAGGACAAGGCTTCATGTGCATCGGGTCCTCGTTCGCGCCCCCTGAGACTTATGTGAAGTGTGGACCGGCGTCAAGCGCCGTTACAGACGCCCAGCTGAACTACCCAAATACCTACCCTCAGTCGGCTCAACCACGGAAACTTCTTCCCGCATTACCGTTGTTCCAAATCATTGGGAAAAACCGTATTTTTTGCTGTGTAATTGACGCCCCCGGCGCTGGATACTATAAGGGTCTTGATTGCCTGATTTGGAGGTGGAATCCATGAGCTTTATCGATGCCGACGGACATGTGGAGGAAAGCCCCGCAACTTTTAACGACCAATACTTAGGTCCCGCCTTTCGCAGCCAGCGACCGCGGGTGGTAGGTGAAAATGGAATGGCCTACTGGGTCATTGACGAAAAACTGTTTCCCAGGCGTGTGGGACCCGGCTGCCACAATCTAGGCACGCCTGCCAGCTACAAAGGAAAACCTGCGCTCCATTCCAAAGGAAAACCGGAAAGCCTCGGCTGCATGGAACTCACGGACATCCAAGCCCGCCTTGCCATCATGGATGAAGAGGGGGTCGCGGTTCAGGTTCTCTACACTACCCTTTTCCTCGCCTATCCCCTCAGCTCGAATCCGGCTTTTTTGACTGCCCTTTGCTCATCCTACAATCGCTGGCTGGGAGACTGGCTTTCGGACCATGATCGCCTCAAGTGGGCAGCCATAGTAAATCTGGACCAGGCGGAAGCGGCCGCACGTGAAGTGCATGAGGTCAAACGACTGGGGGCAGCGGCAGTGATGGTGTTGGGAACCGCAGGAGACCGTCACCTGGACGATCCACGGCTATTCCCATTCTATGAAGCCTTATGCCAAGAGGAACTCCCGCTAGCGGTCCACGTGGGTTGGGCCTGTCCTTCCATTAACAACCTCTACGATCATATTTATCCTTCCGGAGTCGTGGCCTTCCACTTTCCCGTCCTCATGGGATTTGTCGCCCTGATCAGCGGCGGGATCTTGGATCGGTTTCCCAGTTTGAAAGTCGTATTTCTCGAGGCCGGCTCCATGTGGGTTCCCTACATGGTGGACCGGCTGAACCACCGATTCCAAAACCAGGGGAAAACCCTGGCCGAATTCCTACCTCAAACCAAACCGCGCCAGACGTTGCCCATCATGGAATATATTAAAAAAGGGAATCTTTATTTTAGCGCTGAATTGGAAGATCACCTTTTGCCGCAGGTGATGGAGCTGGTTGGAGAAAATCAAATCGTCATGGGGACCGACATGCCCCATGGAGATCGCGAGCGCTTTGCCGCGCGCCTGCTAGAGCGGAGAAAAGACCTGAGCTCCGGAGCAAAGGCAAACATACTCGAGCACAATCCGGCCCGCCTATATGGTTTGAAACCCTGAGAGGTGCTACCAGGTTTGAACTCAAAGGCCCGACCTCCGTTGAGGTCGGGCCTTTCGCCTGATCCCCGTGACGTTTACCGCTTTCGCCACGCTTTCCTCCGCCACGGGGACCGAGGGGAGAACCATTGAACCCTGCTATTGAAAAACAGCAACCCGCACCTTGACCCACTTTGCGGTTGTCATTTGGGGCCCAAGACTACGGCGGATGGGGGCGACCAAACATCAATGAGCGAATTTTCCAGTATCAGGGACCGGCTGCCCGCCATCATCAAGGCACTCGCCGTCGCTTTGCCTGCGGGCCATTTCTTTGACCGCCTCGACACTCCGATTCCCTGGATGATCGGGCCAATGATTGCCGTTGCCACCCTCAATCTCATGGGAGTGCGCATGCACTCCCCGCCTTACGCCCGGCAAATGGGGCAAGTGATTCTCGGCTCAGCCGTGGGGCTTTATTTTACGCCCCCCGTGGTGGCGGAGTTGGCGGCCAATTCCCCTGCCATCATAGCGGCCACTGCCGCGGCCTTCTTGGTGGGAGGACTCGGTGCAGTGATCTTGAATCGGGTCTCCGGTGTGGATGGAAAGTCTACCTTCTTCGCCTCGATCCCGGGGGGCGCCATGGCCATGGCCGTGCTGGCGGAACGCTACGGCGCTCAAATCGCACCGGTGGCTGTGGCCCACAGTTTACGCGTCTCCATCGTCGTCATTGTGATCCCGTTTGCGCTAACCTATGGTGGGATTTCACTCGTGGCCGGAGCCTTTCGGCCTGCGGTGGCACTTGATCCTTTGGTACTCGTGCCGTGGCTGGCCTTCGGCTTTGTGTTAGGTGAGGTTTCGGAGCGGCTCCGGTTACACAACGGTTACCTGCTGGCACCGATTTTCTTCGGCGCCGCGCTTACCATGAGCGGCTTCCAGCTTTCCGCCGTGCCGCACTGGATGACGGACTTCGCCCAGTTCATGTTCGGCCTCGTGCTGGGGGCACGCTATGAGCGAGCATTTTTTTTCCGCCACAAACTGTTCATTCCCTTCGCACTGCTGAACTCCTTTTTCATCTTGATCACTTCAGTGGCAGTGGCCTTTGCCCTCGCGTGGGCCTTCGAACTCCCCATCGCCACCATGATCTTAGCCACCGCGCCTGGTGGCCTGGCTGAGTTGACCATTACTGCTCAGGCCTTACAGATCGGCGTGCCATTGGTGGTGGCATTTCACTTGTTCCGAGTGGTGATGGTTAATTTGGGAACCCAGTACGTCTACATCTGCGCCGCACCGCTGCTGAGCCTAATTTCAAGAAAAAGCAAAAGTGTAAAATCGTAGGCTCTATAACCAGCCACATGATCTATTGGCTGCCTAACGATCTGCCAGCCCCAGCAAAGACTGGGCGTTATGATCAAGGATGGCCGTTTTTTCTTCCGGCGGAAGATTCGATTGCTCAATATAGCTGAGACAGCGCTCGAACCGGTCGCCAAAGACATGAGGAAAATCCGTACCGAGCAGCAGCCGGTCGGCGCCAAAGGCCTCCCTGGCACAGTGAAGCGATGGGATATTTTCGTTGACGGTATCGTACCACAACCGTTTGAGCTCCTCGCTGGGCTTGAAGTCAGTGCGGCCCCGAAGGGAACCGTCGAGGCGCATGCGGAGAAAGGGTAAAGGTCCTCCGAGGTGCGGTACAATGACCCGCATCTTGGGATACCGGCTTATGACACCTGTCAACACAAGCCTGAGCGCAGAGATGGAATCCTCGAAAGGCGCACCGAGGGTGAAGTTTAGACCGTAGTCGTCTATCAACGGTCCACAGCCCATGCCCTGGGGGTGAAGGAAAACCACTGCCCCTCGCCGATTCAACTCGGCGAAGAGGGGCTCGTAGGCCTGGTCATCCAGTGGATGCCCCGCCACCGAGCATCCAAGGTTCACTCCCACCATTCCTAGCTCGTCGAGTGCGCGCTGCACCTCACCCAACGCCGCGTCCACATGTGGTAACGGAACTGCCGCAAAGGCCTCAAAACGGCCATTGTATTTCTTACATACCTCAGCGTAAAGGTCATTAGCCATCTTAGCCGCTGTAGTCGCCTCTTCCGCCTTGGCGAAGTAAGGCTGCTGCGCTCCCACGCATAGAACCTGGACCCGAATGCCCGAGCTGTCCAATAAATCGAGTCGTTGGTCCAGGGTTACCCCGGCCCCCGGCGCCTTGCCGGCATGGCTTGTATCTTTGCCATAACGGGTAAGGCAACTAACATACTTTTCGGGATAGTGGTGTGCGTGCACGTCCACTCGCATTGCGAACTCCTTTTCGTGTGGCACCAAGATGAAGGGCCAAACGTATTTGACAAGACTCATTGCTGTCAAATGAGATCTTGGGATCCGAGCCTTGATGGGGAGCGCAGCTCTCCCTGACTCTGACACGATGGCGTGCGTCGCGAAATCGGAGCCACCGGCATTTGACAGCTAGACACCTTATATAATATATCTAACAATATGAAAACAACCATAGAGATTCCAAATCCTCTGCTGGAAGAAGCCCGC
Organism: uncultured Binatia bacterium (SeqCode); assembly: GCA_965218425.1. GTDB lineage: Bacteria > Desulfobacterota > Binatia > UBA9968 > CAXXLF01 > CBDCDW01. The sequence goes on from OZ244621.1 coordinate 1,131,228, forward strand.
AAGCTGGCTTCCAGGGAAGGCACCACCGTCCGGGCTTTGGTGGAAACCGGGTTGAGACGAGTCGTGGCGGAACACAAAAAGCCAGGCAAATTTAAGCTTCGGAATGCGTCCCTCAAAGGCCATGGACTCCAGCCGGGGGTCGCCGACGCTTCCTGGGAGCGAATTAGAGAGATGGCTTACGAGGGACGAGGCGGGTGATCGCCGTTGACACCAACCTTCTGGTATACGCACACCGGGATGATTCGCCGTGGCACGACGCCGCCTATGAACAGATTGCCAACTTAGCAGAGGGTCGCGGCGCGTGGACGCTTCCATGGCCATGTATACACGAATTTCTCGCCATTGTTACACATCAAAAAATCTACGCCCCACCCACGCCCCTGCAAGCGGCCATTGAACAGGTGCAAGCCTGGTTGGAATCACCCAGCCTAGTGTTAATAGCGGAATCCGAAGGATACTGGGAGGAGTTAAAAACCGCCCTGCAGCGGGGAAAGATCAGCGGCCCCCAGGTTCATGACGCTCGTGTGGCAACGCTCTGTATTCTCCACGGCGTAGCGGAATTGTGGACGGTGGATCGTCACTTTGGCCGCTTCCCCAATCTCACCGTCCGCAACCCGCTCGTTGGCTAATACCACTCATCTCACACACAAAAAGATGAATGTCCCCTTTTCCCGGCCTTTATTAATTCAGACGGGGAAGAATGCGCTTGCCCCAGGGCTCTAGGGTTCGGAAGGCTTCGGCGTCTTTTGTCCCGCCAAAGCTTATCTGCAGTGATGGCTCGAACTCGCCCAGTAGCCGCCGCAGATAAGTGATCTCCTCCACCACCTCTCAGGGGTGCCCACCACGCCGTATGGCCTTCAATCAACTTTGCCGCTGTCTGCGTAGTGATGGCCTCTACCGCTTTTTGGTAGCCTGCGTACTCGGGCGATTGTCGGCCTTCCCAAGAAGTGATGGCCTCGCTGAACACTTCAATGTAGCGGCCTATGGGTCGCTGAAACCCCGCTAGTGCCTCTTGCCGTGTCTCAGCCAAAAACGCATGCAGAGAAGCTTGGACCTGCTCAGTACCAGGAGCATGCCCGGCCGCTCTCCAGGCTTGGCGGTAGACGTCCACAAGCTCCTTGGTGCGCTCGAGGCTGCCCGCGAAGGGGCACGATCATTACGTGGTAGCCCTGTTTGCCCGCCCAGACAAAGGACTCTTTGGAGAGGACTGCTGCAATCCAGATGGGCGGATGGGGCCTTTGCACGGGGCGCGGCTCTCCTCCATCTTGAGCCC